>JASGKA010000001.1:0-1435943 GCA_047600985.1 Pyrinomonadaceae bacterium | reverse complement strand
AGTTGAAATGATGTCGTACGCATTGTTCGAACACCAGCCCTACGACCTCGCCCTGGCCACAAAAATGGCCACCGTCGCCCGGGCAGAAAAGCTCGATCTACTGCACGTTCATTACGCGATACCGCATTCAATCTCAGCGATCCTCGCCCGCGAATCGATAAAACAAAAACGCTATGTGCCCGTTATCACGACTCTTCACGGCACCGACATCACGCTCGTAGGCGCGGACCGAAGCTATCTGCCTATCACGTGCTACGGTCTGCAGCAATCCGACGGTGTGACTGCAGTCTCGAAATTTCTGAAACAAGCTACGATCGAAACCTTCGATTTTGATGATGTCGAGGTCATCCCGAATTTCATTTGCGAAAAGCACTATATGCGGCTGCCCGATTCGCCCTTACGCGGCGAACTCGCTCCGAACGGTGAACGATTGCTCGTTCACGTATCGAATTTCCGCCACGTAAAACGCCCTAATGACTGCGTCGAGATACTGGCGAAAGTCCGTGCGGCGGGTTCAAATACCAAACTGATCATGGTCGGCGACGGACCCGAACGCTCGGCGGTTTACTACCGTGCCGAACAGCTCGGCGTTAAAGAGCAGACCGTTTTCGTCGGCAAGCAAGCCAATATCGCCGACTACCTGGGTATTGCCGACATTTTCCTGCTGCCTTCCGAACTCGAATCCTTCGGCCTCGCCGCTCTCGAGGCCCAGGCATGCGAAGTCCCCGTCATCGCGACCCGCATCGGCGGCATTCCGGAGGTCGTAAATGATGGCGAATCCGGTTTCCTTAGCGATATCGGCGATGTGGAAAAAATGAGCGTCGATACACTTAGACTTTTGAATGACGAGGATCTAAGACGCTCGTTCGGCGAACGCGGCCGCGAGCTGGCTGTTCAAAGATACGCAACGTCAAAGATAATTCCTCAGTACATTGGTTTCTACGAAAAGATCGTCAACAAAGCCAAAGCAGCCGTCGCGTGACGGAACGCGGACATCCTTGTCCGCCAGTCGCATCGTTTTACACACGCGGACAAAGATGTCCGCGTTCCACTATGCTCAAACGCTACATGCACAATCAGGAACGCGAGCACGCGATGCGTGACGACAACCGAATTGTGCGTGAATTCGAATGGGGCACGGAATACATCACCGAGCACCCAAACGGCGACGACCCGCGAAAGTTGTTCAGCCAGTATTCAAAAAACACCGTCGAGCACAGCGAAGATTTTTTCATCAATCCAGAAATTTCAGACTTCAAATTTGAGATCTCAAATGGCGAAAACAAGCTAACCTGGACCAGCGGAATCAAAACGGTTTCGTCTGAAAACAACACCGTCTACGCGAGATATTTTCCGCACGAAACCAACAAAAAGTCAGCAGTTCTAGTACTGCCGCATTGGAATGCGAAGGCCGGAACCTATTACGATCTCTGCAAAATATTTAACAAGGTCGGGCTTTCGGCCCTCAGATTAACTCTCCCCTATCACGAAGAACGAATGCCGCCGGAATGCGATCGGGCAGATTATCTCGTTGCTCCGAATGTTGGCCGGACGCTGCAGTCGCTTCGTCAGGCGGTCGTCGATACGCGGTCCGCGGTGCGTTGGCTCAAACAGCAGGGTTACGAAAAGATCGGCATCGTCGGCACGAGCATCGGTTCGTGCGTCGGATTTTTTGCGTTCACGCACGATCTGGATATCGACACGGCGGTTTTCAATCACGTCTCCGGCTATCCCGCCGACGTCGTCTGGCACGGGCTCTCGACCTACCATGTCAAAGAAGCCATCGGCGACAACGTCACTCTCGACGAGCTCCGCGAATACTGGCTGCCGATCTCGCCCATGGCCTACATGGACCGCCTCGCCAAACTGCCGCCGCGTCCACAGCGATACATCTACACCCTCTACGACCTCAGCTTCCCTGTCGATCTCTCCCGCGACACGATCAACGCCCTGAAAGCCCACAAGATAAAGCACAGCGCGGTAACGATTCCGTGTGGTCACTACACTTTGGGTGTAAAGCCTTGGGTGTATTACGACGGATATAAGATCGTGTCGTTTTTGCGAAAGCATCTGAAGTAGCGTCGTCAGCTCCGGTTAGAAGTTATAACTTTGAACTTATAACTTATTCCGAAAGGAAAATCTTTGCATTGAATATCGGATACATGCTAATTTAAATTTATCCGATATGGCCCCGGAAATACATCATCGAATTTGTGAGAAAAAGGCGATCCTTGCGAAGAAACGCCCGTTGCCTCGCGTCGCCTTGGAAAGATTGCGTGCGGAATTCGCTGTTGAGTGGACATATAACTCGAATGCGATCGAGGGAAATACGATCTCGCTAAGGGAAACAAGAATGGTGATCGAACACGGTTTGACGGTGAGCGGGAAAACTCTTGCCGAACACTTTGAGATCAACAACCATCAAAAAGCGATCGCCTTCGTCGAGTCTCTCGCAAAAAAGCGATCGGCGATCAAGGAATCGGAAATTCTCGAGATCCATCGACTGGTTCTTGAAAATATCGAAATGGAATTTGCTGGACGATATCGAACCGGACGAGTGCGAATACTCGGAGCCAATTTTGTCCCTCCAAATCACTTAAAGATCAGCGAACTGATCGGTGATCTGCTAGGTGAGACCCTCAGAAATCCTGAGAAACTAAACGCCGTGGAGCTTGCCGCACGTTTTCATCATCGGTTCGTCTGGATCCACCCCTTCTACGACGGCAACGGCCGAACAGCGAGGCTTTTGATGAATCTTTTGTTGATGCGAGAAGGCTTTCCGCCCGCGATCATTCTTGTGAACGACCGGCGAAAATATTACCGTGCCCTTGATGCAGCAAACGATGGCAACTATGATCCGTTCGAACTTTTCATCGCCCAGGCAGTCGAACGTTCACTCGATATCTACCTCGAAGCCGCCGGATTGCACGCCGATGACGAGTACGTGCTTCTCTCTGAACTCACGAAGAAGTTTCCGTACTCACAAGAGTACCTAAGCCTACTAGCCCGTACCGGAAAGATCGACGCATACAAGCGATCGCGAAACTGGATGGCAACTGAGCGATCGATTGAGGATTATCTGAGAAGAATAAAATAAACGATTCTTATTTGGGCAGCTTAAAATCGTAAGAGATTGTAGTCAGCACGGTTACGGGATTCCCTAGAAAAACGGGTTCTTTGAATTTCGAACGTCGGGCCGCGAGTACAGCATTTGGCCAGAATATTTTATTGCCAGAAGTAGGCCTCGCCGAAATCACATTACCTCGTGTGTTGATTTTGATTAGGACATCCACGCGATCCGCAAGCCCAAGTTTTCTTGCCTTCTTCGGGTATTTGGGTTTCTCCATGGAGAGAACGTTGTTCGCCACCAAAAAGCAATCGAGACACGTTCGGGTGTCAATTTGTCTAGTTGCCTTCTGATTAACATTTTCCTGGGCTGGCGAAACGTTAAACCATACAGAGACAACTAAAACAGATAAGGCTATTTGATGAATTCGCATTCCCTTTAATTAGACACCAAACAACTCGATTCGTTCCACGTTACATCAAAACAGTGCTAAAATCGTGTCACCTTTTTGAATGGGAGCCATCGCCGAAAAGCATAAAAATACGGTTCGCGAAGCGATAGAGCATTTGATCTCTCGTGCTGAAAACGCGCGTGGGTTGGTTGGCTCTGACATTGCGATTCGCGTTGAGGCAACGGTTGATAAATATTTGCTCCGCGATAACCCTGGTGCGGCTCATGTTGAGATCGAGGATTTTGTTCATGAGATCAGAGCGGATGACTTATGTCTCGTGATCGCGTGCGAGCGAGGAGATGACGAGGCGTGGTCGGATCTCGTCGCCAATTTCGATTCGACCGTTAAGTCAGCTGCGCGGAAGATCTCTTCGAATAACGAAGATGCTGAAGATCTCGCAAGTTCAATTTGGGCAGAGCTTTACGGGCTTCGCGTCGATGCAGACGGCAACAAAAAGAGCAAGCTTGCGTATTATTCGGGACGCGGTTCGCTCGCCGGTTGGCTGCGGGCGGTGGTTTCGCAGTTGGCTGTGGATCAGTTTCGAAAGGTTTCCAAATTCGTCCAGATCGAGGAAGACCGCGAGTTTGAGAATCTGGCTAATGAGGCCTCAAATGGCGACGGGCCGCATTTTGGTTCGCACATTGAGAATCCTGAGGAGCTATATAGCGAAGGCCGCACGACCGCTGACGTTTCGGCAGCTTTGAGCTCGGCGATCGCGGGGCTTGAGGCTGAGGATCGACTCATCTTGAAGCTATATTATTTCGACAGCCTGAAGCTAAAAGACATCGCCGCGACCTTCGGCTATCACGAGGCAACCGCGAGCCGAAAGCTCACGCGTGTGCAGAGCGAGATCCGCAAAGGCGTTGAAAAAAGCCTGAAAACACAGCATGGCTGGACGGACACCGAGGTCAAACGCCACCTCAGCGATACGGCCGCGAGCCTCGGAATTAATCTCGAAACGATGTTCGCAGCGTTACTGTTAATGGCGATCTTGCAAGATATTGTAAGTAGCGGCGTTCTATAGACGGGTTACGAAAACCGTGCCGTAGATATTTGAAATTAACAGGGATGGAATGGATGAAAGGGATCAATTTGGTTTTTCCTTGATCCTGTTTATCCCCTTAATCCCTGTTAATTTCTTCTGCGGCAATTGAATATTTGGATGGAACTGGAATTCGACAAAGAAATGGATGCGATACTCCGCCGGGCGCGGGCGGATCGTGGTGTGCTCGTGGGCGATGATCCGCCTGAAAAGACGAAGCACATCGACGCCGATTCGATCGCGGCGTTTGTCGAGAACGCTCTGCCGGCCAAGACGCGAACGCTGTACATGGCACATTTCGCCGATTGCGACCGCTGTCGCCGAATACTTTCCCAGTCGATGCTCATGTTTTCCGAAGCGGACGTAAAAGCCGCTTCCGTCGTTTCCGCGCCTGTCGTTGAATCGGTCGCGGTTCCGTGGTACCAAAAGCTTTTCCGAACGCCGAATCTGGCGATCGCGATGGGCGCACTCTTACTCGTTTTCGGTGGATTCTTTGCTTTCTCAGTGATCCAGAAGCGCCAGGCGGATCAAAACGCCAGTGTCGCTCAGGTCAGCGACGATGAACGTCAGAAAGGAGGGCCGTTCTTAAATGATGAGTCCGCAAACAAATCTGCTGCGGCTGCCAACACTGCCCCGGCAATGACCAATACTGCGGCAAATGCCGCCGCGCTTCCGGCCCCGAATGCGGTCCCGGATCCGCTCGCAACGCCTGGTGAACCCTCGGCCGAAAAACGAGCGATGTCGCCCGCGAAGCCGAGTTCGGTCGCAACTGCCGGCGAATCACCTGACAGTGGTGTCGTTTCCCGTGACGAAGATAAGTTGGCGGAAGAATCGCGTCCGATGACCAAAGGAGCTCCACCGCCACCACCAGCACCGACAATGCTCGGCGGTGCACCCGCCACGGAACGCGAGAGTAAAAAAGAGGTCGACGACAAGAAGAATAAAGATGACGTCAGCACTGCCGATTCAACGATGATGCGGAAACAAGCCGAGCCCCCGCGCGGCCGCGACCTACCGCCATCGCCATCAAAGAGCGGTCCTGTTCGTTCAGGCCCGATCAATACGCAGACCAATCAGATCCAGAATCAGATCTTTGACATGCCTGTAACACGCATCGTCAGCGGCAAGACCTTCAGAAACAGCGGTGGTGTTTGGTACGATTCGACCTACAAAAGCCAGGCGACGCTGAATTACCGCCGCGGCGCCGCCGAATACAAAAAACTCGACAGCGGCCTCAGAAACATCGCCGACACCATCGGCGGAACCGTTGTGCTGGTGTGGAAAGGTAAGGCGTACCGCGTCCAATAAATCTATCGCTCGCCAAAAAATCACGTTAAACTATTAGCATGAAAGCACTAGCTCTACTTTTGTGCATTTTATGCCTCTTCGCGGCAAACTCTCATTCTCAGCCTGCCTGGCAATCGAATCTCGATTCTAAAATTCGCTTTTATCAAACCACGGATTTCGGCATCATCCTCGCCGGAACCGAGCGAAGTCTGTACGCGATCGATGGCCAGACGGGCGAAAGCATTTGGCGGCAGTCGACGGGAAATATCAACGAGACCTCCGTCACGCCTGTGCCTGATACCGATCTCATTCTCTTCTCACGCGACGAAGGCAAGAATTCACGGCTAGAGGCTGTCGATATGCTGACGGGCTCGCGGATCTGGCAGAGCGACAAAGTTAAGGGCGACGTGATGCAGCTTGCGGTCGACCCCGAAAACGATCTGATCGCGGTCGTGCTAGTCAAAGATGCGCGTGGCAAAGCGGACGACAATTTTAAGAAAAAGCCGACGGTTCACGTTTTGCAGCTTTCGACCGGCGACGAACTCTGGAAACGAGAACTCGACACGAGCATCGAAATGATGCCGACGCGTTTTGGCGAGAATTTGGGCGATATCGACTATACGTTCGATAATTACCGCGCTCCGCTGCTGCTCGATGGGCGATTGTTTCTCTTTTACGAAGGCTCGACATCGTTCGACGCCCGAACGGGGAAGGAGAAGGAACGCGAAAAGTTCAAGATCAACGAAGACGGGCTCGCCCTGACCGAGGCCGATCCGGTATTCGACGACCAGCACGTCTACGTCTCGGGAAAAGGCAAGATCCGGGCGGTTAATCGCCGCACCGGAAAACAGGATTGGGAAGCCGACGATCTCGGCATCTGTGCGGAGATGGCTCTGGTCGGAAATGTCCTCTATGTGCGAACCGGCGGCCAGTTCACGCAATTGAAAGACGGTGAACCCAAAGAGAAAGGTCCGTTCGGCGTTTCCGCGATCAACACTACAAACGGCAAAACGCTCTGGCGTTACAAAGGTGCTGACAAAGGCCTCACAAACTTCGTCTTCGCCGATCAAAACACAATTCTTATCGCCGACAAAGACGACCTGATCACGCTCGATGCCCGAACCGGCAAGAGAATCTCAAAACACGATCATAAGATCGACAAAGCTCAGTTCGTGCTCATAAATGAACGTGGCCAAGCCGTGGTTGGCGGGCGAAATGAGATCGCCGCTTTCTCCGCAGCACGTGCGTCTGCTTCATCCGGTGGTGTGAAGGGAGAACCACCTGCGTCAGCGGGTGGTCTGGCGTATTCGCGTATCGTATGGACGTCTCTCCCCTTACCACCCGCTTACGCAGGTGGTTCTCCCTTTATCGAAGTCTGGCGTGTTCGCCACACCGCACCGGCTCGCGGAGTGTTTCGCGTCGTCACGGGAATCGCGTTGCGTGCCGCCGCTTTGTATTTCCGCTACGGCGGTATTGCGACCTCGGCGATCGGGTTTGCACGGACGGGTCTGAGCCTTGCAACGGCGGCGAATTCATTCCGGTGGTCAGGTTTGCAGAATCGCTTCGGTTCGGTAAATCTCTCAACGCTCGCCGGGAATGCGGCTCGGAACTACGCTACGCGACGGATATTTGCTTACGGCTCGCTCGGGCGAATGCGTGATCTTTCCCGCTTCAGCAGCTTGAATGTAATGGTTCCCAATGCCACCGACATTCGCGGACAGATCATCGGCCGGGCGGTCGATCGTGTGACGCCTTCGCGTGGAGCGGTAAGCGAGAGTATCTTTGACCGTGTTGATCCGGCGCGGCAGCTTGATCGTTTTTCGGATTATCTGCTGCGGCGAAAGCGACTCTCCGAACTTCGCTCAAACCACATGTATTTCTACACCGACCTGCCGCGTCCGTACGACAAAAAAGGCCTCGTCGGCGTTAATGTCCACACTGGCCGAGACGCAAGATTCGCACTCGTTTCTGAACCTGACCCGCAATTCGTTACCGACGAAGCCGCCAGCTTGCTCTATTCGGCAAACGGAAATAATCTGCAGGCTTTTGATTTCATTGATCGCTAAGCCCTTTTGCAAAAGCCCGCGCGTAAGCAAGGGCGAATCGTTCAACTGAAGTATGGATTTATTTGCAGGGTCTGATCAAATTCAAAGAGGCCTTACACCTTTGGCTGCTTGATCCGCCCTTGCTTACGCGCGGGCTTTTGCATCGAGTTGGCACTGATGTTTTTATCTGTGCTCATCCGTGTTAATCTGTGGTCAAATCTTTCTTAACTTCAAAACCATGAAAACGAAAACACTTGTCTTTCTAGCGCTCTGTCTTTGCGTTTCGGCCTTCCCTGCGTTCGCTCAAAAACAAAAGCCCGATCCTGAGATCCAGAAGATGCTCAAGGAAGTTTCGGCTAAGAATATCGAAGCGACGATCCGAAAACTCGTTTCCTTCGGCACGCGAAATACGCTCTCGGACCAGAACAGCAAAGAACGCGGCATTGGCGCCGCTCGCGACTGGATCCTGTCCGAATTTCGCAAGATCAGTGTCGAATGCGGCATGTGTCTCGACCCGCAAATGCAGACGTTTTTGCAGCAAAAAGCCGCTCGTGTTCCCGAACCGACAAACCTCTCCAACGTTTTCGCGGTGCTTACCGGCACTACCGACCCGAGCCGTATATACGTCGTTTCAGGACACTACGATTCCATGTGTACGTCGCCGACCGACACGAAATGCGACGCGCCCGGAGCAAATGACGACGCGTCGGGCACCGCTGTATCGCTCGAACTCGCTCGCGTGATGTCCAAGCGAAAATTCGACGCGACCATTGTTTTCATGGCCGTTCCCGGCGAGGAGCAAGGCCTGCTCGGAGCCACGCACTATGCAGACGAAGCGAAAAAACTCAAGATGAATATCGAAGCCATGTTCACCAACGACATCGTCGGCGGCGTCACTTCGCACAAGAATTCGCAGTTCCGCAAAAAGGTCCGAGTGTTTAGCGAAGGCGTTCCGACCAACGAGACCGAGCAGGAAGCAAACACCCGCCGCAGCGTCGGCGGTGAGAACGATTCGACCTCGCGGCAGCTTGCTCGATATATCAAGGAGCAGGCAGATCGCAACCTCAAGGATTTCGGCGTTTGGATGATCTATCGCCGTGATCGCTACGGACGCGGCGGCGATCATCAGCCGTTTTTGGCGAACGGCTTCCCAGCCGTCCGGTTTACCGAATCGGACGAAGACTACACACATCAGCACCAGAACGTGCGGACCGAAAACGGCGTTTTCTACGGCGACACTCCTGAATACGTCGATTTCGAATACACCGCAAATGTTGCACGCGTTAATCTTATCGCCCTTGCAAGTCTCGCTTCCGCACCCGCAAAACCCAAAAATGTCGGCATTATCACCGGCGGTCTAAATAACGACACCGTCATAAAATGGGACGCAAATACCGACACAGACCTCGCAGGCTACGAACTCGTATGGCGCGATACGACCGCCGCCGAGTGGACGAATTCGCTTCCGCTCGGCAACGTCCTGACCTACACGGCGAAAGGAATGTCGAAGGACAATTTCTTCTTCGGCGTGAGAGCCGTCGATAAATCAGGAAACAAGAGCCCTGTTGTTTATCCGCGTCCTGCGCAGGCCCAACGCCCGGCGGCAACTCCGGCACCGACGCCAGCGAAATAGAGATCGCTGCAAAACTTGAAGAACGAGGCTGTCTGAAAAGTGATTCAGGCAGCCTTTTTTGCATGCCGATGCTCGATCGCAAAATCTTTCTTGATTTCTTGTTGCATCTATGCAACTATTTTTCGTATGCGAACATCAATGGAATTTAGTATGAAACGCTTACCGAGATTGGCTTCGCGGCAAATTACACGTAAGTGTTGTGTTTACAACGAGTTAAATGCCACGGACTGTTCCACTTTGTATATCAATTTTGTGGAACAGCAAATGGAACAGCTAATTGTTGCAAATAAAGATCATAAGCTGTTCCACTTGGAACAAAAAATGAATACGATCGAACCGGTAAGCGAAGCACTTAAAACCACGAATTCGCGATCACGTTCGTCATGATCGATTTAACAAAGATTTCCGATAAACGGAACGAAAATGTTCTCAGCGGCGGGTATTTTTACTTAGGCGATTTAGTATGCCAATGGCTTCATCGGAAAAGCGTACGACCTGACCGACGCTCAGGTTCATTTAGGCATCAAATTATGGTAAAAAAGAAGTTTCCCGTTAATTATTGCGAACATCGCGGGGCGTCCGTTCGGAAAAGGTTTTTTGATGAAAAAGTTATTTTTAGTTTTACTATTGGCCGGTATCTTCACCGCTTGGATCAGCGCAGGTTTCACAACATCTGCGCAGAGCGATGATGAGAAAAAACAAGCACGCGTCACGGCCTCGACGACACTCGTTCTCAGCCAGGTCGCCGGTGGCGGAAGCAGCGCAAGCGGCACATATATTTATGATTATGTCGAGATCAAAAACGTTTCGGGAACTACTCAATCGCTAAGCGGCCTTTCACTCTATTACGGATCGGCGACAGGAAATTTTGCGAGTGCTGCGTCAAACGCATTTGCACTGCCGAGCGTTTCGTTGAATCCGGGACAATACTTTTTGGTTCAATTGGGGTCGACTGGTACGGGCGGAGCCGCGTTTCCCGTTACGCCTGACGCAGCTGCCCCTGTTGGAAACCTTTCGATGTCTGGCACCAGCGGAAAGATCGCATTGGTTTCATCTGGCTTGGCAATAAACACGTGTGGGGCTGCGGCTACGCCATGCAGTGCCGCACAACTAGCCCAGATCGTCGACTGGGTCGCGTATGGTGCCGCCGGAAATGGAACTTCAGGGAACGGTGAAGGTGGAACGTCCGTAAATAACGGTGCCGGAATGGCGGCGACTCAGGGTGCGGTTCGCAAAACGCTTGGCTGCACCGATACCGACAACAACAACCTTGATTTTGATGTGATCACAAATCCGGTGCCTAGAAACACATCATCGAGTGTAAACGTCTGTGCCGGCGGCCCTACCCCGACGCCTTCACCGACGCCGAGTGCATCGCCAACTCCAACTCCGACTCCAACGCCGACACCTTCCGGTTCGCCGACACCAACGCCGACTCCAACGCCGGGCGGTCCCGGAACGATGGTGATCAGCCAGTTTCAAACCGGCGGCGGTACGGCTGAGGATGAGTTCATCGAGCTGCATAACGCCGGTTCATCACCGATCGATCTGAATGGTTACGTTCTCGTGTACCGCTCGGCTGGAGGTTCAACAGATGTCGGGCCATTTGCCAGTTGGACCGCTAGCACGATCGTGCAGCCGGGACAATACTACCTGGTCGGAGCAACGAGCTACGACGGCAGTGCCGCTGCGGACAAAACCTACAATCCTGCTACATGTTCGTGTTCAATGGGCGTCGCAGGCGGCGGACTCGCTCTGCGGCCAGCGGCAAATGCCACTCCGGTCGACAGCGTCGGTTGGGGAACCGCCACAAATGCGTTTATCGAAGGTGCCGTTACCGCGGCTGCTCCCGTAAACGACAGCCGTTCAAGGTTAAATAGCGGCTGCCAGGACACTAACAACAACGCTAACGATTTTACCGGGACGAGCCCGTCAACGCCGCGAAACTCCAGCTCTACACCATTTCAGTGCAGCGGAAATAACGGTGCGAACCTGTTTGCATCAATGGCTGCGAACCCGACGGCTGTAGCTCCCGGAGCGAGCATACTGTTTACGGTCACCGTCACACCGGCAACCGATCCGGCGAGTACGGGTGTCGGTGTTGAGGGTAATCTTTCGACGATCGGCGGCCTCGCATCGCAGCCTTTTTATGACAACGGCACGAACGGCGACGTGACGGCGGGCGACAACATTTATTCGTTCTCGGCAACCGTGCCGGGCAACACGGCTGGCGGCAGCTATGTGATCACCGCCGTTGCTCACGATGCTCAGGCTCGTACGGTAAACCTGAGCCAGAACATCACGATCAACGCTCCATTTGCGGGTGATAACCCGATCATAATGGGCAATCCGTCGAATGCGACCGCCGATGTTGCCAACGAAAATAACTACCTGATGCACAAGCCTCAGTATTCGCTCTCATATAATCGTTCGAAAGCAACGGTGAACTGGACCGCATGGCGCATCGATAGTTCGTGGATCGGCAGTGCTAGCCGGCAGGACGATTTCCGTCCCGATCCGGCACTTCCGGCCGGTTGGTATCAGGTTGGTGACAACGACTATTCAGGTTCCGGGTTTGATCGTGGACATATGTGTCCGTCCGGTGACCGAACGCGATCCGTCGCCGACAACTCCGCGACGTTCCTGATGACGAACATGGTTCCTCAGCTCGGTGCAAATAATCAGGGACCGTGGAATGACTTTGAAAATTATCTGCGATCGCTGCTCGGTTCAAACGAGGTTTACATTATCTCAGGCCCGCAGGGTCAAAGCTCCATCACGCCGACGATCTCCAACGGCCGCATCACGGTTCCGAAATGGACGTGGAAGGTCGTCCTGATCTTGCCGAACGGCACCGACGACCTGCGCCGTGTGAACCGCTCGACGCGTGCATTCGGCGTGATTATGTCGAACGAATCGATCACCGGCGGCAACGCGTGGCGGAATTATCGCGTCACAGTTGATCAGGTCGAAGCCTTAACCGGTTACGACTTTTTCTCGAACGTTCCGAGAAACACGCAGGAATACATTGAGAGCAAGCGGGATACTCAGTAAAGGTTTAGCAGTATGAAGATCAGGAAGCTATTTTTACGCTCGGCTGCGAGCGCTTGTTTGGTGCTCGGCGTCAGCGCGTCGCTGTTTGCTCAAAAGGAATACACGATCGCTCAGGTCCAGGGCGACAAAGGCTCTTCGCCGGTCGTGAATGAGAATGTCCGCATCACCGGCGTCGTGACCGCGATGCTGCGTAACGGTTTCTTTATCCAAACGCCTGACGACAAGGCCGACAAGGATCCAAAGACCTCGGAGGGCATCTACGTTTACGGTGCGGAAAGCGTCGCACAGGTCGCGCTTGGAAATATGGTCCAGGTCGACGGAACGGTGACCGAGTTTCGGCCGCGAACCGAAAAGATCTTCCTGACCATCACCGAGATCACAAAACCGACCGTTAAGGTCCTGTCAAAAGACAATCCGCTTCCCGCCCCGATCGCGCTCACTCAGGCAGATCTCGATCCGAAAGGTAAGCTCGATCAACTTGAAAAATACGAGGGGATGCGGGTGAAAGGCGATTTCGTGGTAGTCGGCCCGACCGGCGGTTTTACGAACGAAAAAACGCAGATCGCGACCTCGAACGGCATCTTCTTCGCGACCTTGCAGGGCACGCCGCGGCCGTTTCGCGAGCCCGGATTAGGCGTTTTGCAGATAATTGTCGATAAACTGCCGCCGACAACTCCGGCTTTCGACATGAACCCCGAGATCCTGCGTATCGACAGCCAGCAGCAGACCGGATCGAAAGCGATCGACGTTCCGTCTGGTGCGACGATCAAGGAACTGACCGGCGTGATCGACTATTCACGTAAATTCTACACGCTTTACGTCGATGCCGCGACGCCGCCGAAGGTTGAGAATATCAAGGGCTTTGTACCGCTCAGCCCGGCCGGAGAACGCGAGGTAACGGTCGGCAGCTTTAACATTGAAAACTTTTTCGATGACGAAGTTAACTCAAGCAACGTCGAAAAAGAGGTGACCTTGCCGAAAGAAACGTTTCAGCGACGCCTCACAAAAGTTTCGCTCGCGATCCGAAACGTCCTTTCGTCGCCTGACGTTCTCGGCATTGTCGAGGTCGAAAATCTGAAGGTTCTGCAGAAAATTGCAGACAAGATCAACGCTGACGCCGTCGCCGCCGGACAGCCGAGCCCGAAATACGTTCCATATCTCGAAGAAGGGAACGACGTTCGCGGTATCGACGTCGGTTTCCTCGTCAAATCGACCAAGATCAAGGTCGTCGAGGTCAAGCAGCTCGCCAAAGACGCCAAGATCGAGGGTGTCGCCGGAGCCGAAGGCCAAAACTTGTTCGACCGTCCGCCGCTCATGCTCCGTGCCGAGGCGATCGATGCGAAATCAGCAAAACCACTGGCGTTCACGGTCATTGTCAATCACATCAAATCGTACAACGGCATCGACGACCCACAGGACGGCGATCGCGTCCGTCAAAAACGCCGTCTCGAGGCGGAGTGGATCGCAAATTATGTTGTCGAACGCCAGAAGGCCGACGCCAACGAGCGGATCATGCTCTGCGGCGATTTCAACGCATTCCAGTTCAACGACGGCTACAACGACCTGATCGGCATTCTGAAAGGCAAATCCGACCCGAACGTTCTCGCTCCGTCGAAGACCGCATTTCCAACCGGAATGGTCGCATTGATCGATTATTTGCCGGATCCGCTCAAACGGTATTCATACTCGTTCGACGGTGCGGCTCAGGCTCTCGACCACATTCTGGCAAACAAACCGGCACGCGAACGCCTGCTCAAATTCGGCTACGCCCGCGTCGACGCCGACTTTCCACTCGTCTGGTCAAACGACGCCACGCGGCCCGAACGCATCTCGGACCACGACGCTCCGGTAGTTTTCCTCTCGCTCGACGAACCGG
Source organism: Pyrinomonadaceae bacterium (assembly GCA_047600985.1). Classification (GTDB taxonomy): domain Bacteria; phylum Acidobacteriota; class Blastocatellia; order Pyrinomonadales; family Pyrinomonadaceae; genus OLB17. Next base: position 1,421,488 of record JASGKA010000001.1, on the reverse strand, counting down.
CCCCAAAACCGGCTCCGTCGCCGACACCGGGAAAATAGAGTTTGGGAATTAGTAACCACGAAATAACACGAAAAGACACTAAAAGGAGAGATCTTGTTTCGTGTCTTTTCGTGTTATTTCGTGGTTACTTCTTAATATTTCTCGAGAATAACTTGAGCGACTGCGTGATCGGTGGTGTGGGATAGCGAGATATGAACGCGGTCAGCACCTTTTTCTTTCAGGACCACAGCGGCTTCGCCCGTGACGACGAGATCGGGAACGCCGTCGGCGTCAGAGACGACCTCGATGTCATGCCACGTGATCTTGCCACGCCAGCCGGTCTTGATCGCTTTGAGGAAGGCTTCTTTTGCAGCAAACCTTGCGGCGTAGGATTGGGCAGCCGCGACGCCTTTGCTTTCACAATATTCGCGTTCAGCTACAGTGTAAACACGCTCAACAAACCGCGGCGTCCGCGCTATGCTTTCGCGGATGCGATATACTTCAATTATGTCGACACCGATGGAAAGGATCATGGAACAGTTGTCAGTGGACAGTGGCCAGTTGTCAGTAAAATCAGAGCAAGAATATCAAATTCTAACCGACGCAGGTTTTTTTTGGCGAGAACGCGATAACGTAAAGGTTCTGGTTTGCTCTGCTCTTGAGCAAGCAGGCTTTACCAACGGCTTCTCGACCCGGCTCGGCGGCGTGTCTGCATTTCCCGACGGCGACCTGAATCTCGCAGGTTTTAACGAGGACGAAGCCGAAAATATCTACGAAAACCGTCGTCGTTTTCTCCGAGCTTTCGACGGAGATTTCCAACTCGCGATGGTCTGGCAGGTGCACGGCGATCAGATCAAAACCGTCGGTTCGGTCGATGACATCGGCGATTCCGAGGAAAAAGCTGACGCCGTCGTCTCAAACATTCCGAACATCCTCGCGGGGGCAAAAACTGCCGACTGCGTTCCCGTCCTGATCGGCGATCCCGTGACCGGAGCTTTCTCCGCGATCCACGCCGGGTGGCGCGGAACCGTTCAGTCGATCGTCGTAAAAGCCGTGCAAAAACTCAAAGACCTTTATGGCTCGGACCCAAAAAACATGATCGCCGCCATCGGCCCCGCAGCCGGATGCACGAATTACGAGATCGGCTCCGACGTTATCGAGGCGTTCGCCGCAAACTTCCCCGATAGCGACAAATATTTCACCTCAACCCGCGAAGGCCACGCTCTCGTCGATCTGCATCGGGCAAATCGCGATCAGCTGAACGCAGCCGGACTCAAAAACGAGAACAGCTACACCGCCCCATTCTGCACGATGGAACGGCCCGACCTCTTCTTTTCCTATCGTCTCGAAAAACAGCGATACGGCAAAACTGGACGATTGCTGTCCGTAATAGGCAGAAAGGCCTAAGCAGGCCTTAAGGGAGAACCACCTGCGTAAGCGGGTGGTCATGGTTCCTAATGTGAATCAATAGGCCGAAAGCTCTTAACCACCCGCTAACGCAGGTGGTTCTCCCTTTTAAAGCACGCGGGCGGTCAGCGTAACTTCTTTAGTTTTCGGCGGATAACAAACTTCGTCGTTGCACGCCTGGTAACGAACGCTCGCGTTCACGCGGATCGACGATCCCTTGAACGTAGCCGGAACCGTCACCGTGAACGGAAACGAAACGCGTCCCTCATAAACGTTGATCACGTTCTCTGAAAAGCTGAATTTACGGTTCTTTCCACGCGGATAGCTCACGCCGCTGACCTTGACACCGGGACCGCTCAGCCGAACGGTCGTCGGGATAGCGTATTCGCTGCCCGGACGATTCGAATTTGCATGCAGCCCGCCGGGAATGCTCAAAACGATCGTTCCGCGAGCCGCTTTTCCTTTTTCAACGGTTCCGTTCCCGATCGACCCGCTGACCGATTGAGCACTGACGTTTGCCAGCACACCGGCAGCTATCAAAAACAGAATTGAACCAAAACTTCTTAGTACGATCTTTTTCATATCTCAATTAGATGCCAAAAACAGCAGTTTTTATTTCACGTAATAGCTCGAAGCGATACCTGTAATTTTACGTGCGACCTCTTCGTTTGTTTCTTCCATCGCGGTTATCTTGAGTTCGATAACGTCGCTGGCCGATTCGGTCAGCTTATAAAGCTCGACCATCCCGATGCCTTTATCCACGCGTTCGGCCTCGACCAAAAGATATTTTCGCTCGTCTATGATCTCAGTCGTTTTTGACGTAACTTTGGCCGACCGGCTGATCTCCGCGACGAGTTCTTTCAGGTTCGTGTTATCAACCTTCCTGACCTCGACGCGTCCTTGCCGCGTATCCTCAGCTCCGTCGCCGCCAAATTCACGCGAATACCCTTCATACATAAGCTCCGGCTTGCCGTTGAGCACGGTCAAAAAACCTTCGGGCTTGTCGAAATAAAACAACTCGGTATCGATCGTCTCCGGCTCGAACGCCTCAGCCGCCGACCGCTTGATGCGCGTCGAAGCGTACACCATCAGTGCGACGAGGATCAATCCCGGTATCAAAAGCTCCATACGAAATTTCTAACTAAACCTTTTGTATCTGCACGAGATTCGGCTCGCTTTTCGCAGCTAGTTGCCCGCAGGCAGCATAAATATCGCGCCCGCGCGGCTGTCGAACGTACGCCGACACGCCGCGAGACTCAAGCAAAGCCTTGAACCGCTCGACACGTTCCGGTGTCGAAGCGTTGTAATCAAGCTGCTCGGCACCGTTATGCGGTATCAGATTTATCTTGACCCGCGTGAGCTGATATTTCTCGAGCAGTTTCACGAGTTCGATGGCGTCCGCGTCCGCGTCATTCACGCCGCCGAGCATTACGTATTCAAAAGTAAAGCGTTCGCCGCGTCGCAAACTTCCCTCAAATTCTTTCGCGGCCGTCATCAGCTCATCGAGATCCCACTTCTTATTGATCGGCATCAGCGTGTCACGAAGCCCGTCCTTCGCTGACGAAAGCGAGATCGCCAGGTGCGGCCGGTTTTCGAGCCCCGCGAATTCGTAGATCTTCGGCACGATCCCGGCGGTCGAGATCGTCACGCGATTTGGCACGATAAACAGGCCGTCTTCGTCCGACATCAGATTGAGAGCGGCGATCAAATTCTCAAAATTCAGGAACGGTTCGCCCGCTCCCATTCCAACCAGATTCGTGCCGTGCGGTGTCTCGCCGTTTATGCCGTAAACGTCATTGAGCACCGTAATTATCTGCTCGACGATCTCGCCGACCGTCAGATTTCTCAGCAGACCAAGCTTTGCCGTCAGACAGAAATCGCATTTCAACGGGCAGCCCGACTGCGACGAAAAACAGATCGTATCGCGGTTCTCACTCGGTAAAAAAACGGTCTCGACCGGATAGCCGTCATGCGTCTTCATCAAAAAACGCCGTGTTCCGTCGACGGAAACGTATTTGTTTTCAACCACAAGCCGCGAGATATCCGCCGTCTCCTCGAGCTTAACCCGCAGCTTTTTCGGTAGATCGGTGATCTCTTCAAACGACTGCAGCCGCCGCTCGTGCACTGCCTTAAACACCTGCATCGAACGATATTTCGGCTCACCGAGCGACAGAAAATATTCCTCTAGCTGGCTGCGGTTCATCCCCGTAATGTGCAGTTTCTCACCCACTCCTAATATTCTAACCCATTCTCGAGCGACTCGCTCCCTCCGGGGACGGCAGGCGGCCCGCCTGCAGCGTTCCGCTTCGGGACGCTGACTAACACAATAAACATTCAAGATAAAAATTAGCTGATGCCATTGATCCCCTGAGACCTGTGCCTTCCCACTAAATCGCGTCGATTTTGCTAAACTCGTCACATCGCATGACGTTCTTCCGGAACAACCTGATCCTTTTCCTTCTGCTGTCGTTCGCATTCGGGGCAGCGTCCTGTCAGCGATTCACCGAACAGACGAATAATGTACCAACTCCCGATACGAAGGACGCACGGTCGGCGCAAGCCACTCTTTTGCCCTTTGGCAATCCATCGAACGCCTCGACTGATCCCGACAATTACCTGCTCACACACCGCAGCCACGTACTTTCATACAACAACAGCCGCGGCACGCTGAACTGGATCGCATGGCGAACGACCGCCGCCGACCTTGGCGAAAAGCGTGAGCGCAGCCGATTCGAAGAGGACCGGTCGCTCCCGAATGGCTTTCGTCGTGTTCAATATTATGACTATTCCGGTAGCGGCTATGATCGCGGCCACGTGGTTCCAGCGGCAGATCGTTTTGCGGATGAAAGCTTGATGGAAGAAACGTTCCTTATGACGAACATCGTGCCGCAAACCGGAGATCTGAACCAGTTCCCCTGGAACAAACTCGAAATGTACGCTCGCGGTATCGCCCGCAACGGAAGCGAACTCTACACCATCGCCGGAGTCTACGGCGAAAAGGGACGTTTGCGAGGCAAAGTTACGGTCCCAACCAACTGCTGGAAAGTCATCGTCGTCCTCCCACGCGGCCAGACGACCATCACCAAAACAAGCCGCATTATCGCCGTCGACATGCCAAACATCGACGGCATCGAAAACGAAAATTGGCAGAAATACCAAACAACCGTCCGCGACATCGAGCAAAAGACCGGACTCGATCTTTTCTCAGCAATTCCGCGAGACATCCAGGACACGATCGAAGCAAAACAGATGATCGCCTCGCCGTAGTGACTTGAACAATGGCCGGTCTCGACGGCGGTATTCCGCGGCTTGCCGCTCTATTTGCGGAGAAGCTCGCTTCTCCGGCAAATCGCAAAAAAAGGTCGCGGCTCTGCCGCCGCTGAAGCTCTCAACCCGAACGCATAATCAGGTGAACAGGGATACACCGATTGGGCAGCGGCAAGCCGCAATGACCATTACTTGGCTCTCGGAGAAATAAACTTCTCCGCAAATAGACGGGCAAGCGCTGAGAAATGCTATTTCTGAGATACCCACGATTCATACGGGCTTTTGCATCAGGCCGTTTGAACGTAAAATACCTGCATGAAAAATCTACCGCTTTTGATCTCGCTGCTTTTACTTCTCTCATTCGCCGCCATCGCTCAGCCGCCGACCGCGTCGCCGCAGCCGAAGGCCGCCGACCCAAAAGACGTCGGTTCGCTCGACAGCATTATGAAGGCCGTCTACGACGTCATCTCCGGCGACGCCGGCAAACCGCGCGACTGGGACCGCTTTCGTTCGCTGTTTTATAAAGACGCTCGCCTGATCCCGGGGGGAATGGACCTGCAGACCCACGTGTTCTCTGCGAGATCCTTGAGCCCGGACGACTACATCAAACGTGCTGAGCCAAACTTTGCAACTATCGGCTTTCACGAGCGCGAACTCGCCCGACATGTCGATACATTCGGCAATATCGCTCAGGTTTTCTCGACCTATCATGCATTTCGCAAAGCGGACGATAAGGAACCGTTCCTTCGCGGCATCAACAGCTTTCAGCTACTAAATGATGGAAAACGCTGGTGGATCGTCACTATCTACTGGCAACCCGAAACGGCAGAAATCCCAATTCCGAAAGAATTTCTAAAAAAATAGATCCAAATACGTTCTGCCCGCGAAAATATACGAATGGGACGAAATGAAAGAACGCATTTTCGTCGATTTCGCGTATTTCGCGGGCATTAGCTCTTTATGGCTGAACACAGATTACTCCGTGAACAAACCCTCCACCTGCCGATCGCTGAGGTTTTCGATTTCTTCGCCGACGCCGGAAATCTCGAACGCATCACGCCGCCGGAGCTCAATTTTCACATCATCACGCCGCGTCCGATCGATATCAAACAGGGCACGCTGATCGATTATCAACTAAAAATGCGCGGCATTCCTATGAAATGGCGCACCGAGATCTCAGTCTGGGAGCCGCCCTTCCGCTTTGTCGATCAGCAGCTCCGCGGGCCGTACCGGCAATGGATCCACACCCACACCTTCACCGAACTCGCCCCCACCCAAACCCTGATGGAAGACGAGGTCCGGTATCGCCTGCCCTTCGAACCGCTCGGCGACATCGCAAATTATTTTGTTAAGGGTGAACTCGCCTATATTTTCGACTACAGGCAAAAGATCGTTACTGAATTGTTGGGAAACCAAAGTTAAACCGGCCACGTCCCGCAAAACGCCAGGTCGGCACGGCCGTTGATCACGATCTCGTCATCGGATCGCCAATGAACCTTTGTGATGCCGCCTTCGGCTTTGACGTTGACGGTTCGATCGGTTTTTAGCATGAAGGCTGAAAGAACCGCCGCGCCGCTCGAGCAGGTTCCAGACGAAGAAGTCTCCCCAGCCGCGCGTTCCCATATACGGATCTCGATGTTTTCGAGGTCAACGACCTTTACAAAAACGATATTCGCTTTCTGCGGGAAAACCTGATGAACCTCCATCGCTTTTCCAACCGACCGCCAGTCAAACGCGAACGTTTCGACGAACACGCATGCCACGGGATTCCCAACATTTACCGCCGAAAAAGAGTGTATCTGGCCATCAACGTAGATCCGCTCGTTCACAACAGCCTCGCGCCAGGTTCCGGTCGCAACCGGAACTAGATCGCTCGCAAATTTCGGCTTCCCGATCTCAGCCTCGAACCAGAATTCACCGTCGCCCTTGCGTTCGATCAGCTCGTAAGTCTTTATTCCGCTGCGCGTTTCGAGCCTGAGAGTCCGATCGGACCAGATGTCTTTGTAATGAAGATACGAGACCGCGCATCGCGTTCCGTTTCCCGAAAAACCCGCGATGCTGCCGTCGGGATTTACGATCTCGCAGAAATAGTCTGCTTCGACGCCATTGAGCTTGTGGACGACCGCGATCCCATCGCCGCCTACACCTGTGTGGCGGTTGCAGATGGCTCGAGACAGGTCGCTCAGATCCATCTCAGCGGGAATGTTACCGCGTTCTATGACAATGTAATCGTTGCCAAAACCATGAAACTTGCAAAATTCGATCGCCGTCATTTAGTTTTATTCAGCTTGGTTATCGTCTCGGTCCCGCCTTTGTAAAGGATGGTGAAATCCACCTTGTCATCAAGCGCGAGGCCGCCGAGCATTGCTTTATCGGCGACGAAAAACTCCATCCGCATCGCGGGCATCAGCCCGGGCACGGCTTCGTGGTCGAGTTCGACCGAGCCCAGCGCGTTATCTATCTTGGTGACGATTCCTTTGCCAAAATATTCCCCGTCAGCCGGCGGCGCAGGATTTGTGCCGGGCTGCTGAGAAGTTGCGGCCACATTTGCAGGTTTCGTATTTGCCGGGCCGCACGCAAGGCAAAACGAGAGAGCAGCGATCAACGTGAGAGAAAACCTCATACGAGGCATTGTAGTACAAACAGGATTTAACGCAAAGAACTTTTTCGAGCAGGCTTCATAACAAACGCCCTTCGATACAAATTTGTAATTATCTGAGCGGCAATATTTTACAGGTTGATCGAACGAATGAACATGTCCCTGACCTTCGAACTAACGGCCGAAACCTCGCGAACCGTCTTGAGATCCGCCGCCGTCAAACGATCACGCGTTTTACCATCTTCGGCCACACGAACAGCTTTCGTTCCCGCAAAATAAACCCGCCGTTCCGCCGGAACCTGATCGTCATTCTCAGCTCGCTGAAAATAAAACAACAGAACGCCCGCGTCCGAATACAAAAACTCTTCAAAATAATTCCGGTTTGATTCACGCCGTTCGGTTTTCACGAAAACAAGGCGGTCTGGATACATATGCTGCTCGCTGTCACCGCCTGTGTAGAAGAATTTGTACGTAATTTGGTGAATCCCGACCGCACGCCACTGATGGTTGCGGCTGTTGACCGCGAGCGTATTCATGAACAGCTCGCCATATTCGCCGCGATCGTCGTCGGTCTCGCAAAGTCGTGCTTTCTCAGCTATGTCTTCGTAGCGTTTGCGGATCGATTCAACGTTTTTGTCGACAGACTGGGCGGAAACGCCGATTGCAAGTAAAAGCAGCACCGCGATCCTCATCAAATGACTTCTCATATCTTTCACATCTACCTTTGCGGCCCTCTGCTTCTTTGCGGCTTTGCGGGAATTCGGTTCATAAAATGTTTCCTCAAACTCGCAAAAGAAAGAACGTCGCACGCCGCAAAACTTGCTACTTCGACCACTCATCCGCCGTGTGAATATCGACCTTGATCGGTACCTTCGACACGAATTCCCGTCCGGCCGTCAGCATTGCGGAGGCGAGTTTCTGCACGATCTCTTCCGATTCGCTGATGTCGCACTCAACGATTATCTCGTCATGCACAATATTCACCAGTTTCCCCGAAGTCCCACGCAGATCGTCGTGCAGCAACCGCAAAGCCCGCTTCAGAATATCCGCCGAAGTTCCCTGTATCGGCATGTTCTTCGCATAACGCTGAGCCGCGCCGATCGACGAACGGTCGTTCGCATCGAAACTCATCCTCGCCAAACGCCCTGATTTCGTCCGTGCAGAACGCTCGGTCAGGACGCTCTTCGACTGGTTCCGCAGCCACTCGTCCATCTTCGGATAAGTCGCGAAGTATTTGCGAAGCGTGCTCTCACCCTCCGACAGCGAAAGCCCCGCCATCTGAGCAAATCTCGACGCCCCAAGCCCGTAAACCACGCCAAAATTCAGCCGCTTCGCAAACGAACGCTGGTCCGGCGTCACGTCTTTCGCTTCGATCCCAAATACCTGAGCCGCCGTCGCCGAGTGAAAATCCTGGCCCGACTCGAACGCCTCGATAAAATTCCTGTCCTCAGAAATGTCCGCCAAAATCCGTAGCTCGATCTGCGAATAATCTGCGATCACCAGTGTTTTGCCGTCCGGTGCGCGGAAACAGCGGCGGTATTCCTCTTCGTGTGGTATTTGCTGCAGGTTTGGCTTCGAACACGCAAATCGCCCGGTCGGAGCTCCGATCTGCCGGAAATCAGCGTGGATCCTGCCCGTTGCGGGCTCAATAAACTCCAGAATATTCTCACCAAAACTCGATATCGATTTCGCAACGCCGCGGTATTCCAAAAGCTTCGCGACCACCGGATATTGCTCTGCCAAAGGCTGCAATTCCCACGCCCGCGTCGAATTCGGCATAGGAATTCCCAAGCCCACCAAAGCGTCCGTAACCTGAGCCTGCGAATCCAGATTGATCGTCGGGGCCCCGAACAGCGAAGCCTGTGCGACACCGGCCGAGAGCATAAACTGCAGCTCCTCAGCCGCCTTGACCTGCACCTTCGTCACCTTATCGAGCTGCTCACGCCAGCGGCCTTTGTCGATGTAAAACCCGTTCAGCTCCATCTCGGCGATCGGCATCACGCAGGCGTTTTCGAGCGCCAAAACCTGTTCCAGCTCGTCCGCAACGATGCGTTCGTGTACCTTTTCCCGCAGCTCGTTCATGATCGCCGCGTCCTTCGCCGCGTACTCGATCTGCGACTGCGAAAGCTCGTCCGCTCCCCAATCGCTCACCTGCTCCGTCTTATCGAGCGTACGTCCCAAGAAAAACTGCACTAGATCCGCCAAACCATGCCGCCGCTCACCCTCACCCGCCGAGATCAAAACGCTCGCCAAATAAGTGTCATAGATCGCCCCAACCTCACACCCCAAATGATGCCGCACCCACTTAGTGTCGAACTTAGCGTTATGCGCAACCTTCACCGACTTCGTCGAAGCAAGCAGATCGCGAAGCGGAGCCAATTCCGGATTCGTCCGCAAAACGCTAGTGCTGCTGCCGCTGCGACTGCCACTGCTGCTTCCCCACTCACCGCCCGCGAAAGCCTTCAGATCAATGACCTTCGTCGAATTCCCATCGCTCAACTGCACCAGCCGCACGTCCCCGCGATACGGATCGAGCTCGGTAGTCTCAACGTCAAACCCCAAAAAAGGCTTCCCCGCCAACTCCCCACAAGCCCGCGCCAACGCCGCCCCATCCCGGATCAACTCAAAATAGATCTCCATAATCGATTACAAATATTGTATCGCGGAACACCCGAAAACTCCCCCTGATCTTATCGCATAGCGATATCTGACTGTAGCCGTGGGTTTGAACCCACGGAAAGGTTTGTGTTATGAGTATTTCGTCGCGTCAGCGACGGCTGAAGGGTATGGCAAACACGTACACACAAATCTATCTACACGTCGTTTTCAGTACGAAAAATCGCATTGACTGGATCGCCCCGCAAATCGAAGATCGAGTTTGGGCATATCTTGGCGGGGTAGCGAGAAAGCACAAAATGACGGCCATTCAGGTAGGCGGCATCGACGATCACATTCACGCCCTCCTCGGAGCACCGCCGATACTGTCACCAAGCCAGGTGGCGAAATATTTGAAAGGCGACACGTCGTTGTGGATACATCGTGAGTTTCAAGCTATGAATGGATTCGCATGGCAGGACGGATATGGAGCGTTTTCCGTCTCCCGATCTGAAATACCGCGGGTGGTCGAGTACATCAAAGATCAGCGAAAGCATCATGAAAAAGAATCTTTCGAGGAAGAATATGTCCGTCTGCTCAAACTCCACGGTATCGAATACGACGAACGCTACTTGTTTGGTTAGCTCTTTTTTCAGTCGTCGCTGACGCGACGCATTGCACGATCTCGCCTTTCCGTGGTTTGAAAACCACGGCTACAGTCAAACCGTCGCTCTGCGACGAGATCCGAAATCCCAGCCTCCGAGTGAGCCTTCATAGTCCAGTGGCAGAACGTCGCCGATGAACGCATCTTCGACACCCTTTTCCCGGGCGGCTCTGAGGACATCACCGTAACGCCTGCCTGTCGCTATCAAAACTTCGCCACGCAAAGCGACAAAAAGCCCGCCATATTCTTTACGGTGCGACTTGATCCATTGAATAGATTTTTGCCGTATAGCTTCGCTATCGAGATCAGGTTCGGCATGTGAAGTTCCATTTACGTCCGCCTTGAGAGCAAGTTCCTTCTACATGACGCGGCAGCAAATTCCGCAAATACTCATCCACCGAAAGCCCCAATCCCGTAGCCTGAGCCTCGATCATCTCCAACGTCTCAGGTCTTATCTGGTCAATGGACGTACTCATAACTAAACAGGATTATCACCGAATCCAGCAGGAAGTTCAATCTCAAAAAAAATCCTGGTGACTATTCACTATTCACTGTTCACTACCCGCTACTAATTGTATGTTGATCCCCGCATACAATGAGTATAGTTTTGATCCCAAAGCAACCGAAGCCAGAGCTTCGGACCCTGGACTTTATACCTTGGACTTTGGACATTAGACTTTGGACTCTTTGATCTCCCAATTCGGCCAACGCATCCGCCAACTCCGCACCGCCCGACGACAGGCCTTTTTATTCTGCAACCTCTGCCCTAAAATATCGCTGTGAGAGCGGAACTATCGAAACTAAGGGCAGGTTTGAGGCGGGGCGAGATCGTCCGTCTCGTAGACGTTCCAAGCGGCCTAGCCTGTGACTGTACGTGTCCAATTTGTGGCCAAGCCTTGGTAGCCAAAAAAGGCTTCACTAACCAACATCATTTTGCACATGCCGCGTCGAGCGACTGCCCACGCAGCCTAGAAAGTGAACTTCATCTTGCGGCAAAAACAATCCTAGAACGAAGGAAAAAAATGCTCCTTCCGCCCGTAGAAATCCAATTCGAGAATAATCAATTGCCAATCCGTTTATGGAACGAAAAGATGATCAGATTCGATTCAATTGAAATTGAGCCAAGGGGTGACAAAGTAATCCCCGATCTTCGTGGATCAATCGCAGGAACTCCACTTATGATTGAAATTTTTGTCAGTCATAGAGTGGGAAGGAACAAACGGAAGCTTGTGAGTGAACTCGGGATTTCAATGATCGAAATTGACCTATCATCCGTACCTAGGAATTTCTCCCTCCGAACGTTGGAAAATCTCGTAATAAATGAGATATCAAATAAAAAGTGGATCTACAACGCAAAGGCTGACTCAATTCACAAAGAAATTTTAGAAGCCGCAGTTCGTAAGAGGAAGGCCTTTCATGGTCGTGCCGAATATGTTTCAGATTGCCCTATGAAAATCCAAACATGGATCGAGCCAAATTCTGCGAATGTCGATATTGATTGCAATTCTTGTTACCATCTCTTGAAATCACAAAAAGATTACGTAGTTTGTGGCGGGGGATTCGACGTCTCAATTCTGGAGATCGCGATGAATATAAAATCCGCTTCTAAATGAGCTCCAAGCCTAGGTTCCGTAGATACTCGTAAGTTGCGTCATAATATTCCTGGCGTCTAGTATGGTCATTACTATCTCCCTCGGGCACTACGATCACCATTCCTTGACGAGCACGAGTTAGAAGAACTCTATAGGCATTTTTCAGGTACTGCTTTCGTTCCATCTTCTTCACCTGATGCCATTTGTCGCCCACAAACGAGTGCGTAGTCCAACCATTTTTGGCAAATCGAAAATCGGCATCCCAAGTCACGCACGCCCAATCCAACTCAAGCCCTTGAACGTGAAACTCAGTCGCGACATCTTCAAGATAATACGATGACCTTACATCATTCTTTCCCTCAAGAAACCAATTGACAGGATCCATCGGCGTTTTTATATCTATAGCCAGCGGTTTCAACCGTTGGGCGTTTGACGAGACAATCAGTCCATATCGCTCATTTCCACGAGCCTGATTTCGCAGCCATTGCTTTGCAAGTCCCAAATCTCGGGTAAGAACAATAGGATAGTTTTGCCTAAATCGTTCGAGTTCCAATCTAGCACCATCGACTTCTAAATCAAGGACCTTTTTTACGAAAGCCGAAACTCGTTCTGCTCGAAATGAACGCATGGAAACGCCTAGATGAAGGTCGTCATTTATGACTAGATTTTGTTTCTCCTCCACTGCTTCGAGAGCAGGAAGCGCGTCGTATTCGGAGTCACCCAATCTACCCGAGACGTAAATCTTCCAGTCGGAGAAACTACGCGATACCGATTCAATCCATTCTCGAATGCCTGCTTCGCCACGGTTTATCTCTTGGCCTCCGCCTACCAAGCAAACTATCACAGCCCAATCTTGGTGGCGATTCAAACACGAAATGAGGAACTCCGGCTCCGAATATTGGAAATCCGGCGTGTTCTTTCGCCGCTTCATGAAGTCAGCAGTCTTTTCATGGTTCATGCTCTTTGTGCCTCATCAAAAATCGCTACGTGATCGATTGGAGGCTTTTCATCTCTTAGGTACTCATCGCGATAATGATGAACATTTTGAAGAAAGACCTTGACTTTACTCCGGGCATCACCCTTCTTCAACCTTGTACCATTTTGCTTTGCTCTTGCAATCGCATCGCGCGCGAGTGCTTCTGTCAAGATAGCGACGAGCGGACCGTTTCCAGACAGAAAAACACTTCTGTCTGCTCCGGAAGCGTCAAGATATTTTGTCGCAACATCCAGCCCAACCAAGGTTTTCCCAGCCCCGGGAACTCCAGTGACGAAGCAGATAGCCTTTTCACCTTGCTCACGGCAGCTGGCAATGATATTTGACACTGCATTCCCAGTAACCTTTAAGTTTTTCGCAGAATCGTCACTGCGAGAAATATTTTCTACGGAATGTTGACTGTACAATGCAGTGGCTGCTTCGATTATTGTCGGGGTTGGCGAATAGCTCCCAGCACCCCAAGTTTGATTGTTTACCGCCTCACCTTCAACCGAGTCAAGGATAAACTTATAGACATTTGCAAAATTCTCGGCGTTTGCCAACACGGGTTCAAATAGTCTGTCGCCATTTAGTTTCAGCCCGGTTTTGTCTGTTCCCGTAGTTCCTTTAGTCGCAATCAAAACCGGAGCAACGAAGTGCTGGTGACTTGTTTCGTGGAAATTTTTTAAGTCTAAGCCGTAATCCCATACTTGGTCGATATCGGCTCTTTTGTAATCACTTTCACCAACTTTAAATTCGATCACGAAAATAATGTGGCGATCTATTACAACCGCATCAATCCGTTTTCCCATACGCGGTATGGAGTACTCAAAAAATATGAATCCTGAACGTTCCGCGAGAGTGCTTTTCAAAAACCTAACCTGATAAATCCAAGCGTCTCGCTGATCATGTTCGGTTGAGAAATCACTATTTGCGACCAGTTCCCCGAGAATGGCTGACTCATCTTTTTTTAGGAACTCTAGAATCGAATCAGAATAGTAGAATCGTTTTATCATGGGAACGTTATAAAATCTCGCTTAGTATCCTCGACTTTAGTCTGTTGTCAGAAAATTGATAATAGTGAACTGGGATGAAATAGAAAATTTCCTCGTCGACTCGCCGGGCCTCATCGGAAGTGTAACTAGCCCGTTCGTCTATAAGCAAATTGAGAAGCTGTGTCGACCCAACGTAATAGATCCCCCAATCTTCGCCAAAGTCAATCAACCTTACTGCGTATTGTTTTCCCGCAAATTTAATCTTGCAAACGTTCATAGGCTGTCCGTCCATCACAAAGTTTTCGTTTAGAGTACAAGGCCATCGAGCATTATCCGATTTATGCCGCGTCTGTAATCCACAACGCTTTTCGGAGTTGGAGTTCATGTCTGGAGTTTTTGGGGCGGTTGGCGCTCATTACTCGGGAGACGGATTCGCTTTTTGGTTTGGGGGATCGTTTGTCTCTTACGTATTCGATACCGTTATTATAGCAAGAGTGGCTCGGGATATTATCTCGAGCCCTTGCTGACGGCGGTAATGGCCTGGAGCGGGAGCGACAAGACGCCTTCGTCCATGTGGGCCTTGTTAAATATAACCGTCCGCGGCGGTTTGATCTGGTGATGGACGACAAATGGATTTGCCCGGATGATCCTGCCGCTCGAAGTGTTTTTCGCTTTTACGGGAAATGTGTCCTCGACCCACGGATCGACCTTTTGCATGCCGATGACCGCCCTGCCGAGATCGAACATCAGCTCGACCGCCTCAGGTTCGCCGAGAGCTTCCCAGGCGGCCTTGTTCAAATAGAATTCGCCCCTTTTCCCCATCGTCACACGAATTCCCTCGTTCCTGATGGAGCTGTTAGGCTTGCCGTTAAATTTTGTCCAGAGTTTTATTGTATTCATATGCGCCCCATTGTTTCATTTATGCAACGCTTTGTCAAGTGAGATTTTGCATGAGGTCCTTCTGCCCTCGACGATCAACGACGCAGCGAGGAGGCGGGCGTGCATCGGACGCGATGCGGCAGCCGCGGCAACCGAGCCGAACAAAAGCCCGTAAACACTGGCTTTCAGAATCTTTGCGTTGTTTTGACACAGCGACACATTCCGAAGCGAGCCATGCGAAAGCGTCTTTTTTTGTTTACACGCGGCGCCGTTTCGTTTATACTGTCCGAAGTTTGCCGCGTTTACGATCACGGATCGAGGCGAGAGAGCGAACGTCAGAAGATTTTTTTGAAGGACTAAGGTCTAAACGAGATCAGTAATTACAGGGTCTGAAGCACGTTTTCCTAACACGAAAAATGGTGCTCCCCGAGGGCGAAAACCTTGTGTTTTCAGCTATATAAACGAGATTCCGGCGTGAATAGTATCGAGTACTTGTCCATTTGGAAACCACTTCCAAGACCAAGCTATAAGACCATTCAAACACCACTCGTTCATCCTCGAGCCTCGGCCTAAGGTCCCACCAAGATCCAACATTCTGACGCACCTCTCGACCTGAAAAAACGGGCAATTCGATACCCATTTTTTGAGGAATTTTTGCATGTCAAAAGAGATGATTGTCAGCGTCAACGGACGCGAAAAAAAGATCGCCATTCTGGATAATGGCAAGGTCACAGAATTTTATATTGAACGCGGCGAGGAGAATTCCGGCGTCGTCGGAAACGTCTATAAAGGTCGTGTTATGAGGGTTTTACCCGGAATGCAGTCGGCCTTTGTCGACATCGGTCTGGAGCGCGATGCGTTCCTGTACGTGTCCGATTTCTTTGAT
Source organism: Pyrinomonadaceae bacterium (assembly GCA_047600985.1). Taxonomy (GTDB): domain Bacteria; phylum Acidobacteriota; class Blastocatellia; order Pyrinomonadales; family Pyrinomonadaceae; genus OLB17. The sequence continues at coordinate 1,405,652 of JASGKA010000001.1, read as the reverse complement.
GAAGACGAGGAAATTGAACGCATCGTAATGAACAAAAAAGGCTCTCCAGAGGAAGCCAAACGCGAGGCGAACGAGCAGATCGACCGCTCCCGGATCGAACGCGAAAAACAGATGGATTCGACCCAGGAACTGGCCGAACCGCTCGCCGAAACCCGTCCGGTCGTCGATGAACCTGCAGCCGATATTGGCGAGGTTTTACCGCCCTCCGACGATCCTCAGCCAGCCGCCGAAGAGCGTCCCGAAAAGGGCAAACGTTCCCGTGGTGGCCGTGGCCGCAAGGGCAAAGACGAGCCCGTAGCCGAGCCGGTCGAGGAAGCTCCGCAGGAGCCGCTTTTCGAGATCGAGTTCGATAATTCTGGCTTTGAACGCATCAGCGACGACAGTGATACGGGCGAAATGTTCAAGGACGCTTACGTCCAGGAAGCCATCGTAAATCGAGTCCGCGCGGTCGAATTCGAGATGGAAACTACTGCAGAAGCAGAGGTTGGCTCGCTCCTCGGCGAAGTAGGCGGTGACGCCGGCGGCTTCGAACGCATCGCCGACGAAGAAGAAACTCCCGCTCCAGCACCCGCAAAAGGCCGCCGCAAAACCAAGGCTGCCGCTGCCGAAGAAGCAGATGAAAAGCCCGCTCCGAAGAAGAAAGCGGCCGCCAAACGTGCCCCGGCCAAGGGTAAATTCTCGAAAACCTCTAAGACCAAAAAAGCCAAAGGTGACGGCCTGGAAGATGCCGAAGCTAGCGTAAAAGAGCCTTCGGAGACCGCTGAAATGGCCGTCCGACGAGGCGGACGCGGCCGACGCCGAGGCGGTAAAAAGGGCGATGAGGGCTCTGACGAGAGCTTGGATAATCTAGAATCAGGCGACGATGAAGTGAACGGAAACGTCGCGATCGTCGAGGCTTCCGAGCCGGAGCGCGACGAACCGTCCGGTGATCAGACGACATCAGAAACGCAAACCGATCCGAGCGATGATCAGTCACAGTCAGATGACCGCCCGCGCGGCCGCGATCGCGATCGAAATCGGCGCGGAGGCCGTGGACGTAACGACCGCCAATCAGGCGACAGGCCCAATAACGACCGGCCTTCCGGCGATCGCAACGAGCGCCAGGGCGGCGACGGGAAGCGTTTCGACAGAAACGATCGCGGCGGGCGTCCGGCGCAGCCGACGATCTCGGATCTGCTTCGTGAAGGCCAGGAAATTCTGGTCCAGATCGCCAAGGAGCCGATCGCGAAGAAGGTGCGCGCATCACTTCGCACATCGCTTTGCCGGGACGCTATCTCGTTTATATGCCGACAATTGAGCATCTCGGCGTGTCGCGAAAGATCGAATCTTCGTCCGAACGCAACCGCCTGCGAACGCTGATCCAGCGTATCCGTCAGGATGCTGAGATCCCGTCGGGCGGATTCATCGTCCGCACCGCCGGCATCGGCGTGGCTGAGGAAGACCTCAGAAACGACGCAAAATACCTCGCCCGCATGTGGGCAGATTCGAAGAAAAGCTCTGAGAAAAAGAAGTCTCCAGCCCTGATCCATCAGGACTTGGATCTCGTTCAACGCATCCTGCGGGATCAGTTGGCTGATGATTTTACCGCGATTCGGGTCGATAGCGAGGAGGAGTATTTACGGACGGTTGAGTTCATAAATTTGATCCAGCCTCGGATGGTCAACCGGATCAAACTCTACACCCGCGAAGAGCCGATCCTCGAGTACTACGGCGTTCAGGAGGAGATCGATAAGGCCCTGAAACCGCGTGTTTGGCTGAAATCCGGCGGCTATCTCGTCATTAATCAGACCGAAGCCCTCGTCTCGATCGACGTTAACACCGGCAAATTCGTCGGCAAAGGCAACGCTCGGCTTGAGGACACGATCACCAAGACCAATATGGAAGCCGTCGATGAAATTGCCCGCCAGATCAGGCTTCGCGACCTGGGCGGGATCATCGTTCTCGACCTCATCGATATGGAAGACCGCCGTAATCGGCACAAGGTCTCACAGGCGTTGCAGGAAGCCCTCGCGAGCGACCGCTCGCCTACTAAGGTGCTGTCTTTCAATGACTTCGGGCTGATCATCATGACCCGCAAACGCGTCAAACAGTCGCTCGAACGCACGATGTGCGCACCGTGCGATTACTGCGAAGGTGCCGGTTGGGTCAAATCGCCGACCACGGTCTGCTACGAGATCCTGGCCGAGGCCCGCCGTCTCTCGAAACAGGTCGACGACGTCCGCCACACGACGCTCCGCGTCCACCCCGACGTCGCCAAGGCCTTTCGCTCAACCGAACGCGAGGTCCTCGACGAACTCGAAGCCTACCTAGGCCACATCGACCTGACCTCGGACAAATCGATCCACCAGGCACAGTTCGATTTCGCGTTCATCTAGGAACGGCCACATCAAACATGAAAAGCGGCTCTCGGGCCGCTTTTTTTGTTTTCAGGGACGCAAAGAAAAATGGAGCTTTTCGTCAAAAACGAAAATATTTGGGCCAAAGTGACTCACGGATGACGGGCATTCAAACGGCGTTCCGTAGATGGAATGAGGAGCGTTAAGAAGTCGAAAGATGAACGGCGAAGTCGGGCTGAAGATGCTGAGGATGAAGAAGTTAAGAAGGCTCAGCTCCGCCCAATGACGGGGCCGCAATTTTGGAAGTGGTGGCGATGGTGAACGATGGAAGCGGCCGCAAGCAAGACAGCTGGCATAGATTCGCCACTCACAGACACTTTACTTGACATTTATGCGACATTGTCTTATCCTTGCAACATTGGATTCCTTATGCTGTTAAGCCGAAACTGGATAAAATTCGATGGTGTTACACGTAACCGTGGGTTCAAACGGCATCACGTGACGATCAATCACAAAGGCGAGATCCACTTCGGACGCCAGGTCCACACTGACCTCGGCCGTCCGCGCCACGTTACGATCTATCACGAACCGACACTAAACAAGCTCGCGATCCGCCCCGCCGAGCCAAAAACCTCCGGGGCCGTTCGCCTGATCGAAAAAATGCATGAAGCCTATTACATCTCCGTCTCCCAGTTCCTCGCCCAACGCTACATTAATATCGAAGGCACTCAGGTCTTCCTCAACCCCGAAATCAACCTCAACGGAATCCTCATCCTCGACCTAAATCAAACCGCTCGCATAACGCGAGGCGGCCATGTCGTCACCGAATTCCAGGACGAAGTCCCGTAATATCGGTTGAGAATCCCGGATCGCTCGCGCTTCCGATTTCCAAATGGCATCCGCCCTGTACCGGTTTTATCCGATGTCATGATCAAGCTCCCGAATCGATCAAAGGGAATGCTAATGTACGGGGATCGCACCCGTTCAATGATTCCTTCCGTTGATGCCTTCCATTTTAACTGGCGAAAGCTCCACAGCAATAATAAAGCGGTCCGAAACTTAATTCCGGACCGCGGGCAGTTGTGGATTGAAAATCCAGCTTTTGTTATTCCAGTCCGGTCAGATCCACTCCGCTGAGGTTTTCCGTTAGGTTGACCGTTCGTGTCGGGAATCTGTACCGTTTGCTGGTGACCGTGATGAGGTAATCTCGGCCGAGTTCGAGGCCTTCGAAGGTGTAGTTGCCGAAGGATCCGGTGGTTGCCGTTCGGCGGTTGCCGACCGGGTCGATGATGGTCACCGTCGCGTTTCTCACACCTTGTCCGTTAGCATTCAGGACGCGGCCGGAGATCGTGGCTCCGTCAAGCAGGGTTCCGCCGGTGAAGGATACCAGGCCGTCGGTCCAGTAGAGCATTGGGAGCGGGTTGTTTTCCGCGTTCCTGACGTCTTTGGCCTGTGGGAAGTCGCCGAACTTGATCGCTGCACTCGTTGCCGGGTTGGATTGCGTCGGGAAGGTGATCTTCACAAGCTCTCTTGTTCCCGCTGTCAGCGGGTTCGAGTTCGCTGGTGTGACCGTGATGCCGGTCTTGCCTGCGAGCGAGTTGTCGACGGTGAGAGTGCAGTTAACTGCTCCCGTTCCGCACGTGACCGTCGGGACTCCCAATGGGCCCGTCGGGTATTCGACTGAGAATGAGACCTTGGTCTCGACTCCGGTCGTCGTGATCAGCACCGGAACCGTCACAGGTTGTCCCTGTGTCGCGATCTGGCTCGAAACACGTGCACTTCTCGGGATGGCATTCGGGCCAGGAACATCATATGCAATGAAGTCAGCACCCGAGATGTTTCCGGCCACGTTCGTGTAGGTTCTGCTCGTCGCCTCGAAGGCTTTGCCCAGACCGCTCGGAGTAATGGTGTAGCTCTGTCCGAGTGCGGTCGAGAACGAGTAGTTACCGTTCGCGTCAGTCGTTGTCGTTACTGCCTGCTGCGTTCCCGTGTTGAGCAGTGTCATCGTAACGCCTGCGAGGTTCGTGTTCGTTCCGAAGGCGATGAACTGCTTGACGTTGCCCGTCAAACCGTTGACGACATTGTGCTGGACGCTCTGTGAAGTGCTGCCCGTGAAGTTCGCATCGCCGGCGTATGTGGCCGTGATGGTCTTCGTGCCCGATGTCGCCGAGGTCAGGTTACATGTTCCGGCGGCTACTGCTGCCGTACACGTTGCTCCCGCTCCGTCACTTACCGTCACGTTTCCGGTCGGTGTTCCGGTTGCCGGGGCGACCGGTGTGGTCGACCAGTTCACGGCATAGCTCTGTCCGGCCGAGGTCGGATTGCCGAGGGCTGCCGCGTTCGTGATCGTCGTGGTCGTTGCGGCCTGTGTGACCGTTAGGGTGCCGTTGGCTGTCGTGAACGTGTAGTTCGGGGCAGCCAGCGTGCCTTGGGCTGTAGTGATCGGATACGTTCCCGGTGCACTCGTCGCGTTGGCGGTCGTTGTGATGTTCGGTGTTCCGGTCACCACTCCTACTCCTTCACCGTTGACAAAGCCCGTGATCGAGTACGTCAGCGTCGGGTTCGGAGCTCCGTACACACGTGTCTGGTTGTTAGCCGTCACTGTGAGCTGCACAGCCGTTATGCTCAGCGTTCCGGCGTTGAACGTCGTGAACGTGTAGTTCGAAGACGCCAGTGTTCCGAGTGTCGCCGTGATCGGGTAGTTCCCGACCGGGCTCGTCGCGGTCGCTGTCGTCGACAGTCCTGCCGTTCCCGTTGTGCTGTTTCCGGCATTGTCCGCTCCGATAAAGCCGGTGATCGTCGCCGTCAAAGCAGGGTTAGCTGCTCCGTAGGCTCGCGTCTTGTTGTCAGCCGTAACCGTCAGGCCTTTCTTGGCGACGTTGATCGAACCGTTTATGTAGTTGAACGCATAGTTCGCCGATACTGCTCCCGTACAGCTTGTCGGGTACGGCGAACCTGCCGCTCCCGCTCCCTGTGTGTACGTTGTCGAGCAGTTTGGCTGCGTCGTAAGGTTAGCCGAGCTTTCTCCGAGCACGAAGCCCGAGAATGTCGGTGTGATCGTCGGTACCGCATCACCATACGTCACATTATGGCTCGATGCCGTGATGTTCAGTGCGGCTTTGAGCACCGTCTGTTGTGCCGATCCCGAGCTTGCGAGATAGTTCGTGTTGCCCGAGTAGTTGACGTTGATCGTATGCGTTCCCGCTCCGAGTGTGTTCAGCGAACATGCTGCCGATCCGAGGCCGTTGAGGGCCACGTTCTGGCAGGCCGCGATCGGTGTTGCTCCGTCGAGGAAGTTCACGGTTCCCTGCGGAACTCCTCCTCCCGGCGGATTCGCCGCGACCGAGGCTGTGATCGTTGTCGACTGGCCGTATGTCGGAGCATTCTGAGCGGTCTGCACCACCGTTGTCGTTGCTGCCTGGTTCACTGTTACGGTGAACGAAGCATCGGTGAATGCTCCGCAGTTGTCCGTCGCTCTGATAACTATCGTATGTGCTCCGATCGGGCCTGAGTTCGCTACCGAAACAACTCCTGTCGGGCTGATGCTCGGCGGTGTCGTCATCGCCGGTGTCGTGCTCACAACCGAATACGTCATCGTTCCGTTATCGCTCGACGTCGTCGGATACGCTGCTCCCTGCCCGAACACCACCGTCTGATTCGCCGGGGCTGTCAGGGTCGGAGCCGTGTTCGCCGTGATGTTCACCTGCAGGTCGCCTGTTCCGGTATTTGTACCATCTGAGACCTGGAACCGGACCGTTCCTGCTGTTGCAGAGCACGAAGCACTCACAACCGCACTGACCGCTCCTGTTCCTGGATTCACCGTGATTCCACTTACCGTCACTCCCGTCGCCGTTCCACCCGCGATCTGGGTAACCGTCAGGTTTGCGATCGGCGTGTCCGGATCTGTTACGGTTCCAACTTGTACCGCCGCTCCCGGAGGTGTTCCCTGCTGACGGCTGATCGCCGCTGCAGGGGTAAACGTCGGATTAACCGCAGCAACGTAAGGCGTACAAGCAAAGGCTCTCGGCGTAACGATCAGGGACCACGAGTTGAGCGTACCTACATCGCCTGCTGCTTGGTCGGAAGCCAACACTCTCCACGTACCTAAGGTACTGGTACCGTTAAGCTTGTTCAACTCACCGACTGGCTCCTGTGGGCCGAAACCTAAAACTGGCCAGCTCGGGGAGTTTGCGATCGGCAGCCAGCTTCCTGTATAAGGAGCCTGCGCATTTGTTGCAAGCAACATATCGCCAACAGCCTGATTATCGATCACCATGTTGGTGATATTGTCACCATCGCCTCCACCAGCAACCGCACCGCCGATAAAGGTTACGAGATCGACACCATAGCTGTTAGGTGCTTTGATACCAAATGTTACGTCGCCGGGAAATGTGTGCGTAATGCTGTCGATCCTGACATTGATATCGGCTATTTCAAAATCGTCAGTGATCGTTTGGCTGTCGATAGTCCCGCGCGGTCTGAGATCCTGGATCGCAAGCGGAGCACCTGGGGTTCGTGTGTACGTAATTGGAGCTCCTGTTCCTGCGGGAGCACCCACACGGAAGGAAATTTGAAGCGGAACCTGGCCAGACAGCGAGCTGTTCGGCATGACCGTGAAATTCAACGATTGGCCACAAGTTGCTGCCGCCGGTACGGTAAACGCGAAAGTATCACCGACTGCGCTGCCCTGTGCCGGAATAGCCGGATATGAAGAATTCCCGTCGGTAATTACAACACCCGGTGTGCTGGTCGTAAGCGTTGCGGTTGCTGCTGCAACGTTCTTTGACGCAGACCGCCATGGATTTTTTAGTGCTACCGTGATACGAACCGGTTCATTCGGGTCGATCGCTCCGTTATTATTTCCGATGCTGTCATCGACAGTTACGCTCTGAATATCGAGCGAAGGAGCAGAAAACGACTCAGCAATGCCCTGATGGGTCGCGATCGGCGCAAAGCCGTACGCAGAGGAAACTTTTGCTCCGTAGCCCAATCCACGATCAGCAAAACCGTTCCAAATGGAATCCTCGTTCGCACAAGCATTCGTAGCACAGTCGGCTGAAATGATCGCATCGCGAGCCTGAACATAGCTCGGGTTCGATGGCGTCAGTTTCATTCCATCCGTGACCAACTGCAATGTCTTTTGATTTCCGGTCGGCACGCTTCCCGCATTTGCAGCGATGATCCGGCTTCGAACTTCCCAAAGTGAAAGAGCCCAGATCTCACCGGTATTGTGAACTTCCTGTGCTCCACCGATGTTGTTTCCGAGTGGATCAGGTGCAATACCCCCCGAAAGGTTATTCGTATAGTCATCGACGTCAGCCCATGTTAACGGATTGACAGTATTGTTTGTCGAGTAAGGAAAACGACGAATGCCATAGACATAGTTATCGGTGTAGGAAACTATCCCAAATGCCTTGTAAGTAGCATATGCACCCGTGGCGTAACTCGCATTCGGATCATCGGCGTTCGTATTGTTGAGTAGTGACATCGCATAAAAGTCACTCCATCCTTCGCCCATGCCCGTGCCGGGATCCCAAACCAAGCCCGCAGCATTACCTATCAGACGGTTAGATGTGCCGTGCGTTAGCTCGTGAATAAGAACTTCCGTATCCAGACTGCCGTCACGATCTACGGTTGGTCCGATAAATCGAAACATTTGAGCGCGTCCGGATTGACCATCTGGAGGAGTCGAGAAGTTGGCATTGTCAGTACTTGAGCTATCCTGTCCTTCGGCCAGGACACGGTCACCACCGAGACCCGTCCCGCTAAAATTTGTTTGTTGGAAATTACCCGCCCCTTCATTGAAGCCAAGGGCGAACAGTTTGTCGTGATACCAATTACTCACATAAAAAAGCTGCGTGAGCATTCCTCTTCGGTATTGGTCGACCGGGAGCGTGCCGTTGTTACCATTTCCAGTCGCAGTCTGACCGGCTTCCGGATTTCCACCTTGAGGCGGCGGGAGATAGTTGGTCTCGAAATCACGCGGAGCGGTTCCAAGGAAATCTCGGTTGCGGCCGTTTGCATCCGGGTTGCCGATAGGCTTACCGTTCCCATCGAGTACGGATGAGGCTGCTGTATCAGGTTGGTTAGCGCCGCCAGCACCTGCTCCACCTACTCGATCCATATATGCATGGACGTTATTGCCAATAGTTTGCGTCTCGTTTGCAGTGCAGATCCCGCCGGGGCAATCGTCGATCCAGCCGTTTTGGCTTGCTAGAGGGTCCATTGCCGTAAACATCGAAACTATCGTTGGTGAGATCGCACCAAATTGTGTTCCGCCACCCGGAACTGCGGCTGATGGAGACTGTGGAGCCGGACTGTCAGCGGGCGTCGTACCATCTGCCTGCACGTAGACTCTAAAACGGGCATTATGGGTTGAGACGTTCGACTTGATGTTCTTCCTCCAGAGCATTGTTCCATCACGAGCGTCAACCAGAACGTACCAGTCCGCATCGTTGCCGAAGACAACCTGTGACCAAGCCGGAACGAGAACGCCCGGAGCGACTGGAAAATAAACGATCTTGCTGGTCACGTTACCTTCGATACGTGCGTCATCAACCGCTATCTTGCTGACCTCTTCATCATCCGAGTTAACACGTCGAAACTGCGAACCATCGAGATCGACACCGAGTTGCCTCATTGTCGCTCTCAGTGCTTGCTCAGGCGTCATAATACCCGCATTGGAGTCAGCTGCTTCGTCAGCTTTTGGGATCATCGATCCCAGCGAGCGGACGACACGTCCGTTGCGATCGAGAATGAAGCGGGTTTCGCTCTGAAAGATCGGTGTCGACCTAACCATCTGCTCGACTCGAACCATTTTGATCCCGGACGGGCTGTCGCTTTCACCAAGAAATCTAAGGTTAGCGATATCGATGTCGTTGAGACCATAAAGTTCTTTATTTGCCGAGATGAAATTTCGAACGATCATCTCGCCGGTCATACCACGGTTATTTCCGGTCAAAGCTCCATTTCCATCTACGATCTCGACGGCCGCAGTCAATGGCGAGAGCTGGATCGAAGCGTTCGGTACACGAGATTTCAAGGCTGCGAGTCCATCAACGATCCCGGCGGCCTGCTGACGTGCGACGTCGATAACGCCATTCTTGCCCAAACCGCGTTGTGAATTCTGGGCCAGGCGTTCGACATCCTGAGTTGCCATAAGGCGAGCATCGAAATTTTTCGAAGCTAATGACGCCTTTTTTGTCGAGGCATTATTTAAGCTGCCCCGCTGAGCCTTCGATCCCGGCACAAGGCTTACACCTAAAGCGACGGCGGCAATTGATACGAATAGTGTAATGGCGACCCTCGTTCGGGTTTTGAGTAGTCCTTTCAATATTAGAGAGCGTCTGTTCATAAAATTTCTCCTGCGACCTTCGACCGAGAGACTTTCTCGCGAAAAACCGCGACCGATCTTGGCACCTTTTTGGTAACTGATTTGAGTAACTTACGTTGAGCGATAATCTATCAGATTTACCGATTTAGTCAAGATATATGTATCAATATTTATAATGCTTTAGCGCGTTTTTCGCGCCTCGCGGCATACTACCGTCCATCGTATTTCCCAAACCCGCAAGATAGATCAATTTATGCTAAATAGCACATCAGACAGAACGGGCCGGAAACTAGTTTGACGCTCTTTCCTTTTCCCTTAAAATGAACTTATGACCGGAAACGAGATCTGAGCTAAATTCCTCGAGTATTTTGAGCGCCATGATCATAAGATCTTGTATTCTTCCCCGCTTTTGCCGGCCAATGATCTCAACTGTTGATCGGTTCTATAAGAGCCCCGGTGCTCATTTCGGCTTCTTCAATGGTATCGATTCCGTCGGGCATTGGCTCGATTTCTTCATTACGAATCCGCAAGGTTTTCTGGACAATAAAATGTGATTCCTCGGAGTGCCCAGGCGCTAAATTATGCGTATTATCTGGAAAAAGAAGATTCTGCTCCCAGCAGCTTATTTCATATTGTTTGTAGTGGCTCTTGCGTTTCAACTTGACGCTTTAATGATGATGATTTCCGCTCCCATGGGTTTGATAATGATAGGGATCCACATCTATCTTGGATATCAAATAACCAGCATCTGGGTTGATGTTTCGGCAAGTGTAGCAATACTTTTCTTAATTGGATGCATTATTGACGAAGTTCAAAGCCGAATTAGAAAGACGCTTTAGACGTCTATGACGGAAATTCGGGAAATTCGGGGTCAATTTGGAAAATGCACATGCACATGGAAAATGGGGTCAGGCCTGCGATATTGCGATTCTCTCTTTGTACCTCTTGATGATCTCATGAGCGATCTGGCTGCATGACTGCCCCCCTATCTTCTTTTTATTACATCTACACTCCCAGTTGCTCGCCAAACGCTACATCGGAATCGAAGGCAATCAGGTCTTCCTCAACCCCGAAATCAACCTCAACGGCATCCTCATCCTCGACCTAAACCAAATCGCCCGCATAACGCGAGGCGGCCGAATCGTTCCGACTTCCGAATGACCTCTGATTTCTCGGCCGGCAATCCGGATGTCCTCGACTGGCACGAATGGTCAAAGCTGCAACCGCTCTACCTGCCTTTGGCAGTTTCGATCGAGGGAGTGAAAAAGTTAGTGCCTTTTTGGCTGAGGCACTTTATAATCGAAGACGCCCCTTGATCTGAAAGATCATGATGATGCTCCCGAATGTCGATCAGGAATACACCTTCACCTACGATCCGCAGGGGCGCGTTCTCACACAGACCCGGAATAGTCAGACGATGACGTTTACGTATGATGCGGTTGGGAATCGGGCGACGCGGACGGATTATTTGGGGCATGTGACGAGTTATACCTATGACGATCTGAACCGTTTGACGAATGTCGGTTACACTGGAGCTTCGGGTGAGAATGCGAGTTATACCTACGACGATCTCTCGCGGCTGCTGACGGCAGTGAACGCCGCCGGAACGGTCACGTTCACCTACGACAATCGCGGCCGCCTAGCTACCGAAGAAGACGTTTTCGGCCACGATCTCGAATACACCTACGACGCCGCAGGCCGCAAAACGCTGCTCAAACTCGACACAGCAAACCACACCGCCTACGCCTACGACAACGCCAACCGCCTGACGACGCTCACCGACGAAGCCAGCAACGACTTCACCTTCGCCTACGACAACGCGAACCGTTTGACGTCGCGAGTGATGCCGAACTGCGTTACTTCGACGTACACGTACGACAACATGAGCCGTCTCAAGCGTCTGAAGCATGAAAATACTTCGACTACGCTGTACGACGATCAGTTCACGTACAACACCGCAAACCAGATCAGCCAGATCGCGGGGCTGGCGGCGACCAAAAACTACACCTACGACAACATCAACCGCCTGACCGCCGTCACCGTCGGCGGCTCGACGGTCGAAAGCTACACGTACGATGCGGTCGGTAATCGAACCGCTAGTCATCTGAGTTCGAGCTACACAATTGGTGCATTCAACCGCGTCACCGCCACCGACTCAGCCACCTACACCTACAACGCCAACGGCTCCACCACCGGCAAAACAGTCGGAGCCGTTAACTGGACCTACGGCTGGGACCGCGAAAATCGAATGGTTTCCGCAGGCGACGGCACAAATTCAGCAGCTTATGTTTACGACGCACTTGGCCGCCGTGTGAAACGCACACAGGGCTCAAGCGTCGAAAAATATACCAATGACGGTCAGGATGTTGTTCTCGACGACGTTAATTCCACGCTAACCAAATACCAAAACGGTCCAGGTATCGACAATAAATTCAAGTCCATCTCGGGCGGCACTTCAAAATATTTCCTGAGTGATCACCTCGGCTCGACAGCAGTTCTTGCCAGTTCAAGTGGCACGAGCGTCGACTCGAACAGCTACGATTCGTATGGAAATGCTTCAAATGGAAGCTTTGTGTCGAGATACCAATTCACCGGTCGCGAACTCGACCCGCTAACCGGCATAAACTATTACCGGGCAAGGTTCTACGATGACGATCTTGGACGATTTGTGTCGGAAGACCCGATTGGCTTTAAAGGCGACGATATAAATCTTTACGGATATGTTTGGAATGACCCTATTAGATTTAGAGATCCACGCGGAACTCAAGGGGCCATTGCAGTTCCTGCTGCGGGGGCAGTCGCATGGGGTGGCCCAGCTGGTTGGCTAGTTGGCGGCGGGATTATCGCAATTTACGGGGCGTGGCGGATAGGAAATGCAACCGCGGATCATCCTTGGAATCCATTCGTTGCAGGTCCGCTAAACCCGTACCGAAACTGGGATCGATTTTGGAACCCGACGATCACCACCGCATGTCCAACTAGTAGTGCCACGCCAATGGCACAGACGACACCTCGGCCTTATCCGCGCCCAAACGAGCCGCGAAGGTCGTGCCGAAATACCGACTCAACAATCAATCCTGTTAATGGTATGAAGTATTGTTATTACCAATGTCGGGGCGGCGGTTTTCCAGGACTCTATACAATAGTGACGATTGTGGGGGCTAACACACCATGTCCGAGCCCTGACGGCAATGACAACGATTGGGTTCCAGGTGGCGTTTAATTAAGGCAATTATAAGTATGACCAATGTTAATGAAGATGACGGAGTTCGAGCCTTCAAACTTCTATTGAAGGATGATTTTGACACATATCGATCTATCTTTCAAGAATGTTTGCAATCTGAGTTTGATGAGCAGAGCAGAGCTCGGGCGTTATATTCTATTGGACAATCTTATCTCATGGAACGAGACTGGTTGAACGCGGAGAGATATTTCAATCAGGCGATTTCATTGTTTCGAAGTACCAAAGACCTCCTAGGCTTGGCCACGTCTCTAAGCCAACAGGCTCTCGTACTGAGCCAGCAAGCTAAAACTGAGTTGGCCGAAAAACTGATAGCTGAATCCGTAGATATCGGCAGGAAACTTAAGCTAGACGAAGAGAATATCCATGATTGGTTTCTCGCTCCGTTCTTTTCGAGCCGTGATAAATGGGGCAACAAATAGTAAGAATAAGCAAAAAAACTGTGAATCGGGAATAACAGGGGGAAAGAAAATTGGGGGTCACGCAAAAATTGGGGTCAGGCCTGCGATATTGCGATTCTCTCTTTGTATCTCTTGATGATGTCATCGGCGATCTGGCTGTGTTGACCGTTAGCTCGCATCTTGCTAGAGCCGCTTCGTGGCGGCGGCTTATTGTTGAGCTACTGAGGCCGGTCGATTTTGAGAGGTCGGCGATACTGGCTCCGAGTTGGCGGCCGCAGAGGGAAAAAAGGGGTCAGAAAAAGGTGTCAGTCCTGCGAAATTGCAATTTGAGCCCGATCTTGCAGACGGCTCTGGTTTTCATAGATGAATATCGCAATATTGCAGGACTGACCCCTTTCTTTTTATCTTTGAGTCCGTATTAAGGGATGCGTATGGGGGGCAACGTAAACGTGTCTTGGGGCTGTCATTACCTGGGATGCGAGTTCGCGAGGATTGTCGTTATCGTGGTGTGAGGTTTGTGGAAAAAAGGGGCAGTCCTGCAAAATTGCAAAGTTGGGCCCGATATCGCAGACCGCTCTAGTTTTCACAGGTGAATATTGCAATATTGCAGGACTGACCCCTTTCTTGAGTGCAGCTGCGGAGCAAATTGAGATGGATAAGATCATTAAATATAATCCTGTAGCTCTGGGTTTTGCATTGGCCGTGCCCACTCTTCTGACTATACTTTTTGTTTATTTTCTGGGTAAAGACATTCTACGGGGGGGCGATTTTCCTTTTGGGGGCTTCCTTATCGGAACGTCGATTATCCTGATTTTCGCAGTCTTTTCAGTAAGTATTTGGAACGAATCGACCGTGAAAATTGAAGAAAATGTCATTTCAAAAAACTCTTTGATCGGTAAAAAGAATATTGGACTTTCAGACTTGCTCGACGTGAAGAAGGAGTATCTTGCAGGAGTGTTATGGAAGATCATACTTCGCTCTGAGAACGATAAAATTACAATTAATGCGTATTATTATCGAGATGCAGATCGTCTGGTAGAGTTTTTCGCGTCGCATGAACTTCGTTGAAAGGTGGCAAAAATGGGGTTAGGCTTGCGATATGGCGATTCTCTCTTTGTATCTCTTGATGATGTCATTAGCGATTTGGCTGTGTTGACCGTTAGCTCGGACTGTTGCTAGAGCCGCCTCGTGGCGGCGGCTTATTGTTGAGCTACTGAGGCCGGTCGATTTTGAGAGGTCGTCGACAGTGGCTCCGGGATCGGTGTATCCTGCTCACGGCGGGCGTTGATGACCGCGAGGGCGAGGCTCGGTTCGCGGCGAGGCTCGACGGTTGGAAGTGCGGTCGCGACGGCTGATCGAGAGCCTTCGCCGGTCAGGATCCAGTCGATCGAGGCTCCGGTCGCTTTGCGGATGCACAGCAAAAGCTCGGCGGACGGCAGACGTTCGCCGTTGATGACGTCGTCGATCTCACGCTTGGTCGTGCGAAGGCGAAAGACGATATTCGAGATGCTCTGATAACCAAACACCTCGAGTATCCGACGGCCGATCTCGAGCGATATCGGCAGCATATCTTCACGCGAGATCAACCGCTCGCCCGGTTCCGAGGTCTCGCACATCGGCTCGAATTCCCTGCAACTTCTTCCCATAAAAACCTCGCAATCAGCCTTTCCTTTAGTCTATTTCGCGGAAAGGCCAGGGAGTGTACAGCGGAGTACATTGAGGGAAAAGAATACCGCGACTGGAGCGGCATGCATCCTTGCTTGCCACGCCGAGGCTTCCTCGGCGTTAGGTGTTTTGTGGTAATTATGTTGAGGGATACTTGGGCTCGTTACAGTGCGGAAGCCGCACTGTGGCAAGCAGGGATGCTTGCCGCTCCAGTCAGCCTTCGGCAGGCCGAAACGCTTGCCACTCCATTCAAAAAGCCCGGGCTGATCGCCCAGGCTTTGTTCGATCGTGTGTGCAAAAGTTATGCTGAGGCTTCGGATTTTGGTGCCATGTACATGATGCGGGTGCAGTTTTCGCAGGTGATGATCTCGTCGCCTTTTTTGACGTTGAGCTGGACCTGCGGGCGAAGCTGCATGTTGCAAGCCGAGCACGAACCATTGATAACCTCAGCCACGGCAATACCGTCGCGGCTGCGTTGTGCCAGGCGATCATAGACCGACGCTAGGCGTGCCGGAAGTGTCGCAAACGCGGTCGCGCGATGGCTGGTTTCCTCGTCAAATTCCGCCTTGTCCACCGCCATCGACTTGTCAAATTCTGCCAGGGCTGCGTCACGTTTGCCGTCGAGCGTATTGATCTCTTCGGCGCGTTCCTCGAGTTCTTTTTCAACGCCCTCGACCTCGTCCATGATCTCGACGATCTGGGTTTCGAACGCCGCGATCTGCTTTTGCAGTGCGTCGGTCTCACGCATGGCGGTCTCGTATTCTTTCTGGTTCTGAGCGTGTTTGAGATTGCGGTCAGCTCGTTCGAGATAGGTTTTGTTGTCGGCTATCTGCTTTTCGAGATCGGCTCGTTTTGCCCGAAGCGTGTCGCGTTTATTCTGGATCTCGCGAATAGAAAAGGCGTGCTGTTCAAACTCTTGTTCGATCTCGGCACGCCTTTCTGTAGCTGTATCTAGGGATTTCTTTAATTTTCTGAGATTTGTATCTGTCTTCTGTAACTCTATCAGTTTATCAAGTTCTGCTATCACGTTGTATGCTTTACTCCCCTATTCAAAAAACTAACTTTCAATTCTACCGCAGAACCTGCTGAAAACAAAGACGCATCGTACGAAGATAGGCGTTATTTTAATAGCCTAGGAAGGGACTCTACTCCGCGAACTCTGCGTCCCACTCGGCGTTCTCTGCGAGGAGCCGACGTTTGCGGTGTTTCAGCTCGATCCTCGCAGAGTTCGCCGAGCGAAGACGCGGAGATCGCCGAGACCAATAGCAGCCTTTTCAAATCAGATCGCGACCGTCAAGAACCAAGGAAAATTTCCAGATGGCCGCTGATCGCTGATGTTTCAACCGTCGAGCCATCGTCATGGAGCCATTTCGGCAGGTCGTCGCCGTGGATAAGGCGAATTTCGGCGGTAAATTTGGGCATTCCGAAATGCGAGAAACGGGCAAAGGCCAGCGAGCCTTTCAGCATTATTCCGTCAGACGGCGTTCGCGCCCAACCTGCTTCGACGGAGAGACATCTCACTCCTTGACGAATTTCGAGCAGCGAGCCGACCATGTTGGAATTTCCACGGGCAAAATTATGCGGCTCTTCGCGTTCGATAATGATGCCGCGCCGGTGGCGTGAGGCCTCGGACGCGATCTCGATAACGGTATCGAAGAGCCACGAAACGCCCGCTTTTCTGATCGCGTCGTTAGTCGCCCGCAGCCGCAGGTAATCGACAATGTCCTGACGGCCGGCATTCGAAGCCTTGAAAGCTGCTTCGTCGATCATTTTGGACCAGACGTGGTCGAGTTCGAGCATAGGCGAGGAAACGGGCGTGTCCGTGGTATCATTTTGACATCGGCGACGCGTTTTTACCATTGTTTTTATGAGATTTTTGGGTGTAATTATCATTTCAGGCGTGCTTGCCTTGACCAGTTTTGCTCAGACGGCGAAACCTAAACCAACGCCCGCTAAACCCAAACCGTCTGCCGCAAAACCTGCGGACACAAAGGCCGCTAAGCCGAAAACGGTCGACAACAAGACCGCTTCGTCAAAGCCTAAACAGACGGCCGCGCCGAAGAAGATCTCGCCGCCGAAGCCAAAGGTTTCCGCATCGAATAACAATCCGATCTCACCAAACCCAACAGCCGCGTTACCCAAACCAAAGGCACCGGACAAAACAAAGCCGAAAACCGCAGTTCCGACGCCCGAGGAACTGGCAAAAAAGGAAGCTGACGAAGAAGCAACGTATGAACAGGCCGCTGCGATCGAGGACGGTCCTGACCGTATCGCGGCCCTCAAGAAATTCATCAAGAAATACCCGACGGCGAAACGCATCCCGGATGCTTTCACGATGATCGTCACGGTAAGAACGCAGTTGGGTAACGATAAGCTGACCGCAGGCGATATCGCGGGAGCTGTGGAGCTTTACAAGATCGCGATCAAGGACGCTCCGCAGCCGGTGCCCGATCAGCTTTTTGCCGATACACTTGCCAAATTCCCCGCAAATCTCTATTTTCGCGGCGCACGAGCCGAAGGATTCGAGCTGGCAAAGGCTATCGAAGAAAAGAGCGAAACGAGTGTCGGTCAACTCTTGAGCGTCGCAAACTTTTACATGAGCGTCGAAAACGGTTCCGAAGCACGCCGCGTCGCCGAATCCGCCTTGAAGATCGACCCGATATCGTCGCCCGCCTATCAAACGCTCGGGCTTGCAAATCGGATGGATTTTCTACTCGATGAATCCGCGGCCGCTTATGCAAAAGCCCTCGAGCTCGATCCTGACTCTCTTACCGCGCGTCGTGGACTTGCCGAGATGAAGAGGGCGACAGGGAAAGCGGACGACGCCGTAGCTCTCTATAAAGAGATCCTTATCAAAGAAAGCTCAGATGTTCCGGCTCAAACCGGGCTCGTTCTGGCTCTGTTTGACGCCGGAAAACGCAGCGATGCAGAAGCAGAACTTGCCAAATCGCTTGAGGCAAACCCGGGAAATATCATTCTGCTGGCTGGAGCCGCGTATTGGTATGCAGCCAATAACGAGGGTGACAAGGCCGTAGACCTCGCACAGAAGGCGATTTCAACGGACCAGCGATTCATTTGGTCGCATATAGCACTCGCTCGTGGATACTTAGCTCAGCGAAATCCGACCGCAGCCGAGAAAACGCTGCTCGCGGCCCGGCGTTTTGGCAATTTCCCGACGCTCGAATACGAGATCGCTTCAGCCCGAGCATCTGCCGGATTTTACCGTGAGGCAGCTGAAGAACTTGCGAAAAGCTTTTCCGTGAAGGACGGGATGGTCTTCACGAATCTTGGGGGCCGAATAAAGCGAGGATCGAAAGATCTCAACGAACTCGTCAGCTACGAGCGCCGAGCGAGCATTTTTGCCCCGGTCGCCGCGGAAAGCCCTGAAAACGCGGCGAGAATGTCGGCGTTGCTCGATCTGAAACAGGAACTGGATAAAGCTGAGCCGAACGCCGAAGAGGTCGCAAAAGCTGCCGATCAGTTTGTCAGCGGCGATGACAAAATGAAGGTTCATCGAATCGTTTTTGCCGGTTCTCAGCTTCTGGACAAAAAGATCGCACTGCCCAAGGTCGTCGAACTTACCAAGTCGGCTCCGTCCGCACTCGACGCCGGACTCGACGTCGCCGACCCGACCTCGGCAGTGATGGCAAGCGAATTATACGAGAGCCGGACGATCGCCGCCACGTCGGGAAACTATGTGAATGTACCTATCGTCGCCCGCCCGACGCTATCAGCGGTACTTCGCGGACGGGTCGAGGAAATAACGGGATGGGCACAGTTTCAGATGGATGATGCGGCTCAGGCGACGGTGCATTTGAAGCGAGCCGTGAGTGTTTTACCGGCTGATAGCGCCTGGTGGCGTTCGAGCACTTGGCGGCTCGGTACTTCGCTTCAGCTCGAAGGCAAAAACGCTGAGGCTCTCGAAATGTACATCCGCAGTTATAAGAGCAGCCAGCCGGACGCATTGCGGTATAACGCGATCGAAGCCCTTTATAAAAAGGTAAACGGCCACACGATGGGCCTTGAAAATCGCATTGGCCCGAATCCATCGCCGACAGTTTCGACAGAGACCGTTGCGATGCGGCCAACGCCGACGCCGTCGATCCCGATCGCTCTGCCAAGATCGACACCTACGCCGAGACCGACGCCGGTAAGAACACCCGTTCCAACACCGATCCCAACCCCCGAACCGGTCAAATCGGATCCGACCCCGGATCCAACGCCAGAAAGAACACCAGAATCTACGCAAACTCCTTCACCGACGCCAGCAATTGAAGTGCCCTCACCAAGCCCGACGCCGATCCCGACCGTCTTGCCAACACCCGAGGAAAAAGCCGTGGCCGAACCGACAGCTTCGCCAACGCCTGAGCCAACGCCTACGCCGCAGGCGACGCCGACACCTGAGGAACCAAAAGCCACGCCGTCACCGTCACCGGAACCATCGAATACGACGGTTGCAAAGGAAAACTCTACTCCGACAAAGCTCGCTGACAACACGAACGGCCTATTTCCACCGGTAATCATTAACATTCCACCACCGCCAGTAACGACGAGAGCAACGCCGAAACCGGAACCGACGCCCGTCGAGAAGAATGCAGACGGCCCGGAAACTACGGCTACGCCTGAGAAGAAGCAGGTTGCGTCGGAAGGCCGCCCGAGAGTGATCGACGGCATGCCGACCAGTGAGGAGATCAAACCCTGCACGCTTACGCTGGATCAGGATACGATCAGCGTTCAGAGCAGCGGCGTCGACCGTGCAGTCGTCGTTCGCCGTACCGATGACGGAGATATCGAGGGACTCACGGCGACATCGACAAGCCCGGAAAATCTAAGTATCAGACGCGAGGCTATTCCAGGTGTGAAATGGACAGCGTTGTTTATCCTTCGGTCGGTAAATGCGAAAACCGGTGTTTTTCAGGTGAAATTTGAGGCTCCGTGCGGCAAGAAAGAGGTCGTCGTTAAGGTGCAGTAGATCGCCGGCGTCGGGATGGCTTTTCTTCGGAGGCGATCGAGACGGTCGCGATCGCACAGAGCATCAGGAAGAAGAAAGCATTCGACGGCGTTCGCAGTGGGAAATCGAAGAAGCTGTGAACCAGAACGCCTAAACACCCAGCCAAGGCCCCGATCGCCGCTTCATTTCTAAAGCCGGTCGATGTCGCGATAGTTTTCAGCCCTTTTCTGAACAGCAAACCAATAAACGTAAGAAGACACACGAAACCTGCAATTCCCGCATCTGCAAGTGTCTGCAAATATTCGTTATGTGCCTGTTCGACGCGGAATGTCCCGCTGAGCGTGTCGTATTGTGTGAACGCAACTCCGAACGACTCAAACCCGGCACCGAGGATCGGATGAGCGAGGAAGATCTTCAAAGCGATCGGCCAGAAATGCAGTCGCCCGGTAGTCACGTCTGAATCTACCAAAGCTGCTCCCGTACTGCGAAGCAAAGCGTCGTTGCCGCCGATCAGCAGGACAACGCCGAATATCACAACGATCAAAGCAATTCCGGCGGCTGCGATCACGAAATTCCGCTGCATTCCCGCCTTCGAACGGCTTTCGCCCGACCAGCGGCCGGAAAGAAAATTGAGCAGCGATACAAATATGAGCGTCGCCAAAAAGCCCAGCAGCCCACCACGCGACCCCGTCGAAACGGTCGCAACTCCCATAACGACGACCGCGGCCGCGAGCAGCATTTTGACCTCTCGCCGCGTTTTTTTGCCAAACAGCATGGCAAGCGTTAGCCCGCCTGTCATCTGCATGAATGTCGCGAAATGATGCTGATTTACGAACGGGCCGAATGGACGAGCTCCCGAAGTTTCGCGAAGACCATAGATCCCGTCCGGGCTCGCGAGCCGCTGAAGAATGCCGTAAAGCGACATTACCGAGCCAAAAACAATGACGAAATAAACTGCCTTTTGCAGCCGTTTCTCGTTATTAATGAACGTAAGACACGCTCCGAAATACACGAGATAAACGAACAGTTTAATGAGAAAGAAACGCGTGGAATAAGGATCGAGCGAGAGTGCATTTGACGCCGGAACAGCCAACCCTGCAACCGAGCCGCCGAGCGGCAGCAGTTGAATGAGCCCGATCAGGATAAAGCCGGCGAGCGGAAGCTGGATCGAATTGGTATCGAGCAGCAGACCGCCCGCCTTCCATGTTTCCGCGATCCAAAACAGAACGATCAGAGCCCACGCGATCGAGATGAAGATCCACGTAACGTTATCAACGCCGCCAAAAAGCAATGTCGAAAAAAACGGGACGAGGCAGAGTAAAAAGAATACGACCTTGCTTGGCAGCGAAGATCGATCGCCGATAACGACGTCTTCGATGCCAAAGACTGAGTTTCCTTTTTCCTGCAATTCGCTCATCTATACACGCTTTATCGAAAGATCGTCGAACGAGAGACGGCCCGTGATCCGGCACGCCGGTCCATTGCAGCCTTCGCGGACGAGCCGGATGATGATACCGTCCGTTCCCGCGGGAACCGTAAATCTAACCTTGAGCGTCGCCCAGTCGCCTGCCAGTGCGAACGGCGGTGTGCTCGCGATCGTTCCGGTCGACGCGGCATCCGCTATCTCGAGTTTTAACGCTGCCGAGGTTTTTAGATCGGATCGATAAAATCCTTCGAAATCATAGGTTCCGCCAGGCTCAACCGCGACTGTCTGCGACACGCTGCGAAAATGTGCGGCGTCGAACGAGTTGAACATCAGGAACAACCCAAATTTTCCAGAACGCTTCTGCGAATCGCTCTGTCCGATCTGCGGCTCGGCTCCGTCCGCGATCTGCCATTCAAATGGCCCCGCACCACGTAGCTTTATTGCATTTTCAAACCCGCCGTTCGCGATCTGCCCGACAACCGGTTTTTCGCTATCATCGGCCGCAAGATCCGCCGCGAGGCGAGCCGCGAGACGGAATTTCTTGGCGGAGAGCAATTTCTGAGCGAGATCGTCGCCAAGTTTCTTATACGTGACCTTTTTCGCCTGTTCAGGCAGCTTCGACCATGCCTCGACCGCATCTTCAGCTCGGTCCTGGCCGATCAGAGCGGTTGCGAGTGCGGAGTTTATCGCTTCGCTGTCGCCAAGCGACCTGCGAACCTGAGCGAGATCGCCGTCGAAGATCTGCAACGCCAGCACGACCGCACTCCGGGCAAGGTCGGCGTTCGATTCGGCCGCCTTCGCCGCGAGTCTGAATCCGTCGTCAGTGTTCCCTTCGCGGATCAGCAAATTGCCGTACGCCCACTGGACCGCCGAGTAGTTCGGAGCGAGTTCGAGAGCTCGCTTGATCGCCGCCTCGCTACCAGCCGTGTCGCCGTTCAGGTTCCGCGCACGGCTGAGGTTTATCCACATCAGATAGTTGTTTGGCGACAGAGCGGCTGCGGTCTCGTATTCCGTCAATGATCTGGTGAGATCACCTGGATCGAAGGTTTTTTCGAAAAGGGTCGCCGCCGCAAAATGCGTTTGAGGATCGGACGGGCCGAGGCCAATGAGCCAGTCGATGACGAGCTTCGATTCGGGTCTTTTAAGATCGAGCCGTGACGCGATCGCGTTGGCAAAATTCCAGCGAATGAAAAAGAACGTCGCCAAAACACAGATCAGCGCGCCGCCGATAAGCACGGCTTTCGCGAGTGTTGGTTGGAGTTTTATTAGCTTTAGAGACAAATCTTTAGATCTTATCGACCGCCTCGATTCTTATCTGGGCACGTTTCAACGTAACATCCGTCTGATCGCAAACCTTTCTGAGAGCGGTCAGGCGTTCCGCTGGAAATTGGCGAACCGAGATAAGTATCTCGGCGATCTCTTTTTCTTTACAAATATCGGCAAGCGAACCGTTGCCGTCAAAAACCTTTAATCCGTGGAGGACCTTGTCCTTTTTGAGCGGATCATCGTCGATAAAACCCACAGCTTGAAGGCTCCATTCCGGATTGTTATTAAGCTCGCGTAGAACCATCTCGCCGCCGTCGCCCGCACCATAGATCAGAACTTTCCGGCTGTCGCCCGCAGAAACCGAGGGCAGAATCTGACGGATCAGCCGAAAGGCCATCCGGCTGCCCATGACGGCGAGAAGCAGGAGTGCGGCATCGACGAAAAACACCTTACGCGAGAATCCTTCGAATCGATAGATCGCAAGGACCGCCAGCATGCTTCCGGCCGATCCGAGAGCGACGCCTTTTCCAAACGTGATCACATCGCCGATGCTCGTGTACCGCCACAGCCCGCGATAGACACCGACCGCGAGAAACGCGGCAAGTTTTATCAGCACGAGCAGCGGTGCTGTTTGCAGGAAAAGCGTCCAGCTCGTCGATTCTTCAAAATTGCGATATAGCAATGCCCACGCGGAATAATAGGCAAGCGTTATCAGAAATGCATCGAGAAATACCTCGAAGATCCGCCGCTTGTGCGACACGTTGACGAGGAATGCGAACACCGCATTCTCGCTCGCCGCCTGAGCATCTTCGCCGCCTTCATAGACCTTTACTTTTGAAAGATAGACGCCAACGATCACGAGAACGACTGTGAAAACCCCGATCAAGCCAAAGCTGCGGAACGGCCCGATCCGAGCGACCAGAACCGCGAGACCTCCGGCGATCAGCGCGAATCCGTAGAGCATTAGAACGGCTGTTCGCTCGGATAATCCAAGAGCGACAAGCCGATGAGACGTGTGATCGCGGCCACCCTGCGATGCTTTTCGACCCCAAAGCTTTCGCAAAACAGTTACGAATGTCGTATCAAAGATCGGGACAAAAAGGATCAAAACGGGAACGGCAAGAATTGCGACGATCCCACGCGAACGCCCACCAACCTGATTGAGCAGCACCGAGCCCGAAAGCAGAAACCCGATGAACATCGACCCCGAATCGCCCATGAATATCGACGCCGGATTGAAGTTGAAGACCAGAAAGCCGACCAAAGCTCCAACGAATGCACTTGCGAGCAGCAATTCGTTTGTCAGGCCGCTCGAGGCAAAGTTCATCGCCAGCGAGAACGCAGCGATCGCTGAAATCCCCGCCGCGAGGCCGTCCATGTTGTCGAGGAGGTTGATCGCGTTTGTGATGCCGATAACCCAAAATACAGTGATCCAGATATCGATGATCTCAAATCCGGTAAGCGGCAATTTAAGGCCCGACAATACTAAAATGCCTGCACCGATCAGCTGGCCGATCAATTTCTGATAAGGCCGAACACTGACGATGTCATCGATCAGCCCGACAAGAAATAGGAATGCACTGCCGCCCATGACGACCAAGGATTCCTTACTGATCGGGACCAGCGTGAAATAAACTACGGTCGTCGCCAGAAAGATCGCAATACCGCCGTGCATGGCGGTAGGTTTCTTGTGCCAGCGGTCGGATTTTGGTTTTGCGACAAACCCATACTTCACCGCGACCGAACGCACGGCGAACGTGCAGATCACCGAAAGTATCGCGGCTACGGCGCCGACAAAAAATGGGCTTGAGACCAAACCGGGCATAAAAACCGTAAGTACAAGTTAATTATCGCAGAAAATCAAGCGTTTTGCGTTTTCCGGTCAAAAGCAGCGATGCGATCAGCGTGTTTTTTGAGAAGCATCTGATAGACCTCGGAGATGTCAGCGACCATTTTTTCGGTACGGAAATTCGGATCGACGTGGATCCTGCCATTATCGCCAAGTTTCTTTCGCAGCTCAGGGTCTTCGAGAAGGTGCGCGATCCGGTCAGCAAGCCCGACCGAGTCGAACGCCTTAACAAGATATCCCGTATAGTCATCGATCACGACCTCAGGAGCTCCGT
Source organism: Pyrinomonadaceae bacterium (assembly GCA_047600985.1). Lineage (GTDB taxonomy): Bacteria > Acidobacteriota > Blastocatellia > Pyrinomonadales > Pyrinomonadaceae > OLB17. The sequence goes on along the minus strand of JASGKA010000001.1, from coordinate 1,380,910 downwards.
CGATATCGAACGAAACGCACGGCTTGCCCATCGCCAGCGACTGCGGCAAAACGCGGGCGAGGCCTTCGCGTAAAGATGTGTGGACAACGATATCCATCGCCGAGATCATTTCGGGAATGCGTGTGCGGTCTATCAAGCCGGCGAAAACAAAGTTCTCAAGAATGCCGTATTCCGCCGCACGCTTTTGCAGATGCTCCAGCAAAATGCCATCGCCGATCAGGAAAAACCTAACATTCGGCACCCGTTTGACGATCTCCGGGGCAGCGTCCATCAGCTCGTCGTGCCCCTTGAGCGGGAAAAGACGAGCTATTTTGCCAACCACCGGCGCATCCAGCGGTATGCCGAATTCGCGCTTTACGGCGTCCGCGTCGAACTTTGCATTCAGAAACCAATCGAGCTCCATACCGCTGTATATCGTGCGAAACCGCTCCGGCTCCGCGATCCCGGCGGCGATCGCCTTTTTTACGATGATCTCGGAAACGCTGATGTAATAATCGGTCATCGGCGCACAGATCTTTTTCGCGAGCCACCAAGCACGATTGACGAGCCACGGCTGGTACTCGTGAAAAACGAGGCTGTGAAGCGTGTGAACCACAAGTGGGGTTCCTACAAGCCACGCGGCGATGCGACCGAGTACGCCGGCCTTCGATGAATGTGTATGAACAATATGATAGCGGCCTTTTTTGATAAGCCGGTAAAGCTTCCACAGAGCCGCTAGATCTGAAAACGGATTAATGCTGCGGCCCATTTCGGGGACGATGATGAGATTTGTCGTCTCACGAGCTTGCGAGAGCAACTCGCCCTCTTTTCCCTTGTCGATCCCGCTGATGAAATCGACCTCATACTCCGGCATCGCATCGAGCCCAACGACCGACAGCAGCGTATTCTCCTGCGCACCGCCGACGATCATTCGGGTGATGATGTGAAGAACGCGGATCGGATTTTCATTTAAATCATTCATCGGCCTCTTCTGCGAACTCAGCGTCTTCCTCTCAGCGACCTCTGCGAGGAATCCTGCCCAAATCGATTTAACTCGACAATTGAAAGTCGCGTGCCCCAGCCGTTATTTCCTCGCAGAGAACGCAGAGATCAAGACGCAGAGTTCAGGAGTCCTCAGTCTCTGAAGTTGAAGACGCGTCGTCGGATTCCGTCTTTCAGTAATAGGACATTGAAGTTGATCAGCAAACCAAGACTCCAACCGCCTAAGCTCAAGTATGTTATTAGCTGCGATTCATGGATGGGGGCAAGAACATCGACGGATTTTATCTCAACGACTACAGCATTCTCGATCAGAAAATCCAACCGATAACCGCATTGCAGATGGACGTCTTTGTAGACAACGGGTATCGCCCTTTCACGTTCAAACGATATATTCCTTAGCAGTAATTCCCGTGCGAAGCACTCGCGGTAGGCCGATTCGAGTAAGCCCGGTCCAAGTTTGCGATGAACCTCGATTGCCGCTCCGATTATTCGTTCGGAAAGGGCTTTATAACCAGCACTATCCATTGACATCCGCTACTACCAGATAATCACGATCAAGGTGGATGATCTCGAAATTCGTCACACCTGATTTCGCGAGAATATCACGAACTTGCGGCTCGGTGTATAAGAAAAGCGGCGTACCTTTTATCCAGAAACGCAGACGTCTAAGCGGAACGCGCCATTCGACGGCTTTGGGAAAGCTCATGATCATCCTTCCTTTTGTCAGCTCGCGCATCCGCGTAATGATCGGGATGGGATGTTCGACGTAGTCAAAGAATCCGTTGCCCGTACACGCATCGAACGGACCTTCGCTCATGTCGATCGCCTCAGGAAAACCGCCGACGACGAATTCGCAAATGTCGCCAACGCCGGCCTCGGTCGCCAGTTCATCAGCGATCTCGATCATCACTGCGGCAAAATCAACGCCGACGACCTTCTCCGCACCATTCTGCGCAAACGCTATGCAAAACCGCCCCGAACCACAGCCGACATCGAGGATCTTTTTGCCTTCGAACGGCTTTAATTTCTCGACATTCAGCTCAAGCCGTTTCTGCACAACACCGCGCCAGTAGTTATCGATAAACGCGGCGATCGGTCCCTTTTTCTCGTCGTAGATCGCGTCGAATCGCTCTGCATCATCATCAAAATGAACGCGAACCTTTTCTTCGACCGTTGTATTTCCCTTATCTGTCATAAAACCTATTGCGAAAGCCCGTTCGCATCAATATTCAAAACCTCTCGCATCGGTGCCATCTTAAAATCGCGAAGCAGCTTTTTCAGACGCCGCTCAGTCGCACCGAGATTAAAATAGTGAGTCAGTGCGATGCGTCGCGGCACATCGATCCGCGGATGTTCAGGGTCGATCTCCCAAGGATGCAGGTAAAACGTCACCGGCTGGCCTTCACGATTGACTGCCTTGATCGCCTGTTTGGTCACCTGATACGGGTATATCCGAAAGTACGCTCCGCCCGAGATCGGCATCGTGAAACCAGGCAGTTTCAACGTCGAGATCGGAAACTCGACAAATTCAAACTTCTCCCGTGTGATCTTGTACGGAAATCTCGGAGCGTCTGCGATCCCATACCGATAATTCAAAACCGGAAAAATGCTCGAATCGTACTTGATCCCAAGCTCACCGAGAATATCCAGAGCCCAAAGCGATTCCTTCGTTATCGAAAAGAACGGAGCTCGATGGCCAAGCACCTTCTTGCCCGTCAGATCCTCGAGATAATGGATCGCCCGCGTTAATTCCTGCTTAAAAAGCTCAGGTTCCTGCTTGTAGATCAGCGTATGAGAAAATCCGTGAGTGCCGATCTCATGCCCCTCAGCCTCAATGCGTTTGACGATCTCGGGGTGTTTTTCGGCGACATAGCCAAGCATAAAAAACGTCGCCTTCGCACCGCCGTCGTCGAGAATTCTCAACAGCTTATCGCCCGCAAACTCGATCCGATCCTCAAACTTGTCCCATTCCGCATACGGGATCTCGATGCCTTGATACCAGTCTTCAAAGTCGATCGTGAGAGCGTTTGTGATCGGCGTCTTGCCCATAAAAAACACAAGCGGCAACCGGCAAATAAACCGCGCCCCGCAAAATATATGCGGGCGGCGGAAGATTTTACGACAGTGCGGGGAAGTCGCTGCCGGCTGCCAAACCTTTATTTTACACCACCGGCCGCTAAAATCGCACTTTCGGAATAACTGATAAGTCCTAAGTGAAAAGTTATAACCTATCACTTAGGACTTATCAGTTATTCCGAATTAACTTTTCCGATCAATCAATAAAACGCTGAAACCACAGCTCGAGCATTAGAAATGTCCAGAGCTGGAACGAGTGGTCGCGTTCGCCGGCGATGTGTTCGTTTACGTATCTTTCGAGAATATCCGGCTTAACGATGCCGCGTTTTAGAGAACGCTCCGAAAGCAGGACACTGCGAACAAAATCCTTCATCTCGCTGCGAAACCAGTTACCGATAGGCACGCCGAAACCCATTTTGCGGCGATAGATCACTTCTTTGGGCACGAGTCGCGCGGCGACCTTTTTAAGGAGTGATTTCGTACCGACGCCGCTCATTTTTAGGTTTTCGGGCAGCCTCGCAGCAAATTCGATCAGCTTGTGATCGAGAAATGGCGAACGGGCTTCAAGGGAATTCGCCATCGTCGCGATGTCGACTTTCACGAGCAGATCGTTGGGCAAATAGGTCATCTGATCGGTGAGAAGCGTGGCGTCGAGCGTGCCTGTTCCATTCGCCTTGGCAAACCATTTATCGAGGAGCGACAAAGGATCTTGACCGGCGACCGATGCCGCAAAATCTGCTGTATAAAGCTCTTTTTTCGTATCGCGGTTAAATGTCGTCACCCAACGAAAATACCTTTCAGTACGCGGCAGATTTGCGGCCCGCAGGAACCGCTTCGCATCGCGGAACCGGCTGCGTTTCAGTTCCGATGATGGCAATAGGCTCACCGGAGCCTCGACAAACACTTTGCGCAAAGCGGACGGAACACGTGCATATGCCTCAGCGATCCGCATCGCGGCGTATCGTTCGTAGCCGGCAAAACTCTCATCACCGCCATCGCCGTTGAGAGCCACTGTCACATGTTTTCGCGTCTCTTTCGCAACGTAATACGTCGGGATCGCACTCGAATCCGCGTACGGCTCGCCGTAATGATCGACAAGCGTTGGGATCACATCCAAAGCATTCGGGCGGACGATGAACTCGTTGTATTCCGCTCCGACATGCTCGGCGACACGCTTTGCGTACTTCAGTTCGCTGAAATCCTGCTCTTCGAATCCGATCGAGAATGTCTTCACCGGATTCTCGCTTTCCTGAGCCATCGAGCGCGACGACGGCCGAAGAATCGACGCCGCCCGAAAGGAAGGCTCCGAGCGGAACCTCCGAGATCATTCGAAGCTTTGTCGATTCACGGAGGATCCGCGTCGTTTCGACGATCGCTTCTTCCTCACTGATCTTTATTTTCTTCGAGAAATCAGGTTGCCAATATCTTTGTGTTTTTATCTCACCGTCCTTCCACAGCAGCCAATGTCCGGGTTCAAGTTTGCGTATTTGCCTGAACGCCGTCATCGGGGCCGGAACGCAGAGATACGACATGTAATTATCGATAGCCTCAAGATCGACCTCGCGGGAAACTGCTGGATGCTTCAGAACCGCCGAAAATTCCGAGCCGAATATAAGATCGCCGTTTGGTTGATGCGAATAAAGGATAGGCTTTTTACCGACGCGGTCGCGGGCGAGGAAGAGTGATCTGTCGCGTTCGTCCCAGATCGCGATAGCGAACATTCCGCGTAGATGCTGAAGGCCGTCTACGCCATATTCGTCGTAGAGATGGACAATGACCTCGGTATCAGACTTTGTGTAGAATTTGTGCCCGAGCTGATCGAGCTTGTCGCGGATCTCCTGATAATTATAGATCTCGCCGTTGAAAACGATCGCTTTCGTGCGGTCTTCGTTATACATCGGCTGCTGGCCGCTCGCGAGATCGATGATCGCGAGCCGCCGCATCGCGAGGCCGACGTTCTCCTTGAGGTAAAAACCGTCTTCGTCAGGCCCGCGATGCAGGATGGCGTGATTCATCGCCTCCAGGATGGAGCGATCGGCCGCTTCGCGATTAGCGTTTACAAATCCGGTAATTCCACACATCAGGTTTTAGTTGGCGTCGTTCTCGGCCTCCGGTTCAGGATCGCGAGGTTTCGCATTCGCGCGTATTTGCTCCTCAACCCGCTGCCTCGCGTCCAAAGCCACGAGCTGCTTATTTTCCCTATTCTCCCTGAAAACCGTCCAACCTGCGCCGATAAGGATAAACAAAAAAACCTGTATCTGCGTTCGCTGACGATAGGCCGTTCCGACGTTGCCTTGGAAAACAGAATACGCGATCGTAAGCATCAAGCTGAACATCAGGATCGGAAACGCATTCCTAAGCTTATTTCTCACCGTGTAAACAATGCCGAGAACCAGGAACGGAAGCATTGCCCACCATATCAGCACTTCCGGAATAGTGATCGCCTGGCGAGCGTTCGACGCCTGCCATGGAAACGGTGCGAGCATCAGGATCGTAAAACCCAGCGGGATCGCCGAAATTGCCCCCGAAGCCGTAGAAACGTCTGCGTCCTCACCGAAACCTGTTTCGGCGGACCGAGCAAGGTCAGAGCGGCTTCCCTGGATGCGGTTGAGGTTGGCGAATGTTCCCACCTCTTCCGTCGCCCGCTGACCGACGCCAAGAAAGGCGAGCCCCAGTCCCACGGCGAACAAAATTACGGTGGTTCTGATCAGAGATCGCTGTGTTGTCGACATTCCCACTAGGAAACTTCCGACTACTGCTACCAGAACCATATAGAAGATATAGAATCGCAGCGAAAGGATCCCGAACATCGACGTGATCAGCATCGCAACCGCTGCGTAACTGATCCGCGACTGCAGATGCATCACCATCGTCATGGCGACAACGAGGAGGAATATGATCAGTCCGTCCTTGAGTAATTGCCCTGACCAGATGATGAACGACGGGAATACCGCGATCCCGATCGCCGCAAAACGTGCGACCTTTAGATTGTTATATATCTTGAGCGAACAGTAATACACCATGGGAGCCGTCGCTGCTCCGATGACCGCACAGAACGACTGTGCGGCAAAAATATTCCGCCCAAACACGTAATAGATCGCGGCGGTAATGTAATACATTCCCCACGCGACGCCGCTGCGGGCGTCAAAATCGAAAAGCGTGTTGTCCGGATTGATCGACAACCCCATCCAGTTCTCAACCATCAACGCCGCCTTTGCGTCATATGCAAATGCGTCACCGCCGAAAAATTCGCGAAGTTCGTAAATGTGGATCAGCAGGCCGAACGCCATTCTGAGAGCAAGCCCGACCAGAAATACGGTCGTGATGAACTGTTTTTCCTCGGTGTATTTTCTAAATGCAATGATGAACAGTGCCGACAAAGCCATGACAAAAGCGATCGCCGCAGCTCCGTCTGGAAACGGAACGAGCGCGATGCCCATCGCGATCACGAGAATACATGCGAGTGAAATGAACTGGTTCAGCATCAGCTATTTTCGTCGCGGAGAACGAGATTGTTTTCGAGGACGAGAGCGTCAAAATTGGCGTTGCCAAACGTATTGATCGCATCCTGGGGCGTACAGACGATCGGCTCCTGCACATTGAACGAGGTGTTCAGCAACATCGGAATGCCCGTGATCTTTTTGAATTCGTTGATCAGGTTCCAGTATCGCGGGTTTGTTTCACGATTGACCATCTGCGGCCGCGCGGTACCGTCGACGTGAACCACGGCGGGAATTTTCGGTTTATACTCCTCCGCAACCTCGATCACCGTGATCATGAACGGGTCGTGATGCTCCACACCGAAAACCTCATTCCCGTGTTCCTCAAGCATCGATGGAGCAAGCGGACGGAACCATTCGCGAAGCTTAACCTTGTGATTCAAGATCTCGCGCATATCAGCTCGACGCGGATCGGCGAGAAAGCTGCGGGCCCCGAGAGCACGCGGGCCGAGTTCCATTCGGCCGTTGAACCAACCGACGATCGCACCTTCTGAGATCATTTTTGCGAGTTTTGGCAACAGCTCCTCGTCGGGCAAAGTATGGTATTTGAGGCCAGCAGTATCGAGGGCGGCCTGGCATTGTTCGTTGGTAAAACCCGGGCCCCAATAAGCCGAGTTCATAACAAACTTCCGCGGATTTCCAAGTTTCTGATGCCAAACCATCATCGCGGCACCAAGCGAACAGCCCGCATCGCCTGCCGCCGCCTGAACGTAAAACCGCTTGAACGGCGTCTCGTGAAAAATTCGTCCGTTCATCACCGAGTTGAACGCCACGCCGCCCGCCATACAAAGATTTTCTTCACCGGTGATCTCTTTTAGGTGTTTGACGAGATGTATCGCGGTTTCCTCGACCGCTTTTTGCGCGGAGCAGGCAATATCCCAATGATGCTCGGTCAATTCCTCACCGGGAAGCCGCGGTGGGCCAAGTTCCTTAATGATCGCGTCTGGAAACTGATAATGCTTCGCCAAATGATGGTCGAGAACGCGAATGTTGAATTGAAAATTGCCATTCCCGTTCGTCGTCAGCACCTTTTCGCGAAAGAAATCGTAGTGTTTCGGCTGGCCGTACGCGGCTAGACCCATTACCTTCCATTCGTCGCCGGCGAACATATCGAAGCCGATATAATTCGTCACCGCGGAGTAAAACTGCCCGAGCGAATGCGGAAGCTTGATACGTTTTAGAACCTCGATCTTATTGCCCTTTCCACGCGAAAAAAGCGTCGTTGTATCTTCGCCCGTTCCATCCCAAGTCATGATCGCCGCCGAATCGAACGGCGAAACGAAAAACGCCGAAGCAGCGTGAGTTTGATGGTGTTCGAGATAGTGAAACCGGAAATTCGAAGGCCCAAAATGCTCTCGGAGCCGTTTCGGATGCTTGAACATCCCCAAATAGCTGTCGCTCACCTGCGTGATCCCACGATCGGCCCGGGCCTTGAACATATCGCTCGAGATAAACGCCGACTTCGCCGCCTGCATCGCTTTGTGCCGCAGGATCCACGGCTTCCAGTAATGCCCGACGTGCTCGACGTCTTTCAGCGTGATACCGGCCTGATCCAAGCAAAACTGTATCGCCCGATACGGAAACCCTGCATGATGCTTCTTCCGCGAAAAGCGCTCCTCTTCCACGGCAGCCACAAGCTCACCGTCCTTGATAAGCGACGCCGCAGAATCGCCGAGAGTTGTAAGTCCAAGAATGTACATCGACTATTTGACCAAGCTCCGCTCCGCGAGTTCCGCCGTCGCACTCTCGACCTTGTCTTCGGCTTCCTGCTCAGCGAGCCAATTCAGAAGCTCAGCCAATCCTTCCTCAAGCGTCACTTTCGGCTCATAGCCCAGCATTTTTCTTGCTTTCGAAATATCGGCAACGCAGTGGCGAATGTCGCCCTCGCGATATTTGCCGACGATGATCGGGGCGATGTCCTTGCCTAACCCGGCTGCGAGGAGTTCCGAGATCTTCTTGATCGACGTTGCCCTTCCGGTGCCGATGTTGAAGGCGTTGTAATCGCCGCCGTCGGTTTCGAGAGCGAGCAGGTTTGCCTGAACGATGTCTTTTACATTTACGAAATCACGCGACTGTTCGCCGTCTTCAAAGATCGTCGGAGCCTGATCGTTCATCAGCCGCGACGAAAAGATCGCGCAGACGCCGGTATAAGGGTTCGACAAAGCCTGACGCGTGCCGTAAACGTTGAAATAGCGGAACGCAACGGTCGGGATCTTATATGCTCGGCCGACCGCAAGGCAGTATTGTTCCTGATCTTGTTTGCTTACAGCGTAAACTGAGGTCGGGAAAAGCGGTTTCACCTCAGACGTACCGATCGTCTCAAGTTGGCCACCGCAGGTTTCGCATTTGAACTCCCAGTCGTGTGCCGCAAGCTGTTCATTCGGCCGCAGGAACGGATAAACCGTTTCGTTGCAAGTGTTACAGCGATATGCACCTTCGCCATAGATCGACATCGACGACGCAACGATCAGTTTCTTGAACTGCTTCGGACGCTTGATCATCTCCTCGAGCAAAACTGCCGTCCCGAGATCGTTCGCCTTAACGTATCGCACGATCTCGTACATCGATTGCCCGACGCCAACCTCAGCCGCCTGATGATAGACGACGTCGATGCCATCGAGAGCCTTCGCAACTGCTTCGGCATCGCAGACGTCGCCCTTGATAAATTCTGCTTTTGGATTCAAATGCGGCGGCGGTGTGGGGCCGTGGACCTGTTCGACGAGTGAATCAAAAATGCGAACGTTGTGGCCGCGTTCGATAAGTGCGTCAACCAGATGCGAGCCGATAAATCCGGCTCCGCCCGTGACGAGGATATTCATTTTTTCCATCTAAACCTTCTTTTTCGAGGCATTTACCGCTGTTTCGAACACCTCTAAAACTTTTGGAGCGACCGCTTTTGCCGAATATTCACGCTCGACCGTTTCGCGTCCCGCGCGTCCCAGATCGCGTCGCAACTTTGCCGAATGCATAAGCCGCTTGATTTTGTCGATCCACTCGGCCTGATCATCAGCGAGGAAACCGTTCACTCCGTCTTTAATGATTGTAGAATTTACACCGACAGGCGAGCAAATGGTCGGTATTCCGAGAGCCATGTACTGCAGGGCTTTGAGGCCGCATTTTCCCTTGGTCCAGTTCTCATCCGGCAGCGGCATCAAGCCGATGTCGATCTGCCGCAGGTCGTCGAGTTCCGTCTCAGAACGCCACTGCATTGCCTCGGTATCGACACCCGGGATCTTGTAAACCGGCGCACCAATGACTCGCAGCCTGTAATTTTCCTGCCTCGCAAGTTCCTGCAGCATTTCGCGGATCGTGTCGAGATGCTGGATCGTGCTAAAACTCCCCGACCAACCGATCGTGATCGTTTCGGGTTCGTCCGTTCGTTCGATGAATTCGTATTTGTCGGTGTCGATCGTCGTTGGAATTATCGTAACGGCGTCGTTATTTGCACGAGCGTAATCGGCGAGATATTCGTTCCCGGCCATAATGTGTTTAGAAAGCGCACAGATCTCCGCGATCTTGCTCGGGAATTTAAGGTAGCTTAAATAGCCATTTGACGGGCTTTTGTAGGAAACGAACACCGCATCGTCGAAATCGAAAACGACAGGAACGCTAGACTTTGCGATCTTTCGCTCGAACCACGGCGGCCCGAGCAGAGCGGCTTCGCGGAAAATGTAAACTAGGTCGTATTGGGAAACATCGGAAAGCTCCGCACTACGCCGTTTCATGCCGCGCGTGACGGCATTGACCTTCTTTAGAACATTCCCGCCTTGGTACAAGATCGCCCGTAATTCGTCATTCTCGAACGGCGCATACGTGATCTCAACGCCGCCTTCGCGGAGGATCGGTTCCCATTGTTCGATTCGGAATCTCTGGCCCGGCGAGGTGTCGTAAATGGAAGGAACTACAGCTAGAACACGCATAAACAAAGGAGAAATCGTAACAACTAATTACTCTCTTTGCAAAAAAGCCGTTCGTAAAGCCGCCTGTAACGGACGCCGCCGACAGTCTCGAGATCGAATCGCCGAAGGGCGACCTCACGACAGCGATAGCCTATATTTCCCAGGCGGCGAAGGCGATAGATCGCGTTCTGATACGCTTCGCCGCTGAATTCGTCGATGAGCAAGCCGACATTCTCGGTTTGGATCAACTCATCAACATCGCCAACACCGGAATTCGCGATCACCGGCAGTCCGGCAGCGAGATATTCGGGAATTTTCGTGGGTGAGCGCGACTGGGTCGCATAGGTCGCCTTAACAAACGAAAGCCCAAAGTCAGCCGCGATCAGATAGTCGATTATCTCTGACGGCTGAACACGCCCGATCAAATAGTCGTTCTCGGTAAACCCTCTATCTGTAAGTAGCTTTTTTATTTCGGTCGGATCCGACTGTGTTAGGAATAGGGCAAACGTGCGTGTATCGAGTTCGCGAGCGGATGATAGGAAATCGGCAAACTCTTTCGTCAAATAAAGCCCGCCCAGAGCTCCGATGTGAGCGTAAACCGTCCGCCCGGAAACACTCAATTCTTCTCTACGACGCTCCCTAACCTGTGGATCAAGTACCGGAAAACGCGGCAGAAAAATCGACGCAACACGGAATGACCTCGACCGGACGCGTTTCGTCTGCGAGGATCATCGACTTCGCTTTTTCCGTAAGAACCACAAAACCGTCCGAGACTCTCATCAGCCAACTCTCGACGCGTTTTGCTCCGCGAAAAAGCAGCCCGTTTTCGGGCCAAACGCCTGCGTCGGTATATTCCTCGGGAAAAAAGCCGCGTATATCGAAGATCAGTTTCGGTTTACGGCTCGAGAACTTCCTCGCCAAAGCTCCCATCAAGGTTGCGACGTGGATGCGCCCGTGCAGTACATCGAGTTTGCGTTCGCGGATCTTTCGCCTGACGAAAAGTGTTCCGGCGAAAATGTCGTAGGCAGTAGCTAGAGCTGATGGTGAGCGATGATACGCGAGGGCGTCCCACTCAATTCCCTCGGCAGCCAGAGTTTGCTTGGCTTCAGCTATCTGTTCTGCCGTCCATTTTGCCTTTAGATCGGGTTCAAATGTGACGATGCCAACACCAATTCCACCTTTCACCAACTCGCGTAGATAAGGTAAAACCTGCGTTTGCACGAGCGGCTCACGCATTCCGAAATAGCATATATAAAGGGTTTGTTTGGCTGCCTCAGTCATTTTTAAACTCGGCAAGGATTATCGCACGATAGCCATTCGCGGCGCTCGCTTTCGGCATCAGTGGAAGCAGGAATCCGGCGGCTAGGTTGCCGAAAAGATAAAGATACTTTGACGTCGAAGCGGCGTTGCGAAGGAACTTTGCTACCGAGAGATTTTCGGAATAATGGATGGTGGCCTTTACCTTTCGACCAGTATTTGCGGCTTCGCTCCGGAGCAGCTCTGCAACTTCAACCGCGTCCGGATAAGGATTTTCCAGATGTTCTGAAAGCCAATCTGGAACCGCTTGTCCACCTGCGACCAGGTTACTATTGAACGCTTCGTCGATCTCACGCGCGTCTTTGCCGGCCGGAAAAGTAATGATGATCGTCTCCTTCGCAACCCGAACAAGCTGCCTGATCGCCTCGGGCCGCAGATCGGTCGGAAGATGTTCGAGAACGTCGACCGACGCCGCAACTGAGAACGAACGCTCAGCAAACGGCAGCGTGATGATGCTGCCGTGGATGAAAGTAAACCCATCGACCTTCATATCCGTCGGCAAAATATCGACGCCGACCACACTCTTTGCCGCCACGAACGCCGACAGTCCGTATTCCCCGCAACCCGCATCAAGCACCGTCGTCTCCGCAGTCACAAAAGGCCTTAGGATCCGCGCGACATCGACGTTGCGGCAACGTGTGTCCCAAGCCATTTTGTACAAGGTTTTTCGGATCGATCCGCTCATGTTCTACGCCCCGACCTTCACCCCACGCCGATTCGACGGCCGGCGGCCAAATTTGAGGTAGTAACTGATGTTCGACGGATCGAAATAGAGACTTTTTACAGAATTTGATATGAACGCCGGATAATTTCCTGCCACGAAATACGAACCCGCAAGTATTTGGTGCAAACTGCCGTAAGCGGCTCGCCTAACAGCCAGAATTTCAGCCTCGTTCGTGCGAAAGGCCTTCTCAAATGCCAGCATCATATCGTGCTCCATAACGCCGACGTTCGCATGCATGTTTGAGCTGTGAACGCGGTATTTCAGCAATAACTCGGGCACAAAACCAACCGTATATCGCTCACTAACACGATAGTGCAAATCCCAATCCGCCGATGTCGAAAGCCCCAAGTCAAATCCACCGGTCTCGTCAAAAACACTTCGCCGCACCATCATCCCGCTGCCGCCGCCGAGAACGCCTTCGCGTTTGAGCATCAGAAGTGCGGTGCAAACTTTTCCTTCGACGCCTTCAAGTCGATGTACCAGCGAATTCCCTTCGGCATCGATCTCATCAACGCCAACGTGAACGAGCCCGAGTTCCTCATCCTCGCGAAATCTCGCAACCTGCTTCTCGATCTTCGTCGGAAGCCACGCATCGTCGGCGTCGAGAAATGCAACAAATTCGCCTTCGCTCACTGCAACCCCATTATTTCGAGCCGCTGAAACGCCCTGATTTTGCTGGAAAATTGTCCTTATCTTGCCACCGTAACCCGCAAGGATTTCCTTCGAATCATCCTTCGAACCATCATCAACGACAACGATCTCGACATCTGGATAGGTCTGAGCCAGGACGCTGTCGATCGTCTCGCGCAGGTAATGCGCGTAGTTGTAGTTGGGGATCACAACGCTGACGAGACCTTTTTTCATTTAACGTTTCCGGCAAACCGCGACCAATGTGACGGCCGATTCAACCTTCGCCTCATCAAAATTGTAATCCATTTCCGTCGGATAGAACGGCTTGCCCCAGATAGAACGGCTCAAACTCTCACGTGGGCCAACAGGGATTTTGTTGAATACCTTCCACCCCAAAAGCTTCGCCTGCGTTCCCACATCTTTCGGCATCCGCTTTTGCCCTTCGAAAAATGGCGAAACCTGGATCGAATCATCGAGTTCTTGTCCAAGGAAAGATTCGACGGCAAAATATTCTTCCAATTCCGCTCGAAGTTCATCCGGTTCGTATTCGTGAACATGAAACGGATTTGCAGGAACGCCGTTAACAGGCTGGGAGTAGTTGGCATTTGGCGTGGAAAGGATCAGCGTTCCATCAGGCGTCAGGATTCGCTTCAATTCAGCGAGAAAATCTCCGCGTTCATGCAGATGTTCGAGCGTTTCAAACGAGGTGATCACATCAAATGTGGCATCGCCGAATGGCAGTCCGAGCCCGTTTCCGAGCAAAACCGCACCATTCGCACCGCATTCCGCCTTCGCTTCGTTTGCCGCGACCGGATCGATATCAACGCCAGTTACGAATTTAGCCTTGGATCGCAACAGACCAATTCCATAACCCGTTCCGCAGGCGATATCCAGAACTCTCTTATTTTCAACAAGCCGCAATGCAAAGACATACCTAGCCGCGTGTTCGCCCCAATACGGCGACAACCGCCCGGCGTCCACGACATTCGCTCCCTGAAATCTTTCCGACACCGCCATTATCTTTTCCTATCTCTGCTGCCTCCTCTGCGTCTTAGCGGCTCTGCGGGATAGTTCCCCCGCAAAGCCGCAGAGGGGCAGAGAAGCCGCTAAGTCCCTTGCTCGAGCCACTTTTCGTACAGATCCATCTGTCGGCTTACCATTTGCTCAGCCGTAAAATTCTCGGTCACGGTTTTTCGTCCCGAAACTCCAAGGCTCCGCCGCAATTCCGGGTCGTGACTCAGGCGAATAACCTCATTCTCGATCGCCTGAACATCATTCGGCTCGATCAGCACGCCGTTTTCACCGTTAGCGATGACTTCGCTCGCCCCGCCGACGTTCGTGGCAATGACTGGTAATTCCACACCCATTGCCTCCATTATCACCTGGCTGAACGCCTCGGACAGCGACGGCTGGACGAAAATATCGAGAGCATTCAGAAACGACGCTATGTCGCTCTGCCAGCCCGCAAAAACTACCTTGCCAGCCGGTAATCTCGCCGCCGCTTCATTCACCTCAGCGATCTCGCCGCGTCCAGCAAAAACAATTCGGGCATTCGGGATCTCAGCCGATATCTTTTCAAACGCTTCGATAAGTTGAATATGGCCCTTGCCGTGAGCAAAATTTGCGACGTAGCCGATCACGAGATCGTCATCCGCAAAACCCAATTCGCGGCGAACCCGCGACCGTTCGCTCGTATTTGGTGCTAACCGCTCATAATCAAACCCAAGATGAACGACATCGATCTCGCTTTTAATGCCGTCGACGTCTCTCATGTACGTTTTCGCTGCATTCGACACCGTCAGCACATGATCAGCTTTTTCAGCCATCCATTTGTCGGCCTTCACATGAAACCGCGATCCCAGCATCCGCACCACACTGGTATGATGACGCATCAGTGCGACCACCGAGCGGCTTCCCAACCGCTTTGTCAAAACGCCGATCAAACCGGAATAGAACAGATGCGTGTGCAGGATGTCGACACTTTCAGCTTTCAAAAATCTTGCAAGATGACGGACCGCACCGGGATAGTGCTTTTTTCCCACTGCATTAAGAGAACGATATGTGACGCCCGGAAACTCACCCAGCCATGTCGGCTCTTTTCCCGGCCCTAGCTCAACGAGCGACATACGAACACCCTTTCGCGTCAGCCCGTTGGCGATGTTGCGAAAATAATCGCCCTGCACCGACGAGTCGCAAATGTGGCAGACATGCATCACTAAAAAGGTAACAAATTAACGTCGAACAACGCAGGCTGCGAGCAAAACCAATCTTTTTCGGCAGGTTTTCCTTCGAAAATAACACGCATTTTATACTCTTCGAGGATTGCCCAGATCTCCTCCAGAGACTGTCCGTTCTGAGTGATGAACGGCGGATGAAGCCCTAGTCGCACGACCGGACGCTGCGTGAGAAAAGTCTCCCGAGCTCCGCGAAGAACATCGAGTTCGACACCCTCGACATCGATCTTCAGGCAATTTGGCTTAACGCCTTTCTCTTTAACAAATTCGTCAACGCTGATCAGCGTGATCGGAATTTCCGTCTTGCTGCGTTCCGTCTTAACCAACGAATTGGCGTTCGAGATCGTGTCGCCCGTGTCAAAGAAAACCGTCTCGCCGCTCTTCGACGAAACCGCCTCGGAGCGAACTTCAACGATGTCTGAAAGGCCGTTCAACTCGACAACCTCTTTCAAAACTCCCCGCGTGAATGGCGTCGGTTCAAACGAAAAGACCTTTCCTTCGCTTCCGACAAGCCTCGCGGTTACGACTGCAAAAAGCCCGATATGGCCGCCGATGTCGAGCACCGTATCGCCTTTTTTGACATTCTCCCTAAAGAACGCGAATGTCTCAGGCTCGTATTCGGCTTCGTAATACCGGCTGAACCGCGTCGGGAAACGGATCGACTCGCCGCCGATCTCGCGGGTGATGCCGCGGCCGAGCGTGAGTAGATTTAGTGCGGAATATCCGAGTTCTTTTAGCTGTGACATCTGTTATTTCGCATCGCGAACATCGATTTTACAAAATCTAGCGAGTCCGTCGCGAATCCCCGCAAAATAATGCACGCCAACGACCTTGCGGTAGAGCGAAAAAAGTAGCTTGTCGTTGTCGGGAGCGAGGCGTTCAACCAGCTTTACGAATGAAAGAAATCCGGAACGTCCAACTTTAGAACCAAGAACCGCTTTCACCAATTTCGCGATCTTGAGCTTCAACACATCGTCAGCTCGGATCGGCCCGTTCACCTTCATTGTGTATTCGAATTGCTCGGGCGGAGCAACATCCGCGAGGCGAGCATACGCCTCGGCGATGCCGCAGCCGTATTTGTAGTCCTGAATGCACTTTCCATCGATCGTCGTCGGCTGCGTGTGCAGTGCCTCGATCGCGGGCACGTAAAATATCGGAATGTTCGACCGCCACAGACGGATCGCAAGCTCGATCTCTTCGGACATGGGAGTTTTTAGGGTTTCATCGTAAACGCCGTTGGGAAACTGAGCCTTTTCGACCGAAAGATTTCCGCTCGCTACGATCTTGGCCTCGACATATCCGCTCTCGCCCGCAGTCACTTCCTTCCGAGCTTCGCGTTCGATCGCATCGAGATATCGATACGACGGCGTTTCCCGCTCTGGCTTCACATACGGATAGAGCCCAAAGATCACCGAGCCAGGCCGGTCAATATGTGCCTGAACGTGCTGCCGCAGCAGTTCCCTCGAAATCAGAACATCATCGTCGATGAACAGTACGAAATCATTCGCCGCGGACCGAAGCCCATTGTTCCGCGCAGCCGCCGGACCGGCATTCTGCTGATACAACCATCGGAGGCGAAATGGATCGGAAGTTATCTTCGATGCAACGACGCTCTCCGCCGAATCCCGTGAACCATCATCAACGACAATGATCTCGACGTCGTCAAATCCTTCAACATCGCTTGCAAGCAAATGATCCAGAACTTCCGAAAGCTGCGGCACACGGTTATAGGTTGGAATGACGACGCTGATCTTCATTTGCTTGCGAGCCTCGACAAAAGCTCTTTGCGTGCTTCCGGGATCGCGACGACGTTCGTGAAAAATCCGTTCTCGATGACGAGGGTCGCGGCGTCATCGAATTCGGCCAGGCCGCCGTCTTTGATCTCGTAGAGTCTGTATTTCGCGTCCTCAAGCCCGAGCAAAAACTCGGCTGGTTCATTCACGGCCGCACCGAACGCCAGCGTCGCCTGCGGATTGATCTCGAACAAAACGACCGGAGCATCAGCCCGATCAAACGTGTTTCGTGCCCCGCGAAATACAGCGATCTCAGCTCCTTCGACATCGCATTTAACAAAATCCGGCAGCGGAATATTTTCGTTTTTAATGAGATCATCCAGCCTCTGCATTTCGCAGACGATCTCTTTGACCTCGCCTCCGACGCCTTCGGTCCAATCTGAAAGGCTGGTCATCGATGCGTCATCAACCGGTACAAAAAGCGAGGTCGAGCCTTCGCGATCGGAAAGAGCAACGGGAAAAAGGCGGGCGTTCGAAAGCTCTTCGCATGTCCGCCGAAGCGTCGGCAGCAGCGTGCTGTTTGGCTCAAAAACGAAGACCTTGCCGCTATCACCAACATATTCTGCAAGAGCGAGCGCGTAGATCCCCGCAAGAGCTCCGATGTCGTACGCTACATCGCCTTTGTCAATGAACGTCCGCATCACGAGATCTTCGCTCTCATCCACGACCCGCGAACCCGCGAGCACGCTGTGATAGATCGGAAGCCGCAGGTCGCCGTAAACGACGCCGTGTTCGACCCTGATCGGCACACTTTGAAGCGAGTTCATACGTGCGGACAAAAAATTCGTCAGCCACGTGCTGCCGCGCATCCCCGACCGAAAATGCGCGGATAATAGGTCCGATGTAAATGTCATCAAAAAACTCGTCGCGACTTCGCGTCCTAACTTTGCGGCTTTGCGGGAAACCAAACTCTCGCTCTACTCCACAACCATTCCCGCTCCAACTCAGAAAGCAAAACACGCCACGCAAAAACCGAATAAACCGCCAAACTTACCAAAAATAACGGCACGATCCAAAACAATTCCTCGGGCCGCAAAACACAGAGCACCGCCGTCGGTACAAATATCAGCATTGCCCCGAGTGCCCGAGAGCCAAAATCGCGGACATCGAACCTTACATTTGCGATCCGGCTCGCCATTATGAACTGGATCACCGAATCGATGACCGCTCGGATGCTCCACGACATCGCTGCTCCGATTATGCCAAACGCACGCGTTAAAAACACAGTCATCACCAGATACGGCACGACCTCGATCCAAAACAGCTTCGCCAGAGCGTTCACGCGGCCCGCCGCCATGATCCATGAATACGGCAGATACGCGACGATATTAAAAGCCACGCCAGCAAGCAAAATGTAGAACGGCCCCGGGCTTTCAACCCCGAATCGCGGATCTCTGTGGTAGTAGATCGTAAAAAAAGGCTTCGCGACGACGAACAAAAATGCGATCGTCGGCACGATCCAGATCAGGTTAAGCCTGACGCCGGTCGAATAGAGCGAGCCGAGATGATCTTTTCGTTCCTCGGTCTGAAGCTGAGCAAACGCTGGCAGCAGCGATTGCACAACCGACCCTGAAAACATCGTCAGCATGCTCGCCAGCGTAAAACTCGCCGTGTAGAAAGCCAGCGTCGTCGTCGAGGTCGAGCTGGTGAGAATTCCTTTCTCACCATTAATGAGAAATACCCCAGCCGTTGCCGCGGCAATGTACGCGAAGCCGTAATTCAGCAGCGGCCGGAGCATCGCCCGGTCGATCGAAAACTCAAACAGTTTTCCGCCAAGCAGCCGCCCCGAAACGACCAAATGTCCGATCAGACAAACCAGATTGGCGACAAACAGAGCAGTCGCGACACCGACGATCCCAAACCCATAATGCAATACGATCGGCGTCGCGACGATCCCTGCGATCCTTGTTGACGCGTTGATAAATGTATTCAGATCCATCCGCAGCCGCGAGAGCTGTGGCGTGTTAACGATACTGCACAGGAAATTCAGCAGAAACGTGACCGAACCGATCTTCAGCGCGGTCGATGCCTCTGCAAGATAATTTTCCGGTACGTTGAAGTAAACGAGGATCGGAACGGAAAACAAAACGAACGCCGCCGCGACCGGCATCGCGGTCAGCATCGCGATCAAAGCTGCGGTTCGTATGATACGGCCTTCTCGCTCGGTATCGCCTTTGGCGTAGGCTTCGGAAGCAAACTTCGTCGATGCCAGCGACATTCCGAGATCGGCGAAGGTGAAGTAATTTGGTATCAAAACCAAAGCCGCCAAAACGCCCATGCCCTCAGCAGCGAGGATCCGAACGACGAAATATGTTGATGCGAACGTGAAAAGAAGCGGCGCGATCTGACCAGCGAGCGTCCAGATCGAGCCCTTGACGACCTTGGTGGTCAGTCCTGCGGTCGAGGCCGTTGGTCTCTCATCATCTGGATTCTGGTCTGGATTCACCTTGGAAGTTTATTGACCGAAAAGATGCCGTGTCAAACCAATTTGTCAATCGCTATTGACAACGCACATTCTTCATCGTAATATTGCGATATTACATATGGGTATTAGTAAATCAGATTATTTCACGCCGGATCAAAACGGCATCGCCAATTTGGCAAAAGCTCTCGGCCATCCCGCGAGGCTTGCGATCGTGGAGCATCTGCTCAAGGTCAACAGCTGCATCTGCGGCGATATCGTCAACGAACTGCCGCTCGCTCAGCCGACGGTTTCGCAGCACCTGAAAGAGCTAAAGAACGCCGGGCTGATCAAGGGCAACATCGAGGGAAACGCGATCTGTTACTGCATCGATGAGCAGACGATCGGCAAGCTTTTGGATTACATCGCCGACATCGCGGCGAAATTAAAAACTAGAAACGAATGTTGTTAGCGAGGTAAATTATGGAAAACACAGAACAGATAAAAGCAGCGGTCAGAGAAAAATACAGCGAGATCGCGTTGCAGGACAAAGCGGAAAATCAGGCATCGTGCTGCGGTGCGGGCGGCTGTTCGACCGAGGTCTATAACATCATGACCGACGATTACAGCGAACTCGCTGGGTATAATCCTGACGCGGATCTCGGCCTCGGATGCGGTTTGCCGACGCAATTCGCCAAAATAAAGCAGGGCGACACGGTCATCGATCTGGGCAGCGGAGCGGGCAACGACTGCTTCGTCGCACGCAGCGAGGCTGGGCTCGACGGCCGTGTTATCGGCATCGATTTCACACCGGCGATGGTCGAAAAGGCCCGCGCGAACGCCGCGACGCTCGGTTTCAGCAATGTCGAATTTCGCCAGGGCGATATCGAGAAAATGCCCGTCACCGCCAACATGGCCGACGTCATCGTCAGCAATTGCGTGCTCAATCTCGTTCCGAACAAGGACGGCGTGTTCAAGGAGATCTTCCGCGTGCTCAAACCCGGCGGACACTTCAGCATCTCGGACATCGTTCTCATCGGCGAACTTCCTGATTCGGTCAAAAAGGACGCCGAGATGTACGCCGGCTGCGTCGCTGGTGCGATACAGAAGGACGAATACCTGCAGCTCATCACTGCGAACGGATTTGCAAACTTAACGATCCAAAAAGAAAAACCGATCGATATTCCCGACGATATCCTGAAGCTCTACCTAAACGACCAGGACCTGGCTGATTTCAAGAGCGGAAAGGTCGGCATTTTCAGCATAACGGCGTATGCCGAAAAACCAGCTGCCTGCTGCGGGACGGATTGCTGTGAATAAACAATTCTGGAGCAAATACAAAAAGGCGATCATCATCACGACCTCAGTTATCGTGCTGCAGTTGATCTTCGGCTTCGACCCAAAATTCTGCCTGATAAATATTATTTGGCTGCTCGTCTGACATCGCGATGAAAAAGATCCTCGTTCTCTGCACCGGAAACAGCTGCCGCAGCCAGATCGCTGAGGGATACCTGCGGCATTTTGCGGGAAACGCCGCCGAGGTTTACAGCGCGGGTGTCGAGGTCCACGGCGTAAATCCACGTGCCGTCGAAACCATGCGTGAAGACGGCATCGACATCAGCAGACAGACGTCAAATAACGTCAGCGAATTCGAACACATCGATTTTGACTTCGTAATAACCGTCTGCGACAACGCAAAAGAACGCTGCCCGTACTTCCCGACGCGAGCAGCGAAGCTCCACCACAACTTCCCCGACCCCGCAAAAGCTTCGGGAACAGAAAAAGAGATCGCGGACCAATTTCGAATGGTCCGCGATCAGATAAAAGAATATTGCCGCGATTTTGTACAGAGCAATATTTCAGCGTAGTTACCGGGCCGCGTCGGCATCCAGCAACAGCTTCATAAAGTCATCCGGAATTACGATCTCCCGATCCGCGGCATACGCTAAAAACTCCGTGATCGAACGCGGCGAATGCGTCTCTCCACACTGGTCCTTGCGGTTTTCTTCATACGCGTACACCGTGCCTTCATGCAAAAGATAACCTTCCTCACCCCACTGATCGACACGCCCGATCGTAAAGTGCGGGCAGTTGAGATAGAAGATGTCTTCGTAATTGTCCGTAGACTCGACCATTCGAGAACGTTCCTTGACCGGACTAATATTGCGAATCTACAACGACCATGAGATCTTCATCCCCACCTTTTTTGGGGATCATCTGAGGTTTCGAAAACTGCCTTGATCCGTTGCTCATCCGATACGCAGAGATCTGGTATTCGTAAGATTCGTAACCCTTAAGTCGAAACCTTCCCTTTTCGTCGGTGATGACTTCGACGTTTTTCCCCGTGCAGTAGCCCAGATCCTTAATACTAGCTGGCATGAGCCTAACCGTTGCCCCGGCGACCGGCTTTCGATCAGGGGCCAAAACAACTCCGTCAATATGACGTTCTTTCAATTGACGGGGCAACCTGTAGTCGCGAAGTCTAACGACCCCATTTTTCTCGACCGTTATGATTCCCGGATCGCTCTGATCGGGAACTCCCGGATAAAAGCTGCGGCCATTCTGCGGCTCCTCAGATCTATGACAATTTTGCGGATTTACGGCTATTCGATACTTTCCCTCGGGAACTGAATCGAATACAAATTCGCTATTTTCACCTTTGTTGTACGTCCATTGAAATGGTCGCTCCAAGTCAACTTTTCCCGACTCGTTTATCGGCAGGAGTGCTACTTGTTGTTTATTCGCTAACTTGCCATTTTCGATAAGCAATCTTCCCTCGATAGAACCCAGCGAGGTAAACCAGAAATTATAGGAATCGGCTCGCTGAAACGTCTGCTTCGGGGTTAGTTGCGGCTCGTTCTTTGATCTAGGAAGTGTCGCGATGAGCATGTCACGAAGGAGAACCGTATCGCCAACAAAAACCTTGTGTTTCTTTCTATCCGCCCAACCACCCCGGATGATCCTCTCGCGAAGGCCATCGCCAACGGCTACCGAAATATCATATGTGCCTTTTGGTACGTTTTTGAAGACAAATTTCCCGGAACTGTCGGTAAAGGTTGTATATGTCTCGTTCTCATTCCGTATCGTAACTGAGATATCGGGCATCGGAATGTTTCTAAACGGCGTTTTTACTGTCTCCTGCGAGTCCTTAGTAACGATCCCGTAAATTCGCGTACCTATCTTACCTGTGGCGATGTCTTCGGCGTATTCGATGTCGTCCTGAGCGTCCTTTAAGGGAATTGGTCTCATTCCGCACACGCCGTCGCTCACCTTGAAGAGCTTTCCATCGTTCCCGCGTATCGCGTACACGAAATAGCTCTCGCCTTCGTTAAACTGGGAAGTCGTACCAACCTCGACCATGCTACCCAACTCACCGCGAAATTGTTTTGCAACGGCGAATCTCACGATCGACTTTCGCAGATTTGTCGCACTCGAAGATAGTCCTGAGAGCTTCTCTTCCGGATCCTCAATGGTAACCTTATCAACTGATCCTATAAAGACGTTTGTTGCCTGCCAGTACGGCAATTCCTGATAGCTGTCGATGGGCAGACATGCGATATCAGTCCGCGCCCAGCAGATCGGAGCAAACGACAGGAAAAAGAAGATCAAAAATAGTGGAAATGTTTTTATCACAACTTAACCGCCCCATTTTTTAGATATGAGATGCGGACCGTTGCGATTTGGAAGTACGAGCGGGAATTATTTCCTAATGCCTACAAACCGGATCACCGACCCCTTGCCGACATGATAGAGTCCTTCGTTCAGATCGATCTCCATTTCAGTTAGTTCGAGGACTTCGTAATTCGGAAAGTCGGCCTTTATCTCTTCGACGGAAAATAGAGATCCGATATCCTTTGGGCCGCCCATAGTTGGGTCTTTTGCAAGATATTCGAGGTGGTTTTTGCTGAACGCCTCAAAAATGAACGTGCCGCCCGGCCGCAGATAGCGGTTGAGCTGGCGATGCATCTGAGATTTTATCTCTGCCGGGAAATGGGCGTAGATCAGAGCGATCGCATCAAATTGGTCGTCGGAATAACCGAGGTTTTGGAGCTCGCCGACCCTATAATCGATCGTAACGTGATTTTTTTCAGCCAATATCTCAGCTTTTTTCAGCCCTTCCGAACTGATATCGAAAGCCGAGACATCCCAGCCGAGCCTGGCCGCAAAAACCGCGTTCCGCCCCTCGCCTTCCGCCGGAAATAAAATACTCCCGGCCTCAAGCTTCTCGAGCTGCTCTTTCAGAAATTCATTGGGCTCCTCGCCGTACGCGAATTCCGCCTCGCGATAACGTTCGTCCCACCTGCTTGTCCATACGTCGGTCATATCTGTCGTCCGTAGATCCTGTATGCGGTCTTGTCATCGATACGCGGAACACGGATCGAACCGTTGCCAAGTTTTTCGCCGCGATCCGGATCGATATAGTCGCGGCCCGTCGTCTCGGAATCGGGATCGAGCCCGTAAACGCCGATATTGAACATGAAAACCGGCTCGGTCATCGCTTTGAACCAATGGATATTGTCCCGCTTACCCGAGATCGTCGAAGCCTCGCCGACGTGCATTATCTTGTCCTTCGTCGGGACGATGGTCAGAAAATCCGGTTCGTCATCTATCCGGTTGTAGAGCCGCCCGTGAGCTTCGCCCTTGAGCATCATGTGCATCGTGGTCATATTCCGATGTCCATGCGGAACGATCGCCGCTCCTTTTTTCATCCCGTAAAAGAACGGTACAAACGAAAGCTCGCCAGGAAAGCCTTTCATTTTCGCAAAACTGAGTTCCTCGGCACTTTCATGATCATCATAAAGCGTCGTGGTCCGAGCCAGCCGCTCATAGTCGATCGCCTTCAACAGGTCCGCCATGTCCACCTTCGCCAGCAAGGCCTCGATCTGATCCTGCCAACCTGTCACACCCACACGGCCCGCACGCAGATCTTTACTTATCCGCTCCATATCAAACAACCATTTGTGTGCAACCGGCTTCACGCTGCCAGTCAAAGCCTGCGCGTCGCACAGTGTCGCAACCAAGCTCATCGAAAAAAATGAGCCCAGCATGTTGCGTGTAAATTCTCGGCGGGATAGTTTTTCCATCATATTGAAAGCGGTAGTCGTCAGTTTTTACGAGGCATCAACGTTAACTCGATGCCTTCAACCGCACCGGCTGTCGGCATAGCTATTGGAGTTGTATAACGGTCACGTACATCGCGTGGGTGGAATCGGTCTGTAAATGCCCGCAATCGATATCTGTAGCCTTCATAACCCTTTAGGCGGAAATTCCCCTGTTCGTCCGCTACCGCCTTTGAGCCCTCGCCATTGCTGCACTCTCCATTCTCTCCGTCTAAAAGAGAGACGGCGGCATTCATCGCAGGTCTGCCATCGTCAAATCTCACGATTCCAGAAAACCATCGTTCTTTTAGCAAGGGAAGCGACCTAAAATCACCAAGGACCAAATTTTCACCGTCCTTGATCGAAATTATTTTCGCATCTGCTTGATTTATAACGCCGGGATAGAACGTAGGTGGAACGCCGTTGTTTGGGTACGGACAATTCTTCGGGTTGATCGCCAGTATGTAGTTTCCCGCCGGAACCCTGTCAAAAAAATATTCGAATTTATCCCTGTACGCCCATTGTTCTTCGTAGTAATAATTTTTGAACGGCTTACCATTCTCATCCAAAGGGATCAGGGTCACCTTTGGTTGTGCGATGTTATTCCCGCTCCAGGGATTTTGAATCTCCTTTGATGGAAAATTTACGACCCTGCCGCGAAGCGAGCCTTGTCGGGTAACTCTAAAATTATTTCCATCACAACCGCTGGCAAAGTGTTCGGTTAGATCTGCCCGCACAAAAAGTTCTCTATAGCCGCTCGGGAGCCTGGCAAAAACCTGATACCGATCTTTGGGAACGTCCTTGAATAGATAGTTTCCCTTTTCATCGGTGAAGGTTTTGAATTTATTCTGTTTGCTTTTTATAGTGATTTCTACTTGTGATAGCGGCTCAGCCGATCGCTTGTCTTTTAGTGTAAGCTGCCTATCTTCATAGACGTTTCCATAGATCCTCGTGCCTAACTTTCCGCTTTCGATATCCCTTGCAAAGTCAAGATCGTCTTCGGCATCTTTGAGAAGCGTTGTTGGCCCACAAAGCGATTCACGATATTTCCCGTCCGTTCCCTTTCGTCCGTACACAAAATACCGTTCGCCTTGTTTGAATGGATAACCGCAAGTGGCCGTGTCGGCACTAGTAAAAACCTCAACAGTTTTTTCGTTAGTACCTCGAATGGACTTCTCAACCGAAAAGGTCACTTTCATCGAGCCCTTTTCCTTATCGATCTCAACCGTTTCGGCCAAACCGATAAAGATATCTTCACTTCGACCATAGTAACCACAAGTCTGAACACCTTTTACTCCTTGCGGACGCCCGGAGCAGCTGCAAGCCTCAGAAGAAATTGCGGCGATAAGAATGAACCCAACGGACAGGAAACATAAAACGACGAGATTTCTCAGATTCTCAGTTCTCATATATTTGGGATTGAAACGTAAGAATATGATGCCCGAGACGATTGTATCGATGCACCGTCAGTGATGATCTCCTGCACCATCAGGCAAGTTACCGTGGTAGATCTCAGAACCGGTCGCGACGAATTCCTTCGCCTTTTCGCTCATGCCTACCGCTAACGCTTTTTCGGCCTCGATATTCTGAGAATTAGCGTAATCGCGGACGTCCTGCGTGATCTTCATTGAGCAAAAATGTGGACCGCACATCGAGCAGAAATGGGCGAGTTTGGCCCCTTCGGCAGGTAGCGTTTCATCGTGAAACTCTTTTGCTTTTTCGGGGTCGAGGCCGAGATTGAATTGATCTTCCCAGCGGAATTCGAATCGGGCTTTGCTGAGAGCATTGTCGCGATACTGTGCTCCCGGATGCCCTTTGGCAAGGTCGGCGGCGTGAGCGGCTAGTTTGTAGGTAATAACGCCTTCTTTTACGTCCTGTTTGTTGGGCAGGCCGAGATGTTCCTTTGGTGTGACATAGCAAAGCATCGCCGTGCCGAACCAGCCGATCATTGCGGCTCCGATGCCTGAGGTGATGTGGTCGTAGCCCGGAGCGATATCGGTCGTCAGCGGCCCGAGCGTGTAGAACGGAGCTTCGCCGCAGACCTCGAGCTGCTTGTCCATGTTTTCTTTGATAAGGTGCATCGGCACGTGGCCGGGACCTTCGATCATTGTCTGGCAATCCATTTCCCAGGCGATCTTTGTCAGCTCGCCAAGAGTGTCGAGCTCGGCAAATTGAGCTTCATCATTCGCATCTGCGATCGAACCCGGACGCAGCCCGTCACCGAGAGAAAAGGCGACATCATACGACGCCATGATCTCGCAGATCTCGCGAAAACGCGTGTATAGGAAGCTCTCCTCGTGATGAGCAAGACACCATTTCGCCATGATCGACCCGCCGCGAGATACAATTCCCGTCGTCCGCTTCGCCGTCATTGGAATGTAAGGCAGCCTCACTCCCGCGTGGATAGTGAAATAATCGACGCCCTGCTCAGCCTGTTCGATGAGTGTGTCGCGGTAAATTTCCCACGTCAGATCTTCGGCCTTTCCATTAACTTTTTCGAGAGCCTGATAGATCGGAACCGTTCCGATCGGTACGGGCGAATTACGTAATATCCACTCGCGCGTCGCGTGAATGTTCTTGCCTGTCGAAAGGTCCATCACTGTGTCCGCTCCCCACAGCGTCGACCAACGCATCTTTTCGACCTCTTCCTCGATCGACGAAGCGATCGCGGAATTGCCGATATTCGCGTTAATTTTCACCAGGAAATTACGCCCGATCGCCATCGGCTCGGACTCAGGATGATTGATGTTGTTCGGAATGATCGCCCGCCCGCGAGCGACCTCATCGCGGACAAATTCGGGGGTGACGAATGTCGGGATCGCCGCTCCGAACGAGTCGCCTTTGTGCTGATGGTTGAGCGATGAGCGGTCGCTCCGTTCGGCTTTTGTGAGATTGTCGTATTCAGC
This sequence comes from Pyrinomonadaceae bacterium, assembly GCA_047600985.1. Lineage (GTDB taxonomy): Bacteria > Acidobacteriota > Blastocatellia > Pyrinomonadales > Pyrinomonadaceae > OLB17. Next base: position 1,353,350 of record JASGKA010000001.1, on the reverse strand, counting down.
TTGCCGCCCAAGATTCTCGCGGATCGCGACGTATTCCATCTCAGGCGTGATGATGCCTTTGCGGGCGTAATGCATCTGCGTGACGCAGCTTCCAGCCTTTGCCCTCAGCGGAGCACGGCGAAGGCCGGGAAAATCTTCCAGTTCGCCGTTACGAGACGCTGAGCCCTTACTTACGTGCGGGCTACTGACACGCGCATATTCCTCAGCACCTTTCGTCAGGTAGCCATTGTCCTGAGGCAAGACCTCGCGGCCTTCATATTCCTCGACATCACCGCGCCCGACGATCCAATCGCGTCTGACCGCCGGAAGGCCCTCGCGAACGTCGCATTTCGTCGCCGGATCGGTCCAAACGCCGCTCGTGTCATAAACCCGAACCGGTGCATTCTCAACCACGCGGCCATCCATTTCCCGCGACGGCGACAAAGCGATCTCGCGAAACGGCACCTTCAAATTGTGTTTGCTTGCATTGCCCGTCGAGCGATTAGTCTCGACATAAACCTTTCGCGAGGCAGGCAATTTAACCTGATCGCTGGTCTTCTCTTCTAACTTCTCACTACTAACTACTGACTTCTCATTCATCGTTTTTCTTCCTCCGGCGGCATTATCCGCGTCAGGTTTTTAGGGTAATGTCCGGCTCCACCGAACAACTCTCAGCTGGTTTGCTCCCCTGAAAACATCCTTTATTCGATTCTAGCGAAATACCTTAACTTTGCCCAGAGAGACCACGAACGGGTAATGGATCAATTTGAATATCTTAGGAGAGATCTCGGCTCCGTATCCTCGGCGTCCCACTCGGCGTTCTCTGCGAGGAGCAGTCGCACCAAGTATTCAAGTAAATCCTCGCAGAGGTCGCCGAGAGAAGACGCGGAGTTCAGCGAGTCAGGACGTACGCTTTTTTTCAAGCAGACCCACTACCCACGAACGCTACGACACGCCTTTCACCAAAACCCATGTCGTCATACACCTGAGGTTCTCAACGTTAGTAGTCTTGATCGGCTCAAGAAAATTGCCCCCGACAGCCTCGGTCACATCTCTCAGAATTTGCTCATCGACAACAAATCGCTCAGACCCATCGGGCATCAAATAACGGCCGGCCGAAGTCGGAACGAGCAACTCCTCGATCCCTACAGACGACGCAAGCCGAGCAAAGAACGCTCCGCCGGGCTTGAGCACACGCCATTGTTCGGCAAGCCAGCAATCGAATTGCACTCGATCATTGGCAAAATGCATCACCGCATTGCAGATAACCCAGTCAAAACTCTCGTCCGCAAACGGCATCGCGTCGAGCGACGCGACCTGAAAATTCTCCGGCGAAAGCTCCGAAGCAAACCGTTTTGCAAGCTCGCGGATGGCGTCGATCGCGTCTGCGTTGATATCCGTTTCTCAGCAGCCAATGGATATTTCGCCCGCCGCCGCAGCCCGCATCGAGGATCTTCATCCCGGGCGAAAACCGGCCTTTTTGGATCTGGTCAAACAGATAAATATCGATGCCGCCAAATGTCTCGCGAATATCGTCCATATCTATTCCTCGACCTGGATCCAACCGATCTTCCCTTCCTTGTTCATCCGGAAATAGTAATAAACTTTCTTATCGGGAAGCGTCATTCGATACCGAACGAACTCATCCGCCGTCGCATCCAGCATGAAGTGATCGGTGGTGATCTTTTCGCGTCCGAGATAATGGAAGGATCTCATCTGTTTTAGATTTTCAGCGAGCTGCTTGCGGAACGTATCGGGGACCTTGGCGGCGAAATTTGCTGACATCTCAGCCGTCGAACGGCCCGCAGCGATCTCATTCAAGACATTCAGGGCATTTTTCGTCTGTCCCGGCGTGGGATCGGGCGATTCCTTCATCCCGTCGGTAAAAGCACCCGGAATAAAGTGATCGGCGACGCGTTTAGCGATGTATTCCGCCCCGAAGCCGCCGTCTTCAAGATTTCCGATAACCGAAACAGTTATCTTCTCCTGCGGATAATAACGAACAATGCTTCCAAATCCGCCAACTGTCGAGCCGAAATGCTGCACGACCTTGTGCCCGTTAAAGACGTCGGTAAAAAACGCAAATCCGTGTGCAACCGACCTGCCGTCATTTAGCTTTGTCGGTGCAAGCATTTGGACGAGACTTGTCGGCCTGACGACGCGGCCTTTCATCACGGCTTCCCACCAGCGGGCGAGGTCGGTCGCGGTGGCGAGAATGCCGCCGCTCGCCGCGATCACTTTTGGCCGAAACGGCTCGCCGTTTTTCAGAACGTCGTTCCTCAAAACATAGCCGGGAGCACGATTTGCCACCACATCTTCCTGATGCTTGAACCGGATCGTCGGAAAATTCAACGGCTTGACGATGCGATCCGTCACGAATTCCTCAAATGTTCGACCGCTCGCTTTTTCGACGATAATGCCGATCAACGGCAGGTTCGTGTTCGAATAAAGCCAGTTTTCACCGGGCTGAAACCCGAGCGGAAAGCCCTTCACAAGATCGATAAATTCTTCTGCAGTATATTCGCGGCGGTACGAGAACTCCTTCACTTCCGTCCAATCCTTCAAGCCCGAAGTGTGATTCATCAGATTGCGGACCGTGATCTTTTGCCAGATCTCGGGAGCGTTCGCGGGCAGATATTTTGTGATCGGATCATCAACGTTTATCTTGCCGTCTTCGACAAGCAGCATGACGGCTTCCGCAGCGAACTGCTTCGATATCGAACCGATCTCGTAAACGCTATCCTTTGTTGCCGGCGTTTGCGATTCGAGATTGGCAAAGCCATAACCGCTCTCTCTCACCACCTTGCCGTCACGCAGCACCGCGATCGAAACGCCCGGTATCTTTCGCTGCTTCATCTGCCCGAGGATGAACGTATCGAGCGAATCCGCCCTCGCAAAAGAAGCAAATGCCGCGAGCAACACAACAACTTTCCACACCTTGAACTGGATTTTCACGAAAAAAACCTCCGTATGACCACTGTTTATTTGCTCTGATTGTACCCGAAATCAGTTCACGTTAGCTGACAAACTAACTAGCAAGATACGGCAAACAAGTTTTTGCAACCTTTTCGCCATCGTTGCGTGACTTATATCGCTCTCGTTTTTTCTAACCTAAAAATTAAAGATTCGCTTATGCAACCATTTGCCTTAAGCGCTATACTAATATTAAGATTGTTTATCATTGATAAACGTCATCACACACGGGGGAATCTGGGAAATGAAAAAATTGATACTGGCGATATCGGGTGTTTTTTGTCTTCAGTTAGGTTTTATCGCGTACCACGCAAATGATCCGTCGGCGGAAACATCGTTTCTCGCCATCGATGAGCGAGCGACTGACCGCAGCCTGAAGGGCAATGTCGCCGTGCCTTTTGTCGAGAGTGCAGAGATCGCCGAGTTCGAACCTGAATTCCTCGACGAAGCTCCGGACGTCGACGAGTCCGAGCGATATTTCGACCCGCGTCCCGACTTTACCCCGCAGACAGCAAGATACACGCGCCGTAAACGCCCTGCCCTCAACACCTTTGTTCAGAACACCAACGATGACCTTCGCCCCGTAAACGTTACGTACAGCGTCTATCAGCCGGTCGAATTCAAAACTCAATCCGCACGCCCGCGTACCGAATACCCGCGAGCCATCGCTGACCAGGCTCCGCAAACGTATGAAATGAACGCCAAGATCGCTTCAAAGCCCAAAAAGAAAAACTTCTTCGGCAAAACTCTCGCCGTCGTCAAAAAACCATACGACTGGCTAAAAGCCGTCGGTTCAACATTCAAGCAATAACATTCCGTTGCACAAGCCCGCGCGTAAGCAAGGGCGATTCATTCAACTTGAGTGGATCGCCCTTGCTTACGCGCGGGCTTGTGCATATCGCTGGCTTGTGCCTCGCCCAGACTGCCATTAAACTCATAATCTATGAGTTTACTCGACACGATAATCGCCGACATGACAACCGCGATGCGGGCTAAAGAATCTGACAAGCTCTCGACGCTTCGCATGGTCAAGGCCAATCTGATGAACCGCAAGATCGAAAAAGGCGGTGAGCTTTCCGACGAAGAGATATCAAAAGCCCTGCAGTCGCTCGTAAAACAGCGTCGCGATTCGATCGAGCAGTACGAGGCGGCGGGACGTACGGAATTGGCTGAAAAAGAGAAAAGCGAGATCGCCGTGATCAAGGTCTATCTGCCGCAAGCCGCGACGGCCGAGGAGATCGCCGCCGCTGTCGATGCTGCAGTTGCATCAACGGGAGCCTCGACGATGAAGGACATGGGAACGCTCATGAAAGCCGCTCTCGCGAACCTCGCCGGCAGAGCAGCAGACGGAAAACTCGTCAGCGAGACAGTCAAATCAAGACTTTCCTAATCAAATGAGTTGGTCTGAGCAAAAACTCGAGGAACGCGGCCGGCGGGCTCTCGAGCGTCAGCTCGACTATCAAGAACACAAATCCGCTGCCTATTCGCCGCACGAAGCCGAACTGGTCCGCACAAACTTTCTGCGTTCGCAGCAAGTCCGGCAAAAGCTGGAATCGATCAAGCCCTTTCGCGATTCTGACAAAGTCCTAGAGGTTGGCAGCGGTGCTCATGGCCTAATTTTCGGCATCGCGAACAGCTTCGGCGTGGGCGTCGATCCGCTCGCGGTCGATTACAAACGCCTCTTTCCGCGTATTCAGCAAACCGCTCCGACCATCGCCGCGATCGGTGAAGAATTGCCATTCGCCGACGCCTCATTCGACATCGTGATGAGCGACAACGTCATCGATCACGCGACGCGTCCGTTTGCGGTAGTTGACGAGATCATTCGCGTTCTAAAACCGGGCGGACTGCTCTACTTCACCGTCAACGTCCACCACCCGTTCTACGACCTCGCCTCGCGTGCCCACGGCGCGTGGAACGCTCTCGGAATAAAACTCGAACTCTCAGCCTTCGCCGACCACACTGTCCACCTCACCGAAAAACAGATCGCCGGTGTATTCGACAAGCTTCCCCTAAAAGTCAGCCAGCAAAACACAACCATCGCCGAGACCAAACGGGCTCAGCGATCGGCACCCCTAACAAATCCCGATGCCTTGCTGAAAAAGGTATTTTTCAAGAACGCGTTGTTTGAGATCGTGGGAGAAAAGTCAGAACCGCCCGCCTGAGCGGACGGAACGATGTCGGACCTAAGTATCGATTTTCAATTTGGAGTTCTTTCCGCCCGCTTACGCAGGCAGTTCTGACTTGATCAAGGCTTTTTGTCATCTCCGACGGTCGCATCCTTGACCTCGGTCTCAAACCTTCGGTAGTCGCCGTATTTGATCAGGTTGTTGATGTTGATCCCGGCGAACAGGATCTTGATCTGCAGGTTGATGTCCGCTTGCGAAGGCAGCCAGATCTCGTTGTTGACGAGTTCGTTCTCGAGCGTGAACGACGCGCCGCGTTTGGCTTTCGCGAGGAAATTTCCGGCGCTTTGCGAGAGAACGGCTTCGAGCCGTACGACTTGTTTTGTGACAGTATCGACCCAGACCGCACCGGTGCAAAGAGCGAAAAGCTTTTCGTTTCGCGTCACCGGTTTGAACGCCGGATTTGGTTCGTAGTCGAATACGATCACATCGCGATTCTTGAACCGCTCTCGCCGCGGATTTATCAGCAGCGAGCCTTTCAGAGCGTCGGCGATCGTGATCCGCTGGCCTTCGCCTTTCGGCTGGCCGACCACGCCGGCGGCGACGGCTTTTTTCTCTTTTTCCGCGATCTTTTTCTCGATCTCGGCGACCTGTTTTTCAGCCTGCTTGTCTTCTTTTTCCTGATCCGATGCCGACAAAGGCTTGCCGTTCTTCTCAAGGTCGCGTGTGATCCGATAGCCCTTGTAAAACGTGAACGCCCGCTTTTCCGAGCCCTTGACCACAAATTCGCCGTTCGAATTCATATCGCGGTCGATCCGCGTTTCGGTGTAGCTGTAATTTTCGAGAATGGCGTCGATCTTGTCCGCATTCGCGCGGATCTCGCTGAGCAACGTCGGAATATCCGGCAGCGGCTCGCCCGACATTTTTGGGAAATCAAACGATGATCTCGCAACCGCGACGTTATATTTCACGTCATCGAGCTTGATGTCGTAAGTCTCTTCGCCGTCCGCAAACCTGATCGCAAATGGGGTCTGCACACCATTAACAACACGATGATCGCTGTATTCAAACGACTTCCCGCCCTGCGGCACTTCCTCGCGAACCAGCATTCCTGTGGCTGCGTCAAAGAAAAGCTTCAGCTTCACCGCCTTTGCGGTCGTCAGAATAACAACGTTCGCCGGCTTTCCGTTGACCGTTGCCGTTCCGCCCAAAGTTAGCTTCGCTTTCTCGTCCTTCGCCTTCAGCCAGCGCGTGTTGCGGTACGTCGCCTCAGCATGAACAGCATTTGCCGCCTCGCCCGTCGCCGTACGCATTCCCGCCTTAGAATCCCGCATCCAGCCCGACTTGCCGTTGTACCCGAACGCCACCTCAAACCCGTTCAGATCATACATCCCGCCGTAAAACGCACCACCCGAGGCATACGCCGAATAATTCCCCGTCGCCCCATCCGAAACCCGCGTGATCTTCCCCGTCTGCTGCCACGATGTCACAGCCTTAAGCTGCTTCTCACCCCCCAAAGCCTTGTTAGCCTGGCTGATCACCTTCGACGGCGACTGAGCAGCAACGGCGGCCGCGAGGACAAATAGAAGTGCGATGGTAGATAGAGCTCTCATTGAAAAGTGATTCGTTTGAACTAGTATAGTTTTCTATAAGATACCGTTTAGTTGGCAATACCAAAAAAACAGTTGTACCCGCATTCCGAAGATCAGGAAAATATTAAACGGATAAAACGGATGAAACAGATCTTCACGGATTTTTTAATCCGCAAATAGACGGGCATAGCCCGAAATCCCCTTTCAGATCGGCTAGAGCAGCATTTTTAAAAGAATGTAGATCCGTTCCATCCGTTTCATCCGTGTACTACTCTCTGCTGCGGTGGGCTCGATTGCCGTCGCTGCCTTTGCGGCTTGCCGCTCTATTTGCGGAGAAGCTATGCTTCTCCGGATCGTCCACAAAAACCATTTGCGGCTATGCCGCCGCTTCACCAAAAGACTCGACCCGGGAACAAGCGGCGGCATAGCCGCAAATAAAATTTTTCCGCTAACCGGAGAAGCACAGCTTCTCCGCAAATAGACGGGCATAGCCCGAAATCCCTTTTAGTCCGAGATCCTCTTTCAGATCGGCCAGAACATTATTTTTAGAAAGAATCTGTGTGGATCCGTTCCATCCGTTTCATCCGTGTACTATTCTCAACTACGGTTAGCTCAATCGATCTTAATGTCGTATTTCCCCAGCAACCCGGCAATGCCCGAATGTGAGAATTTCGCTCCCTTGACGCGGTTTAATTCTGGGTCAAGCGAATAGTTAAATGCCGTACGAAAATCGGCTTTTTCGAGGTTGCTTTGGACGAACGAGGCTTTGAGGAGGTCGCAGTTTTGGAAGACGGCGGATGTGAGATCGGCGTTCGTGAGATCCACCTCTTTCAGCGAACAATCGGCGAACCGCGTCGATTTCATCTTTTTTTTGTAGAAAGAGGAATAATCGATCTGGCAGTTCCGAAAACTAACGGTGAAAAGAAAATCACTGCATTTCCCAAAATCGACACCGACCACCTTACAGTCGTAGAAGTCAACTGTTTTCACGGCCGCGTCACTGAGTTTCACCAGAGAAAGATTGCATTCGCGAAAGACACAATCCACGAAAACGGTGCCGCTGAAATTGGATTTCGAAAAGTCACAGCGAAGGAATTCGCAGCTCTCGAATTCCTTGCCCGAAAGGTCTTCCTCAACGTGCGAAAGGTCTTCGAACGTCTGGTCTTCGTAGTATTGAGAATCCATAAAACGCGGCGACTGGACCGCAAGCGGCTCGCTTGTCCGCGGCGAAGCTCGCGGCTAGGCCAGCTTGAAAACTACATCGGATCAGCAAGCCGTTACGATACTCCGAGCGGGCCGCTCGGGGTCCAATTTTACCCAAAAATATTCCGCACCTTATCCATGAACGACTCGTCCGAGAAATCCACATCCTCGATCTCAGCGAGCTGTTCGAGGAGTTTTCGCTGCTCCTTACTCAACGATTTTGGCGTCACCAAAGTGACCGCGACGAAAAGGTCGCCTTTGCCGCGATGGCCGAGGTTCGGCATTCCTTCGCCTTTGATGCGAAAGACGGTTCCGGTCTGCGTTCCGGCGGGAACTTTCAGTTTCTCTTCGCCGTCGAGCGTCTTGACCTCGATCTCGGCCCCAAGTGCTGCCTGGGCAAACGTGATCGGCACCGCCGCATAAAGATCGGCTCCCTGCCGCTCAAAATTCTCATGCGCCGCGACGTGCAGCACGATAAACAGATCGCCCGACGGCCCGCCGTTCACGCCGGCTTCGCCCTCGCCCGTAACGCGGAGCCGCGAACCAGTTTCGACGCCTGCCGGGATCTTTATCTCGATCGTTTTTTCCTTTTCGACGCGGCCCTGACCGTGACATTTTTTGCACGGCGACTTGATGATCTGGCCCTTGCCCTGACAATTCCCGCACGGACGCATCACGCTGAAAAAGCCCTGCTGATAACGCGTCTGCCCGCTGCCGCCGCACGTGATGCAGCTTTCGGCGGTCGTGCCTTTTTCAGCTCCCGTTCCGGTACACTCTTCGCACTTTTCGAGACGCGGAATGCGAAGCTTTTCGTCTTTGCCGGTCGCCGCATCATTAAGCGAGATCTCCAAATCGTATCTCAGATCCGATCCACGCTGAACCGTCGTCCGGCGGCCGCGCTGCTGGCCGAACATATCGCCGAACCCGAACATATCGAAGATATCCTCGATATTCGAAAATCCCGGATCAAATCCGCCGCCCGCACCAGCCCCAACGCCCTGATGACCAAACCGGTCATAAGCCGCACGTTTTTGCTGGTCGCTCAAAACGGCATACGCCTCAGCACATTCTTTAAACTTCTCTTCCGCTTCCGGATTATCCGGATTTTTGTCCGGATGATATTGCACGGCAAGCGTGCGGTACGCCCGCTTGATCTCGACCTCAGTCGAGTTTTTGGTAACGCCCAGAATTTCGTAATAATCTCGTTTGCTCATTTATGAAAAAATGCGACAGCTCCAAAAAAGGTAACTGACGCAATCTATTATTTTGCGACAACCTTACTTTTTTTTCAACTTTTGCGATGCCTCAATTGCTGGTCGATGGACGCGATCCACAATCGGCCAAAATTTTGCTAAAAGTGGAACGGCCTATCATCCTTATTCACAATAATTAAGCGTTCGATCTACTGTTCCAAAAAATTGATATTCGAAGTGGAACAGCATACGTACCCTAATTCGTTGTAAATACTGTGTTTACGGGGCGTTTGCTGCGTGGCCAAACGCCGAGATCTTAGTCGACAAAAATGAAAAGAGGCTGCCTGAATGATGCGTCAGACAGCCTTGTTTTCATTTTGAATTGATTCCCGTTCTATGACATATTCAACATCGCGGTCGTGATCCGGTTGGCTGCACCCTCGACCTTGTCGAACTGGATCTTCAGTTCGGGAACACTGCCGGTAGCGAGCATTTCTTCAGCGACGTTGAGGATCTCGTTGATCGCCTGCTGTTCCTGCAGATCGAACGATTTGCCGATCTCTGACATCGCGCGTCGCGAGTTGCGAACTAGCGTGTCGAGCCGGTTGCGTTCGACGATGAGTTCTTTTTCGTCGCGGTCGCGTTCGATCGAGGTTTCGGCCTCGATGATGAGGCGTTCGATCTCGTCCGGCGAGAGGCCCGACGAAGGCGTGATCTGCAAAGCCTGCTCGAGGCCCGTCATCTTATCCTTCGCCGAAACGCTGACGATACCGTTTGCGTCGATCTCAAACGAAACATCGACCTGCGGAACCCCACGCGGTGCCGGCGGAATGCCGACCAGTTCGAATTTGGCCAGCGAGCGGTTTGCCGATGCAATTTCGCGTTCACCCTGCAAAATATGGATCTCGACTGACTGCTGATTGTCAACGACCGTCGTAAAGGTCATCGTATTCTTGAGCGGAATGGTCGAGTTTCGCGAGATAAGTTTGACGAACAAACCACCGCGAGTTTCCAACCCGAGCGAAAGCGGCAGCACGTCGAGCAGGACGATATCTTTAACATCGCCGGTCAGCACGCCGCCCTGAATGGCAGCTCCCATTGCGACGACTTCGTCAGGGTTGATCTCGGCCGACGGCTCTTTGCCGAAAACTTCCGTAACCGTTTTCGTAATGATCGGCGAGCGCGTCTGGCCGCCGACCAGGATGACTTTATCAACGTCCGAAGGCTGCAATTTAGCATCCCACAGAGCTTTCTGACACGGCTCGACAGACGATTCAACTAGGTCCTGGACCAGTTCTTCGAACTTGGTCCGCGAGAGCGTCATGTTGATGTGCTTCGGCCCAGAAGCGTCAGCCGCGATGAACGGCAGGCTGATGTTCGTCTCCGTAACGCTCGAAAGCTCGCATTTTGCACGCTCGGCAGCTTCCTTCAAACGCTGCAATGCCAGGCGGTCGCCGCGAAGGTCTATGTTGTATTCCGTCTGGAATCCCTCGACCAACCAGTCAATAATTCTGTGGTCAAAATCCTCACCACCGAGGAACGTGTTGCCGGATGTCGACAGCACTTCGAATACGCCGTCGTTGATCTCGAGGATCGAAATATCGAACGTACCGCCGCCAAGGTCATACACAGCCACCTTTTCGGTCTTCGACTTACCGAAACCATAGGCAAGTGCAGCAGCCGTCGGCTCGTTGATGATGCGTTCGACCTCGAGGCCGGCGATCTTGCCCGCATCGCGGGTCGCCTGACGCTGCATGTCGTCGAAGTACGCCGGAACAGTGATAATTGCTTCGGTGATCTTGTCACCAAGAAATTCTTCCGCCGAAAGCTTGAGCCTCTGAAGCACGATGGCCGAGATCTCAGGTGGGCTGTAAACGCGGTCCATGACGCGGATATGGGCGTCGCCGTTCGGTGCTTTGACGATCTCGAAAGGAACGGTCGTGCGCATCTTTTCGACCTCGAGAGCGTCGAACTTGCGGCCGATCAGACGTTTGACGGCATACAGCGTGTTAGCTGCGTTCGTCACGGCCTGACGTTTCGCGATCTGGCCGACCAGACGTTCGTCTTTATCGGTAAAACCGACGACCGACGGCGTTGTGCGGCCGCCTTCTTTGTTGGAGATGATCTGGACGGTGCCGCCTTCCAGAACGGAAACGCAGCAGTTCGTTGTGCCGAGATCGATACCTATTACTTTGCCCATAGCGTTGAATTCCTTATGAGAGTTTTCTTGGTGATGTTGGTGTGATTATTCTGCGGGGTCAATTTCGTTCTCGCCGTTGTACGGCGGGTCGAGGTCGGGAAGTTCATCAGCGGGAGATGAGAGAAGATCAACGTCTTCGTCAGACGCTGAAGCGGTTTCTTCGGCGGCGGCAAATTTCACTGGCTGAGGGCCGAGTGTGACCTTTACCATCGAATGCCTGATCACGCGGTTGCCGATGCGATAACCGCGAAGCATTTCTTCAGACACCGTATTTCCGGGCATGTCCGTACGTTCTTCAGTAGCGACTGCCTCGTGAAAATTCGGGTCGAACGGCTCGCCCACCGTCGCAATCGGCTGAACGCCCATTTCGGAAAAGACTTCGTTCACCTGCTGATGAACGAGAGCGATGCCATCGTAAAACTGTTGGAATTCAGCCGATTTCTCAGCCTGCGACTTATCGAGAGCACCCATTGCTCGATCGAGGTTGTCGAGAACCGGCAGCATCTGTTTGGCAAGATTGCTGATCTGGTCGATAAACGCACCGCGGCGTTCGCGATCCATCCGGTACTTGTAATTCTCAAAATCCTTTAGCCGCCGGTCGCTCTTTTCCTGAACATCGTTACGTTCGGCTCGAAGCTCGGAAATGCGGCGGTTGAGCGTTTCGATCTCTTTTTCGAGTTCGAAAATACGAGTCTTTTGTCCCAGCTGCGGAGCTCCCGTCGCAGTCTGTGCGTGACTCAATATTGGCTCAGGAGCGATCTCCTGAGGAAGAAAATCGGGCACGTTCCGCGGATCATACTCTGACTCCGATATCTCGATCGTCAGGTCGGCGGTTATGTGCAGATCTTTTTCCTTTGCCTCAAGTTCCTTGATGAAATCGTCGACCGAGGCAAACGTATCCATGTCGAGCTCCTCGAGCGATTCATCAGGCATTGGGATTGGTTCTTTGGGGTTCATCGATTAGGCAGCCTGAAGGTGGGTAAACAACTGCTGTATCTAGTTTTTTGCGATGTCTGCTGACATCATTTTTTCAAGCGTACGAGCTACGTAGCTGACGATCGAGATCATTCTTGCGTATTCGATCCGGGTCGGGCCGAGGACGCTCAATGTTCCTATCGCCGAACTGTTGCCGATGCGGTACGGAGCCGATATCAGCGTACAGTTTTGAAATGACGGCGTGCGGTTCTCAGATCCGATAAAGACCTGAACGTCGCCCTTTGCGGCCGTCTCGCGTTCGATACACTCGGTCAGGATCTGCATCAACCGCGATTTTTCGCCTATCGTTCGCAATAGCTCACGCAGGCGTTCGAGGTCGGCAAAATCGCTTTTCGAAAGAATATTCGACGTGCCGTCCACGAAAACTTCGCCCAGCCGGTCGCCCTCGCCCTCGATACTGCCCGAGCAAAGGATGACCGCCGTTTGAAGAAGCTTGTCAAACAAGGCCTTTTCCTCGTGCATGAGCTTCATGATCTCAGCACGGATCTCGGCCAAACTCTTTCCTGCAAATTCCCTGTTCAGATAATTTGCAGTGCGTTCCAACTCATCTTTCGTAAAGGTCACGTTGAGCCGGATTATCTTGTTATGGACAATGTTCGGTGCCGAGACCAGAACGACTAGGATGCGGTTGTCGCTCAAGTTAACAAACTCGATATGCTGCAGGCGATCACTCGCCAAACTTGGCGATACCACGATGCCCACATTATTAGAAAGAGCTGAAAGTAACTGGGAAGTACGTTCCATCAACCGGTCCGGCGTGTCCGAGAGATCGAGCGAATTCAAACCGTATTCGGAACCGATCCGATGCAGGTCGTCATTCGAGATGCTCAAAACACCGAGCAGATTGTCAACGTAAAACCTGTACCCCTTGTCAGTGGGAACCCGACCGGCCGAGGTGTGAGGCTGCTCAAGCATCCCCATTTCCTCAAGTTCACCCATCACGTTGCGGATCGTTGCCGAACTCATTCCGGCGAGATTCGCAAACTTGTCGGCAAGCACTTTCGAACCGACAGGCTCGCCCGTGACAAAGTGTTCGTTTATTATGGCCGTTAAGATGACCTGACCGCGGGAATCGGGGAAAACAGTATTTTTTTCACCGTCGCGTGTCAGTCTTTGGTTCATTTGGTGCATACCGCCAGCGGGGCGTATGCTGTTCCCATATAAAGAGATAGCATTTGCGCATCCACAGTGTCAATAAAAATTGTTTAAACCCGTTGTAAAAACATCAAATCGATGTCTTTTACGGAACCGGTAGCTAGTAACTTGATCGATCAAATCACCGCCTTATACAAAGAAGCTTTCAACTGGTACGACCCCAAGCGTGCCGTGCCGCCGCTTCACGTCTCATTTTACCCATATATCGGCATAAATCATACAATTCGCATCCGCAACGGCGAAATTTATGTACGTATCGGCATCATCTGCGAAGAAATGCCGCTCGTCTGCCACAAAGGTCTTGCGTACGTCCTGGTCGGCAAACTGCTCCGCAAAAAGATCCCTTCCGGAGCCCGCGAGGTTTATTCGGCATACGTAAAATCCGACGCGATCCGTTTGAAAGCCACCGAAAGTAAGCGAACACGCGGACGCAAGGTCGTTACTACGTCTCAAGGCTCAGTTTACGATCTCGACGAAATTTTCGACCGCCTTAACATACAGTATTTCCGAGAATCGATCGCAAAACCCGTGCTGACATGGTCAGCCCGAAAAACGTTCCGCATCCTCGGCCACCACGACGCGACGCACGACCACATCACGATCAGCCGCTCGCTCGATTCCCTGACCGTGCCGAAATACGTTGTCGAATACGTCGTCTTCCACGAAATGCTCCACATCCACCACCCCACCAAACACATCAACGGCCGCCGCTACAACCACACGCCGGCGTTTAAACGCGACGAACAGAAGTTCGCTCATTACACTGAGGCTGAAAAGTGGATCGAAAGGAATGTGAGAAAACTCAGAAAAGAAGCCCGCCGCGGCTAAAAGTACGCAAATTACGCAAAATACGTCATTTTACGCAAACTTTGCATAATACGTCGTTTTACGCAAAATAGGGAGCCAATTCTGGCCGTTTTTGTGTAGGCTTTCCCACGGGTGAGAATCGCAGCGGCAGGTTTTGCATTACGGTAATTTAACGGCAGCAGCCCGACGAGGCGGCAAGGCAATGGATATTTGAAAACTAAGCTAGGGTTGGGCGATCGGTGTCGTTCCATGAGTTCCGTGGTGAAGAGCTCCGGATTGACAGCGAAAGCACAAATGACAAGGCAGGAGGCAAGGCTATTCTGCGGCGGTCTTAGCAATGAGCCATCCGATGAATCCGAGGTCGGAAACTGTGCGTCGCTCGATGGCGGTTCGGGGGAAGCGGGTTTCGGTGATCGTAACGGAATTAACCGGTTTGGCATCCGGTTTCTTTTCGGAGATCAGGTCAGCGATCTGCTCTGCTTGTTCGGTATCAAAACTCAGTGACGCGGCTGAGTTGCCTGGGCGAAAGAGTTGGATGAACGAGGCGTTAAGATTCGATCTGTCGGACTTCGACTTGAGACAAGCGGTGACCGCGTCGCTGTCTCCGGCGATGATCGTGTTTCGGGCAAAAACGGCCATCGAATCTTCGTCTTTCAGAACCTCAAAACCAAAAGCGTCGCTGGCGGCTTTGTCCGGTTTTAGTTCCTTGGAAAGGGAGCGTCGCACGGCTTCCGGATTGTTGACAGTGGCGATCAAGGCAGGTTGATCGCCCTCGGCATCGGTTCGGATCGTGACGATATTTGAGCCGACACCAGACAGGAAAAGTTCCGCGTCACTGACACCGTAAGGCTCGGCAAAGGCGTTTGAGAATTCCCCAATCATCTTCGCACCGAACGCATCGACCTTCGAACTGGTTGCAGAGATCAATCCTCGCCACGCGACGTTTGGCTTGTCTAGATCATAAAGCGTCACTGCCGTGGCCTTGTTCGTAACGAACTGGAAAAGCTCGGCGTTGACTTGCGTCGCTGGAGCAAACGTCTCGCTCATCACAGGTGCCGTTTCGGGCGTTCCGCCAAACGCAAATTTATCCTCGTAACCTTTCGCCCCGCGCGTCGCTGTCCAGGAAATGTCGGTTACGGTTCCGCGTATGAGTTTTGGCAGGATCCCGGCTACGGCACTTTGGACGTCTTCGTCATCGCTGGCTTGCGTCGCAAAACTCAGCCCGGCGAGGGCGGCGATCTGGGAGACTCCATCGGGGGACACATAGCCCGAGGCGAGCGAATCTGGGACGCGGTTTGGAAGCTTTCCGGTTTTGGCGATGCTGTCGGATTCGCCCTTTTTCACCGCGACGCATTTCTCGATGGCAGTCGCGTCGTTGCCGAAATAGATGAGGCTGTCGATGACCAGGGCAAACGCTTTGCGGCCGTCCTTGGCGGTCCAGGTGAAATATTTGCCGCCGAGCTTTTCCGTCTTCTCAAGCTGCGGCTCGCCGCGGTAAACGTCGGCGACAAAGCTGCCAAGTTTCTTCTCAGCAAACCCGACCGCCTGATAATTCCACGCATGCGTATCCGCGACCGCGACAAACCGAGGCTGAACGCGTCCCACAGAATTCTCATCGGTCAACCGCTCCTCGCTGGTCTCAAACCCGGTCACAGCCACCGCAAGCTGGACATCTCTGAGAGGCGAAAGGTCCGGACTCGTCTGAGCCGCCTGCCTAAAAGCGTCACTGTCCAGGATCGGCTGAATAGCCGCGGCAAGATCGTTGGTTTCGAGATAGATGAGCGTTTCCGCCGGAACGAGCGTGCGGAGGTCGGATGGTTTTGATGTGCAGGAGCTTAAGAAAATTAACCACAGATAGACACAGATGGACACGGATAAGACAACTCTGAATTTCGTAGATCTGTGTTTATCTGTGTTCATCTGTGGACAAGTACCGTGCTAAAATCCGAAACCAATATGGAAAAAATATTCGCTGATAACATTTTACAGGGTAAGGTGGCGTTTGTAACTGGTGGCGGGACCGGGATCACCGGCGGCGTCGCTCGGGCTTTTGCGGAGCATGGTGCAAAACTCGCGATCACGAGCCGTAAGGAAGAGAATCTCGCAGCGATGAAGGCCGAGGTCGAGGCGTTTGGCGGTGAGTGTTTTACGGTCGCGGCGGACGTTCGCGATTACGAGGCGGTCGAAAACGCGATCGCTAAAACCGTCGAACATTACGGCAAGATCGACATCGTGGTGAACGGTGCGGCCGGGAATTTTCTCTGTGCAGCAGATCAACTTTCGTCGAACGGCTTTGGAACGGTGGTCGATATCGATACCAAAGGCACCTTCAACGTCTGCCGTGCGGCTTTCGAAGAGCTGAAAAAGTCGAAGGGCCAGATCCTGAACATCTCAGCGACGCTCCACTATCTCGCCACGCCGATGCAGATCCACGTTTCGGCCGCCAAAGCCGGCGTCGATGCGATCACCCGAAACCTCTCA
Source organism: Pyrinomonadaceae bacterium (assembly GCA_047600985.1). Classification (GTDB taxonomy): domain Bacteria; phylum Acidobacteriota; class Blastocatellia; order Pyrinomonadales; family Pyrinomonadaceae; genus OLB17. The sequence goes on along the minus strand of JASGKA010000001.1, from coordinate 1,336,645 downwards.
GCCGAATGGGGCCGCCACGGCATCCGCGTCAACGGCATCGCCCCCGGCCCGATCGAAGACACCGAAGGCATGAAACGCCTCCTGATGCCCGAGCTAAAAGACAAGATCACCAAAAAGATCCCGCTCGGCAGATTCGGCAAGATCGCAGATATCGAGAATTCTGCCCTGTTTTTGGCGTCCGACGGAGCCAGCTACATCAACGGCGTAACACTGGTCGTCGATGGCGGGCAGTGGTTGTTGGGGACGAGTTTGATGTAGATTGTGTACTCATCAGATTTGTTCCGTGTCATTCCGTGCGTTCCGTGGTTAGATCAAAAACCTTCTCCACGGAACACACGGAATTCACGGAACTGATATCGATTCGATCGTTCTTAGATTCCAATATCCGGATCTTCCTGCGAGGTTTCTTTGGGGCTGAGGATCGTACGCAAGACGAGCATTTTTGCGAGGACGCGAACCTCTGGACGGTCGAACGTGTTGGTCACGGCCTTTGTTCTGGCGAAATCGGCCTTGGCGAGTGCCCTGAGTGTTGGTTGGGCGATCTTTAGTTCGCTGGTCAGGCCGCGGAGCATTGAGCCGCCGAATTGGCCGACCTGGACCTCTCCGTCGTCGATCATTTCGCCGCGAACGTCGATGAATTCGGCGGCTTTGATAAAGGCTGAAACCGTGTCGTTCAACCTCAGTACCGTGTCGCTCAACAGCGGAAACGCCTTGTCAGGGTCGGCTTCGGCATATCCCGAGATCAGCATCCACGTGAGCATGAAATCCAGATAGTTCTTGGGCTGCGGGTTAACAAAACGCTCAGCATCCTTCATTATCTCGGTGGCGAGCTCTTTATCACCAACCTTTGCAACCTGAGCGGCGAGCAGGCTAAGACCGGCGATCTTCTTGTCCTTGCCGGGCGTTTGGCTGATGATCTTTCGGGCCTGCGTGATGATCTTTGAACGTTCATCCTTTGGGAGCGGTTTACTGCTCAGGTTTGCGACATCCTCCATCAGTTTTGCCTCAGCCGCTACCTTTTCTTCTAGGGCTTTGGCTTTCAGTTCTGCGGCGGGATCCGGCGGCCCGGCAACTGCAGGTGTCGCGGCGTTGGCTGCCGTGGTGGCTACGTTTGCGATCGCTGTTGGCCCTGAAACGACGGAATTCGCTCCGCCGTGCCGTTTGCGGTACTTGGCCTTGATCTGCACGGCACGCGTCGGCGTGTATTTGTCGAAAAGGTCCATGTATCCGGCCCCGACGTCACCTTCGTCGTCACCGTCGAGTACAGAGCGGGCCATGACCTCGACCAGGTCACGCATTTCGCTGGCAGACATCACCGGTTTTTTGGCATTCGGCTTTGGCGGCGTCGGAGCTGTTTCTTCGCCAAAGCGGACGAGCGAACTGATGACATACAGGTCCTCAGCATCGGCCTTATCCGATTTGATCTTGCTGATCAGAGCCTGCGCAAATTCAATACCTTTGTCAGCATCTTTCTTGTAGATCTTTTTGAGAAGCTCGATGTGTTGGAAACCAACTCCCTTGTCGAGCGTTTTAACACCGTACTGGGCGGCTTTTGCCGCGTTTGACTCAGCGATCTGGGTCATGAGCTGGACCTCAAAATACGAATCCTGCTCACCGGCACTCTTGCGGCCTTCTGGATTTGTAAGTGCCGACAAACTGTCCTGATAGAACGCCATTGCCAGATCAGGTTCGTGCTCAGCCAGGCTCATCGCTATCTGTTTACGCATTTCGAGAGCTTTTTGCAGTTTCCGCTGAATGTTCTGTTTCGGGCTCGCATCGTCGAACATCCCTAAGGCAACCGTCTCGTCACCATCGGCAGATTCCGCCATCGCGATCGCATTTAGCTGAGTGTCAAATTCGACTAGAAGCTGCCGAAAATCGCTGGTCACGCTCAGATACATTGCCCGTGCTTCCTTTTCGTCGTGAAACCACATCAGCGAAGCCATTTCAGCATTAAAGCTAAGGCGATTTTCGAGCGAACGCATCGTGTTGACGTCTGCCATCGTCTCGCGAAGGAAATCGACGGCTTCTTTCTTTAGTTTTTCATCCACCTCATCCTTTTTTGGATCAGACGGATTCTGGGCCGAAACAAAACTAACAATTGAGAGAAAAAATGTCAGGAAGAATATTTTTTTCAGCATTTTGGTTCGGTCTCCTACGCAGCGTTTGTTTATGATAAAGTCATCACGCGGCTTAAGTAAACAAAAGAACGGTTTCGCGGTAAAGATGTTGCAAAGAAATAATTAGATGCTTTTAGTTATCGATAATTACGATTCGTTCACATATAACCTCGTCCAGTACCTCGGCGAACTCGGTGCGGAAATGCGTATCGTCCGCAATGATGAGGTCACGATCGACGAGATCGAGAACGACATAAAGCCCGAACGCATCCTGATCTCGCCGGGCCCGGGAACGCCTGATTCGGCTGGCATTTCGCTCGCCGCGATCGAGCGGTTCGAGGGCGAACTGCCGATCCTCGGCGTCTGTCTCGGCCACCAAGCGATCGGCCAGCACTTCGGCGGAAAAGTTGTTCGGGCACCGGAACCGGTTCACGGAAAACCTGTCGAAATTTTGCATGATGGCAAAACCATTTTCGAGGAGATCCCGTACGGATTTGCCGCCGGTCGGTATCATTCGCTGATCGTCGATCGCGAGAACATGCCGGAATGCCTCGAAATCTCCGCAGAATCGCCGGACGGATTGGTGATGGGACTTCGCCACAAGACTAAGAAGATCGAAGGTGTGCAGTTTCACCCGGAATCGATCCTGACCGAACACGGCAAAAAAATGCTGCAGAATTTTTTGGAGCTCTAAATATGCCTTCAACCCGTTCCGAATGGATAAAATCAGCTCCGCGAACAGCGACGAGTGAAAAAGCGAACACGCCGCTGTTCCCTTTCCTCGTAAAACTGCTGCACGGCGAGGATCTTACTCCAAAGGAAGCAGCCGCCTTTTTCCGTGCAATGACCAGCGGCGAATCGGGCTCGAATCAGGTAGCTGCCGCGCTGACCGCGCTGACGGCAAAGGGTGAAACTGCCGAAGAACTTGCCGGCATGGCGAGCGTTCTGAAAGAACTGGCAACCAAGATACGCGCTCCAAAGACAGCGATGGACATCGTTGGAACCGGTTCTTCGGCCGCAAAAACATTCAATGTCTCCACGGCCGCAGCGATCGTCGCCGCCGGTGCGGGATTGACGATAGCAAAACAATCAAACCGCGGCGTGACCAGCAAAACCGGCAGTGCGGACGTGCTCGCTGAGCTCGGCGTCAAGATCGCAAATGATCCAACGATGGCCCAGACAAGCCTGAATACCGGAGTCTGCTTTCTCTCCCCTCCAAAATTCCATCCAGAAATGCGGCGGCTAGCGGATATACGCGGACGTTTGGGGATCCGCACGTGTCTCAATATTCTCGGCTTGCTTGCCAACCCGGCAGGCGTTTCCCGTCACCTGATCGGCGTTTGGCACGGAACGTTGGTTATGCCAACGGCGAAAGCTCTCGCGCTGCTAAAAACCGACACCGCATGGGTCGTGCACGGCGAAGACGGCATGGACGAGGTTTCGCTCTCGGGAAAAACCCACGTTGCGACGGTAAAAAATGGCGAGGTTCGGTCATATATGGTCACGCCGAAGGATTTCGGAATGAACGCCGGCGCAACAAGCCATCTAAACGCTGCAACGGCAAAAGAAAGTGCCGTGATAATCCGCGATGTTCTCGCCAGCAAACGCCGTGATGAAGCCCGTTCGCTAGTTGTATTGAATGCAGCGACCGCCCTCATTATCGGCGGTATCGCCAAAGACCCAATGCAAGCCGCAAGGCTTGCCGAGCAGAGCATCGACAGCGGCCAGGCTCAGAACAAACTTGACCGTCTCGTCCAATTCACCAACAAAAAAAGCTCTGAGCCAAAATGATCCTCTCGCTGCTCGGACATCTCTACGGCAAGGTCGCTGATCTTCGAAATCGGTTATACGAACGCGGTATCTTTGATGCTCACGACCTGAAGGCTCGTACGATAAGCGTCGGAAACATCACAACGGGCGGCACTGGGAAAACCCCGCTCGTCGCATATGTCGCCAGCATATTGGCCGAACGCGGCGAGAAAGTTTGCATCCTGACACGCGGCTATGGCCGTGAGGACAGCTCAAAGCGGGTACTCGTTTCCGACGGCAAGCAGATACTCGCAACCGCCGCCGAATCCGGCGACGAACCATTCGAACTCGCCCAAAAACTTTTAGGCAAGGCACTAGTAGTCGCTGATGCCGATCGCGTTGCAGCGGCTGATTGGGCGATGCGTAAATTCGGCGTAACGGCGTTCGTGCTCGATGACGGCTTTCAGCATCGGCGGGCGAAACGCGACATTGATATCGTTTGTATCGACGCGACCGACCCGTTTGGTAAGCGTGAAATGCTACCCGCAGGGCGGCTTCGTGAGCCGATCGAAAATCTTGCGAGAGCGCATGTCATCATCATCACAAGATCCGATCTATCAGATATTGAAAATTTGAAATTTGAGATTTCAAATTTAAATCCTGAAGCACCGATCTTCACCACCATGAACCGTATCGCTCGGGTGATCGAACTCGACAGCGGCGAAACCGTCGATCACGACGGTTCGATCCACCTGACATCGAGCCGGGCACTGGCGTTCTGCGGGCTTGGAAATCCTGAAAATTTTTACGCTCTACTGCGGCGTGAGGGATTTAATGTCGCCGAAACCAAGTCGTTTCGAGATCACCACGCGTATTCGCAAGTAGATGCGGATGGATTGGCAGCAGCAGCCAAAGATTGCCGGGCAGATCTTCTGCTGACGACCGCGAAAGATGCGGTCAAGCTTTCACAGCTTAAATTTGACCTGCCGTGTTATGTCGTTGAAATAGAGATCGAGTTGAACGATGCGGCGGCTTTCGCCGAAATCGTTTAGCGTTTTTTTGAAGGTGGTTCGTTCTTATCGCCCCAGTAGAAAAATTTGACGACCAGCACGTACACAAGGATCGCCAGAAACATTAAGACCAAAAAAAGCGCGATTAGCCATGCAAGTGGAGACATTTAGGCAGCTTCCTCCTTTGGCGGATCGACCTCTTCTATCCAACCGGAAACGAGGCCGCGGCGGCCTTGGTGTTCGAGAATGTGGCGGTAAAAGACGGTCGCGACCGCAACGATAGGGATCGAAAGAAAGACTCCCGGAATGCCCGCAACCTGCTCACCTGCCAACACCGAAAGGATGATCGCCAGAGGATGCAAGTGAATACCGCCGCGGACGATTCTCGGATACGTGACGTAATCGTGAATGATACGAAGCACGATCAGGAATATTGCTACATAAAGTGCTTTCCAGGGATCGTCAGATGCGGCTGCTGTGGTCGTCACTATCAAGCCAATCGTAACCGGCCCGAGTAGCGGAACAAACTCAAAAATTCCTGCCAGAATGCCCAACAGCAAGGCATATTTAAGCCCCAGCACGTAGAAACCGGCCGTACAGATCACGGCGATGATCACACACGAGATCAATTGGGCACGTGTGTATGCAGCGAGCGTTGTATTGACATCTGCCATCACGGCTTCTGCTCGATATCTCCAACGGCCCGCAGGAAACATCCGCAAAACGGCGAGACGAAACTGATTAACATCTTTTAGAAAGAAGAATGCAAGGATCGGAACGAGCAGAAACCACGGCAAATACGTTACCGACGTAAGAACAAAAGTTCCCAGTTCCGCCGTTATCGAACCGCCAATTTCGCTTACTTTTTTAGCGAGATCGGTTTGAACTTCCTCCGGAATACTGAGGCGATTGAAGCGTTTGGCGAGATCGTTTGCCCGAGTTTTCAGTGCTTCGGCGTAGGTGGGAACGTTTGCTCCGAATTCCTTGGCCTGTTCAACCGCTTTCGGAGCTATATTCGATATAGCGATGCCGACAACGGTAAACACGAGAATATATGCGATCACGATCGCGAACGATCGCGGCATCCATTTTTCAAGATTGCGTGCCTTGAAAGGTTTGCGTATCAGCTTGACCAGCGGATCGATGAGATACGCAAAAAATACTGAGAGAACGATCAGAAAAAACAGAGATGTGACCGAGCTGATTATCGTCTGAACCGAACCCGCGACAAATAGGATTATCAGCGTTATCACGACCACTCGAACGATCGATCGGATCGACGGCGACGACGGATCAAGCTTGACGCTGAGCGGCTCGGCGGCGCGTGTCTCGATCGATACCGGCTCTTCGATCACTGTTTTTTTTGTTTCTTTCATCGCAGATTATCGGTTCACGTTCGTGTTTTCGGGCGGCAGCGGAACTGTTCCCGAATCCGGAGCGGGCGAGTAATTATCGACCGCAAATCGCTGATATATCGCCGCCATATTATGCGGGGCGATCTGAAAGTTTGATCCGATGATGATCGCTTTGCCGTCATCCGCCGACACGCGGCGGTTCGCCTGCGTCGTCTGCACACGGATCACGCTTTTATCCTCAGGATCGATCACACCGCCGTCCTTTCGCCGTAAAACGTAAATAAAGCTGAAACCCGCGGTCCGCATCGCCTCGAGATCTGTTTCGAACGACGTCCTGAACGGCGTGCTGTTCGGGCGGCCTGACGTATTATCTTTGCCCGAACGCAGAATGTTGTCGTTCGCACCGCAGCCGAACGCGATCACGCTGACCGCAAGTATAAGCGCTTTTATGATTTTCAGGTGTCGTGACATGTCAATTGTCATCGTCCTTGTCGATATTCGCGTTCGACTTCGGAACCTCGTTTTTCTCTAGCTCGTCAAGTACCTTTTTCTCCTCGGGCGTTTCCGGAGCATCATTCGCCTCATCCGGAGCCTCGCCTTTGACCGTCCTGATCTTGAGCAAGCGAGCCTCGTCGTCCTCGTAGATCGTCTCGACCCAGCCACTTTCGAGGGCTTTGGCGATCATATCGACGTTCTCTTTGGCGTCGGCAAAGATGTAGTTCGCACCAAACTTCTCACGGATCACCGGAGCCGGATCGTCGATCTTGCCTTCAGTCAGATCCTTGAGCGTGGTGTAGAGTTCCTGATGCTCGGAATAAAGATAATTCGGGTCGAGCCCGTAAACATAACGATGCTTCGTGTCGTAGAAGAACAGCTTCGGAAAATCGTCCCATGTACAGTTAAAAATGATCTCGCCCTTCGGGATATTATCGGCTCCGGTCTCGTCGAGCCCGGTCGCGAATTCCATCGCACGGCGGTATTTATCGCCCGGTTCGTTCGTCTTGATGTTGTCGATCATTCCGGCTTCGTCAAAGCCGAATTTGTGCAGGCCGATGAGGTTATAGAACCAGAAAACGAACAGCAATATACCAATGATCCATGGAGCGGCGGCCTTTGCCGATGCCATCCATTGCTGCTTTTCTGTCGGAACCGGAGCATCAAGATACGGATCGATCTCTCGCTGGAAATCCTCGGGCAATTCAACGATCTTCGGAGCAGTGAAGGCCTGCCACGCGAACGATGCGAAAAGTATGGCGAACGGCGGAAAATACTCAGCAAATCTCTTCGAACGAAACTGAGCTGCCAGCAAGATCGTCGTAAACGCGAGAAAGAATGACGCTTTCTCAGGCAATTTGCCGCCTCGCGGAACGAACAGAATATAACCGATCAGCATCGCGAGCAGAGCGATCGGGAAATTCATGATCAGTTCCATTCCCGTGTACGGATACCACTCGCCGCCGACTGCCACCACAAAATCGGAACCGACTTTGAACTTCGTCCAGAAATGCTCGAAAAAAAGCAGGAAATTATTTGGGAAGTATGGATTTATCAAATTCCCCAAAACCATTCCACCGCCCGTGTACGCGAGCGGCCGCCATTCGAAGCGTTTCTCGTTCCACGCAATGATCACGGTCCAGATGAACGCCGCGAATAATAGCAGTGGAAACAAACTGTACGTCCACACAAACGCGAACATCAGCGGCCCGAGCCACATGTATTTCCGCTGGAAAAGCAGATGGATGCCGAGGATCGTGATGATGATCGTCAGCGGCGGCGCTTTGCCCATGTTCATGCGGTAAAAGAACGCATTTGAGCAAACCATCAACGCCGCGAGCCACACCAATTGGTGCTTGATCTCGTAACGAAACATCAGCCAATAGACAGAAAATATCGCAAGGGTAGCGTAAAAAACCGTCGCGACCTTTGCCGCCGTCACCGGCTGAAAAAACCACAAAAACGGTATCTGCAGCAGGTGAAACAGGAAGTGGTGATCGGCGTAATCCTGCGGATTCAGCACCGTCAACGGCAGCCATTCAAACGTCGGAAGCCATTTGAACTGCTTGAAATTTTCCCACAGCAGCGACGACCATTTGATGTGGTAATAACCATCCCAATCGCCGCAGCAGATCGCATCAGTCCTCGACTGCAAAAACGCCATCACCATCAGGATCGCGATCAGCCCAAAAATGAGATAAATGACGCGAACAGCCTTTTCGCTTTCAAGATATTCACTCCAGCTCTGCACCGCTTTTTCTGGCTTTTCAGCCGGAGTGTCGTGTATCTGGTCGGTATTTTCTTCCATTAAAAAAAGACGTTTTATGAAGCTTAGAAAAGATCGGACAATCTCAAAAAATACCACGAAAACGGGCGAAATGGAACAGGGTGGCTCTATTTGGTGTCTAAGCTTGTCGGATCAATAAAAGTCCGATTTCTACGTATGTCCAAGGTTTATCGACGTGCTTTTGAGTAAATTGGATCTGCTAAGATACTAGCGACGAAAGGGAGTTCATTATGCAGGAATGGGAAGTTCGCGGCGGTATGAAACGAAACCTAATTATCTGTATAACGGGCCTGTCTTTTCTAATAATTTTATCTCTTTTGATCTACAACGAAATGGAAAAAGTGAATGTTGTGGCGTTCGACGCTTGTCTTCGATCTATTCATGAGAATGTCCAACATGCCGTAAAGGATGAAACCATTAAGTTGCAACGCATTGAAGAATGGACCTACATACGACCGGAGGACACCAAGACACTTGAAGAGCGCCGCGTCTTTGGAGATTGCCATCAATTAACCTCGAACAAACTCATCGATATTTGGGGAGAAAAAATTCAGATCGTTTACCGATATCAGCCCTATTTTCATTCCGCTCCACCTTCAATCCGCGTCTGGTCAAAGGGCCAAGATCGGTTAGCTGGAACCACCGACGATATTATTATTCCCGATGGCCCGATCGAAACACTCTATAATTTGGCAGATAGATGGCCTTGAATCTCGGTCGCAACCGAACCAATCCAAAATCCTTTTTGCGAATATCGGCCTTAAAAACTAAAATCAAAGGTTCGATATGTATCCAAAAGGCAATCTGTTCATCCCCGCATCGCACGGCCAGCTTGAGGCGATATTGAAGGAACCGGCAGGCGAACCTCGCGGCGTCGGCCTCGTTTGCCATCCGCATCCGCTTGGTGGCGGCACGATGCATAACAAGGTAGTGTTTCGTGCAGCAGCAGGCTTGGTTGACGCAGGCCTGACGACCCTAAGATTTAATTTCCGCGGAGTCGGAGCCTCGACCGGCGAACACGACGAGATCGACGGCGGTGTTGAGGATGTAAAAGATGCTCTCGATTACATGGCGGGCGAATATCCGGATTCGGACATGACCCTCGCGGGCTTCTCATTCGGCTCGCGAACCGGAATGGCCGTCGGGGTAAACGACGACCGCGTAAAACGCCTGATCTCGATCGGAACACCGGTCGAAAAATACCGCGATTACGAATTTCTCTACGACGTCAAAATGCCGATCCTCTTCGTCCACGGCGATCAGGACGAATTCTGTTCAGTCGAGAGCCTTTGTTCTGTGACCGATCACATTCCGCACGCAGAGGTCGTCATCTTCCAAAACTGCGGCCATTTTTTCGACGAGCATTTGAACGAGCTTCGGGACACGATCCGTGAATGGGTTGATCGGGAAATTCAAACAGGATGAACAGGATATTCAGGATTTCGGTATGATTAGTAACTTCATATCCTGCCTATCCTGTTAAAAAAAATCTTCATATGGAAAAAGTTATCAGAGATGCAGCAATTCGCTTGACGATGATGCCGCGTGATACTAACGCTCACGGCACCGTTTTCGGCGGCGTGATCCTTAGCTACATCGACGTTGCGGGCGGTGTCGAGGCCGTCAGGCATACAAAGCACGAGCGTTTTGTGACCGTTGCGATGAAGGAGGTCATTTTTCATGAACCTGTCTTCATCGGCGATCTGGTGAGTTTTTACGCCACGACCATAAAGGTCGGCAATACGTCGATAACCGTTCACGTGGAGGTCGAAGCCGAGCGGTTCGGGAATAAAGGAGAGGTCGTGCGGGTGACATCAGCCGATCTGATCTTCGTTGCCATCAACGAAGCTCGTGAAAAGGTAGCAATAGGAAAAATCTCTTAGCCACGAATTACACGAATGACCCGAATCGTCGCCGGTCATAAACATTCGTGCTATTAGTGTCATTCGTGGCAAAAAAATTATGCCGACCTGGAAACTAGAGATCGAATACGAAGGAACCCGTTATCGCGGCTGGCAGATCCAGCACAATGCGAAGTCTATTCAGGGCGAATTCATGGATGCCGCGCGGCAGTTGTTTTCCGAAAAACCCGACTTTTTTGGCGCCGGACGAACCGACGCAGGCGTTCACGCTCTTCGGCAGATCGCACATCTACGTGTGCAGAATCTGAAGGTCGATCTGACGCCGCGGATGATCCAGCACGGCTTCAACGACCTGCTGCCGCATGATATCAATATCCTCAAGGTCACGAACATCGGCGACGAATTCCACGCCCGCCACGATGCGGTCGAGAGATTTTATCTTTACCAGATCTCCACGCGGCGAACTGCGTTCGGCAAGAATTTTGTCTGGTGGATCAAAGACCGCCTCGACGCGAAAGCGATGGCCGAGGCCGCCAATATGGTCCTCGGCAACCACGATTTCCGCTCGTTCTGCGAATCCGAAGAGGGCAAAAAGCAATCGACGATCGTCAACGTCACGCATTCCGAGATATTCACCGATGGCGACCTCATCTGTTACCGCATCGGGGCCTCGCATTTCCTATGGAAAATGGTGCGGCGCATCACCGGAATGCTCGCCGAGGTCGGACGCGGAAATCTGAGTTTTGACGGTTTCGAACGTCTGTTGAAGTTCGAGTCGGACGTTCCGGCCAAATACACGGCACCGCCATCGGGCTTATTTCTGGAGAAGGTTTTATACACGGGCGATAGGTTTTCACCGGAGCGAAAGTCGATGTTAACCATTCGCTAACGCGCCCGTTCTTGCTTTCGCGGTTTCGTTGTGACAAATTCTCTGTATACAGTTTTCATTCTAAATAACGATCAAGGGAGATCTTTTTTAATGCCAAAAATCATTGCCGAAACGGCAGGCGGACAGGTGGCTTTTGAGGCGGAGAGTGGCCGAAAACTCGTGCTTGCTCTCGAAGACAACGGCGTAGACATTCTGCATCGCTGCGGCGGAAACGCGCGCTGTACGACGTGCCGCGTCGAGGTCATGTCGGGCGATCCGGGCGAAATTCTTGAGGCCGAGGCCGGAATCCTTTCGACCAAGACCGACCTCAACGAACGCGCCCGTTTGTCTTGCCAAATACGTTGCAACGACGATCTACACGTTAAAGTTATCAATCAGGCAAGCGTCGCCGGCATTGATCCCGGAACGCGGCCGGAAGAATAAAAGTTTCGAGTTTCAACAGGAGAAAAAATGGGAACAAGCACGACATATACAGCAAAAACATTTGACCTGAGCGACCTGACCGGCATCTCGAACGAGACGCTCGCCATGCACTTCAAGCTTTACGAGGGCTACGTGACAAACACAAACGTCCTCAACCAACGCATCGCCGACCTCATCGGCAGCGGCACCCTCGACCCGACGCAGTCGGCTGCCTTCAGTGAATTGAAACGGCGCTTCGGATTCGAATACAACGGCATGGTTTTGCACGAATACTATTTCGAAAACATGCAGAAACACGGCACCGGCGATCCTTCGACGGGCGATCAGTTCGTCAACGCGGCTACCGAGAGCTTTGGCGATTATGATGTCTGGAAAGCCGATTTCATGAACACCGGCAAGATGCGCGGCGTGGGTTGGGCTGCGGTCTACCAGGATCCGTCAAACGGAGCGATCTCGAACCACTGGATCAACCTCCACGAAACCGGCAACGTCGCCGGCTACAAGCCGATCCTGATCATGGACGTCTGGGAACACGCTTTTATCAAAGACTACGCCCCAGTCGACCGCCCGAAATATATCGAGGCGTTCTTCGCGAATATTAACTGGGATGTCGTAAATTCTCGCTTAGGTTAATTCAGAAGTGATACGCCGCAATAAGGCACAAGAGACGCAAAAATGAGATAATCGTTTTTGCGTTTTTTGTGCCTTTTTGTGGCGAGTAGGTTTTATGATCGAAGAAAAAGTATTAGTTCAAACATTTCTCAATCGCAAACAGCGTGAGCGGTTGAAAAAGCCTGATTGGCTAAAAATAAAGCTCGGCGACCCGCGAAATCAGAATCAGGTCATGGAGTTGATCGATGGGCTGAATCTCCACACGGTTTGTCAGGAAGCGAAATGTCCGAACATTTTCGAATGCTGGACAGACAAAACCGCGACATTCATGCTCGGCGGCGACACGTGTACGCGGCACTGCGGATTCTGTGCGGTCAACAAGGGCAAGCCGATGGATCTCGACCCGATGGAACCGACCCACGTTGCTGAAGCAGTCAAGCATCTTGATCTCAAACATGCAGTCATCACTTCGGTAAACCGCGACGACCTGCCTGACGGTGGTTCGATGCATTGGGCGGAGACGATCTTAAAGGTCCGCAAAATGAACCCCGGCTGTAAAGTCGAGGTTCTGATCCCCGATTTTAATGGTGACGAGGTTGCTCTAAACAATGTTCTAGTCGCCCGCCCGGACGTTCTTAACCACAACACTGAAACGATCGCCCGACTCTACCGCCGCGTTCGCCCGGACGCCAAATACAACCAGACGCTCGAACTTCTTGAACGGTCAGCTCATTTCCGCGACACTCAGTTCCCGGAAATGAAAACCAAGAGCGGCATCATGGCAGGTCTCGGTGAGACGTTCGAAGAAGTCGTTGACCTCATGAAAGACCTTCGCAGCGTTTCCTGCGACATCATGACCATCGGCCAATACCTACAGCCCTACGAAAAACGCCTGCCCGTCGAGCGCTACGTCACGCCCGACGAATTCGCCGAATGGAAAGCCATCGGCCTCGCCATGGGGTTCAAACACGTCGAATCTTCACCGCTGACACGAAGCTCGTATCATGCGAGAGAGCAGGCAGAATAATGCTAAGAATTTAAGTGATTTTGCGCTACAATTCCCGATATGACGGTCCAGACGATTCCATCAATTGAAGAGATGACACCAGGTCAGCGGGTCGAGCTGATGGAGGAGTTGTGGAAGGTAATGTTGCGTCGGCCTGACGAGATTGAAGTGCCGGACTGGCACCTTCGCGTTCTTGAAGAACGCGAACTGGCTTTAGCAAATGGCGAAACCGAATTCATTGACTGGGAAGAAGCAAAATCCTATATACGAGCAAAAACGATTGACCGACCGAAATGATAATTCAGATTCTCCCCGAGGCAAGGGCTGACCTTGTTGACGCTTACTGGTTTTATGAGGAACGCGAAGTCGGAATCGGGGATTATTTTATCGAATCGATCATGGCTGATATTGATTCGCTAAATTTGTATTGCGGAATTCACGCGATTCACCACGGAAAACACCGAATGGTCGCATCTAACTTCCCGCACTCAATCTATTACCTAACCACATCGGAAGAAATTCAAATATACGCGGTGGTTGATAATCGACGAGGCCCCGAGTGGGTCAGCAACAGACTAAATTGATCATGAACGAATCCGAAAAACAATCCGCAATTGACGTCCTAAACAAGATTCTCGAGCTAGAACTCGCTGGCGTCGTTCGCTACACCCATTACGCCTTGATGGTTTTCGGCTATAACCGCATTCCGATCGTTTCGTGGCTGCAGGGGAATGGCGATGAGAGTTTGGCTCATGCGCGTAAGGCGGGTGAGTTTGTGACGATGCTTGGCGGGCATCCGAGTTTGAAGATCGGGCCGCTGCTTGAGACTCATAAGCATGACATCGGCGATATTTTGCGTGAGAGTTTGGAGCAGGAGAGCACGACCCTCGCCGCCTATTATGAATTGCTAAAACTCACCGAGGGCAAGTCTGTCGCTCTTGAGGAATATTCGCGAGAGATGATCCTGCTCGAGGAAATGCATCTCGACGAGGTCAACAAGATGCTGAGAAAACCGGGCGAGATCGAGCCGTTCAAGGAATAACGAGTGATGATATTACAAACTGAACGCCTCAACGTTCGCGAACTGAACTCCGCCGTCGACGCGGAGTTTATTTGCGCTTTGCTCAATTCGGCCAAATTCATTCAATACATCGGCGACCGCGGAGTTAGATCGGCTGAAGACGCGGCGGCATTCATCGACGACCGCTATCGTCAAAGCTACCGCGATCACGGCTACGGGCTATATGCGGTTGAGTTAAAAGACGGTACGCAGATAGGAATGTGCGGTTTTGTCCGGCGTGACACTTTGCCCGGGCCGGACATCGGCTTTGCATTCCTGCCGGAATTCGAACGTAAGGGTTACGGCTACGAATCAGCTGCCGCGATGATGAAATACGGCCACGACGCGTTCGGATTTACGACCGTCTACGCGATCACCTCGCTGAACAATGACGCATCGGGCAGCTTGCTCGAAAAGCTCGGATTTGCGTTCGACAAGACGGTCACCAACGGCGACGATACCGTCAAACTTTTTGTTTCAACGATCTAGGGATTTTCAAACACGCTTTAAAAACAGAGAGCACGGAAAAACCTCCGTGTTCTCTGTGTTCTCCGCGATGAATTCGTTCTAATTCCCTATCAACTGCCGGACAGCCGCGTCTAGCTGTGAATCCTTTCCGCTCATCGTCTCACCGATCGGCCGTGTTACCGGAACGTCTGGCGTTCGTGGGTTAAGCTCCATGTTCTTGCCATCGGAACCGCGAATTAGCTGCCTCGGCAGACGGAATGACGTTCCGTCAAATAGATTGGTATTCCACGTGAAAATGATCCAGCCCGAAGTCGGTTCGCCGACGACCTTGCCGAGTTTTAGCGATTTGTAGCCCTCGGTCAGATCTTCGGCGTCGGATAGCGAATGCTGATTGGTGACGAGGACCGTCGGGCGTTCGAGCGATCGCTGTCCGAGAGCGGAGCGGGCCGGAACTTCCCAAGCTCCGCGTTCGTGCATTGTCAGATATCCCTTTCTCGCGAGCACGTCGATCACGTACGGATTGATAAATCCGCCGTTGTTGTTGCGAATATCGATCACGACGCCTTGTTTCGCCTGATTCTCAACGTCGAGGTCGATGTAGAGTTGGTTCAGTGTGCCTTGTCCCATGTCGGGCAGATGAACGTAGCCGATCTTTCCGCCGCCCACCTTTTCGACATACGCACGATTTGCTTCAACCCATTGCCGATAAAGCAGGTTCTTTTCGGCACCTGTCGAGATAGGTTTCAATACGACTTCACGTTTATTCGAGCCATCTGCGGACGACGAAAATTCCAGTTCGACGCGTTTTCCGACCTTGCCTTCGAGCAGTTCGTCGATATTCACGCCCGCTGCGATCTTTGCTCCTTCGATGCTTAGCAAATAATCGCCGACCGCGATTCCCTTCGTAACCGCCGCCGGGCTGAGCGTAATGATCTCGGTTACTTTCAGCCGACTATTTGCTTCATATTCGCTGCGGTCGAACCGCAGCCCGAGTTTGCCGATCGGCGTTGCGTTAAATGCGGACGGGCCGCCAACGCCGAGGTGCGAAGCGTTCAGTTCGCCGACCATCATATTCATCAAACGGCGAACCTCGTCCATCGTGCGGGAAGCAGCGATCAGTGGTTCGTATGTCGTTTTCACGGCATTCCAGTCGGCTCCGTGAAATTTGTCATCGTAAAAATTATCGCGCATGTAGCGCCAGCCCTGTTTGAAAACTTCCATCTTTTCCTGGGCAAAATTGACGTTCATGTCCATGCTGACGCCGAGCGGCCGCACATCGCGTCGATCCAGGCTGACGATGTTGATGCGGCCGTTTTCGACGTAATAAACCTCTTTGCTGTCGGGTGAGAACTGCGCCTGCGACTTGAAACCCGGCGTCGAGGTCAACTGTCTTGCCGACTGGTCATTCGACAGTTCGTCAAGCGACATCGTGTAAAAATTAAATTGTCCCTCAGCCGAACCGAGGATCAGCAAGGTCTTACCATCCGGACTGACAACGACGCCGTTGTTATCAACGCCCGTGTTGATAAAACTCGTGCGTTTGCGGATGTCTTCGAAGACGATCTCAGTCGTTTTCGAGTCGTCCTTTTTCTCAGCCACCGGCGAAGCCGCTGGTGTCGGCTGCGGCGAAGCGGGCGGTCCGGCTGGCTTGTCACGCGGGTTTTCCTGTTTGAAAAGATCGCGGAACTGATCTTCGCGGAATTTTGGCGTTCGGAGTTTCAGGTCGACGCGGGCGATGACGCCGTCCTCGGTCCGTTGGCTCGTGCCGTACAAGATGTAAGAGCCGTCTGAACTCCAGGCAAGCGAACCGGCGAATGAATTTGCGAGGAATGTGATCGGCTTCGCATCGCCGCCGCTCGATGGAACTACGCTGATGTTCGTGTACGAACGGGTTTGCGGCGAAGCGGTCAAAAATGCGATCCATTTGCCGTCCGGCGACCATTTGAACGAATCGCCGCCAAGCGGTGCCGTATCCGTGAACGTCTTGCAAAGCTCTTTTTCGGCCTTCGTTTCAACGTTGTATGTGTAGATCGCACGGGCATTTCGCACGAACGCGATAGTCTTGCCGTCGGGCGAGAATGTCGGTGCGATGTCGTCGCTGCCACGCGTCAGCTGCGTTTCGGTCTCGGTCGGAATGTCGTACTGAAACGTCTCATTGAAACCGTTTCGCTCAGACGTGTAGATCAGCTTTTTGCTGTCAGGCGACCATGTCACGCCCGATTCCGGTGCGACGGTGTTCGTAATGCGAACAGCTTCACCGCCGTCTTTTGAAGAGGCCGCGAATACTTCGCCGTGCGATACGATCGCGACCTTTTTTCCATCCGGCGATAGCGAAAGCTCGCCGATCTGCGTCGAAAGATTTACTCGCTCCATCATCGGGCTCGACGCAGCTCCGCGGAGCGTGATGGCGAGTTCCTGCGGCTTGCCGCCCTCGGCCTTCATTTTCCAGATCTTAAAATTCCGCTCGAAAACGATCTCCTGCCCGTCGAATGAAAGGCTCGCCCACAGCACGCGGCCGTCGGTGAAATTCGTGATCTGCTTCGCCGCTCCGCCCTTCGGCATCGACCACAGATTTTGCTGGCCGCTGCGATCGGAAACGAAGTAGAGTTTCGAACCGTCAGCCGTTGCCATCGGCCACATCTGCTTGGCTCCGCGTTGGGTCAGCTGCGTGTACGTATCGCCCGTTTTCTGCCACAGCTCGCTCTCATCCAGATGGCTGCGGCCGCGACGCCACCATTGACTGGCGGAGTTCCCGCGTGCCGCAAAGATCATCGAACCGTCAGCCAGCGGCGTCGATTCGAATTCGTTTGTGTAACGGTCCGCGCTCAGCTGCATCGGCGTTCCGCCGCTAACCGGAACGCGATAGATGTCGTTCATCCCAGAAATATCGCGGCTGCTCGAGAAAAAATAGATCCATTTGCCGTCACGCGACCACGCATCGAGATTCTCATTCGCATCGTCAAACGTGAGCCGTCGAAGATTCCCTGTCTCGATCTCAAGAATGTAAATATCGCCATTCCCTGTGCGGTTGGAACCAAAAGCCAGCCATTTGCCGTCCGGCGAAAACAAAGGCCGCGACTCGGTCGCCGGATGCGAAACCAGCAATCGAGCCGCCCCGCCCTCAGCCCCGACCGACCAAATATCACCGCCCGAAACAAACGCTATCTCCTTCCTGTCAGGCGACAGCGAAGGCTCGGTCATATAAGGACTCTGAGCAAAAACCGACGAACAAACAACGAGACAAAAAGCCGCAAGGCCGAGCATCTTGATCATATTTTTATAGTGTGGACGAGTTAATGAAACCAAAAACGATGGTTGATACGCAACTATAGACACTAATGTTTTGATCGATCCGACCGCGCATCTCCACGCGGCGTCTAGCTTCTGGCTACTGACTTCTGTATTCTGACTTCTTATCCTATGAAATACGGACTCATCGCCGGGAACGGCCAGTTTCCTTTTCTTGTCGTGGACGGTGCTAAAAAGGCCGGGGCAGAGTTGTGTGTGGTCGCGATCAAAGAAGAGACCGATCCGGCGATCGAGCAGGTTTGTGCGAACGTGACGTGGGTCGGCATCGGGCAACTGGGAAAGATGATCTCGTATTTCAAATCGAACGGCGTCGAAAAAGCGATGATGGCCGGCCAGGTGAAGCATGTGCAGCTATTCTCAGGGGCAATTCCCGATATGCGAATGGTCAAAATGCTGTGGAATTTGCCTCGCCGCAACACTGATGCACTGATCGGCGGCATCGCGAACGAGCTTGGCAAAGACGGCATCGAATTGATCGACTCCACCTTTTTCATGCAGGATCATCTTGCGACCGGCGGTGTTCTGACGAAGCGAAAACCGTCTGATCTCGAGCAGGAAAACGTCGAATACGGCCTTCACATCGCCAATGAGATCGCCGGTCTCGACCTCGGACAGACGATCGTCGTTCGCGGCAAAGCGTGTGTCGCGATCGAGGCGATGGAAGGAACCGACGCGACCATCAAACGAGCCGGCGAGCTCGCCAACGGCAAACTCACCGTCGTGAAGGTCGCGAAACCCGACCAGGACATGCGTTTCGACGTGCCCGTCGTGGGAACGCCGACCATTCGCACAATGGTCGAAGCCGGAGCGACCTGCCTGAGCGTGACGGCGGGGAAAACGCTCATTTTCGACCGCGAAGAAATGTTCAGGCTCGCCAATGACAACAAGATCTGCATCGTCGGCTCGGAACAAACGTCGAACGCTTGAAACTTAATCGCCAATGATGCGTAATATTTTTTTGATTCAAACTACAAAACCGCTGGAGAAACTAATGAGGAAGAATTTGATCGCTGGATTTCTGGGCGTAGCTCTGCTGCTGCCCACCGCCGGGTTTGCACAGGCACCCGCAGTAAAAATAACGCCTGCCGAAAAGAAAGCAGCCGAGGCCGTCACTGCTAAGCAGCTTAGCGACTATCTCTATTTCGTCGCATCAGACGAAATGGAAGGCCGCGACACGCCTTCGCGTGGGCTCGACACGGTCGCAAAATTTATCGGAATGAACCTCGATAAATGGGGATTCAAGCCTGCCGGGGATGACGGTTCCTTCTACCAGAAGATCTCTCTCGTACGCGATGTGCCCGATGCAGCCAACTCGAAACTCGAGATCGCCGGACGCAGCTTCGTCGCGGGAACCGATTTTGTCCGCGGAGCTGGCAGCGGCTCGGTTAGCGGCTCGCTGGTTTTCGGCGGCAGCGGATGGTCCGTTAAAGCGAAAGGCATGGACCCGTTAGCGGGCGTCGATGCCAAAGGAAAGATCGTGGTCTTTACCTCAGCCGGCGGCGGGCGAAATGCAATGCCTGCGGGCCTGACCCGAGCGGATCTGACCGGCCAGCGCGGCGTTGACTGGGCTGACCCGATGACCAATGCCGAACGCGCCGGTGCAGTTGCCGTCATTATGATTGGCGGAGCGACCCTGAATCAAAACACTGGCGGACGCGGTCCAGGCTACGCAATGGAGAAGCTTCGCCCTGCCGCATCAATGCCGGTCATCAACATTACGACCACTGTTGCCGATGCGATATTTGCTGGAGAGTCCGGCGATCGCAATGGCACGGCTGGCTTTGCTTTGAGCAAATCCGCTAATGCAAATATCGCCGTAAAACGCGAGACGGCTTCGACCCAGAACGTTGTCGCCCTGTGGGAAGGCAGTGATCCGACGCTCAAGAGCGAAATGGTCGCAATTGGTGCTCACTACGATCACGTCGGCGTTAATCTGAACGCTCCCGGCCCTGACAAGATTTGGAACGGGGCAGACGATGACGGTTCGGGTACGGTTGCCGTTCTCTCGATCGCGGAAGCTCTCGCAAAAGCTCCGACACGTCCGAAACGCTCGGTGCTTTTCGTCTGGCACTGCGGCGAGGAAAAAGGCCTTTGGGGCAGCGAATACTTCAACAAATTCCCGACCGTTGACATCAAAAAGGTCATCGCCCAGCTCAACATCGATATGATCGGCCGCAGCAGAGCAGCTGGAAATACGGAGCCGAAAGACAAGGACCTGACCGACGGAAATACGATCTACGTCATCGGAAAAGACATGATGAGCTCGACGCTCGGAGCGATCGTTGATGGTGCCAACAAAGGCTACCTGAACATGAACTACGACACGCGCTACGACGATCCTAAAGACACGAACCGCTTCTTCTTCCGTTCGGACCACTTTAACTACGCGGTCAACGGCATTCCGATCGCGTTCTGGTTCGACGGTGTCCATGTCGATTACCACGGCCCAGCCGATACGGCGGATAAGATCGATTACCCAAGAATGGAAAAGATCACCCGCACGATCTTCCTAACCCTCTGGGAACTCACCGATCTAAAAGAACGTCCAAAGATCGACAAACAGCTTCCGCCGGAACTTTCGGCGAGGTAAAAACAAAAAAGGAGCGGCCGCAAAGCCGCTCCTTTTTTTGGTGTGTGATCTATTTATCTTTCGGCAAAAGCATTCGGTAAGCCTCTGATTTGCTGATGCCGAGATCCTTAGCGGTTTTTTTTAACGCGGCTTTGTGGTCGAGCCCCGCAAGCTCGTATCCGCGAACAATTTCCTCGATCGATGTCGGCGAACTGACCGCCTCAACGGTTTCGCCCGCCCGGTCGATCGATATCACGATCTCGCCCTTTACCTTTGCCTTCTGGAAATGATCGAACAAAAACGAGAGCGTTCCCCGAACCGTTTCCTCGTGCATCTTGGTCAGTTCGCGCGAGACTGACGCCGTTCGGTCGCCGAGAACCGCGAGGCAATCACCGATCGACGCCGAAAGACGGTGTGGAGCTTCGTAAAAGAGCAGCGTTGCCGGAATGTCGCGAACTTCCTCGAGACGCTTCCGCCGCTCGCCTTTTTTGGATGGCAGAAATCCGCCAAAGAAAACCGAATCTGTCGGCAAACCCGACACGATCACGCCGCTGACAAACGCGGCTGCACCCGGAATTGGCACGACTTTCACACCTGATTCGCTCGCCCGCTGGACGATCCTGAATCCCGGATCGCAGATGCCCGGCGTTCCGGCGTCGGAGACGACGGCGATGTTTTCGCCGGCGGCGAGGCGGTCGACGAATTCCTCGGCACGTTCCTGTTCGTTGTGTTCGTGATAGCTGACAGTTTTGTTTGAGATGCGGAAATGGTTGAGCAGATTCCGCGTATGCCGCGTGTCTTCGCAGGCTATCAGGTCCACAGTGCGCAGCGTCTCGAGGGCCCGCAGAGTGATGTCCTGCAAGTTCCCGATCGGCGTCGCGACTAAATAGAGCGTTCCGGGCATGGAAACTATTCTAAACCAATCAAGTCAGAACCGCCTGCGTAAGCGGGCGGAACGAACTAAAGGATCCCGTATTTGAGGTAAATCTCGCTCGCGCGGCTTATGCCCCGCAACATCATTCCGCCCGCTTACGCAGGCGGTTCTGACAAAAAAGCCCGCGTTCCTTTCGAAACGCGGGCTGTAGTTTTTAGGATTCGTGAATCTATCTTTCACTTAGAAAGGCCACCAGCTTGGCAGGCCCTGGCGATTGCCGCGGCTGTTGCCCCAGACGCCGCCGTTGTTGCCGTTGTTTCGGCCGTTGCCCCAACCACCATTGTTATTGCCGTTGTTGTAGGTGTTATAGCCGCGGCTGATGGACTGCAGATCGTTCCGGATCGAGCTCCAAAGGTTGCGGGTCTGATAGCTGACCTGAGCACGGCTGATCGAGCGTTCGATCTGAGAAGCTGCGTCAAATACGCGTCTCATTTCGTTGTCATTGCGGCCGTAGCTGCGGTTGTTGTTGTAATAGTTATTGTCGAGATTATTCACCGCGTCCTTGAAACGATCGGCCATGCGATTGATCTCGTCCTCGCGTCGGCTGCCGTTCATGCGGCTATTATCGAGGTCACGATCGAGCTGACGCGTGAATTGACGCGTTTTCTCCTTCAGGCTGCGAACCGTGCCGTTCACATTGCCGTACTGGCCGTTGTTATAACCGCCGTTACGATTGCCGTACGGATCGTTGTTGCGTCCGTAAGGATCGTAACCGCCATACTGTGCCGAAGCTACTGCTGGTATGCCCAAAACCAAGAGTGAAAATGCCCCTGCTGCTACCCAATTCTTAAATCTGTTCATCGTTTTTCTCCCTTATCGTAAATCTAGGCAATGTCTCCGGCATTGCTCGATATTACCTTTTGCAAAGGGCGTGCCACGATAGGGAACTCATTGAAAACAAAACGGTTAGCACAATTCTCACACGTCGAAGTATCCGAGCATGGTGCACCGAATACACGATATCGTTACATTTGGGGGTAATAATCTATTTAGGAGCGGCAAGCTCAAGTTTACGTGCCAAGTCCTGCTCACGCTCCGAGTCGCCGATGCTGCGAAGAAACATTACAATGCTTCGGTATCCTTTAGCCCGAAACTCCGTCCGACTAGAATCCGTCGTCTTAACCGAATTAGCGTGACCGAACGACGACATTCCTATCGACTCGAGCCCTTGCCGTATTCGGCTTATGTCTTGTCCAGCAGCAAACTCATTAAGGCGATTCACCGCGAGATTAATTCCCTCGATGTAAGCTTCAACCTGCACGGAGCGGCCTAATGAATCGGCACCCCAACTTTGCCCGTCTGAGAAGAGAACGTAGTCTACCGAAGCAACCTGCTTCGAAGGTTCTTTCCCACCCAAGGTTGAAATGCGCGGAGGTAAAAATTGACTTCCTCCAGTCTTCAGTCCCTTGCTGCCAAAGATCGCGACCGTGTTTGAGCCGGATTTCTCCGCTTCGAATCGGATCACAGCTCCTACAATGAGAGAGCTAGAATCGTTTCGCATCATTAGCGGCGGGGTCCCAGGAAACCGCCCGCGATTCTTCTCGTCAATAGTAAGCTTTAGCGGGCTATCAGCCTGATCAACAATCGACAACTCGACCGCCGCTAAGCCACTATTGATATTTGGTGTCTGACCGCCGACGTTAGTTCCGACGAGAGCGACAAGTGCGAACAATAAACACGGGAAGATCTTCATATTTTTCGCTTTGGAAACTATTGATGATGCGAATGCACCTTTACAAAATTCCCTAACGCATTTGCCGCGCACAGGCTGCCGCCGCTGGCGACTTTTCCTTTTAGCGAATCCTGTTTATCTACCGAATCGAGCAGACGCTTTCTCAGATCTTTCATCGAGATCGAAGGATCACTGGCGATGATCAGGGCCGCGACGCCGGAAACGTATGGTGTTGCCATCGAGGTTCCCGAGGCTTCGCGGTAATTGTCGCCGATCCAGGTCGAGACGATCTCTTTGCCGGGGGCCGCGATGTGGACTGTTTTCACGCCGAAGTTTGAGAAGCTCGCGAGTTTGTTGTTACGGTCGAGAGCGGCGACGCTGATGACGTTTGGCAGGTCGTAGTTCGACGGGAAATGCGGACGCGCGTCGTTATTCGTACCGTCGTTTCCGGCTGCGGCGACAAACAAGATTCCCGCGTCACTGGCTGCCTTAATAACATCTTCCAAAGCCTGCGAACGCGCCGTCGAGCCCCAGCTTGCCGAGATTATGCGAAGATTCACGCCATCTTTCTTACGTTCGATCGCATAGTTGATCGCCGCGATCGCATCCTCGGTCGAACCCGAACCGTTCCTCCCCAAAAACTTGAGCGGCATGATCTGAACCTTCTGATTGATACCCGAAATTCCGATACCATTATCGCCCTCGGCCCCGATAATTCCCGCACAATGCGTCCCGTGGCCGTTGTCGTCCATTGGATCGGACTCCAAAATTCCACCACCGCCACTTCCACGCTGAGGCCCTCCATTAGTTACAGAGTTAGTTGCATCGAAGCCGTTGATATCGTCGAATGAGCCCAACTCGTCGTCAAAATATCGATTCATCTTGTCCGGGCGAACCCACATATTCCCCATCAGATCGCCGTGTTTGTAATCGACACCGGTGTCGAGAACAGCGACTACCACTTCCTCGCTGCCTTTTGTATTCGCCCAAGCGTTCAGAGCATCGAGATCGGCTTTCGCCGTACCGCCATCCTGCCCAGTGTTGCTCAGGGCCCACTGATCGCCGAAAAGCGGATCGTTAGGAGCATCAGCCGCGAGCGGACGGTCGAATGAGTATCTCGCAGAAGCTTCTTCTGACGGGTCGTCGAGTTTCACCATCGTATTTACTTCAGCGTACTCGACCGCATCTTTCATCGCCGAATACTGGCTTGCGACCGCCGCCGCGTCAGCGTTATCCAGATCGTCAATGACGGTCAAACCTTTGACCGATTCAATCTCATCGAAAACCTTGTCGTGGTTCGCCGAGGCGATCGCACGGATCTTATCAAGCGAAAATCCTGGTTTGAATCGAACGAGAACCTCTGGTACATCCGTGGTTTTAACCTTCACCGGTTCAGCCGGAAAGGTTGGATGCCCGCCCTGAATTCTTTCGAGCTTCTGATGATCAACCTTCAATACCGCTCTCCAACGGTCGATCTGCCCGAGCACAGCGGCGAGGGTGATCAGAACAACGGCTATCCCAACGTGTATCCAGATATTATTGCGATTCATGGTACTGCTCCTAAGTGTTCAGAGTGCAAGCTTTAGCTTGTATCTGTGAGACAAGCTAAAGCTTGCACTCTGAACTTTATACTACGACGATATTTTCGCCGTTAAAGTTGTGCAGGCGGATCTGGTATTTGTCCGCCCGGTATTCGTACGTTTTGCCATCTGCGGCGAGCTTGATGATCCAACCGTAGGCGATCATCTGTGCGGCGAATTCGCCCGCCGCCGCGGTCCCGAGCGACATATCGGAAAACTCCTTATCGGTTATGCTCTTGACCTCGATATCATCGTCGTCAATATTTAAACGTTTCGCGAGGTCGATCCTTGCACGTTCCGCCGCATTTTCCTTGCTAAAACCCATATTATTGCGTCTCTATTATCTTGCTCTTCTTTACGTCCGATAGTCAACAAAAGTTCACACCACGGACCACCGGCGGCCCGCCCGCAACGCCCAGTCCCCTGCCTTGTACGCAAACTACGCAAAGTCCGCAAAATACGTCTTTTTACGCATTCCCCGCATAATCCGCAAACTACGCAAAATAGCATTTCGTTTTCGATCCGTGTGTTGTATCGTTCCGTCTATGAAAACGTATACCACTTGTCGCTGTTTAGAAAAGCTCTCGTTCCGCCTCGAAAACTACAATCGCGACGAACGTCTCCCCTTCATCGAACGTGTCCTCGGTTCGCTCATCGAAAGCCGGTTCAGAAACGGCCGTTTTGAATCGCTCGATGAAATTGCAAACCCGCGAGGCGTCGCTGCGGTGTGCTTCGATCTGCATCCAAAACCGTTCGTCGTTTGGGCATTCGGAGAATTCCTTGGCTCATGTTCCGTGCTATTCCGTGTATTCCGTGGTCAATTCTTCGGGACTGGAGCGTCAGATCCGACTGGAGCGGCGAGCATCCCTGCTTGCCAGCAGCTGCAAGCCGCTTCAGCTTCTCGCGTCACTCAACTCGCATTCTCCCGAGGGCCATAACAATCGCGGAAGCCGCTATTGTGGCAAGCAGGATGCTCGCCGCTCCAGTCACGCTTTTGCTCACGCCGAACGCGTCCCAAAACCGCAACAATTTCCAACCTAGATCTTTGAAAATCCAGTGACGCTCTTTTCTTCTTGCCGAGCGGAACGGTTGTGTCCTCGCCAACGGCGGTTAAAAATGCGACGACCCAGTGACGCTCAGCCCTCCCGATGCCACTTGGCACCACACAAAAAAAGCCCGCACAAAACGGCGAGCTTTTCCCTAGGACGCAATACTTCCGCGTCGTTATTATTCGAACTGCTTTCGAAACTGTTCAAAGGTTTCCTTGAGCGTCTCGACTTCGGCTCGGAGCGTCGCCACTTCTTCTTCGAGCTTTTCGACGCGTTCGTTATCGGCTCCGCCGCGGGATGGTCGGGCGGCTTGGGCAGCGGCGAGGGCTTCGAGGTCGATCTCTCCTGAAAGAAGATGTGCGAAACGGGCTTCCTTTTGTCCGGGCTGGACGGGCAGTTTAACGACCAGCGGATCGTCGCGTCGCGCGAGGCCATCGAGCGTTTCCTGTATCTCACCGAGCCCGGAAAATGTGTAGAGACGCTCGCAGCGGGTTCGGAGCTCGCCCAGCGTTTGCGGTCCGCGAAGAAGCATCACGTCCATCACCGCCGTTTCCGAGGGCTCAAGCTCGTAAACCGACGGCAGCATGTGTTTGTATTTAGGGACGCGGCTCGTGCTGCCGTAAAAAACGTAAACCAGATTGCGATCGCGAAGCGTCTCCAGACACTGCGAAACGGTCGGCTCGTCATAATGAACAACAGGCTCGCGGTTGTTCTTTTGGTTGCAAGCATTGACGAGCGCGTTGAGCGTCATCGGGTAATATTCCGGCGTCGTTAACTGTTTTTCGACCAGCGAACCGAGTACGCGGGCTTCTATTTCATTGAGTATTTCAGGCATTTCTTCAGTTTCCTGTACCTATTCTTATACAAGTAAACCTTTTGTTACAAACGAATCGCGAATAGAGATAGAAAAAATCCCAAAACCTGTCTTTTTACCAAAATTCTGAACACTGTATTCCTGAAGGCCGGGTGACAGTAACTTTCCCCAACCTTGTCCCCACCGATGAATTCAGTATCAGGAGATTAAAATGCTAGATATTAAAAACAAGAAAAGTCAGGCCTTCAGGACCGCCCTCTCGACGTTCCTTGGGATCCTCGCGATCGCTTTGTTTTCGCTAACGGGATTCGGCCAAACGGCGACCGTTCAGGGAAACCTCAGCAACATGGACGTGATCAACGAAACCGGACAGCTGACCCACGGATTCGAGATCGAGATCGAGGGAGCAGCTCAGAACGACCTTTACTATACGGGCTACGGACAACGTTACGGTTCGGCGACAGTCATTCCATACGCAACCGGCGTCCGGGTTCGATGGGCGAGCTCGTACGATTCGGTCACACACGAATATGCAAAGTCCACGCCGGAGTACACGCCCGGAACGCCGGTTAGCTGGAACGATTGCTATCTCGCCGGCAGTAGATATTCGACTTCGGGCTGTGAGAACTTCGGCCAGGGAATGCGTAACATCAGCACGATCACCAACATCCGCGGTTACTGGCTCGTTGACGATCCGGCAAATCCGGGGACGCTGATCCGCTACACGCCGAACGTCGCGATCCCGCTTCCTAACTGGTTCTTCCCGCCGCCGCCACCTCCGGGAACGGCCCCTGTCGTTGTCGCCGAAGTTGAAGCACCCGAAGCACCAGAAGCTCCTGAACTTTTCGGCCCGGCACAATGGCTGAAGATCTACACCACACAATTGCCGCGTGCCCTAACTGAAGCAGACCTTCAGACAGGCGGCGGAACCGTTCCACAGGATCCGGCACAGGTTGAGGTTTCGTGGGACATCATTCAGGCGCAACCGGTTAGCGGCGGCAACGGAAATGGCCGACAGAACCGTTCGCGCAAGCAGAATCAGACGATCATCGCCACGGCGACGCGTTCGATCATCCGCCGCTACGAGACGTACAAATTCACCGGAACGTACGACGCGATCACGAATGAAGCACTTTGTGCCGATCTGACATGTACCGCTCCGGGAGCCGGCGAACTCGGCGACCAGATCGCGGGTGCCAATTCGGCCGTCAATGTTATTCCTGATTCGGTCGTCATCACCAAATCCGGAACCGGCGGCGGCAACGTCGATTCGGCAGACAGATTCATCTCGTGCGGCAGCAAATGCGGTTCGACCTATAACGCCGGCACGACAGTGACGCTGACCGCCAAGGCAAACAGCAACAGCACGTTTACGGGCTGGACCGGAGCTTGTACCGGAACGTCAACGACCTGCACCGTCGTCGCAAATGGAGCCGTTGCGGTTGGAGCAACCTTTACCGTAAACCCAAGCGGCGGTGGCGGTGGTGGCGGCGGAACTACGACCTCGCAATTCGCACTCGAGATCGCTAAAGGTGGAACCGGAACCGTCGTCAGCAACATCGGCGGCATCAACTGCGGTGCGATCTGTGCTGCAAACTATAACAGCGGCGCAACCGTCACGGTTACGGCGACCGCGGCCGCCGGATGGACATTCGTAAACTGGACCGGCGACTGCGCAGGAACCGGAGCAACTTGTACGCTAACGATGAACGCCAAGAAGAAACCGAAGGCGAACTTCGTCAGAAACTAGCCCCAACTGCTGTTTAGTTGGGTCTTGGGGAACAGGCTTTTGCAGGAAGCCTGTTCCCGTTTTCCCTTTTTTGGACGCCCTGCAAGCTGTCGCGTCCCTGCGATCTCGATTATGATGATAGAGCAATGATTCATCACGTGATCAGGACATTCGAGGAAGTCGAACGCGCGTTTGCCAGGTTATCGCAGGCACTTGTTTTAGGCTGTGACACAGAAACGTCGGGGCTCGGTGCCCGCTCTGCGAGGCTCTTTTCAGTGCAGTTCTCAGACGGCGAATATAACATTCTCATTCCGATCAGCGAAGGCGTCGAAATGGGCCGATTTGCCGAGATCCTGACTGATACGGCGATCGTAAAGATCTTTCACAACGCGAAATTCGACCTCGATTTTCTAGGCGAGAATGGCTATCAGGTTGCTAACGTCTATGACACAATGATCGCCGAAAAGGTCTTGACACGCGGTGCAAACCAATCCGCGTCGCTGGCGGAAACGCTGTATCGCTACTTCGCTGTCGATCTCGACAAATCACAGCGGGCGAAATTTAACCGTAAATGGGACGGCGTGTGGACGGATGAACTGGTGGATTACGCGTTGTCGGACGTCGTTCATCTCCCGCAGCTTAGGGCCGAACAGATCGAATGGCTCAAACGGCTCGATCTGGTTGCGGAATTTGAAAAGCAGATGGAAAGAATTCTGCCGGAGGTTAGCCACGAGTAACACGAATGGGCACGAATAGGAAAATATTTAGATCTATTCGTGTGAATTCGTGTTATTCGTGGCCAAAAAAACTCCGATGATTACCAGCGATGGTAAGCAGGATGGCCTTCTTTTACGGCGACGAATGTTCCGCGACATGTGTCGCAGACCTTGCCGTTCGCGATCAGTTCGGCCTCGACGGTTGCACGGTCTTCGGACGAATCGACGACGCGAGCTTTCAGCGTGATCTCGGCATCGGCGGGCGTTGGCCGCAGCAATTTGACGTGAAAATCGGCGGTTACGGTGCAGTCGGGCTTATCCTTGCCGTCGCGTTTCATTAGGAAATACGTCGCCGCCCAGTTCGAGTGGCAATCGAGCAATGCCCCGATAATTCCGCCATTTAGCATTCCCGGAAAAGCCTGATGATGCGGTTCGGCGTGCCACGTCGCGACCAGTTCATCGCCATCCGCAAAGCTGCGGACATGCAAACCCTTTTCGTTTGCCGGCCCGCAGCCGAAGCAGATGCTGTTTGGCGAATATTTCTCTTGCAGCGAAAGTTCTGACATGGCTTCAGATTATCACAATGCGGGCTATTCTAGATCGAGTCGCTTCGGAAACAGGATCGACAAGATCGACGAAACAGCGATCGTTCCAATGATGATGCCAAGCGACCACGTGATCGGGAATTTGCCGCCGAAAGCGTCATTGAGCCAAACCATCTTGAGGCCGACAAATACAAGCACGACTGCCAGGCCGTATTTCAGAAGATGGAATTTATCGACAGCTCCCGCGAGCATAAAGTACATCGACCGCAGCCCGAGGATCGCGAAGATGTTCGACGTGAAAACAACCAGCGGCTCTTTGGTTATAGCAAAGATCGCCGGAACCGAATCGACAGCAAAGATCACATCGGTCAGCTCGAGAAAGAGCAGTGCGATGAACAATGGCGTCGCAAAAAGCCGGCCGTTCTGCCTGGTGAAAAAATGTTTGCCGTCGAGCTTCGCCGAAACCGGCATGAAGCGTTTGAACAGCCGGATCAGCAGGTTCTTCTCCGGTTCGATCTCTTTATCGGAGGCGAAAACCATCTTGATACCCGTAATGATCAGAAACGCCCCGAACAGGTAAATGACCCAATGAAACTGCATCAGCCACGAACCTGCTCCGATAAAAAGTGCACGGAACATCAACGCACCGATGATGCCGTAAAACAGCACTCGATGCTGATATATTGCGGGAATCGCAAAATAAGCGAAGACCATCACGAAGATGAAAATGTTATCGACCGACAGAGATTTCTCGACCACGTAACCGGTGAAAAACTCGAGCGAGACATTCCACGCAGCGGCCGCAGGTTCGAAACCCGGAATGCTCATCAACCGCTCGTCCTGCGGGAATTTCCAGGCGGCGTAGTAGTAGAAAAGTGTGTTGAATATTAGAGCGAGCGAGATCCAAACACCGCTCCAGGCAGCGGCTTCTTTGAATGAGACGGAATGTTCTTTTCGGTGAAAAACGCCCAGATCGAGGGCGAGCATCGCGAGTACGAAAACCAGAAAGGCGGCGTAGAACCACCAATATTCAGCAAATGGAAACAGTATCATTACGTGAAACTCCTATAGTCCACGTCCGCAAAAAAGGAAAAGACCTCGCGCGGACAACCAATGTGTCGCGCAAGGTCTCGATACTGTTGCCAGTGGGCCGGAACGCTGCTCGGAACGTTCGTCTTGACGGCTTCACCAGACCTCGAAAAGGGCTATCTACTCCCCTTGCTTACCGGGGTAGATATTATCAAATTACGAGAGGATAGCAAAGCTTTTCTCGTAAATGAACGGCTTGCAATGAAAACTGAATGAACATAGTATATTGCGAGTAACAAAGCATCCCCCGACTTAGACATAGCATAAATATGGAGCAAATCACCGTTCCGAAACAGCGCACCGTTCTCGATATGAACGGCTATCAATGGACTGTCCTGTTCGCCGCCTGGCTGGGCTGGGGCTTCGATATCTTCGACAGTCTGCTGATGAACTACGTGGCTCCAAACGCCGTTCCGACGCTGCTTGGACTTAAGATCGGAACGCCGGAAGCACAATCGGCAACGCTGTGGTGGACGGGCATTTTCACATCGATCCTGCTCGTCGGCTGGGCAGTTGGCGGCATCATTTTCGGCAAGGTCGCCGACCGCATCGGCCGCACGAAAACGCTCCTGCTGACAATGCTGCTTTATTCGATCGGGACGGCGGCATGTGCATTTGCTCCAAACATCTGGGTGCTATTGCTGTTCCGTATCGTCGCAAGCCTCGGCATCGGCGGCGAATGGGCCGCCGGAGCCGCGATGGTGGCGGAAGTTGTACCTGAAAAACGCCGCGTCGAAGCCGGAGCATTGCTCTACACTGCAGCACCGTTTGGATTGTTTCTCGCGACCTTCGTCACATTTCAGGTGACGGGCGTTTTCTTTACAGACCCGGCTGTTTCATGGCGATACGTTTTCCTTTTTGGGCTGCTGCCGGCCGCCGTAGCGTTTATCGTACGCCTATTTGTCAAAGAACCCGAACGCTGGAAAAAAGTTGAAAATGAAGCTCACGCGAAGATCAGCGAGCTGTTTTCGCCGCAATATCGAGCCCTCACGATCAGCGGCTTTTGCATGGCTGTAACCGCTCTGATCACGTGGTGGAGCGGCAACGCATTCATCCCGATCGTCGCGAAAGGCCTTGCTCAACGTGAATGGACCGAGCTTTCCGCCGCTGGTGCCGCAAACCTGCCGACGATGGAGATCATGGGCCAGCAATGGATCAAAACAGCGACGAACGCCTTTAATCTTGGCGGTCTGATCGGAACTTTGCTAACTATCCCTGTCGCCAAAATGCTTGGCCGCAAGAAGATGTTCTTTATCTTTTATCTGGCCGCTGCGGCATCGATCATGGCAGCCTTCGGACTAGATCTCGCACCGCATACACGGCTCTATTTCTACTTCCCGATCGGGCTGTCAGTGTTTGGAATATTCGGAAGCTTTACGTTCTATCTGCCGGAACTTTTCCCGACGCGACTGCGTGCGACGGGAGCTGGATTTACGTATAACGTCGGACGATTTATCGCTGCCCTCGGCCCGTTTCTCGTTGGCAGTATTGCAGCCCGCGGTGCAAATGCCCTCGACAGTGCGATCACAGTGCTCTTTTGGATCGGGCTCGTTCCGATCGCAGGGCTTATCGCTTTACCGTTGGTTATTGAAACCAAGGGCCGCGAATTAGTTGACTAGATCTTTGAAAATTAAACCTACATCCGATCGGCCTGGCGAAGCGGAACTTTATCGAGAGTTTTGGTGGTGTGGTCGGTAACGCTCGCGACTGGCGTTCTGAATTCCTCGAGCTGTGCGGTGGTTCGCGGATTTAGCTGCGGTTGTTCGGCGGGCTCGTTTGGGCCGTACCCAGAAGCTCTCAGACGGGCGTCGATCAGTTTGGGAACCTGCCGCACGAGCGAAAAACATATGCCGAACATCGCGGCAAGATATACGATGATCGTTACAGCCACGATCTCGGTCTTAATATTGCTGCCGAGAAGGACTGCGACGAGACCAACGAGAATTCCCATTCCGAACATCACGATCAGAAACAATGCCGTCAGGATATTGTCGAGCATTTTGCCCGGCGTTCCGTCTCGGTCCTCGACCTCGCCAACGACACGATTGCCGCAGCTGTTGCAGAACTTAAGTCCGTTCGCCAGAGAATTTCCGCATTTTGAACAGTACATTTCTTAGCTTTTGTTCACCAGCGAAGGGCTGATCTTATCCTCGAGCCAGTTGGTTAGATCCTCGATCGATTCGATGTGGATCGGCTTTCCTTTCCAGGCTTTGAAGGCAAAGATACACAGCATCACGGTGGTCGCGATCTGAAACGCAACATTGCCGATCTCAGCCACGTTCGTGATATTGCCGACCATGCCGAGGATCGATGTGACGATCAGGATCGCTACGTGAGCGGCGAGGCCTTGGGCAGCGTGAAACCGAACTTTTGCTTCGCTTTTTGGCACGAGAAACAGGATCAGCACGCCCGCGACCATTCCGATGAACCACGGAATGTACGGCAGAGCGGTCATCACATTTTCTGGCAGCCCGATCTTTTCGACCTTTCGCGACAGCGACTGGTGCATGTTAGCAAACCCGACGGTCTGATACTGGTTGTTGTACTGCTCAGAAAAACCAGCCATCCGCGTGTTGTTCAGGATACGCGTCTGCTCTTCGTCGCTAAGCGGCGGCGGGGCAAACTGCCGCGTTTCGGCTCCGCCATTCGGCAGAGTCTGCGTGCCCATTTGCTCAGCCGCAACCCGCGCCTTTTCGGGAAAGTCGGGATCGAGCGGATTTGTATCGTACTTTGTTGCCATTGCTGAATGATTTTACGACATTCTGCCACGATTAGTTCGCGATTTTGTTTGCTTGGACTGATGCGTTCAGGCCGAGCATAAATTCATCCCAATCCTTCAACGCCCGCTCGACCTGAAACATGTGCCGCTCGCGTTTTTGTCGATGTTTCTTTCGCAGTTCAGGCGGCAGTTCCTGGATCAGGCCGAATGTGATGTTTACGGGCTGAAAATTCTTCGTTTCGACGTTCGAAACATACCGGCACAAAGCCCCGATCGCTGACGTTTGCGGAGCGATGATCATCGGCTGATCTCGCAGCACGCGAACCGCATTTATCCCGGCGAGCCAGCCGGTCGCGACCGATTCTACGTAACCCTCAACGCCAGTAATTTGCCCTGCAAAAAACAGCTTCGGATTCTTTTGGGTTTCGAGTGATTCGTTTAATATTTTCGGGCTATTGATGAAAGTATTGCGATGGATCTGCCCGAACTGCAGGAATTCGGCGTTCTCCATTCCCGGGATCAGTTTCAACACACGTTCCTGTTCGCCGTACCGCAAATGGTTCTGAAACCCGACAAACCCGAACGCATCAGCCATCATATCTTCCTGCCGGAGCTGCACGCAGGCATACGGCTCAAGTCCCGTTCGCGGATCAGGCAAACCCTTTGGCTTCATCGGCCCGAACCGCAACGTATCGACGCCACGACGAGCGATCTCTTCGATCGGCAGACACGCTTCGAACCAGTGAGTTTCTTCAAAACGCTTTAACGGCACCGATTTAGCGTGGACCAAAGCATCGTAAAAAACGTCGTATTCATCACGCGACATCGGGCAATTGATGTAATCATCGCCACCTTTTCCATACCTAGCGGCTTTAAAAGCGATCGACATATCTATCGAATCCGCCGCCACGATCGGTGCGATCGCGTCATAAAAATACAACTGATCATCACCAGTAAACTTCATTATCTCAGCCGTCAAAGCCTCGGAAGTGAGCGGTCCGGTTGCGATTATCGAAATATCGTCATGCGAGATCTCCTTAACTTCTTCACGAACGATCTCAATATTCGGATGAGCCTCGACCCTTGCCGTGATCATCTCAGCAAACTTCGCCCGGTCAACCGACAAAGCCGCACCGGCCGGAACCCGCGTTTCCTTCGCCACATCCAAAACCATCGACCCGCCGCGCCGCAGTTCTTCCTTCAAAAGATACGGAGCAGAGCCCGGTTCGTCGGTTTTCAGCGAATTCGAACAAACGATCTCAGCCAACTGATCCGTCCGATGCGCCGGCGTTTGCTGGACTGGCCGCATCTCGAACAAACGCACCTTAACTCCCAACTCCGCCGCCTGCCAAGCCGCCTCAACACCGGCAAGCCCGCCGCCGATCACATTTATTACGTCACTCATTTACTGAAAGTATACAGGTCAGCGAGCTCTAGCTGGTAGAGCATGCGGTCAGATGGAAAAAATTCGGTTATTGTCGATCTAAGGAACGAAATTGTATGTAACAATTCCGGAAACTTTGACCGGAATGCCGTTGAGAAGTGTTGGGGTAAACTTTGAGGAACACGCGGCGAGTTCACTCGAACGTCGCAATAGTGGGTGACCTGAGATCGCCTCGGCAGAATAGACCGTTCCGTCATCGTATATCAAAACCTGCACATTCACCGATCCGCCTGCCCGAACGGCTTTGGCCGCAGCCGGATACGACGGCTTCGCTAGCGAGACCGCACTTCCATTCAGAACGGCTCCGGGCGCCATATTAGGTTTCGGCATCCCTTCGGGAACCACAATTGCAGCCCCACCGCTTGAACCGATTGCTGTCGAGCCGCCGCTTTCGTCGTTTTTCGTCGCAGTTCCGACTACAGTTCCAAGGCCTGCAAGCCTCATATGTTGCCCTGTTCCAAAACGATAGTTCAGCCGACCGCTTGTCAACTGCGGCTTTCCATCGATAACTAGGGGTGAGAATTTCGCCACTTTAGCGACTTCAACCGCTGCGGCACGCATTGCTAGAACTCGTGAATCAGTTACGATCTTGCACACGGGAAATGGACCTTCGCCATCATCGGTGAGCGAGACGGAACCAAGTTCGTTAACGATGATCCCGACCGAGATGACTCCTGACCAGTCTGCCTTCGCTTTAGGCACCGGAAGTTCGACCACAGCTGGCGGGGCTCCAGCAAACATCGTCTCAGCAGTGACGGTACCCTCTTGGGAAAAAACGGGGGATGCCAGTAGAAGAAAGAATGTAAGTGAGAGTAAATACTTCATGATTTGTTCTATTAATATCACAAAATTACTGATCCGTGCGATTTATTCGGTCGCATCCAACTCTTCTTCCAGCAACTGCCGTTCGTACAGGTCGGCGTATTCGCCGTCGAGGGCGACTAGTTCGTCGTGGGTGCCGCGTTCGATGATCTGGCCGTCTGAGAGAACGCAGATGAGGTCGGCGTCGCGGATTGTGGAGACGCGATGCGAGACGATGAGCGTGGTGCGGCCCGAACGGACTTCACGAAGGTTGTGCAGGATGCGTTCCTCGGTGTAGGTATCGACCGCCGAAAGCGAATCGTCGAGGATCAGTATCCGCGGCTCACGCATTACGGCTCGGGCTATCGCGGTTCGCTGTTTTTGGCCACCGGAAAGCGTGATGCCCCGCTCGCCAACGAGCTGCTCGTAGCCGCCGGGGAATTCGGAGATGTCATCGGCCAGGCCGGCAATGATGGCGGCTCGTTCGACGGTCATTCGATGCGGGTCAGAACCGCCTGCGTGAGCGGGCGGCAGATGCTTCAAATTTGTTGCTACTGTGGGCTCGTTCGCACCAAATGCATCAGGCTTCCCGTTGGATGCTAATATCTCCGAACTCGCGTTCGTTCCGCCCGCTAACGCAGGCGGTTCTGACCCGGAGCTAACCCCAAACGAAATATTCGCGGCCAGCGTGTCGCTGAACAGAAACGTTTCCTGCGGAACAAAACCGATCGACTTTCGGAGTTGAGCAAGTGGAAACTCACGGACGGGCAAGCCATCAACGAGAACAGTGCCTTCCGGAGCGTCGAGCAGCCTCGGGATCAGGCTCATCAACGTCGATTTACCGCTGCCCGTTTTACCGACGAAGGCGACTGTTTTGCCCGGCTCGATCGTTAGGTTGATATTCTTCAGGACAAGATCGTTTGCCACCGAGGACACAGAGTTCACCGAGTTTTCAGGCCCCTTCTCGGAGGTCTCTGTGCCCTCTGTGGCTAACAACTTATAGCTATAATTCAAGTCACGAAACTCGATCCTTCCCTCGATCGGCGGCTGTTGATGGGCATTTTTGTCGTCTTTGATCGTCGGTTCGGTTTCGAGGATCTTGTTAAAACGCTTGAGCGAGGCGGTGCCGCGTTGGTAGAGATTTACGACGTAGCCCAAGGCGATGAGGTACCATATCATCCGCTGCAGATAGAGCATGAACGCCGCGAAATCGCCGGCAGTTATCTCGCCGCGAACAGCCATCGGCACGCCGACCGCAACGATGATTACAAAGCCCAAACCGATGAAAAAGAACAGCAAAGGCCGCATAGCCGCTGCATATTTTACGAGCCGCAGGTTCTGGGCAGCGTATTCGCGATTCAAAACCTGAAACTGCTCGATCTCAGCATCCTCCTGTGCGTATGCTCGGACGACACGAACGCCGGTCAGATTTTCCTGTGCTCGCGCGGTTATGTCAGAGAAATATTCCTGTATCTTCTCGAACCGTTTGTGGATCCGCTCACCCAGAAATTTCACCGTCAACGTTACAAGCGGCATCGGGATGAGCAGCAGCAGCGTAAGTTTGACCGATATGTTCAGCATGATCGGCAGAGCGATCGCGAGGGCAAATATTGCCTGAAAGCTGTAAAGGATCATCGGCCCAACGATCTGCCGGATCGCCGCGAGGTCGTTCGTCGCCCTCGCCATCAGGTCGCCGACGCGGTTCGACTGAAAATATTCGAGCGGCTGATCGACCAGCGAGGCGTAGAAATCCTCGCGCATATCAAACTCAATATGCCGCGAAGCGTTGATCAGCAAACGCCTTTGCAAAAACAAAAACACGCCGCTCATCGCGCTGATGCCGAGGATCACCAGCGGATAATAGATGACTTTCGCCCGCGTAACCTCGACACCAAGGTCGTCAACCGCCTGCCCGACCATATACGGAATAAACAGCCCAAATGCCATCGACACCAAGATACAAAGGATCCCAAGCAGGATCGTGCCTTTGTACGGCTTGAAATATTTGGCAAATTTCTTGAGCTGTTCCATATAAATAACCACATAGGAACATAGAAACATACGAGGAGAACCCTATGTGAACTATGTTTCTATGTGGTTCAAACTCTAGTGTACGTCGATATCGCTGTCGCGATCAGATCGCCTTTTTCGTTGTGAACGTCGGCGGAAACTGTGAATATTCTCCTTCCGGCCCGCACAACCTTTGCAGTGCACGTAAAGGTTCCATCGATGTGCGGCCGCAGATAGTGAACGGTCAGATCGATCGTCGCGGTTGGGTCGGTCGGGCCGACGCGCGTTCTGACGGCGTATGCCATGGCGGTGTCGATCAGGGTCGCGGTCACGCCGCCGTGCAGGATGCCGCCGGGATGCCGCAGGTCGTCGCGCATGTCGATCTTTATCACTGCTAGATCGAGCTGCAGATCGACGAGCCGCATGCCGATCAGTTTGGCAAATGGCAATTCGTGCAGCACCTTTGCTGCCCGCTCACGTTGCTCGGCGGTGATTTCGGTCGGTGTCTCAGCCATTTGGTTTATTGCTTGGCTCCGGTCAGTATCTTCTTCATATCTTCGACCGACACCTTCTTAAAGTCTTTTGGGAACGCAAAAAGCGTTGGGTCGATCTCGGTCTTGAAATCTTTCATCTCGATCGTTCGATCAGGCAGACGGTTCGCACCATCATTGCGGAAAAGTTCCTTTTTAATTGGCAATCCGAGTTTTTCATCGAAGTAGATCACGGTCTCAATATTCTTCGGCCCAGTCGGCGGAATGCGGTATTTTGTGATGCCGTTCTCGGTCGTCAGCTTTTCGTAAGCGGCCTTCTCGCGGGAATTCAGCAAACCAAAGCTGATATCGGTAACCATGCGTTCGCGTTCGTCAAAACCATGTGCGGCCGGATATTCCGCCACCGATTTCGCCGCCATCGAGGCGACATAATCCTTGTCCGTATGCAGCGAACTTACCTGCTCAGGAGCACCATACGCCGAATCGATACGCCATTTTCCGCCGTCTCGGATGATGAAATACTTTTCTACACCGGTCGACGTCGTCTGCCATACCTCGGTCTGGTATTTTTCCGGTTCGGCATTCTTGAACGGCGGCTCGGTCATTACGGCACCTGCGGCGTTTCGCTCGGTATTCTCACCGGTCGAGACTGTCCTGCAGCCTTGAAAGACGAAGCCTAAAATGGCCGCAAGTACGAGAGCTGCGGCCTGCTTTTTGTTTAGATCGAACATGATGAAATTTTAACACGGTGAGGCCGTTCTGGCTCTTAGACGCGTTGCTTTCGAAAGGCATCGAGAGTGACAAGTTTGTACCCGGCGGGAATTGCAAATACGGCATCATCTGCCTCGAGTTGCACATCGCGAAGCTCGCTCGTGACCTTCGCCTGCTGGCCGTTCGCGTCTGCAGCATCGACAAATTCCTGCTTCACCATCAATCCGCTCGCCTCGTCGATGTAGATCAGGATCGAGCTTTTACCAGCCGTCGTCTCCTTGACCTTAAACTTGCGAAGTTTTCCCTCAACGCCGAAATCCTCGAACTCGCGATATTCCTTCGCCCTGAAGAAATTTGCCGCGATCTCGTCGAATCCCGATGCTGCCCCGTTCTGCGTATCAGCCTCGGCATAGATCTTTTTTTGATGATCGATCAGGTACCGTTTGCCGTTCCGGATCTGGCTGAAAGCGATCGCACCGCCCGCAAATGTATCAAACCGGCTCTTCTCTCCATTTCTTGCTATGAACCAGCGGCTCTCGACTCCGGAACTCGTCACGACCATTTCTGCCTTATAGACTTCCGGCTCTTTCACGGGGAAGGGAAACTCGTTCCTTGTCTCGATCTTGATCTCGACAGGCCGGTTCTCATTCGTCGCGGCCGGGCCGCAGGCTTGCAGAAAAAGCGGGATAAATGCGAACAGGAATAAGTATTTACGGGAATTTGACAAACGCATTCGGGTGGTTAAATTTTAACATATCAATTTTGTGGATAGTAACGGTAACAATTTACGGCGTTGGCAGCGTCGATTCATGCTCGGAGCGGCGTTGATCGCACCGATCTCGCCGTTTTTGCTGCTTCAGGGCCAGATAGTGCGTTGGAAGGTCGGCGTTCTGCCGGATGCGTCGGGCGATAAGTTCGGACGATATGGCGGAGCAGGCGATGCGGCAAAGCTGTTCGTCATCGGCGAATCGACCGTCGCCGGGCTCGGTGCCCGCGATCATGAACACGCCCTCGTCGGCCAGTTTGCCAAATATCTGAGCGAACACATCGACAAGCCTGTCGAATGGAAAGTGATCGGCAAAAACGGCGTAACGGCCCGCCGAACGATGGACGAGCTTTTTCCGCAGATGCCGGATGAAAAATTCGATTACATTCTCGTCGGTCTCGGCGGCAACGACGTGATGAAGCTCTCGAGCCCGGAGAAATGGCGGCGGGACATGATCGAGCTGCTCGGCATTCTGCGTGATAAGAATCCGGCGGCGGTGATCTTTATCTCGAACTGTCCGATGATCATCCATTCGCCGATCATGCCGTTCCCGATCAAGCCGATCCTGTGGCATTTGTCGCAGATGCACAACGACAATATCAAAGAATTCACACGAGATATGGACCGCGTTTTTTACTACCCGCAGCCCGTCGATGTCCGTCTCGAAGGCTTTTTCGCGGACGGCCTACACCCGTCCGAACAAGGCTACCGCGACTGGGCCGAAGCGATGATCCGCTACTTCGCCGCAAACTATAAATGGTGAACGCAGACGAGTTACGCGAAATGGTCAGCAGCCAACACGAGTGGCTGCTCGTTCGCGAACTTGGCAAGTCGTTCGCTCTTGAAAAGCACGAGATCGAAGTCCTTGACGATGGCGAAAAGGCACATTTCGGCTTTCTCGACGACAATGGATTCCACTCGTGGCGGCTCACCGGCTTTAAACGCGACGCGGATGAGATCGAGATCGATGTGGCGGGTTCGTTTGCCCGAAACCGTGAAACAATGCGGCTCGTTCCGCGGGTTTCATCATCCGTGTTAGCCGCGGAGATCGAGATCGCCCGACTTAAGAAAGCGAACGAGATCGCCGATCTGCTCGTTCAGAACGTCCCCGGCATCAAACTCGGACGTGTCGCTCTCAACGAAACTAATGGGCGTTTTGCACAAATAAATTTTGACGCTCCCGACAAAGCTCCGATCGCAGCGATAGCTGACGTCACCTCGTCACTCACGGTCGAAACGATCTTCACCGCCGCGATGCTTTGGCTAGATAAACTGGGGCTTCGAAAGAAAAAACCGGTTCTCGAAATATGGATCGTCTGCGAAAAACGTCAGGCTCGAAATGCTCAAAAGCTTCATGCTCTCCTGACCGAACGATGGAAAGCAAAGATCACGATCATTGAGATCAACCGAAAGACCGATCCGCCCACGTTGGTCGAGCTGACGAAACGCAAGATCCGCGAACTGTGGCGCGAGAAAGCTACTAAATTGACGTTGCCGAGCGGTCAGCCCGCGAGCCGAATCGCGGAAAGCATCGCGGCTCTTGCTCCCGAAAAGATCGACATCATTTATTCCAAACACGGCGAAACTCTGCGATTTTTAGGGCTGCCTTTTGCACGAATACGCACGATGATGGGCATCGAAAAAGCATGGTCCGGCGTGGGGCGTGAACGGCGGGTTTTGACGAATGAGAATTGGGACGAGTTTGTGAAATTCGTCGCGGAGCTCGACCTCAACCGCTCGTTCGATCCGCCAAACAAACGCCACGAATTCTACCGAACTGCTCCCGAAGCTTGGCTCGAATCGATATTACGCCGAGACATCACTTTGCTCGACGCCAATCTCGTCCTGTCACCGATCTACAACCAATTCCGCTCGTCCGCCGACAAGATCGACCTGCTCGCTCTCCGCCGCGACGGTCGGCTCGTCATCATCGAACTAAAGACCCAGCCGGACCGCGAAATGGTTTTCCAGGCCGCCGATTACTGGCGAAAGATCGAACTCCAACGCCGCCGAGGCGTACTCGATGCAGCAAATTTGTTTGACGGCCGCGAGATCGCCGATGCTCCGGCGATCATATATCTAGCCGCTCCGGCATGGAGCTTTCATCGCGATTTTGAGTATTTTGCGAGAGCGGTGTCGCACGAGATCGAGCTGTGGAGATTTGAACTGCATGAAAACTGGCGTGAGAAGGTGAAGGTTGTCGCGAGACAGTCGTATGCGCAGCGAATCACGCAACATTGAATGATTCGCCCTTGCTTACGCTCGGGCTTCTGCATCGGGCTAAGCCGGATTCACATAGCGATATCCGACGCCGCGAACCGTCTGCACGATCTTCGGGTTGTTCGGTTCGTCTTCGAGATGTTTGCGCAGGCGAACGATGAAATTATCGATTGCCCGTGTGTCGGTGTCTTCCTGCAGTTGCCAGACGTCTTCGAGGATCTCTTTGCGTGAGACGGCACGGCCCGCGTTGTCGATGAGATATTGGAGCAGTTTCGTCTCCATCAACGTCAGCGGCACGAGTTCGGTGCCGTTGCGAAGCTCCAGATTTTCGAAATCGATCGTGCGGCTGTTAACCGAGATCTGACGGCCGGTTTTTGAGGCTTTCGCTTCGTTGCGAGACCATCGTCGGCGACGAAGCAGCCCGTTGAGACGGGCAATAAAAATGTTGAGATCGAATGGTTTTGGCAGGTAATCGTCTGTTCCAGCTTCAAATCCCAGCAGTACATCCTCCGGTCTTCCGCGAGCTGTCAGCATTAAGATCGGCGTGTAATCGAGCCTTTCACGAAGCGTTTTTGCTACCTCAAATCCATCCACCGTTGGAAGCATCACGTCGAGCACGACCGCATCAAAAACCTCGGTCTCCATCAGCTCAAGCGCCGGAGCACCGTCTCCAACGACCTCAACCTCGTGGCCCTCGGCCTCAATATTGAACCGCAGCCCATCGGCCAAGTGCTGTTCATCTTCAACGATTAGAACTTTCATAACTACGATGTCGGCAACTGCACAAAAAATGTCGTTCCTTTTCCCTCGCCTTTGCTTTGCGCACGGACTCTACCGCCGTGCTTATCGATGACCGATCGAACGATCGCGAGGCCGAGACCGGTGCCTTTGGCGGCGCTCGCGGATTTGTTTGGGACGCGGTAAAAGCGTTTGAAAATGCGTTTTAGGTCAGCTCTCGCCATTCCGATCCCGTGATCTCGTATATAGACATCAGCTTTGTCGCCCCGCGAAGTCTTGAGCCGCACTGAGATCTTCGGTTCGTCGCCGGAATATTTGACGGCGTTATCGAGCAGATTCGCAAAGGCCGTTTGCAGTTCGGTGCGATCGCCGACGACTTTTACGGGGTCCGCCGGTTTCGAAAATCTGATCGCCGACTCGTCGAGGTGTTTTCGGGAACGGACGATCCCGATCGTTTCGAGCAGAAGGTCGGCGATGTCTATCTCGGCGAGGTTCATCGCCCGCTGCTTTTCGCGGGTCCGGCTCGCTTGCAGCACCTGCTCGACCGTGCTCAGCAAACGCTG
This sequence comes from Pyrinomonadaceae bacterium, assembly GCA_047600985.1. GTDB lineage: Bacteria > Acidobacteriota > Blastocatellia > Pyrinomonadales > Pyrinomonadaceae > OLB17. The sequence continues at coordinate 1,293,341 of JASGKA010000001.1, read as the reverse complement.
GTTGTCCTCGAGCATGATGTCGTAAAACTCTTGCTGCTTCTCCCGCGGCAGATCTCTGGCTTTGAGCGTTTCGAGATAAAGCTTGATCGACGCGATCGGAGTTTTAAGTTCGTGCGTGACGGCGTTCAGAAAAGCATCGTGCTGCTCGTTCCTCCGTATCTCGCGCACCAGAAAGATCGTGTTCAGGATCAACCCGGTGATGATCAGCGAAAAAAAGATCACGCCGAAAACCAGCAGCGCGACCTCGCGCAGATTGAGAAGGATCCAGCCGACATTTAGAGCAATAGCCAGCACAGACAAGCTGATGCCGAGTATCAGAAAGAAAATAGCTGTTCCGCGCCGGCGGTTCATCATAGATATCGACCCTTACGAAACCTAGAATATAGCTGAAAAACAAAAATGGGAAAGCGAGCGTTTTTTCGAACTCACTTTCCCATTCAATTTTTCTATTAATAATTCCCTAAGCTGCCTGTTTCATCGCCCGCGGTTTTTCCGACTCCGTCGCCAGGTCATACGCGTAAAGATCATTGATCAGACCGAGCTTTTCGAATATCCGGAGCTGATACCAATTGATGTCAAACTCTTTCCAGGTCAGCCCGTGCCGGGCTGAACGGGCAAATGCGTGGTGGTTGTTGTGCCAGCCTTCGCCAAATGTCACAGCGGCGACCAGAACATTGTTTCTCGAATCGTCGCGGGTCTCGAACCTTCGGCTGCCGAAATAGTGCGTCAGCGAATTAACGGTCCACGTAAAATGCCAGCTAAACACGATCCGCAGAACGATCGCCCACAACACCATCGATAATCCGCCGATCACGAACAAGCCGGCAGCCAGAATGACGGTGGACACCCAATACCATTTATCGATAAAGCGGAGATAGGGATCTTTCAGCAGATCGGGTGAGTAACGCTGACGGACAGCCTCGGGCTGATTCTGCCCTGTTCCCTTGAATATCCAGCCGATGTGCGACCAATAGAAGCCTTTTTTCGAGTTGTGCGGATCTTTGTCAGTGTCCGAAAAAGCGTGATGAAGCCGGTGCGTGGTGACCCACGTGATAGGGCCCGATTGCAGGCCGAGCGTTCCGCATGTCGCGAGGAAACGCATGAACCATTTTGAGCTCGTAAATCCTCGATGCGTCAGCATTCGATGGTACGAAATACCAATTCCCCAGCTCGAAGCGATCCACCAAAGGATCACAGTCGCGGCAAGATTCTGCCAGCTAAAAGTAAAAAATGCCCCCACCGCAGCAATGTGAAATGCGGCGACTGCAAATATCGTGTGCCAGTTGTATTTATCAGCTCGCGACGGTTCAAATTCAATAACGTTTTGCATCAGGTAAGAATGACCTCAATTAAGATTCGCTCAGTGAGAGAGCGTTTTCCCCTCATTCTTAACTTAACAGTTTTATTTTGATGTAATTGTAAGAGTTATGTAATTATGTTTTTGCATAAGTTTTTGAATTGATCCTATGAATTCTCCCGCTCTTCCATACACCTTGTTTTTCGAGGAACGTCCGCATTATCTTTACGTACGTGTTACAGCGGATCGAGTCGATCCCGCGATCGCGATGTCCTATCTTACTGAGATAGCCAAGCGATTTAACGGGCTTTCGCAAAAGAAACTGATGCTTGAGCGGTGTATCCCGGCGATGCTGCCTGATGAGGATCTGAAAAAGGCGACGCTCGAATTTTTCGAGATGATCGGACACGCCCGGGCTGCTCTCGTAAATCCATATTTATCCTTCGATGGAGCCATCGAAGCCGCAATGTTGATGGGGTCGATGTACGGCGTAAATTTTCGGCTCTTCAACGACCCGATCCTGGCTGAGGAATGGCTGCTCGAACCCGACGCTACGGAGTCTCTTTGAATTCCCCGCTGTTTCTATCTAAAGTATCTTTTGCTGTCAGATATCAATGGCCCAAAAGACCCAGCCCCAGATATGGATCGAGTATGCGTTCGCAAAAGCGATACTCGTTTTTCTCGGTATGCTGCCGCGAAAGGCGGCCGTCGCTTTTGGCTATCTGGTTGCCGCCCTCGTTTATCCGTTTCTCGGTAAACTGCGTCGGGTCGGTTTACGAAGCATCGAACTCGCCTATCCTGAAATGGACGAGGCCGGCCGAAAAGAGCTGCTAAAACGCTCGTTCCACAGTCTCGGCCGAACGCTCGGCATCGTCGGCAGTTTTGCGAAAGTTACGCGGGAAAATATTTCAGACCTGATCGATCTCGATCTTGATCCTGCGTTCGCCGCAGAATTTGCCCGTATTCGCGAGGAAAAACGCGGCATTCTGATCCTAACGGGGCATATCGGCAACTGGGAATTGTTTGCCCTTGCCTACTCGATGTTCTTCGGCCCCGCAAATCTGTTGTCGCGTAAGATGGACAACCCGAAGATCGACGCTATGGTCGAATCGCTGCGTTCAAACTTTGGCAACAGGCAGATCGACAAGATCAATGCTGCCGGCCCGATCCTCCGTATTTTGAATAAGGGCGAAACGGTCGGGATACTGGCCGATGTAAACACGCACCCAAAAGAAGGTATTTTCGTGCCGTTTTACGGTATCGAGGCATGTACATCAGCGGGAGTTGCGATGCTTGCACAACGTGCGAACGCCGTTATCGTTCCACTCTTCGCCGTTTGGAACGAAGAAAAAGGCAAATACTCGATGATCAACGAAAAGATCATCGAACCCGCAAATACCGGTGACCGGAAAGCGGACATCGCGACGACGACCGCCGAATTCACCGCCGCCTTGGAACGCGTTATCCGCAAATATCCCGATCAATGGATCTGGATCCACCGCCGCTGGAAAACACGTCCACCGGGCGAACCTGAATTGTACTGATCGATCCTTGAGGTATAATTCTTTTGATCTATGACGAAACTTCTAGAAAAAGCGTTCTCAAAAGCTTCCGAGCTTCCGACCGCCGAGCAGGATATCCTCGCTCAGGCTCTGCTCGACGATCTTGAGGCCGAGGAACTCTGGGACGAAACGTTTGCGGCCTCTCAGGATTCGCTGTCGGCGTTTGCCGACGAGGCTTTGGCAGAATACGCGGGCAAACAGACCCGCCCGATCGAAGACATCCTGTGAGATCGGTCGCCACCGAAAAATTTTGGCGTGCCTTTGAAAGACTGCCGCCGCACACTAGGCGGAAGGCTCGGCTCGCTTACCAGCTTTGGCACTCGACACCATTTCATCCAAGTCTGCAATTCAAACAAATTCATACCACAAGGCCAATTTTCTCGGTCAGGATTGGCATCGGCTGGCGTGCCGTAGGAATTAAACAAGATGATGAGATGATCTGGTACTGGAGAGGCTCACATGCCGAATACGACAAACTCATCTCAAATCTATAAAATGGCCACCTCACCAGAACCCAAGATCTGTGGATCCTGCGGCAGTACATTCGGCTGCGGTGCAAACGCTAACGGCTGCTGGTGCGTTGATGTGACGATCGCTCCCGAGATCGCTGCCGTACTAAAGCTCAAATACGAAGACTGCCTCTGCCCAACGTGCCTCAACGCTCTAGCCGGTCAGTCGTCGATGATCGTGACTTATGAGAATGGCTCGACCGAGTTGATCGCTGGTGCTGCAACTGTCGATACGCAGAATTTTTATGAAGGGATGTTCGATTTTTACGACGAACGCGGCACGCTCTTGAAACAGATCAGCATGAATGCGAATATCGACTGGAAAATTATCGATCCAACAAAAACTTGATGAATATGAAAATGACGGTTCGCTTTACCCTCGCTTTGGCGTTTCTTGTATTGCTGGCGCAATTTGCTTTCGCCCAGCAGCGGCTAATGGTAGTCGGCGGCGGTACGCGTCCGCCTGAGGCGACGAAGAAATTCGTTGAGTGGAGCGGCGGAAATAAGGCAAAGATCCTGGTCATCACATGGGCGAGCGGCGAAGAAGATTCGAGCTACGAGGGGACGGAAAAGGTCTTTCAAGCCGCAAATCCGGGCTCGGTCGAGCACGCCGTTATTAAACCGCTAGACGGCGAAAAACGAGCGAAATTCATTGAGCAGCTAAAGCAGGCGACCGGCGTTTACTTCGGCGGCGGCGATCAGAACCGGATCATGGACGTGCTGAAAGACGAGGAGCTTCTAAAACTGATCCGTGCAAAATATGCAGCCGGAACGCCGTTCGGTGGAACGAGTGCGGGAGCGGCCGTGATGTCCGACCCGATGATGACCGGCGATGCGGACCTGAAAATTCTCGACGGAAAAAAGGTCGGCGTTCGGCCTGCGATCGGGTTTGTTCCTGACGTTATGTTCGATCAACATTTCCTGCTTCGCCAGCGTCACAATCGTCTATTTGGCTTCGTTATGGAAAACCCGAAATACCTCGGCATTGGCATCAACGAAGGCATGGCGGTCATGATCGAAAACAACCGCGATCTCGAAGCCGTCGGCCCGACACAGGTGATGTTCATCGACGCAAAGGACCGCAAGGGCGGAATGCTCGTGCATTTTCTAAAAGCGGGCGATCGATACGATCTTAAAAAGAGAAAACCAGTGGAAAAACGCTAACTTCCCCAAGTCGCAAACATTGCGACCGCAGCAGCAAACATCGCAACAACGGCCAGCCATCCGACGACGTTTGCGAAAGGGCCGTTGATACGCGGGCCCATTACTTTTTTGTTGTTGGCGACCAACATCACAACGACAAGCAGCGGCGGAGCGACCACTCCGTTAATAACAGCGGTCCAAAACAAAGCGCTGATCGGATTGATCCCGACAAGCGCGATCAGGACCCCGACCAGTGTCGAAGCCGCAATGACGCCATAGAACTTCTTTGCATGGCTAGGCTTTTCGTCCAGTCCGGACGGCCAGTCGAAGGTTTCGGCAACCGCATATGCTGCAGAGCCGGTCAGAACCGGAATTGCGAGCAATCCTGCTCCAACCAGCCCGATGCCGAACAGCACGGTCGCGAAATTTCCCGCCAATGGCCGCAAAGCCTGAGCCGCTTCGGTAGCGGACTGAATATTTGTCTGCCCGGTCGCATGCAGAGTCGCTCCCGCAGATACGATCACGAAATAAAACACCAGATTGCAAAAAAGCATCCCGACAATTGTGTCGATCTTCTCACTTTTGATCTCGGCATCCGTCACGCCTTCTCGCTGTGCCGTCTCGAGCCTGCCTTTGCTTTTTTCTTCCTCGACCTCTTCGCTTGCCTCCCAAAAGAACAAATAGGGCGAGATCGTCGTGCCGAAAATGGCAACGATGGTCGTCAGATATTCGCTCGTAAATGAGATCTGCGGAACAAACGTGGCTTTAGCGACCGCATACCAATCCGGTTTCGCAAGAAAAGCAGCGATGACATAGGCAAACAACGAAAGTGTCAGCCATTTAAAGACTTTGACGAGAAGACGATACGATCCCCAAACCTGTAGGACGACGATGACTATCGCGATCGGCACGAGCATCGCAGCGATCGGTATCGGAACGAACATATTGATCGCCGCCGCGATGGCAGCGATGTCCGCTCCGGCATTGATCGTATTTGCGATGACGAGCCCGAGAACTGCGGGATACAGAATTTTCTTCGAATAATGTTGTTTCAGCACGCCAGCCAGCCCGCGGCCGTTACACATACCGATCTTCGCGGAAATATGCTGCACCACGATCATCAAGGGCAGCGTCACTACCGCCGTCCACAAGGTCGCATACCCAAGCGCAGCCCCAGCCTGCGAATATGTCCCGATCCCCGAAGGATCGTCATCCGACGCACCGGTGATCAAACCCGGGCCAAGACGGTCGAGGAGTTTTTTGACTGGATTGTTTTTGCGATCCATAACGGGAGATACAAGATCACGAACTTTTTCTCGCAAGCGACTGCACAGCAGTGATCGCGACCGCATCGACGATATCTTCAGCTTTGCAGCCTCGAGAAAGATCGTTACATGGGCGATCAAGGCCTTGCAGGATCGGGCCGATAGCGGTACCGCCGGTGAGGCGTTCCGTTAGCTTGTAGGCAATGTTTCCGGCGTTGAGGTCTGGGAAAACAAGGACATTCGCCCGGCCTGCGACCTCAGAACCCGGGGCTTTTGAGGCCGCGACGGACTGAACGAGTGCGGCATCTGCCTGGAGTTCGCCGTCGATCGCGAGTCCCGGCATTCGGGCTTTTACGGTCTTGGTGGCTTCAACGACTTTGTCGATGAGTTGATGTTTTGCACTTCCCTTTGTCGAGAATGAAAGCATCGCGACACGCGGTTCGACCTGGAGCAGAGCACGGCATGAATCCGCTGACGCCATTGCGATCTCGGCAAGTTCGCCAACGTTTGGATCGATCACTACGCCGCAATCTGCATAGATCATCGCTCCGTTCGCACCAAATTTTTTGTCCGGCACGACCATCAGGAAAAAGCTCGAGACCGTCTTAAACCCGGCTTTTACACCAATGCATCGGAGAGCGGCGGCAACCGTGTGGGCGGTCGTATTCGTCGCACCAGCGACCGAGCCGTCAGCTTTGCCTTCGCGAACCATGAGATTTCCAAAATATAGCGGGTCTTTGACGGTCTGCTCTGCTTCCTCAAGCGTAACGCCTTTTGCCCGCCGCAATTGATGATAGAGCGTCGCGAGTTTGCCAAAATCGTTCGACTTTCGGTGGTCGATGATCTCGACGCCGTTGAGATTTGAGCGGGTTTCCGATGCAAGCGACCGGATCTTTTCCTCGTTACCGAGCAGCGTGATTTTCGCGATCCGTTCGGCCGCGCAGATCCCTGCAGCCTGAACGGTCCTAGCGTCCTCGCCCTCGGGCAATATTATGTGCTGTGGATCGGCGGCGGCTCGCTGACGTATCTGTTGAAGGATCATAGGCGTGGTTCGTTGATCGTCGTTGGTTGATCGTTGTATGAGGACTCCTACAACGGACAACGATCAACGATCTACGATCAATCTCCCAAATTTACCATACAACTATTCGACGCGAAACTTGCTCAAACATCCGCTATTCTTTAAACTTCGGGAAAGCGGGAAATATGAGCAAGAAAGAGCCAAAAAACAAGTTGCAGCGTCGTGAGAAATCCGAACTAAAGAGCCGTCTTCATGGTTTTTTGATGTTTTTGCCAAACTTGGTGCTGCTCCTCGGACGTTTGCTGAAAGACGCCCGCGTTCCAGTTGCGGAAAAGGCGCTTTTTGCTGCTGCGATCGTTTACGTGATCTCTCCGCTCGATTTTATTCCCGACGTCTTTCCGTTTATCGGACAGGTCGATGATCTCTATGTCGTTGCCTTGGTTTTGCTTAGGCTCGTAAACCGGTCTGACGAAACCGTTGTTCGCGAGCATTGGTCGGGTGGCGGCGATATCGTTGCGTTATCTGACCAGATCGCAAATATCGCGCCAAAATTCCTGCCAAAACGCATTTCGCGAGTCCTTACATCTCGCGTCGAACTAGCGCCGGCTGGCCAGCTTCTTCGTGGTATCTCCAAAAAGAATGAGGCTCTGGTTCGCGAGATCGCCGTCGATGACAAGATCGAGATCGATGCCCGTTCGCGTATGGCGAATTAGGTTCAAAAATGTTTTTTGAAATTCGGCGTAAATAGTTGATTTTTCTTTGGATTCTGCCCCTCTTTGTACATATATTCACTGAAAGCCCGTATTTCATTGAATTGAAATAAAGTGACACCAGCTGCTGGATTTTCGCTATACTGATTTTGTTAGCGAAAGTCCGGACTAAGAATTCTATGTTTGAACGCTACACGGAAAGGTCCCGCAGGGTGATCTTTTTCGCCCGTTACGAAGCCCTTCAATACGGTTCCCAAGTGATCGCACCGGAGCATATCCTGCTCGGGCTGATGCGTGAGGATAAGACCCTTTCTGCCCGCTTCTTTCCGTTCAGACATGCCCTGACAGTTGATTCTATACGTCGTGATGTGGAGGAACGTATCGTCCTGCGAGACCGTATTCCGCAGTCCTCCGAGCTTCATCTTTCACCTGCCACCAAACAGATCCTGTTTTACGCAAATGACGAAAGCCGTCAGTTAAAGAACCGCCATATCGGTCCCGAACATCTGCTGCTCGGGCTCGTCCGCGAGGAAAAAAGCGTGGCGGCGGAAATTCTTTTTGGTTATGGTTTACGACTCAACGACGTTCGCGACGAACTTACGCGGCAAAGCGGCGTTCCGGGTATTTTAGCTGGAGCTCCGAAAGAAAATTCCAAAACACCAAGCCTCGCCGAATTTACTCGTGATCTGACGGTTGACGCCGCCGAAGGCAGACTCGACCCGCTTGTGGGCCGCGAACAGGAATTGGAACGAATTATCGAGATCCTTTGCCGCCGAACGAAAAATAATCCGGTCCTGATCGGTGAATCCGGCGTCGGCAAAACAGCAATAGTCGAAGGCCTTGCTCAGCGGATCGTTGACAGAAACGTTCCGACCTTTCTTGAGAACAAACGCATTCTGTCGCTCGACCTTTCGCTCATTGTCGCCGGAACAAAATACCGCGGTCAATTCGAAGAGCGTCTAAAGAAGATCATGGCCGAGCTGAAGGAAAGTGATGAAAATATCGTTTTCATCGACGAGCTTCACACACTCGTCGGAGCAGGTTCAGCCGAAGGTACGCTTGACGCGGCAAATATTCTCAAGCCGGCCCTTTCGCGCGGCGACATTCAGTGTATCGGCGCGACGACACCGAGCGAATATCGTAAAACTATTGAAAAAGATCGTGCTCTGGAACGCCGGTTCCAGTCTGTAAAGGTCGAGCCTCCAACCGAAGCTGAAGCGATCGAGATCATTCAGGGCGTTGTCGAGCGATATGAGGCTTTTCACCAGCTTCGATACTCGAAAGAAGCACTCGCAGCCGCCGTCACTCAGTCGAACCGCTATATCCCGGACAGGTTTTTGCCGGACAAAGCGATCGATGTACTTGATGAGGCCGGAGCTCGTGCAAAGTTGCGGTACCAGCACGAGAATCGCGGTGAGCCTTCGTGGAAAGAGGCGGTTGAGAATTGGAAACGTGCCGCCGCGAGCGAAGACCAGTTGATCTCTCTTGAATTGCGTTCGCTCGAAGATTCATTCTTCGCGGTCGAGGTTTCAAAGGACGACGTTGATGAGGTAATTGCCCGTTGGACCGGTGTTCCAGTCTCGTCGGTAAAGCAAAAAGAAGCCGAAAAGCTCCTAACCATCGAGACCGCTCTGCAGGAAAGAATAATCTCGCAGCGTCCGGCGATCTCTGCCTTAGCGAGAGCGATCCGCCGATCTCGTGCCGGACTCAAAAACCCAAGCCGTCCTGTCGGATCGTTTCTTTTCCTCGGACCCACGGGCGTGGGCAAAACCGAGGTTGCTCGTTCAATTGCTGAATACTTATTCGGCTCCGAGCGTGCTCTGATCCGCTTTGACATGAGTGAATTCATGGAGAAGCACGCCGTATCAAAATTCATCGGCTCGCCTCCGGGATATGTTGGTCATGAAGAAGGCGGACAGCTAACTGAGAAACTTAGACGGTCGCCGTACGCAGTCGTGCTTTTTGATGAGGTCGAAAAAGCTCATCCGGATCTGTTCAACGTACTGCTTCAGGTGTTTGAAGACGGTATTTTGACTGATGCACTTGGGCAGACTGTGGATTGCAAACACGCGATCTTCATCATGACGTCAAACCTGGGTGCGCGAGTGATCCAGAAACGAACCTCGCTCGGTTTTCAGGCGAATGCCGCTGCGACGCGTGAGCAGATGGAAGATGAAGTAATGTCGCAGGTTAAGCAGACATTCGCTCCCGAGTTCATTAATCGTCTCGACGAGATCATTTTGTTTGATGAACTCAACGATCAGGACCTCTACCAGATCCTCGATCTGCAGATCTCAAGACTTAATCAGATCGTTGCAAACCGCGAATTAAAGCTCATAATGACCGACGATGCGCGCAAATGGCTCGTTGACAAGACTTGCGGCGACCGCAAGTACGGCGCCCGTCCGTTAAAACGAGCTTTGCAAAAATACGTCGAGGACGAACTCTCAGAAGCCCTTATTCAAGGTTCGGTCACCGACGAATGCACACTGGAAGTCTACGCTGCCGCCGATAAGCTTGCGTTTCGCGAAGTTCGCGCCAAGAAGGCCGCCAAAGAGCTGACACAGAAAGCATAAGTAAAGCACCAGAGGCTGTCGAAAAACGATCTCGGCAGCCTCTTCCTCCAAACACCATTTTCGCCCTCACAAATCACCCGTAAACATAATGCCTGCAATGAGTTAGCGGCAATCGAGCTGTTCCGTTTTATAGAGTGATTTTTTGGAACAGCAAATGGAACGGTTAAATGTTGTGAATAAAGGGGATGGTCTGTTCCACTTTGGGTGAAAAAATGACTCAAAAGGGGGCAGCCGCAGATTCTCTTTTTCCGGGTCTGGAATTCCGATCTCATCGGTTATCCTTAAAAACGCTTCCACCGCTATTTCATTTACTCATTTCATTATCTTTTCGGATACCGGTAGATTCCGTTTTCCCTGATTTACCTGTATAATTCGAAAGTTTGTTGGATAGTTTGCGGGGGCAACCTGCGCGTAGCCTTGGGAATCAAACAAGGCAAGAATAATCCGACGTTTATTTGCCGCTATTGCTGATCCATCTCATTATAATGCAATACGTTAGCGGCGAATACAGAGCTTTTTTGAAGCTTTGAAAATCGCATTTATAGGAAGTTTCCGGTTTATGAACAATCTTCGCGCACTCGGATATATAGTCTTAGTGTCGGCGATTCTGGCTTTTCCGGCCATTGCCAACACTAAAAGCAGTGCGAAAAAAGATATCGCTCCGACCGCTGCAAAAACTCAGCAGATCGTCGAAAGCGTCGACATTCAAGGCAATCGCCGACTCCGTGACGATGACCTGCTTTATTTCACAAAAGTTCGTGCCGGCGACGTCTACGACCCAGCCGCTCTCGAACGCGATCTGCAGGAATTGCTGGCGCTAAACTTTTTTGACAAGGTCAAAACTAAAGTTCTCGTTGAGGACGGCATCCGTGGCGGCGTCAACGTCATCTTCGAAGTTGTCGAACTGCCGATCATCCGTGACTTGCAGTTCAAAGGTGCCAAGGCCCTGACCGAGGCGGACATTCTCAAGGAATTTCGCGAGAAACGTGTTGGAATTTCGAAGGAAGCTATCTACGATCCTGTAAAAGCTCAGGGAGCAAAGCGGACCCTTCGCGAAATGCTCGCGTCGAAAGGCTTCCCGAATGCAAAGGTCGAACTCGAAGAGGAAGCTGTCTCCGCAACATCCGTTGCGATCACATTCAACATCGATCAGGGCTATCGCTCCAGGATCATAGAGATCGATTTCGAGGGAAATCAGAAATTCAAGGATGGAGAACTCCGTGATGCGTTGACTCTTGTCAAGGAAACCGGTTTGGTCTCGCGCGTCAAAGGGATGGATATTCTGGATCTGAGAAAGCTCGAATACGACCTACAGAAGAATGTCCGGGCTTACATGTGGTCGAAAGGCTATTTTCAGGCACGTATCGGCGAACCTGTCGTCGAGGGTCTCGGATTCAAACGTACAGGGTTTCCCTTGCTTAAAGCCTTTCCGCTTCCCCTCGTAACATCGAAAGACGACACGCTCAAGATCAAGGTCCCGGTCACGGAAGGAAAGGTTTTCCGTGTTGGTGATCTGAAGGTCGAGGGCAACTCGATCTTTTCGGAACAGCTCATCCTGGCATTCGTTGGCCTGAAGAAAGGCGAGATCGCTGACGGAAAACGCTTGCAGGACGCGATCTATGAGGATCTGAAAAAAGAGTACGGACGACAGGGATTCGTACAGTACACGGCTGAATTTGACCCGCAGTTCAAGGACAACCCAACGAAACCTGACGAAGGCATCGTTGATATCACGATCACTATCGAAGAAGGAAAACAGTTCACTCTTCGCCGTTTAGAGTTTACCGGAAATACATTCACACGTGACAAAGTTCTGCGTCGCGAGGTTCTGATCAACGAAGGCGATATCTACAACCAGAATTATTTGGACATATCTGTCGCCCGCCTCAATCAGACCCAGTATTTTGATCCGATCGACAAAGATCAGGACGTCGAGATCCGAACCGACGAGGAGAAGGGCGACGTAGACTTGATCGTTAAAGTTAAAGAGAAGGGCCGGCAGCAGATCTCTTTCAATGGCGGACTTTCCGGGATCGGCGGTTCGTTCTTCGGACTTGAATATTCGACAAATAACCTCGCCGGGACCGGAGAGATCCTTTCGTTCAATGTTGGTGCGGGTAATCGTCAGCAGAGCTTGCAGTTTACATATCAGCAGCCTTATTTCCGTGACCGTCCTGTCTCGGTCGGATTCTCGGTATTTGCGAGCCGCTACAAATTCTTTGGCGAAGGTACGTACCTTACTCAGAATCAGGATCTCTTGAATGATCTCTACAATCCTTATGGAACGGTTACGACCGATGAGAGCAATCTTTTCACGCAGACAACATACGGTGCGAATGTCTTCGCGACTGCGCCGCTTTCCGAACTGTTCTTTAAGAAACGTCGCTTTACTCAATTTTCGCGCGTCGGCCTGACGTACCAGTTCTCGGCAACAAGCATCGCTGACCCCAAAGTGAACGCGAGTGCTGACCCATCGGCCCGAATTCCGGTCATCTACCGACAGCCAAACATTTTAACGAGCAGGATCACCGGCACCTTCGCCTATGACACACGCCAGCCTGCCGCTAATGGCATTGACACAAACAGTGGCAGGTCGCTTTCGATGTCGTTCGGCTTCGCGGGCCTCGGCGGCGATGTTAGAACGTATCAGCCGAATATCACCTATTCAGAGTTCATACCGGTAAGAAACAGAAGAACTAAAAATCCGCATGTTTTCGCTTACAGAATTCAAGCCGGAACGATCGGCACCTGGTCGATCAAAGACAAGATCCGAAATGCTAACTCCATTTCGTTCGTGGGCGGCGTTCCGGCTTACGAACGATATTACATGGGCAGCGAAAACGATATCCGCGGGTATGAATCTCGTGCTCTTGGACCGATCGCCCCATTTGATACCTATGTGACCAGCCGCAACGTTGTCCTCACGACGAATGCTTCGGGTACCAATGATACGAATCACGGTCTGCCAACCCGTGATGTCAACGAAATAACGCCGCTTGGACTCGTCACCGGCATCTCCGGTGCAAATCCGGCCCTCTTCTCGAAAAACTATCGCTTCATCGGCGGCGACACGCAACTGCTCGGAAATTTTGAGTACCGTATGCCAATATTCGGTCCGGCTACGATGGCGGTGTTTGCGGACGTTGGTTCGGTATTCAACCTTCGAAAATCTGGTGGACAGGTCATAAATAGTGAGTTCTTCCCTGATGAGACGCTGTTGGGGGCGGGACGATTGACCGCTTTGGCGTTGATCAATACGCCGGTCCTCGAAAGCAGCACGGGTTCGATCCTTTACTATCGCGGTCGTATCATGACCAAGACGGACTACATAACGGAATTTTGCCGTGGCAACCGTTTTGGCTGTCCGACCAGTCTCTCGCCGCAGGTGCAGCAGCTCTTTCTGCGGGGCGATGTTCAGCAGAACTCGCTACTCGACGTTGATAAAGCCCAATACAACAAGCTAAAAGATTTCAAAGCAAGTTTGGGCCTCGAATTTCGTGTGCAGGTTCCGATCGTCAATGTACCGTTCCGTTTGATCTACTACTATAATCCAAATGGTAAATTCGGCTACACCGAGGAGTTGCCGGGCATCTATTTGCCGGGCAAACGTAACGGATTTAGATTCACGGTTGGACGAACGTTTTAAGTTTCTGTCGGCGTTGCTGGCGAACAAGGGGATAAATTGATTTTGCGGACGGTTTCCGATAATATTGCTTTTCTTTCGAAACCGTAAGCAACAATTTCCGTACTATTGGTTTCAAAGAAATATGAAGATTAGAGGGGCGATTAGGTCTTTCTGTCAGATTAAGGAGTTTCACTAAGATAATGAAAAGATTTACTACGTTTGCCCTCAGCTTTGTTTTCGCAGCACTGTTTGCGATCTCGGCGTTCGCCCAGGCTGGTGCACAGCCGGCATTGACCAAGATCGGCTGGATCGACACCGGTGCGTTTGCCGATCCGAAAGAGGGCGTCACCAAATATAACAACGCCCTCACCGCTCTCGATAATGAGATGAAGCCGCGCGTGACGGAACTTCAGGGCATTCAGACCAAGGTTCAGACCATTGCCAAGGATCTCGAAGCTCTTCAAAAGCCGGGCGTTCCTGTTGACCAGAAAGCTATCCTAGCCAAGCAGGACGAAGGCCAGCGCTTGCAGCGTGAATTTGAGTTCAAAAAGAAAGAGTACGATGCTGCCGTCGAAAAACGCAGCAGTGAAGTCCTCGGACCGGTTTCCGCTGATATCAGCAAAGCGATCCAGGATTTTGCAAAGGCAAAGGGGTATGCCGTAGTTCTCGATATCGCAGCACTTGCGAGTGCTAATGCTATTCTTTCGCTCGATCCGGCTGCCAACATCACGAAGGAATTCATTACCTTCTATAACGCACGTCCGGCAGGAACGGCATCAACCGCAACACCTAAATAAACTATTCTCTAAGCGGTTTTAGGATGAAGGCCAGACGAGACATTTGATCTCTCTGGCCTTCAAAGTATTAATCAGGAGTTTTTCGACAATGTTATTAAAGCGACTTTTCATCCTAAGCCTCGTGGTTCTGGCTTTTACTTCCGTGCACATATCGGCTCAGGCCCAAGCGGCAACATCTTCAAAAATTGTCATTATCGATACATCCGTTTTCTTTAATGAGAAACTCGGCATCACTAAGATCGTCGCTGCCTCAAAGACACTGACAGCAGAACTGGCTCCAAAACGCAGTGTCGTTGAACAGTTTGTCGCCCGGATCGACGCATTGAATAAAGAGATGGCAGCATTTCAAGCAAATGCGTCGAAGGGTATTCCCGTTGATGAAAAGGCGGCACAAAGCAAATTCGACGAGCTCGAGCGTCTGAAACGAGAAGGAAAGTTTCAGGAAGACGAATATAACGTGTACGCCCAAAAACGACAGTCAGAAATAGTAGGCCCCGTATATTCCGAAGTGCTCAAATCGCTCGGCGAGTACGTGAAATCAAAAGACTACGGCATCCTGTTCGATGCTTCTAAAGATCAGACCGGAATATTGATCTACGCTTCGGATAAATACGATATTACGAAGGAATTTATAGCTTTCTACAACGCACGCCCGGTTACGGCGATAGCTCCGGTGCCTAGATAGAAACGCAGATCCCTTATTTCTAAAGCCGCAAAATTGCCTTTTAACGGCTTTTTTGTTCTTATTTCGTTTGAAGATTATGCCTATTCTAGATTCGGTCGCGATACAAAAAATTCTGCCGCACCGTTACCCGTTTCTGCTTGTTGACACGATCATTGAAATGGAGCCGCGTGTTCGTATCGTTGGTATCAAACAGGTAACTGCAAACGAGCAGTTCTTTCAAGGCCATTTTCCCGGAGCTCCGGTGATGCCCGGCGTTCTTCAGATCGAAGCGCTTGCTCAGGTTGGAGCCATTCTCGCTCTTCGTGAATTCGAAGATCGCGATCAGAAAATCCCTTTTTTTACTGGTCTCGATAACTGCCGTTTCCGCAAGCCGGTCGTTCCGGGCGACACATTGCGCCTTGAGGTAACGGCATTAAAGATCGGATCGAAAGTACAAAAGATGCACGGCGTCGCGCTCGTTGATGGCCAGGTCACGGCCGAAGCGGAGATCTTGTCGATAATCGCGAACAGAAGTGATTCGAAGGAGTAGATATGGATCCAACGAATATGACATTGATGCAGCGCGTTCTCTTTGGAGCTGCAGTTGGATTGATCCTCGGCCTTTTACCATTGATCACGGGGATCATTAAGAGAAGGGCTAAGATCGGCTTCATCGGATTCCTCGCGGCAATCGTAGGCGGTTCGGGGTTTGCCCTGCTTCTGGCACTGCCGATCTCGCTGCTCTTTACATGGTCGGCCTTTCGCAAACCGAAAACTGTGTCCGAGAACTCCTAGATTTCAATGGCAACTTTTATTCACGAAAATGCGATCGTCAGCGAAGCTGCCATAATAGGTTCTGATTGTTACATTGGACCTTTTTGTAAGCTCGGTCCGGACGTTGAAATGGGAAACGGCGTGCGTCTGGAATCGCACGTCGTGGTCGACGGTCGGACGAGGATCGGCGATGAAACCCACGTTTTCCCGTTCGTTTCCATCGGTCTTGCTCCGCAGGATCTGAAATATGCTGGCGAACCGACTGGAACCGAGATCGGTAAACGCAACCACATTCGCGAGTTCGTCACGATCCATCGCGGCACGCAAGGAGGCGGTGGAATGACCCGCATCGGCGACGGAAACCTACTGATGGCCCAGGCTCACGTGGCTCACGATTGCCAACTCGGCAGCGAGATCATCATGGCCAATGCGGCGACGCTCGCGGGCCACGTTGAAGTTGCCGATCGTGCCAGCGTTGGAGCATATTCCGGCGTTCACCAATTTTGTCGCGTCGGGCTCGAAGCTTTCATCGGCGGATATTCGGTCGTTGTGAAAGACGCGATGCCGTACGCCACGATCCAGGGCAATCACGCCAAATGCTACGGACTGAACAGCGTCGGTATGCGGCGTCGCGGATATCCAAAAGAAACTATTGATAGCCTCAATCACGCATTCCGCTTATTACTTTCATCCAAACTCAACACAACTCAGGCCGTCGAACGGATTCGAGCTGAGATTCCGAACAGCAGAGAAGTCGACCTGCTGCTCGAATTCATCTCAAATGCCAAACGCGGTGTCGTTAAGTAAGATCATTCGAGCCCGACAAAATCAACGCCTGTAAGATTGCCGTTTACTGTGATCGTCTTCGGACTGAACCGATAACGTTTCGAAGAAATTGTCATCGTATAGGTTCCGGTGCCTGTTGGCACATTAACAAACGTATACACCCCGAACGAGCTCGTGGTGGCGATCGTACGGTTACCTTCCGGACTTATCAGTGTCACAGGGGCATTCCTGATCGCCGAACCCGCCGGCGTAAACACACGTCCGGTGATCGATGCAAGTGTTTGAGCTGTCGTTCTCAATTCGACGTCGTCAAGCAGAAAACTATCGCTTCCAACCGCTCCGCCCGGACGGTTATAGTTAAAGCTCAAGACCCGCGGCTGCCCATTTGCAAAAGCAGACAGGTCAACGGTTCTCTGCGTATAGCCTGGCTCAGCAGCGGCGGGCTCGGTGAACGTTTGAACAACTGTTCCATCGATCGTGACCGTCATCGTCGAATTGGACGGAGCGGCGACGGATGCGATACGCATATAAAACGTCAGCGTCGCCGTACTTGCTGCCGGCATCGTGACTGTTTGCACGACAGTTCCCGCTTCCGGATTCGCTCCGGAATTAGCTCCGTCGAACCACACCCACCCGCTTCCGGTTCGCGCCGTCAAATTCGTGCCGCAAACGGTGCCAACACAAAGCGAACTTCCAAACGCGGTAGATGTCGAGGTCCAATTCGGATTCGTACCATTCGTCGCCGTCTGTTCGTATCCGCCATCCCTAACGATCGGTGTCGCAGTCGGCGTTGGACTAGGCGACGCAACCGGCGTAGGTGTTGGGGTTGGGGTCGGAGTCGGAGTCGCAATCGGACTGGGACTTGGCGACGGAGTCGGGGTCGGCGTTGCCGGACACGTGAAAATGATACTGAAAGCCCGAACCGTTCCAGTGTCGTCCGCCGCATTGTCGCTGACGTTCAACGTCCAGTTTCCGACCGTATTCTGCCCGTCGAGCGCAGACAGCGGATT
Source organism: Pyrinomonadaceae bacterium (assembly GCA_047600985.1). Lineage (GTDB taxonomy): Bacteria > Acidobacteriota > Blastocatellia > Pyrinomonadales > Pyrinomonadaceae > OLB17. The sequence continues at coordinate 1,275,602 of JASGKA010000001.1, read as the reverse complement.
ATTTGGCGAAAAGGTCCCTGACGGAAACGCGGCGTTCGTATCTGCTCCGCATTGACCCTCAACAGCCGGGAACCCGCCGTCGTCGTCGAGTACGAGGGCGGCGAAGTTGTTGCTATTGCAGCCGCTTGTCGACGCCGGCAGGCCGGGTCGATCGATCATGGTAACGCTGGTACCTGCTGGCGACGTAAGTTTTACTATCAGATCGCCAACCCAGGAATGATTCAGCCCGACCGCTGTTGAAGTTGGGTCGGCACTTGGCGTTCCGTCGAAGCGGAAATTGACGTCCGTAATAGTACAAGCTGAGGCGACATTCGTCACTATGTTCACGCCGCCCGCGACATTGTCCGGAATTGCGACCGCCGGTCCGGTGTAGTTTATTGTCACGGTACCCGCGGGCGTCGGCGATGGAGCTACGGTTGGCGTGGGCGACGGGGCGACCGTTGGAGTCGGCGACGGCGTCGGTGTCGCAACTGGCGTTGGTGTAGGTGTCGGTGTGGGGGTCGGGGTCCGCGTTGGTGACGGCGTTGGTGTCGGTGTTGGAGTCGGGCACGTAAAAATCAGGCTAAACGCTCGGACCGAACCTGTATCGCTACCTGCATTATCACTAACATTGAGCGTCCAATTGCCAAGGGTCGTCTGCCCGTCGAACGCTGAAAGCGGGTTATTCGGGGCAAAGGTGCCCGACGGAAAAGCCGAGTTATCGTCCGCTCCGCATTGGTTTTCGATCGGCGGGAATCCACCATCGTCATCAAGCAGCAACGCCGCAAAATTATTGCTATTGCAGCCATTACCAGAACCTGCAAAACCCGGACGATCGATCACGGTCACGCTGGTTCCCGCTGGCGACGTCAGCTTAACGATCAGATCACCCACCCACGAATGGTTAAGTCCGACACTTGTCGATGCCGGATCCCCGCTCGGCGTGCCGTCGAATCGGAAATTCAGATCATTTATCGTGCATGCTGTCGAGACATTTGTCACGATATTGACGCCGCTAGTATTGTTGTCCGGAATTGCGATGGTCGGCCCCGTGTAGTTAATTATAACGTTTCCGGGAGTTGGCGATGGAGCGACCGTCGGCGTCGGTGACGGCGCAACTGTCGGGGTCGGGGTCGGCCCAACCGTCGGCGTTGGCGATGGTGTTGGCGTCGCATTTCCCGATTGCTGTGTCACAGTGTGACTCGCAAGGCCTGTCACCCCGCCGAAATCGATCGTTGCAGTACGCGGAACACCCGTCGTATTTGCAGCGACCGAGTAATTGATCGTACCGTTCCCGCTGCCATTGAAACCTGATGTGATCGTCAACCAACTTGCCGAACTGCTTGCGGTCCAGTCACAGCCGGTACCGGAAACAACGCTGAAATTACTCGTTACCGCTGCCGAACTAAACGTCCTGTCCGTAGGGTTCGCCGCAAAGGAGCAAGGCGCCGCAAAGCCGTTGTAGAGTCGAGCGATGTAGTCGGTCCCAACTCGGTTAATAGAGTGAAAGTCCCCCCCGATCAGTATGCGGCCATCTTGCTGGCGGCGAACAACCGCGACGAGATCATGCCCGCTAGTTGTCTCGTCGTCAGCCTTGGCGATAAAATTGGAATCAAGCGATCCGTCAGAATTCAGGCGTGCCACGCCTCGCCTTATCTGTCCGTTAATTGTTTGAAAGCTACCTACGATAATGATCTTGCCATTTGGCTCGACAACGGCGTCAACCACGTTGTAACTTCCGGAGTTGAACGCTATGTCTCCGAAGCTGGGATCAACGGTTCCATTCGGATTCAATCGAGCGACACCATTTCGTGACAGGCCGCCGACTGATTGGAAATTCCCCATTATTAATATTTTACCGTCGGGCTGCAATACCGCCTTACTCGAGCTAAATGTGACTGAGGCGGGAGTATAGCTGGAGTCAGTCGTACCATTCGTGTTGTAGCGTACTATACTCGTTGAACTGCCTGCGTTACCGCAGGCGAGCATCTTGCCGTCCCCGAGAATATGAATTGACTCGGGAGTACAGAAAACGCTGCCGCGGTCAAAAGAAGTGTCGAGCGATCCATCCGAATTGAGCCGAGCCATCCGGTTACGCGTCACACCGGCAACCGTGTTAAAGGAACCCACGATAACTATCTTCCCGTCAGTTTGGATCGCGATATCTTTGACATCGCCATCGAGCGTCGCGTTGAAGGTCGAATCGAGAGCCCCGTTCGAGTGCATTCGGGCAAGCCACCGCCGCGGAGCTCCGTTTACCGTTTGAAATATACCTCCAACAAGTATTTTGCCGTCCGGCTGCAAAGCCAGGGAACTCACCCCTGATTGCGCATAGTTGAATCCGCCTAAACCAGGATCCTGGAAAGCTGAGTCGATCGTACCGTTCAGATTCAATCGAGCTAATCCGCGGCGAGTCATTCCGCCTACGCTTAAGGCTGAACTCCCCACCAAGATCTTTCCATCCGGTTGCTGCAATATTGCTCGAACTATGCCCGAGTAATAATCGGTTTCGGGACGGCCTAGAGTAATATCCTCCGGAAAAAGATCGAGGCTTGCATCCCTGTTTAACCGAACCAGATCGGATCTGGCCTGACCGCCTACAGAAGTGAAATTTCCTCCCACGACTGCTTTGTCATTAGCCTGCATGGCAATAGCGTAGACAAAATCGCTCGGTATGTTGGGATCGTATGAAGTGTCGAACACACCGTCCGAATCAAGACGTGCAAGTCCGGCCCGATTGCTTCCGTTCATGGTGTAGGAAATATTTCCTCCAAAGACGATCTTACCGTCTGACTGGACTGCGAAGTCGTAAATCGTCGGGAAGCTTAATTCGGTCAGGTTACGAAATAAGAGGTCGGGTGTGCCATCCGCATTCAGTCTCGCGATTCCGTTGCGGTCGAATGTGGTTGGTGTTCCGACGCGGCGGAAATTACCCGCAATCAAAAGCTTACCGCTCGGTAAGATCCTTGTCCGGAAAACGGTGTCGCTCACATAGCAATTGAAGGTAGCGTCGAAGGATCCGCTGCTGTTCAATCGAAAGTAGTAACTATTACCCGGAATTCCAATTACCGAATCCGATCCGACCAGCACCTTGTCAGCCTGCATAGCTACGGAGTAAATAGTTGCGGTTGTACTGAAAGCCGGCCCCGCAAAAGTCGCATCGCGACTACCGTCACTTGAGATCCTTGCAATGGCTATAGAGACGGAGCCAGCGACCGAATCAAAACTTCCGCCGATAATCAGCTTGCCATCTGTTTGAAGTGCCATAGCAAGCACTGAGTTATCGACAAGCGGATTCTGAAAGGAATTGTCCAGTGAGCCGTCAGCATTCAGCCGCGCGAGACGCTGCCTTGGCTGTCCATTCACAGATGTGAACGCACCACCTATAATAATTTTGCCATCCGGCTGAAGCAGAACCGATTCGACAGTATCGTTTACAGTTGGAAAGAAGGCGTAATCGGGTGAACCATCGGCATTGAGTCTTGCAACATACTTCTGCGGACGGCTAGCGAACGATCGGAAGCCACCGACCGCAACTATCTTACCGTCTGGTTGAATAACAACATCCTTGACCTCGTGGCCGTCGAACCCGGCACCGATCCCAAACAAACGACTGACAAAGTCAGGATCCGGGTCGCCATCGGCCGGCGTTGGGGTTGGCGTCGGACTTGGCGTCGGAGTCGGACCCGTCGCGGTTATTCGAAAATCGACATCCGATATGTCGAAAAAAATATTGCCGACCGGCTCGACCTTTATCCTTGCGTTATTTGTGATCGTGGCTGGAATCGTAATTGTCTCACTCCCGTCATTTGCCGTGCTAGCGGCAAGAACGGTCGGGAACGTGGAACCTCCATCCGTCGAGAGCGAAATTTTCACGTTAGCTGAGCTTACGGGAGCCGACGCTGTCCCCGCGACATCCCATGCGACAGTTTGTTGCGAATTAATAGCGTAGTTTACGTTAGTGTTTGGTGAGGTGACCTTAAACGGTCCAACCGCTGATACATTCACAGTTGCGTTGGCACTATTTATGCCGCCTCCGCCAGCACGATTGTCGCGTACCACCACCTGGAAATTCATCGTTCTAGCTATCGACGGCAGAGCCTCGCCCGTTGCGACGCCGCCCGTAGTTCCGGGTGGCGTATTGCCGTTATTTTGGATATATCCCAGCGAGGGAAAGTATCGTGTTGGAGATGTGGTCGGCAGATAGGGCCGAAACAGCGGCCGCACCTGACCATCGAGGTCGTCGAACGGCGGATTGGATGCGCCGAGGTCATACTCCTGCCACATATAGGTGAGAGCATCGCCGTTGACATCGGATGCAGAGGCAGTCAAAGCAAACGGTGTAAGCTTGGGGATATTAAACGTTGAGCCGCCAACGATCGAAACCTGAGGCGGCGTATTCCCAGTCGCGGTAGCCGGAGCGCACGCACCGATCGTGTCACGGTGATTGATGATCTGTTCCTGGTTTTTCAGGATAAAAACGTCGATTGAGTTGAGCGCGATATTGAGCGAACCACAAATTCCGGCATAAGCCATTATCGAAACGCCGCTTCCCGGCTCAAAAGCGGAACTTACTTCACGTCCGCCCGCACCGCAGTTACCTGCTCCTACGCCGTTCCACGTGTGACGGCCGTTAAATTGATGGCCCATCTCGTGCGCTACGAAATCTATGGCAAATGGATCGCCAACGGGATTCGGCAGTCCGGTTACGCCTTGAGCCTTGATGGGGTTGTTGCACGGGCTTTGAAACATTCCGATCCCGCCGCCGCCGGTGCTGAAAACGTGCCCCATATCATAGTTCGCCGTCCCGATCAGCGCATCCGTCACGGCCTGATTCTGGTCCAACATCATGGGGCCATCATTGTTTGTATACGGATCGTTCGCGGCCGTACACGGTCCACCACAGCTAGTATTATTGCCCGCAAAAATAATTCGATCATTTGTCCCAATGATGTTGAAATGAATCGAAACTTCGCGCTCGTAAACGCCATTGACCCGATTCATGATAGGGATCTGCGCTGCGAGGCAACCCGCTATCGTGTTATTGCCAACCGCCGCACAGTACTCATAGTCAGCAGCGAGCGCCAATCGATACGTCCGGATCTGGTCACCCGACGTGACTTCCGGGCGTGATTGAAAGGGGAAGATCATTGTTTCGTCAAAACCGGTCGGATTAATGACGCGGTCGAGAAAGCCTATCTTGTCTTTTTCGTCAATCAGGCACCGAAATTCACCTGCCGGTGCCTTGTCGTGTTTCAAAAAAAGTGATGTAGTTATCGGAATCCTCACGCGAATACGGGTCAACAAAGATCGTCCCTTTCTCGGAAAGGATCATGGCGTGAAACTCACCCGCTACGAAATCGAGGCGGATCGTCTCACTTCGGTCATCGATTCCCTGTCCGCTGTACGTCTCACCGACCTCTGGGTATTTGCGAAGTAATTCTGGTTCAACTATCAGCGAATGCTCGATGAGAAACCGGTGGAAACTACCATCGGGCATTGGTATCTTTAACTCCAGCCCATGCGGGCCTTTAGGTGAACGCTTAACCTCGCTTAGCATTGACCTAAGGACCTTCTTATCAAGCCGAAACGCCTGAAATTGGCTTGGCAGCTGAATGCTGTTCGCATCCGGCCGCTCAAGCATGCTGGCGTCGATATGCTCCCATATACTGTCCGTTTGTGTCGCAAGACTAACGGACGACATTAAGCTCGACGATAAAATGATGAAGAAAATGCGAAGACCTAATTTCTTGAACATACTTTTCTCTCAACAACCAATCGGGGCACGATATTTTTCACGTCCGACATTAGTGCGACATTCGCATAAAAAGTGGATCAAAAAAGTAATTGTTGACTAAAATCGTTTGCGAAAACGGAGAAAGGTATTTATTCTAAGTTTCATCTTCTCGACTCAAAACTATCCAAAGCCGTAGCACTTGCTTCGGTCGATATGCCGACATCGATAACACAGTTATTAAAGAGATCGAACACAGGCGATGAGTCTGCGCTGGATGAGGTTTTGCCGTTGGTCTATGCGGAGATGCGCCGGCTCGCCAGCGGTCTGCTGAGCCGCGAACGCGCTGGTCATACTTTGCAGCCGACTGCTCTAGTGCATGAGATGTATCTCAAACTTGCACGCTCTCACCCCGTCGAATGGGAAAGCCGTGCTCACTTTTTCGGTGCCGCTTCGCGTCTGATGCGAGAAATCCTTATCGATCACGCTCGAACCAGAAACCGTAAGAAACGCGGTGGCGAAATGCGTACCTACATCGAGCTCGATTCGGCTGCTCGAATTGATGAAACCGATCAATTGGACGTGCAAGCGGTTGATGTGGCCCTGAATGAGCTTGAGCGACTCGATGAACGTCAGGCAAAGATCGTGGAAATGAAATTTTTCGGCGGCATGACCATCGAAGAGATAGCATTGGTTCTCGACATCTCTCCGGCGACGGTCAAGCGAGAATGGACTTCCGCAAAACTCCTGCTTTCTAGAATGCTTCGCCCCGACTAGATGACCCCAGAACGTTGGAAACAGATCCGAGCGATCCTCGAACCGGCTATCGAAATGTCCGCCGGATCGCGCACAGCTTTTGTCCTTCGACAATGTGGTTCCGACACTGCGCTCAAAGCTGAGATCGATGCACTGTTGAGCGAACACGAACAGGCCGCGGCTTTCGAAAAAACTCCATTCCTCGAACCTGATATCCTAACGAAGGTCTCACGGGTTGGGGAAACGATCGGAAAATATAAGATCACTGATGAACTCGGAACCGGCGGTATGGGATCTGTTTTCCTTGCCGTTCGATCTGATGGCAGTTTCGATCAGAAAGTCGCACTAAAACTGATCAAACGTGGGATGGATTCGGATGCGATTCTCCGTCGTTTTTCAAATGAACGTCAAATACTTGCGTCCCTGGACCATCCAAACATCGCTCGTTTGATCGATGGAGGCACTACAGATGACGGACTGCCGTACTTCGTCATGGAGTACGTGTGCGGCAAAACGATCGTAGATCACGCTCGCAGCCGAAACCTTGGGCTTAACGAAAGACTCGACCTGTTTCGTGATGTTTGCTCGGCCGTCGCATTCGCTCATAAGAATCTGGTAATTCACCGCGACCTCAAGCCATCGAATATCTTGGTCAACGATACCGGATCGCCAAAATTGCTTGATTTCGGTATAGCTAAGCTATTGCGTTCCGACACTCTGTCAGAGACGATGACCAGGCAGGCTGTTTTTACTCCGGAGTATGCATCGCCTGAGCAGATCCGTGGGGAGAACCTGACTACCGCGACCGACATTTATTCGCTCGGCGTGATCCTGTACGAGCTTTTGGCTGGCTCACGGCCGTTCGCGTTTGAAAATAAGAACTTAGGACAGATCCTTGAAACCGCCGCTAATCAGGTACCATCGAAGCCTTCCAGCACCGATCAATCCGCAGTTCTCCCATTTCAACGAACTCAGCTTCGCGGCGATCTCGATAATATCGTGCTCAAAGCCCTGCGAAGAGAACCTGAGGCACGCTATTCGTCTGTCGAACAGTTTGCCGAGGACATCAGGCGGCATTTGAGAGGCTTGCCGGTTCTTGCACGCCAAGCGACGTGGTTTTACCGTGCCAAGACGTTTACCAAAAGAAATCCTGTCGTTGTCGGTGCGATCACCTTGGTCTTTCTCACTTTGATCGGAGGCATAACCGCTACCACCGTACTCGCCAGGCGTGCGGAGTTTGAACGGCAGAAAGCCGAGCGGCGATTCAATGATGTTCGGGCGATCACGAGTTCCCTGATATTTGAGGTAAACGAAAAGATAGACGAGAGCCCTATTAAAGCGCGGCAGATGCTTGTCTCGCGAACGATCGAATACCTTGACAAACTCTCCGGCGAGGCCGGAAACGATATTGGCCTTCGCTCTGAGCTTGCCGGGTCTTACGAGAAGATCGGCGATGTACAGGCGTTTCACTACGGCAGTGGGATCGGCGATACCGCGGGAGCTCTCGAAAATCATCGCAAAGCGTTGGACATGAGGCTGGCGATCATCCAGTCCGAGCCAAACGATTTGAAGCACAAGATCGACCTTGCCAGCAGTTATCTAAAGATCGCTGACCTCTCCAAAACGACCGGCAGAACGAGCGAAGCACTCGACAATTACCAACTCGCAGTTACGACGATCGAAAACATCAGAGATATTTCCCCTGACGACCCGCAGATCAAGCGTGAACTTGCAAGGGCATACGGAAAGTACGGGCAGGGAATACTGCGTTCCGGCTCGATATCAAAGGCACTGGAAAACTATGAGAAGGCGGGAGCTATAATGACCGAGATCTCCGCTACCGATCCAGACCCGCGGATTCTTCATAGCGTTTCGGTCTACCGCAACTATGCGGGGTTTGCCCGAGTGGAAATGGGTGCGATCGATGCGGCTTTAAAGGATTTTGAAGAAGCTCTTAGAATCGACCAGCTCATCTGGAGTAGCGAGCCTGACAACCTCGAGAATCTTCGCAATCTTGCAAGTGGTGAGCAGTGGTACGGCTATGTTTTGAGGTTTGCCAGAAGATACGATGAAAGCCGTGAGCACCTGCAAAAAACTTTAGAGATCCAGACGAGGCTTCACGACCTAGACCGCTCAAACGTTGGCGATCTCAACTCGCTTGCGGATGCTTATTTGGAGCTAGGGGCCACAGAATCGGCCGCCGGCAGACCAACCGCCGCGATCGATCACCTCAGTGCCGCAATTTCCAATTACCAAAAAGTAGCCGAACTCGATCGAAATAATCTCAGTGCTAGGCACCAGCAGTCGTTCACGCGTATTCATCTCGGTGATGCGCTGGCCAAAAAAGGTGACGTTGAAAAAGCGGTCAGAGCATATTCGACGGCGTTGCGGGAAACAGAAGACCTGATCAGTCTGGACGATCGCGATAACGAGTTTCGTTATGACAAAGCGATCTTGTTATCCCGGCTGGCGAAATACTCGCCTTCCGCATCGCTTGACCAGGCTCGATCGATCCTTAGGGAATTGGTCAACGAATCACCTGAACGTGTAACGTGGCGAGCAGAGCTTGTTGAGGTAGAACGAGCAATCGAGCTTAAGCAGAAACGGTGAGGAACTATATGCTAAAATTGGATCATGCATGACCACACCGAAGACGAGATCTTGCAGGATTATGGCAAACGCATCCAGCGTTGCTACGGCTGCTTCATCGCCTACCACCTTAAGGACATGTACCTCGGCGAGGACGTGACCTACTTTTGCGAACACTGCAAGGATGACTCGATGTTCCACTTTGACCAGTTCTCAAAACTGCTCGACCTGAACAAACTCAACGAAGTCGCTGGCGATCATCATCACTAGGATCTTTTTACCGCAAAAGTAGCGATATGTACGACAAGATCCTTTGGCTGCATTTCGTCCTTTTCGCGGTTCAGTCTTTCATTCATTTCCTTTAAACTCGTTACGTGGCTGAAAATAGCAGTAACAACAAGCCGACGCTAACGGGCCTTGCAAGGCGGCTCGGGCAGTTGCCGAGTGATAAAAAGCGGGCCGCCCTAGAGATAAGTGCGGCTTTGGCTGGCGTATCGCTGCGGGTGAGCCGCGAGTTTGTCGAGGCGGTGCCAAAGGCTTCGAAAATCCTCTCCGCAGAAGATTTACGGCATTGGGGCGAGCTGGGGCGGCGGCTCGCAATGGGAAATGCCGATACTGGAGCTACGTTCTTTATCGATGGTGTGACTGCGTTGAAACGTGTGCCCGAAGCGGCTCGTTCGGCGTTATTTCAGATCTGCACGCGGCAGTTGGTGCTGTCGAGTTCCATTTCGCTCGAAACGTTCAAACTGGTGCCCGAGATCGCGGTTGATATTGCCGACGACCAACTATTTGCCGATGTCTTGAACCTCGCTGCCGAGATCGCACAGCGGTCGGCGAAGCATAGCTCCGAATTTCTCGAAAACACACCCGCCGTTGCGAAAGTCCTCACGTCATTTGGCGAAGAAAAACGCTCGGTCGCCAACGCCGTGCTGGCGCTCGCCGCGCAGTTCGCCAACCGAACCGGCGGAATGACCGCTGACCTTTGGTCAAATCTACCCGCGTCACTTGAACGGCTGGATGCGGTTAACGCGAACCTTTTGATGCTTCGAGCCGGCGAATTTCTCGAATTCGGCGGCAGCGTGACGCTTCATTTCGTTTCATCGGGTAGCGAAGTTTTAGCGGCGTCGGAATCGGCATTTGAAGATTGGTGTACGCTGGCCCGCTCTATCGCGCGTCACGGAAACGCAGTCCTGATCTCGTTCCTTCGAGCCACGCCGAAGTTTTTCGCCGCATTTACGAGTAAGAAAAAAGCCTCGCCCGATGACATTCGACGCGTGCTGCAATTAACCACAAAGATCGCCGAAACCGACGCTGAAAGCGCTCTCGCTGCGTTCAAATCCAGCTCTGGAGCGTTGCGGAAAGTTTCGATCGAGCAGTTCGAGGAGTGGGTTGAGAAAGGGCTGAACGAGCGACAAAATGACTCTTCAAAATCCCGCCGCAGCTATTTCGCACTTGAAACTCGCGCGTCGAATGAGCGTTTGCAGGAAACGCGACTGGGGCTTCCGCTTGAGAAGATCCAATCGATCCTGCGAATGTATGTCGAGGCCCTGACCGGCAAAGAGATCGAGATCGCTCCGCTGACGGCGATCCCACAGGAATCGCGGATCGGCGACGGCAAGACCATCTACCTGCCCGCGTCCATTGCCGAATTCGACAATGACGACCTCGATTTCAAGCTCTACAAAGTCCTAGCCGCTCACGGAGCCGGCCAGATCGAATTCGGCACCTTCGATCGCGACACCGACGAGCTAAAAGCAGTGTACGCAGAGTTTACCGAGCTTTATTCGATGTCCGAGGACGACAAGGATATGTTTGCTCTCGGCGGTTATCTCGAAGACATTCGCAAAGCCGAAAAGGCTCTGTCTGAGAAAGAGATCAAAGCCGAAGCAAAGAAGCGTCGAAAAAAACTGCCGAAAGATTCCGACTACAAAACCGTTCTGACCGCATTCCCCGAACCGCGTCTCGCTAAAAAGATCTTCGGCACGATGGAGAATGCCCGCATCGACAACCGCTTGCGCCAAACCTATCGCGGCCTGGTCCCCGACCTCGATCTGATGCAATCGTTTTTGCGATCGAATCGACCATACATCTTCGACCTGCCGATGTATCAGGTGCCGTTCGAACTTCTCTTCCAGATAACCCTGTGCGGCGGAGCGACCGATGATGCGAAGCAGTTTTATGGTCAGGTTGTAAGCGAGATCGAAGCGGTTGTGGCGAAGTTTGTAAATCCCGAGTCCAAAGTCCAAAGCCCCGAGTCCACGGACTTTGGACTTTGGACATCGGACACGGGACTTCCCACTGTCGCCGATTCCCTGATGGCTACGAGCCGCATCTACACGCTCTTTCAAAACATCTCGCCCGAGCAGAATCAGGAAACCGAGGCCGAGAATAACGAGGACAAGAGCGAATTCGCCTACGACGACAAGGATACGAACGAAGGTGTTGTTGATGACAAGGCCAAAAAGGAGCGAGAGAAGCAGGCTCAGGACATTCGCGATTTGTTCAATGCCTGGAACAGCCTCGACGACGAAGGCGAGCCTGACGAGCTACAGGGAGCCGAGGCCTGGTCGCAGAACGAAATGCCCGAGCAGGCTCTCGAAGACGATGACATTGCCTTTGCCTACGACGAATGGGACCGCGATCTGAACGATTATCGCGTCGGCTGGAGCCGCGTGATCGAGAAAAAGGTGAAGCAGGGCGATCGCACGTTCGTCGAGCTGACGCGTTCGCGTTATCGAGGCGTGATCTCGTCGATCAGGCACCAGTTTCAGCTCATGAAGCCCGAAAATCTCACGCGAATAAACCGCGAGATCGACGGCGAAGACTACGACCTTAACGCTCTGGTCGATTACGTAGTCGACAAACGAGCCGATGGCCAGCCGGCTGAGAATATCTACACCAAGAAGCTCCGCCGACAACGCGACGTGGCCGTTTCGATCCTGCTCGACCAGTCCAGCTCGACCGCGCGAACGATCACGCGAAACCCTCTGCAGCCGTACACGCATCCCGGCCGCCGCATCATAGAGATCGAAAAAGAAGGCCTCGTCCTCATGAGCGAAGCCCTCGAAGCCGTCGGCGATGTCTATTCGATCTACGGCTTCACGAGCGAAGGCCGCAGAAATGTGAAGTTCTACGTCGTAAAGGATTTTGCCGAGAAATACTCTTCCGATATCGAAAAACGCATCGGCGGGATCACGTTCCAAAACAACACGCGCCTCGGCGCCGCGATCCGCCACGCCTCGGCAAAATTACTAAAGCAGGAAGCCCGCACCAAGCTCCTCATAATCCTCACCGATGGCCGCCCGTACGACCACGACTACGGCGACGCCCGCTACGCCCGCGAAGACGTCCGCGAAGCCCTAACCGAAGCCAAAACCCTAGCCGTCACCCCATTCTGCATCACCATCGACCGCGAATCGGAATCGGAACTAAAAGACCTCTACGGCAACGTCGGCTATACTATCATTGACGATGTACTGTCCCTGCCAGAACGTATGCCGAATATTTATCGTCGGTTAACGAGTTGATCATTTTACTTTTAGAAAAATCATCCCGTTATAACTCAACGAATCAACTGTTCCGTGTGCATTCACACCGAATCTGACAACCTCACCCTGATTGGGAATAAATTCGACGCGGATCGTTTCCTTTTCGGTGAACGGAGTTGAGACGACGTCGATGTTACCGAAGGTGACGGCCAGGGCGTTGCCGCGGACGTTGATCTGGATATTGCCGTAGATGTCATTGGAATAGCGGCCGACGTAATCCTGAAGCGGTTTGGTTAGCTGTGAGGTGCGTTTTGCTCGCTCACGAAATGCGGCGATCTGTTGCTGCTGCATTTTGTTGTAGTTTCCCGCTCCGGCTTCGAGGCCGGTTGCGTATTTTGTTTCGCGGTCGGGAACGCCGAGCAACCAGTCGTAGGCGTAGGTCGCGAGTGTGTGGCCAGCGTCGCCACCGGCGGTGCTTTCGTTCATCAAGACTGCGACGCCGATCTTTTTGTCGGGCATGTAAGAAATGTGGCTCGTCCAGCCCGGAAATCCGCCGAAGTGATAGATCACTTTCTGATCCGCATACGTTCCGATCTGCCAGCCGAGACCGTATTCGCCGGTTCCGTTGCCTTTGAACGGCCCTTGGTCTCTCGTCGTCGGCGTCATTCCCGAATGGACGCTCTTCATAACATCAACCGGAATGACCTGTTTGCCGTCGAGTTTGCCGTCGTTCATATTGATTCGGAGCCAGCGTGCGAGATCGCTTGCGGTCGTGAACATTCCGCCGGCTGACTGCATGTTGTTATCTGTCTTCGCGAGCGGTGCGGGCCCAGCATTTCCGGTTTCGGGGTTGAATAAATAGCCGCTTGCAACTGCCATTTTCGCAGCCTTCGCCTTCGAAACGTACGCAGTCGTGTGGTTCATCTTCAACGGGCGGAAGATCTTTTCCTGAAGCACATCCTGCCATTTTTTCTTGAGCGTCCGCTGCAAAAGCAAGGCGTAAATGTTGTAGCCGAGATTGTCGTAGGCGTATTTGCCGTAACGTGCCTCGTCGTACGTAGTCGCCTCGGCAAACACCCTGATCATGTCGGCGTCGCTCGATTCGCCCGTATAAGCCATACGAAAAACAAGTGCACCGTTGCGCAGCCCGCTCGTGTGCGTCAACAGATCTCGAACCTTGACCTTGTCCGGTATCGTGTTCTTGAACGTCAGTCCGGCAGCATATTTTGTCACCGGATCATCAAGTTTTATCTTCCCTTCCTTATCGAGAAGGGCCGCCGCGAGAGCCATAAACGATTTCGTCGACGACGCAATATAAAACAAAGTATCCGCATCTGCTTTCACACCTGCCGTCCTGTCACCGACACCGTAACCGCGGACAAAAACAGGCTTGTCATCCTTAACGACCGCGATAACCGCGCCGGGAATTTCAGGAAGGCGAGTCATCACTTTTCGTGTCATTGCATCGAGATCATCCGGGAATTTGTTTCCAGTAGCGCTTTGGGCAAAAAGCGGCAAGGTGTTGAGAATGATCGTTATCATTCCTGCGGCGATAAGTTTGTTCATATTCGAATGGCAAGATCCGATCTGAGCGAACAGATCGGATCTACGAGTTAAAATGTGGAGATTCCTATTCTTTACAACGAACTTCAAATACGACAAGTTCGGAAAATATTAGACAGTTAGAGCAAATGCCCGCCAGAAGCTTCGATATCCTGGGCGGTTACCCATCCAAAATCGTCGGACACAAGATTGGCGATCACCTTCGCGATATCTTCGGGTTCACCTAGCCGTCCGAATACTGACTGATCCGCAAGAGGTTTTATGAACTCAGGGTATCGTTCAAAAGCTCCATCACCGAAATTCGTATGCGTCGGGCCGGGCGATACCGCGTTGACGCGAATGCGTCGCGGAGCGAGTTCCTTTGCAATGTATCGCGTCCATGTCGAGAAAGCCGCTTTTAGCGAACCATAAACAGAATAACCCAGAAAAACCTGCGATTTTGACGAACTCGTCACGTTGACGATCGAACCGCCAGCCTCAAGCAGCGTGGAAAGTTCGCGTGTTAGAAAAACCGGGCCTTTAAAATTCGTCTCCATGACGAGATCGAAATACTCCTCGTTCATCTCTTCAAACGCCATCGGCCCGCCAGCTCCGCCGTTGTTAATAAGGTGATCGAAGGTTAAACGTCCCGCCATCTTCTCGATCCGGCCAGCGAGTTCGTTTCGGAATGAGGCAAAGCTATTCCGATCCCGAAGATCTAGCTTTATTGCGGTTGCCGCACCACCGGCACTCACTATTTCATCTACGACCGTTTGGGCACGATCCTCATACTTGTTGTACGTGAGAACGACGCCGAAGCCCCGTTTGGCCAGTTCCACTGCCGTAGCTTTTCCTATACCATTACTTCCACCTGTTATGACTGCTATTTTCATTTTATGTCTCCTTATTCGCGGTTGTTCCGCTTGATAAGAAGTTTGTATCGAAACGTTTCTCGTCGCTATACCTAAAAGTCCTGAGTTTATGCCTATTTCTGTCATTCATATACAAATATGTGTGAATTAAGTAGTAGTTCAGCCTGTCTTTCTGTATATTCATGTCATTATGGATCTTCTCAAAGAGATCAGAACATTGCTGAACGATGCCGACACACAAGCTGTCGAGTCGCCAGTTCCGCGCCTTTTTTTGATCAAAGGAAATGTTCCCGATCATCAACTCGCTGCGATCTACCGGCCCATGATCGGCTTTACAGTTCGGGGTACGAAAACGATGTCTGTAGGCGGAGCAACGATTCGGCTTAGAGCTCCGTGTTGTTTCGTTCTGCCGACACACGTTCCTGCGACAGCGGTCGTGTTTCCCGAGGCTGATGGAAAACCGTACATGTCGATCGGCCTTGAATTTGACCAAACTCTTCTTCGCGATCTGATGTCAGAATTGGAGGTGCGACCGTCCGTTTCTTCTTCGACCGATCTTCGTTCGTTCGAACCTGACGACGATTTGCTCGCAGCTCTATTGCGACTTGTGCGTCTTACAAAAACACCCGAGCATATTTCCGGCCTCGCCCCCGCATTTGAGCGTGAGATACTTTATCGAGTCCTAGTCGGCCCGAATGGAGAGCGGCTTCGACGGCTCGGAACTCGCGAGAGCAATCTTTCGAGGATCTCGGATGTTGTTTGGTCAATGCGGCAAAATTTTAGACAAGCGGTAGATGTTGCGTCATCCGCCCGACAGGCTCGAATGTCCGTTACCACATTTCATCGGCAATTTAAGAACGCTACCGGATACAGTCCTATACAGTTTCATAAACAGCTAAGACTCCTCGAAGCTCGAAAACTGTTAGCATTTGAAGGGTTTGCGGTTGCTGGAGCCGCATTCGAGGTCGGCTATGAAAGCCCATCGCAATTTAGCCGCGAATACACGCGAGCTTTTGGTTCAACACCGGCAAAAGACGCCGCTGCGATCCGCGAGGCCGAAGCTCACCGTCAGTAGTTCCGTTATGTCACTGCGGTTCGAGTTGCTAACATCTTTCTAAGATCGAGATGACATTTTCACGACGAAACTTCCTGAGTTCAGTGTTGGCGATACCCGCGGCACGTCTTCTAACTATGGCAAATGACCCGGATGATAAAGAAATGAGGCTCTACGTTGGCACATACACGTCCGGCTCGTCTAAGAGTAAGGGCATTTATCAGCTTCGGTTTGATCCCAAGACGGGAATCCTGTCCGAACCTTTGCTCGCAGTCGCTACTGAAGAGCCGTCCTTTCTTGCCGTCAGTCGTGACGGGAAATATCTTTATTCCGCGAACGAAACCCTCAAATTTGAGGGAAACAATTCGGGATATGTTAGTGCGTTTGCTATCGAACGTAGTAGTGGCTCGCTCACGTTTCTTAATCGATACGCAACTAGCGGAGCGGCCCCGTGTCACGTGGCGATCTCGGAAAAAGGCGACCTTGTCGTCGTCGCAAACTATCTTGGCGGAAACGTTGCGGTGTTCAAAACCAACGCGGACGGCTCGCTTCAGCCGGCGAGCGATATCAAACAGCATACCGGGAAAGGCCCTAATGCTGAGCGGCAGGAAGCTCCGCATTGTCATTCGGCGATCTTCGACCACACTAACAAATTCGTCCTCGTCAACGACCTCGGCATCGACCGCATCGTTACCTACGCAGTTGATAGCAAGGCTGGTAAGCTGACCGCAAACGGTGAAAGCTACGCCGCAAAACCGGGCAGCGGGCCGCGTCATTTCAAGTTTCACCCGAACGGCAAATTCGCATTTAGCTGTAATGAGTTGGACATGACAGTTTCATCGCTCGAATGGGACGCTAAGCTAGGCCGGCTCAGCGAGATAATGACGGTTTCGACGCTGCCTGCCGATTACAAACGCACAAACGATTCCGTCGCCGACCTTCACGTATCGCATGACGGAAAATTCCTCTACGTCTCAAACCGCGTCCACGACAGCATCGCGGTCTATGTGATCGACGAAAAAACGGGCAGTATTCGGTCAATAGATTTCACCAAAACCGGCGGCAAAGGCCCGCGAAACTTCGCCATCGACCCGACCGGCAATTTCCTCCTCGCCGCCAACCAACGCTCCGACTCGATCACCGTTTTGCGCATCGACAAGAAAACGGGAAAGCTAACGCCAACGGAAAACACGATCACGGTTCCGACGCCTGTTTGCTTGATATTCGGGAAGTAAAAGAGAGTACTTTTTTGTGATAAAATCGGGTTATGAAAAATTGTGTGGTCGAAGTAAACCCTGAGAAACTAAGCGGTACGCCAGTTTTCGCTGGCTCTCGGGTTCCGATTCAAAATCTTTTCGATTATATCGAAGGCGGCGATACGCTTGAAGATTTTTTGGAAGGTTTCCCTCCAGTTACGCGCGAACAAGCAATCAATGTACTTGAACTTGCGAACATTCGATGCTGAGACTAACAGGGACGGAACTTCCATTTTGCGGTTTTGCCTGAACCCGAAACATAAGTTTCGACTTCGCATTTGTAGGAAATATATCCACGACCATTGAATTGGAAATAATTCAAACTCGTACTTCCTGCGTCTACATGGCCCTTTAAAAGGATGTTTGAGTATTGTTTGGTTTGTCCTTTAAGGACTTGGTCGCCTATTTTGGATATATCGCTGTAGTCGAAGGACGATAGATACTTCTTCCACACTCCCGCCTTTTTGCCAAATATCCAGAAGCCACAGTTTCCGACTCCACTACAGAGTGAAGAATCCTTACCCCGAACAAGTATTTCTAATGTTCGATCTCGGTTAAGATCCGTGTACTTTACCTCTAGGATATTAGAGCAATCTAGGAAGTCAGTCGACGGCCCTAGGCGCTCTTTGAACTCACTATCACTAGTAAGCAAATGCCAAATCGGCATGATTTTCTTGTCACTGCAATGTGGTTTTGATTCGTTCGGCAAAATACCGGTAGCAGATACACTTTGCGAAGGAGACTGTAGTTCATGTCGGGGTGACCAAGACGAATCCCCAATACCAAGATTGGTAAGAGTAAAAAAGACACTTAGAAAAACTGTCAACATAGCTTATATTTAGGGTATTTTAATGACCAATTCAAAGCAATAAAATTTTAAAAAAACAATCCTATATAATGATGAATTCCGAGACAGTCTTCCTCTTCGACGTCGATAACACGCTGCTTGATAATGACCGTGTGACGGCGGATCTGCGGCGGTTTTTGGATCGGGAAGTTGGGGTTGAGCGGAGCGGGAATTATTGGGAGATCTTTGAGGAACTGCGGGCCGAGCTTGGTTATGCGGACTATCTGGGAGCGTTGCAGCGTTATCGGCGGCAGCATCCGTATGACTCGCATTTACTGGCGGTTTCGACTTATTTGATCAATTATCCGTTTGCAAATCGCCTGTTTCCGAATTCACTTGATGTGATCGAAAAATGCAGCGGGATGGGACAGGTCGTGATCCTGACGGACGGCGATGTGGTGTTTCAGCCGCGTAAGATCGAGCGTTCCGGCTTGTTCGAAGCGGTCGGCGGCAACATCCTGATCTACATCCACAAGGAACACGAACTCGAAGACGTCGAACGCCGCTATCCCGCCCAAAGATACGTCCTCGTCGACGACAAGATCCGCATTCTCTCCGCCATCAAAGACATCTGGGGCGACCGCGTAACCACCGTTTTCCCACGCCAGGGCCATTACGCCCTCGACACCGAACACGTCGCCAAATTCCCCGCCGCCGACATCACCGTCGATCGGATCGGCGACATTCTTAACATCGACTCGTTTTAAAGCAACTTAACTTCTTCCTTTGCGGCTTTGCGTCTCTGCGGGAGATCTCCTCGGTTCGTGTGGTTTCCCGCAAAGCCGCAGAGACGCTAAGGAAGAAAGGTCAGACAATAGCGGCGATGCCTATATTCTGCTAATCTCAGAGTTTTGCTATGAACATCATCTCGCTCGAAAATGTCTCGAAAAACTACGGCTTCAAGCCGCTTTTTGAGAATGTGACGCTCGGTCTCGAGGACCGTGAGCGGGTTGGAATCATTGGGGCGAATGGCTCGGGCAAAAGTACGCTTTTGCGGATCATTGCGGGAGTCGAGGTTCCGGATACGGGCCGCGTCGTTACTGCCAAAGGCAAAACTTTAGCATTCCTTTCGCAAAATCCGACGTTTAACGAAAACCTGACGGTGCTTGAGACGATATTCGCTTCGAGCAGCGGAGTGATGAAAACGATCCGTGATTACGAAGCGGTTTGTCATGATGTTGCGGCCGGAAAAGGCGGTGCGGCGGCGATGCAGCGAATGTCCGATCTGCAGCACGAACTCGAGATGAACGGCGGCTGGGATATCGAGGCAAACGCCCGTGCGGTGCTTTCGAAACTCGCGATAAACGACACTTCCGCATTGATGGGCACGCTTTCGGGCGGGCAGCGAAAACGCGTTGCTCTCGCCCATGAACTGATCTTCAAGCCCGACATCCTCATCCTTGACGAGCCGACCAATCATCTCGACGCCGACACGATCGAGTGGCTCGAAGATTACCTCGCACGATACACTGGAGCACTTTTGTTGGTTACGCACGACCGCTATTTCCTCGACCGCGTGACCGATCGTATTCTCGAGGTCGATCGAGGAACGGTCCAGAGTTTTGGCGGGAACTACGCATATTACGTTGAGAAAAAAGCGGAGCAAGAAGAGCTGAGAGCCGTCGAAGGCCACAAACGCGAGCAGCTAGCAAAGAAAGAACTGGCATGGCTGCGACGCGGTGCAAAAGCTCGTACTCGCAAATCCAAACACCGCGTCGAAGCCGCACACGCCCTGATCGACGCTCCAAAAGAGCAGGCGAAAAGCGAAGTCGATATTGCGATCGGCTCGCGACGGCTGGGTTCGAAGATCATTGAGATAAACGATATTTCAAAATCATACGGCGACAACACGCTGGTCGATCATTTCACCTACTTGCTAAAACGCGATGACCGCATCGGCGTGATCGGTGCAAATGGTTCAGGCAAAACGACTTTGCTCGACATGATCACCGAGCGGATCAAACCGGACAGCGGCGAGATCGAAAAGGGCACGACCGTTCACATCGGCTATTACGACCAGGAAAGCCGTGCCCTCAACGACGACCAACGCGTCATCGACTACATCCGCGACGTCGCCGAATACGTCACGACGAACGAAGGCTATCAGATCACCGCCGGGCAAATGCTCGAGAAATTTCTCTTCACGCCCGCCACCCAGTACGCCGTGATCGGCAACCTCTCAGGCGGCGAACGCCGCCGGCTATATTTACTACGAATATTGATGGGCGAGCCAAACGTCCTGCTCCTCGACGAGCCGACCAACGACCTCGACATCCCGACGCTCATTGCACTCGAAGAGTACCTCGACGATTTCCCGGGCGTTCTCATCGTCGTCAGCCACGACCGCTATTTCCTTGACCGAACAGCCGAAAGCATCTTCAAATTCAATCCCGACGGCCAGATCCGCGAATACGCCGGAAACTATTCCGCCTATCTCGAAGCCAACGACCGCGAGGTTGTCAGGACCGCGAGCGGTAGCGACCGGATTGTGCCACAGCCGACTCCCAAACCAGCAGAGTCAGCAAAGCCACAGCCCAAAAAACTCACCTTCAACGAAAAACGCGAGTTCGAATCCCTCGAAAAACGCATAGCCGAAACCGAATCCCGTCTACCCGAGATCGAACGCGAAATGGTCACCCACGCCACCGACGCCGCCAGGGTGAACGAGCTTTTCACAGAGCAACAGCGACTCAATGACCTGCTCGAAGCCGACATGGAACGCTGGGCTGAACTCGCGGAACGTGCAGAGATTTGATGTATAATTGCCGCTATGTTCAACCGCATCCTCATTCTCTCAGCTTCGGTCGGTAACGGCCATGTCAGTGCGGCAGAGGCTGTTAAAAAGGCTTTTGAGATCAAGGGGCTCGCCGCCGACGTGCGGCATGAGGACGTGTTGAATTTTACCAATCCGCTCTTTCGCCGCCTCTACAGCCGGGCATACATCGATCTCGTCAACCACATGCCCGAGGTGCTCGGCTGGATGTACGACAAGCTCGACGAGCCGTGGAAGAATGAGAAACGCCGCCTGTTTTTTGACAAACTCAACACACGCCCACTCGTAAAAATGATCCGCGAATACGATCCCGACTGGATCGTCTGCACGCATTTTCTGCCCTCGGAAATAATTTCGGATCTCAAAAGCTCGGGCAAGATGACCACGCCGCAGGCGATCGTTGTCACCGATTTTGACATGCACGCGATGTGGCTCGCCCGTAATTACGAGCAATATTTCGTGGCTCTTGACGAAACGCGATACTATCTCGAAAGGCTTGGCTGCCCGTCCGAGAAAACAACAGTTTCAGGCATTCCGATCGACCCAAAATTCGGCGAGGTGAAACCGCGAGCCGAGATGCGTGCCAAATACGGCCTCGATCAAGAGATGCCGACCGTTCTGCTCTCGCTCGGCGGATTTGGCGTCGGCCGCATCGAAACTTTGCTCGACGGCCTGCGTGCGATAACGCCGCCGGTTCAGATCCTGGCGATGTGCGGCAAAAATGAAGAGCTGAAGACACGCCTCGAAAAAGAGCCTGCGAGTTCGAATGGCTCGCGCGTCGTTCCCGTCGGCTACACCCGCGATATGGACGAATACATGTCCGCCTCAGACCTCATCGTCGGCAAACCCGGCGGCCTGACCACCTGCGAGGCCCTCGCCAAAGGCCTCGTTTTCGTCATCGCAAACCCGATCCCAGGCCAGGAAGAAGCGCAATTCCGACCATCTTCTCGAACAAGGCTGCGCGATCCGCTCCAACAATCCGGCGACGCTCGGCTACAAGATCCAGCAACTCATCAGCGATCCCGAACGCCTCGCAGCGATGCGCAAAAATGCCCGGAATTTTGCGCGTCCGAACGCTGCGTTCGAGATTGCGGATAAACTCAGCAGTCTCGCAAAATAATTGCTGCGAACGATTGTTTTCATGCTATCCTAGCCGCAAATACATTGGTCAAAGGGGTATCTGATCGAATGGACCTGCGAGTTTTCCCATCGTATTCACGCAATTTGTTCGCTGCACTAATTTTGCTCGGCATCCTTTTTCTCGCCGGACTCGCATCGGCTCAGGGAACCGCCTCTAAAGCTGCACCGTCACCAACCCCGCCAACCGATCCCGACGACGCTCCGCTCAGAGTTCAGACCGACCTCGTCACACTTACGTTAACCGTTCAAGACGACTGGGGACGCGTTGTGTCGAATCTGACCAAAAAGCATTTCTCGGTTTTTGAGGACGGCGTCGAGCAGGAGATCAGTTTTTTTGAGGATGTCGATGCTCCTGCGTCGATCGGAATAATCTATGACGTTTCCGGTTCAATGGGCGGCGGGAAAATACAACGATCACGACGCGCTCTCGAACGCTTCATGCTCACGAGCCACCCGTCAGATGAGTTTTCGCTGATAACATTCTCCGACAAGGTCCAACTCCTGGCTGACCGAACGCGCGACATCAATGCCCTGCTCGATAAGCTTACACTTGTAAAAACGGGCGGGAACACCGCATTTTATGATGGCGTCTATCTCGGAGCCGACCGCGTAATGCGTGGTTCACACAACAAAAAAGCTTTGCTGATCATCAGCGACGGTATCGACAATAATTCGCGTTACAGCTACAACGAGATGAAACGCCTGCTGAAAGAGTCAGATGTTATTATTTACGCCATCGGTATCTATGGCGACGGTGATGGCAGCCTCGGAACGTTTGGCGAAGCATCACTGAACCGCCTTGCCGAATCCACTGGTGGCCGTGCTTTCTATCCAAGTCTAACCAACGGAAGTTTCGACGAGATCTGTGAGCGCATCGCCCTCGAACTCCGTCACCAGTATTCCATCGGCTACGTCCCAAAAGATTTCCGCCAGGACGGCAAATGGCGAAAGCTAAAGGTTAAAGTTAAACCACCCCGCGGTATGCCACGCCTATCCGTACGCGCGAGAGAAGGCTATTTCGCGACTCCCGTCATACCAATCAAATAAAAAAAGACGACCATTTTGGTCGCCTTTATTCAATAAGTGGTGGCGGGGGGGAGACTTGAACTCCCGACCTCGGGGTTATGAATCCCGCGCTCTAACCAGCTGAGCTACCCAGCCACGAATATACGATTATAGTTTCGCGGGCGAAAAAATCAAGGCGGAATCGCGATACCTTGGCAAATTGCTAACGATCGACCGTCTCGGATTGCAAACAACCTGAAGCCAGATTGAGCCGTCGAACCTCGTAAGGGTATTATTAGAGCTATGACGAGACGATCTGTAAATGGCTTTCTGATCACTGTGGCAGTTCTTTTCGGTGCTTTCTCAGCGACAATTTTCGGGCAGGCGAAACCAGCGGGCAGTTCGTTCCGTTCGATCACGGTGGTTACCGAACCTTCCGCTTCAGTTTGGATCGACGGCGTTGGTTGGGGAAAAACCGACAAGTCGGGCCGGATGGAGATCAGGACGATGTCTGCTGGAGCTCATTCGCTGCGAGTGCGGGCGAATGGATTCAAAGAAAAGACAGTTCCGCTCACCGCCGTTCAAAAAGGCGAGGTCAGTGTTTCGCTCGTCAAAACCACCGACGAAGCCGAGCTTGCCTTTCAGGAAGGCGAGCGAATGGCTTTCTCCGACCGAGATAAGGCGGTCGAGGCGTATCAACGAGCGATAAAACTTCGCCCAAATTACCCTGACGCATACGTCGCACTCGCCCGCGTGCAAACGGAGATGCAGGATACCGAGGATGCTCTGGCGTCGATCGTCGCGGCTCGAAAACTCCGTCCCGCATTTGCCGAGGCTTCGGCAGTCGAAGGCCGCATTCAAAAGGAAAATGGCGAAGAAGCTAAAGCGATCGCGGCCTTCAGACGTGCGATCACCGAGGGTAAAGGCTTCCAGCCCGAGGCGTACGCCGGCCTAGGTCTTTTATATAAGGAAAAAGCTGAAAGTGCAGGAGCATCTGGCGATTTCGAGAACGAAGACATTAATTTCACCGAAGCGGCAAAGAACCTGAAAGTCTCATTAAAGCAGCTTTCCGGAGCACCGGACACAGTAGTCATCTATCAGCTCCTCGGCCTGATCTACGAGCGAGAAAAGAAATACGACGAGGCGATCGCCCTTTACGAAGAATTTCTGCGGATCTTTCCAAACAGCAGTGAAGCGACTGCCGTGCGATCGTTTATCGTTCAGATCAAAAAGAACATGACCACGCCGCAGGACTAGAAAGCCTGTGAGAATCTGAAGTGCAAATGCCCTTGGCGCAGACGATACTCGGCCGGCGACCCAAGCGGCTGCGGGATCAGGAAACGCGGCGGGCTGATGAGATGGCCGTAATCCACGCCAAATTCACCGCCGACCGGCGTTTTTAGCCTCAGCCCGAGCCCAAACGTGTGCGTCCAGATCGCTCGTTGGTTTTGCCCGGCGATGTCATTTGCCGCTAGCGTTGGAGCCTTGAATATCTCGCCCGCTTTTCTAAACACATTGCCGCCGTCATAAAATGGCACGACGCGGATCGATTTTGAGAACGGGATTCGTGCTTCCAGATTGATGACCGCTAACGCGTTGCCGCCGAATGGGATCGTGAATGGATCGAGCCGGACGATCTCGCCCTGATTGTTGCGAAATGTTCCCTGCGGCACGATCGCGACACGCGGCCCGGCTTCCTCGAAATCAAACCCGCGGCAGATTGTTCGCACCACCCGCAAAAAAGCGTTCGCTGATCGGCAGCAGGCCGTTCAGCGACGGAAAATTCGCACTCGTGAATCGGTTATCAGCTGAGAATACCTTACCCGCACCGAGGATCGCTCGAGCCGCCAGTGTCGCGTTTTTCAAGGCCGGGAACGTGTAGTAAAACTGGTAGCTTGCCTGAAATTTCTGAAACCCTATGCTCGCCCCGAGCTGCGGGACCGATACATTGTAATCGGCTGTGAGATATCCGCCGTGTGTCGGGTCGCTCGCGTTGTAGCGGCACGGTTCCGATTCGTCGCCTTTAGCAATGAGATCGAGCAGAGAATATTTGACCGAGCAGTTTCGGCGCGTGTCCCGGACAAAAGTCGCACCAATGCCGGATATCCGAGTTTTCGCGTCGGGCCGCAGAATGTCTTTCACGAGCAGGCTTTCGATGTTAAAAAGCCGTACGTCTTCGAATCTGTACCGCAAAAACAAGATACTGCGGCTTTTGCGGCTGATCGTGCGGTTGGTTTCGGCCGTCAAACTCAGACGGTTGATCGTCGGGCTGCTAACGTTCGCACCAAATTCATCGATCGGATTGCCGTTCTCATCGATCCGCTGAACGATTCCGAAGGTTCCTTTATCAAACGTCGAGCGGAAAAATCTCGTCACCGTCGTATCCCGCTGATACTGCGCCGAAAACGTCAGCGGAGCAAAACGCTTCTCGCCGTCGCGCAAGAACCGTGGATTTATCAGATCGAGCTGAACAAGCTGCTGCCGCTGCGATACCTTGACCCGAGCTCCGCCTTGCCACAGGTTTCCGAAAAGATTGACATGGCGAATATCAAAAAATCCGCTCAAACCAAGATCGGTCGAAAAGCCGCCGCCATACGACATTAGCCGCGACGGCTGTTCGTCGAGCTTGACGATCACGTCCGTCAAACGTCGTTCGGCCGATTTGTCGCCAGCAGGCTGCGGCTTGATCTCGACCCGCGAAAAGGCGTCCGAACCATATAGATTTTGCTCGCTCGTGTAAATGTCGGTCGCCTTGAGCAGATCGCCGGGTTTTATCGCGAGGGCCTTCATCACGGCCGGCGTTTTAGTATTTTCGTTGCCATCGATGAGAATGCGGTTCACTTCGACCTGTTTGCCTTCGTTCTCGACGCGAAATTCGACCTTCACATCGTTCGACTTCGCATCCGGAGCATCGTCCGGATCGATCACGCGTGACGCCACGCGGGCGTCGTAATAACCAAGATTCGAGTAATATTCAGCGATCTTTCGGACAGCGTTTCTCGTGCGCGCACGTGAATAATTACGGCCCGTTATCGGCGGGATCTGAGCTTCGAGATCGGCAGTCGAAACGGCTTTGTTTCCGACGATCGCGGTTTCCGTAACAACGGTCGGAATTCCCTCCTCGACCTCGAACGTGATGATCAGATTCTCACCATCGAGCGACACGCCCTGATTTACGCGAACCTTCGCATTCTGATATCCAAGTTCAGCCATCAGCGATTCTACCGTGCTCTTATCGTCGTCAAGTATCGTTTCACTAGTGTATCCTCGGCCGTAGCCGAGAACTGGGACGATGCCGAGCAGGTTCGCCTCTTGTGACGTCAGAACGGTCTGAATGTCTTCGTACGTCAGCTTATTAGTGCCGCGAACGCGTATCTGCGTGAGCCGCAAACGGCGATCGAGATTGACCCGATATTTGACCGAAACCTGACGGCCCATCAATTCTTGGCCACCGAGAGCCCCGCACAGGAATATCGTGTCATTCGGCAGCAGATTGTTCTCGGCATCATTTATCTGCGGCGTGACGGAACAATATGCGGTCGCTTTGGCAAAAAAGTAGCCTTCTTCCTGGTAATAATTCGCTAGTCGCCGCTCTCCCTCAACGATGGCGGAATAATCGAGCGTGCCCTCGCGTTTGATCGGCAGCAAGCGTGTCTGGACGCTTTTGCTCAATTTTCCTTTCTCGGTCTCGACCGCAACGTCCACTTTCGGCCCTACCTTTCCGTTGATCGTGACGGTGATGCGGTTCGTGTCGCCGTCATAGGTCACCCGCGGCTCATCAAGCTCAGGAGCGAGAAAATCCTGATTTCGCAGCGTCTCACGTATCTTTGCTACGTCGGCGGTAAGGCGTTCGCGTGAATACAGCCCGCCTTTTTTCAGCCGCAGCGACTTTTCAGGGATCGGCTTCGGATTGCCGTCAATATTTATCTTAAAGTCCTCGACCCGTGCCTGATCGTTAGGCGAAACCTTGAACGTAACACCTACCTCGTTCTCGTTCTGTAGAGGCCGCCGCTCGTAAACTGCCTCGGAACGGTAGTAGCCGCGATCACGAAGATAATCAAGTATTTCGCTCGCGTTTTCCTGCAGCGTTTGCTCAGTGATCGCGGTTCCGGGCGTGAGCAGGTTCAATTTGAAAAGCAGGTCCTGCTCCGTGATCTTGTCACCGTCGCTTTCGCCAACAACGACTGAAACCCGCTCAGCCTGCGTCTTTCGTTTGATCTCGAATTTAAGCTCGACATCACCCGCCGCATTGATCGCCGCGGTAACGACAACCGTATCGACCCGATTAGTCTCGTACAACGCAGCGACAGCTTCGCGGATACGCGGGGCCGAATACGTTCCGCCGATAGCAAGCCTTGTCATCAAACGATATTCTTCCGCGAGAGCGTCGTTTTTTCCTGCTCCTGTAAAAGCGATCTCGATCTTTGAAACCGGCAAATTATCGTATTTACTCTGCGAAAACGCCGAAAAGCAGCAGACAGCGATCAGAAAAACGGCTATCGCAAGTCGCTTCACAAGCACGGCATAGCTAAGCGGCGTGGTCGCCGCTGAAAACCTTTCGTTATTTCTGCCGATATGGAACAACGCCTAAAATCGCCTCCTGAACCGTATCTCAAAGCTGAAATTGTCGCGGTTTCTCGTCACGTTCGTCAGCGAACGCTGCTCATATTGGGCGACGAATGAAAGTTTGTTAGAAACGCGGTATTCGAGTGCCAAGACCTGATTTTGATCCTGAGAGAGATTTGTCGAATACGTCACACGCAGGTTGTTATTGATCTGCCGGCCGACCGTCAACCTCGCTCCGGGATTGACCGTCTGGCCGGAAATGAGCGGGTCGATCTCGAAAACGTTAAGCCCGAACAGCTTGTCCGTCGCTTTACGAGCTGGGTTGTTGATGATCGAATCGGTCAGGATCTCGGCCGCCGTGTTAATGCCCGTCGAGGCAAGCGTCGGAATGCCGCCCGCCGCGTTTGTCAGGCTGCCGGTTGTTATCAGCGAAACCACATCAGCCTGCGGCAATGCCGGGCTCGAACGCACCGTCGCCGAAAGCTGCTCGGAATCCTTAAGCGGGCCTGCGAGATTTACAAAGACCTGATAACCCGCGATCTCAGATTCTGCCTGCAGATTAATGACCGGCTCGATCGCCGTGTCAGGCGGGAATTCGAGCACGCCCCGCTGCACGACATAGCGGTCTTTTCGGAAAAATATCGTTCCGCTGTTCGCCGTAATACGGCCCGAAATACGCGGATCGGTCGTATCGCCGGTCAGGACGAGCGAAACGGAAGCCGTCAGATCGGCAATGTTATTTTTTACGACCAGAGCGTCGCGGCCCTCGATGATCAGGTCGAATCGCGGTGGTTTGATCGCTCCGCCGCCACCGCCCGACAGCACTGGATCGCGTCGGCCGCTGACCAGATTTGCGAGATCGATATCCTTGGAATACAACGCTCTTCGGGCAAACACCCGTCCACCTATCGTGAGCTGCAAACTGTCCGTCCGGGCTTCGCGATAACCCGTGATCTCAAGCTGAGCATCGCCCGTGGTCACAAAATCTTTTGGCAGCGGAACGGTCACGTTGTTACCGTCGAGCGTGAATCTAAAACGCTGTATCGAAAATCCATCGAGCGTTCCGCC
The DNA here is from genome assembly GCA_047600985.1 of Pyrinomonadaceae bacterium. Taxonomy (GTDB): domain Bacteria; phylum Acidobacteriota; class Blastocatellia; order Pyrinomonadales; family Pyrinomonadaceae; genus OLB17. The sequence continues at coordinate 1,246,933 of JASGKA010000001.1, read as the reverse complement.
GCCCGTTCCCGTAAATCGTCCGCCGCCGAGATAGCCCGTCGCCTCTTCTATCTCGACCTGATTTGAGGTAAAGATAATGCGTGCCTTCACGCGGTCAGCCGTGAAACGATCCGAGCCGAGAAACGTCGCAACCGAAGCATTGACCATGTTCGCCGTGCCCGAAATTAGTGCCGTTTTGTTCGGCCCCGAAAATCTCACCGCCGCATCCGCAAATCCCGAAAAGAACGTGTCTTTTACAAACAGATTGATCAGGTTCAGGTTGACGCGGCCGTCGATCGCGAGATTGTTGATACCGGCGTCAGTCAGGGCTTTCGTGCCCGAGATCGCCATGTTCGAACCGCCGCCCGAGAACCGAGCCTTCTCAAAAACGATCTCACGCGGATTAAATCTAACGAGTATCGGCTCAGCCGCTGAAAGCGGTGTGTCCTGAATGAGCATCGAAAGCTGTGAAAATTCCGCCTTTCCGGTCAACGCCGAAGTCGAAAATTCGCGAACGCCTTTGTCATTAAGCTGGCTCAGATTCCCGCCAAATTCCACGCGGCCCGTTCCGGTTCCCGTGATCGCCATGCCCTTGAGCTGCGGCACGAACGCGAGAAACGGAGCGAGCGGGCTCTGGTTAAAATCGGTCGCGACCATGAACGGCAGGTCTTCGCTGCCAAAATTTACCTTCGCATTGATCACCTGCGGCCGCCCGTCGAGCGTTGCGGTCAGATCTGCGGTCAAAACCTGATTCACGGTTTGCCCCTTGAACGCAACCTGCCCAAGCACGTTCTCACCAACCTGAACATTCGGAGCGACGCCGTTGAAATTGACGTTATAGCTGGCCGTTTGATTCGAATTCCCGGTCGCGTTCGCCGCGAAATCAAGATCGCCTGTGATGACCGGAATGCTGTCGTTTTTCGGCAATAAAGCCATCGCGAGCGGAACAGGAACCGATTTGCCGCCGAGGTCGAAGTTGAAATTACCGCCGGAGCGGTCGTACGTTCCCTTAGCCGTCAACTGCCCCGCACCGATCCGCATTTCGGCCTGCTGCAGATCGATCGTCGTGCCATTGAAAACCGCTTTTACATTCAACCCGTCAAAAGCCTGTCCGGCGATGATGCCTTTTTGAGCGGCGAGATTTATCTCGCCGCGTGACTCGCTCGGAAGTCCTGTAATATCAACAGTTCCCGACGTTTGCCCGTTCAGGTCGCGTATCTGTTCGGGTAGCGTGATCGGCAACGCCGCGAGCAAATTTCCGGCGTTGACGTTAGTGAGCGTGGCTTTTACAGCGACATTGTTCGCTCCGGTTCGCGGAATATTTACTGCGAATTCAGTATTGCCGCCCGTACGGTCAACCAGCTTTCCATTCTTCAGATCGACGCCATCAGGCGTGACGAAAATATCCGTCGCAACGCTGCCCAGATCCCTGCCGTGAACCGAGAGCGAATCAAGCGACGCCTTGCCGTCGATCATCGGATCGGTCAGATTTCCTTTTACTGTTCCGTCAAAATTCAGATTCCCCGCGACCTGCACTTCGAGCGAATTCAACTGCTCCTCAAGCGTCGGCGACAGGTTCAAAACGCGAACCAACCGATCTATCTCGGTCGCATCAGCCGAACGCAATGCGACATTCAGATCTGAATTCTCATCCCGCAGATCAAAACGCCCGGTCGCCGTCAGTTTGCTTTTTGCCGTATTCAGGTCCGCGAGATCGACGTTGAACAGGCCATTTGTCGCATTGAGACGGACGGTTCCGTTCACCGGGATAAGGCCGCGATCGGCATTTCCGGCGTTCGCAGTGATCGCGGCGTTGAGTGTTCCGCTTGCGTTGCGGAAATTGGTTCCGGGGAAATTCAGGTCAACCGTTCCAGTGGTTTTGCCTTCGACAGGAATGAGGCTGCCGCCCTGGAGAGCGACCAGTTTAGAAATGTCTAGATCGGTAAAATCGCCTTTCAGATTCGACTGGCTGCGGTTATTTAACGCAATGATCGCCGTTCCTGCCAAACTGCCGTCCATGATCGCGGCGTTCAGATCGTTCAGAGCGACGCGGTCGTTGTTTACATCGACCTTTGCGTTCGCGGCTCCGAGTGCGACACTGCCGATCAATCCGCCGCCGAGCGTCATGTCTGCGGTCGCACGATAACGTCCAGAAGGTTCGAGGATAAATACAGGCTTTGCGATCTTTACTGCTTCGAGCGAGCCGCCGTCGGGGAGCGACGCGGACTTTTTGAGTGCAACATTCCCGGCGTCAACGTCGTTCGTCCTCGCCTCGACATGGCCCTGGCGGATCGTCACGCGAACGCCGCCGATGTTCAAGCTGCCCAAAACTGCCGCACCTGCATCTACCTTCGCGACGCGAGCTTTGTCGGCGTAAATAACGAGCCCGGCACGCGTATTTTCGATCTCAGCCAGCGGCGTATCGACGCCGTCGATGATGAAACCGTCCTTTACGACCTGATCGGCACGAAGCCCTTCGAGCGTGACCGCAGTCGAATTGGGCAGATCTTTGAACCGGAATCTGTCCGCCGAAACGTTCTTGACCTTCGCGTCCTTAACATTCGCCGTCTGCGATTTCGCCCCGTCGAGCCCTACCTCGGTGACGCCCTCGCGGTGCTTGACGGTCACGTTTCGCCCGGTTACGCCTTGCAGGCCGAAATCCTTTGTTTTGAACGACTTCGTCGCCGCATTCGCCGAATTCAGGCTAAAAGAACCGCCGTTTTGCGTAAATTTCAGATTCCTCGCAGCGAGTCCATCAAACTCAACATCTCCGATAGCAAACCGTTTTGCCCGGCCGTTTCCGACCTCAGCCCGGACCTGTTTATCCTTGTATTCCGCCAGAGCATCCGACAAAAACAGCCCGCCGAGCGTCAGCGATCTTGTCTTCGCAGCCGCTGCCTGCAGCTCGCCGACCCAGCGAAAATCCGTTCCACTCCCGCGAACATTCCCCGCGAGTTTCAGCATATCGATGCGAAAATCGTCGAACGTCAAAAGCTGCGCGATCGCCGTACCATCGGCCTCGTAATTCGAATTCGTCCCGCTCACGGTCGCAACGACATTCGCCCCTTTCAGCGAAACACCATCGGCCCGCAGCGATTCCGTAAATATCTCGCCGTCTATCTTGTAACTCTCGCCCTCGCCGGTGACTTTGCCCTTAAAGTTCCCGACGCCTACGAGCGAGGCACCGAGCGGCAAAATGTCCGACGCCTGTGTCAGATCGACCGACGACTGAATGTCGAACGCATATTTTGGCGAAGCCCAATCCGTCAATGTTCCGGTTAGCGACGTTTCGCCGATCGGCGTTTTCAGATCGAACGTGGTCAGTTGAGCTCCGTTTTTATCGGCAATTCCCTGCGCCCGAACGTCGATCTTCTCGATCGCCCGCTCCTCGTAAATAAAGCTAGAATCAGTGGACGTCAGGTCAAATTTGTAGCGTTTCTGGTCGTCTGCGACTTCGCGGTTCTCGGGCGAGAGCAGGAAAACGACGTTCTTTGCATTGCCCGAGATCTTTCGGGACTTGTCGCCAAAATGTACGACGCTGTCCTTCAGCGAAAAATCCACCGAATCGTATTTGAAGTTCACCGCCGAACCTTTCTGGTCCTCGACGAGCTTCAGATTAGAGAAATTTGACTTGCCGTTCTCGTCAAACGTCACCCACGCCTCGGCACCGTTCACGTCGGTTTTTTCCAGGATCACGTCACGCGTAAGTTGCCAGGAATATAGGTCTTTTACGGAAAGATTGAGGTGAGCGTCGCGGATAAAGAAGAGTTTTTCGCCGCTTATCTTGTCATTGAACGTAGCGTTTTTCAGCTCAAGTTCGAGCGGATTGACCGTCACGCGAAAAACATCGGCATCAAAAACGATCCCGATATCCGCCATCTTCGCGACGAACTGAGTTTTCACATAATTGTCGAAAACCCCGTATTTATAAGAAACAACGACGATCAGCGAAATGATCAAGCCAAGCAAAGCCACGCCGCCGAGCCCGATAAAGGCCTTTCGCCGCGCCGAGGAACCACGACGTTTCGGAGCCGCGTCGCTCTGTTCCTGCTCCTCAACCTCCTTGATCTCTTCCTCAGCCATATTTCGATGATGTCGAAATGCGAAAGCCCGCGCGTGAGCAAGGGCGAATCATTCAACGTAGGCGATATGCCCTTGCTTACGCGCGGGCTTCTGCAGATCCTACAACCGCACCGTCTCCACGATCTCCAGATCGAACGCATCCAGTGCGTTTACCTTCGGCGGGTGATTTGAGATCAGCTTGATCTTTGTCAGCCCGAGATCTTTCAATATCTGTGCGCCGATGCCGTGGTCGTGGACCTTGCCGTAACCTGTTTCCAGCTTTGCCGCCTGAAAATCGAGTCCTTTCTCGTGCATCAACGCGTACGTTTTGAGCTGATTTACCAGGTCCAGATTGTTCTCACGCTGCCGTAGGTAAACGACGACGCCGCTTCCGGCGGCAGCAATGGTCTTTAGCGAAGCCTCGACCGCGCTTGATGCCTCGCCAAGTTTTGCCCCGAACATTGCGAAGGTCACGTTCTCCGTTTGGACGCGTACGAGCACCGGCTCAGTTGCATTAGAAACGTTGCCCATCGCCAGTGCGAGGTGCGTTTCGCCGTTGATGATGTTCTCGTACAAAATGGTGCGAAACGTCCCGAACTGCGTCGGCAGATCAGCCTCGACAACCCGGCGAACGAGCATTTCCTTCTGCACGCGATAGCGGACGAGATCGGCGACGGAGATGATCTTCATGTCATGCTTCGCGGCAAAAACCTCAAGCTCCGGCATCCGCGCCATCGTGCCGTCGTCGTTCATGATCTCGCAAATGACCGCCGCCGGCTGCAAACCCGCGATCCGCGAAATATCGACACTCGCCTCTGTCTGCCCAACCCGAACCAAAACGCCGCCATTCTTGGCCCGCAGCGGAAAAACGTGTCCGGGACGTGCAAGGTCCGTCGGCTTCGAAGCCGGATCGACCGCCGTCAGGATCGTTTTGGCCCTGTCCGCCGCCGAGATCCCGGTCGTCACGCCTTCCTTCGCCTCGATCGAGGTGGTAAAAGCCGTGCCCATGCTCGACGTATTCTCGCTCGTCTGCGGATAGAGCTGCAGCTCATTGCATCGCTGCTCAGTCAGCGGCAGACAGATCAGCCCGCGGCCGTGAACGGCCATAAAATTGATGATCTCAGGCGTCACTTTTTCTGCCGCGCAGACGAGATCGCCCTCGTTTTCGCGGTCCTCGTCATCAACGATGATGATCATTTTGCCGTCGCGAATATCCTGCGCGGCTTCCTCGATCGAAGAAAGAGCCATGTTGTAATTCCGTTCGCCGCTGTCGGAACCGGCGTAAGTCACTTTGTAACTAAATTTTAACGAAAAAGGCTCGGATAAGCTAACAAACATCGGATTTGGCCAGCTATAAGTTTGCCCTATACCGACGACCGATATTGTATGCGTGCGAACAAACGAAGAGAGCCGATCAAACCGGTATAACCGGCAAAACGTGTCGTTTTAGGAAAAACACTTCATTTTGGGCAAACCGCGTCAAAGTCGGCATAACGTTAGATCTTCTTGAAGCATTTTGGCGTAGCGTTTTTACTATGAAGACATGTACCACTTGCCGCTGCTCAGAAAAACTCTCGTTACGCCTCGAAAACTACAGCCGTGACGAACGCATCCCGTTCATCGAACGGGTCCTCGGTTCGCTCATCGAAAGCCGGTTCAGAAACGGCCGTTTTGAATCGCTCGATGATCTGAAGCAACCGAGAAACGTCGCGGAAGCGTGTTTCGACCTGCATCCAAAACCGTTCGTTCTGTCGGCATTCGGAAAATTCCGCCGCTCATGCTCCGTGCCATTCCGTGCGTTCCGTGGTTGGCTTTCTGGACGGCCGCAGGCGGAAAATGGAGCGGCAGCTCCGACTGGAGCGGCGAGCATCCCTGCTTGCCAGCGGTTGCAAACCGCTTCAGCTTCTCGCGTCACTCAACTCGTTAATCCCCGAGCCCCGTAACACTGCGGAAGCCGCAGCGTGACAAGCAAGGATGCTCGCCGCTCCAGTCCATTGCGTCCCATCGCAACAACCACCTATAAGCCTAGATCTTTGAAAATCCAGCGACGCTAGCGATATCTCCTCCACTGCTGGATCTAGATATGGTTCTTCTCGCCGAGCGGAAAAGCTATGCTTTTCCGTAAATCTAAAAAAAGACCGTGCGGCTCCGCCGCCGCTTTAGATCTTTCAAATTTCGCGTCCCAAAAACGAGCGGCACAGCCGCAGGAACATAAGGCAGGACTTCGGAAAAGCACAGCTTTTCCGCTCGGCGAGAAGAAATAGCTTTGGCGAAGCGAAAGAAGGTAGCCTCAATGCATCGAGAAAAATAGTGACGCAGCCATTCCCCTTTTGCGGCCTCTGCCTCTTAGCGTCTTGGCGTTGAAATTTCTTCGCAACGACGCGCACACGACGAGCTTCAATTGCGACGCACACCGATGCCTGACACAATATCTGTTTACGCAAATGACACAGCCCGACAACACTCGCAAACTCTCGCTAATTCTGCACGCCCTGTTTCTGATCTCGGGAACGGTGACGGTGCTGATCGGGCAGTTTCTGCCGATCATGGCGCGTCACTACAATCTGAACGATCTGCAGGTCAGCTTTTATTTCCCGTCGCAGTTTGCGGGTTCGCTGTTTGGGACTTTTCTGACGAGCATCTTTGCAAAGCGAAACCGGTTCCTCGCCGCGTCGTTCGTCGGGGCTTTGTGCATGGCGACGGGAATCTTGCTGATGAACGTCGATTCGTTCGCCGCGTCACTGGCGGCGTTTGCGTTGACAGGCGTAGGGATCGGACTGACGCTGCCGGCGATCAACATGACGGTGCTCGAACTGAATCCGCAGAATTCCGCCTCAGCTCTCAGCGTCCTTAATTTCTGCTGGGGCGTCGGAGCGATCGTCTGCAAACCTTTTGTCGATGCGACGCACAATGGCGGTAATATCTGGGTGACGACGTTGATCCTCGCTCTGCCGATGTTTGCAGCAGCGGCGTTTTTGTTTTTTCAGCCTACCCGCGTGATCGCTCTTGCGGAAACTCCCGGGGACGCAACGGTCGACACGACTCCTATCTGGACAACGCCGATCGCATGGGGCATCGCCTTGTTCAACTTCATCCACGTCGGATTTGAAAGCGGAATGGGTGGTTGGCTCACGACATATACCGAACGCATCGACGCGTCACAAACTACCCGGCTGCTCACACCGACCTTGCTCTATTTTGTCTTCTTCGTCGTCGGCCGCGGCGTCGCTCCGCTGCTGTTCAGATTTCTGAACGAGAACCGAATGCTGCTGCTCGGACTCTTCACGGTCCTCGCCGGAATGGCCGTCACTGTCACCGCGTCGTCGGTCGCGATCCTCGCCCTCGGAGCCTCGATCGCCGGATTTGGAACATCATGGATATTCCCGACCAACGTCTCACGGTTTTCGCACATGTTCGGCCCGACCGCGTCGCGAAGAGCCACGCCGCTCTTCATCTGCGGAACTCTGGGTGCCGCGTCTTCGACCTGGCTGATCGGATTTGTTTCAGAGAAAACCGGAAGCCTTAACTCGGGAATGTATGTGCTGGTGGTTAGTATTTTGTTGCTGTTGGTTTTGCAAATGGGACTCTCAATGCGAAATTCAGAAGCCCGCACCGATTAGATCCCTTAATGTACTTACAAGGGTCGTTTGGATCGCTCTCAGTAGAGTATGAAAATGAGCACCATCAAATATTCTGTTTTACCGCTGCTGATATTTGGGGCATCTTTTCTGCCACTATTTAACACCACGACTGTGCCTCAATGGCGCGTCCAATTTGTTCGCAAGGACGGCTCTCCGATTTCTAACACAATGATTCGGCAGACATGGCATGACTATTCATTAGATTTCTTCAAGGAAGTCCAACGAGACACACTGAGCACGGATGCATTTGGAACCGTCGAGTTTCCTGCGCGCATAGAAACTCGGTCTGCATTTGGAATTGCATTGGGACGTCTGCGAGACCTGCTTGCCAGTGTAAATCCGCACGCCAGTTACGGAAACCACTCCTATGTTTTCTGCATGCCCGATATTCGAGGATGCTCCGTGGGTTACAAGGGTAATGAAACTCCGGTTGCTCGGGTGGTAGTTGACGAATAGCAGAATAGTAAAGGAAACTTTAAACAGCGACGCAAATAGAATCTTTGCAAATCGAGCTGAGACTTTCCATATGAAAAGATCTTTGACAACTCAACAGAATCACGCCGAAGAAACTCTCATTTGTGTGCTTCTAAGCGAAATTTTCTCTTCCGGCGTCACCAATTCTCGTTTATAATTCTCAAAAATCAATCAAGGGGGAAATTTCTGATGTTTAGAACTACTGCCACGCTTCTGGTGATCTTTGCGATCCTTTCTTTGCCGCTCGCTCAGCCGACATTTGCTCAATCACAGGTGCCCGCTCGCGAGATCGGCGTCACTGAAAAGCTGCCCGAGGTCATCGTTCCCGACATGAAACGGGTGATCGCTGAGCACAACAAAAAATACGCCGAGCTTTCCGGAAAAACCGACGCAAAAACAATGGAAAAGCTCGACCGGCAGCGAGCCCAAACCCAGGGCAACGGGCTGACTGGCAAGCAAAAACTCGCGATCGTACTCGGCGTCGTGGCCATTGCAGCGATCGTGTTCTTCGTCGTCAAATACGGCAAAAACTGCCTTCGGTCAGAACCCGCAGGCTGCACGCCAACCGTCGACGAACCGTGCACCTGTCTCGAATACGAACAGAATCTGCGACCGGCGAACTAGCTGAGATCAAGGCTTTTAAGATACTCGCGAAACTCCGCCCCAAGATCCGCACGCTTCAGCGCAAGCTCAACCGTGGCGATCAGGAATCCGAGTTTGTCACCTGCATCATGCCGGGTGCCTTCGAGTTTGACGGCGTAGAATGGACGCTTCTTCAACAAGATGCGCATCGCATCGGTGATCTGGATCTCGCCGCCTGAGCCTGGTGTGGTTTGTTCGATCGCATCAAAGATGTCCGGCGTGAAGATGTAACGGCCGATGATCGCGAGGTCTGACGGGGCTTCGGCAAATGGAGGTTTTTCGACCATGTCTTTGATCTTGAAGACGTTGGGCTCGACCTCGTCGGCATCGATCACGCCGAACCGGGAAATGTCCTCGCCAGCGACCTGCATCGTGGCAATTACGGGTGCATCGTACTTCTCGTAAACCTCGACCATCTGCTGCAGGGCTGGTTTTTCGCTGTCGACGATGTCATCGGCGAGCAGTGCAGCAAAAGGTTCGCTGCCGACAAAATCCTTCGCCTGATAGATCGCATGGCCGAGCCCGAGAGCTTGTTTTTGCCGTGTGTAGCTGATCTTTGCGATGTCCGAAATGGCGCGGACCTGTTCGAACATCGCGGTTTTGCCTCGTTCGACGAGCATCTGTTCCATCTCGAACGAGATGTCAAAATGATTCTCGATCGCGCTCTTATCGCGGCCCGTGATTATCTGGATCGACTCAACCCCGCTCGCAACCGCTTCCTCGACCACGTATTGGATGAGCGGTTTATCGACCAGCGGAAGCATCTCTTTTGGCGAAGCCTTGGTTGCAGGGAGGAATCTGGTGCCGAGCCCGGCGGCTGGGAAAACGGCCTTGCGAATTTTATTTACCATAGTAACTTTGCTAAATTCGATAAGTCTTTCGCGTATCGATGAACTCTAGATTTTAGGTTAAAAATGGGCGATAAACAAACATTCGAAACGGTGCTGATAAAGCACGGAACGCTCGACGCGACCGGCATCGAGATACCGTTCGATGTCGAAGCGGTCTATGGTGCAAAGCGAGTTCCGGTCAAAGCCGTCATCAACGGTGCCGAATATCGCGGCTCGATCGCCCGCATGGGCGGCAAATATCTGCTCGGCGTTCCGAAAGAATTTCGCGAACGCGCTGGCATAGCCGCCGGTGAGCACATTGTAGTTACATTGGAGAAAGACACGGCTGAGCGAACGGTCACGATCCCAGACGACTTGGCTGCGGCACTTAAGGAAAATGGTGTTTCCGAGGCGTTCGACGCTCTCAGCTACACGCTCAGAAAAGAGAACGTCCGCTCCATTGAAGAAGCAAAGGCCGCCGAAACGCGAACGAGAAGAATTCAAAAGACGGTCGATATGCTGCTCACGAAAAAGTAAGGCGAGAGCTAAGAGAATATTATGTTGGACCTTTTATACGTACGAGAAAATCTGGACGCCGTGCGCGTTGCGCTGGGAAATCGGAATTTCCCGGCAGATTCGCTCGATAAGTTTGTCGAACTCGACGCAGAACGCCGAACCGTGATCGGCGAAGCCGACGCCATCAACGGCCAGCGAAACGCGGCCAGCAAAGAGATCGGAGCCCTGATGCAGTCAGGCAAACGCGACGAAGCCGAAGCCAAAAAAGCCGAGGTCGCGGGGCTGAAAGACAAACAATCGGAACTCGAAACCCGCCGTGACACGGCGGAAGCCGCCATGCGCGAATTGCTCGTCGGCCTGCCAAATCTGCCAGCTGACGGCGTTCCCGTCGGAGCTGATGAGTCAGCGAACGTCGAGGTAAGACGCTGGGGCACGCCGCGGGAATTCGATTTCGAACCGAAAGATCACGTCGATCTGGGCGAAACGCTCGGCATTCTGGATTTCGAAAGAGCGACAAAGATCGCGGGTTCCCGATTCTCGATCCTGAACGGTGCAGGTGCACGTTTGAGCCGTGCACTCGTCAATTTCATGCTCGACACGCACACCACGCAAAACGGCTACAGCGAAACAGTTCCGCCGTTTCTGGTGAATCGAACTGCACTTTTCGGCACGAATCAGCTGCCGAAATTCGAGGAAGATCTGTTTCACATCAAGGACGAACGCGGCTTCGCCCTGATCCCAACCGCCGAGGTTCCGGTGACGAATTATCATTCCGAAGAGATCCTCGACGCGAGCGATCTGCCGAAATATTTCGTCGCCTACACACCGTGTTTCCGCAGCGAAGCCGGAAGCTACGGCCGCGACACCCGCGGGCTGATACGCCAGCACCAGTTCGAAAAAGTCGAATTGGTCAAACTTTCATTGCCGGAAAACTCCGACGAAGAGCACGAAAAGCTGACCGCAAATGCCGAAGACATCCTGCAAAAACTCGGCCTGCCGTACCGCACCGTCGTCCTCTCGACCGGCGACATGGGCTTCGGAGCCCGCAAAACCTACGACATCGAGGTTTGGCTGCCTTCGCAAAAAACGTATCGCGAAATATCAAGCTGCTCAAACTGCGGTGATTTCCAGGCACGCCGCATGAACACGCGATTCCGCCGTGCCGGCGGAGCCAAACCTGAATTCGTCCATACGTTGAACGGCAGCGGTTTGGCAGTCGGACGAACGTGGATCGCGGTTATTGAGAACTATCAGCAGGAAGATGGATCGGTTCTGATACCTGAGGTTTTGCGACCGTATATGAATGGACTCTCATTAATCAAATAGTGTGACAGTATGGAAACGGCTGAAGAACAGTGGGACGAGCAGATCAGAACGGATGTCGCTGACGGACGTTTTGATGCTCTGTTCGCTGAAGCTATAACGGAATTTGAAGCTGGCGAGACGACGTTGTTATAAATCGCGATAGAAACGATTTTGACCTTTATCATCAATGTAATTACGATGTAATTATGAAAGCCCAGATCATTCAGATCGGTAATTCGCAAGGCATTCGTATACCGAAAGCTTTGCTCGAAGAAAGCCGCATTGCCCAAGAGGTCGACCTCGAACTTCATCCTGACGGCATACTTATTCGCAACGCTCAGAAACCGCGTGCGGGTTGGGAAGATGCGTTTAAGCTGATGGCGGAGAATGACGATGACGAACTCGTGAGCGATGCGTCGACGAGCGGTTTCGATAAGAAGGAGTGGCAATGGTAAACAGATTCGACGTTTATCTAGCGGGCCTCGACGCCGTGCCGACCAAGGATCCCAAAACAACACGGCCCTGCGTGGTCATCTCGCCCAACGAAATGAACGCCCATCTCGCCAGCGTAATGATCGCCCCGCTCTCATCGGTCACGACAATATACCCGACCCGCATCGCCGTCAATTTCCTAAACAACGAGCGAATGATAGTGCTGGATCAGATCAGAACCGTCGATAAAGTGAGGCTGGTCAAGAAGATAGGTGAGATCGACAGATCCGCCCATAAGGAAACGATCGATCGGCTGCAGGAAATGTTTGCAGAGTGATCTTTAGGATCTGTTCCGTGTGTTTCCGTGCGATCCGTGGTTAACCTCCTGAGATTTTTTCACCACGGAACACACGGAGAGGCACGGAACAAGAATTAGGAAGCTGCGGTGGATCTGTTGATTTTCGCTTGGTTCCACAGGTCGTCCATCTCCTTGAGGTTCGCATCTTCCAGCGTTTTGCCTTCGCGTTTTAGTTCGTCTTCGATGTATTTGAACCGTTGGCGGAATTTGCGGTTGGTTTTGTTTAGGGCGGTTTCGGGTTCGACATCGAGATGGCGGGCGAGGTTCATGACAACGAACAGCAGGTCGCCGATCTCTTCGTCGATGTTGGTTTTGTCGCCGTTTTTGATGGCTGTTCGCAATTCGGCGGTTTCCTCGTTGAGCTTGTCGAAGATCTGATCGGCATTTTCCCAATCGAAGCCAACTTTCGCGGCTTTTTTGGTGAGCTTCAGCCCTTCGAGCAAGGCGGGAAAGTGGACGGGAACTTCGTCAAGGATCGAATCTTTGACCTTTTCGACCTTGCCTGAAGCTTTTCGCTCATCGGCTTTGAGCTGGTCCCAATTATCGAGAACGTCTTCGGCACGCGCGAAATTTGCATCGCCGAAAACATGCGGATGCCGCAGGATCAGCTTTTGCGTAACGCCTTCTGCCACGTCATCGATAGTAAAATCACCGCGTTCTTTGCCGATGGTCGAATGGAAAACTACTTGTAACAGCAGGTCTCCGAGTTCCTCACGGAGGTTCGCTGTATCTCCAGTCTGGTCGGCCTCCTGGATAGCGTCGAACGTTTCGTAGGCTTCCTCAAGCAGGTATTGCGACAGCGATTGGTAGGTCTGCTCCGCATCCCAAGGACAGCCGCCCGGAGCACGTAGGCGGTCCATTACGGTGATGAGTTCGTCGAAGGATTTTGACATAGAACTATTTAAGTCTAGGAAGTCGAGAAAGTCTAGGAAGTCTTGGAAGGAGATCTTCTTCCTAGACTTCCTAGACTTTCCTGGACTTCCAAGACTTAAACCCTAAATGCTACTATCGAACCAAGGTAAAAATATATGATCGGTCACGACGACGAGAACGAAGAAGTACATTACAAGGTCGCTGACAAGCGAAAATTCAACCCTGACGGCTCGCTGCGCGAGGGCGTGACGCTCGACGCGGCTCCACCAAAACCGGCGGCTCCGACGGAAGAAAAACCCGCTGCCGCTCCGACTGCCGCGGCTCCGCAGCCTGCTCCGGTTCAGGAAACTCACATCGGTCCGATGGACGAGGAAGAAGAGTTTGCGGAAGAAGAGGATGACGGCGAGATCCCCGGAGCAAAAGACCCGGCGAGCTTTGTAAACTTCCTCTCGACCCTCGCAACCAACGCCGCCGCCGCTCTCGGAGCCGTCCCGCATCCCGCGACCGGCCAGCGTTCGCTCGATCTCGAATCCGGAAAATACTGGCTCGATATCCTCGGAATGCTCCGCGACAAAACCAAAGGAAACCTGCACCCACAAGAAAGCCGCCTTCTCGAAGGATTGCTCGGTGATCTGCGGATGCAGTATGTTCATCTGGTAAAAGCGACCGAAGAAAAGCTGAAAGCTCAGGCCGCTCAGAAGTTCTCTGGTGCTGACATTCTCGGCAAGAAATGATCAACCACATATAAACACAGACCACATAGTCACCTTCTTCTATGTGTCTAGGTTCCTATGTGGTAAAAAACGTAAATGAAACTCACGTTCCTCGGCACAGGCACATCTACCGGCGTTCCCTCGATCGGGTGCGATTGTGAGACTTGCCTATCTGAGGATCCGAGGGACAAACGGCTGAGAGTTTCGATTTTGATCGAGCATCGCGATAAGAAGATACTTGTCGATACTTCGATCGATTTTCGCCAACAGGCTTTGCGGGCAAAGATCAGCCATTTGGATGCGGTTTTGGTCACGCATTGTCATGTTGACCACGTTTTCGGTCTCGACGACATTCGGCCGTTGAATTTTCGACACGGAGCGATGGGCGTTTATGCGAACGAGATCGCGTGGACCGATCTGCGGCGGATCTTTCAGTACATCTTTAACCCGACGCATTTCGGCGGTGGCTTGCCGCAGCTGATCCCGCACACGGTGACGCCGGGAGCTCCGTTCTGCATCGGCGAAGATATCGAGGTCACGCCGCTCGAGGTCATTCACGGTAAACTCCCCGTCATCGCGTATCGATTCAACGATTTTGCCTACGCGACCGATCTGAAAGTTATCCCGCCCGCGTCGATGGACGGGCTTCGCGATCTGGATCTTCTTGTGCTTGATTGCGTGAGGATAAAGCCGCATTCGACACATCTCTGTTTGGAAGAGGCTTTGGCGATCATCGCCGATCTGCGACCAAAACGGGCCTACCTCACACACCTCGACCATGACATCCTACACGAGCGCGATACAAAATTGTTGCCCGAGAATGTTCAGTTCGCTTACGATCAGCTTGTAGTGACGTAATTCACCCCTTTTCCATAGATTTTCCTCCACTTTTCCACCGGCATCATGTCAATTTGACCGCTTAACTCACTGCGCTTAAACACGTTACCGCGATGTTACAGAAAATATCATCCTTTTCATTACCCGACGCACGCTAAATGTTGCAAAAACTAGGTTTAGCAGAAAGTTTCAAAACCACTATATTTTGTGTTGACAAAGCCAAAACACTACCATATAGTCTATATCCACGCGAGCTAAACACATCCAATATCCCGCGTGATTAAAATTTAAACGAACGGTGGAGTTGCAGTTGTGCCGATGATAAATGAGGCATAGCAACGGGATTTTCTCGCCAAATTTCACCTGAAACATATCAAAGCGTGGCGACTAATTTAGCCTAAACGCGAGACTAACTGACGACTAGATATGGACAACTTCTTTACACAGACAGGAACGGCGGCGACCCGCCAGGCAGACAATTCGGCCCAGACCTCGATGCAGGTTCGCAAACGAAACGGCAACCTTGAACCGGTAGATATCAATAAGATCGTACGCGCGATCACCCGCTGCTGCGTCAATCTGCCATCGGTCGACAGCCTGCGCATCGCCACGAAAACCATCAGCGGACTTTATGACGGCGCGACGACAAAAGAGCTGGACAAGCTCTCGATCCAGACCGCAGCGAGCCTTATTTTCGAAGAGCCGGAATATTCTAAGCTTGGAGCCCGTCTGCTCAATCAGTACGTCGAGAAAGAGGTCCGCAATCAGGAGATCCATTCGTTCTCGCAATCGATCGCCTTCGGCGTAAAAGAAGGATTGATCGGCGACCGCGTGGCTCAATTCGTGATCGAAAATAGCCGCAAGCTGAATGACGCGATCGATAACACTCGATGCGACCTGTTCGAATTCTTCGGCCTGCGTACATTATATGACCGCTATTTATTGAAAAATCGTGTGACTCGTGATGTGATCGAGACGCCGCAGTTTTTCTGGATGCGTGTTGCCTGCGGCCTGGCAGAAACGCCTTCTGAGGCGATCAGCTTGTATCATCTTTTTTCATCACTTGAATACGTTCCGTCGACCCCGACACTGTTCAACTCGGGCACGCAGCACGAACAGCTTTCGAGTTGTTTCCTACTCGACAGTCCGCAAGACAGCCTCGACAGCATATATAAGAAGTATTCGGACGTCGCGATGCTCTCGAAATTCTCGGGCGGAATCGGAATAGCGTATCACCGTGTGCGTTCACGCGGCAGTCTGATTCGCGGCACCAACGGCCATTCGAACGGCATCGTGCCGTGGCTCAAAACGCTCGATTCCAGCGTTTCCGCGGTAAATCAGGGCGGCAAACGCAAAGGTGCGTGCTGCGTTTATCTCGAAACCTGGCATGCTGATATCGACGATTTTCTCGAACTCCGCGACAACACGGGCGACGATGCGGCACGTACGCATAATCTGAACCTCGCAAACTGGATACCCGATCTTTTCATGAAGCGTGTTCAGGCCGACGGCCAGTGGTCGCTGTTCGATCCGAAAGTCGTGCCGCACTTCCCTGACCTTTATGGCGAAGAATTCGAAGCAGCGTACGTGAAAGCCGAGGAAGGAGGCCTCTTCATGCGTCAAGTCAACGCCCGCGATCTCTACGCAAAGATGATGCGGACGATGGCACAGACCGGCAACGGCTGGATGACCTTCAAAGATTCGTCAAACCGCAAATCGAACCAGACCGCACGGCCGGAGAACGTCGTTCACCTTTCGAATCTCTGCACCGAGATCATCGAGGTTACCAGCGACAACGAAACCGCCGTTTGTAACCTCGGCTCGGTCAACGTGGCCCGTTATGTAAAAGACGGCCAGGTCGATTACGACAAGATCCGCCGCAATGTCCGTCTCGCGGTTCGCCAGCTAGACAAGGTCATCGACCTGAATTACTACGCGATCCCGAGCACTTCGCAGTCGAACAACCGCTGGCGCAATATCGGCCTTGGCGTGATGGGATTGCAGGATGTTTTCTTCCAGCTTCGCCTGCCGTTCGACAGCGACGAAGCTCGTAAGATCTCGGCGAAAATTCAGGAAGAGATCTATTTTGCTGCACTCGACGCTTCGTCTGATCTCGCAGTCGAACGCGGAGTGCACCCGGCGTTCCTCGAAACGCGTGCGGCTCAAGGCGATCTGCAATTCGATTTCTGGGGCGTTACGCCCGACGACATGCCGCGTTGGGATGCCCTGCGTGAAAAGATCAAGGCGACCGGACTGCGTAATTCGCTGATGATCGCCATCGCTCCAACAGCCACGATCGCCTCGATCGCCGGTTGCTACGAATGCATCGAACCGCAGGTCTCGAATCTGTTCAAACGTGAGACGCTTTCGGGCGATTTCGTCCAGATCAACAAATATCTCGTCCAGGAACTCAAAGCCGCTGGCATGTGGAACGAAGAGATCCGCACAAAGATCAAGCTCAGCGAAGGTTCGGTCCAGGACATCGCCGAATTCACCGACGACCTCAAAGCCATCTACCGCACCGCCTGGGAGATCCCGATGCGTTCGCTCATCGATATGCAGGCAGACCGCGGAGCGTTTATCGACCAAAGTGCTTCTTTGAATCTCTTCATGGAAAGCCCGAACATTGGCAAACTCTCGTCGATGTACATGTATGCGTGGCAAAAGGGCTTGAAGACGACGTATTACCTTCGCTCACGTCCCGCAACGCGCATTGCTCAGGTCAGCGCTGAATACAAAGCGTCGGAGATCACGCCGACGGAGCCGAAAAAGACGTATACCGACGAAGAGGCGTTGGTTTGCTCGCTGGAAAATCCTGAAGCATGCGAGGCATGTCAGTAGCATTGTCATATGGCTTCCGAGATTAGAGAGATTTTAAAGAATGCTCAAGAGACTCTAGCGACTGCTCATGCTGGTGTCGTCCAAGCTCGCTCGACAGATCCTTTAGCAAGACGGGTTGGAATTCGCAACGCCATCGTGTTCGGACGTTCAGTTACGTTCGTGCTCCAGAATCTCCGTAGTAAGGATGATCGATTTGATAAGTGGTACAAGCCGTGGCAGGAGAAAATGAAGGAGAATCCAGCTTTCCAATATCTTAAAGAACTCCGGAATGCCATTGAAAAACAAGGTAAACTCCAAACCTCAGCGACAATGAACGTTACGAACCTAGATATGGGACTCCTTATGACTGTCGTTGGGCCGACCCGTCCGCCAGAGGCTTCATCATTCTTTCTTGGAGACTCGCTAGGAGGATGCGGTTGGACCGTGGAACTTCCGAGTGGGGAAGTTGAGAAATTTTATCTTCAATTACCTAGAGCGAAGAATCTGAACGTCGCGTTCGATGTACAATTCGGAGACGCCCCGGATGCAATAAAACAAAAATCGGCTGTTACTGTTTGTGCTGAGTATGTATCGTTTCTTAACGAAGTACTGCAGGATGCGAAGGATTTCTTTTTAGATTGAATACTTAAAACACAATGCTATTAGACCAAGGTTTCAACTTAACCCTTCGCCCGATGAAGTATCCGAACTTCTACGAGATGTATCGGAATGCGATCAAGAATACGTGGACGGTCGAGGAGGTCGATTTTTCGACTGACGTAAACGACCTGCGTAATAAAATGACGGCGTCGGAGCGTCATATGATCAACCGTTTGGTGGCGTTTTTCGCGACCGGCGATTCGATCGTTTCGAATAACCTCGTTCTCAATCTCTACAAGCACATCAATTCGCCCGAGGCGAGAATGTATCTGTCGCGGCAGCTTTTTGAGGAAGCGGTCCACGTTCAGTTTTACCTGACATTGCTCGACACCTACATTCCGGATCATAACGAGCGAGCCGCTGCGTTTGCAGCCGTCAACAACATTCCGTCAATTCACCATAAAGCGGAATTTTGCTTCAAATGGATCGATTCGATCCAGAATCTGCACGTTCTTGAGACAAAAGAAGACCGCAGACAGTTCCTGCTCAACCTGATCTGTTTTGCGACCTGTATAGAAGGGCTTTTCTTCTTTGCTGCATTCGCCTACGTATATTTCCTGCGTTCAAAAGGTCTGCTTCACGGCCTCGCGGCAGGAACGAATTGGGTTTTCCGCGACGAATCCGCCCACATGGCATTCGCCCTCGACGTCATCAAAGAGGTCCGCAAAGAAGAACCGGATCTATTCGACGAACATCTCAACCGTCAGATCGTCCAGATGATCGGCGAGGCAGTCGATTGCGAAATGCAGTTTGCCGAAGACGTCCTCGGCCTCGGCGTTTCGGGCCTGTCGATCGCCAACATGCGGCAGTATCTCGAATACATCGCTGACCAACGCTTCGTAATGCTCGGCCTGCCAAAGGTTTACGGGGCAAAAAACCCGTTCGACTTCATGGATCTGCAGGACGTACAGGAACTAGCTAACTTCTTCGAACGTCGCGTTTCTGCTTATCAGGTCGCGGTCGCTGGCGAAGTCAGTTTCGGCGAATCGTTCTGATCTTTGAGTTTTAAATTTAAGTATTAACGCGGATGGGATAACATTTCCTTTTCGCGTTTTTCTTTGGATATCTCTATGAAAAAAGAACTTCTTCAAACCTGGCGATGGTTTGGGCCTGATGATCCGGTTTCGCTTTCAGATGTAAAACAGACCGGTACGCAAGGTGTTGTGACTGCGCTGCATCACATTCCGCACGGTGCTATCTGGCCAGTGGCGGAGATCGAGAAGAGAAAAGCGGAACTTGCTGCCTACGGCCTGAAATGGAGCGTGGTCGAAAGCCTGTCGATCCACGAGGATATAAAAACACGTTCCGGACGGTTTACGGAATGGATCGATAATTACAAGGTCTCGCTCAGAAATCTGGCCGCCTGCGGACTTGAGGTGGTGACCTACAATTTCATGCCGGTCAACGACTGGACGCGCACCGATATAAGGTTCGAGGTCGAAGATGGGTCGTTGGCATTGAATTTCGACCTTGTCGATTTCGCAATGTTCGATATCCACCTTTTGGAACGGCAGGGTGCGAAAAATGATTTTTCCGACGAAGTCGTTGATAGTGCGTCCGAACGGTTTCACAACGCTACCCAAAAACAGAAAGACGAGTTGATCGACACGGTGCTTTTCGGCATTCCCGGTGAAGAAAAACGCACGGTCGAGGGTATGCGGAAAGCTCTTGAGCCATACAAGGACATTGACCGCGGCTCTCTAAAAGAGAATTACGCTCATTTTCTACGTGAAGTCTCGCCCGTTGCCGAAGAGGTCGGAATTCGCCTCGCGGTCCATCCTGACGACCCGGCGTTCGACATTCTGGGCTTGCCGCGGATCGTGTCGACCATCGAAGATCTGCGTGATATTGCTTCGTTTGCTCCATCGCCCGCGAACGGATTTTGCATCTGCTGCGGCTCGCTATGTTCGAACCCGAAGAATGATATCCCGGCGATCCTGACCGAAATGGGCTTGCGCGTCCATTTTGCTCATTTCCGAAATATCAAAAAAGACGGTCGTGGGAATTTTCACGAATCGGACCATCTCGATGGAGATGTCAACATGTACGCCGCGATGAAAGCTCTCTATGAAACCGCACAAACGGTCCATCATTTCATTCCCTTCCGGCCCGACCACGGGCATCAGATGATGGATGATATCGGCAAGGTCACAAATCCCGGCTATTCCTGCATCGGCCGTATGCGCGGCCTCGCCGAATTGCGCGGGCTTCACCTTGGCATATCTAGATGCGGTTCGTAGATCATCGGATGCAGTCTCCCGCCGGTCGCTGCCCGTTCGTGTAGAAGGTCCGGGTTGTGTTCCGGGATCGATATATGGATCCCGCGCTTTTTGTGAATATCGGCATTAACTATAATAAAAGTATGAACGGACAGATCACTGAATTCATCAAACACCACTATCGCCATTTCAACTCCGCCGCCCTTATCGACGCTTCGGAGGCTTACGTCAAGCATCTCGACGGCGGCGGGAAGATGATGATCACGCTCGCGGGAGCGATGTCGACGGCGGAATTGGGGTTGAGTTTGGCGGAGATGATCCGGCAGGACAAGGTGCAGATCATTTCGTGTACCGGAGCAAATCTTGAGGAAGACCTTTTTAACCTCGTCGCCCACGATTTTTACGAACGCGTACCGCATTATCGCGATCTGACACCAGCCGACGAGCAAGACCTGCTCGACCGCCACATGAACCGCGTGACCGATACCTGCATCCCAGAAATGGAAGCGATGCGTCGGCTTGAGAAAGCAATGGTAGATGTCTGGACCAAAGCGGATCAGGAAGGTAAGCAGTACTTCCCGCACGAATTTATGTATCAGGTGCTGAAAAACGGCTCACTTGAAGAGTACTACCAGATCGATCTCAAGGACTCGTGGATGTACGCCGCTATGGAGAAAAACCTGCCAATGGTCGTGCCGGGCTGGGAAGACAGTACCATGGGAAATATGTTTGCCGGCCACGTCATCACCGGCGACATCAAAAACATCCACACCGTCCGCACCGGTATCGAATACATGATGTCCCTCGCCGAATGGTACACCGAAAACGCCACCGACGATTCCACAGTAGGATTCTTCCAAATAGGCGGCGGCATCGCCGGCGATTTCCCCATCTGCGTCGTCCCAATGCTCCACCAGGACCTCCAGCGCGACGGCGTCCCAGTCTGGGGCTACTTCTGCCAGATCTCAGATTCGACAACGTCCTACGGTTCCTATTCCGGAGCCGTACCGAACGAGAAGATCACCTGGGGCAAACTCGAAGCCACAACGCCGAAATTCATTGTGGAATCCGATGCCTCGATTGTTGCACCGTTGATGTTTGCTTATATTTTGGGTTGGTAACGATTTCATATTGATCAAAAGGGGCGACTAATAATGCCGATAACGGATGCGCCATTCGACAGTGAGAAAGAACTAGAATCGTGGGTTTATGAGAATATTGGCACTTTCTCGCCGGACTGCGTACTGATTCCTGGTTTTAGAATTACAACACCTTCCGGGAAGCATGGTGTCCCGGATGGGTTTGTTTTTAATTTCCGGTTGCGATCATGGTGGATTGTTGAGTGCGAACTCTTAAGACACGGTGTTTGGCCTCACATTGCGGAGCAACTCACACGGTTTGTGGTAGCCGGTCAGAACCCAAGTACGTTGAGGCAATTGCGTGACCGGCTATTCGATGTGATCTTGTCGCGTGGATTGGAAGAAGACGCGTCGATGTTTTTGGATACGGATGCGACTCGTCTCTTCCAGAAACTCGAACTTTTCATCGAAGGAGTTCAACCGTCGATTGCAGTTTTTATCGACGACACAAATCAGGACCTTACGGATTTTTGCAACGCCTTGGACGTTCCGACCGAGATTTATCGAGTTAAGAAGTTTCTGGTTAACGGCAGGTCTGAATACTACTCTCCAGACAAAAGCGAACCCGCGATTGCAACTTTGCCGTCAGAAGCGGCAAGGCCTTCGTCAACAGCCTATGATGCGATCGAGCGATTGGGAGGTGGCGAGGTAGTCAATAGCAGGCTTAATGTGTACAAACTCGCGGATGGTCGAGTCGTCAAACTGCAATACTCAAAATTCCATGAATCCCATCAGACTTATTGGTTTGGAATAAGTCCCCGTCCGTACCAAACCGCAAAAGAGCTCGGCGTGTCCGAAATTGTCTTCGTATTAGGCGAAGAAGGATTTGTCGTTGTCCCGACTTATAAAGTTGACGCCTATCTTGAGAGCGCTTATCAAACAAAAAACCCTGACGGTTCGATCCGGCACTATCATATGTACATTTCTCCTGCACCGGACGTTTTCCTTAAGGCATTTACAAATGGTGATGATATTGATGTTCGGGAGAATTTTACATCTTGGAATTGAATCCACGATTCAACTTCGTAGCGACCGCCGACAGTTCTAATTGATATGCAGCATTTCGATGTGCTTATCATCGGGGCGGGACTTTCCGGGATCGGGGCTGGGGCTCGGATGCGGATGGATTGTCCGGATAAGACGTTTGCGATACTTGAGGGCCGTCGGGCTTCGGGCGGGACTTGGGACTTGTTTCGGTATCCAGGCGTTCGGTCTGATTCGGATATGTTCACACTCGGTTACCGTTTCAGGCCGTGGCGTGACGGCAAAGCGATCGCGGACGGGCCTTCGATATTGAAGTACATCCGCGAAACGGCAAGCGAGTACGATCTCGATAAACACATCAGATACGGACATCGCGTAACGAAGGCCGAGTGGTCATCCGACGATTCGCTCTGGAAGGTGAGTGTAAGTGTCAGTAGCCCGCACGTGAGTAAGGGCTCGACCGGAGGTGAGAACTCTCAAAAAGATCATCGAAACTCAGCTAGAGACTTCCCGCAGAGCCGCGGAGCCGCAGAGCAACCACTAATTGAGACCTTCACCTGTAAATTCCTCTACCTCTGCACCGGTTACTACGATTACGAGGCAGGCTATACGCCGGACTGGCCGGGGCTAGCAGAATATCGCGGAACGCTCGTTCATCCACAGAAATGGCCGGAAGGGCTTGATCATACTGGCAAACGCGTGCTCGTGATCGGCAGCGGGGCAACGGCGGTGACGCTGGTTCCGGCGATGGCCGAGACGGCGGAGCATGTGACGATGCTGCAGCGTTCGCCGACGTATATCGTGACGATGCCTTCGCAGGACGGGATCGCCAATTTCTTCCGAAAGCTGCTGCCCGACCGAGCCGCGTATATGCTTTCGCGGTGGAAGAATATTCTGCGGCAGATGCTCTTTTATGAGATATCGCGAAAGCGGCCGGAATTTATGAAGCGTCTGATAGCCAAAGGCGTTCGGGCGGAACTTGGCGAGAAACAACTAGAGAGTTTCCAGCCGAGATACGATCCTTGGGACCAGCGGATATGCGTCGTGCCCGATTCCGACCTATTCCAGGCGATCCGCGAAGGTTCGGCTTCGATAGTTAACGGCGAGATCGAAAGATTTACGGAAACTGGCGTTCAGCTCACAAACGGCGACCAGATCGACGCCGATATCATCATTACCGCGACTGGACTCGTGCTAAAGATCATGTCGGGCCTCACGCTCGTTGTTGACGGCGAGACGGTAGATCTCTCAAAAGTCATGGCGTACAAAGGCATGATGTACAGCGACATTCCAAACCTCGCTCAGGCGTTCGGCTACACGAATGCTTCGTGGACCTTGAAATGCGATCTGACGAGTGAATACGTCTGTCGGCTGATGAAATTCATGGATGAGCACGGATTCGCGAGCTGCACGCCGCGGCGAAATGACCCAAGCGTGAAGCCCGAACCCGTGCTGGATTTCACGTCCGGATATGTGATGCGGGCGATGAGCGAGTTGCCGAGCCAGGGCTCGAAACGACCCTGGCGGCTGCATCAGAATTACTTTAAGGATCTCTCGATGCTCCGCTACGGCAAACTCGACGACGAAGCGTTGGAGTTCCGCCGAAAACCGAAAGTGTAGACGTTACAAAAGCTTGTCAATCGTTATCGGCAGATCTCGAACGCGTTTTCCCGTCGCGTGGAACACAGCATTTGCGATCGCGGCGGGAACGCCGACCATGCCGAGTTCGCCCATGCCTTTGACGCCGAGCGGATTGACGATCTTGTCATCTTCCTCGATGAAATGGGTTTCGACGCTCATAATGTCAGCGTTGACGGGCACGTGATAGTGCTGCAAATTGGCGTTCATCATGCGGCCGTAGCGGTGGTCGATCTCGGTTCCCTCATGCAGTGCCATGCCGATGCCCCAGACGATGCCGCCGATCTCCTGGCTGTGCGACGTCGTCGGATTCATGATCTTGCCGCAGGCGGAAACCTCGATCATGCGGGTGACCTTGATCGTACGAAGATCGGGATCGATCTTGACCTCGGCAAACTGAACACCGTGAGCTCCGGTCGCATAATTCTGACGTTCGGCTCCGGGGTTCGCCTGAAACGTGTCTTCGATCTCGGGCGTCGCGTTCTGACGCATGAGCTGCGAAACATTGACCGATCGCGAGGTATCGCCGGTGAATTGCAACGCTCCGTTGGCAAGTTCGAGGTCCTCGGGCTTTGCGGTTTTGAAAGGCGACGAATCGGCCTTGTTTGCCAGATCCATCAGCTTTTTCTTGATGTTCTGAGCGGCTCCATAGATCGCGGTCCCGACGCTTGCGGTCGTAAACGAGCCACCCTGGATCGGTGCCGGCGGAAACTTGGTATCGCCAAGCTCGAACTTGACCTTTTCGATCGCAAGGCCGAGATATTCGGCGGCGATCATTGTCATGGCGGTGTACGTACCAGGCCCGATGTCAGTCGTTCCGCTGCTGACATTTGCGGTTCCGTCAGCACGCAGCACTACTTTCGCGGAAGCCTGAAGCTGAGCGGCGTTCCACATCCCGGAAGCCACGCCCCAACCGACCATCGTACGGCCCTCCTTCATCGAACCGGGCTCGTGTTTGCGGTTCTTCCAGCCAAATTTCTCGGCACCGAGACGATAGCATTCGATTAGAGCCTTGCTGGAATAGGGACGGTTGTTGTCGGGATTGACGTTCGAGAAATTGATCACTCGCAACTCTAGCGGATCCATTTTTAGAGCATATGCGAGTTCGTCCATCGCCGATTCGAGCGCGAACATGCCCGTAACAGCTCCGGGGGCACGCATCGGTGCGGGCTGCGGCAGGTCGGTTGTAACGATCTTTTGAATGCTGTCGGCATTCGGGCTCGCGTACAGAACACGCGGCAGACCGGTCATGTTTTCGCTGTAAGGCTGGCCGAAAGGCGAATTGTTCGCCGCCTCGTGAATGATCGAGATGAGCTTTCCGTTCTTCTCGGCACCAAGCGAAACCTTTTGCCAGCTCTGCGGACGATAGCCCGCACCAGTGTACATTTGGGTTCGCGTGTAGACGAGCTTAACCGGGCGTTTGACGTCCTTCGCCGCTCCGGCAACGAGAGCCGGGTAATAGTTCGGGCGAAGCGACGATCCGAACGCTCCGCCAACAAATGGCGATATGACATTAACATCTGTCTGCGGTATTCCAAACGCAGCCGCCATTGCCTGCCTGACCATGAAAACGCCCTGGGTCTTGTCGAAAAGGGTCAGCTTGCCGCCTTCCCAGAACGCCGTCGCCCCGTGCGGTTCCATCGGGTTATGGTGCTCGATCGGGATCGTGTAAACGCCCTCGACCTTGACCGGTGCAGATGCGAGAGCTTCTTTGGGGTTGCCACGCGGGCGGACTGCTCGCTCGGGATTCGGAACGACCGCCTTATCTATCGACCCGAGCATGTCGGTCGTTGGTTTTTCCGTGTCGTATTCGGCAGTGATCAGTCTCGCGGCGAAGCGGGCCTGTTCAAATGTTTCCGCAACGACGAGGGCGATCGGCTGGAGGTTGAAAATGATCTTGTCCGACATCAACGCCCGATACGCCGCGTTTGCCTGTGCATTCGCTGCGGGTGCCGGGAAGATCGCAGGAAAATTCTGATGCGTGTAAACCTTGATCACCCCCGCGGCTTTGCCGGCGGCGACGGTATCTATGGACTTAATGGTTCCACGAGCAATGCTGCTGGTCGCGAGAAAACCGTATGCCATTTCGGGCACCTTGAACTCTGCAGCATATTTCGCCCGTCCCGTGACCTTGGCAAAACCGTCGACGCGGCTCATCTCTTTTCCGATGTATTTCATTACGCCGTTACCCCCATTGCACGTTCCAAAGCGACCACGATCGAGCGTTTCGCAAGCTCGACCTTGTAGCCATTGTGGCTAAGCGGTTTTGCCCCAACAAGAGCGGCAGCCGCGGCGGCTTCAAAGCTCGCCCGATCCGGCTTCTTGCCCATCAGCGACGTTTCGGCCTCGGCCGATCGCCACGGTTTGTGAGCAACACCGCCGAGAACGACACGAGCTTGCTTGATCGTTCCGCCCTCGACCTCAAGTGCCGCAGCGACAGCGACCAGAGCAAACGCGTACGAAGCACGGTCGCGGACCTTCAAATAATAAGACCGCTCGGCGAATTTGTTGTTCGGGATCTCGATCGACGTGATCAGTTCACCGTGGGCGAGTTCGTTGTCCTTCTCGGGAGCGTTTCCCGGCAGACGATGGAAATCTTTCGCTGGGATCGATCGCTCTTTGCCGTCAACACCGCGAACCTTGATGATCGCATCGAGTGCATACAGTGCGTTCGCCATGTCGCCGGGATACGTAGCGACGCAATCTTGGCTATGACCAAATATTGCGTGCATGCGGTTTAGCCCGTCTAGGGCACCGCAGCCGCTGCCTTTTTCGCGTTTATTGCACGGCATTGTCAGATCGTAGAAATACTGACACCGGGTCCGCTGCATCAGGTTTCCGCCGTTCGTCGCCATATTCCTGATCTGCGGCGAAGCTCCGGCGAGGATGGCCATTGTCAGCAGCGGGAAATCCTTTCTGACGAGCGGATGGTTCGCAGTGTCGGTGTTTCTCGCCAAGGCCCCGATGCTTATCCCGCCCGCGGTTTTTTGTATCTGGCTCATTCCGAGCGGTTTGATATCAACGATCTCAGAGGGACGCGCAATATACTCACGCATCAGATCGACGAGATTTGTACCGCCAGCGAGGAATTTTGCGTCAACATTGGCAGCAAGAGCTCTCGTCGCGGCTGCGGCGTCCGCAACCTCTGTGTACTTAAACGGTCGCATCGTTTCTGCCCTCCATGTTCATTGCTGCCGCGATCTCGTCTTCGCTGGCAAAGTGCCACGTTACCGCGGTTTTCGCCCCTGATTGCACCTCTTTGACCGCTGCAACGATTCCCGGATAGGCTCCGCAGCGGCAGATGTTGCCGCTCATGCGCTCCTTGATCTCGTCGTCGGAAAGCTTGAGAGCTCGAACTTCCTTTCGCACGTCGCGAGTCGCGTGGCTGAGATCGCCGCGTTTCGCTTCTTCGAGCAGAGCGACCGCCGAACAGATCTGGCCCGGCGTGCAGTAGCCGCACTGAAATCCATCGTGTCTAATGAATGCCGCCTGCATCGGATGCAGCTCGTCGCCTTTGGCAAATCCCTCGACGGTGGTGACACCTTTGCCCTTGCAGGTCGCGGCCAGAGTCAGGCAGGAAAGGACACGCCGTCCGTCGATGATCACCGTGCATGCACCGCACTGGCCCTGATCGCAGCCTTTTTTCGAGCCGGTCAGATCCAGCTTTTCACGCAGTGCGTCGAGAAGCGACATTCGCGAGTCGACGGCTAGCTTTCGGGCCTCACCGTTGACCTTGAACGCGACCTCGACCGCATTCTCGATCCCGACCTGCTGTGCATAAAGTGCCTCGGCAGAAGGAGTTACCGAACCAAGGGCCTGCTGTTTTGCCAAGAGCTGAAAAGCGAATAAACCGATGACGCCAGAGAGGCTCTGGCCGAGGAATTTCCGTCTTTCCGCACCGTGAATGCCCAGTTCGTCGAGGATCCGCTCCTCGTCCGAATTCAGCCCAACTTCGCCGTAGAGTTCTAGATTGATACCTTCGAGATTGTCTTCCATAATATCTCTGATACAAGTTAAAGGGGTTTGTTGTGTATAACTACCTTAACCTTTTTCAATTTGAAATGGAATATTTTTAATGTGTAGAACCCGCAATTTTCCGCATCGGACTCCGGTGGTATGATGTTGTTTTGCATTTAAACCGGTATGAAGATCATCGTCACAGGCGGAGCAGGATTTATTGGCAGCGCGGTCGTTTGGCGGCTAAATGAGATGGGCCATGACGACATTCTGATCGTCGACCGGCTCGACGAGACCGATAAATGGAAAAATCTTGTACCGCTGAAGTTTGCCGACTATTTGGACGCGGATGACTTCCTCGACGACCTCGGCGAATTCAAAAATTCGAAAGCGATCTTTCATCTCGGTGCCTGCTCAGCGACCACGGAACGCGACAGCGATTATCTGATGCGGAATAACTTTCAGTACACGAAAGATCTCGCCGAGTTTTCGATCGCGAATGACATCCGCTTCGTTTACGCCTCGTCCGCGGCAACCTACGGTGACGGCTCGGCAGGAATGGAAGATGGTACGGCGAAGCTCAATTCGCTCCGACCTTTGAACATGTACGGCTATTCGAAGCATATTTTTGACAAATATGCGGCTCGCAACGGCATGTTCAACCACATCGTCGGACTCAAATATTTTAACGTCTTCGGCCCGAACGAGGACCACAAGGGCGACATGCGTTCGCTGGTGAACAAGGCTTTCGGCGAGATCAACGCGACCGGGATGATCGGGCTGTTCCGCAGCTACAATCCTGAGTACAAAGATGGCGAATTCGGGCGGGATTTTGTTTATGTGAAGGATGCGGTCGAAATGACACTGCATTTTCTCGAGAATAGCGGCGGTGGGCTTTTTAATGTTGGCTCGGGCGAAGCGGCGACGTGGAATTCGCTTGCTAACGCTGCTTTCGCAGCATTGGATAAAAAGCCGAACATTCAGTACATCGATATGCCCGAGCAGCTTCGCGGCAAGTATCAGTACCACACGCAGGCAGATCTCACCCGGATACGAAACACCGGATATTCAAAGCCGATCACGCTTCTTGTCGATGCGGTTGCCGACTACATTCAGAATTACCTCGTACCGGACAAGCACCTCGGGGACTAGTGAAGCATGAGCCAGATCGATGACATCTTTGTTTCAACCCGCGACTGGCGTGGAATCGTGCTCGTCTGGGATGAGCAGGCGATCTTTCTCGGCCAGGCAGCCGACGCGAGCCTGCACGAGTCACCAGCGATCAAGGTATGCGTCGCTCTCGAGGGCACATTTGGCCTGCGAACTCACGATGAAGATACTTTCCTCAACTATGAATCTGCGATAATCGCTCCCGGTCAACCTCACGCTATCGATGGCCGTCACAATCGGATGGTGATGCTACTTTTGGCTCCTGAGACCACGCTTGCACAGCCGCTCGCACCAATATTCTCAAAAAAAGGCATAACGAAACTTACAAACGAAACGGTTGAGAAAGTGCGGTCGATATTTGAGGATTTTGACGAACGTCTTGCGGCAAGTGATGTCCAGAACATCTGTCAGCAAATGGTCGCGGCGATCGATAGCGGCGAAAGCCTGCCGATCGACAGTCGCGTTGCTCAGAGCATCGAATGGATCCGTGCAAGCCGCGATGAAGGCGTTTCGGTTCAGGAGATCGCGGCCGGTGTCGAGCTGTCGGAAAGCCGTTTCTCGCATCTTTTTACTGAGAATGTGAGAGTTCCGGTTCGCCGATATTTGCTCTGGCTGCGTCTGCGCGACGCGATGCATCTGTTTGCAAAAGGCGAGTCTTTGACTGATATCGCCTACGAAGCTGGTTTCTCAGATTCCGCTCATCTCACACGGACTTTCCGTTCGCTGCTCGGAATTGCACCTTCGGCATTAACGAAGGAAAGCACCATCATTTCATTCCTCAAATAGCAGAAGCGTTCAATCTTTTCTGCGTGCAATAGTTCAAAATCGCTTTCACATAAGCGATGAGTAAAGATAATTTGATCTATCCGGAACCGATAGTTATTGGAGCCGACGAAGCTGAAAGCTGGGAAAACTGGGGCTTTCGCGATACCAGTTTTGCTATCAACGAGCGTGACGTCGTCGAGATCACCGGCACGCGGTATGAGTTGAGCGGGCAGGAATTGCCGCGCTTGTTGCCGTGGATCCGCGAAACTCTGGCGATCAACCTAGACCCTAAGGATCAACATCGTAATTCTTATCCCACGGAAATCCCTGCCGCCGTTGAGTCGCCCGCATTCAGCAAAGCGATCCGCGAATTTCTGAAAGAAGAACAGATCGACGCCTCCGGCGAAAATCGCCTGCGCCATGGCCACGGCCACACGCAGGAAGAGATGTACGCGATCAAGCACAAACGCCTCGGCCGCATTCCGGATATGGTTTTGTATCCGGAGAGCGAAGAACAGGTCGCTTCGCTGATCGCTGCGGCGAAAGATCACAATGTTGTACTCATCCCATTCGGCGGCGGCACAAATGTCACCGATGCTCTGCGTTGCAGCGACAATGAAAGCCGTGTGATCGCCACCGTCGACATGCGACGGATGAACCGCATTTTGTGGATCGACAAGGAAAACATGATGGCCCGGATCGAAGCCGGAGCAGTCGGCCGCCACATCATGACGCAGCTCGCAAAATACGGCGTTTCGATGGGCCATGAGCCGGACAGCGTCGAATTCTCGACCCTCGGCGGCTGGATCGCGACCAACGCCAGCGGCATGAAAAAGAATAAATACGGCAATATCGAAGATATCGTCGTCGATATCACCGTTGCCGCGGCGGACGGCGAACTAAAACGCACGACCGCCGCTCCACGAGAATCCGTCGGCTCCGACCTTCGCCGGCTGATGTTTGGCTCCGAGGGTACGCTCGGGATCGTCACGTCCGCCATTGTCAAACTCTTCCCGCTGCCGGAATCACAAGCTTACGGATCGGTTCTCTTTCCTTCGTATGAAGCAGGATATTCATTCATGCATGAGCTTGCTCATACCTCGACGCCGCCGGCGAGTGTGCGTTTGGTGGACAATCTTCAGTTCCAGTTCGGCCTCGCTCTCAAACCGGCGTCGACCGGGATGAAGGTGTGGAAAAGCAATATCGAGAAGTTTTTCGTGACCAAGGTGAAGGGCTTTGATCCATACAAGATGGTCGCGCTCACGTTGGTTTTTGAGGGAACGACGTCCGAGGTCGATCGCCAGCAGTCGGACGTTTACCGCATCGCCTCCAAGCACGGAGGTATGAAGGCCGGAGCTGAGAATGGCCGCCGCGGATATCAACTGACGTATAGCATTGCCTACATTCGCGACTTTTTGATGAATTACTACATCATCGCCGAGTCGTTCGAAACGTCGTGTGCGTGGAGCGATGCTTTGCAGATCTGCGACAACGTCAAACGCGTACTGCGTGAGGAATATAAAAAACGCGACCTGCCCGGAAAGCCATTCGTTACATCGCGCATCACGCAGGTTTATCGAACGGGGGTCGCAATATATTTCTATTTCGGTTTTTACTACAAGGGCGTTGAAAATCCGTCTGAGGTGTATCTCGAGCTTGAAAACATTGCCCGCGAAGAGATCCTCCGCTGTGGCGGCTCGCTTTCGCATCATCACGGCATCGGCAAGATTCGCGAGCAGTATTTGCCTGAGATCATGTCGGAAACGGCCCTGAAATGGAAGAAAGACATCAAGAAAAGCCTTGATCCGCAGAATATTTTTGGAGCAGGAAATCAGAGCCTGAGGTAAAGAGCTATGATGCGAGCCGAAAGATTGATCCAGTTGATCAAGACTGCCAAATTGACGGGCGGCGTGGACGATCCTCCGCAGTGGCAGATCGAAAAAACGCGCTTTCAGTCAACTCTTTGCAGGATCTTGCTCCTG
This sequence comes from Pyrinomonadaceae bacterium, assembly GCA_047600985.1. Classification (GTDB taxonomy): domain Bacteria; phylum Acidobacteriota; class Blastocatellia; order Pyrinomonadales; family Pyrinomonadaceae; genus OLB17. The sequence continues at coordinate 1,214,937 of JASGKA010000001.1, read as the reverse complement.
CCAGTCGGCGGTTTGCTGGTCGCAGTGATGAAATACGTGCGGGGTTACCGCATCGAGAACATGGCGGAGATCCGCAAGCAATTTCGCCAGATCTGGGACGACAAAGAACGCGGCCAGTATCCGCTGGTGATCTGTGCGAACCATCTAACATTTATAGACTCTGCTTTAGTGATCTGGGCATTGGCGTCGAACTTCTGGTATCTGTTCAACTACAAGGCCTTCATGTGGAACGTCCCGGCGGGCGATTTCTTCAAGAAAAAGCTGCATTATCACGCCATTCTTTACCTAACAAAATGCATTTTCATCGATCGAAAAGGCTCGCCCGCTCATAAGAATGCGGTGCTGAACCTCTGCCGATATCTGCTGGCAAAAGGAAATGTCGTGCTGATATTTCCCGAGGGTCAACGCAGCCGTGAGGGCCGGTTTGATGTCGATAAATTGCGTTTCGGCACCGGAAAGATCCTGACATCGCTCGAAAATGCTCGTGTTTTGTGCGTCTATATCCGCAGCCCATTGCAAAAGGCTTTTTCGAACTATCCGCCGAAAGGCTCGCATTTTTCACTTAACATGAAGCTCATACAGCCGAATGTTTACGGCGGATCAAAGAAACAAGCCAGCATCGCCGCCGTCAAGGAACTGGGTGCGGTGATCGAACAGATGGAACAGGATTTCTTTGCGGCTCACCCGATCAAATGAACTTACTCGCATTTACACTGCTCCTCTCATGCCTGCCGTCTTCACTGATCGATTTCGCATTGCCGAAATGGAAGGCTGACAAGAATGTTCAGATCGAGGATGCGTACAAATGGACCTTTCAAGCAACTCGCGGCGGCGAACATGCTGTTCCTGACACCGAATCAGCCCGAAAATGGATGATGGGTGAATGGAATTCGCTCTCTGCAAAAACCGCAACCGAGCCCATCTGGGAACCGCTTTGCAAAGGTGAGGACATCGGAAGACTAAATTTGAGGCCTTTCAAAGCAAAAGGCGGCAAACCTGACGATCTGCTTGACGCGTTTCTCACCAGCAGCCGCGAATATCGTTCGGACGGCAAAAATTTCGTGACCGCCTGGAATGAACTTGGCAGCCGGCTGAAGAAAAGAACGGAAGGAAACCTAAAATACTCCGACTGGCTCTCACTTGATACCGAGATGAAGGCGAAAAACTATCCGGCAGTTCACCACAGTAAGGCTTATGATGAAGTTGTTCAGCCGGCCTATCGCATCGTGACAAAGGTGGAAATGAAGAAGCTTCTCAATCTCATAAAATAGCCTAATATTCTCGCCGGTTGCCTATTCCCGCGTGCTCAAATAACATTTTCATTAATGAAGATCTTTCACGGGACCGAAAACGCCAACATCACGCGGCCGACCGTCCTGACGCTCGGCGTTTTTGACGGTCTGCATCTCGGGCATCAGGCGATCATGCGAAAGGTTGTCGAGCGGGCAAAGGCCGTCGAGGCCGCCGCGACCGCCATTACATTCGACCCGCATCCTCGAGCCGTACTGCATCCAGACACCGCTCCGCCGATGCTGCAAACGCTCGATCAGCGGTTGGCGAACCTCGAAGTTCTCGGTATCGAGCAAACGATCGTTATCCCTTTTACACGTGAATTTGCCTGTCAGCCGGCTGAAAACTTCCTCGCCGATATCATTCACGACCGTTTGCAGGCAAAAGAGGTCTATCTCGGAAAAGGTTTCGCTTTTGGCAAGGATCGCGGCGGAAATATCGAGCTTCTTCGCGGGATGAGCGAGAAACTTGGCTTCGTAGCGGACGAGGTCGATGAGGTACAGCTTCGCGGAATGCGCATCAGCTCATCGAAGATCCGCAGGCTACTTGCCGAAGGCTACGTCAATCTCGCCCGCCGCATGCTCGGCCGTCCCTACGGTGTCGAAGGCGTCATCATTCGCGGCAATCGCCGCGGCCATACGATCGGCTTTCCGACGGCAAACCTCAAACCTCACAACCGCGTCATCCCGCGCTATGGCGTTTATGCGACTGCGACGCTGATCGACGGCTCGTGGCGAAAAAGTATCACAAATATCGGCGTGCGCCCGACCTTTGAAAACGACGCCGAACCGTCGATCGAGACGTTCGTCTTCGATTTTGAGGGCGATCTCTATGGAGACGTGCTGCGCGTCCGCTTTTTGCACCGGATCCGCGATGAACGTAAGTTTAGCGGTATCGAGGAACTGAAAGCTCAAATCGAAAAAGACTCAAATCGCGCAAGGAACTATTTCCGCCACCAGGGCGTAAAGAACATGCTGGAGCTGCTATGAAAGTAACTGAACTAAGGCCAACAATGTGGACCGGGGATCTCGTCGGAACCATCGAATTTTATAAAAACGTACTCGGCTTCAATGATGGCGAGGTTAACCTCGATTGGGGTTGGGCGACACTGTGGATCGATGACGTCGCCGTTATGTTTTCAAGGCCGAACGACCACGTACCTTACGACAAGATCGGTTTCACAGGCACGTTTTATTTCACGACGGATGATGTCGATGCGATGTGGGAAAAGGTTAAGGACAAAGCAAAGATCTGCTACGGCATCGAAGACTTTGAGTACGGTATGCGCGAATTTGCGGTCTATGACAATAACGGTTACATACTGCAGTTCGGTCAGGAAATAAACGCTGAATAGATGTTGGAAAACGGAACTTTAGTAAAAGAAAGAGTACCTGGCGAGCCAATTGAGATTGGCTCGAACGGTTTTGTGCCGACAAAAGATCTCGCGGTCGCCAAAAACGTCACAAACGGCCAGCTCATCGAAGAGGAACGCGAACTGCAAAAGGTCGATGACAGCGAGAGCGGGAAGTTTCACGGGATTCGCGGCTACCTGCGGCTCTTCCAGATCTCACGCGTGATCGCAATGCTCGCGCTGTATCTCTATCTTGATCAGCTCGATCTGCATCTGAAAATGCAGAACAAACAAAAGCGTGAGCGGCTCAAGTCAGCGATCAGACTCACACGAGCGGCGTACTATGGCGAAAAGCTCTACGCGATCCGTTTGTGGTTCTTTCAGACATTTCTAAAAAGCCTGCGACGCTTTTTCCTTGGCACCGAAACCAACCGTGAGACTATTCAGGAACGCCAGGCCCTCTGGCTGAAAGACAAGCTGATCACGCTCGGGCCGACGTTCATCAAGATCGGCCAATCGATGGGAACGCGAGCCGACTTGCTGCCGCTGCCTTTTGTTAAGGAACTCGGAACGCTCGTCGATCAGGTGCCGCCGTTTCCTAACGATGTCGCATTCGCCATCATCGAACGCGAACTTGGCCGCAAGATAAACGACGTTTACGCCGAATTCGAGCTCGAACCGATCGCCGCAGCATCACTCGGCCAGGTCTATCGTGCCCGGCTTCACGCCGGCCAAGAAGTCGCGGTCAAAGTTCAGCGGCCAAATCTCGACGCAACGATAAAGGGCGACATCGTGATCCTCAAAAAGGTTGCAAACTTTGCCGAGAGATTTCCGCAACTCAACGAAAATGCCGATTGGGCAGGAATGCTCCGCGAGTTTAACACCACCGTCCACGAAGAAATGGACTACCGTGCCGAGGGGCTCAATGCCGAGCGTTTTCGCGAGAGTTTTAAGAACTGGACGAACGTTCACGTGCCCACGATCTACTGGAATGCCAGTAGCTCAAAAGTCCTGACGATGGAATTCATCCACGGCACTAAGGTCACCGATCTCGAAGAACAAGCCCGTCGTGATATCGACCCCGCAAAGGTAAACCGTCTGCTGATAAAGACTTACCTCAAACAGCTTCTCGAGGACGGTTTTTTTCACGCCGACCCGCATCCCGGGAATCTGCTCGTGATGCCGGACGGACGGCTCGCGTTTTTCGACTTTGGCATGGTCGGCCGCATTACGCCTGAACTGCAGGCAAAGATGATCGATGCGTTCTTCCACGTCGTCAGCAAAGACCCGGCGGGCATAGCTCAGGATCTGATCGATCTCGATTTCCTCAAGCCTGGAACACCGCATTCGACCGTCAAACCCGTGGTCGAAAAGATGTTCGAGTTTCATTTCAATCTGAAACTTAAAGACGTGAATTTTAAGGAATTGACCTACGATCTCGCGGACGTCATGTACGATTACCCGTTCCGCCTGCCTTCGAATTTCACATATATCATGCGAGCCCTGATGACGCTCGAGGGCATTGGGATCATTACCGATCCCGAGTTTAACTTCTTTGAAACTGCAAAGCCGTACGCTAAAGAATTCATGCTCCGCCGCGAGGGCAAGGATTTTCGCAAGATGTTCGTCGACAAGATCATGGGTCGCGACGAAGGCGGCAAGATCGATTGGGACCGCACATGGAAGCTCGCAAAAATGGCGTTCAGGACGGTTTTGAATAATTAGACGGCCAGCTAACGACAGTTCTTCGTGGTATTCTTATAATTTAATTCATATGAAGTACCTTAAGCTTTTGTTGGCCGTCATTATCTTTTCCAGTCTCTTTGCGATCGGCTGTTCTCAGTCCGATAAGGCGGCAGAGACGCCTGCGAATGCGAATTCGACGCAGCCAGCCACGGCATCAACCACTTCCAACTCAACGGTCGATCCAGCCGTAAATGCGGTTGCGAGCGATGCAAACTCCGCGAATAAATACGTCGTTCCTCCAGCTTCAGGAAATTCAAACACAGCCGCCGCTCCGGCGAATCCCAACGCTCCGACCGCGACCATCAGGGCACGAAATACAAAAGCGACCGCCGGACGCGAAGTCACAGTGGAATTGGAGCTTGATTCGAAAGAAGACATCACGGTAATGGTCTTTTCACTCGATTTCGATCCCAAAGTCTTCACGTACATGTCGTCCAAGATCAGCCCCGGAACACCGCAGTCGGCTGTGTTATCGGTAAATGCGGAGCAGACTGCCGAAGGAAGATTTGGTGCGATGCTTGATGCTGCCGCGGCTTTCGCCGGCTCAAAAAAACCTATCATGACCGTGGTGTTTCGCGTTGCTGCTGAAACTGCCGCAGGCGATTATCAGATAGCCTTCGGCACAAAACCGGCGCGGCAAAGCACGTCTAACATCAAAACTCAGCTCGTAGATACGAAATTCGAGCCCGCGACTATCCGAGTCACAGCTGCTCGCTAGTTTTTCGAAGTGTCTGAACCTGCAAACCCTGCGATCACCAGAGCTCGCGAGCTAGTTTTAGCTCATGGCTGGAATTCGACTTCGTTTCAGATCGTGAATCCCGGCATTCGACGTTGGTTTTCCGATAGCGGAGACGCGGTCGTCGGATACGTCGATTCGAGGGCTACCCGCGTCGTCGTAGGTGCTCCGGTCTGCGAGAAAAACAGGCTGAGCGACATCGTGTCGGAGTTTGAAAGCTTAACCGCTGATTCGGGCGAACACGTGTGCTATTTCGCGGCGGAATCGCGCCTCGAATCCCTATTTTTGGGTTCCAATACTCACGCCAGGATATTGCTTGGAGCCCAGCCGGTCTGGGATCCTCGAGATTGGGCAAATATTGTCGGGCGGCAACGCTCCATCCGCTCACAGGTCAATCGTGCCCGTAACAAAGGCGTCCGCGTCGAGGAATGGCCGATCGAAAAGGCGGGGGAAAATCCGGAACTCGCGGCTTGCCTCAGACAATGGCTCGGATCAAAAGGGCTGCCACCGCTTCATTTCATGGTCGAGCCGGATACGCTTTCGCGTTTAGACGATCGCCGCGTGTTTGTCGCAACTCGAGATGAGAAGGTCGTCGGATTTATTGTTCTATCACCGGTGTCAAAGCGAAACGGTTGGCTGTTTGAACAATTCCCGCATTCTGCCGATGCACCGAACGGCACCGTCGAGTTGATGATCGATTCCGCGATGCGTGTTCTCGGCAGCGAAGGATTTGAGTATGCGACCTTGGGCCTGTCGCCGCTCTCAAAACGGGCTGAGATCGACCCGTTCGATAACCCATTCTGGCTGCGCGTCCTGCTGAGCATGGCTGCGAAAACACGGCCAGCGATTTTATAACTTCGATGGATTGGACGCTTTTAAAGCGAAACTCAGGCCCGAAAGGTGGGAACCCGTATTTGCCGTTTCGAACGAATCGAAAGTATCATTCAGGACGTTGCACGCGATCGCAGGAGCGTTTAGCGGCAACGCTCCGATACGATTATTTGCCGGCGGATTGATGCGGGCGGCCGCGACCGAGGTGCGATGGCTAAAGAAGCGAATTCAGGGTTTGTAAAGCTTTTCCTCGCGATCTGTTGCTTCAGCGCGTTCACCTGTACAGCAGTCGCCCAACGAACTATGCCGAAAATAAAGATCCCCTTTTCGCCGACGGAGATCCAGGTTGAGGAACTCGATAACGAAACGTGGTCGCGGGCGGTTAGCGTATCCATCGGGAATTACTGGTCCGGAAAAAAAGCACCGAAAGGCAGACAATTCAAAGCTCAGCTTCTGTGGTCAAATGAGGCACTCTACGTTCGATTTGTCGGCGATCAGGCAGAGCCTTTGATCGTGTCGAGCACACCGGAACTTAGCAAAAAGACCATCGGGCTGTGGGATCGTGATGTTTGTGAGATCTTTGTCGCACCTAACAAAGCAAACAGAAATAAGTACTTCGAATTCGAGATCGCCCCGACCGGAGAATGGATCGATCTGGGAATCGAGTGGTCAGCGACGAGACGTAAGACTGATCTGGAATATGCCTCGGGAATGGAATCTGCGGTTCATGTGGAAACCGACAAGATAGTCATGGCCGTACGAATTCCCTGGAAGGCGCTCGGAAGAACCCCAAAACCCGGTGACATTTGGCTGGGAAATATCTTCCGCTGCATCGGCAAAGATCCGACTCGCGGCTATCTCGCATGGCAACCGACGAAAACCGAGAAACCGAACTTTCACGTGCCATCGGCTTTCGGTGAGTTCGAGTTCTGTTCAGAGTGCAAGCTTTAGCTTGTACCTCGCCGAGGAATACAAGCTAAAGCTTGCACTCTGAACTCACACTGTCATTCCGCCATCCACCGCGATCGCCTGCCCCGTAATATAGCTCGACGCATCGGACGCCAGAAATACCGTTACACCTTTCAGCTCACCTTCATTTCCGACACGAGGTATCACGTTATCTTCCTGTATCGATCGTTCATAGATCTCGATCACAGCATCCGCCAGCCGCGAGTGGAAAAATCCCGGTGCGATAGCGTTAACCCGTATTCCCTTGCGGCCCCAGCTAGCCGCGAGTTCTCGTGTGAGACCGATGAGACCAGCTTTACTTGCTACGTAGCCCGCGTAAAAAGGGCCGTTCGCCGACGAGGTTAGCCCGGCTATAGACGCGATGTTAATGATCGAACCGCTGTTCTGTTTCAACATTTCCCGTCCGGCAGCTTGTGCGAATAGAAAGCATCCTGTAAGGTTCACGTCGATCACCTTTTGCCACTGGTCGAGCGGCATTTCTTCAGGCATAGCTCCCCACGAAATGCCGGCGTTGTTGACGAGAATGTCGACGGAGCCAAAATGCTTGACGGTCGAATCGATCACAGCCTGAACCTCTTCAGGCTTCGAAACGTCGCAAACTTTGCCCGCGACGTTGAATCCACGCCCGGCGAATTCGTTCACCGTATCGTCGAGCCATTCGCGTCTGCGAGCACAGAGCATCAGGTTTGCTCCGGCTTCTGCCAGAGCTTCGGCCATTTCCTTGCCGATACCGCGGGATCCACCAGTTACGATCGCAGTTTTGCCGGTCAGGTCGAAAAGTTCTTTTACATTCTTAGTCATAGATTTCCAGGTTAGAGCTAGATTTACTATTTCATCTTAACTCTTTACGATTAAAGTATGACAAAAACGCAAAAGGAACTCGCATTTCTCCGCGACCTTTATATCCAGGAAGATTGGACCAAAAGATTTACGGACCTCGTCGACAAGCATATGGATCTGAGCGATTCGGACAATATGCTCTACATCAACGCCGGAACCGGCAGCCACGCTCTCGCGATCAACGAAAGATTTGGCGAAAAGACCGACATCTTTGCGACCAGCGAGAACGAAGACCTGCTCGCGATCGCCAGCGACAAAGCCGCCGCTATCAAGGCTCCAGTCGATTTTTCGATGATCAGGTTTGAGGATGATGCTTTTGACGCAGTTCTTGCGGACGCGAGCTTTGTAACGCCGTCTGAGATAGAAGAATTTATCGAAAACACGATCCGCGTGGCTCGAACGGGCGGCGATATAGCGATATTTCTTCCGACAGCAGGAAGTTTTGGCGAGATCTTTTCGATGCTGTGGGAAGCTCTATACAACGAAGGCCTGGCCGATCACGCATCGTTCGTCGAGACCCTGATCTCGGACATTCCGACGGTTTCCCGCATCGAAGAAATTGCTGAGCGAAACGATCTCGTCAATATCAACACCGAGCTGGCTAACGAGCAGTTCGAATTTGATAACGGCACCGAATTCATCGAATCGCCGCTCGTCGCCGATTTCCTAATGCCTGTCTGGCTCGAAACTCTCGAAGACGAACAGAAAGAGCGAGTCGTAAAACAACTCGCCCAATTGATCGATGCCGAAGACGGCAAGATCACGTTTAGATTTTCTGTCAAAGCAACTTTGTTAACAGGTGAGAAAGCGTAGAGAAACTACACCTGCTTCATCTCCGCACGCTTACGCATTTCTTCCATCAGGGCTTCGTCGCTCATCTGGCTGATCTGCGGAGCAGCGGAGTTTGACGAAAGTTTTTGAGCTTCGGCTCTTTCTTCTTCTTCGGCCTCACGCATTCCGTCCTTGAAAGCTTTACGGGTTGCTCCAAGCGATTTCGCAAGCTGCGGTAATTTGGTCGCTCCGAAAAGCAGGAAAAGAACGGCGACGATCAGGAGAATTTCTGTAGTTCCAAAATTCATAATATTATTCCTCGGCAATAATTCTCAATAATAAACCTATTTTCAGTAAGATTCACGCAAAATCTTAGTGCTTAGCCTTAAATCGGTCCATAGCATCGATCAATGCCGACGAAATGCCCTTTTCCGACACCGAATGCCCGGCATCTGGTACAACGATAAACTCAGCCTCAGGGAATGCACGATGCAGGTCCCACGCCGACGTTATCGGGCAAACGACGTCATATCTTCCCTGTACGATAACCGTCGGGATATGACGGATCTTGTCGACATTCTCGAGCAGATAATTCTCGCTCGGGAAGAACGAGTTGTTCATAAAATAATGACACTCGATACGGGCAAGGCTCAGAGCCTCGTGTTCGCCTTCCCAGTGGTCCATCAGATTTTTGTCCGGGTAAAGCTTCGATGTCGAGCCTTCCCAAACGCTCCATGCACGAGCCGCCGAGAGCCGTGTTTGCTCGTCGTCGCTGGTCAGCCTCTTGTGGTAAGCAGTAATGAAATCGCCGCGTTCCTCGACCGGGATCTCATCCCGATAGCGCTCCCAGAAATCCGGATAGATCTCAGAAGCGCCGTACTGATAGAACCACGCAAGTTCCTTCTTCCGTGTGAGAAAGATCCCGCGAAGTATCAGCCCTAAACATCGGTTCGGATGCGAAACTGCATACGCGAGACTCAGCGTGCTTCCCCACGAACCGCCGAAAACGTACCACTGATCGATCCCAAATTTGTTTCGCAGCGATTCGATATCCTTGATCAGATCCCAGGTTGTATTTTCACGAAGTTCCGCGTGCGGCGTCGAACGGCCAGAACCACGTTGGTCGAACAAAATAACCTGATAAACCTTAGGATCAAAAAACTGCCGATAAAGCGGTATCAACCCGCCGCCGGGTCCGCCGTGCAAAAAAACGACCGGAATGCCGCTCGGATTACCGACGCGTTCGTAGTAGATCGTGTGAATGTCAGACACGATATACATTCCAGAGTCGAAAGGTTCGATTTCAGGATAAAGATTTGCCATAGGTTAATAATAACAGATGCTTATCACTAACGGACGCAAAGGCGTCAAGCGTGTCCCTCAGACGGACGTAACCACAAGTTGTGCGTCCCTGAAAGATATACTATTTCCTCAAAACGGATGTTTTTCCGCGAAATCGCCCTCAACAGCCGTTCCAAAAAGCTTCAAAAATCGTTCCACGTGGAACAGGTTAAGCCTTGTTATTACAACAAATAGCTATCAAATAGGGTGTTCCAAAAAATACGAGTGCAAAAAACACGGGGTTAAAGGCTTAAATGTTGTGGTGATTACACTTAACCTGTCCCATTATTTCCAGGATCGTTCCAATTTCAAATCATCAAGAAAAACGTCGTTTTCCTTCAGGGTTTCAAAAACTTCTGCTGCCAGAGCTGAAACACGAGCAGCGTCCAAAGCTGTTTATGGTGGCTCGCGATGCCCTTTTCGTGTTCGGCGATCAGCTTTAGGACGTAGTCGCTTTCAAAAATTCCCTGCACTTTTAAGCGTTGTGGAGAAAGCATGTCGTGCATCAGCGGGTTTAGCAGGGTTTTTAGCCATTCGGCGATCGGGATTCCGAAGCCCTTTTTCGATCGATGAAGGATGTCTGCCGGCAACAGCCCCTCAACCGACTTTTTCAGAATATGCTTGCCTTTGCTGCCGCGAAGCTTGTAATCGAGCGGCAATGAAGCAGCAAACTGGCCGACACGCGGATCGAGGAACGGTGCTCGTGTCTCGAGACTGACTGCCATCGAAGCTCGGTCGACCTTGGTCAAAATGTCCTCGGCCATGTAGAAATTCATGTCGAGATACTGCATCTGCTCGATCTCGCTGTCGGCGTCGCAGATCTTGAGCATTTCTCGAGCATCGGCATAAATGTCTCCGCTCGAACCACTTAACGCGTGTTCGGTAAGCAATTGTTTCTGCTCGTCGAGCGTGAATGAGCCGAACCACGAATGATGCCTCGTGATCGTGTCGTATTTTGACGCGCGGACGAAGCGTTTGGCCTTGTATTCGAACGAAAGATTTTTGGTCGAAACCGGCAGCCTGCGAACGACTGGTTCGATCAACCCGGAACGGACAAATCCCGGAACGGTAGAATAAAGTTTTGCGACCTTGTGCGCATAATACATCGGATAGCCCGCAAAAAGCTCATCCCCTCCATCGCCGCCGAGGGCAACGGTGACGTGTTTGCGGACAAACCTCGCTAGCAGATATGTCGGGATGAGCGAACCGTCCGACAGCGGTTCATCTAGCCATTCCCCGATGTCGCTGATCAGCTCGGCAGCTTTTGCGACACTCAGGATCTCTTCGTGATGATCGGTACCGAGGTGCGCGGCTACCTGCCTGGCGTATTTGGTCTCGTCGAACGAATCTTCGGTAAACCCGATCGAGAAGGTCTTTACAGTTTCCGTCGCGTGCTCAGCGGCGAAAGCCGCAACTGTCGAAGAATCCACGCCGCCCGAAAGCAGTACGCCGAGCGGCACATCTGCGACAAGGCGCATTCTGACGGCGTCCGAAAGCAGCTCTTTCAGCTCGACCGACGCTCGATCAAACGAAGAAATATTGCCGTTTTTAGCAAACGTCAAATTCCAATACCGCCGCGTCCGCACCTCGGCATTCTCGACGACCATTACGTGGGCCGCGGGCAATTTTGAAATGCCTTTGTATATCGAATGCGGAGCGGGAACGTAGTCGTAGCTGAGATAATGCCGTAGGGCGTCCAGGTTGAGTTCCGGCGTGACCGACGGATGAGCAAGGATCGCTTTCGGCTCGGACGCATAAAGCAGTTTGCCGTTGAAAACGCCGTAATACAGCGGCTTCTCGCCGAACCGGTCGCGGGCGATGATGAGTTTTTTCTTCCGCGTATCCCAGAGCGAGAACGCGTACATGCCGTTAAGATGATCAACGAGGTCTTCACCGTATTCTTCGTAAAGATGCGGCAGGATCTCGGTGTCGGACTTTGTAACGAACTTGTGTCCGCGTCTTTCGAGATCCTCGCGAACCTCGCGATAGTTATAAAGCTCGCCGTTCATCATCACGATGACGGATTTATCCTCACTAAAAACCGGCTGATCGCCCGTATGCAGATCAATGATCGACAACCGCCGCATACCCAACGCGACCGTGTCATCCAGCCACAAACCTTCAGAATTCGGTCCGCGATGCAGGATCGTCTCACACATCGAATGCAGCACAGCCTCGGTGTGATCTTTCGCGTCAGATTGTTTCAGGTTTATCCAACCGGCGATTCCGCACATACTGGAACGCAGGCTGCCAGCCTGCGAGTATCATCACACGCAGGCTGGCAGCCTGCGTTCCAACTAAAACCCAACCTTCTCCCGCACCGCGTAGATCGCCTTATTCTGCGACTCGTGGTACGTGCGGACGAGCAATTCTGCGAGAAGTCCCATCAAAAAGAACTGGATTGAGATCGCGAACATCACGATGCACAGCACAGGCAGCGGTGTTTCGACGAAATCAGCATGAAATTGTGGCAGGCCGATGCGGTTTGCGAGTTTCAGAAAGACCGCGTAGAGGCCGGAGAAAACGGAAGCGAAAAAAGCCAGCATTCCGAACGTGCCAAACACGTAGATCGGTTTTGTGCCATACGACGCCATGAATTTGATCGTCATCAGGTCGAAGACGACCTTTACCGTACGCGAGATGCCGTATTTCGATTTGCCCATCGTGCGGGCGTGATGATCGACCGGGATCTCCGCCACACGTGCTCCTGCCCAGCTTGCATAGATCGGGATGAAGCGGTGCATTTCGCCGTAAAGCCGCACGTCCTGGATCACATCGCGGCGATAAGCCTTTAGCGAACAGCCGTAATCGTGCAGCGGCACGCCGCCTATCCAGGAGATGATGCGATTCGCGATCTGCGACGGGATCTTACGGGAAATTAGTTTGTCTTGACGATTCTTTCGCCAGCCTGAGACGACATCGTAACCTTCGTTGAGCTTGTCGAGCAGCCGTTTGATATCCGCGGGGTCATTTTGCAGATCGGCATCCATCGGGATCAGGATCTCGCCCTTAGCGGCGTCGATCCCTGCCGACATCGCAGCCGTCTGACCGTAATTTCGTCGAAGCGATATCACACGAACGCGATCGTCCGACGCGGCCAGGTCCTTTAATATCTCAAGACTCTTATCCGTCGAACCGTCATCGACATAAATAACTTCAGCCGACTTTCCCAAAGCGTCGAGAGCCGACTGGATCTTCGCATGCATCGGCCGCAGGTTTTCTTCTTCGTCAAGCACCGGCAAAAACAACGATAATTCCGGCGGGTCAACGGTTTTTACATTTTCTGTAGAATCCATCTAAATACTCTCAGCAAATGTTGTAGTTTAGCGATAAACGGCATAAAAATACAGCTTGCTTGTGTGGAATAGAGGGCGCGGCCGCGGATTTGCATTGACATTACCCCGGTAATGTCCTATGTTCGAAATATGGTAATTGCTCAATCAAAAATAACGGCTCAAGGGCAGATATCGGTTCCAGCTGAGATACGCCGAAAACTCGGGCTCGGGCCGGGAGCGGTTCTCGAATGGACTGAACTCGGCGACGATGTTGTCGTGAGACGCGCGGGCAGATTTAGCTCAGAGGACGTTCATAGAGCGATCTTTTCTGAAAAACCCGAAACCGTAAGCCTCATAGACATTAAAGAAGGGATCAAACAACGCATGCGGGGAAAATATGCGAAGCGTTGACACCAATGTCCTCGTTCGCCTCATCGCCCGCGACGATGCAAAACAAACTGCCGCAGCCGAATCGTTTGTCGCGAACGGTGCGTGGGTTTCGCATCTTGTTCTGATAGAAACTATCTGGGTTCTTGACTCGGTTTACGATCGTTCCGCATCAGAACTGGCGACCGCGATTGAGATGCTGCTGACCCACAACCATTTGACTATCCAAGGCGAAGAAGTCGTGTCAGCCGCTCTCGAAACGTTCAAGTCATTGCCAAAACTGGGATTTTCAGATTGCCTGATCCTTGAAGTCGCTCGCAAGGTAGGAAATCTACCCCTCGGCACATTCGACCGAGGTTTGAGTAAGCTGCAGGGTACGGAAAAGTTATAACTCCTCGATAGTTTTCCGAACGATATCTGCATTCGTGACCGAACGCGAATACTCCGGCGGCCGCAGCGTTCCGCCCATGAAGACTCGTTCGTTGCGGTGACGCATTTGGCTTGAGACCTCGCCGAATGCTGTGAAATGAACTTCGGAAACGCCGGTCGCAGCGATAACCTTTGTGATATTTCTCTCGTTCAGATTGCCGCATGCCATGATCGAGACGCGTCCGGCGGCGTGTTTGACGCAGTCGGCGAGCATGTCGAGCCCTTCGACGGCGGTCGCTTCCTGGCCCGAGGTAAGAATGCGGTCGACGCCGATCTCGGCAAGCTGATCGATCGCCCGAAAAGGATCAACGCAAACGTCGAACGCCCGATGAAAAGTCACCGCCATCGGCCGCGACAGCTCGGTCAGCTCAAGCGTTCGCTCAACATCGATCTCACCATCTGCACGCAAAATACCGATCACAACGCCGTCCACTCCAAGGCTTTTTGCTGCCTCAATATCGCGTTTCATGATCTCGAATTCAGTATCGGAATAAAGAAAATCACCGCCACGCGGGCGGATGATGATGTGGAGTTTGATGTCGAGCAGTTCGCGAGCTACCTCGATCGAGCCAAAACTAGGCGTCGTTCCGCCCTCCATCAAATTGTCACAAAGCTCAACCCGCTGAGCCCCACCGACTTGGGCAGCAACGGCTGATTCGACGGTATCAACGCAAATTTCAACAATCATATCTGCCAATCTTCTAATTTCAGGTTCTCAATTCGTGAAAATTCCGAGGTGTTGTGGGTAACAAGCGTCAGATCATTGGTGAGTGAGATCGCTGCGATCTGAATATCGTAAGCTCCGATCATCTTGCCTATCGACGCGAGGGACGCCCTTATCTTGCCAGCCTCGACGGCCTCTGGATCGCCAAAATTCAGAGAACGGAATTGTACCAGGAATTGGTTTTGCTTTTCTAAAGAACGAACAGGGTCTGAGCTTCTATATGAGCCGTAATACAATTCAAATTTCACGACCGAACATACAGCGATCTCGTCCACGGCTAAGGATTGGAGTTTTGCTCTTATGGGAGAGTTTGAGAATTTGAGGTAGTTGATACAAGCGTTCGTATCGAGAAGATATTTCAGCATATACGGCTATGTCAATACTTCACGAACATCAAAATCGGGTTGAGGCTCTCGTTCCGGAAAGTCCGGTAGTGACCCCGCAGTCTCTTCAAAAAAACCGATCGGATATCCTTTCGCGTCGCGTTCGGCCTCTTCTCGCGGGTGTCCGTTTTGATCTAACGGTAAAATAATGACCTCAACATCACGATCCTGGAATTCGTCAGGGACAATGATCATAGGCGGGGCTTTTTTGATTGTCTGACGATAAAAATCCATTTGTTTAGATCAACGTACATTCAGTCCATCGTAACATGACAGTCAATCTTTTTTCGCAACAACGACGATCGACACGCCAAACGGGAAATTAAGGTTCTTAAGCCACAAACTTTCAGAGGAAAAGATCTTCCCTAAAATACCGTTTAGGCCCGAGATGGTTATGTTATTTTCGGATTCGGGTTTGATGCCGGTTAGTTTCATCAGCGTTCGGCCGGCGAGGATCGGCGGGAAGAAGGTAATGTTGGCGTAGGTCGCTCGCTCGACCTTATATCCGGCCTTTTCGATCCGTTCCGTGATCTGTTTTCGCGTGTAGCGGATGCGATGATGCGAGATGTCGTCCTGGACGCCCCAGAGCCACATAAATGCGGGAACGAAAAAGAGCGAATAGCCGCCGCTTTTTGTCACGCGGAACATTTCTTTGAGGCCGGCGATGTCGTCGTCGAGATGTTCGATCACATCCAGAGCGGTCGTTAGCTCAAATGTCTCATCTTCGTAAGGCAGCGTCTCGGCAAGGCCTTTTTGGACCTTTAGGCCCTTGCGTCGGCAAAATTCGAGAGCGTCGTCCGATACATCAACGCCTTCCGCCTCGCCAAACTGTGAAAGCATTTCGATATTCGCACCGGTTCCGCAGCCAACGTCCAGGATCTTGGGATTTTGGACTTTAGATTTTAGATTTTGGATTATTTGCTTCAGAAATCCTTCGAGGATCGCCCGACGCCCGACGAACCACCAATGCGAGCCCTCGACCTCGTCCATGATGGCGTAGGTGTGCTGCTGCATCTCCTGAGGAAGTGTGCTCATAAAATCATTTTGCCACGAATAACACGAATGATACGAATAAGGAAGAGTGTTCTGCCTATTCGTGCCATTCGTGTTTATTCGTGGCGAATTTTCCTAAACCATAATTCCCATCATCTGGCTCGCCGTAGCTCCCTGATCTTTGTCGACGGCGAGGCCATAGCTGTCGCGCAGGCGTGTGTTTATTCCGTCATCGCTCACCGTACAAGGGCCGTCGCCTTCGCGGCAGAGGATCATTAGCCCGAGCCCTTCGTCGATGTACTCCGGTTTGTCTACGCAAAGCATATAATCGCCCGAAGTTTTGTGAGCCGCGAGCTCGAGTTCGTACAACGTCGGGTTAAAAATACCGATCGGATTCATGTCCTTGTTCGACAGGCTTTCGATCGTCTGAGCAAAATCGTACGCATGACGCCCTTCGTGAACGAAAGTTCCCTCACACCCGCGTTGCCCGCCGGTGTCGATGGTTTCTTCGGCGATCGCGATGTAGATCTCGCCGAGAGCCTCACGCAAACTCATCCGTTCGGTCGCAAGCTTGTAATTCGTCTTCACCGAATTGATCACGCCAGTGATCCCCGAAGCATTGATCTCACTGACCGGCTGAACCCGTATCAGCAGGTCAGATTCCTCGATCTCGTTCATCACGTGCCGATGCTCATCGTTGCCTTTCGCGATGATCGTTGCGAAGGCGTCTTCGACGGATCTGCGATATTTTTTGTCTATATTGCTGTCAAATCTCATAGCGTGCAGCTATCAAAATAGTAATCGGCCAAACAAAAAAGGCTGTTGCGGTAATCGCTCGGTAAATCAGGGCTAGTCTCCAAGCCTGAAGGCTGTCCCGAACCCACCAGGGATTTTGAAAGAGCATTCTCACTTTTGCTTTGTGAGAAGATCTCCAAATGTGGGCGTTGATAGTAGCTTCGACGCCTTCTGGGTAGTACCAGTAGCCGTTAGGTTTTCCGCTCCGGATCCAGTCATTCCTGTAAACCTCGTAGTGAACTCTTAACAACTTGTCATACACAATTCGCTGTACGAAACAACAAAGCCCGAAAACGATAAACGCGATTGCCCAATGCACTATCCTATCTTTCCAAACCCACACCAGCTATTCTCATTATGCCATTTGATCTCAACGTCTTCGGCTTTGATCTCGTCCCACCAGGTTGCGAAATCGTCTTTTGAGATGTAGAAAGCGGTCGGTGCGACAAGGTGATCGAATACAATATTATGCTGCTCACGCCAGCCGAATGAGCCGAGGTGGTTGAGGTATTCGTTGTAAAACAGCTTGCTCGCTATCGGCTTTGCGACAGAGTTCAGCGGTCGATAAACGAGCTTTGTTGAAAGGAAGAGCCCGAGCGTCGGCAGCTTCGAGAGTTGGTAGAGCATCGGCTGCGATATTTGCGACGTGAACCCGGTGCGGATCGGATCGACGTAGTTCGTGATCCATTCGTTATTTTCCGCTCCGTAGATCCACGCGGACAGATGACCGCCTTTTTTCACTTTTCCGGCGAGCGAGAGGAACGATTTTTTCGGGTCCGGAGTGTGATGCAAAACGCCGACGCTGAATGCATAATCGAACACTTTTTTGAAGGGCAGCTTGTAAATATCGCATTGAACGATGTGCGGATTCGGCAGGTTTCGCGTCAGGGCAAATGCCGATTCAACGGCAACTCCAAGATCTATTCCGATAACCTCAGCCGCTCCCCATTCGGCGGCGATCTTTGTATGACGTCCTTTTCCGCAACCGCCCTCGAGAACGACCTTGCCCTCAAAAAACTCCGGCTTGATCGGCTGCAGCCAGCCGAGAAACTGCTCGTTGTATTTCGGGTCTTCTTGCGTAAAATTTAGCCACTGCCAGCCAAAATTCTCAGCCGTCGCGACCTTGTCTTCCTCAACTTTCGCGAGATCGACAAATCTGGGAATCCCGCGGACGACCTTATATTCGCGTGTACATTTCTGGCACGTCAGGACGGCTTCCATGACCTCTGCCCCGTCGTATTTGCTCGCGTAGGCCATCACGATGTCGCCTCCGCAGATCGGGCAGGCAAGTAGATCTAGCAACTTTTCTTTCATTTCTCGTTTACGGTCTTGGAATAGATTTGATGAATGGGTTAGGCCGCGGCCTAGGCACCTAAAACCGCCCTAAACTGCTGAAACTCCGTGAGCGGAAAAGGCTGCCGCCAGTTGAATTCAAATTCGTCGGTCTCGCGATCCGCATAAAGCTGTTCAAAAGTCTGCGAAAACGCTGCGACAGTTTCGCTGACCGGGCCGTTATGCGAGAAAACAAGTTCTCTTTCGACTGCCTCGCGTTCCTCGGTCGGGTATTGATAGATCTCAATTCTCAACTCGTCCGCGCTGCGAACGAAGTACATATCGAATTCTTCCGGGTCTCGATTCCATTTCAGCAGGTACTCATTCTCAGTCGTAGACGGATCGGCGATCTGCGTTAATATGCGCATCAGATCGGGCAAAGCAGTTTCGTGCGGCGCGTGAGCGGTCGTGGTGTGAAATGCGTTCACGCCATCGCTAAACCCGATCGACATCCAGCCGCACTGCGGACTATTAAAACTAACCTCAAACATCGAACATAATTGTAAATTGTTAACTGGATAATTGTTAATTGGTAAACGAAGGTTTCTCACAACCAGTTAACAATTTTCCAATTTACAATTTACAATTAAGATTGAATGAAACAGTATCACGACCTGCTCAAACATATCCTCGCTACCGGAACTCGCCACGAAGACCGCACCGGAACCGGAACGATATCGACGTTCGGCTATCAGACGCGGTTTGATCTGCGAGAAGGTTTCCCGATCGTCACAACTAAACGCGTGCCGTTCCGCTGGGTTGCTGAGGAGTTGTTCTGGTTCTTGAGCGGATCGACGAATGAAAAAGACCTTGATGCTCGTGGCGTGGATATTTGGGCAGAGTGGGCGACCGACGAACAGACCGCCAGATTTGGCAGGAAGGATCACGATCTCGGGCCGGTTTATGGCTACCTGTGGCGTTCGTTCGGCGGGGATTACCCGAAAACAAACGGCGTCGACCAGATCGCCCGACTGATAAATGAGATCGAAACAAATCCGAATTCCCGCCGCCTGATCGTCTCCGGCTGGGACCCGCGAGTCTGCGACGAAGTTGCCCTGCCGCCATGTCACACCCTATTTCAATTCAAGATCGAGAATGGCAAAACGCTTCACTGCCAGCTCTACCAACGCTCCGCCGACGCCTTTCTCGGCGTTCCGTTCAACATCTCGAGCTACGCCCTGCTAACCCACCTCATCGCACGAGTTTGCGGCCTCGATGTCGGCGATTTCATCCATACCTTCGGCGACCTGCACATTTACAGCAATCACCTCGAACAGGTCGAAGAATTGCTCTCACGCGAACCAATGCCGCTGCCCAAATTGGAATTTGTTGACGCTGAAGGATTGCGTGGTCTCGACAGCCTCCTCAATTTCAAATTTGAGAATTTGAAATTAGAAAATTATCAAAGCTGGGGAAAGATCGCAGCTCCAGTTGCGGTTTGATCACAAACCGATGCTTTTTGGCTGAAAGATCCTGGCCCCGTGATAAATAGTCAATAACTCAACGGTTCCGCGCTCTACCCTGTAGATTATTCTGTAAGAACCAAACAAAAGTTCCCTTGTCCGGTCGTTATCACGTTCCGGAACAACCCGACCCATTCTGGGAAAGGATTCGAGCTGTTCGATTGCTCTAACAAGATTTATTGCAAATAGTGCTGCGTAATGTTCCGAATCATGCGCTATATACGCGACCGCATATTCAAGATCGTCGGATGCTTGTTCCGTCCACCTTATCTCAGCCATTTAGCCATTCTTTGCATGACCTCAGCATGTGAGATCAATTTACCTGCATCAGCCTGTTCGACCCCTCGTTCGATCTTAGCGAGTAGTAAAAGCCGCTCCATGGCTTCCTCTACGACGGCATTTTCGGGAAGGTCTTTTACGGCTTCGATAACAAGCTCTTTCGTATTCATGGTTCTATTTTAACAGTTATTTGACCGTCAGCGTCATCTTTGCAAAATAGTCATTAAAATTGCCTTTGTGATACAGCGGATCGCGTTTGTCCCAGGACGTTACGTAGATGGTGTATTTTCCAGCGGGCAGATAGAATGGGGCTTCGGTGGTTGCGTATTTGCGGTTATCGGAGCCGATCTGCTGTTGGAATTCGTAGAGAAAATCTCCATCTTTACCGTCGGGCAACTGTTTGTGAAAGATGATACCTATGAAATCGACGCCCATTGCGACGGGGTTGATAAACAGCACGTTGAACTTCTTGTTGGCTTCCCAGGTCGTTGATTCACCAACGCATTTCCAGTCGTCATCGATTTCCTTGCAGACGCTTACCGCACCGGCTTTGGTCGGGACGGGTTTAGTCTGGGCATCGGCTGCGAGCGATCCTGCGAGAAAGATAAACGCGAGAACGGCGAGAAAAGAGAGCTTAACAAACATCACGAACTGCCTCCTGTTTGCGTGAATGTTAACCCTGAATACGCGGCATCGTCAACAACAAACTATTTGACGTTCGGTGGTTGGGCTGCTTTCATTCTGATGGAAACGCCTTCGGGAGCGACGAGGAATAGCTTTTTGGCGTCGTATGTTGATGTGTTGCTCGGCATGTAGGAAAGCAGATAGCGGTTCTTTCGCATCTCGTCGCAGATCGACTTCGCGGCGTTTTGGGCTTCTTCGAACGGGAAAACCTTGCCGCCGGTCTCTTCCGCAAGCTTCGTCATGACGGCTCCGGCTTTCGGTTGATCGCGGCGATACGCTCCGCCCGTTCGGTCAGGTATCTGCAGACCGTAGACGGTCACATTCTGGTTTTGCAGTTCCGGCAATATCTTGTCGAACTGCATTTTGCTGCCACGATCCAGGCCGTCGCCGACAACGATAACTGCAGTTTTCCTAGTTCCGGGCATCAGCGGAAGCAGGACCTCCTTCATTGTTATGTCGAGAGCGTCAAAAAGATATGGATTCCCTTTTTTGCGAAATGTGGCGAGCGACGTCTCCATCTTTTTCGCGTCGTCAGTCCATTCCTGAATGATCTCGGCCTTTTCATCGTAAGCCACGACGAAAATCTGGTCACCATCGAATATCTCGTATGCAAACTCCATCACGGCCGCCTTCATTTTCTCGACGGACGTCGGCAAAGTTTGCGAGTTGTCCACGAGAATTACGATCTTCGAAGGGCTCGGGTCGAGGGCGAAATTTTTTATTTTCTGCTCGATGCCGTTTTCGTAGAGATATAGGTCGGCAGGCTTGATCGGGTCGGTTTTCTTGTCTTCGCGTGAAGCGGTTACGGTCAGAACAGTTCCCTCCGCCGCATCGCCTTTTGAACTATGGCGAGACTGCGACGAGCCAACGCCGGCCAAGCTTGTCAGGCATAGCATCGATAAAATGAACTTTCGACCGCGGTTCTTCATTCGCTTTTTGGCGTCGGCGTACTTTCAGCTGCCGCCGGTTTAGACTCTGCCGTTGTGTTTGATGCAGGTTCTGCCTTAGTGGTTGATTCGGTCGGCGCAGTTTTCTTTCCGGCATAATCGGTCACATACCAACCCGCTCCCTTGAACTGAAATCCCGACAGCGACCACTGTTTCTCAAGCTTTCCGTGACACTTCTCACAAGTGGTCAAAGGCTCGTCAGAAACGCTCTGGCGTACCTCGGTCTGAGCTCCGCACTGCTGACATTTGTATTCGTAGATCGGCATCTTACCCTCCGTGCTCCGCGAGGAATCGCTCGGCATCGATCGCCGCCATACAGCCGGTTCCGGCGGCGGTGATCGCCTGGCGGTAATACGAATCCTGAGCGTCGCCGCAGGCAAACACGCCTTCGATATTGGTCTTCATCGTCTTACCTTCGGTGATGAGATAGCCGACATCGTCCATATCGAGCTTGCCCTTGAATAAAGACGTATTCGGCTGGTGCCCGATCGCGATGAAAACTCCCTGCGTCGGCAGAACTGATTCCTCATTCGTCTGGTTGTTGAAAAGCCTCACACTCTCAACGCCGGTTTCCATCGTGCCGTTGATCTCGCGGACCTCGGTATTCCAGATAACCTCGACCTTTTCGTTCGCCAGAACGCGGTCGGCCATGATCTTCGAAGCCCGAAACTCATTCTTCCTATGTACGAGCTTCACTTCCGAAGCGAATTTCGTAAGGAACAACGCCTCTTCCATCGCGGTATCGCCGCCGCCGACCACGATGATCGACTTTCCTCTAAAGAAAAATCCGTCACACGTCGCACACGCCGAAACGCCGTTACCGCCAAGGCCATTCGGCACCGGGTCTTCGCCCGGAATTCCCAGCCATTTCGCCGAAGCTCCGGTCGAGACGATCAGCGAATCCGCCAGGATCGTCGTCGTTATTTCGGTGCTGTCCTGGCTTTCTTTCGCAAAAAGCTTGAAAGGCCGCTCCGACAGATCGACGGAATCGATCCAGACATTGATGATCTCCGTTCCAAACCGCAGAGCCTGCTCACGAAACTCATCCATCAGGATCGGGCCCATGATGCCCTTCGAAAATCCCGGATAATTCTCAACATCTGTGGTGATCGTCAACTGACCGCCCGGCTGCGGGCCGTCGATCACGAGCGGCTCAAGCTGAGCACGCCCCGCGTAAACCGCCGCCGTCAATCCGGCTGGCCCGGAACCAAGGATCACTACCTTTTTATGGATCTGTTTTGAACTCATATCTATATCAAATATTATAGCTAGCGCTTTACTCTTTCGTCTATTTGCTTTGTTGTGGTACGCTTTGAGCAGTCCGATTGTAAAGCTCCTCCTACGGCAATGTCGCAGTTCCGCTAAATTGTTCCCTAAATTGGCGTTTCGTGTTAGAATTGTGCTTTATATTGAATTATCCTAAAGCCAAGCTTGGATTTTGTGATGACCTCTAATCAGCCTCAATTTGAGGAAAAACGGTTCGCTCTGAGGATGGCTTTGCGCCTGCCGATTGTCGTGTCAGGCCGTACCGACGACGGCGCGACCTGGAGCGAGCCCACCGAAACCGACGATATTTCCACGCTCGGAGCCCTTTTCCAACTCAATCAGCCGATCACGCAGGGCGAAAGCCTCTATATTCGTTCGCACCGTCCGAATGGCGTGCCCGTCGAGGTCAAGGCTCAGGTCGTCCGCATTTTGCCGGCGAGCTACGGCACTTCGCGTGTCGGCGTCGCGATCGAGGAACCCAAAGAAAGCTGGCTGCGCCTCTTCGTCGCCTGGATCGCCGACGACAACATCGTCGAAGGCGTGAGCGAGTGATCTGTTCAGAGTGCAAGCTTTAGCTTGTTTTCCTGCCAGAGCATGAACAATCTGGAACTTGCACTCTAACTACTTGATATGTACGAAACCATTACCGTCGAAAAACGCGGCAAAGTCGCGATCCTGACCATCAATCGTCCCGACAAACTTAACGCGCTGAATAAGACCGTCCATGCCGAAGGCGTCGCCGCTCTCGAAGCACTGCGTGTCGATGATTCGGTCCGCGTGCTGGTCATTACGGGATCGGGTGAAAAATCCTTCATCGCCGGTGCCGACATCAGCGAATTCGAAGGCCAAACGCCTGTCACCCAGCGCGATCTGTTTCACGAAAAGACCTTTTTCAACTCGCTCGACACATTTCCAAAGCCTGTCATCGCCATGGTCAACGGCTTCTGCCTGGGCGGCGGAAATGAGCTGGCTCTGGCGTGCGATCTGCGTATTTGCAGCGAAACCGCCCGATTCTCACAGCCCGAGATCAACCTCGGCATCATGCCCGGCGGAGGCGGCACGCAACGCCTCACGCACCTCATCGGCGAAGGCCGTTCGATGGAAATGATCCTGACCGGCGACATGATCGACGCCGCCACCGCCGAACGCTTCGGCCTCGTCAACCACGTCTATCCCGCCGACCAGCTCGAAGCCGAAACCCTAAAACTCGCCGAAAAGATCGCCGAAAAAGCCCCGATCGCCCTCCAGCTCTCAAAAGAAGCCGTAAAATTCGCCTCACGCTCAAACCTAGACGAAGGCCTCCGCCGCGAAGTCGACCTCTTCGCCATCTGCTTCTCCACCCAAGACAAAAAAGAAGGCGTCTCGGCATTTCTTGAGAAGAGGAAACCCGAATTCAAAGGCCGGTAATTTGTGCCTCACCATGGATGTGATCGTCCGTGTCCTGGACGACAAGAACAACCGCTGGAATCGGAACGTAAGTTCTCGGTCCTAACGTTTAGCGACCAAAAAGAACTAAACGGCATGGATCACTGTGTGCCGTCAGTCGATTGGCGCTGGAGACCGATGGCTTTGGCTCCTAGTAGTCCAAGAATGGTGCCAAAACCCATGTGCCAAGTGGTTGTACAGTTCTCAAAAAGGCTAATCTGGAGCGGAGTAGGACTATCTGAATGGCTCGCGACGAGCGTCGATATAACCAACGAAGCAAGCGTGAATCCGCACACGGTAGCAAACACCGCCATAAATGGAATTGGGGGTAAGGACTGGGCCCGAATAGCTTTCTTTCTCATAATAGACTCACCGAAGTGAACTCCGGTAACGTCACAATATCAGCCAGCCACATAACAAAGGTAATTTTCGGTAGATAAGAAATCAGAACTAATTAGTTTCTTAGCGCCTTTCGAATAAAGCTATCAAATTTCGCTGGCGAATCGACCCCCAGTTCTAGAAGCCACCGACTGAGTGTTCCCCTCGAAATGCCGATATGGCGTGCAAGTGCGGTTTTATTATCGATTTTGGGCGTGACACGAACTGCCTCGACAATCAGTAGTGCTCGATCCTTCTTCCTCTGTTTTTCATTTTCAGACAGCTCGCGACGTTTCTTCGTCCCTTTTCGCCGCCCGACTTCCTTTCGCTGTTCCAATATGACTGTAAGACCACGCTTTTGCTCCTCATTAATGACTTTGTATTCCTTGGGTTTGAAAATGGAACTAAATTGCTCTTTAAACTTATCGAGCACTTGCTTGAAATGTCCCTCTCGTTCTTCCTTGTTTGAAATCTTGCTGTAATAAAGCGCAAAAAATAAGGGGTAAAGACTGTCATAGATCACAGAATCGCCGAAAGCATTATTAAACCGTCCGGTTACGCTGACCAAATCCTCGAAAGAGATCCCGGAGAATTCGAATCTATGAAATCTCCCGGATCCAGGCCGTTGCACTTCAAGATATGCCTTTCCTTGAGGATCGCACGTCAGCCTAATTTCTAAATTAACTTTCCACTCATCCAATAAAGATCGATCTGATCTCCAGTCCTGCATCTCTCCATCTAATTCATTGGGCAGACGTGGGGACCCGATAGTAAAACCGCCCCTACCGTCATCAAAAAAGCCCGCTCCTTCTTGTTCGTCTTTCGACAGCTCCTTCAAACCAGAAAGCCCGTCACCAAGCACATCAATCTGTAGAGTTTTCCTTATTACTCGCTTTTTTGGCATATCCTGAGAATATATCAAAAGAATTATTGAACCCTTTCAAGAATGTTAGAGGAAGAGTAGGGTCAGTCAGGAATATTAGGGTCAGGAATATTAGGGTCAAGGAATATTTGGGTCAGGCCTGCGATATTGCGATTCTCCACTGAGAAGTGGCGGCGGAGCCGCAGGTGGGGTGATCAAACGGACGGCGAAGCAGAACTTCGCCGCAAATAGGCGGGCCGATGGCGTCGGCTCATCACGATCTGAGAGAAGCATTGTAAGATTTCGTTCCTTTGAGTCAATACATACAGAGCAAAGATGGGACGTGCTCGAGCCGACAGGCTCATTAGCTAAAATTTGATCCAAGGAGTGAATATGATCGACGAGACAGACAACTTGAACGAAACAACCTCAGCAACACTGGGTCCGATTGACGACATCATTAAGTTACTTAAGGACTTGATTTCTAAACTTAGTCACGGACCAGCATGCACCTGCGGCTGTAAAATATCTTCCCCGAGCAACGCTATCGTGACGCCCGGACAGGTAATACTTGAAAAAACCGTAATAAAGCCGCACGGCTCAGATACCCCTCGAAATCTTCAAGCTCGCTTAGTTCTCGGAACACCAGTAACTGTGGATGTTTCCGCAGTATGTACCGCAACGCTTCAACCCGGCGATTCGACGGATCGAATCCGGCTTGAAGTGGAGTTGAATTCTCACGCCGCCGAAACTATTTATCTGGATGAGGTTACTCTGAACAGGCACGACGTTGTTAACGGCTCGTTTGAAGTTACTCTCTGCGGAGTTGTCAGCTTGCCCGCGAATCTACTGACGCAGGAGCACAGAATCCGCGTGACGCATGAAACCAACAATATTTATGCGTACACGAGTTCAATAAAGGTGACCGTTGTCAGCTCACCCTAAGCCGGTTAGTGTCATACTTCGAAAACGTGGCCGTCGCAGTTATCGTCGCCTGATTCCCATTGTTTCCAACTATCGCTTCCACAGCGCGAGTTGTGGCCCGGAGCATCGATCATGGCCCTGCTCGCACACCTCGCCGGGGATGCTTTGCGGAATGGCCTTGCCTATCGGAAATAACTGTATTCGACGAGTTGGACGGTGGTGACTGGTGAATTGCCGGAGGTGGCGGGTTTGAACTTTATGCCTCTTGCGGTCGTGATGCAGTTCTGTCCGAACTGAGGATCGGTGGTTTGTACGACGAAGACGAATCCTATCTTTTTGTCGGCCTTGAACTCGACCGCCAGCGTAGCATTCCCGCGTCCCGACGCTCTTGACATGCCGTCGAGGCGTGGATAGACCGTGTTAGTTGTCTCCATCGCCTTCTCACCGTCGATCGAATGGAGCCTTCCCAACTCTCGCGCCTTGAGGAAAGCCCCGCGAGCAAGGTCTTCCTTACCCAGCTGATAGTATGAAGCCCCAACGAAAAGCCATAGACTACCCTTCAGTTCGCGAACCTTCTTGAACGCCTCGATCGCCTCGGCATACTTCCCCGCCCGGTAGAGCTCGGCCCCTTCCTTTACACTGTCCTGCCCTAGGGTCAAACATGCAAGAAATAAGACGAGGCTGATCGTTGTAATGAACTTCATAAAACCCTTATAGCACACCCGGAACCTGGTTCCCACTGTTTCCAACTATCGCTGCCGCAGCGCGAGCAATGGCCGGGAGTATCGATCATGCCCCTGCTCGCGTGCCTCGCCGGGGATCGCGATGACTTCGGGCTGACGGGCTTACTGCTGGCCCAACCGCAACCTCCTGAATCTGCGGAGCAGATGAAATAACGTTAGCTTAGCTACAGGTGAAGCGGAGCGGAACCTGTAGTTGAGATCGCAATATCCCCCGAGCGTGTGGAACACGCGGCATAATATGTCGCATGCACCGCACGCTCGATCTTTATCACGACCGACCACACGTTGCGTCTCCGACTCCACGTGTGGCTACAACTATCTCGCCCGCATCCGCGGGCTGATCAATGACTTTGGCTTCCGGGTCAGAACCACCCGCTACCGCAGGTGGTTCTGACGCAGACACTTGACGTTGGGCGGTAAGTTCGCTAAATTTTATAGTTCGTCGAATCGGAACTTTACGGCTCCGAGATCGCGAACAGTTTTCGGGGACGTAGCTCAGCTGGGAGAGCGCTGCAATGGCATTGCAGAGGTCAGGGGTTCGATCCCCCTCGTCTCCACCATTTCTAAAAAAAGAGAATGCATCAAAAGCCCGGACCGGGATCGGTTTCTGGGCTTTTCCGTTTTTTCGCCTCTTGCATTGCCGCCTTCATGCCCATCTCGATACCCGAGTTGTAAACTATATCTGCCCACCGAAACCCCGACCTGTTTCCAGGAATCAGGATTTTGTCCGTAATCTTGTACGCCGCCCTTTCTCGTCTTGAACACATTTAGATCGCTGTTTTCCGAAACCTCGGATAAGCGGCCATTGCTTCGCGTGTGTGGAATTTCTTTCCTCGCCTTACAGATAAATTAATTGGTTCGCGCACGCCTTGCTTGCGTCTCGATCCGTGCATTTCGAGGCTCGCTTGGGCACAGCTATTGCCATTTTATTGGGCATGATCAGTCGCTCGCGGTCGCGGCGTTCAGGATTTTGGCGATGATTCAAAAACCTGAATTCGGACGAAACGAAGGTCTGATCGCGGTAGAGAAATGCCTTGGCATACGACCATCGGGCGCGGTATTTACCAATATTTCATTAATTCACAAGGGGATCCGACAATATGTCACGAATTTTTAAATTATCGACTCAATTCCTGCTCGTGCTGCTCTTTTGCGGTGCGGCCTTCTCGCAGGAAACGACCGGCGATATCGAGGGTACTGTAAAGGATACGGCTGGAGCGGTTGTTCCGGGCGTCGTTATTACGGTAACGAGTGCCGGCAGTTCAACGGGAGCACGGCCTGACTCGACGGCCGGCTTTACCCGAACCATCACTACAGACAGCAGCGGTTTTTACCGCATGCAGCAGGTTCCTCCGGGAACCTACACCGTAACGTCAACACCGACCGCAGGTTTCGGCGAAGCGAAGAAAACCAACGTTCAGGTCGGTATCGGCAGAACCACCGTCGTAGACCTCGGCCTGGCGGCTGCGGGTGCGACCAACGTCGTTGATGTCGTCGCTGGCGGCGATGTTGCCATCGACCCGACCGGCAACAAGGTCCAGGCAAATATAAATGCCCAGGCGATCGATCTGCTGCCAAAGGGCGTCAATTTCACCAGCCTTATCCAGACCACGCCTTCGGTCCGCAACGAACCGCTATCCGGCGGTTTCCAGATCGATGGAGCTTCGGGTTCTGAGAATACATTCATCGTTGACGGCCAGGAAGTCAGTAACTTCCGCACCGGTACGCTGAATATCAATAACAACATTCCGTTCCAGTTCGTCCAGGAAATTCAGGTCAAGAGCGCAGGTTTTGAGGCTGAATTCGGCGGAGCGACCGGCGGCGTCGTCGGTGCTACGACCAAATCAGGCGGCAACGATTTTCACGGCGAGATCGGAACCTCGTTCCGTCCCGCAAAATGGCAGGCGGGCCCGCGCAGCTTCCAGCGTCTGGTAAATATCTCGGCGTCGCCGGGCGTTACAGCTCTCCGCACGATCGAGGACATTCAGCCGCGTCGTGATGAGGGAACCGCGTCGTTCCCATTTGTATCGCTGAGCGGCCCGATCCTGAAAGACCGCCTCTGGTTCTTTGCCGGCTATGCTCCGCAATTCACGAATATCGACCGCCAGCTCGATTACATCAGTGCAGATCCGCGTAACCGCGTTGTAAATAATACACAGCTCTACACACAGCGTCAGAAGCAGGAATACGCTTTCGGACGTATCGATTTCCAGCCCTGGGACAGCGTTCGTTTTAACGCAAGCTATCTCTGGAACCCGCTCGAGATCATCGGAACTCCAGATGCGTTCACCAACACGACCGGCAGTGCTCCGTCGATCACGTTCCCAGGAACCGGTCTTCGCAGCGGTGCTCAGTACCTGAATCAGGTCGGCGGCCGTCAGTCAGCCAATAACACCAATGCTCAGCTCGTCTGGACGCCAAGCAGCAATCTCGTTCTCACGGGTCGCGCCGGCTACAGCTTCCTGAACGAAAAACTTGGCAACTACGGCGTTCCAGCAGTTCCGGGACAGCTTCGCCAGGTCATTCAGGATTTTGGAACACCGGTTCCTGCCGGCTTCGGCGGGTTTGGTGTGGGCAACAACACGTTCGGCCAGAATTTCCCGGGCTTCTCTCAGCTCCTGTTCGACCGCTCGATCCGCCGAACGCTCGATGCGGACGCAAGCTACCTTCTTGATGGCTTTCTTGGTCGTCACCAGTTCAAGGGCGGATTCCAGTTCAACGGGATCAGCAATGCGGTTCAGAGTACGACTGTCGATACGGTCGTGATCCAGTTTGGACGGACGATCGCTCAGGCATCGGGCCGCGCGATCTCATCCACACCCGGTGCGATCGGTGCCGGCTTCCTCCAGAGATTTGGTGTTTTCGGTTCAGCTGGCAGCGACAACAAAGCTGTTTACATCCAGGATAGTTGGCAGCCGATCAAGCGTCTGACGCTAAATATCGGTGTTCGTGCTGAAAAGGAAAATTCGCCGAGCTTTGCGGCCGGTGCTCCCGGCATCACGTTTGGCTGGGGCGACAAGATCGCTCCGCGTCTCGGTTTTGCTTTCGACGTCTTTGGCGATGGCAAGACGAAGGTCTTCGGCAGCTACGGCAAGTTCTTTGATCGCTTCAAATACGAACTGCCGCGTGGTTCGTTCGGCGGCAACTTCTTCCGTAACGATTACTTTGAGATCTTCACAGGACAGACACTCGGAACATTCACACGCAGTGCCATCATCGGAACCAATCCGGATCCGATCGGCGGCAACTGCCCGCTTCCGAGCACGACCGGACTTTCACGCTGCCAGCTTGATTTCCGTATTCCGTCGAACCTGATCGGCAACTCGCTCGATCTAGGTGCCGTCGATCCTGACCTTCAGGCTTTCCAGCAGAGTGAATACACGGTCGGTTTCGAACGCGAAATTGGCCGCGGTTATCTCTTTACCAGCCGCTATACGCACAAGCAGGTTGACGTCGCAGTCGAGGACATCGGCTTCGTTTCATCGACCGGCGGTGAAGCTTATATCATCGGTAACCCCGGCCGCGGACTGGCTCTTCAGCAGTCGCAGGCGAACGGCTTCCAGCCGCTCGAGGCGGTCCGTAAATATGATGCCGGCGAATTCCGCGTCATCAAACGCTTTGCTACCCAGGCATACATTGACGCAAGCTACACATACAGCCGTCTGTTCGGTAACTACGCGGGACTCGCCAGTTCTGACGAAGCAGGCCGTACCTCGCCGAACGTCAACCGTAACTTTGACCTTCCGTTCATCGGCTTCAGTGCTTTGGGCAAGCCGGACGACGGACGTCTGCCAACTGACCGTCCGCACAGCTTCAAATTTGCGGGTGCATACACGTATGACTGGTGGGGCAGCAGATCGAACTCGACCGAGTTCTCGGGCTTCACCATCGCTCAGAGCGGAACGCCTGTGACCACGCGTTTCACCCTGCAGGGCGTTGCTGGCCAGATCCTGAATGGCCGCGGCGATCTGGGACGCACTCCTTTGTTCACGCAGACCGACCTGGCGATGACCCACAAGTACCGTTTCGGCCGTGATCAAAGAATAACGCTGGCGATGGATCTCGATGTGATCAATGCTTTTAACGAAGCTAACATTCTCTCGAGATTTGAAGCCATTTCGGCTCTTGGCATCAACCTTGATGCAACTGACGTCAATCTCGGCGGCGGCGTTCCTGCCATCCAGAGATTCCAGACGCAGAATACCAGCACCGCGATCAACGCCTTTCTTGCCGGCCGTCCGGCCTCAGATCGCGATCCGCGTTACGGACAGCCGACCGCCTATCAGGCAGGCCGCACGATCCGGTTTGGATTCAGA
This sequence comes from Pyrinomonadaceae bacterium, assembly GCA_047600985.1. Classification (GTDB taxonomy): domain Bacteria; phylum Acidobacteriota; class Blastocatellia; order Pyrinomonadales; family Pyrinomonadaceae; genus OLB17. The sequence goes on along the minus strand of JASGKA010000001.1, from coordinate 1,183,457 downwards.
GTTTTGTTCTAATTCGAAACTCAGACCACGATCCTTTACGAGGCTGCCGGCAAACGGCGGCCTCTTTTTTTATAACCGACGCATCATTGTATGCGTCTATACATAAAGAAGCCCGGTAGTTTGCGATACTAAATAAATCTCGTCCGATGACAAAGGGGAAGGTTGCAGTTTATGGACCATAATCTATCTTTGATCCGAGCACTCGTAAATACTTTACATATCGAAATTGAAACACTCGACAATACCAGCACCGACGAACTAGGTGATGAGCCGGTCGACCTCTCTGAAAAGGTTCGCGAGTATGAGGCGAAACTTATCCGATCGGCGTTGGTAAAGACCGGCGGGAATCAGCGAAGAGCTGCTGACCTTTTGCAACTAAAAACGTCGACTCTCAATGCCAAGATCAAACAATTGGGTATTCACATCCTCCGCGAAACGCAGTCTGTCAATGTGGGACTGATTGCGTGATCGCAATTCATTGAATAGCTGATCTCTCATTCATCGCTGGTTTTCGTCAGCAGGACTTCCTGCACCCAAGAGCCAAAAAAAGGCGTTGCCCACCATCGGACAACGCCTTGATCTTTAGCTGAACTAGTGTTTTTCGGCTACTTACTTCCGCTCGACAGTTTTCCGATGAGCGAGAACAGCGGCAAGTACATCGATATAACGATCGAACCAATCGTTACGCCGAGGAAAGCGATGAGTACCGGTTCCATCAAACCTAGAAGGTCGGCGATGGCAGTATCGACCTCTTCTTCGTAGAAATCAGCGATCTTGCCGAGCATGGCATCCATTGCACCGGTCTGTTCGCCGACTCCGACCATCTGAGCGACCATGTGTGGAAAGACGTCAGTCGCCTTGAGCGGATCGACGAAATTTTCACCGCGTTCGACGCCCTGACGGATCTTGAGGATAGCATCCTCGATGACAACGTTACCTGCGGTCTTTGCTGTGATATCAAGTGACTGCAAAATTGGCACACCCGACGAGAGCAGCGTGGAAAGGATGCGCGAGAATCGGGCGACGGCAACCTTTCTCAGGATGCTGCCAAAGATCGGCGTTTTAAGCAGAAGCGAATCGATATTCCAACGGCCTTTCGGTGTTTTGTAGTAGAAATTGATGGCGACGCCGGTTCCGATCAGGATCGTAGCGATCGCCAATCCGCCCCAACCGGCGATAAATCCGCTTATACCCATGACGATACGCGTCGGCAGCGGCAGTAATTCGCCCGGACCGAGCAGACCGAGGAAGATCTGTTCGAACTGCGGAATAACAACGATCATGATCAGGGCGATAGCACCGATCGCGACGGTAATAACCGCCGCCGGATAGATCGATGCAGAAACGATCGAGCGTTTCAGTTTGACCACCTTTTCGATCAGGGTCGCGAGTCTCTGCAGAATCAGATCGAGCACACCGCCCGTTTCGCCGGCCTCGACCATATGTGTGTAGAGGCTGTCGAATACCTTGGGATGACGTTCCATCGCCTGGAAAAGAGTTGCTCCTTCCTCGACGTTCTGACGGACCTGACGGAGTACGTCCTTAAAGAAGGCGTTCTGCTGCTGTTCCCCTAAGATGTCCAGACACTGAACGAGCGGAAGACCCGCGTCGATCATAACCGAGAACTGTCGAGTGAAAACAGCTAGTTCTTTGGCAGCTACCTTTTTGCGGCGGCCGAGTTTCGGTATCGCGATCTCACGGCCTTTTTCAGTGGCCTGGGTCAGCACGACCTGTTCGCGGCGAAGCAAGGCACGCAGTTCATCCTGCGTCGCAGCCTCGCGTTCGCCCGCGATCATTTCGTTCAAACGATTTCTTCCTTTAAAGACGTATGTTGGCATTTCTTTCTCCTTTTATAAGTCCATAGGACGTATCTGGCCTATCGGGCCTATAAAGTCGGTTATGTTCTCGGCCTCTCACCGATCGGACGGCCTTGAGCGTAGGGACTTCCGCTGCCGGGCATTGGACGGTTCATTGGACGAGCTCCGTGCGAATTCGCGTATGAATCGTTCAAGCCGGAACCGCGGTCGATCAGTTCCTTAAGCTCGTCAGCATTCGACGAACGCTGCATCGCTGTTTCGAGTGAAATAACTCGTTTGTGGTGCAGAGTCGCGAGGGCCTGATTGAATGTCTGCATCCCGTATTTGTCCTGACCTGTCTGCATCATCGAGTAGATCTGGTGGATCTTGTCTTCGCGAATGAGGTTGCGGATAGCGGCATTCGGCACGAGGATCTCAAGCGCCATCGCACGTCCATCGCCTGAGGCTTTTGGCAGCAGCGATTGGCAAAGGATGCCTTCGAGAACGAGCGAGAGCTGGGTGCGAACCTGAGACTGCTGCTCGGCCGGGAAAACGTCGATGATACGGTTGATCGTCGAGTAAGCTGAGTTGGTGTGAAGCGTTGCGAAGGTCAAGTGGCCGGTTTCTGCGATACGCAGGGCCATTTCGATCGTTTCAAGGTCTCGCATTTCGCCGACGAGCACGACGTCAGGGTCCTGACGAAGTGCGGTTCTCAGTGCGGCACCGAACGAATGTGTGTCGGCGGCAACCTCACGCTGATTCACAACACAGTTCTTGTGATTGTGGAGGAATTCGATCGGATCCTCGATCGTGAGAATGTGATCGTGGCGATCGATGTTGATCTTATCCACCATCGATGCGAGCGTAGTCGATTTACCAGAACCGGTCGGTCCCGTGACGAGGATCAAGCCGCGAGGCTTCTTGCACATATCCGAAACCACGGGGGGCAAACCGAGGGCTTCGAACGATTTGATCTCGTAAGGGATCGCACGAAAAACTGCACCGACCGCACCTTTCTGATTAAACAGATTGGCACGAAAACGCGACATTCCTTTCAAACCAAAGGAAAAGTCGAGCTCGAGGTTCTCCTCGAACCTGTGCTTTTGAGCGTCGGTCAAAACCGAATACGCAAGACGTTTTGTATCGGAGGGCGAAAGCGTCGGGAAACCTGGAAGCGGGGCCAGGTGACCGTGAACGCGGACCTGTGGTGCCGAGTTGGTCGACAAATGAAGATCTGAGCCGCCCATTTCGGTCATTTTCCTGAGTAGGTCAGGCAACGTAACGGTGGATTCTGAAGCTGGTTCGTAACTCATAATTCGGTTTGCAGCGGTCGGTGGGCAGTTAATAGGAACGGATCAAAGACATCCTCTGACTGCAGTTTTTTATGTTCGCAGTTGGACTGGCTTTCAATGTATCGCGGGCATCAGGCGGCTGGCAATGGAACCGCCCACCGCCAACTGCCCGCTTCCCAGTGGTTTTAGTTCGAAGCTCTCAGTGCAGGACGCACTCGGCTCTTGAGCGAATTGATCACCTTTTCAGATTCCTCAGCGAGGCGCTCGGATTCCTGTGCTGGTGAATTGGTCGCAACGCTGTAGATACGGCCGTCAACCTCGGTAAAGTAGAACATCCTCGACTGTACCGAACCGTTTTTAGCCTGTGATTGTGCAACGACGACGTACACCGGCTGTCCGGCGATGTCTTTTTGATAATCATTGACAACCCAGCCGTTCTCGCGGATCATTCGGTCGATAACATCTCGGCGAAGCGTCGATGTCGAAACACCGCCAACGCTCTTCGGTCCCGAAGCTGCCGAAACTGCCGGACCGACGACCGAGATCGCCGCGGATCCGACCTGATCGCCTGACGAATTATCAACACGGAACTGCAGTTCAGCAGGCGTCGACTGAGCCGACTTCCATCCGCTCGGAGCTTCTTCACCTGTCGGCAAAACGCTTGGAGCAGCGCTCTTCGCTGTTTTCACCGAAGGCTGAGCCTTCGCGACCGGAGCTGCTACCGTTTCACCAGTTTCAGCCGCACGAGCGGCTTCCATTCTGATCTGCTTCAAACGAAGAGCCCGTTTTTTCGCCTGCAGCGACTTTTTACGGCGCTCCTGCGCGCGATAAAGCTGCCACCAGCGTTTCGAATATTTCTTCACGCCGCGCCAGGTTCGAACCTGTTTGCGTTTCGCATGACGCGGCCCGGCTTCTGTCGTATCGGTGGCGAGCGGTATGATCACTCCGATACCGACAAGAATCGCCAATGATAATGCTATTGCCCTAACTAACATAGTTTCCTCCAAATGGCCTATGCGACCGTTTCCTTTACCACTTCTTCTATGGTCGTGATACCTTCGCGGATCTTGTGCAAGCCAGATTCACGAAGCGTGATCATTCCAAGTTCAATTGCCTTCTTCCTTAATTCCATCGCACTAGCGCCAATTATGATCAGCTCACGGAGATCATCCGTTATTTCCATTACCTCGTAGAGGCCGACTCGGCCCTTGAAGCCAGTGTTATTGCAAGTCGTACAGCCTTTGCCCTTGTAGATCTTTAACTCGCCGGCTTCTTCACGACTGAAGCCAACCTCGACCAGAGCTTCTGCCGGCATCTGGACCTCTTCTTTGCAGTTCGAACAGATGCGGCGAATAAGTCGCTGTGCTTGAATTATGTTGACCGACGTCGCAACCAGAAATGGCTCGATACCCATGTTGACGAGTCGCGAAACGGTCGACGGGGCGTCATTGGTGTGGAGCGTCGAAAGAACCAAATGGCCCGTGAGAGCGGCCTTGATCGCTATCTCCGCGGTTTCGAAGTCACGAATTTCGCCGACGAGTACGATGTTGGGATCCTGACGCAGGAACGAACGAAGGGCGGCAGCGAAGTTCAGTCCGATCTGCTCCTTCATCTGCACCTGGTTGATGCCCTGAAGGTTAAATTCGACCGGATCCTCGGCCGTCATAATGTTCGTTTCCGGTGTGTTCAGTGACTGAAGTGCCGAGTAAAGGGTGTTCGTTTTACCGGAACCTGTAGGTCCAGTAACCAAAACCATCCCGTAAGGATTGGCGATCGCCCGTTTGAATTTTTCGAGCGACTCGGCTTCGAAACCGAGTTTGGTCATGTCGAGCATGAGCTTGTCTTTATCGAGAAGACGAAGCACGACCTTTTCGCCGAAGAGTGTTGGCAGGGTCGAAACACGGAAATCGAGCTCGCGTGAACGGTTATCGACCTTTACCTTGATCTTGATACGGCCATCCTGCGGCAGACGTTTTTCAGAGATGTCGAGCTTCGACATGATCTTGAGACGCGAAATGAGCGGATCACGGATCTTCATGGGCGGATGCATCACGTCGTACAGCACACCGTCGATGCGGAAGCGGATGCGGAAATCTTTCTCGTAAGGCTCAACGTGAATGTCGGAAGCTCCGCGACGAAGCGAGTCAACGAGCAATACATTCACAAGGCGAACGACCGGCGCGTCTTCGCTGGCACGTGCCAATGCGGCGAGATCGATCTCGTCGTTTTCCTCAACGACCTCAAATTCCTCGGTATCCTCACCGTTGAACTCGAATCGATCGAGCGATACGTCGAGATCGGCGGACGTAATACGTTCTTCGGCGACGGCGACCTTTGGCCCGTGTTTGGGAACTCCGTTGCGGCTGGCTCCGTTGCCATTGCCATTTCCGTTACCGTTTGCGGTAACTCCGTTTCTCTCGACCTCGACAGCGAAAGCAGCGTCGAAAATATCGATCTCGGTCGAGCCGCTGTAATATTTCGCGATCGCGAGTTGGATCGACGTCTCGGACGCGATCACGGGTTCGACGTTCAAGCCCGTCATGAACTTGATATCGTCCATCGCGAAGACGTTCGTCGGATCGGCCATCGCCAGCGTGAGCGTCGCACCTACCTTGGAAATGGGCAGAACAGAGTACTTCATCGCGACGTCTTCGCTGATCAGCTTGATCACATCGGCGTCGATCTGAAAAAGGTCGAGATTGATCGACGGTACTCCGTATTGGCGGGACAATACGGCCGTAACGACGTCATCGGAGACGTATCCGAGCCGCACGAGGTTGGATCCCAATCGACCACCGTTTGCACGCTGGTATTCAAGGGTCTCGCGCAGTTGATCAGGGGTGATCAAGTTTTCGCGGACTAAAATTTCGCCAAGTTTTGCAGACATCTATATTGCGGGCGGCTTCATTGCTGCATGTTCAGACCTGATAGAAACCGTTTATTGATTTGTTCGGTCAAATTGACAGAGAGTATCTGAAAGATAAACGATGATAAACATCGTTCAAAAGTAATAATACATTGTTGCTCACAAACGTGTCAACGATTCTTTTCGCACTCATGAGGTTCGGTCAAAATGATCGGAAGCCGGGAGAAGGCTCGGTTTTGAAAGGAGAGGGTCACGCAGGTCCGCATCGTAATACGGAAAATATTTATCGGAATGAAAATCGGGAGTAACTCAGGTGACTATCGGTGCGGTGGTCGCTGTCCCAACCTCAAGTTGTGTCAAGTCGACACAAAATAGTTGCGTGATGTACGTGCGACGTGTACCAGGGCTAGTTGATCGACGAAAGTACGTGCGTTTCGTCGAGCTCCACGATAAGGTTGTCGCTGGATGGCGATCCTGTCGCGTGAATATCATGGATAGCGGAGATAAGATCGCCGTTTCGCGGCGCCGCTGCCCCGACGTTGCTGGTTAGTGCGAGACGCTTGCGGGCGACTTTACGTTCGTACATCACCTTGTCGGCAACGACGATCATCTGGTCAAATGTCTCACCAGCTTGTGGGTAGCCCGAAGCCCCGAGACTGACGCCGACCGAGGCCGTTTTGCCTTCGCCGACCGGTAGTTTAAAGGCACGGACGGCTTTTTCGATACGGTCGCACAGATCTAGGACGTCGTTCGGCTCAGTTCCGGGCACGAGTGCGACGAACTCGTCACCACCATAGCGGGCTAGAAAATCGTACTCACGAAGCTGCTCGCGTATAACCTTGCTGATCTCGCGCAGCATCTCGTCGCCGGCTTTGTGGCCATAGGTATCGTTTACAGCTTTAAAACCGTCGAGGTCAAGCATCAGCACTTGGAAACTGTTACCGCCACGGCTCGCTCGGGCGACTTCCTTCTCGAACTGCCTCTGAAGGCTACGGGCGTTCGGCAAGCCGGTCATCGGGTCGGTCATTGCGTGTGTTGTTGCCTCATCATGCTTGAGGGATTTGCCGATCGCGTCTGCGGCGATGCGCGAGATCGTCTCGAGCAGACGAATGTTCTCTTCCCCATACGACTCTAGCTCCTGCGAATAGATCGTTACAGCTCCGATCAATTCGTCGTCAGCGACCAGAGGCACGGAAGCCATGGTGAGATACATCTGCGTAAGCTCGGTCTGCGAATACTGGAAATCCAGATCAGGCTCGACATTTTGCACGATCTGACCTGATTTCAGGGCGAAACCGGTTGCTCCCTGCCCAACCTTGATTTGACGAAGCCGCAACAGGTCAGCATTCTGGCCCTCAACGTGCGATGCTGTCGCGGAGCGCTTCGCGTGATCGAGCAGATAAAGGGCACAAGTGTCGAAAGGCACGAATTTGCCGACCTTGCTCGCGAACATCTCAAGCGTCGACTGGAGATCGACGGCCGAACTGAACTCGCGGGCGAGTTCGTAAAGGCTGAAAACTTCGCGGTTTGCGAGCTTGATCTGCTCGACGTAATTCTGTTTTGCACCGCCGGAAACCGAAAGAGTTGAATCCGAATATGTAAGTCCCTGGGCCTGTATCTCAGCTTCAATAGTTCCCAGATGACGAAGCAGGGTATCGACGATCATCGGATCGAATCGCGAACCTGCCTCGGATTGAATGATCTGCCTCGCTTTTTCACGAGGAACAGCCGCTCGATACGGCCTCGCCCCGCGGATGGTGTCGAAAGCGTCAGCAACCGCCAAAATGCGTGCAGTCAGCGGGATCTGATCGCCGATCAGCCCCTCAGGATAACCTTTGCCATCGAAATGTTCGTGGTGGTATTTGATCGTCGGTATAACTGGCGAATCGAAACCGACCTTTTCAAGGATCAAAGCACCAACCTCGGGATGGATCTTTGTTTTTTCGAGCTCTGCCGGCGTCAGACGCCCGGGCTTGTTGAGAATGTGATCAGGGATCGCAAGTTTACCAATGTCGTGCAGCAATGCTCCGGTCCTTAGGGCGTCGATGTCAGTTTCCGGCAACCCAAGTATCCGACCGATCGCCACCGCGTAAATCTGAGCACGCCGAACGTGTCCGACGCCGACCTGGTCCCGAGCGTCGATAGCCGTCGCGAGGGCTTCCACTGTAGCGAGATGAACGCGGCTCGCCTCGGTGATCACCCGGGTCTTTTCCGCCAACCGGCTAACGTGCATGCGGTACGCTATAAACGCCACGACTGCCATCGGCGCGAGCAGAAACCCAACTTCGATACCAAAAGTGTAGACCAGGAACCAGATCAACGGGATCGCGGCCGCCACAGCGGCGCACCAATAAAGAGCCTTGGTACGTTTGGTTTTCGACGCCTTGCTATTCATCTTTTCCGGGAACTTGACCATCGCGGTCAGATCCAAAAAATACTCTGAAAGACAGTCGTGAACAACTGTCTGAAGCCATCAATGATACAACCCGTGTGCCACGTTCATACGTGCGACAAAACCTGTAAAATAGGTGCTTTCGAGGGAGGTGACGAGGAGGAATCGGTCGAATTGACAGGTCACTTTGACGTTGACCGGTCAGTTTGACCGTTTGCGGTCAATGCGGGAAAAAATAATTATCGAAGGAGGAGAAATATCACAAACGAAATCGGCGTGACCGACTAGTATCGATCGTCATCAAAATCGTAACTGTCAAAATCATCGCGCTCAGAATGTTCGTCCGAGTCTTCGTCCTTACGATCGAGTTCGATCGGGTCGAGTCCTACCACAACAAGCGTGGAACCGCACTCTTCACAGACGGCTGTGTCGCCCTGTTCGCACTCGGCGTCAACGTAAACTTCTTCGGTGCATTCTGGACAGATGGATGTTGGCATTAGGTGTGTTCTCCGTAGGGCCAAATGGATGAAACTTGTCTTTCACGCAGAAATCGCGTGAAATAGCCCTGACTTTCAATCTAACTTGAAAGCTAACCTTTTGGCAAGAATAATTTTACGAAGTTATTGAAGCCGAAACAAATCGAAATAAACAGATGGAATTTCCTTTTTCAATTCTAGATCGCAACGATTTTGATGCTGTAGGCTTTGGTACTAATGCGGTCGATTATCTAATCCGCGTTCCGGAATATCCTAGGTTCGCATCGAAGATCGAGCTCAGTGAGTACAGCATGCAGGCAGGCGGTGAGGTGGCTTCGTCGATGCTCGGGCTCAGCCGGTTGGGTCTGAAAACAGCGTACGCAGGGCGATTTGGCGATGACCCGGCTGGAAAGATCGGCCTCGATTCTCTTGTCGCCGAAACCGTCGATTCGACATATTGCGAGGTCATACCTGGCGCGATGACGCAGATCGCTTTCATCGTAATCGACGAGCATAGCGGTGAAAGAACGGTAATCTGGCAGCGTGACAAAAAACTTTCGTACTCAGCGGCCGAGGCTCCGCTCGAGGCCGCCGTACGCGGCCGCGTGCTTCATCTAACCGCTCACGACACTGCCGCTTGCATCGCAATGGCGAAAGCGGCGAAACAAGCTGGTGTCGTCGTTTCCGCCGACATTGACAACGTTTTCGATGGCATCGAAAAGCTGCTGCCGCTTGTTGATGTATGCATCTTTTCGGCCGAATTTCCCGCAAACCTTGTAGGAATATCGAATAGCGAAGAAGCTCTGATAGAGCTTTCATCTCGCTTCAGTTGTCCGATCACCGGCATAACGCTTGGCGAATCGGGTTCGCTGCTATATGTGGGCGGCAAATTCATCAGAACGCCTGGATTTCAGGTACCCGGCGGCTGTGCGGATACGACCGGAGCGGGCGATGCGTTTCGAACCGGTTTTCTTTACGGAATGCTTGCGGGAAAAAATATAGAAGAAAGTGCCGCAGCAGCAAACGCTGTCGCGGCACTCAATTGTCGTGGCATAGGGGCTCGAACAACCCTTCCAACCCTCGCAGAGCTAGGTAATCTTTTACAAAAAGCCTAGAGCTTGTCCTTGAAAAATCCAACCACGAGTGCCCACGCATCGGCGGCAGCGACCGCGTCGTAAACCTCGGGCCGCGTGTTGTTAAAAAATGCGTGGTCGGCCTCGTATTTGACCGAATGGATCGGCAGCTCGAATCGTTCGGCGGCGTCCTCAAGTTTCGCCACTTTTTCGGTGTTGATCCAGCCGTCTTTTGTGCCGGAAATAAAGATCGTCGGAACCGTCAACTTTTGTAGGATCGCATCCTCAGGGACGTCGCCGTAGAACGGAGCGGCCGCACTCAAACCTTCAAGTTCGCATGCCGCTCGCAGGGCATATGTCCCGCCCATGCAGTAACCGGTGATCCCAAAATGCAAAAGATCGAACGCCAGCGAAGCGGCATCTATCGAATTCTTGATCGTGTCGAGCCCGTCTTCGATCGCAAGGCCGTTCATCATTTCACCGGCTTCGGTAGGATTCGAGGCGAGTTTGCCGCGATAGAGATCCGGAGCGACTGCGACGAAGCCTTCGTCGGCATACCGGCGGGCGATGTCTTTGATATGTTCGTTGAGGCCCCACCATTCCTGGATCAGGATCACAGCCTTGCCGTTAGGATTGTCGGGATGCGCAACGTAGGCTGAAGTTGGACCGTTCGCGGTTTCGAACGAAAGTGTTTCGGTATTCATAAAATGCCTCCGGGTCGATATAGATCGTTTTACCGATTATATCGACCCGTACACTGATTGAGAAGACAGGCTTAGAAAAACCTGACCGTATAGCTAAATCTCACGCCGCGTCCTATCTCAGGCGAGATGTCCTTGATGAACGAGATGTGGTTAAAGTACAGCTTGTTGTTCAGGTTGAATGCGTTGACTGAAAAAATACTCGCCGTGTGTTTGCTCGGCAAGATGTACGAAGCGGTGACGTTCGCCGTTCCATAACCGGCGGTCTCGGTCTCGTTCGTAAAGATCCGATCCTGTCGAGCGACCGCGATAAACTCAGGCTTAACGCTCAGATTTTTGTAGTGAACGTCAAACGCGAGCCTCGAACGCAGCGGCGGGATTCTTGGCAGCGGTTGACCCGTTTTGAGCTGTGCGTTGACGTAATCGACACCCGTGATCACGTTGAGAAAGCGATTGGCAGTCACGTCGAGACTGAGTTCGGTGCCTGTAAAACGAGCATCCTTTTGCAGATAATCTGCATATTCAAAACCGCTTCCTGCATCGAAAATGCCTTGCGGGGCCAGGAATACAAAATCTTTGAATCCGTAGTAGTAAAAATTTGCTTCCGCTTTGAAACGGCTGTTCTGATGCCTAAGCGAAAGGTCAAGACCGTTGCTGGTTTCCGGGCCGATGTTCTGGTTGCCCCGTTCAAAAAGCAGCGAGCCGTCGTGCGGACCATGATTGTACAGTTCGTCTAGTGCTGGTGGACGGTAACCGTGCGAGTAGTTCGCCACAAAAAGACCGCCGCTCCACAGATCGAATTTTGCACCGACAGCACCGGAAAATCCTGTAAATTCGCGATCGCGAAGCGTCGAATTGTCCGGGTTGTAACGGTTTGTCTCAAGACGTCCGCCGAATTGCAGAGTCACGCGTTCGTACTTCAATTCTTCCAGTCCAAAAACGGAGAAAGCCGTTTGTTTGACCGGACCGTCAACCAGCGTCTCAGCTCCAACTGTCGAGAAATAGCGGCTGTAGCCTTCGAAACCAAAACGTCCGGTCAGCGGGCCGTATTTCTTCTGCTCAAACAGCGAACGAACAGAATTCACTCGATTTCGGAACGTCGTTCCGACGATATCGTCCTCTAATTCCTGGTGACGGTAATTACTGAAATCCGCCGTGACCTTGATGCTCGAAACCGCCCAGTCAGAGTCGTTGTAACCGACGTTGAACTTCAGATCGCCACGCCAAACGCGCAAGGAGCGATCCTCAGGATCAGCCGGATCGAGCGGCACTCCGTAATTGTTCGTGTAGTAACTGTAATTTGCGTTGAAAAAAGCCTTTTTCGCATAGTAACCACCGCCAAGACCGCCGGTCGTGTTGCGAGCAAAGGAATTTCTTACCTTGCCAAAATCGCCGCCGGCGGTGTAATCGCCCGTTCGTTGTTTTCCGGCATTGCCCCAGATCATCCAGTTATTTTTGCCGTATTCGAGCCCGCCGTTGGCGGCCGCCTGATTACTGTTCGATCCGGCAATGCCCGTGAAAAATCCGCGAAGTCCGGGATGAGCACCTTCATCATGGCCGCTGATCGCGTTTACCACGCCGCCGATCGCACTGCTGCCGTAGAGCAGCGTTGCTGGCCCCTTTACGACCTCGATCCTTTCGATCGAAGCGGTGTCCAGCGGTTCCGAATGGTCGCCGGACTGCGATGCGAGCGATCCAACGCTAACACCATCGCTCGAAACCATGACGCGGTCGCCGTCAAATCCCCTGATAACAGGCCGCGACGCCGCCGGGCCCGCGGAACGCTTTGCAACGCCCGACTCGCTCTCAAGCACATCGCCCAAGCCAACCGAGGAGCGAAGAGTCAATTGTGTTGAATCGACCGACGCGACCGATTCGATCGCCTCGAAAGTCGATTGCTCAGAACCGCTGGCCGTAACTGTGACGTTCTCCTTCAAACCGGAAAGCTGAAGAGCAAAATCCGCTGTCGCCTGCCCGGCTGCGGTCACGGTCACTGTCTTTTTCTGATCGGCGAAACCTTCCTGATGTACGAGCAGAGTATACGTTCCCGGCGCAATTCCGCTGAACCGATACACACCGCTATCATCGGTTATCGCTGTCTTTTTGAGCTCGACGATCTGGATCGTCGCTTCGTGCAGGACAGTATTCTCGCTGCCGAGCTTAACGGTTCCAGTGATTGATCCGGAATTCGGATCGGACTGGCCGGGAGCTGCAATCGATATAAATGTGAATAAAAACAGAAGAGCTAATGCTTTTTTCATGGCTTATCTAGTACGTAAAATTATGCATTTTAAGTTTAGATAACCTGCTCGCTCTCCTCGACCGTTTTTTAACAAACTGTCGTAAGTCGGGAATGGATGGTTGGTTCTTTCTTATTTTGGAGTTCTATTTGATCCCTAACGCCCACAGAATGCCCGCGAGAGCGTGCTGCCGAAAGGCTGCTGCGGTCGCGGGCGGATTCTTGCGGTCTTTTAGATTCGGATTTGGATCCCAGATATCAGCGCGGTGTCCGATCGCCGTATAAAAAACGCGGCCTTTGCCATATTCGCGCGTCCATGCGAGAGGAAAGTGGCCCGGCGTTTTGTTGTTCGGGTGGTGATCGAGAATCAGCAGTTCATGAACTCGTTTTGGATCGTAGTTATTGAACTGATAGATCTCTTCAAGATCGATCTTCCAAATCGATGGCAGATGTTTTGTCGATCGGTGTTTGGGAGCGGCATTGATAATATCAACACCGACCTGATCACCATGAGTTTTGAATGAACCACCGATCATCTCGACATATTCGGGCCACTGCATCAGCGTATCGGTCGCCGCGTGAAAACCGATGAACGCCTTGCCCGACTTGATCCAATTCAGAAAGCCGGCTTTGTCGGGCAGCGGCAATTCACCGGTTGTGCTCGCAAAAATAACGCCGTCATAACCGGCGAGTGATCCTGGGCTTAGTTTCTCAAGAGTTTTGGCGAGAATGGTCTTCCGCCAGATGGTGTCGGCTGATTGAAAAGCCGCGAACTCTTCCTTGTACTTCGCGGTCGCAGCTTCGAAAGCTATCCGTTGCTGCTCGTTCGCGTCGGGTCTCAACGCTGCAACTTTCTTCGGCTCCGCCGGACGTCCGGGCGGTTGGCGAAGGAATTCAAGCTCAAACTTGCCGCTCTCTTTCGCGATCTCACTCAACGAACGCTCGACCGTATCGATATCGTGCCGAAAACCGGCGGTGGTTGTTACGACGAGAAGCTTCTTGACCTTGCTAATCTGCGCCTCACAATGCAGTGCCGCGAAAAACGTTAGGAGGACCAAAAAGAAGGCGTGTTTCATTTCGTTCCAAATTCTACAGTTTCAGCAGCTTTGACCGCAAAACCCTAGATTGCAATCTGCTCGACGAGATCTCTTGTGAGTTTGTAAGCAGAACATTATACGTTCCGCCCGGCATCGGTGAGATGCTTTTGACAAAGTTCAGATTGGCGATCGCGCCTCGCGAAAGGCGAACAAATTTATGTTCGTCGAGTCTGGGTTCTAGATCTTTTAGGCGGTAATTTATCGTGTATTTCTGATTTTTGGCGGTTGTGATGTGCAGCAGTTCGCCGTCGGCGACGATGCTGGCGATATCGTCGACCGGGATCAGGTAGATCTCTTCGCGGACCTTTACCGGGATGCGTTCGATCAGTTCCGTTCTCGAATGTTGGTCGTACGCTGCGGCGGCAGTCTTTACCTTTTCGGATTCGATAGCTCGCCAATCATCTTGTTCGAGACGCTCAAGAGACCGCGTGATAGTTTCGGCGAGGCGGCCCCGCTCGACCGGTTTGAGCAGATAATCAACAGCATTCACCTCGAACGCCTGGACCGCGAATTCATCATAAGCCGTCACAAACGCGACGAGCGGCATCTGCGTTTTACGGAGCATTTTCACAGCATCAAGACCGGAAACCTCGGGCATTTTGAGATCGAGGATCGCGAGATCGGGCTTGACCGACCTGATCAACTCGACCGCATCGGCACCGTTCTCTGCCTCACCGACCAGCTCGACCTGCTCGAACTCGCGTAGGATCGATTTCAAGAATTCCCGGGCGGGACGTTCATCGTCGGCGATGATTACCCTTAACTTGTTCATAGATTTTTCTAACAACGGATCAATGCGGATTTACACGAATTATTTGTTCCTATCTGCGAACATCCGCGTTGATCCGTTGTTTCAGTTTGCTCTTTTTACGGGAAGATCGATAGCTGCCCTTGTTCCTTCGCCATCGGTCGTTGTAAGGGTCAGTTTCGCCGCTTCGCCGTAATAAGATGCAAGCCGTTCGCGTATATTACGGAGCCCGACGCCATCTGTTTCGTTTTTGACCAATGCATTTTTTCCAGGCCCCGAATCCCACACCGTGAGCCGCAGCATCGGGTCCGCGCTGCCATTGGTCATCGCTGCCGAGATACGCACTTCGCCGCCGTTCTTGTGTTCTGAGATACCGTGTTTTATCGCATTCTCGACTATCGGCTGCAGGATCAATGATGGAACTTCCAGACGTTTTACATCGTCGGCAACGTCGATGGTCACCCGCAGACGTTCCTCAAAGCGGGCGTGTTCAATGTCCAGATAACTCTCGATCAGCTTGATCTCGTCGCCAAGTGTCGAGAATTCTCCCGTAGATCTTAGGACGCCGCGAAGCAATTGTGTGAGCCGCAAGAGCGTGTCGTAGGCTTTATCTGGCGAGGTTTTTATCAGATAACCGAGCGTAGTCAAGGCGTTGAAAAGAAAATGCGGATTGATCTGTGAACGCAGGGCCGTAAGCTGTGCCTCGGTCGCGAGCTTGGCAAATTCCTGTTCGCGAAATTTCTGTTCAAAACGCTCATGGCTCACACGCAAAACGTCGATGCGGCGAGCGGTTACAAGAGCCACTGATTCAAGCAAGGCGATCTCGTCCGACAGCAGACGTCGGCCGCCGAAAAATTCGCTCAAACGCACATAATACTGAGGCGATTCGGCGGTCGGAACAATTATCCGGGCGTCGTCCGCGTTTAGGATCACCGCCGGATATCGAGTGGTCTCAGCAGCAACATTCTCGCTCCACGCCGCCGATCTCGCCGTGAGCGTTTTGGCGAGGCGTTCAGAAATTGTGTTGAGAACGTCATCGGTTGTCTCCTGCGTTTCGACGTCGCGGGCGAGATCTTGCTGCAGTTTCGCGTAATCGACGCGGTGAAGCAAGACCTTATCAACGAGCCAAACCGCGAATCGATAGATCGACGGATAGACAAGAGCCGTCGCAACCCAAAGGCCAAGTATCAAAGCTGCTGCCTGAACGTCATCGCGATCATGTGTTTCGTGATAACGCAGCAGCGGAACAGCGACAAGAACGTACAAACCCGACGCAAGGACTGTCAGCAACATCAGCGAAACGGCCCGCTTCAGGAAAAGATCGGCAAAGGCGAAGCGATAATTCTGATAGAGAATGACGAGCGCCAGCGGCAGAGAAGATTGGTGGGCGATCAGCTCGACGTACCACGAACTTCCCTCACGTTCCCCGCTCAGGTGAAGTGCCGAAACAGCAAACACCAACAATGCCGCCGCCCAAACCGCTTTCTTTTCAAGCGTTTGGCGTAGTTTGAATATTAGCAGCCCTACAACCAGTGCAAGCGATCCAAACGTCAGCGTTCGCAGTCCAAGTGCCGACGGAACTGCCGAACCAGCAAACGCGGCCTGAAAATGCATCAGCGTTGCGACGATGCTCAGCCCGTAGGCCGCGAACGTCAGCCAGTGAGTTCCGGATTCCTCAGCCTGAGCCGAATGGACCACGACCGATGGCAGAAATCCGAGGGCGGAGAATGAAAGTGCGATCAGAAATGGCGAGATCACGGGGCCGCCGAAATCCTTTTGAACGAAACCGTACAACTCGCCGACGTTCCAAAGCAGCCCGAGAGCCGCGGTCGTGAGCAGCAGCAGGTTCGCATTCTCGGCCCTCCGCGAACCGCGGTAACGCACGACCATCGCAGCAACCAGTGCATAGAGCGCGATGCCGACGGAGAAACCGAGCAGATTTACCAGCAATGCTGCGTTCAACGAATCCATTCCTCCTTTCAGGCTGGCGAAATAGCTGACAAGCGACAATCTTATATCAACAGGTTGTTGTTTTTACAGGGTGAGCGGTAGAATCGGTGATAGATCAAGCCGATCTGTACCATACTAAAAATTGATTTCCTCCCAACTTGAGGAAAGATGAAAACTCTCTATCTTCTTCGCCATGCCAAATCGAGCTGGGCGGATGCGACGATGTCGGATTTTGAGCGGCCGCTGAACGAACGCGGAACGAATGCTGCTGCCTTCATTGGGGAATTGATGGCGGAGAATGGCTACGAGCCATACGTTATACTCAGTTCTCCCGCGATCCGCGCAAAAGCAACGGCCGAGCTTGTAAAAAGATCGGGCAGTCTGGACGCGGAGATCCGATTTGAACACCGAATTTACGAAGCGAGCCCGCAAACCCTTCGGCAAGCGATCTCGGACATCGATGACGCTTATCCGTCTGCTCTCGTCGTCGGCCACAATCCGGGAATTGAAACGCTGATCGCATTCCTCACCGGACGCATCGAACCCGTTCCAACCGCGGCACTCGCCGTGATCGATCTGGATATCGACGCCTGGGCGTACATCGACGAAGGCCGCGGCACGCTCAGCAAAATGCACCGCCCAAAAGAAGAAATGCCCTGATCAGATCAGGGCATTCCACTCAAGCGGGCGGCATGGTTCTGGAGTCTATCTAATAATGCCGTTCCCGTCGAGAGCCGTGTAAACGTCGCTCGAATAAAGCCCAAGCCATTTGTCAGTATTCGGCGTGCGAAATAGCTGATCGTAAACGCGAGCGTTAAAGGCTTCGAGTTCGCCGACCCCGCGAGGCTGATTAAGCAGATCGTACAGTTTGGCGTGGAAAAGGAAATCGTTACGCGTCGTATCGAGAGCGATAAAGCTGTCGAGCTTGCTGAACAGTCCGTCGAATTCCGCCTTTGTCAGCCCGGTTTTCGCGTTTTGACGACGGATCATCGCGACGCTGTTTGCATCGAGGTCAGCGTTCGAAGCGTAGATCTTCGCCAGTTTGTCCCAATCGTCGAACTTGATCGACGGCTCGAATTTCGCAAAATCGTCATAAACACGAAGGATAGAATACTCATCGACGACAACCATTTTTGCGACAGCCATCGGTGCAGCCATGATCGCGAGCGTTCCCGATGGCGTCTCCGTGAGTTCAACGCCGGCAGTTGAGACTGCCTGTTCCCGACCCTTTTTGATTGAATCAAAACTCTTTTTGCGGTATTCCATCAAGAGTCGCGTCTGCTCTCTCGAAGCTTTTGTTGATGCGTTTTCCCATGCGAGATCGGCACCTTTTACATATCCGAGAAAAGCTGACGGACTATAAAGGCCGGGAATGGCATCGATTATGGTTCCATCTGGATTCAGCACGTAGTGAATGCTGTTGCCAGTGATCGTCCGCTCGATCTTGCGGCCATCGCCAAAATCGATCGTGATTCGCGGTGCGGGACGAACTGATTTCCAATGGAGGATGTAATTTTCGCGAAGGTATTTTGAGATGTCCGCATTCGGATAAAGTACCGAACGGAAAAGACGACTGTTCGCACAGCTAAATTCCTCATTCAGATTTCCCAGCAGTCGCAGCGTCAAAATGGGCTTATTCTGCTTTTTGGCGACGGCTTTAGCGGCTTCGAGGTCGGTATACCAATAGAGGTGCGAGGTGTACGCGTCCTTCTGCATCGCGACGGCGTCGATCGCCGCTGAGACGCGTTTCCATTCGTCTGTTGATTCGCCGGTTTTAATAAAACGGTCGATGTCGGCCGAATATTTGCCGAACATCGCATCCAAACCTTCGCTGCCCATCGCCCTGAGTTCACGAATAGCAGTCGTAGCAGTTGCAGGATCATTCGAGACCGCTTTGGCAGCCAATTGCTCGGCTGATCCATTCGCAAAGATACAGGTAGAAAACAGGAGGACCGTGAGAAAAAGTGCCGAGTATCTGAGTTTCATTTGTGTTCGCTCCTTTCGAGATTTGATTGAGGAACGCCTGAGGCTCGAAATTCTTGCAGGATTTTTCTTTACTCTCGTAAAAGAGCTAAAATCATACTTCAGCAATAAAAATTATGAAGATCGCGATCGCCGCCGACCACGCGGGTTTTGAGGAAAAAGAAAAGGTTAAGAAAACGCTCGACGAGCTTGGTGTCGATTACACCGACATGGGCACGAATTCACCGGATTCGGTTGATTATCCCGACTATGCACGCAAAGTCGGCGAGGCCGTTGTGACGGGCGAATTCGACAAAGGAATTCTCGTTTGCGGCTCAGGAACCGGTATGGCGATCGCCGCCAACAAAGTGCCCGGCATCCGCGCCGCCGTTGCCTGGAACGAAGAGATCGCCCGCCTTTCGCGCCAGCACAACAACGCCAACGTTCTCTCTCTAGCCGCTCGCTTCATCCCCGACGAGGAGCAATCCAAGATCGTGAAAGCCTGGCTAGAAACCGATTTCGAAGGCGGCCGCCACGAGCGTCGGGTAGAAAAGATCACGCAGATCGAGAAGGAAGACGAGTAAGCGTTCAATCTGCCAGAGCCTTTCGCAAAAACGCGACCAGGGGATACATCTCTTTTGTAAGTTTGACGAGGTGTTTTGGAAACTCGGGCGAGGTTAGGAATTTTTCGTCTGGAAACTCCGTAAACGCCATATACTCTTTCAGTTTTAGGTATTCGATAGCTTTGTGTTCGGGATCGAATCCTTTTGGAGCCGATTTCAGGCTCTCTCCGCGCACTTTGCCAAAAGCATCGAGGAAGCTTTTCTTCTCGACGATCTTTAGAAATTCATCGGTATTATTTGCGATCGCCGTTCTCAGCTTCAACAGTTCAGGCCCATCCGGAATGTGTTTGCCGCCCGCGACAAAACTCCTGCCTGGTTCAACGTGGAAATAATAACCGGGCTGCATTGATTTGCGTCCACCGGGGCTGATGTAGGCCCCGAGATTGGTTTTGTACGGGCTTTTGTCTTTTGAAAACCTGACATCGCGATAGATCCGAAAAACAGACGCCTTCGGGTCGAGTCCCGAGACCGCCTCGTCAAATTTCCCGATTTCACCGATCAGATATCCGGCAAATGCCGTCACATTGTCTTGCGCGGCGTCAAACAGTTTCTTGTTCGCCTGAAACCATTCGCGATCGTTGTTTGCCTTGAGATCCTTGAGAAATTTGAGTGTTGCTTTGTCGATCATGCTCGATATTTGCCCTCGTTAAAGTGACATAACTGTATAGTAATCGTTGCCGCTAAATCAAATATTTGAGTCATCGGCTCAAAGCGCGTAGACTCAAGTACATTCATATGGAATATTGCGAACACGTCGCTTCGATCGTACCTGTCGAACCAAGTGCCGACGGCTGTGAAGACTGTTTGAAGATCGGCGGACGCTGGGTTCACCTACGGCTTTGTGAGAACTGCGGGCACGTGGGCTGCTGTGACAACAGCCCGAATCGACACGCGACAAAGCATTTTCATTCGAGCGGACATCCGATCGTTCGATCGTTCGAGCCCGGCGAAGAGTGGGGTTATTGCTACATCGACGACGAGTTTTACGAAACGCTGCCCGAATAGGCCAAGTCAGAACCGCCTGTGTAAGCGGGCGGAACGAAATTACATTAACTTAACGCAAGGGGAATAAGAAAATGGCAACAAGCGCCGAATGGCATGAAGATTACGACAAGATGAGCGAGAAATCGCGCAATTTCTCACGTGCGATCAAATCGGTCCAAGAAGAACTTGAGGCAGTCGACTGGTACAACCAGCGGGCCGAGCAAACCAGCGACAAGCAGCTCAAAAAGATCCTCGAACACAACCGTGACGAAGAGATCGAACACGCCGTCATGGCCCTCGAATGGCTCCGCCGATGCACGCCGAAATTCGACGAGCACATGAAAACGTACCTTTTTACCGAAGGCGACATTCTGGAGATCGAAGAAGAAGCGAAATAGACTGGAGGGTGAGCATCCTGCTCGCCCTTCACACTCTAAGAATTACGGGCGAGCAGGACGCTCACCCTCCAGTCGATGATGACAAATATCCTACTTCAAACCACCATCCCCGCCACCGAGGACGACTGGCACATCGGTCGTTTTTCGCTGCTGCGGGAGCATTTGGAATCACTGCGTGACGAAGCGGGCGAGCCACTGTTCGCGGTGACGGCGAGAGATCGTCATACAGACGAGAACGGTGACGATGTCATGCTCAGCAAACTTGGCGACTCGGAGTTCGATCAGCTCTGGCTTTTCGCTGTCGATGTCGGCGATGGGCTGACGGTCAACGACTGTGCTGGAATCACCGCTTTTCGCCAACGCGGTGGCGGTATTTTGTCGACCCGCGATCACAACGACCTCGGCTCATCGCTCTGCACGCTTGGCGGCATCGGCGCGGCACATTATTTTCATTCAAAGAATCCGGATCCGGACGAAACGCGGCATCAGCGTGACGATCAGGTCACCACGAATATAGATTTCCCTAATTATCATTCCGGAGCGAACGGTGATTATCAAACCATCGAACCGGTAGGGGAAATTCATGAACCGCTTTGTCGCGAAGATGGATCGGCGATCAAGTATTTCCCTGCCCATCCACACGAGGGCGGTGTCGGGGCACCCGAAAACTGCTCAGCAGCCAGCGTCATCGCCACGGGAAAAAGCAAAGTATCCGGCCGCGACTTTAACCTTATCGTTGCTTTCGAACGCGACAGCGATAAACACGGAAACCATTGCGGACGAGCAATCGCCGAATCCAGCTTTCATCACCTGGTCGATTACAACTGGGACACCGATGCCGGCTGTCCTTCATTTCTCGAAGAACCGCCCGGCGATGGCTACAAACTAGATCCGTCGGCGCTCAACGACATCAAGCAGTATGTCGAAAACGCAGCAAAATGGCTGTCTTAAGCCATCCATTTAGTTCCTTTCGCATATTTCGCGGTTAAAAATATGGCCATCACCAACTTTCCCGAAATGCCTCTCGACGCATGGCGTCCGACCAAGAACACGCTGCATCTGTTCCTCCAGATCGTCGGCAAGATCCGTCTGAAAACGCATCCGCCGGTAAATCATTGGTGGCACGTCCCGTTTTATGTGAGCCCACGCGGACTGACGACACGAACGATCCCGTACGAAGGCGGCAGCTTTGAGATCGAGTTTGACTTTCACGATCACGAGCTAAAGATGCGGACGAGCGATGGCCGGGTTGAGGATTTTGCACTGTACGACGGCCTGAGCGTCGCCGATTTTTACGCCAGCGTATTTGCAAACCTCGCCAAGCTCGGCATTCACCCGAAGATCTGGTCTGTTCCATACGAAGCGCCGTCAACCACGCCGTTTGCCGAAGATCACGAGAATCGTTCGTACGATAAAGAATATATTGAACGCTTCCACCAGATACTAGTCAGCGTCGACGACATCCTGCAGGAATTTCGCGGCCGTTTTTGTGGTAAATCGACCCCTGTTCACCTCTTCTGGCACAGCTTCGACCTCGCTTTGACACGCTTCTCAGGCCGTCAGGCTCCGCCGATGCCCGAGGCAAATATCGTCGCGCGCACCGCTTATTCTCACGAAGTGATCAGCTTTGGCTTCTGGTTCGGCGACGACAAACCAAACAGCGTCGCGGCTCCGGCTTTTTACGCCTACGCTGCCCCTGAACCAACAGGCTTTGCCGATGAACCTCTGTCGGAACACGCATTCTGGGCAGAAGCGAACGGTTCGCACCTGGCGTTGCTGATGTATGACGAGGCCCGAAAAGCGGGAGATCCACGTGCCGCCGTCCTCGGCTTTCTGGAAAGTGCATACCGCGCCGGAACAAAATGCGGCGATTGGGATGAAGCGGCATTCGAATCAGTTTCACCTAGATAAATCATGATCGATCTACGCAGCGATACAGTTACAAAACCGTCGGCGGTCATGCGAACGGCAATGGCAAATGCCGAGGTCGGCGACGACGTTTATGGCGAAGACCCGACGGTGAACCGTTTGCAGGAGCTCTCCGCTGAGATCTTTGGAAAGGAAGCGGCGTTGTTCGTTCCATCCGGCACGATGGGAAATCAAATCGCCGTCAAGGTTCATACACGACCCGGCGATGAGGTCATCATCGAGGAACGCGGGCATATCTTTAATTACGAGGTCGGTGCAGCCTCGATAATTGCGGGTGTGACCATCCGTCCGGTGAAAAGCGGCGATGGCTCCGGGATCTTGACGTGGGACGACATTTCTCCGGCCGTCAGCTCGGACGGGATCTACGACCACACGCAAACCGGGCTGCTTTGCATCGAAAACACGCTCAACCTCGCCGGTGGCCGCGTCATGTCCGCCGAACGCTGTGCCGATCTTAGCGAACGAGCTCACGCCGTCGGTCTGCCCGTCCATGTCGACGGAGCCCGTATTTTTAACGCCGCTGTCGCTCAAAACACAACAGTTGCCGAGCTGACCAAACACTGTGACTCCGTCCAATTCTGCCTCTCAAAAGGCCTTGGTGCTCCGGTTGGCTCGGTGCTGGTCGGTACGCACGAATTCATCAAAGAAGCCCGCATCTGGCGAAAACGCCTCGGCGGCGGAATGCGCCAAGCCGGCATCCTCGCCGCCGCCGGCCTCGTCGCTCTCGAAGAGTCGCCCAAACGCCTCCACGAAGACCACACCAACGCCAAAACCCTCGCCATCGGCCTCGCCGCAATTCCGGGAATTGCGTTGGATGTAGAGACGGTTGAGACAAATATAGTTATCTTCGACGTTTCAGGAACGGGCAAAACCTCTGGCGATATTTGCTTAGCATTAAAGGAAAACGGAATACTTGCGAGCGGTTTCGGAACTAGGATCAGAATGGTTACCCACTGCGATGTATCAGCATTAGAAATCGAATCGGTCGTTGGGACGATTAGTAATGTAGTATGAGCAAAATAATTTCTCCGGTGGCCATACTTTTATTTTTAGCCATATCCGTTATGACCCAAGTGTCCAACGGGACTCAGATATGGCAAAAATATTCTCCTTCTAGACACTTCACACTGGAAGTACCGGGACAACCATCACCTGCGCAGGGACATATATTCGACCCAGCTTCTGAAAAAACAATTTCCAGATATTTTCGAGACGGCGAATATTCTAAAGTTCACAATTTCGAAATAGAGGAAAGGGATCAGCGCCAATTTTTAGCATCAATTCTCGAATTGCGAACTTCAAAATCTCGGCCAAGGATCTTTTTAACCGCCAAGGAGCTAGAAATGGTTAATGCGGCGGTGGGCGATAACATCGTTACGGTAGATCTTGTTAGGAAAAAATCGACATCGGGCGAGATAATTTCATGGAATTATCGGAAGAAAGGCAACGATGAGGATGTAGGAATGGTTGTCGCAAAGAGTCTGGGCAGACAAATCGTTATTGTTGTAATTTCTTTTGATTTTATCGAATCCAAAGATCTCCGGCTTAGGAAAATGGCAGATTCTCTCGATCTTTCGGTAAAATAGTCTCAACACATGAACCTCGAACAACTCCAAAAATTCTGCCTCTCATTCCCTGGTGCAACGGAAGACGTCAAATGGGGAGCCGACCTTTGTTTCTGCGTTGGCGAAAAGATGTTTTGTGTGACCGGAGCAGATTCGATCTCAGGCGGGATGTCGATAAAATGCGCGCCCGATAAATTCTCTGAGTTGATCGAACGCGAGGGCATCGATCCGGCGGCTTACGTCGGGCGATACAAATGGGTTCGGATCTCTGACCTCAACGCGGTTTCAAATGATGAGCTGAAAGATCTCATTTCCACCTCGTACCAACTCGTTCGCGATAAACTGCCAAAAAGCGTCCGCGACAAGATCCGATAAAACTTAATACCCTCGCAACCGCAAATTAAGGCTCGTGAAACTGCGCCGTAACACCGATTTCACCACGCCTCGATAAACTCCTTTCTTTACACATCAAGTTCCATTTGAGCGTTGTAACTAATTTAGTTACAACAATTTATGATATTTCCGCCGCGATGGCGGCAGGATCGAATTGTACATTTTTCCGGCCATCATACAGCCGGAATCAAGGGAGTTTATGAGTCAACAATCCAAATTTTCAGCAAACTTAATTTACCTTATTGTGATCGCGGCCATATTCGCGATCACGACAAATATCACATCCGCACAGTCGGAAACCGCAACCGTTTTGGGATCCGTCCGTGATGGAAACGGCGCGGTGCTTGTCGGAGCCAAGGTTGAGATCAAAAATGCGGCAACCAGCATCGCATCGACCACAATTACCGACGCGAACGGCGATTTCCAGTTCGTCAACCTAAAGATCGGCAACTACCAGATCACCGTCGATGCCAGCGGATTCAGCAAAACGATCGCCGATGTCAATCTCACCGTTAACTCGCGTCAGCGCGTCGATCTCACGCTTTCCGTCGCGAACGCAACCGAAACGGTGACGGTCACCGGAGCCGCCGACCTGCTCGAATCAGCCTCGAGCGACCGCGGCCAGGTCATTCAGCGTCAGCAGATCGTGGCGTTACCGCTTAACGGTCGTTCATATGCGAACCTCGCTCTGCTTTCGCCCGGAGTTCGCGAATCGAGCACTAACAGTGCCATCGGCGGCGGCGGCCGCGAAGCGGCATTCAACGTCAACGGCCTTCGTGCAACGGTCAACAATTTCCTGCTCGACGGCATCGATAACAACGCCTACGGAACCAGCAACCAGAGCTTTTCGAGCCAGGTCGTTCAGGTTTCGCCGGATGCGATCGCGGAATTTAAGGTACAGACAAACACGTACAGCGCCGAGTTCGGACGCTCGGGCGGTGCGGTCATCAACGCCACATACCGCACGGGCGGCAACCGCTTCCACGGCTCGGCATGGGAATTTAACCGCAACACAGCTCTGAACGCTGTCGGTTTCTTCAAACCCGCAGGCGGCGTGAAACCGCCGCTCGTTCGCAACCAGTTCGGTTTCACTTTCGGCGGTCCGATCATTAAGGACCGAACATTCTTCTTCGGCGATTACGAAGGCTTTCGTCAGATGCAAAAAAATCTCGTATTCTCAACGATCCCGACTCTCGCTCAGCGTCAGGGAATCTTGTCCGTCGCCGTTCGCGATCCGTTCACCGGAACGGTTTATGCAGCCGGAACACCCGTTCCGATGACGGCTTTTGCTCAAAAGGTTTTGAATGACCTTCCGGCTCCGATCAATTCAGGAACTGCGAACAACTACTCGGAACTCGTTCAAAACAAACAATATAACGACAAATACAATGTCCGCATGGACCACAAATTCAGCGAAGCGGCTTCGATATTTGGGCGTTGGAGCTATCGCAAATCGAACGCTTTCGAAGGGCCGAATATTCCCGGGCCATCGGGCAGCAATCAGAACGGTTTTGTCGATATTCTTAACAAACAGCTCGCCCTCGGTGCTTCGTACGCGTTCAAAAATGCGTCGGTGCTCGACATTAGATTTTCGACATCGCAGATCGACGCCGGTAAACGTCCACCACTAACGGGCGGTGCGAGTATGCTCGAGCTATACGGCATCACCGGACTTCCGACCGATAAGGTCATCACCGGCGGCCTGACCACGCAGACGATTGGCGGCATATCGCAGCTTGGCCGTCAGGCGACAAACCCGCAGTATCAAAACCCGACAAATCAGAACCTTCGGCTCAATTACGCCTTTACGCGAAGCCGCCACAGCTTGAAATTTGGCTATGAACACCTTCGCGTCGGGACGGACGTTCAGGACACAAATCCGCTCATGGGCCTCGATACGTACAGCGGCCAGTACAGCCGTCCGGTCGGTGCAGCGGCGAATAATCTGTTCAATCTATCGGATTTCTACTTCGGCCTACGCAGCCAGTACGAACTCGCTACGCTGACCGTCGCAGAGATGCAGCAGCGTTTTCATTACGCGTACATCCAGGACGACATCAAGGTCAATCAGCGGCTGACGCTCAACCTCGGGTTGCGCTACGAATTCGGCACGCCGTATTGGGAAAAGAACAATCGCCTCTCGAATTATGATCCGACCACAAACACGATCGTCACCGCCAAAAATGGCTCGATATCTGATCGTGCTCTGGTCGATCCCGATTACAACAATTTCGGCCCGCGTCTCGGTTTTGCATATAGCTTGAACGACAAAACCGTGCTTCGCGGCGGTTACGGACGCGGATTTGTTTTTCTCAACCGTCTTGGAAGTGCTGATGTGCTCGGGACCAATTTCCCGATCGTCACGCGAGCCGCCGTCGCCCAGAACGCTCCTGATCCGGTTCTCAATCCGCTTTGCTCCGGAAACGTTTACTCCGGAACCTGTTTCCGCACAACGCAAATCGGCTATCCGACGAGCGGTTTGCCGAACAATGTGACGCTCTACGTTCCAAAAGATAAACCAACGACGAGCATCCAAAACTGGCAGCTTTCGATACAGCGTGAACTCTGGGGCAACACCGTTCTTGATGTCGCATATGTCGGCAATCGAGTGAAAGATTCTGTCCTGCTCGCCGATCTGAATCAGGCAAGGCCCCTCACGCAGGCGGAATCATTGCTGCCTGCCGCTCAGCAGCCATCGCTTCAGGCTCGCCGCCCGATCGCTGGATTCGGATCGATCTCAGCCGTTCTGCCCGAAGGTTTTTCGACCTACAACGCGTTGCAGGTGAAATTCGAAAAACGCTTTAGCCAGGGGCTCTATCTGCTGAACTCGTTCACTTTCTCAAAAGCTCTCGACAACGGCTCGCAGGTTCTCGAGGAACCGAACGGCAACACCGGAACGCCGCAGGACGTGAACAATTTCAAGGCTGACAAAGGCATAGGTGCATACGATCAGCCGTTCAACAACACGACGAGTTTTGTCTACGAACTGCCATTCGGACGCGGGCGAGCCTTCGGCACCGATATGAATCGCGTTCTCGACGCATTCATCGGCGGCTGGACAATGAACGGCATCAACACGATGACGAGTGGAGCACCGATCAACTTCCGCTACGGGCCTTCGCCGGTGACGAACAATCTCCCAACCTTCCTCGGCGGCGTTGCTTTGCGACCGAATGTAACGTGCGATCTAGTAAATCACGACGTGCGTGCAAATCCGACGACCGGATATTTTCTGCCCGTGAATCAATGTCTGACGCGTCCGCCGGTCTATGCACCGTTCGGCTCGGCGGCTCGCAATCTGGCTCGCAGCGACAAGTACTTCAACCTCGATCTCGCCGTGCAGAAGCAGTTCAAGCTGCCATTCACGGACGAATCGCGTCTGGATTTCCGTGCCGAGTTCTTTAACGTTTTCAACAAAACGAACTTTGGTGCGGCGAACTCCGATATCACGAGTGCGGCTTTCGGCACGATCAGCAGCGCTTTTCCGGCACGCCAGATCCAACTTGCGTTAAAATTGTCCTTCTAGGATTTCCCTGCGGTCTCAGCGTTTACCAAACCGCTGAGACCGCGATATTAAAGCAATTATGAAACGACTATCTTTCTTATTTTTATTACTTCTGACCACGAGCATTTTTGCTCAGACCAAGCCGTTCAGCATCGAAGGCCATCGCGGGGCTCGCGGTTATCTGCCTGAAAACACGATCCCGTCGTTCAAAAAAGCTCTCGAACAAGGTGCTGACACGCTCGAACTCGATGTTGTTGTTACCAAAGACGGCAAACTCGTCGTCTCGCACGAAGCGTGGTTCAACCCGATCATCTCGCTCGATCCGAACGGCGATCGCATCGCCCCGGAAAAGCAGCGTGATAACAACATCTACAAAATGACCTACGAAGAGGTCAAAAAGTACGATGTCGGCAGCATCGGCAACAAAGACTTTCCGCTGCAGGAAAAGATGAAGGTCGTTAAGCCTTTGCTCAGCGAGCTGTTTGCCGAGATCTCAAAATTCGTCAAAGAGAGAAAGATGCCGAAACCTCGCTACAACGTCGAGATCAAAACCGAAGGCGTCGCCGGCGATGACGTTTTTCATCCGAAAATGGACATCCTCGCCAAGCTTGTTTTTGACGAGATCAAAAAAGGCAAGATGCTCGATCACGTTATCGTTCAGTCGTTCGACGTACGGCCGCTTAAAGAAATGCGGAAATTGGATCCAAAACTTCCGCTTGCTTTGCTCGTTGGGAACAAGGACGGCGTCGAGAAAAATCTCGAAGCGTTGGGCTTCAACCCGGACACCTACAGTCCACATTACGGCCTGATCGACGCCGCTTCAGTGGCGATGCTCAAAGCCAAAGGCATAAAGATCGTGCCCTGGACCGTGAACGAGGTAGCCGACATCGAGCGAATGAAAACGTTCGATCTCGATGGGATAATCACGGATTATCCCGATCGGGCGGTCAAGGTTTTTAAGAAATAGTTTTTCCCGCCAAACATCCGCATTCGGCCCGCGAGCGATTCCCAGATCGATCGCGGGCCAATTTTTTGAGTTCCCCGCACCTGACAACTGCGCACTTTCGGGTAAAATATATCGAATGATCATCGCCATCGACGGCCCGAGCGGAGCGGGCAAATCCACACTCGGCAAAATGCTTGCCAAAAAACTCGGCCTCCTATATCTCGATACCGGAGCGATGTACCGCGCCGTCGCCCTAGCCGTCGATCGTGCGAATGTGCCGCATCGCGACATCGACCGCATCGCTGATATCGCCGAAAATGCTGTGATCGATCTCGTTGGCGAGCCTGATTCGCTAAAGATAATCCTCGACGGCGACGATGTAACGGCAGAGATCCGCACACTCGAGATCGCCCAGGCAGCGTCCGTCGTTTCGACAATCTCTGAAGTTCGCCGCATCATGGTCGAGCATCAGCGTGCGATCGGAAACGCCGCCCCGAACGGTTGTGTCCTTGAGGGCCGCGACATCGGCAGCGTTGTTTTCCCGCACGCCAACGTCAAATTTTTCCTAACCGCCAAACCCGAAGCTCGTGCCCGCCGCCGCTATTCCGAGGACCAGGCAACGGGCCGCGTTTCGACCTACGAGCAGACCCTCGCCGAGATCAACGAACGCGACGAACGCGACGTCTCACGCGAAGATTCCCCGCTTACCATCTCTGACGACGCGATCGTCATCGACACCAGCGAACTCGAATTGAAAGAAGTTTTCGAACAAATGCTCGCCGTCCTGCGTGAAAAGCAGAGTGCGGCTGCTTAGGTTCATTGGAACGCGGAGGGTATTGGCAAGCGATCTATTCGCTCGTGCCGTCGGTCTCGGGCATCGTCAGCCTGGTTGTGTGGTGGATTTACTCGAAAATAGTTTGACTAAAACTGCTCCAATCGCTAACATTCTAGTTTGCTCGGTGCGTGCTCCCGTAGCTCAGCTGGATAGAGCGACGGCCTTCTAAGCCGTAGGTCCCAGGTTCGAGCCCTGGCGGGGGTACCAAAAAAGTTGCGTAATTTGAGATCTAGATCTCAAAAGAGATGGCGGCTATAGTTCAGCGGTTAGAGCGCCTGATTGTGGTTCAGGATGTCGAGGGTTCGAATCCCTCTAGCCGCCCCATTTCTACTTAGTAAATCACGATACCTTTGAGAGACTGGCCTTTTTCGGGCTGGTCTTTTTCTTTTATTAAAATGCGTACGGAGCCGATGTGATCGCCTTCAACGCTGCCACGAGCTTTGCCATGTCCTGCGGCGTGTTGTAGACCGATGGCGTAACCCTGATGCAGTCACCGGCATCCGGCCCCGTGCGGCGAACGGTCAGCACGCCGAACCTCTCTTTCAGATGATTCATCAATGCCTCGTTCGCTTTGGTTGAAACGACGCCATCGAGCCGGAATGAGGTCAATGCAGCGACCATTTTCGGGTCGTCCGGCGTCAGAACGGTCAATGCTTTCATCTTCCGAGCGGACTCGACCCAAAGGCTTCGCAGATATCGTAAGCGGCTTTCTTTTGCCGCAGTTCCGATCTTGTTGTGAAAATCGATCGCATACGGGATGGTCATGTGGGCTGCAAAATTCAGCGTTCCCGTATCGATCCTCGCTGTCACGTCGTTTGATCCCGGCGATTTCAACATATATGAGTCGATATCCGCAATACGTTGTTTGTTGATGTAAAGAACACCACACCCGATCGGAGCCCCGACCCATTTGTGAAGATTCACACCTATAAAATCGCAGCCAAGATCCTTGATCTTCATATCGACATGCCCGACCGAATGCGCCGCGTCGAGGATAACGTCAATTCCGCGATCCTTCGCCATTTTGGCGATCTTGGTAACGGGAATTATTAACCCGGTCCAGTTATTCAAGTGCGTGAGCAAGAGCAGCTTTGTCGCAGGGTTTGCATCGAACGCCTTGTCGTAAAAAGCTAAGATCTGGCTTTCTCTAAGCGGTTCGGACTTCGTTGGCTCGGGAAAGGTCAGCTTCACGGACTTTACACCTCGCCGCTCTTCGAGCCATCGCATGGCGGTTTTCATTTCCGAATAATCGAGGTCGGCGTATAGCACCGTGTCGCCTCTTTTGAGCTTGTTGTAACCGCCGATCAGAGCCTGTAGAGCTTCGGTCGCACCGCGTGTCAGAGCGATCTCGTCGGTATCGACATTGAGAAAAGCCGCGACCTTTTCCCGAACAGCTCGATACGCCTCGCCATACTGAAGGCGCGCAAAATACGTATTTTCGCGATTCACAAATTCGGTCAGTCGTTGATATTCCGCGAGTACCGGCCGGGCCATGATTCCCCAGTAGCCGTTTTCTAGATTTGTTATCATCGGCGTGACATTGTAGTTTTTGGCGATCGCCTTCCACGCCGCTTCGTCGTCCGGCTTTATCGGTTGCAAAGGAAATGATGCGGCCTCGATCGGTGCACTCGATCCTAAAATGATACCGAGTGCGCTAGTTGCAGCCATTCCGTTCGCGAGAAATTGCCGTCGTGAAGTTGATATTTTGCTCATAGTTTCCCAAGTATAATTCACATTCAGAATTCTGCTGCCATCCAACGCCAAGCGTTTAACGCGCGTCTAACTTGTCAGGATCAATGAGTCTTGCCACACCCGTTCGCCAGGGCCGTTTTGTTGCATTTCGGCGGACGCAAGTGTTATATTCAGGGATTACGAAGTCTAGATAAGCTGTACTTTACGGCGATCGATCGAGTTTAATAATGAGAAATTTTCTTGCCGTTTTGGGTAAAGCTACTCTGTTTTCGTTGGTTCTTTTGACCCTCGTTTTTCCATCGTTCGCTCAGGTCACGCTTCGTCGTGCAATGGACGTAAATGGCGATGGCAAGGCAGATTACACGATCTATCGACAAACAAATAACGTCTGGTACACGCTGCGAAACGGCGGTACGCCAGTGTTCACAAACTTCGGCCTTGCGGGCATAGATATGCCGGTTCCCGGAGATTTTGACGGCGACGGCAAGGGCGATGTCGCGGTCTTTCGCGAAGTCGATGGTGATTGGTACTGGCTCAACAGCTCGAATGGAGCGTTCAATGTCGCACATTTTGGTGCAGCAGGCGACGAGCCGGTCGGACGCGATTGGGACGGCGACGGTAAGACGGATCTTGCGGTTGTGCGTCGTTCTAATGGAGTAATGACCTGGTTTTTCCGTACTGCAGTTGATGGCTCGTTCTCACAGAAGGAATTTGGTGCATCGACAGATTTTACCGCACCCGGAGATTACGACGGCGATGGTAAATTTGATATCGCGATCCAGCGGCCCGGAGCTTCCGCTGATGTTCCGGCGGTATTCCACATCATTTCGAGCCGCACAGGTACTGTTTCGGCGACCCAGTGGGGACTGAGCAGCGACCTCGTGGTTCCCGGCGATTACGATGGCGACGGCAAAACCGATATTGCGGTTTTACGTGAAGGAAAAACTTCCTCAGCGAACCTTCAGTGGTTGATCCTGAAAAGCTCAGGCGGTTCGATCACAACATCGTTTGGAATTACCGGCGTGGATTACAACGTCCAGAACGATTATGACGGTGACGGCAAAACTGACATTGCCGTGTATCGAAATGGTTCGCCTGGGGCGTTCTATGTCCTGAACAGTTCCACCGGAGCGATGTCAGGTGTCGGTTGGGGCATCGCAAATGACATTCCGGTGGCGAGTTACGATACTCACTAAAAGCACATTAGGTTTTGAAAAAATGGCGGAAGCAGAGACTTCCGCCATTTTTGTCTATTTGTTACGTTTGTAGTAGCTTCATATTGTCTCCGCGATGAATATTCTCAACGCAATAAAGGAAAATTTTCCGCTCAAAACCGTGGTGATAATCGGTGACCTGGTTGCCGATCAATTCCTGAACGGCACCATCTCACGCGTCTCTCGCGAAGCTCCCGTATTCATCCTTCGCCACGACAACACGAGCACCGTTCCAGGAGCGGCTGCAAATGCGGCCGTAAATGTTGCATCGCTCGGCGGAAAAACCATCTTGATCGGAATCGCAGGCGAAGATGCGAACGGTAAAACCCTGCTCGACGGCCTCGCAAATCACAATGTTGATTCCACTGGCGTCATTACTACAACTGACTTTGAGACAACGACCAAGATCCGGGTTCTCGCGGGCCAGCATTACGCGGCACGGCAGCAGGTCATCAGGATCGATTACGAGAATTCAAGCGAGATATCGGACGAAATAAAGTATAAGCTACGCAACGAACTCGCCCGCCGAGCGGAAAGCACCGATGCCATCATCGTATCGGATTACGGTTACGGAGCGGTTTTCCCTGAGATATTCGCGGACGCGAGAGCGATCGCCGAGCGGCGTGGAATTCCGCTCGTTGTCGATTCACGATTCCGCCTGCCCGAACTTTCAAAGGCCACGACCGCAACTCCAAACCGCGAAGAGGTCGAGCAGGTCCTCGGCGAGAATTTCACCGCTGACGACTGCGTCGCGTTGCGTGAACGCCTAGGTTTAACCGCCCTTCTGGTGACTAACGGAAACAAAGGAATGCTTCTTTGTGAAAAAGAAAAAGCACCGCTCACGATCGATGTTGTCGGGTCTACCGAGCCAGTCGATGTAACGGGAGCAGGCGATACGGTGATCGCTGCGTATGCGCTCGGCCTTGCTTCTAGCTTGAGTTTTGCGGACGCCGCAAATGTTGCGAATCACGCTGGCGGTCTTGTCGTCATGAAAAAAGGCACGGCGTCCGTTACAGCGGACGAACTTCTCGCCTCGCTTGCCTCGGCCGCTCCCGTTGAAACCTCGACAACCGCACGCTGATCACGCTATGCCCGATTATTTTGCACCAATACTACCGCTTTCCGAACTCGTTGAGAGGGTCGCTGCATCGCGTGAGGCAGGCTCGACGATCGTCCTTGCGAACGGGTGTTTTGACCTTTTTCATGTCGGCCACGTGAGATATTTGGTTGGGGCGAAACAGGTCGGCGACATTCTGGTCGTCGGGATCAATTCAGATCGCCAAACCCGCCTTTTGAAAGGCAGCGACCGGCCGTTTATCAATGAAAAGGAGCGTGCCGAGATCGTATCATCGCTCGCCTGTGTCGATTTCGTAACGATATTTGACGAGCCAACGGTGGAGAATCTCATCAGAACGCTCAAGCCCGATTTTCACGCCAAAGGCACTGATTATACCGCCGACACCGTTCCCGAGCGCGACATCGTGCGCGAATACGGCGGCAAAGTCGCCATCGTCGGTGACCCCAAAGATCATTCGACTACCGAGATGCTCGACAAGCTTAAGAGCGAACGAGGTTGACCTTTTATGTGGACCGCACGCACAAAAGACGACCTCATCATCGAAGTCTGGGAAAAGCTCGATTGCGAAAGTATCGGTGCCGCCGAGATCGAGGCGATCGAGGTCGCCGTCGCCGATCAATTTGGCAATTCCGCCGTCGATTCACCAATGGTCATCGCCCGTCTGCTGGCGGACGAAGGCGCACAGCTTCGGCACTCCGAGATAATGGCCCTCTATGTCGAACGTGCCTCTGACCGGCCGTACGACTCGGCACTGCGGAACATTCTCAGCATCGCGAGCCTCGCCGCAGTCGAACGATCGATCCGCGATATGGAAAATCTCAGGCGGAAATACAAAAGCGAAAACGACAAAGAAGGCCTTCGCTTGGTTCGCGAAACCGCCATCGAAGGCCGCAAAAATGCAACCAAATTAGCCGAAAAGCCGAATGCCAGCCAAGATTCACGGCTGCTAAACGAAGAGATCTCAAACTGGCTCCGCATCTGGCTCGAAACGCCCGAAGTTTTTGAACATTGGGTCGCGATCAGGAAAGATTCGGCCGAATTTATAAATATGTTTGGATAAAATCAGACGGCCTGATATGCCCGGTTTCCTTTTCCTGTTCCGTGTCGTTCCGTGAATTCCGCGGTTAAGTTTCTTAAGATCTCTAACCACGGAACACACGGAATAGCACGGAACAAGCAGTCAGAAGGAAGCTGTTCGACAACGTGAATATGCGAAGATTTTACTCGCCGCCCGACAATATTAACGGCAGTGCCGTCACCCTCGACACCGACGAAACGCGCCACCTGCGCGACGTTTTGCGGCTAAAGATCGGTGACGAGGTTTCCGTTTTCGATGGAACCGGCCGCGAATACAAATGTTTGATCGCATCCAGTGGCAAAAAACATTCTGAGCTGAAACTCATCGAAGAGATCCGACCAGCGTCGTCAGAATCGCCGTTTGAGATTACGCTCGCATCGACTGTTCTGAACGGTGAAAAATACGACCTCATCATCCAAAAATCCGTCGAACTCGGCGTCACGAAGCTCATTCCGCTGCAAACTATCCGCGGCGACGTAAAAGCCAAAGATGCCGCCAAGCGTCTCGACCGCTGGCAGCGTATCGCGATGGAGGCGACCAAACAATGTGGTCGTGCAAGATTGATGGAGATCTCGGAACCTGCCGCGTTCGATACGCTCATCGCAGAAAAAGCAGAATGCGTGGTGATGTTCTCAGAACGTGACGGCACAGATTTTACCGCCATCAAGCCGAGCAAAAAAATAACCGCCTTGATCGGACCGAAAGGCGGTTGGGATGATTCTGAATTGGATCTGGCCCGTGCAAACGGCGTCAGCGTCATCACGCTCGGCGGCCGCATAATGCGAGCGGAAACGGCGGCAATATCGCTAACAACGATACTGCAGCACCGTTTCGGCGATCTGAATTAAAAGGTCGAGCTGTTTCGCGGCTTGTAAAACGCATCGCCCCGCTGCTTCATCTTCGCTTTGACGCCCAACTGATTGATGAATGAGATCAGCTTGTCCTTTTCCTTGAACCGGAAGCTCGCGGTTCCATTCTGCTTAATATCCTGATCTTCGAACGTGATGTTCGCGTACTTCGTACTCTTGTTCATCAGCCCCGCAAGCCCGGCACCCGGCAGCGGGATGTGGCTGATGACCTTGCCCGCCTGCGGCACGCTGTCCTTTGAGTCCGGATCGACCATGATCAGCGAATCATAAGGTATCGAGAACATCTCCTTACCTTCGCGTTTGAAGACCAGCCGTTCATTCGCGTCGTCAAACGTCAGATCGCCCGTCTCTTTCGTGCTCGCACCAAATAGGCCGCCTTCATAGCGAGCTTCGTATGACGACGGAGCATTCGCCGGGATGCTCGCAGTCTTCTCAACCGGCCGCGGCTGGGCCATCGATATTCCCGAGAAAAAAACAACTGCCGCAAGAACGACAATAAACTTATTCATACACACTTTACCTTCCAAGTTTACGAGGAGAGAAGATATTTTTTCTAACACTATATAGACACGCGATCTGGCTCCAAGGTTGTTAGTTTAACCCCAATCACTGTTCGCATTCTACCACGCAATATAAATGACGAAGCGCTTAAACATTATTGACTTTAAGCGCGCACTTGCTTAAACTCTCTTCGTACATTAAGATTTCCGGGCAAATTGTTCCTTCGAGCCCTATTTCATCGACAGCTAGCGAGGCCAGAAAAAGTGATAGATCTGAACACGATTTACAACGAGAACTGTATCGAAACGCTTGAAAGAATGCCGGACGAATACCTCGACATGACGCTGTGTAGCCCGCCGTACGACGATCTGCGAATGTACAAAGGGTACGAATTGCCGCTCGATAAGATAATCCCGCTCCTCTTCCAAAAGACCAAAACCGGAGGCGTCGTCGTCTGGGTCATCGGTGACAAGACGGAAAACGGCAGCGAGTCGTTAAGCAGTTTTCAGCACGCCCTGTCATTCGTAAATCTTGGCGGCTTTAAGCTCCACGACACGATGCTGTACGTGAAAAATAATCCGATCCCGAGCGATTGCGGTAAACGCTATCGCCAGTCGTTCGAATATATGTTCTGCTTCTCGAAAGGCTCGCCGAAGACCTTCAATCCAATAATGGAACCGACAAAATCAGCGGGTAAAAAGATAAAAGCCTTTCGCATCACACAGGATGGCCGCGGGAATGTTCCGGCCGAAGACATTGGCCGTCAGATAAAAACTGAACGAAAGGCGAGCAACATATTCAATTACAACGTCGGAACGTCGTCCGCATCGGACCGCATCGCGTTTCGTCATCCTGCAATTTTTCCGGAAAAGCTTGCCGAGGACCAGATCTCAACCTGGACGAACGCGGGCGACGTCGTTTACGACTGTTTTATGGGAAGCGGAACGACGGCTGTAGCCTCATGCAAACTTCGCCGAAACTATGTCGGATCTGAGATCTCCGGCGAATATGTGGCGGTCGCAAACGAACGTATCGAATCGTACCTGCACAAACTGAAATACGGAAAGATAGAGATCCCGTATCGACCGATCGCTATACCGACGCCGGTTTTCGTTTAGTTCACGGCTAGATCGGCCACTTATTCAAAAACTCCTCGAGAAAAGCCTTTTCAGGCTTTTGCATCTCGTTCTCTAAAAACTCACGAAAATAATCCTGCTCGGCGACGTAATCTTCCTCAGAGATCTGCCCCGCGAAATAGACGACACGCAGCCAGACCAGATACGTGTTGAGCGTATCGATCTGGTTATATTCGACGATCTTCGTCAGGTCGCGAGCGAGCCACAGGTCGGTGACCTGATCGCCCTTTACATCGATCTTGCCTGGGAAACCACACATCTTCGCCAGCTCATCAAGCCGCGGCGACATTCCGGCACGGTTCGAGAATTTGGTCAAAATGTCGAAGTGAGCGTCACTGTTTCGGGCATCAAAATAATCCGAACCTTCCCACGGTTTTGCCGGACGTTTGCAGAATGCAGGCGAAGTTATCTCATTGATGATCGCCCGCTGTATCAGCACCTGCATATCAGATTCCGACGAATTATATCCGACGAGCTGCGGGCACCGCTCGCCGATGATGTACAAAAAGCGGTCGACGATCGCCGCTTCGTCAACGTCGTCGGATTCGACCGGAAGTTTCGGCAGCGAATTGAGCGAGAACTCCGGCACCTTTTCGCCATCGCGGTAAACCGACTTACGGGACAAAAACGCTATCGAAACGACCCGCGAGAACATGTATTTGAGAAACGGCCGCGGATTTGTCTCGGCATTGTACTGCGGCGAATGTTCCCACAAACGCTGCATCGCCTCGATCTCGGTCGTTTCCTCAGGCAGGTCAAAAAGCCGCTTCGAACCGGCCGCGTCGGGCACCCATTCGAGATCGTAAAAAAGCGAGAGTTCCTGGATCGGAGATTTAAGCATGCTGGAAAGTGATTTAGGAAGAGTCTAACACAACCGATACGCGACTTGCCCGTTCGGACTGATTGAGCTTATAGTGTTCGCACCATGACGAGAATGACCAAAACGCATTCTAAACTCGGGATCGCAGCCTGCTTCGTCGCCTTTGCCGTGTGGTTTTATTTCGCGATCATGGTGTACCTGTTCTTTTTCATCGACGGCTTCACGCAAAAGGTCACTGATATCCTCGTTCCGCCGTCTAATGGGATCGCCGATCTGCGCGGGCTCGGGGTTGCGATCATGGTTTTTGCCGTCGTTTTCCTCGCCGTCCCGGCCGCCGGGCATTTTTTTGGAGTTGTTTTGTCGTTTTGCGGTCTCATCAGCCGAAAAACAAAGAACCTTTTCCCTATCCTCGGCCTCTTTCTAAACCTGCTTCCGATGGCGATCTTGCTGTTGCTGTATGTGATCGGAAGTTTCACCCCGCCCGCAGCCTAAGCACACGATACCGTGAACGAAATTACCGATATGGTGCGCCTGAGACGGACCTGTTCACAGAGCATTGCGACGTAAACTATTCTATCCATTACACTTGTCGTCTTCTGGCACGGTGATTGCCAAAGTATGAGCGACAACCACTGTCGGTTAAAAACAATTTAAGGGGGAAAGTTTTATGTTAGTTAAGAAATATATTACGGCGTTTACGATGGCGATCTTGATGGCCGTCGCGATCCCGGCTTTTGCCGGTTCAGCTTCGGCTCAGACCACACGTTACTACCGCAGCAGCAACGGCTCGGTCTACAAATATAAGAAACCAAACGTCTATCGCCGCCACCGCAAGGCGTTCAACATCGGTATCGGAACCGGTATCGGAGCGCTCGTCGGCGGTCTGCTAGGCGGCAAAAAAGGCGTCGTGATCGGCGGCCTAGCCGGTGCCGGCGGCGGTGCTCTGTTCACCCACAAACAGCAGCCGAAAAATTATTATCGCCGTGTTTACGTGCGACCGCGTAATTACTAATTGCAAAAGCCCGCGCGTCAGCAAGGGCGATACATCCAACATCGATTCAAGGCCTCGGCATTTAGCCGGGGCTTTTTTATCGGTTACACGAATTGCGCAACCCGCTATTGCTTTTGGTATACGAGAACGTTATTTACAACCGCCGCATTCGCGTAAGTCATTGCAATTGCTGAACATTCATAGATTGGCACACCCGTTGCAACATACTTCGGCGACGACGATGTCGGACATATTTGGAGGGATAAATACTATGTTTCAGAAATTCGTAACAACATTCTTAATGGCGATCATGTTTGCAGTCGCGATCCCTGCCCTCGCAGGCACGGCATCAGCTCAGCGTCGGGACAACGACCGAAATCGCCGCTACAGCCGCGATAACGCCCGGTACAACGACAATCGTAACTACGATAACCGCAATTACGATAACGGCAATTACAACGACCAGTATTACGAGGACGATTATTACTACGATCAGTACGGCAACAAGCAGCCGAACGTCTATGACCGTCACCGCAAAGCCATCAACATCGGCGTTGCAACGGGTGCCGGAGCAGTGATCGGAGCCATATTCGGCGGCAAAAAAGGAGCCCTGATCGGAGCCGCCGCCGGTGCGGCAACCGGAGCGATCGTAACCGCGAAACAAAAACCGCGAAACCCGAATAACTATCCTTATCAGTACTAATTGATATCTCGGTGAATACAAAAAGCGTCGGCAGCCTTAATGGTTGCCGACGCTTTTGATTTCCTATTCCCTATTCTCTATTCTCTGTTCACCAATCCGTCACCGCTCCCAACGCGCTCGACGAAACCAGCTTTGCATACTTCGCCGCCACGCCGATCACTTTCGGCCCAGCCGGCGGCCCGGCCCAACGTTCACGTCTCGCAGCCAATTCCTCGTCCGACAAATTCACCTGAAGCAAACGTTTCTCCGCATCGATCGTGATGCTGTCGCCTTCCTCGAGCAATGCGATATTCCCGCCAACCGCTGCCTCAGGAGCGACGTGCCCGACAACCATTCCATACGTCCCGCCCGAGAATCGCCCATCAGTGATCAACCCGACCGCATCACCGAGGCCGAGCCCTATGATCGCTGAAGTAGGCGAGAGCATCTCACGCATTCCCGGCCCGCCTTTCGGGCCTTCGTAACGGATCACGACGACATCGCCCGCGTTTATTTTCCGGGCCATGATCGCGGCCATGCAGTCTTCTTCGGAATCGAAAACACGAGCCGGACCGGTGATCGATGAGCTTTTAATACCTGTGATCTTCGCAACCGCACCTTCCTCAGCCAAATTGCCGCGAAGTATTGCGAGGTGGCCCTGTGCGTAGATCGGCTCATTGAACGGACGAATTATCGTCTGCCCAGCCGGCACTTCGCCGAAGACATCAGCCAGATTCTCCGCAACGGTCTTGCCCGTGATCGTCATACAATCGCCGTGGAGCAAGCCATTATCGAGCAGCATCTTCATCACAAGCGGGATACCGCCAGCCTTATGCAGGTCGGTCGCCACGTACATTCCCGAAGGTTTGAGATCGCACAAAACCGGGACTTTTCGCCGAATTTCCTCAAAATCGTCGATCTTCAGTTCGACCTCAGCCGAATGAGCGATCGCGAGCAAGTGCAGCACGGCGTTGGTCGAACCGCCCGTCGCCATGATGACCGCCATGGCGTTTTCAAACGCTTTTCGCGTCATTATCTGCCGCGGCAAAAGCTGATTCTCGACCGCCGCCGCCAGAGCCGCAACCGAATCGAGTGTGCTCTGCACCTTCTCATCGTCCTCAGCGGCCATCGTGGACGAATACGGCAAACCCATTCCCATCGCCTCGATCGCCGAAGACATCGTATTCGCCGTGTACATCCCGCCGCACGAACCGGCTCCCGGACATGCGTGTTTCTCAACCGCCGTCAAAGCCGCATCGTCGATCTTTCCGGCAAGATATTCGCCGACAGCCTCAAATGCCGAGACGACCGTCAGATCCTTACCATTCAAATGCCCTGCCTTGATCGTGCCGCCGTAAACGTAAACCGCCGGAATATTCAGCCTCGCGATCGCGATCATGCCGCCCGGCATATTCTTGTCACAGCCGCCGATCACCAGCACGCCATCCATCTGCTGCCCGTTGCAAACCGTCTCGATCGAATCGGCAATGACCTCGCGCGAGATGAGCGAATACTTCATCCCCAGCGTGCCCATCGAAATGCCGTCCGAGATCGTGATCGTCCCAAAAACCTGCGGCATCAACCCGACCTTTCGAGCCTCGCCCATCGCCGCATCCGCAAGCGTTTGCAGCCCGACGTTGCACGGCGTGATATTGCTGTAGCCATTCGCGATCCCGACGATCGGCTTACCAAAATCCCCGTCCCCAAACCCAACCGCCCGCAACATCGAACGATTCGGAGCCCGCTCAACACCCGAAGTGATTATTTTGCTTCTCGAATTATTTGGCATTTTTTGTATTGCGGCTTGCCGCTCTATTTGCGGAGAAGCTTGCTTCTCCGGAAGATTCCTTTAAATGATGCGGCTTGCCGCCGCTTTGCGTTCAGCGGCGGCAAGCCGCGATGGAAATGTTTAGTGTGGACGGAGAAGCAAGCTTCTCCGCAAATAAGGCGGCAAGCCGCTTAAAACTCTAAATCAAATAGCTAACTCCCAACCGCCGTCGATTCGCCTTTGTGCAATTGCACCCGCTTCTCAAAAACCTCACGAACCATCCGCACATCTTCTAAAAACGTCGGCAATTCTTCCATCCTCAACGCCTGTGGCCCGTCGACCAGGGCTTTGTTCGGGAATGGATGAAAATCAACGAGGATCATGTTCGCACCGGCGATCACACCTTGGGCCGTAACATGCATGATGTCGAGGATGGTGTCAGAGCTCCGCGAACGCGTACCGACCGAGTGCGACGGATCGATGCAGACCGGCATACGCGTCAGACGTTTGACGACGGGAATATGCGCGAAATCGACCATGTTGCGATGCGGGTCACCGATGTTTGTTTTCATACCGCGCAAGCCGAAAACGACTTTGTGATTCCCTTCGCTGGCAAGATATTCGGCCGCGTGAAGCGATTCGTCAAGCGTGATGCCGAAACCACGTTTCAATAAAACGGGAAACTCCTGCTGACGACCGACGCTCTTTAGCAGCTCAAAATTCTGCGTGTTCCGCGTCCCGATCTGCAGCATGACGCCGGTCGGATTGCCTGTGGCGTCGAGGGCTTCGTTGATCTCGTCAACGTGCGACTCGTGCGTGACCTCCATCGCAATGACCTTGATGCCGTATTTTCCGGCGAGTTCGAACACGAACGGCAAGCAGTTTTTACCGTGGCCCTGGAACGAATACGGCGAAGTCCGCGGTTTATACGCGCCCATTCGTGTGCAAACCTGCCCGTTTTCCTGCAAAGCCTTCATCATCGCCTCGACGCTCTCAGGCGAATCGACGGCACACAGCCCCGCAAAAACATTCAGCGTATCCTGCCCAAAATTCACGCCTTGATACGTAAAATTGCTCGGACGATTGTCGTCCTTATGCCGGCCTAGAATGCGGTATTCCTCAGACACGCGAACAGCATGATCGACACCCGGAAAGCTCTTCATCTCGTCCAGAGCCAAAGCAGCCGTGTTGCCGATCAGATAGATCTCCGTCAAAAGCTGTTCCCGCCCCTGCACCTTGTGCACACGAAACTCGATGTTCGGAAGGTTTATAAGATGACTTTCCAAACGCTGATATTCGCGGGTCGATTCGTCAATATTTGGTTTTAATACTAGGATCATAAATCTATTTTTTTTAACCACAGATGGACACGGATAAACACAGATAAAGAAGAAGAAATATGGATCCTACCTATTTCTTATCTGTGTTTATCCGTGTCCATCTGTGGTTCCATTTTTCTTTAATCTTTTAGGCCACGCTTCCTAACCTCGTCGTCGAATATCGCCCGAGAAACCTCACGCCTTCGGTCTGTTCGCTGATCTCAGTGAGGGCTCCGGTCAGGTCGCCTTCGATGTTGGGTACGTTGATGTCGAGATAAAAGTTAAACTGGCCCGGCGAATTGCGGATCGGCAGGCTTTCGATCTTCGCAATGTCGATGTTGCGGCGAACGAGCGGCCGCAGGGCTCCGTGCAAAGCTCCGGCTTGATTTCTCAATTGGATAACGACGGATATCTTCGAGCCCGAACTCTCCTCGTTCGGCTTAGCGGAAAGCAACGCAAAACGCGTGTAATTCTCGCCGTTATCCTCTAAATGCTCGCGAAGTATCTTCCCGCCGTAGATCTCAGCCGCACGGCGTCCACCAATACCAGCCCGCGTCACATCGCCGCTCTCGACCGCCCGCCGAACACTGCCCGCCGTGTCGTCTGCCGGAACGCTTTTCAGATGCGGATATGCGGCAAAAAATCTGCGGCATTGGGCCAAAGCAGCCGGATGCGATTCGACCGTCTGGATCGTCTCCATCGTTGCGTCCTGACACGCAACCAGATAATGCGAAACCGGCAGAACGACATCCGCAATAATATGCAGCGAACTGTCGAGCAGCAGATCGACACATCGATGAACCGATCCGATCAAACTATTCTCAAGCGGAGCGAGGATCAGATCGGCCTTACCGGCGTCGATCGCGGTGAAAAGGTCTTCGAAAGTCGGAAATGAAACGGTCACGCATTCGTCGCCCAGAATTCCAAGTGCCGCTTCCTCGCTAAACGTTCCGCGATCTCCTAGGAAAGCGACTCGCGATTTCCCCGTCAATTTCACGACCTCGGTCGGCGAAGTATCAGAATTTTCAAACGGCTTCAGATAAGTTTTCTGCTGTAGCCCGAGCGATTCGTCGATGATTCGCTGAAAGATGTTGTCGATACTGTGCTCATCAAACGGTCCAGTATTTTCCTGCCGCAGCCGAGCCAAAACCTCGCGTTCGCGGTTCGGATCGCACAGCGAACGCTCGTCGTTCGTCTTCGCCGCACCGACACGCAGAGCGATCTCGGCACGCTTATTCAACAGCCGCAGCAGCTCACCATCGATCGCATCGATCTCGGCCCGAGGATTATTTATAGTCGGTGCGGTCATAACGCCGGAACGCAGGCTGCCAGCCTGCGTGTATTCGCATTTTTCTTTATATTCAGACTCGCAGGCTGGCAGCCTGCGTTCCAACTAAACAGCCCACAAAAACTGCCCAGGATTGCTATGCAGGCTCTTGTCGACGCCGGATTGCCAATCAGGTCGGGCTTTTGAGCAGATGTCGATCGCGATCACATCTTCCAAAACCTCAGACGAATGCTCGACACCCGGCGGAATGAAAAGCATCTGATTCGAACGAACAGTCACATCGCCATCCGGCAAACGAAACAGCCACGCGCCTTTTAGCACGAAGATCACTTCCTCAGACTCGTGCGAGTGAAGCTTCGTCACCTCACCGGCGTGAACCTCGACTTTGCCGATCGTCAGCGATTCGCCGTGCGCGATCTTTCTAAAATACGACGAGCTGACCTCGTCACTCTGCACCTCGTTCAGATCAAACAACTTCATGACCGTTTCCCCTTTTCTGTTGCCAAAGCCCTCGCGTAAGCAAGGGCGATTGATTCAATGTTGCGTGTTACGCCCTTGCTAACGCGCGGGCTTCTGCACTAGTTTTTCGCGGCGTCGACCAGCGTGTTCTGCGAAAGCCACGGCATCATCGCCCTGAGTTTCGCTCCGACCTGTTCGATCTCGTGGCGTTCGCCGTCGGCTTCGAGACGTTTGAAATTCTCTTTGCCGGTGTCACATTCGCTCATCCATTCGTCGGCGAACTGGCCCGACTGT
The DNA here is from genome assembly GCA_047600985.1 of Pyrinomonadaceae bacterium. GTDB lineage: Bacteria > Acidobacteriota > Blastocatellia > Pyrinomonadales > Pyrinomonadaceae > OLB17. The sequence continues at coordinate 1,138,498 of JASGKA010000001.1, read as the reverse complement.
ATCTCGCCGAGGATCTTCTTCATTTCGGCTTTCGTCGCATCGGTCACGACACGGCTGCCGCGGGTCAGATCGCCGTATTCGGCGGTGTTCGAAATAGAATAGCGCATGTTGCCGATGCCGCCTTCGTAAAGTAGATCGACGATCAGCTTCATCTCATGCAGACACTCAAAATACGCCATCTCCGGCGAATATCCCGCCTCGGTCAGAGTCTCAAAACCGGCCTGAATGAGCGAGGTCAACCCGCCGCAAAGTACCGCCTGTTCACCAAATAGGTCTGTTTCCGTCTCTTCCTTAAAGGTTGTCTCGATCACACCCGCACGGCCGCCGCCCACACCCGAAGCGTACGCAAGAGCGATCGCCGCCGTATCGCCCGACACGTCCTGATGCACCGCCATCAAGCACGGAACGCCGCGGCCGCGAGCGTATTCGCTGCGAACCAAATGCCCCGGCCCTTTCGGCGCGACCATGAAAACATTGACACCTGCGGGCGGCTCGATCTTCTTAAAATGAATGCCGAAACCATGCGCGAAAGCGAGATATTTGCCATCAGTGAGTGCCGGTTCTATGTCGTTCTTATAGATCGTCGGCCCGAGCTCGTCGGGAACGACCATCATGATGACATCTGCCTTTTCAGCCGCTTCGCGTGCAAGAGTGACCTCGAGCCCGGCTTCCTCAGCCTTTTTCCACGATTTGCTGTCCGCATGCAGCCCGACGATCACATCATGGCCCGATTCCTTCAAATTGTTAGCATGCGCATGCCCCTGCGAACCGTAACCGATCACCGCGATCCGCTTCGATTTCAAAAGCCCAGCATCCGCATCTTTGTCATAAAAAACTTTCATGTTTGTTTCCTCGTATTTTGTGTCAGTAGCCCGCACGTGAGTAAGGGCCCCTCAATTCTCAATCAACTCTTTAGATATCTCGGCACGTCTTCCTTATCCAGCTTGCCCTTACTTACGTGCGGGCTACCGACACGCCGCACCCGTCAAGCCCCAGCCGCGACCGCGATCTCATCCGTCATCAATCTCGACAGCCGATTGATCGCCACGCATCCGCTTCGCGTAACCTCATTGACCGTCAGCGGCCGAAGCATATCAATAAATGTGTCAACTTTGTCCATCGTTCCCGACAGCTCGAGTATCATGCGGTCGTGCGAAATATCGACTACCTTTGCGCGAAAGATCTCGACCAAACTCATCACTTCCTGCCGCTCGTCGCCGGATCGTACCGAGACATCAATGAGGGCCATTTCACGCTCGATGTGCGGCAAACTCGTCACCGCCTTTACCTCGCGAACGCGAGCGAGCCGCGAGCATTGTTTGATGATTTGCTCGACGGTGCGGTCGTCTCCCTTGGTGACAACGGTCGCCTTCGACCATTCTGGTTCCAGCGTTTTGCCGACCGTTATCGTCTCGATGTTAAATCCGCGAGCCGAAAACAACCCCACGATCCGCGAAAGCTCCCCCGGCTGATTGGCAACGATGATCGATATTGTATGACGCATAATTTTATTGCCCGCGAAATACGCGAAAAAACGCGAAATAAGAATCTCCTACCTTAGACATCTCAAGTGATTTTTGCATCAGTCCACAACTCCGACGCTCCTTTTTCGCGTCCTTTCGCGTATTTCGCGGGCAAAACTCTTACTTCAAAATCATATTTCTAGATGCCCCACCGACCGGGACAATCGGGAACACATTCTCTTCCTTAGAAACAACAATGTCCCAAATAGTGACGCCGTCGTATTCGAGGCCTTGTTTCAGGACTTCACGCAATTCTCCGGGCGTTTTCGCTCGTAAACCTTGCGCCCCGTATGCCTCAGCCAGCTTTACAAAGTCCGGCGAGATCGACAGATCGACCTCAGAATATGCGCGTTCGTAGAACATCTCCTGCCACTGGCGTACCATGCCTAGGTAGCCGTTGTTCATGATGAGGACCTTGAGCGGGACTTTGTATTGGATTGCGGTGATGATCTCCTGATTTGTCATCTGAAAACCGCCGTCGCCAACGATCGCGACCACCTGCGTGCCCGGAACCGCGATCTGCGCTCCCATCGCCGCCGGCAAACCAAAGCCCATCGTCCCCAAACCGCCGCTATTTATCCACTGGCGGTTTCGCTTGAAAGGATAGAACTGCGCCGCCCACATCTGGTGCTGGCCGACGTCCGAAACGATCACCGCGTCGCCCTTCGTCACCTCGTGCAAAGTCTCGATCACCTGCTGCGGCTTGATCTCAAATTCTGAATACTCGCACGACAGCGGCACCGCCTTTTGCCATTCGCGGATCTCGCTCCACCACGAGCCGAGCCGTTCGCGGTGATTGGTCGCACCTTTTGAGCCGAGCATTTCGGACATGATCTCCAACGCAACACGGGCGTCAGCGATCACCGGATACTGCGGTTTTCTGATCTTCCCGACGTTCGAAGCATCAATATCTATGTGAACAACCTCAGCATTCGGAGCGAATTCCGCCAGCTTTCCGGTCACGCGGTCATCGAACCGCACACCGATCGCCACCAGCAGATCGCTCTCGGCAACGGCCATGTTCGCGGTGTAAGTGCCGTGCATTCCCAGCATTCCCAAACACTGCGCGTGAGCCGTCGGAAATCCGCCCAACCCCATCAAAGTCGGCGTCACAGGAACACCAAGTGCCTCAACAACCTTCGTCAAAGCCTCAGATGCACCGCTCGTCACCACGCCGCCGCCGACGTAGAACACCGGCTTTTTTGCAGTCAAGATCTTATCCAGAGCAACTTCCAACATTTCCCGATCGCAATCCGGAGCATCGACCTGGGCTGCGAGAAAATCCGTGCGGCTTTCGCGGTATTCAGTTAACGCGGCGGTTACGTCCTTTGGAATATCGATCACGACCGGACCTGGTTTTCCGGTGCTCGCGAGATAAAATGCCTCGTTTACCGCATTCTCGAGATCCTCGACATTGCGAACCAGATAGCTGTGCTTCACGATCGGCAGCGTGACTCCGAATGTATCGACCTCCTGAAACGCATCCGTCCCGATCACCGCTGTCGGAACTTGTCCCGTGATGACGACCAGCGGGATCGAATCCATATACGCATCGGCAATTCCAGTCACCGCATTCGTCGCTCCGGGCCCTGAAGTCACAAGCGCCACACCGACCTTACCCGTGGCACGAGCATATCCCTCAGCCGCGTGAACCGCTCCCTGCTCGTGGCGAACCAGATAGTGCGTCACGGCTTCGCGATATCGCCACATCTCGTCGTAGATATGCAGCACCGCTCCGCCCGGCAGGCCGAAAACGGTATCGACGCCGTTATCCACGAGCGCACGCATCAATATCTCGGCCCCGCGGATCGGGTCGACCGGCTTTGTTGGGATGTGGACCTCGTTGGCGACGTTCTGAGCGACTGAAACAGCTTCTAACATATCGAATAATGTTTCCCTTAAAACCAAAAGGCCATCACCGGTTTCTTCGATGATGACCTTAATTAACCCTTTTTACCGGACCAACCGTGTCATCATTTTTCTACCGGAAAAATAATGTCGTAAATTACTACGAATACAGGAAAGCCTGGCGAAAATACGTTGAGAACCGCGACATCAGCCGTGACGACGTTCGTTGCTGAAAAGTTTTGGTTCGAGAAGTGCTGCATTAGCAAATGTTTTGATACTGAGAGAATTATAATATCTAATTATTCGTTGTCAACTCTTTTTGTGAATTGCCGCTAACTTTTTCAAAATTATCGCCCACGGTTGAGCGGCAAGTCTCATCCATTCCGCACGAGCAACTTCAATCTCCAGAACATTTACCCCAAAACTACGCAAAGTACGCAAAATATGTCTTTTTACGCATTCCCCGCATAATACGTCAAAGTACGCAAAATAGCGTTTCGTTTTCGATCCGTGTGTTGTATCGTTTCGTCTATGAAAGCCTGTACCACATGCCGCTGCTCAGAAAAGCTCTCGTTCCGCCTCGAAAACTACAATCGCGACGAACGTCTCCCATTCATCGAACGTGTCCTCGGATCGCTCATCGAAAGCCGGTTCAGAAACGGCCGTTTTGAATCGCTCGATAAATTGACGCAACCGAGAGGCGTAGCGGAAGCGTGTTTCGACCTGCATCCAAAGCCGCTGTTCGCTTTATTCCGCAGCTCTTGTTCCGTGCTGTTCCGTGCGTTCCGTGGTGAGTTCTTCGGATCGGGAGCGTCAGCTCCGACAGGAGCGGCGAGCATCCCTGCTTGCCAGCGATTGCAAACCGCTTCAGCTTCTCGCGTCACTCAACTCGTCAATCCCCGAGCCCCATAACACTGCGGAAGCCGCAGCGTGGCAAGCAAGGATGCTCGCCGCTCCAGTCACGCTTTCGCTCAAGCCGAACGCGTCCCAAACCACAACACTCTCCAACCAAGATCTTTGAAAATTCAGTGACGCTTTCTGATTTTCCGTAGGGTTCTTCTCGCCGAGCGGAAAAGCTCTGCTTTTCCGGAGACTCTAAAAATGTCTGTGCGGCTCCGCCGCGGCTTTAAGATCCTTGAAAATTGGCGTCCCAAACTAGCGGCATAGCCGCTGGAACATAGACGGAGGCCTTTCGGAAAAGCATAGCTTTTCCGCTCGGCGAAAAGCCGGATCCTAGGGACGCGAATTCCCGTTCGAGAGGCGAGCAAGGCTAGGGACGCATCATTGATTCGAGCGTCGCCGATAGGTGAAATTCCTGGTGATCTCGACGATGGCAGGAACAATATACGTCGCGCACGCGATGCCGAGGATCAGTCCCGTAGTGACGCGCGAGAGTTGGGTGTTTTCCCAGATGCCAAAGATGGTGAGCGACCAGTCGATGCCGATCGGGATCATTGAGAGAAAGAGCCAAAAGCGGGCGAGCGGTTCGATCTCTTCGACGCGTCGCCAGAGCGGGTAGATGAGAAATCCGACGAAGAGCCCGAAATAAACGCCCGAACAGCGTGAGCAAACTCCGAACTGTTCGCCGGCGACGTGAAACGATCGTTCCGGAATGCGGTGGCAGATGAAATGGTAGAAATTATCCAGCGACGAGCCCAGGGACGCAAAGCCGTGAGCCTTGGCAAGCGGATCGAGAACGATCAGAAATGCCCAGACAAAAACGACACCAAGCCCGATCGCCCAAGCCCGCCAAGCCTGACGACGCATCGCAGCCCGGATATTTTGCGGGATGTAGTTTTCGATGGGCTCGGACATTGGCAGAATCTCGCGTCGCGGCTTGCCGCTTTATTTGCGGCGAGGCTTGCCTCGCCGGAGCGTCACTAAAAGATTCGCGGCTATGCCGCCGCTCATCCGATAGTCTCGCAGAAGCGGCGGCATAGCCGCAAGGATCGATCGATGCTGAACGGAGAAGCATAGCTTCTCCGCAAATAGAGCGGCGGAGCCGCGAGGTCATCGCGTCGTTAGAATCTGATCACAGCATCCGGACCGCCTTCGACATGGACGGTATCAACGAAGCGGATGTTCTTCGAATCAGACGTCATAACAACCGAATGAGTACGTTTACCAGCACCGAAAAATCTTACGCCGCGAAGCAGAGCACCGTCAGTGACGCCCGTCGCGGCAAAGATGATCTTTTTGCCGGGAGCGAGGTCGCTGGTGTCGTAAACTTTGTTCGGGTCGTTGATGCCCATTTCGCCGAGGCGTCGCATCACCTCATCGTGGGGCGGGACTTTCGATTTATCGACCCCGAGACGTTCCGGGTCCCAGACGAGTTTGGCGAGGATCTCGCCGTTGAGGCATTTCATCGCGGCGGCCGTGATGACGCCCTCAGGTGCTCCGCCGATGCCCATCAGGGCGTGGATGTTTGTTCCCGCAACCGCTGCAGAGATGCCGGCCGAAAGGTCACCGTCCGAGATCAGGCGAATACGAGCTCCCGCCGCCCGAACGGAATCCACCAGAGCCTTGTGACGCGAACGGTCGAGGCACATGACGGTCAGATCATCGACATCGCGTCCCAAACGGCGGGCGATGTTTCGCAGGTTTTCCTCGACCGGAGCGTCGATATCGACCGCACCACGACACGAAGGCCCAACGACGATCTTGTCCATATAAAGGTCCGGCGCGTTGAGCAAACCGCCGCGTTCGGCGGCCGCAAGAACCGCGATCGCGTTGTTCGCACCGAGTGCGCAGAGATTGGTTCCCTCGAGCGGGTCAACGGCGATGTCGACCTCGGGAAATTCGGCCCGTGACTCTTCGGAAAAGATGCCGCCGCCGACTTCTTCGCCGATGTAGAGCATTGGGGCCTCATCGCGTTCGCCTTCACCGATAACGATGCGTCCCCGCATCGGAACGGTATCCATCACCTCGCGCATGGCTTCGACAGCGACGTGGTCGGAATATTTACGGTCGCCCTGGCCCATCGTTTTGGCCGATTCGATAGCCGCGGCCTCGGTAACGCGCAAAAAGTCCAACGACAGATCGCGCTCAGCTTTGATGTTTTTCATGAGAATTCCTTAATAGAAGAGAAATGGTTTTTACCGCTATTTGAGGGCATTTTACCACTTGTCTCACCTGATTTGACAAGTTAGGCTTAGGATATTACGGTTTTAGATTGGATTGACCACTAATTATGACCTATATCGTCACAACCCCTTGCGTAGACTGTAAATATACCGACTGTGCGGCAGTTTGCCCGGTCGAGGCTTTTCACGAAACTCCGGATCGGCTCCTGATCAACCCCGATTCCTGCATCGATTGCGACGCGTGTCTGCCGGAATGCCCGGTCGAAGCGATCTTCTCAGACATGTCAGTGCCAGAGGAATACCTCGACTGGCTCGAGAAGAATAAAGAGGCGGAAAATTATCCGATCCTCAGCACCAAGCAGCCAGCCCTGATGGGCGCGGGTTGCTCGGGGCCACCGGAATAAAAAATGTAAATGCAAAGATATAAAGGGCACAAAGAAAATTCTCAGATCTTTGTGCCCTTTGTGTGTTTGCGGTACCAGCTATTTGAAACGAATACCGATGCGAAGATTCGCTGGTGACGCGACTGTCCTGATCGGCGTTTTTCCGACCGAATAACGCGAGTTGAAAACATTCTCGACCGCCGAGTAGATCTGAACGTTTTCGCCCAATTTTCGCGACGCGAATAGATCGATCTGAGCGTAAGGCTCGAGCCGAAAAGCGTTCAGATCATCATCGAACTGCTCCCCCGACGCTCGGCCTTGAATGCTTATGTTCCACTTGGACCTTGAGTATCGCGCCTGAAAAGTTAACTGATGTTTCGCGATCTGAGGCGTTGCGATCCGGGGCAGAAATGAGGCGTAAGGAAAACTCCTTACTGTCGAGTCCACGTAAACATACCCGCTCGAGAGAGTTAGGTTACGATATCTGAATTCTCCCTCGATCTCGACACCTCCCGAGCGAATTTGGCCCGAATTCATTCGCTGCCTGACGATGCCAACGGCGTTGCTGTTCAGCGTAACGTTGACGATCGGCTGGTTGATCCGCGTCCAGAAAACATCTGCACGGATCCCAAATTGCCGTCGGCTAAACCTGACCCCGCCTTCGAAATTATTGGCTCGCTCGGCCGCTAGTTTCTCGTTAGCAAGTGTACTTACATTGCCGACACGAAATGTCCGATAAAGCTCGTTAAGAGTCGGAGAGCGAAAACTGCGGGATGCGTTCGCGTAAAATGAAAATTGGTCGGAAAGATGATAAAGAAACGAGATCTGTGGGCTAAACGCATCCTCGGTGCGATCGGGGAAGCTAGCTAAACCGATGGTAGGATTTGCGGATATGGCAGTGGTGAATGCACGGTAATTTTCCCAACGATCGTATCTCAGGCTGCCAGCTAGCACAGTTTTGCTGCCGAGCTTTGCGAAGTCCTGAACAAGAACCCCGGTCGTCAACTGCCGTCCGCCCGAGCCGGTTATTGGATTAGCGATGTTGTTAAAAATGCTTATTTCATCGCTTGCTCCGCGAACATTTCGCAGTTCGACACCGGCTAGAACAGTGTGCTCGCGATACGCCGCCGAAGCCTGAGCCGAGAACCCGGCGGTTTGAACCGGAACACGTTGAACGCGGTTGAGAGCATCGGCTGTGCGGCTAGCATTTACGGTCGAAAACGTCTGATCGTAAACTTGCGTTCCGCCAAACGCTCTCCACCGGAAATTGAAAGATGAGAGGTCCGCCCGAACATCGCCGCCCGCGATAAGTTGCCGAATGTGCGTGCGGTTAGTCTGCAAACCGGTGCCGTTTGTCCGGACCTCGCCAAAGTATGACGGGCGAAAAAAGAGCGTGGCTCTGCCGCTGAACGAGCGTAAAATGCGGGTTGATAGATTTGAGCTGCGAACACCCGCAAAGCCATCGACCGGCCCGCGAGCGGCTTCGTCAACGATCTTGTAGCCCTTGGTTTGAAAGCTCGCGGCAGTCAGATCGAGAAGCCAATCGTTGAGTTTCGAGCCAATGAATGTGGAACCCGAAACTGTGTTTTGGGTGCCGCTGAAAACATCCGCAGCGACTGTGAATTTGTCCTGTGCAGAACGCGGCAGAACATTTATCGCACCGCTGAGGCTTGAGTCTCCATAGAGGCTCGAAGCGCCTCCGCGAAGGACTTCGACATTCTCAACCACAATCGGCGAAACGCGATTCCATTGAACCCAACCGCCGAAAGGGTCATTCAGCAAAACGCCGTCGAAGAAAACGCCGGATCGACTCGCTCCACTTGCACCTACACCGCGGAGACTGACTCCCTGAGTTGTCGGGTTTGCATTGCGGCTGCTTGTCCGGCGAAAGATGGAAAAACCGACTGATTGTCTGAGCGTATCGTCGATAGTTGGGGCTGCAGATGACTCGATCTCCACCCGCGAAAGTGTGAAAACACTCGCCGGCGTGTCGCCAATTTTGGTCTCAATGCGGTTGGCTGTTACGGTTACGTCTTCGCGGATCGGAGACGGTGTCGGACTTGGTTCCTGTCCGCTAACTCGAAGTGAAATCGCTAGAAAGAGAAGAGTTCACGCACAGAGCCTCATAAAAAAATCATTGCAAAAAGGAAGTAAAGAATGTTTAAGTATATATTAGCACGGGAATTCACCTGTGTTTTTAAGACCAATTAATGTCTATGTTCGATAATGTGGCTGCTGGCCCAAACCAGAAAGTGCGCGGTGTTGTTGACTGGCGTATGAAGGTACTCGTTCTATTTGGAACCCGCCCCGAAGCGATCAAACTCGCTCCGGTCGTGCATGAGCTGCGCCAGCGGTTTTTCCAGACAGATCGTTGTCTCATCCAGCCAGCATAAACAGATCCTAAAGCCATTCCTCGAAACACTAAAAGTCGACGTAGATTTTGATCTTGGCATCATGCGGCGTAACCAATCGCTGAACGAAGTGTGTTCCCGTGTGATGGCAAAGCTCGACAAGATCCTCGATCACGAAGAGCCCGATCTTATTCTCGTTCAGGGAGATACGACGACAGCCCTCGCTGGAGCATTAGCCGGATTTAACCGCAAGATTCCTGTCGGCCACGTCGAAGCGGGACTTCGTTCGGGTAACCTAATGAGCCCGTTCCCTGAGGAGATGAACCGCCGCGTGGTATCGCAGATCGCCTCATTTCACTTTGCGGCCACCGAGAAAAATCGCCGCAATCTGCTCGCCGAGAATGTACCGAGCGAAAAGGTCTTCGTAACCGGAAATCCCGTGGTCGATTCGCTCAAATACATGCTTCAGAACCTGTCGCCCGACCCGGCGATCGCTGAGCTGATCAAAAAGACCGAAGGCCAGAAACGCATTCTGCTGACCACGCATCGCCGCGAGAGTTTCGGCTCGGCAATGACCGCAAATTTAAAGGTTTTGCGAAACTTCGTTGCTAAACGGCCCGATGTTTCCCTGTTCTTCCCCGTCCACCCAAATCCAAATGTAAAGTCGGTAGCCAAGGAGTTCCTCGGCGGCCACGACCGCATCCACCTTTTGGAACCGCTCGACTATTCGGACTTTCTAGCTATTATGAAGGCCACCTGGCTGATCGTTTCAGATTCAGGCGGCGTTCAGGAGGAAGCTCCGAGTTTAGGCAAACCGCTGCTAGTCATCCGCGAAAACACCGAACGCCCCGAGGCGATCCGTTCCGGAGTGGCTAAATTAGTTGGCAGCAGCCCAGGAGCATTGAAAAAGCTGCTTGAAGAAAACTACGCAGTTGAGACCTGGACCAGATCGGTAAAAGAGATCGCCAACCCGTTTGGCGACGGCAAAGCCGCCTCGCGGATCGTCAAGATCATCGAGGAGAAACTTGCCTCTAAAGCCATCAGTTCGAAAGCTCAACAAGCGAAGCTCTTCTAGCTCGCTTTAAAGCTCTCTTCTCTATGAATTCCGACAAGAAAAACCTGCTAACGATCCTTGTCGAGGATTATTTTCACGTAGGTGCTTTCGAAACTTTGATCCAGCAGCGAAACTGGGAGAATTTCGAACCACGCTACGAGCAAAATACCCTTAAGACACTTGATCTGCTCGATCGCTACGACACGAAGGCGACATTCTTTGTGCTTGGCTGGATCGCGGATCTTAATCCGGATCTTGTTCGGGAGATCGTGGCACGCGGCCACGAGGTCGGAAGCCGCGGTTTCTATCACCGCAGTGCAACAAATCTGACGCCGGACGAGTTTCGCGAAGACCTTCGCCGAGCCAACGAGGCGATCGAAAACGCTTGCGGACAGAAAGTAGTTGGCTATCGGGCTGCCGAAAAGCTGCGATTTGACCAGAACGAATGGATCCTGAAAACCCTTTCGGAAGAAGGTTTTGCGTACGATGCTTCATTCCTGCCGACATCGCAGAACGCTATCGAAAAACGTGTAGCTCATGAGATCGAGGTGGGCGATCAGAAGATCTGGGAGTTTCCGTATACGACAACAGATCTCGGTGTCGGCTTGCTGCCGATCTCGGGCGGAAACTATTTTCGTCAGTTGCCTTATACGATGATGCGCCGGGCGATCAAGCGCTGGCACAAGAAGCATGACAACGACCCGTTCGTGTTCTATTTCCATGTCTGGGAACTCGACCCCGAGCAGCCGCGAATTTCAGCAGCGTCAAGCATGAACCGAATCCGGCATTATCGCAAGCTCGATAAAATGGAATGGATCCTGCACGAAAACCTTGCTCTCTATAAGTGCACGGGAATAGCCGATCATCTCGGCCTGACGCCGCAGTTGGTCGAAAGCACGATCACCGAGGCCACCGCTGCACAAACGATCGACGTTAAACCCGTTAACAAAGCTGCGATGACACCGGTCACGATCGTCATTCCGTGTTACAACGAGCAGGAATCGCTACCGTATCTCGCTAAAACGCTTGCCGCGGTCGAGACCGAGTTGAACGGTATCGGCTACACATCAAATCTTCTATTTGTTGACGACAAAAGCCCTGACAACACGATCGGCGTGATCGAATCCTTGTACGAAGGCCGCGATGACGTTCAGATCGTCAAACATGAGGTCAACAAGGGTGTTGCGGGCGGAATCATGACCGGAATTCGTGCCGCTCGGACTGAGATCGTTTGCTCGATCGATTGCGACTGTACATTTGACCCGCACGAACTCGTTAACATGATCCCGATGCTGACCGAAGGCGTCGATCTTGTCCAGGCTTCGCCGTATCATAAAGATGGGGCTGTGCAGAACGTGCCCGGCTGGCGTTTGCTGCTTTCAAAAGGTGCTTCGGTATTGTATCGCCGCATCTTACGAACCAAGATCGCTTCCTACACCGCATGCTTCCGCGTGCTTCGCCGTAGTGCGATGATCGACATCGAGCCCCAGGAAACCGGATTTCACGGCGTTCCCGAAATGCTTGGGTTGCTCGATCTGAAAGGCGGCAAGATCGTCGAATATCCCACGGTTTTGGCCGTGCGTTTATTCGGTGCCTCCAAGATGAAAACGATGAAAACCATCGGCGGAACCGTCAAACTGATGTCCCGTTTAGCAAAGTTGCGTTTCTTCGGGAAATCCACGCCCATTCAAACTTCTTTAACACCAGCAAGGCTGACCACCGCCTCGAAAGATGCCGCTGAATAGTTAGAACCCACGCTTTCTAAATTCCGCCATCGAGCCGAGAAGCCAAAAGTCTTCTCACGGTCGCTGACTATTTCTATGAAAGAAAATATTGCCATTGTTGGTTCTGGCTTCCTCGGTTTGACGCTCGCGAAACGCCTCGCTGATGCGGGAAATAAAGTTACTCTTTATGAGTCAGCCGCTGAGATCGGCGGCCTGGCATCGGTTTGGGAGATCAACGATATCATCTGGGACCGCCACTATCACGTGGTTCTCGCCTCGGATAAATATACTCGCAACATTATCGAAGAGATCGGGCTCGGCGAAGATTTCAAATGGGTCGAAACCAAGACCGGATTCTATACCGATGGCGAACTGCTTTCGATGTCGGACACGAAAGAGTTTCTTACATTTCCGCCACTCGACATGATCAGCAAGCTCCGCCTCGGTGCCACGATCTTCTTTGCCTCCAAGATCAAAGACTGGAAAAAGCTCGAGAAGATCACCGTCGAAAAATGGCTGACAAAGATGTCAGGCAAGAAGACCTTCGAGAAGATGTGGAAACCGCTTCTCAAAGCAAAGCTTGGCGAAGCATATAAGGAAACCGCCGCCTCGTTCATCTGGGCAACCATCCAGCGAATGTACTCTGCCCGCCGTTCGGGCATGAAACGCGAGATGTTTGGCTACGTAAAAGGCGGTTATGGAAAGATCCTTGCGAAATTCAGCGACGAGCTCCTAAAGCAGGGCGTCGAGATCAGGCTTAATTCGCGTGTTGATTCGATCGAGCGAATGGAGTCCGGCAAGATCCGCGTAACCACTGCGGCCGCGAGGCGACACAAGGATATCAAGCCTAAGATCCAGAAGACCAAATACGCCGCGTTCCAGGCAGCCGCAACCGTCGCTCCAGGATTTTCGGGTGCATTCCTGTCGGAACCGCAGATGTCATCATCGGTGGTGGAATTCCCTGCGTCATCGACCATCTTCGACAAGGTGATCGTCACTGCTCCGTCGAACGTTGCGGAGAAAATGCTGCCGCAGCTCGACCGCGTCGAACGCAACCAGCTCAAGAGCATCAAGTATCAAGGCATCGTCTGCGCATCACTAATGATGCGGTGTTCGCTTTCGAATTACTACGTAACGAACATCACCGACGATACGCCGTTTACGGGAATCATCGAGATGTCGGCTATCGTCGATAAGAAGGAATTTGATGGAAACGCTCTCGTATATCTGCCGCGATACATCGCTCCGGATGATCCGCTTTTTGATAAGACAGATGACGAGATAGAGCACTATTTCCTAACTGGACTCGAGCGGATGTACCCGCATTTCAGACGAAAAGATGTAGTTGCATTCAAGGTCTCGAAGGTTCGTCAGGTGTTCCCTGTTCCGGTCGTTAGATATCACGAAGGCTTGGCTGATATGAAGTCCTCGGTCGACGGCGTTTACATTGTAAATTCGTCGCACATCGTCAACGGAACGCTAAACATTAATGAAACGGTTCAGCTTGCCGAGAAGTTTTTCGAGAGCGAATTCAAGAACTAATATGAAGCCGATCGCGAGTATTTCGCTCGACCTCGACAATCAGTGGTCATACATGAAAACGCACGGCGATGCGGGTTGGGAAGATTTCCCTTCATATCTCGACGTTGCGGTTCCGCGTATCCTTAAATTCTTGAAGGAACGTGAGATGAAGATCACGTTCTTCGTCATCGGTCAGGATGCAGCCCTCGAAAAGAATCGCCAAGCCATCGCATCGATCGCCGCCGCCGGCCACGAGATCGCGAACCACAGCTACAACCACGAACCGTGGCTGCATCTTTATTCGCGGGAAGAGATCGTTGAAGAATTTGAAAAGACCGAGAACGCGATCGAAGATGTAACGGGCGTTCGTACCGTGGGGTTTCGCGGCCCGGGATTCAGCCTTTCGCAAACGGTACTCGACGTACTCAGCGAACGCGGCTACGAATACGATTGCTCGACACTGCCGACCTACATCGCACCATTAGCCCGAGCCTATTACTTTTTCAAGTCGCCTGAGATGAGCAACGAGGAACGCGAAAAGCTTAAAAAACTCTTCGGAAAATTCTCAGACGGATTCCGTTCGCTCAAGCCGCATTTTATCGAAGCTGCGGGCCGAACGATGGTTGAGATCCCGGTTACAACGTTCCCTATCGTCAAAGCTCCGATCCATGCGAGCTATTTGATGTATTTGGCAACGTTTTCGCGAGCTGCAGCAAAGCTTTACTGGCGTTCGGCGGTAACAGCTTGCTCGCTGACCGGCGTACAGCCTTCGTTCTTGCTGCATCCCTTGGATTTCCTAAGCGGTGAGGATGTTGAGGCAATGAAGTTCTTCCCCGGTATGAATCAGCCGACAGCGAAAAAGCTCGATCTGCTCGCAAACACTATCGACGCCATGTCCGCTAAATGGGATATTGTCACGATGCGTCAGCACGCCGATTCCGCACGAAAAACCGCAGGTGTTACCGCGAATCGTGATGCCGTTGCCGTCTGATATCTGTTCTAATTGATTCCATGCAAGCCGAAGCTCAGCCCCAACCACTTATACGTTCGTGGCCGCTCTGGGTGCTGATGCTTCTGAGCCTCGTCCTCGCGACGCCACTCGCATATCTTCTGAACATCCGTTTTGACGAGGCATACACGCTCAACACAACGCTCGACGGCCCGATCTATGCCGTCAAGCAAGCACTCGGATTCGGGCAGCAAGCGCCGCTGTATTTTCTGCTCATCAGTCTGTGGCGAACGCTCGACCCGTCGATCTTCTTTGCCCGGATGTTTTCCGTTCTTTGCTTCCCGCTGATCGTCTGGACGGCGGCGGAGGCTTCGAAGCGGTACATCAAAAACCACAGCCCGCTGATTGCCGCAGCGATCGTACTCGTTCACCAACAAGTCGTCTGGAATGCACTCGACATCAGGCTCTATGCAATGATGACGCTGCTTTCGGGCTTGCTGCTCGTCCTCTTTTACGACGGGTTTCTGGCGGAACAGACAAGCAAACTCTCGCGGATCATCTATACGATCCTAGCGATCGTTTCGCTTTACACGCAGTATTACATCGGATTTCAGCTTTTTGCCGGTGCAATTGCTCTGCTCGCCTGCCGCAAATGGCGTCCGCTCGGGCAATACGTCTTGCACATGGCCATCGCGGGAGTGATCTTTATCCCGATGATCGCGATCGTCGCCGGCGGGCAAATGGGCGTTGTTACGGAACAGCTCGACGCTAAGCTTCCGCTCGGGGAGCTCGTAAATGGGCTCTATCAGCGAATAATTCCGCTCATGGTCCCCGTCAATGCGATCGAGCACGAAACGCTAAAACGCTGGCTCGCCCGAGGCATCATTGCCGGGATAGCTCTGCTGTTTTCGGCGAAGTTGATCCGCGAAAGAAAGAACGAGGATCTCGCCCTCGCCGCGACGATCGTCGTTATGGCGTTGTTTTCGCTTCTCGCATACTCGATCGTTGGAGATTCATTGATACAGCAACGGCACCTTTCCGGCATGATCTTTCCGCTGGTGCTGATCCCTTTGTCCGCCGTGAGTTTTCTCAGATCAAGACCTTTGATCGACGGTTGGGTCGCTTTGGTGATTGGGTTGAGCGTTTTCTATCTCTTCACTTTCTACAAACCGTTGGCAAAACCTGGCGATTTTGAGCGGATGGGCAAATTTGTGATGCAGAATGAAAAGCCTAACCAACCAGTGCTGATCTTTCATGCCGATGCGATTCTGCCGTTCCGTTATTACTACAAAGGCCAAAACAAAATGCTGCCGCTTCCGCAGGAGAACGGAACCGAAGCTTGGAATCCGCGGAACAATATCCTGAAAGACGAAGCTCAGATCCTGAACGTTATCAACGCACAACCCGGCGATCCAAACGAATTCTGGCTGGTCTATGACGGATGGTGTGCTCAGGGCACGATAAAATACAATTGCGATGTACTCGAGAGTGTTATCGATAAATATTTTGTGGTCGAAGAAAAGCGTGAATTTTATCCGCCTGCAACAGTTCGCCTGTTAAAACGAAAATAGCTCGTCGGGCCGCCAAAGTGGAAAATTTTTCGGATGCGGACTAAACTTAGGTAAAACTAACCGGAAAAAAGACCATGGCCGATCAAACAGCTCAAAACAGTTTTCAGAAACCGACCGCTCGCTGCTCAGAATGCGACCGTGAGGTAAATTATTACAACACCTTCCTTTCGCCGACGAACGAAGAACGTAGCGTATGCTGGGAATGCCTCGCCCGTGAAGAAAAAGGCTTCAACGCAAGCCGCGGATTTCATCGAAGTTCCCGTACAGGTGTGATCCCGAGATAGCGATGGCAATCCGAAAGATCACCGAATATCCGGAAAAGGTCCTCGCTGAGGCCGGTCAGCCTGTCACGGTTTTCGATCAGGAACTCGCGGATCTGTGTGCCGACATGTTCGACACGATGTACGATGCCGAGGGCGTAGGGCTCGCGGCTCCGCAGATCGGTTTGAATTTGCGGCTCTTCGTAATGGACTGTGAAGATATCAAACTCATCGCCGCGAACCCTGAGATCATTCACACCGAAGGCGAACAATCGAGCCAGGAAGGCTGCCTTTCGGTCGGCAAAGTTCCGGCAGTCGTTGTTAGGCCGATGAAGGCGAGGCTTCGAGCCCAGGACGAGAAAGGCGAATGGTTCGAACGCGATGCGGAAGGTTACGCTGCCCGGGCGTTCCTGCATGAAACAGATCATTGCAACGGAACGCTTTTCATCGACCGTCTTCCGAAATTGCGAAGAGACATGGTCGTGAAGCGGTTTAAAAAAGAAAAGCGTTGGTAGTATTCCTGTACATCGGAAAAACGCAATATCACATCTCATTGCGGGCGAATGATCGTTCGTCATTTAATCAGCTGATCGGGTCAGGAGGCCCAAGCCATGAAAAAATATTTTCTGATCTTAGCGTTCGTTTTCGGTATCTCATTCGGTGCGGTTTCTGTCTCGGCTCAGTGCGATACGAGCAAACTCACACCGATCAAATGCAGCTATTACAATGAGGGCTTTCAGGACGGAGCGAATGATGCCCGTAACAGCTTCTCCAATGACTACAGACGATATCGCGATAAATACGAGCGTAAGTACGAGGATAATTATCGTGACGGATACAACGCAGGTTTCAAGAGCGTAGGATACGGCGGCGGCTCGTCCTCGAGCGGCGACCTGATCGCCTATGATCAGGGTTACTGGCGGGGCGGAACCGATAGCCGAACAAACCAAAAGCGAGACTATCGTAACTATGATGGCCGGTACGATCGCAAATTTGAGAAGTATTTCAAAGAAGGCTATAACGACGGCTATGACGACAGGCCGCGAAAATATGCCGTTCCCGAACGTCCAGGATATGAAGTTCCTCCGACACCCACATATCCGGTTAACCCGACCTATCCGCCGACCTATCCACCAACTTATCCGCCGACTTATCCAGGCGGAGGCAGTAGCGGTTCTGCGACCTGGAGCGGTCGCGTGGACGACAAAGCAAATATTATCCTCCGCGGTACCATGATCACCGCAGAAAGTGTTTCGGGCAATGGAGTTCAAACGAGCTATCAAAATGTATCGGGGTCACTCCCTAGACGTAACTCGACGATCACGGCTCAGAGATCGTCAGGCCGCGGAGATGTTACCGTTGTTCAGCAGCCAGATAGATCTAATAATTTTACCGCGATCGTTCAGATCGCGGATCCTAAGGGTGGTGCTGGAGATTACAAGATAGACATATCCTGGACCGGAACTAACGGAAATGTAGAAGAGCCTTACCGATCGGGCAGTGCCGTATGGCGTGGACGCGTCGATCAGACCGTTAACCTGACGGTAGCTGGTTCAAGCGTAGATGCAGAAGATGTTTCCCGTACAGGCCTTTCAGGTGCGGATTTTTCGATGAACGGTTACCTCGCCAACCGTCCGGGCTCGGTCAACGTCCGCAAAGTTCGCGGCCGGGGAACTGTCAAGGTTTTGGAGCAGCCTTCCCGCAACAATGGTTATGTCGCGGTAATCCAGATCTTTGACCCGAATGGCGGTGCGGATAATTATGAGGTTGAGATAACCTGGTAGGCGTATCTATTTCTTAACAAATAATGAGCGGTAGACCGGCAATTCCTTGTCCTCTACCGCTTTTTCGCGTTCGGTACGGACTGGAAACGGATTGTGATCCGTCGGTATTTCAGTTAGAACTTTGTCAGCCCGAAAAAGCTCAAACATTTCCTCAGCCAGAAACTCAATATCAGTTTGTACAAAGATCTCGCCCCCGCTCGCAAGTTTTTTGACTACCGCATCGACTAGTTCAACATTTACCATCCTTCGTTTCGCGTGTCTATTCTTAAACCACGGATCGGGAAACTGAATGGTGACCATCTGCAGTAGACCGTCCGGAATGTCAGCCAGAAGATGGCCGAGAAAGAGCATCGCGTTTGCGAATTGATATTTGAGATTCTCGAGTCCGGCTTCTCCGGCGAGCGCGTTTGCCTCGACTACCAACGGCTCGCGGATCTCGACCCCAAGATAATTCCATTCAGGCCGTTCCGCGGCCATTCGCAGGATAAATCGTCCGCGTGCACAGCCAATGTCGAGATGGAGCGGCCGCTCGGGATCTGCAAACGACGATACATCGAACGGCGTCGGTTCCTGGCGATAGTAAGGTGAAAGTGGATTTACGTGCTGATGAACGCGAACTCGGGCCATTAAATAATTATCGCTCTATTTTTGTTTTATGAGGTTGCAGGATCTCGGCCGGAAACCTTGTAGAAGTGACGGTTCATCACTTTAAAAACTAATGTTAATAATATCTCATATGTGATAACCTCGCTGTTAATTCGACAACAGCTTTCCACAAAATATGCCGGTAACGATGCGTTTTGCTTTTATCTGTTTAGCTTTCTGCCTCACGGTACTCGTCTCATCCGTCGCCGCTCAGCAACCAACCGTCTCACCAACGTCGGACAAGAAAACAGACGACGAGATCCTGCGGATCAACACTAACCTGATACAGACAGGGTTTTATGTAGTGGACAAAAGCGGTGTGTTTGTTAAGGGGCTGACCAAAGAAGACATCGAGCTGAAGATCGATGGAAAACTCGTTCCGACGCTCTTTTTTGATCAGGTCACGACTGCGGCAACGACCTCTAAAAGCACCGATAGATCAGGAACGCTTGAAACAACTGTCGGCACGTCCGACGTTAGGCGGACATTAGTTTTTGTAGTTGATGATCTGCATCTGAAAGCTGCGGATCTCATCCTGACCAGAAAGATGATCTTGAAGTTCATCGACGAACAGATGCTCGCAAATGACCGCGTTGCAATCGTCTCTAGCGGCGGAAAGATCGGCTTTCTTCAGCAATTTACGAGTGACAAGGCTGTTCTTCGAGCCGCGGCGGGCCGTCTTACATATAGCGCGATGTCTTCGGACGATATGCGAAAGCCGAAGATGGACGAGTTTGCTGCACAGATGATCGAACGCGGCGACCGGACCGTCACCGACTATTTTGTCGGCCAGACCGCTGCCGTGGAACGGCTGCCGCGCATGATGGCCGAGAGTTTTGTCCAAACCAGGGCTCGTGGAATTCTTGCCCGAACGCGAATAATCACGAGTTCGACCTTAAATGCTCTCGAATCGACGATCCGGCAGTCCGCCGTATTCCCCGGACGCAAAGCGATATTTTTCATCTCCGACGGATTCCTGCTCGATCCCGGCAATACCGATTCGGCTAAACGTCTCGATGCGATCAGCGATATCGCCACGCGTTCTAATAGTGTGATCTACTCGTTCGATGCGAAAGGCCTTGAAGCAGATATGCCTGAGGACGGTTCGCAGATGGGCTTCCAGCTCCAGGCCGGGAGCCGTTTTGAGATGCAGGACGGTTTGGCTTATGTCGCATACAACACAGGCGGGAAATTCATCCACAACACGAACGGCATCCTCGAAAAAGTCACCGAATCCGCTGCCGAAGCGTTCACATATTACCTGCTCGCCTGGGAACCGGAGATAGAAAACGCGGCCACTGAGAAGCTGAAACGCATCGAGGTCACGGTCAAGGGCCGACCTGAATTAAAGGTCCGCATTCAGAACGGCTACCTCGCCGCTCAGGCAAATGCGGCAAAAGAAGCGAAGCCTGAAACCAAAACCACCACTACAAACCTGCCGAAAAAAGAGGAAAAAACCAACGTATCGCCGCTGCCGCCGAACCAGATCACGACCGCTCTTGCCGTGCGTTATCTAGATCTGCCGGAAAAAGGCCCAACACTTTCTTCTACGATCCAGATCGGCGTGGACGCTTTGGCGGTATCGGAGATCGATGGCAAACCGTCGGCGAATGTTGAGATCGAGGGCCAGGTCCTTGATTCGAACGGCAAGCAGGTAAATGATTTTAAGCTGCCTGTCACGATCGCGTTGCCGAAGTCTGGATCGATGGCGGGCTTGCGATTCAATTACGATCACGAAATGGCGATAAAGCCCGGCCTTTATCAGCTTCGAATATCGACCCGCGACGTTGCAAATGGAAAGAAAGGCAGCTCGTCGCAATGGATCGAGGTTCCTGACCTCGCCTCGAAACGACTGGCCATCAGCAGCCTGATCATTGGCGAGAGAAAGAACGACAGCAAAACCAAGAACGCCGCCGAAACTGCTCTGGAACGAAAAGTTGACTACCGCTTCGAGCGAACCTCGTCAATGCGTTTTATGGGCTTTATCTACAACGCGTCCGGCGGAAAGCCCGAGTTCGACCCTGACCTCACCATCCGGGTTGAGATTCTTAAGCAAGGAAAAGTCGTCGGTACGATGACACCGAATCTGGTCGAGCTTGAGCCAAGAGATAACGCGAGAATACCGTTTGCGGGCGAAATGTTCCTAGACACGTTCATGCCCTGGAAGTTACGAGTTGAAATTGATGGTCAAAGACAAGCGAACGAACAAAGAGGTGGCTCAGACACTCCGGTTTGATGTTATCTGAGCTTCATACGATCCGCATTATTAGCAAGATACTGAAAACACAGGTTGCGAGATAAATTCCGAGCGACGCGAGTCCGGCGATCTGAAGAGCATTTCCGGCAATTCTTGGGTCGGCGTATTCATCGGAAGGTATCTGTAGGAACGCATAGACCGCTCCGACTATCAACCCGCCGATGTGGCCGAAATTGTCTATCTGCTGAAACAGCACGAGGCCAAAAACCAGAATAAAGCCAATATTGATGAGCAAATTCTTGCGAAACTCCGGCGAAATAAAACTGCCGGCGTCGAAAAGCGTAAACCGCAAGATACCCGATCAACCCAACAATACCGCCCGACGCTCCGACCGAAAGTCCGTCGGGAACAAAGATCAAGCTCAAAACTCCGCCGCCAACCGCCGACAATAGAAAAACTATCGCCAGATGGGCTCGATTCGAGAGCATTTCAAAAACTTTGCCAAAGCTATAGAACGCGTAGCAGTTCATGATCACATGCAGCGGGCCGCCGTGGAGAGCCGCGCCGGTCAGGATACGCCAGTATTCGTGGGCACGAAGAAACGCCGGCTTGTCGAATCCCGCAGCCTCGATCGAGGGCGATAGTCCGGCCGATATTTGAGCGATAAAAACCGCACCAATCGCAACGATCAGGACGATCGTGTAAAGCGGAAACGGCTGCGGCACCTGTTGCTGAACGGGCTCTGCCGAACGCAGTTCGTCTTCTTCTGTTTGGTATTGGAGCGACATTTACATTGCCACGCCGCCGTCGGCTTGCATGACGTGGCCGGTGACATACGCGGCGGACGGTGAAAGCAGAAAGCAGACGATCTCAGCGACTTCCTGAACGTTGCCGAGCCGTCCGAGCGGTATCGAAGCAAGGATCTTTTCTCGGTAATCTTCGTTCATCTCGCTTGCCATATCGGTTTCGATGAGGCCGAGAGCGAGGGCGTTGACGGTGATCTTGCGGCTGGCGACCTCTTTGGCGAGCGATTTTGTCAGGCCGATCATCCCGGCTTTTGAGGCGGAGTAGTTCGACTGTCCGAGCATTCCCGTGACGCCGGAGATCGACGAAATATTCAGTATCGAACCGCCGTTCTCATTACGCATCATCGGGCGAACCGCTGCTTTCGAGAAGTTCCAAGCACCTTTCAGATTCGTATCGATGACCGAATCCCAATCTTCCTCTTTCATGCGAAGAATGAGCTGGTCACGTGTGATCCCGGCGTTGTTGACCAGACAATCGACCGTGCCGAAAGCCTCTTTCACCTGCCCGACAAATTCCGCAGCAGCCTCGGTGCTGGCAACGTCGCACTGAGCAACATAGACCTTCACACCCAAACCCTCAACCTCAGCTTTCAGCTTCTCAGCCTCGTCCGAACTCTTCGAATAGTTAAAAGCCACATTCGCCCCGCGTTTTGCGAGTTCGAGCACGATCGCCTTTCCTATTCCGCGTGTCCCGCCGGTGACGATGACAGACTTCCCTTCAAATTGTTTTTCACTCAAGGTCTTAGATTCTCCTGTAAATTAAGTCTCGATTTTAGTTCGTCGCGGGTAAGGCGTCAAAGTCGCGGTTTTTGCGTTGGACGTGAAAGCAGACTTTCTTTATGATTTCAATACTTATGAAACCAGGCCACAAACTGTTCCGCGTGATCGTTAGCTCGATCCTGCTTTGTTCTTTCGCGGTCGCAACGTTCTCGCAAACGAGATCGATCCTGTTCCAAAATGCCACGATCATCGATGGCAGCGGGAAAAAGGCGTTTCGGGGCGATCTGCGTATTAAAGATGGCAAGATCGAGAAGATCGGCAAGATTAAACCCGCAAAAGACGATGAGCTGATCGATGCCAACGGCCTAACGCTCGCTCCGGGATTTATTGATATTCATAACCATTCGGAATCCGGCTTGCTGAAAGAAGGAACGGCGGCGAATCAGGTTTCGCAAGGAATAACGACCGTTCTGGTCGGGCCTGACGGCGGTAGCCCGTGGCCGCTGGCTGATTATTTTGCAAAGCTCGACGGCAAGATCGGGATAAATGTGGGTGCATTTATCGGGCACGCCGAGGTTCGCAGCCAGATACTGAAGGAAGATTACAAACGCACTGCCACGCCCGACGAGATCGCAGCAATGGCAAAACTCGTCGAACAGGCGATGAACGAAGGAGCTTTCGGTCTGTCGTCCGGGCTGGAATACGATGTCGGTTTCATGGCGACGATCGAGGAACTGATCGAGCTTTCGAAAGTCGCCGCCAAGTACAAAGGCGTCTACATGAGCCACATCCGCGACGAGGAAGAAGGCTTTAAAGCGGCGATGGAAGAGGCGATCCGCATCGGAAAAGAAGCCAAACTTCCCGTTCAGATCTCGCACATCAAGATGGGCAACCGTAACGTCTGGGGCAAATCCGCCGAAGCCATCGCTCTGATCGAAGCCGCAAAGAAAGCCGGGCAAGACGTGACGGCCGATGCATATCCATACACCGCGTGGGCCTCGACGATCACAGTGCTCGTTCCGAGCCGAAAACATGAGGATCGAACCGAGGTCGAAACAGGTATTGCCAATGTCGGCGGTGCGGACAAAATTCTGATAACGAGCCACGCGGCAAACCGTTCGTACGAGATGAAAACGCTGGCAGATATCGCCGCTTCGAAGGGCATTTCGCCCGTCGATCTGTACATCGAGATAGTTAAGAACGGCGGTGCAAGCGTCGTGTGTAATTCGATGAACGAAGACGACGTCAAAGCTTTTTACCAGCGTCCGTGGGTCATGGTCTCAAGCGACGGCGGTATCGGCAGCCGTCATCCACGTGGAACCGGAACGTTCACTCGCGTGCTCGGCAAATTCGTTCGCGAGAACAAATGGCTCACCCTCGAAGAAGCCATCCACAAAATGTCCGCCATGCCCGCCGCACGTCTCGGCCTGAAAGACAGAGGCCTGATCAAAAAAGGAATGGCGGCAGATCTAGTACTGTTCGATGCCAATACCGTCATCGACAGAGCAACATTTGCCGAACCACAGACGTTCTCGACAGGAATTCGAGCGACTTTTGTGAATGGAGCAAAGGTTTGGGATGGAGATAAAATTACCGGAGCGGTGTCTGGAATGATATTGAAGCGAAAATAGTAATGTTTCAGTCGTTTCAAACGCCATTTTGGGTGAAACGGTGGAACGATCGAACGATGAGAAAAAGGGTTTATTTATTGCTTTCCAAAAAAATCAGCGGCCTTTTTGATCTTAAGCCCTTTGCAATAATGTTGTATCAACTTGAAATCGCTCCAGTTATCAACGATCACTGTAGCATCCCATCGTTTCGCACTGACGG
Source organism: Pyrinomonadaceae bacterium (assembly GCA_047600985.1). Classification (GTDB taxonomy): domain Bacteria; phylum Acidobacteriota; class Blastocatellia; order Pyrinomonadales; family Pyrinomonadaceae; genus OLB17. The sequence goes on along the minus strand of JASGKA010000001.1, from coordinate 1,114,249 downwards.
CGAGGAGCGTGTCCATGGCCATTCGCTGAGACGTTCCAGGGTTCAGTTTAGAAAGTTTACCGCCTAGCTCTTTTCTTCTCTTCGCGGCAAGTTGAAAAAGTATCTTACCTGCTGTTCTCCACTCATCCACGCTCGGATAGATTAGCGAATTGTCCTTGGCGTACTCTTCGAACAGACGGTCTATCTGTTTTTGCTGTGATTCATCTTTGGCACTTGCGGAGAGCTCAAGAAGAACGATGGACGAAAGAAGAAAGCTGTCTGTTCCACCCGGAAAATCAGACAGCCCTCGCGAGATAATTACTGAAGTGTCGTACGTATAAAAGCCCTTCATTTGGCTTTGACATTATTGTTTTCGAACGCCCATTTAAAGACCTTTAAAGTCAATGCCTGTCGCTTAGCGAGCCTCTTCTCTCTTTGTTCGGTCGTTTCAGGGTTAATGCGATATGGTCGCTCAATGTGATTTCCGTTAGAGCCATTAGTCACCGCCAAGTCTTCGGACGAGTATACTACTGACGTATGTGGCTTATTTCTTTTTAATTTTTCAGTTGCCTTTCGCATATTAAACTTCCCGAGCCTATATTACCACAAAACATCTCTACGGACTGGACGGAAAAATTGCGTCAATCAACCCGCCAAAGCATTTCTCTGAATCTCAAAAAGCCTGTTTATGCCGGTATCGGCAAGCACCAGCATCGCGTCCATCTGCTCGCGTGAGAATGGCTCGCGTTCGGCGGTTCCCTGCAGTTCGATGAACTTGCCGGTGCCGGTGCAGACGACGTTCATGTCGACGTCGGCGTTGGAATCTTCCTGGTAGGCGAGGTCGAGGATCGGCGTGGCTTCAATGATTCCGACGCTGACGGCGGCTACTTCGCTGATGATGGGATTTGTTTTAATTACGCCCGTTTTGACGAGCTTCCGGCATGCGAGTGCGAGTGCAACGTACGCTCCGGTGATCGAAGCACAACGCGTTCCGCCGTCGGCCTGGATGACATCGCAATCGATGTAGATCTGCCGTTCGCCGAGCAGCTTTGTATCGACTATTGCCCGCAAACTTCGGCCGATCAGCCGTTGAATTTCCTGCGTTCTACCCGACGGGCCGTTCTTCGTCTCACGCTGCGTGCGCGTATTTGTCGCACGCGGCAGCATCGCGTATTCGGCAGTGACCCAACCCAAACCTTTGTTTCGCATGAACATCGGCACGCGATCCTCGACCGAGGCCGTGCAGATCACCTTCGTCCCGCCAACCTCAATAAGGGCCGAGCCTTCGGCATACGGCGAGATGTTTGGAGTGATCTTTGTATTGCGGAGCTGGTCGTGGGTTCGGTTGTCGTGTCGGGTGTATGTCATGGCTAATTTCTCTTTGCTTCTTCAACGGCGAGAACCTCGATCGCCTCAAGTTTCGAGGGCTTCGTGCCTAGAAACCGTTCGGCAACTCGCGCGAATCGATCAGCGGCGTCTGTAACGAAAAAGTGATCAAGATCGTCACAAAGTTCACGCTTTCCATTCACTCGCACAGGATTCGCGAGCCCTTTCTCTATCAGCAGCTTTTCAACCTCTTCAGCCGTCGCTTCGCCTGAATCTACAAGCTTAACACTCTCGCCGACGGTTTGCTGAATGACGTCTCGCAGGATCGGATAATGCGTGCAGCCAAGCACCAATGCATCGGGCTGAAAGGCTTTCATCCGGGCCAGATATTTGGCGGCTATCGAATATGTTTCCGCCTCAGCAGTCCAGCCTTCTTCCGCAAGCGGCACAAAGAGCGGACAGCCGGTCTGATAAACCTCTGCATTGTCGGAAGCCCGTCGTATAGCCTCGAAATAGGCATTGCTCGCAACCGTTGCCTCGGTAGCTATCACGCCTATCTTCGCATTTGCGACGTCCTTGGTAAGTTCGACCGCCTTTCGCCCGCCGGGACCGATCACGCCGACAACATCAAGCCCGATCTTTTCACGGATCTTGGGCAAAGCGAGAGCTGAAGCCGTGTTGCATGCAACGACCAGCATCTTTATCCCTTTTGAAGCAAGAAACACCGAATTCTCGATCGCATAACGCTCTACAGTCGCAAGTGATTTTGTTCCATAGGGCACGCGGGCAGTGTCTCCAAGATAGATGAAATGCTCATCAGGAAGACGGTTGTGGAGGGCTCGGTAGACGGTCAGGCCGCCGACGCCGGAGTCGAAAATGCCGATCGGAAGTGAGTTCAGGCTCATTGCCAAAACTATATCGCATTTTCAGACATGAGGTCTTGTTCACCGCCTCGGTTTTAGGCACCTGTGCTAATATGGACGCGAACCCGAGCGGCTTTGCCGACGTACATTGTGCGGGAGGAAATTGCGAAATATGTTTTGCCCTCAATGCGGATCGACCCAGCCTGACGACCTGAATTTCTGCAAGTCCTGCGGTGCGAATCTCAATTCGGTCAGAACCGCATTGGCCAAACCTGCCGGGACCGAAGATTTCAACTGGAACCGCACATGGCTGGCCGAAACGCTGATGACCCGCGACGAAAAAGACCGAGTTCGCGGCATCACCCGCGAGGGCAAACGCCGTCGTGAGATAAAGGCCGGTGTGATAACGCTGAGCAGCGGTGTGAGCCTGTCCGTCGTACTGTCCGTACTGATGGAAGCGATCGTGATAAATGGGAATCTGAGCCTGCTCGCCGCGGATATTCTGAGCCGAATCTGGATCGTCGGCCTCATCCCTGCTCTGGTCGGGCTCGCCTTGATCGTGAACGGCGTCTTCATAAGTCCACGCGGGACCGAAGAGCGAGAGCAGCAGCCCTCTGAACCTTCACCGCTCGAAATGCCTGCGGCCGGTACGCAGCAGCTCGCCAGTTCCGCTGTGTTCAGCGTTACCGACGAGACCACGCGGCACTTGAGTGAGCCTGTTCCTATCGAAAGGATGAAAACTAAGTAAGAATTGGTGGAGGCGGCGGGAATCGAACCCGCATCCAAAGGTTGCGACCAGTGAAATCTACACGTTTAGTCGAGTTCACTTAAATTTCGCTTTTCAAGAGCAGATGAACCGACAAGACCTCTCGAAAAGCTAACCCGGCTAACATTTAAGCCACGTCCGCAGGTGGTGGACGTGCCCGAGCCTGAACTGTGTTATGCCTTAACCGGTCGCATCAGGCGAACTTCCGGCAAGACATTGCTGTAGCTAAAGTTAATTAGGCAGCAAGGGCTAATTCTTGATTAGCATTTGTTTCGCATCAAGTGTTTTTAACGAGCTCACCTGTGCAAAGCCCGACGTGCATTCAAAGATCTATACAAGCCCCTGTCGAAGCCTGTCGCCCCCACGAGGAAGGACAGTTTACGATATTCAGATGAAAAACAAAAGCCTCTCGTTGTAGGACATTACGCCAAACGGATTCCATTTTTGCAGTATGCTGAACGTAATCAATGGCTTATTTACTGCTATAATTGTCGGCAAATTACGCTAGAAAGGAGAGACCGAAATGAAGAAGATATTTTTGCTTACGGCTATTGTCATGTTTGCGTCAACGGCCATCTTTGCAGACATAGCCCGTCCAGATAAAACGCTGAAGCCCAATGCGGGCGTAAACACGACGATGGAGATCATGATGGACAAATCAGCGAAAGAGGCCAAGCTGCTCATCCCGAAATCTCAGATCAAACAGCTTCGTGCCGAACTGGATTCCCTCGATGACGAAAACGGCAATACTGCGGCCGTGACCGGCGGATTCACGCGGTTGCAGACGATCGTGAGCGGTGCGTTTTTGAGCCTCGCGTTCGTCTTTGGCGGAATGTGGTTCGTGCGTTCGGGCAAAGCGTCGACAAAAGGCGGCAAAGCTCTCGCGGCGGCCGCAATTTTCGGCGGCATCGGAGCGGCGACAACCGTTGTTTTCGCAAATGCGGGCCCACCGCCTGCCGCCCGGAACATTACGAGCAAGCTCTTCAACGAAAAGATCTTCACGCCTTACGGGTTTGCATACGGCAAGATCAAGGTCGAAACGACTGATGGCACGCAGATCAAGCTGATCGTTCCAGAAGTAACGGAAACACCAGCCGGCGAATAACCAATGCAGGAGATCCGCACCACCAGATTTGAGCTTACGAGCGCGCACGTTTTTTTAGGCGCGTTCGTGGCGGCGTGTGCGGTCGCGGCGGTGCTGATCGGGAGCTTTCCGCTTGGGGCGTCGATCGTGACGATCTTTCTGTTCGCGGGCGTTCACAATGTGATGGAGTTTCGCTATTTCATCGCACGAATGCCGCTGCGTTGGGGACGATCGAGAGTTTTTTACACGGTCGGCATCGGCGGCGTGATCGCTCTCGCTGCTTCGTATCTGACGCTATATTTCGCAAGCGGGAACTGGCTATGGAGCAGCGAAAGCTGGGCAGTTTTCGCTGCGTCGTGGAACACGGCGTTCGTGCTGTGGCTCGCATGTTTATTCTATCTCAGAGGCAAGCAGCGGCCAAAAAGCGATTGGGCGTGGGCGTTTCCGGCAGCGTTTCTGCTCGCGGCTTTGGCGTGGATCGTGCCGCAATATTGGAGCTTGGCACTGGTTTACATACATCCGTTCGTCGCGATGTGGTTTCTCGAACGCCAGATTCGCCGAACGAAACCCGAATGGCTGCGTGCGTATCATTTTTGCCTCGCGTCGATTCCTGTTTTCGTCACAACGCTCTGGTTCGCGATCGGCAGTCAGCTAAATCTTTCGGAAGACATAAACCTATTCTGGCGGATCACTCAGCACGCCGGAAGCCAGATACTGCCGGGAATTTCGAGCCATTTCCTGGTCGCGACGCACGTTTTCCTCGAGTCGATCCACTATTTTGTCTGGATACTACTGATCCCGCTGATCGATCGCCGGGCAATTCCGTGGAAACTGAACGAGATACCGCTGTTTGGCAGTAAGAATGGCTTTCCGAAGCTGGTTGGCCTCGCATTGATGCTCGCTATCGGAGTTGTAATTGCTCTTTGGGCAGGATTTACGGTTGATTACGCGACGACGCGGGACATTTACTTTGCATTCGCGATAGGACACGTTCTGGCGGAGTTTCCTTTTTTGATAAAGATGCTCTAATGGTCACGGCGCGTCAGAACCGCCTGCGGTAGCGGGTGGTTGAACGCGAGCTGCCCGCGCTATTGCATAGCGTTAAATTTCCGGTTTAAACCACCCGCTAACGCAGGTGGTTCTGACTTTTATGATCCTTTTTGACGAGGTCAGTTTTGTTCAGACTCAGAATCTGCCGCTAAATGAGCTGTGGTATTTTTTGCCCGTTGGTTACCTGGTTACGATCCTGATCGAGACGCCTGTGCTGCTCGTCGGGCTGTCGTCGAAGGTCACGATTGCGCAGCGGCTTCGCTGCGGCGTTTGGCTGACCGCTTGTACCTATCCGATCGTTGTTCTCGTGCTCCCGGCGATATTCTTTGATCAGTCGCGGGCGTTGTATCTGACAGTAGCCGAGATATTTGCTCCGGTTGCGGAATGCTTCCTGTTTTGGCTCGCGTTTCGCGGCAAAGGCGTGCTCGAATCCTCGGACTGGATCCGCTGCATGGTCGCTATCGTCATCGCGAATCTTGCTTCGTTCGGATTTGGCGAGATAATGAATGCATACGGCTGGTTTGGCCTATTTTGAAGCTTATGCGGATCTCGAGTGTATCGCTCACCTTTCTCGTACTGATTTTGCTTGGTTCGATCGTGTACGGCCAGGCTAATTACGAATCGTATTCCAACACCCGTTTCGAGTACGATCTGAAATACCCTGCCGATCTTTTTACACCACAAGAAGAATCCCAGAACGGTGACGGCCGTGCTTATCTGTCCAAAGACGGAACTGCCAAAGTGCTTGTTTGGGGGCAATACAACGCCCTATTCAAGACGCTCAAAACTGCCTATAACGCTGACCTCAAAAACCATCCAAAAGGCGTGAGCTACAAAACGCTACTCAAAGACGGTTACGTCATCTCCGGCACGAGCGGCGGCAAGATCTTTTATCAAAAGACGATGCTCAACGGCAAGGACGGCGATGGCGGAGCTGTCTTTGCGACATTTTTGATCGAATACAAGGCCGCAGACAAAGCGAAATTCGACTCCGTAGTCCGCAAAATGGCGGCCTCATTCAAATTCAACTAATGCCGTCACACGACCAGAGCTTCCGTATCACCGAGATCTTTCTCTCGATCCAGGGCGAATCGTCGCACGCCGGACGGCCGTGTTCATTCGTCCGACTGACGGGCTGCCCGATGCGGTGCGTTTGGTGTGACAGCGAGTACACTTTTACAGGCGGCGAACGGATGACGTTCGACGAGATCTTTGGAAGACTCGATGAATACGGGTGCAAACTCGTTGAGGTAACCGGCGGCGAACCGCTCGCTCAGAAGAGCGTATTCCCGTTTATAACAGAGCTTTGCGACCGCGGATATGAAGTGCTGATCGAGACCGGCGGTTTCGTCTCGACCGAGAACGTCGACGAACGTGCAAAGATCATCCTCGACATCAAATGCCCGGCGTCAGGTGAGTCTGAGCGTAATCATTGGCCAAATCTCGATCGCCTAAATCCCGAAAAGGACCAAGTGAAATTCGTCGTCGCCGATCTCGCCGATTGGGAATTCGCAAAGGAAATGATCGCAAAACACAACCTCGAGAACAGAACGAAAGAGATCTTGATCTCACCGGTTCACGGTATCGATATGCGTCCAATTGCCGAGGCCGTCGCGGCCAGTGGTTTGCGGGTGCGGTTTAATTTGCAGCTCCACAAATACGTCTGGGGAGCCGATGTTCACGGAGTTTAGCGAGTGCGTTCTCGAGGAATTTCGAGCAGTTCGGTCGAGTGTTCGGTGACGCTGGCGGGCGTGAAGATGCGGTCTTCGAGCAGTTTATTGGTGGTGACCTTTTCGATTTCGCGGTCGTTTTCAGCGATCGGAAGACGCGGGTTGAGTTTGTCGAAATTCACGAATTCCTTATAGTTAAAGCAAAAGACCGAGAACAGCCCGAACAGCAACAATGCGGCTAACGCGGCATAAAACAACACGTCGGGTCCAAAAAGAATGACCTTGTATTGAAAGGCTTTGACGATCAGCATCGAAAGCCCGACGATCGCGGCGATCGACAGCGATGCGACGCCGACGAGTTCGAAGCGGCGGATCCGGTTCGCCAACGCTGCGTATTCGACAGACGGAAATTGTTCGGCCACGCTTTTAGCGATCGCATCCAGCTTCAGACCGCAGCGGCGGCAGTAGCTATGTTCGTCGGCGTTCCGAGTTGCACAGTTTGGGCAAAACATCTCGATGGATTATACGCCTTTTCGTAAAAATGAGTTCCTTGTTTAGAAGTCTATGATAGCGATATGTCTCGTTTCAGGTGGAATGGATTCGTGCGTAACAGCCGCAATAGCGGGCCGTGAGGCGGACGAATTGGCGTTCCTGCACATTTCATACGGCCAGCGAACCGAGGCGAGAGAGCGGAAGGCTTTTAACGACATCGCTGATCATTACGGCGTCACGAAACGCCTGGACATCTCGATCGAGCATCTTGCAAAGATCGGCGGCTCTTCGCTGACCGACTCGTCGATGGACGTGACCGAAGCCGATCTGGAATCGCAAGAAATACCGACGAGCTACGTTCCTTTTCGTAACGCCAACATGCTCGCGATCGCGACGAGTTGGGCGGAGGTTTTGGGAGCATCGGCGATCTATATCGGGGCGGTTGCCGAAGATTCGAGCGGTTATCCTGATTGCCGGCCTGAGTTTTACAAGGCGTTTCAGGCGACGATCGATGCGGGAACAAAACCGGATACAAACATTCAGATCCGAACGCCGATCATTGAGCTTTCAAAGGCCGAGATCGTGAAAAAAGGGCTTGAGTTATCGGCACCACTCGAATTAAGCTGGTCGTGCTATCGTAACGAAGATCTGGCTTGCGGCACATGCGATTCATGTGCGTTGAGGCTGCGTGGATTTGAGATCGCGGGGGTTTCGGATCCTATAAATTATGTTTAGAGAGGCAAGTCAGTACCACCTGCGGTAGCGGGTGGGGCCTCGGTTTCAAGATATATAAACCCCACCCGCTACCGCAGGTGGTACCGACCGAACGGAGGAGAAAATGAAGATCAAACTATCACTTGTTATTGCATTTATGATCGCGATCTCAGCGGTCTGCGTTTCGGCTCAAAAGACCACCAAATTCACATCGGTCTATACCAATCTCAACGGAAAAACCTGCAAATTCTATCCCGGCGGCGATGGACAGGACGGCATGTCGCTCTGTAAAGGCCCGGGCAAATATCAGGTGCGAATTTATTCTTCCGCCACAATGACCCACATCGTCGCCGAACTTAAGGGATCGGACGAAGGGTACGCGCTCGCGAATGTCAGTCTCGACTTCAACCAGGCTAAATCCAACGTCGAATGGCGGCTAGCTAACGGCGTTCCTTTCGCCATCATCTTTCGTGCCCCGACCTATGGCGAACCAACCGACATGGGACCAGGCAAAAAAACCGGTGAGGAACTTCACGTGATCGGGCTCAAAGGCCACGACGATATCGAGGCTACTATCGATGCAAAAACGCCGAATGCTAACGCGAAAGCACGCGAGGCCGCGGACGGTAAGTTCTGGAAAAAGGACTAAGCGAGTTCAGATCGCTTTTGTTGAAGTTCGGCAATACGGGCGCGCAGTTTTTCGATCTCGGCATCGATCTCGGCGACGCCCGTTTCTTTTTGGCTGAGTCGGTGAAAAACCGGCGTCATGACGGTGAGAGCGGCGATAACGATAGAAAGAACAGCAATAATACGGCCAACAAAGTCGCTCGAACTTTCTGGCTCGAACCATAGGATGTAAAGGAGAATCGCCGACAATAGCGTCACCGAGATGTAGATCAACGTACGCGACCAACCGAAACGTTTATCGAGGGTAGCGAGCGATATAAGGCAGAGCAAAGCGATCGAGGTCGCAAGCAAGCTCGCCGTCGCGGCACTTTTCCAAATTGCATCGACACCGCCGTCGCCAGCCCAAATAAGATAGATACCGATCATCGCCGCGAGCAAAGAGAATACAATGCCCGTGACAGGTAAAATTCTCGCCTGTTTCGATTCGTAATACGCTCCGCACGCGAGACCGAGAATACTTGTGAGGGTAATGGTAAAAGTCGTCATCAGCACGCGGCTTTCAAGCTCGCCAAACGAACCGAACAAAATAACACCAATGCCGAGCACGGCACTAACTGCGACCGAGATGATCAGAGTGTAGAGGAATATCTTTCTGAGATTCATATACTTAACCTGTCTCTATCAATCTTTAGCTTTCTGAGGTCTCCGAGAGCGGCAAAAGCTACTTTCTCCGTGCGAAAATGCTGGGTCGCAAGCTCTTGGATTTCCGCTATTGTAACCGAATTTAGATTTTCGAGTGTTTCTTCAAGCGGGATCTGACGCCCGTGGATCATCTCAGATTGAGCGAGCGTTGCTGCCCGAGCGGCGGAATCCTCGAGGCCGAGCAGGATAGATGCCGTGGTTTGCTGTTTGGCGAGATCGAGTTCTTCCTGAGTAACGCCGTTTTTTACAACTTCGCGCATCTCAGCGATAGATAGATCGACTACCTCCTCAACCTGTTCTGGTGAAGTTCCCGCAAAGATCGAAAACATCCCACAATCCTGATACATTATCGCCGAAGCCCCGACACTGTATGCCAGCCCGCGTTCCTCACGCACCTTTTGCCACAATCGGCTCGACGTTCCACCTCCAACTATATTCGCCAGCAGATCCGCCGCGTATCGGCTCGTGTGCCTTGCCCCGACAAGTGGCGTCGCAATGATCATGTGGGCCTGCTCAAGATTCTTGTTCTGCTTTACCAAGATCGGAGCCGCAACGACTGGAGGGTGAGCATCCCTGCTCGCCCTTGGCTTCGTTTCCGACGAGAAAGCCATTTCCGCAAGCCCTACGATCTGATCATGATCTATATTCCCGGCAGCGGCGATCACGAGATTTCCCGCGTGATAAGTATCGGCGTGATATTGCGACGTCTTACCGCGGTCAAAACTTTTAACCCGTTTCGGCGTTCCAGCGATATTCAGCCCGAGCGGATGGTTAGGGAAAAATGCTTCGCTGAAAAGCTCGCCGAGATATTCCTCAGGCGAATCCTCGACCATCTTCATCTCTTCGATGATCACCTTTTGCTCGCTTTTGAGATCTGTTTCGTCAAATCGCGGATTCGCAAGCATGTCGGCGATCAGGTCGAATGCTTTCGGCAATTGATCGTCAATGACCTTGATCGCAAAACCCGTTTCTTCGTGCGAGGTGAAGGCGTCGAGATTTCCGCCGAGCCGATCCTGTTCGATCGCTATATCAAGAGCTGAGCGGCGAGCCGTACCCTTAAAAACAGTGTGCTCGATAAAATGCGAGATGCCGTTCAGTTCCGCCGGTTCGTGACGCGAGCCGACGCGAAAGAAAAAACCGAGAGTCGCTGAGCGCACCCCCGGCATTCGATCTGTAAGTATTGTAAGTCCGTTTGCGAGCCGTGTTTCCCTGATTTCTTCGTTCATGTGCGAAGAGAAGAGACTAGCACGTAGCCCCACAATTTGAAACTACTTGGCCTTTTTAACAGAGATCGTCGCCATCTTCGGCATTGCAACCATTCGCACCTTTTCGCCTGGATATGGAGAAAGATCGACAAACTTGATCTCGTAACCGTAAACAACGACGCTATCAGGTTTCAAGCCGCTGTTCAGCTCGATCGATCTAGCGGCTGCTTTGCCTTTTGAAACTGCGAGCTTGATCTTCGCGTTCCCAGCCCAAACGCAGCGGGCATTCATCGGACAGCGAGAATCCTCAACGATCGAGACGAATTTGACCGAAACTTTGCCATGATCAGATGTCTTCGATTGCCCCATTCTCACGCTGATAGTTTCGGGGGCTTTGGCAAAACCTGCGGTTGCGAACGCTGCGATCGAAAAAACGATTAATGCAAAATATCTCATCTCAACCTCCTTGTACGCCGGGATCGCCGGCTTAATATTAGAACGAACGCGTACCGTATCGGTTGCAGAGAAACTTTTGACACCGGGTTGTTAGCGCACGATCTTCTCCTCGATCGCACGGGCGAATTCGTTAGTTTTTGCGGTGCCGCCGAGATCTTTGGTGATCGCTTTTCCTTCTTTGAAAACGTCGAAGAGAGCCGTTTCAAATTTCTGCGCCGCTTCTTTTTCGCCGATGTAGTGCAACATCTGGATCGCCGAGAGCATGAGCGCGGTCGGGTTCGCAATTCCCTGGCCGGCAATGTCGGGTGCCGAGCCGTGGACCGCTTCGAAAACTGCACCGAGTTCCCCGATATTCGCTCCCGGAGCCAGGCCGAGGCCGCCGATCAGCCCCGCACAAAGGTCGGACAGAATGTCACCGTAAAGATTCTCCATCACCATCACATCGAACTGCTCGGGCCGCATTACGAGCTGCATGCAGCAGTTATCGATGATCTTATCGTCGGCTTCGATATCCGGGAAATCTTTCGCGACGCTGTAAAAACACTCGAGGAAAAGGCCGTCTGAGACCTTCATGATGTTGGCTTTGTGAACAGCGGTCACCTTTTTGCGGCCGTTATCGCGGGCGTATTCGAATGCATATTTCGCGATTCGTGTTGAAGCCTTTTCGGTAATGATCTTGAGTGATTCCACAACGCCCGGAACGACGACATGTTCGAGTCCGGCATAGAGACCTTCGGTATTTTCACGAACGATGACAAGATCGAGCTCAGGATAACGGCATTCAATATTCGGCAAAGCCTTTACCGGACGAACGTTTGCATAAAGGTCGAGGGCTCGCCTCAAGCCAACGTTCACTGACGTAAAGCCTTTGCCAACCGGCGTCATGATCGGCCCTTTGAGCGAAACTTTCGTTCGCCGCATCGCGTCGATCGAAGCCTGCGGTAGAGTCTCGCCGAATTTTTCCAGTGCCTGGGCACCGAGTATTTGCGTTTCCCATTCAATATCGACGCCCGTTGCCTCGATAACACGAACCGTCGCCGCAGTTATCTCGGGTCCAATTCCATCGCCAGGGATAAGTGTGATCGTATGTTTTGCCATAATGTCGTCAATGCTCGATCAGAGCCTGATCCTTCATTGTAATAAATCAGGGTTACTTATATAAAATGGACATGTAATTCGGTGGAGGGCTCGTTTTTTAACCGCCTCTTCTCTATCATTTATATTGAAATGTCTGATTTTAAGGCCCAGAACATTCTGATCATCGGCGGCGGCATCATAGGTCTGTCGATCGCCCGCGAACTCCACAAACGTGGATGCCGCAACGTCACGATCATCGAAAAAGGTAAATGCGGCGAAGAAGCTTCCTGGGCGGCTGGTGGAATGCTCGGGCCGCAGGCTGAGGCTGACGAAGCGGGACTATTCTTTGAAGTTTGCTCGGCTTCGCGTGATCTCTATCCGGCTTTGGCGGAGGAGTTGCTCGATGAAACGGGCATCGATATCGAGCTAGACCGCAGCGGCACTCTCTACCTCGCTTTCACCGATGACGATGTGCGTGAGATCCGAGAACGGTACGAATGGCAGCGGGCAGCGGGCATGCGTGTCGAAATATTGTCTGCGGAAGAAGCCCGGCGAGCCGAACCTTTCACTTCGCCAGACGTTCGCGAAGCCTTGTTATTTCCTGACGATTGGCAGGTTGAGAATCGAAAGTTGCTTGCAGCATTGCGACGTTATGCCGAGATCAATGGCATCGAGATCCGTGAAAACACACGTGTTGAACGCATAACTGTCGAGAATGGCATTGTTATAGGTGCGGAAACTGATCAGCAGACGTTTACAGCCGACATGACCATCCTTGCAACCGGCGCATGGACATCGCTCATCAAACTTGGGATCGCTGAAATGCCGGTAAAGGTCGAGCCTGTCCGCGGCCAGGTGATCACGTTTCAAACGGCAAAACGCCTTTTTCAGCGGGTGATTTACAGCCCTCGCGGCTACATCGTTCCCCGTGCGGATGGGCGAATATTGGCTGGTTCGACGACTGAGATGGTTGGTTTTGACAGGGCGGTGACCGAAACCGCCTCTCGACATCTGCGTGAAATGGCAAGCGAGATCGCACCGAGCACGGCGGGTTTGCCAATCTCGGATCACTGGTCGGGACTTCGACCGGTCGCAGCCGACAAAATGCCGGTGATCGGACGCCTAGACGGGATCGGCGGTTTATTCGTCGCGACCGGGCATTACCGGAACGGAATCCTGCTCGCTCCATGGACCGCTAAGAACGTGGCTGACAGCCTGATAGACGACGATGCGTCGGTATATCTCGATGCATTCAGCCCTGACAGATTCCGGCTTCGCGGCGTCGGCACGGGCAACTAAAAAACTAATCTTCCATTATGCGAAAAGCTCTACTCTTTCTCATTCTGATCGCAAATGTCGCGGCTTTTGGCCAATCGCGGCGTGTTGCTCCCGGCGGAACTTCGCCCGCGGCTCCAACCCCAAGCGTTCCTGACGTCACCATTAAACAGATGTTCGAGGAGGCAAATGGATACATTCGCGGGAAGGCTGCTGAATTCGATCTAAAAAAGGTCGAGTTCAGCGATGGGCTTTTCAAGAAAACCAAGCTCGAACAGCGTCAACTAGCCGCAAAATATGCCGCCGCCGCCTCAATTCGCAAGGATCTGACGGCAGATGACCAGTATTATCTCGGAATGCTCCACTGGATCGCCGAGAATATGGACGGTACGCTCGACGGACTGCAGAAATTTATCGCATCGGACAGCACGGAAGCAGCCCGCAAACAAACCGCTCGCTCCGTAGTTATCGTCGTACTTGCTAAGCAAAAGAAGATGGTAGAGGCGGAAGCTCTGCTTTCCGAATACGCTAAGAACGAGCCGAAAAAGCTGACAGAGCGCTCACGCATCGGCGGTGAAATGGCAAAGGCATATCAATCGCTCAAGGACTTCAAGAAGATGGCTCCGCACGCCGACGCGGGATATACGGCATCGAAAGGCTTGCTCAGCGACGCGACTTCGCGTTCGCGTGGGCTCGACGAGATCCTCGACGCCGGCATGCTTGTCTACGAAGCCTATCGCGATGGCGGCGAACAGCAAAAAGCTGATGATGCTCTCGAAGATATGCGTGCTACCGCCGCTGAGTTTGAGGCACCGAGTTTCTACTATTACGCCGTCGATCAGAAGATAAAATTCATGATCGAGACGGGCCGAAAACCGGCCGCGATTGCTTATTACGGAGCTGCAATGTCTGCCGCAGATAAAGATCTCCGTACAAAAACGGCCGCCGCCGATGTCGTGTCGCGACTGAAAAAGCGGGAAAAACATTACAGGCTTTTGGGCGAGATCGCGCCTGAGCTGCCGCTTGCAGATCAGTGGTTCCCGGGTGAAGCGAAAACTTTAGCGGCGTATAAAGGCAAAGTCGTTCTACTCGATTTCTGGGCGACATGGTGTACGCCGTGTTTCGAAGCGTTTCCATCCCTGATCGAGTGGAATCAGGATTACAGCCGCGATGGTTTTGAGATACTCGGCGTGACGCGTTATTACGGAACGGTGAACGGACTGCCGGCGGATAATCCAAATGAGGCGATCGAGCTCAAGCGATTTCGTCAGCGTGAGAGATTGCCGTATGATTTTGTCGTGATGAAGGACCAAAGTGCTCAGAATCTATACGGGGCGACCGCACTGCCGACCGCGGTTTTGATCGACAGAAAGGGCGTGGTACGTTACATTGAAGCCGGTACAAGCTCGGCACGCATCGGCCAGATGCACGAAATGCTTGTAAAACTTCTAGCCGAAAAATAGTGAATGCCCAATAACGGAGCTACTGCAAAACCGACGACGCAGGACCTCTATGATCGCATGGCCGACGTTCAGAAGCTGGCGATGAAGATCAATGGCTATCGCACGTCCGTGGCCAAATATCTCCGAAGTCTCAACCTAAAAGTAGGTCCCGATTCACGCATTCTCGACGCCGGATGCGGCACCGGCATTGTCACCCTCGCCTTGCAGGAAGCCGGATATCGTCCGAACCGTATCGAAGCGATCGATCTTTCTTTCAAATCCCTTTCGGTCGCACGGGATGAATTCAAAGAACGCCGCCGTCTGGCAAATCGATCAGACGTTGTGCAGAGCAATGTCCTTGAAATGCCGTTTCCCGACGAAACCTTCGATCTCGCCCTGATCTGCGGCGTCCTCGAATATGTTCCGCTCGAAGAAGGTTTGTGTGAATCAGCTCGCGTATTAAAAAAGGGAGCTCCGCTTGTCCTTTTGCCTGTAAAACCTTCGATCGTCGGTTCGATGCTCGAACTGCTCTATAACTTCAAGATCCATCCATTGCATAGCGTTAAAGAGACCGCCGCCAAATATTTCAACATCATGGGCAATCACGAATTTCCAATAACGGAGCCAATCGGCTGGTCGAAAACGATCTTTCTACTCGAAAAGAAATGAATCAAAGCCCGTTGATCATCGCGCACCGCGGGGACAGCTCACACGCACCCGAAAATACACTCGCGGCGTTTCAAATGGCCATCGACAAAGGTGCGGATGGAGTGGAATTTGACGTAAGGTTGTCTAAAGACGGCGTTCCGGTTGTAATTCACGATGCGAACCTCAAACGGACAGGTGGACGAGGCGAAAAGGTTGCAGACCTGACTGCGTTCCAGCTAGGAACGATCGATGTCGGCTCATGGTTCAACAAAAGATTTCCGAAGTCGGCCAATTCCGCATTCTCGAACGAACCGGTTCCAACCCTGGCCGCAGTTCTCGAATTGCTCAAACATACCACCGGCCCGATCTATATTGAGTTAAAATGCGGTCATAAGAACTATGAACCGCTTGCCAAAGCTGTCTGTGACATCATTCGTGATTCACCTCAACTACCGCAGATGATCGTTAAAAGCTTCAAACTTGCTGCGATTCCAGTTGTAAGACTCAAATTGCCCGAAGTCCAGACCGCCGCACTTTTTGAACCAAAGATCCTCGACCTTGTTCGCAGCAAAAAACATCTGATCACACTAGCCAAAGAATTCGGCGCCCATCAACTCTCTTTGCATTATTCGCTCGCGACTAAAAAGTTTGCTGCTCTCGCCAAAACCGCTGAAATGCCCGTGACGATCTGGACAGCTGACAATGTAAAGTGGGTTGACCGATGCCGCGAACGCGACATAAAAGCATTGATCACGAACGATCCGGCAAAACTACTTTCAGCCCGAGAGAAACTCGAGATCTAGATCGATCCTGCAATCGAACTTGTCATGTAGTTCGGTCTCTCAACCCCGAAATTGTGAAGGATCAACGAGGCGATCTCGGCCGTCGGCATTTGTTCATTTGCAACAGCGGACGCCGCAAACGAAGGATGATATATGAACAAATGACCTTCGGGAATGTGATAGGCGGTGGATGAAGATTTGTCTTCGATAACCACGTTTTTTAGGCCGCTTTCGTCGAGATCGATCGACCTACCGCCGAGCGAGATCGTCGTTTCTTTCAGATTCTGATGACCCAGATCGACCGAGAATCCTTTGCCCGCGAGATGGCGAAAAACAATTGGTTCGCCATTTACCGCCAGGCTGGTTAACTTGTTTTCAACCTCCGCATTTCTGCTCTCCGAGATCGCAAAATTAAATTGCGGCAGCATCGACGGCAGCGGTTCAAAATCGCCAGCCTCGACTCCGAGCACTGCCATAAATTTCACCTTGTCATCGACATAAAGCTGAGTTTCGAACGGCTCGCATTCGATCGCATTCTGCCCCATGCTTGAGGTTACGATCAGCTTGTATTCGGGGTTCGCATCGACAAACGCACCGAGCCTTGCGAGCATCTTGTCGGTCTTGTCCATCGCGAATACGATCTCGCCGCCGTACGTCTCGATCCAGTCTTGCTCATACTTCTGATTCTCATAATCGTCAGGAAACAAAGCCGCCCAATATCGGTGCATGCTGGATGCAACATGATTGGTGAAAAACGTGACAAAATCGGGCTTTCGCGATCGGAGAAGCTTGTAAAAAACGTCGAATGCCAGGACCGACTGGTAAGTTCGCCGACGAGTTGCTTTCCAGGGAGCTACTCGTTCCTGAGCTAAATGCCCTCCGATGTCGAGCATAGTCGATGGACGGAAACCGAGATCTGTTATCTTGGAAACGAGCCTCGCGATCTGCCCAAACGGCACTGAGCGGTCAACATTTCGCGCCGATTCGCGGGATAGTTTCAGGTTTACATCTTGAAAAATATCGATGCTTGCTGGGAAACACTCGCTGCCCGCCGCAAAGACATCGGGCACGTAGAAATCGTAGTTTGTTAGTTCGCTAGGCAAGGGATAGGAATGGAAGGAACCGAAGACGCCGGTCTTTACACCATTCTTCGTCAGTATGTCCCAGATCGGCGGGAATTCGCGGTCGACCTCGATCAGATCCTGATTGAAATCCGAAATGTAGTGACGTTCATTCGAAACGCCTCGATGAACAGTTGGCCAGGTATTCCAAGGCGAGAGATGGCCGATATTTTCGGAATATGTCTCGTATTTCTTAAGATTAAGGTAGTTTTTCGCGAGCCATGAATTTCGTCTCGCATGCCTATAATAGTCGAGTATCCTTACGGGAACTTCATTCAACTCGAAAAAAATAAGCTTGTTCATCGGCTGTCGATAGTTTATCAGATGCGGCTTTTGTCCCTGAAGCCGATCAAAATTCTGACACGTTCTTTTCATTTTGACCCAAAATGGAACACCTTATCATCTTTATTTGCAACAGTTAACCGTTAAATTTACTGTTCCAAAAATATGATATACGAAATGGAACGATTTTTAGCCCTAACTGGTTGTAACCGCTGCACTTACGACCATTCTTGGAAGAAAAAGAGGCTGCCCGAATCACTTTTCAGACAGCCTCTGTAAGTTTTTTAAGTCGCTCTACTGCGGTAAACGTCCCGGCGTGAGCGGTGCTCCGACTGCATCAAGTTCTTTTTCAAACTTCGGCAGTTCGACCTCAAGTAACGCTTTGAGTCGTTTGAGAACCGGAGCGAGTTCCGAGTTCACAAGCTCGTAATTAGCGAGCTGTGAAGCGGTCGGTTTGATAGTTGAAAGTCGGATCGTACCCGCTACGTTTCCAATTCGCTGGGCGATCGATGGCGGTGGTATTTCCGAATTCTCGCGTCCACCGCGAAGTTCGTTGATCAACGCATCGATCTCATTGTCGAGCGTTTCTGCTTGATCGACGAATCTCTTGTTGTTCTCAACGGGAGCCTCCGCAGCCGATCGTTTCAAAGCGGAAATTCGAGTTTTCAGGCCACCCGAAACGTCATTGGCTGCGCTGACCGCACGTTGAAGCGTCGCGACCTTTCGCTGGAATTCGGCAAGCGTTTTTGCATCAGATGCCGACATGTTTTCCTTGCCTTCGACGACGACGTTGAAGCTCTGGCTTCCCTGTAGCGGCGTCACTATGCCATTTACACGCATCGACATCGAGACGTTGTATTTGCCCGGCATAACGAGCGAACCTTGCGCACCACCGCCGAAGCCGCCACCGAAGCCGCCTCCGCCTCCGCCACCGCCGCCGCCAAAGCCACCGCCCTGACCGCCCTGACCAGCAGGTGCAGGAGCCGTTACCGAAGGCGGATATGACCGCATATCCCAGACGACGCGTTGAACACCCTGGCCAGCCGGGGCGGTCAAGCGACGAACGATCTTGCCGTCTGAATCCGTGATCGTGAAGATCAGGTTCGGAGCTTCTTCCTCAGTTTCCGCACGGAGTTCCGCGATCGACGGATACTTGAACGGCGTTTTCGCTCGCTCTGCTGCACGTTCAGCTTCCTGGCGTTTCTGCCGCATGGTTTTCGGCGATTCTTTTAGGAAGTACGTTATGGTCGCACCGTATGCGGGATTTGGAGCTGTATAATACGACGCTCCCTGCGAGCCGGCGAGTGACGAATTTGACCGAATATACATTAGTGCATCCTTGATCGGGAACATCGTGGATGGCTGATCGACCATAGCTCGCGTGACCTGACGAAGCGGTGAATAATCGTCCATAATGTAGATGCCGCGGCCGAATGTACCAAGGACGAGGTCGTTCTCGGTCTTCTGGATGGCGATATCGCGAACCGCGATCGTCGGCAGTCCGCCACGCATCTGGATCCATTTGCCGCCGCCGTCGACGCTAAAGAACGCGCCGAATTCCGTGCCGACAAACAGCAGGTTCGGATTGACGTGATCCTCGGCGATCGCGTAGGTCGAGCCGCGTGCGGGCAGGTTCGAAGCGATCGATGTCCAGGTCTTTCCTGCGTCGGTGCTTTTTACGAGATATGGCTTGAAATCGCCATTCTGGTGGTTGTTGAAAACAGCATAAACCGTGTTCGCATCATGCTGCGAAGCGAGGATGCGATGTACGTAGCTCAGCTCAGGGATTCCCTCGATCTTGTCCACCTTTCGCCACGAACCGCCGTCGTTTTCCGTAATTTGGATCAAACCGTCGTCAGTTCCGACGTAGATCAAGCCCTGCTTCTTCGGCGATTCGGTAATTGCCGAAGCGTTGCCCCAGAGAGCGGTGGACTGGTGTTTTGCGATCGCGTCCGGTCCCCAGACCTTGCCCATTACGGGCAGTGTGTTGCGGTCGATGCCGCGCGAAAGGTCACCGCTGATGGTTTTCCAGTCGTCGCCGCGATTGTCGGTTTTGAAGAGCTTGTGTCCGGCGAAATACAGCCGCGTATTCGAATGCGGGCTGATGATGAACGGCGAATCCCAGTTATATCGCTGCGATTCGATGCCTTTGCCTTCGAGCGGAGCTATGCCGACGCGTTCGCCGGTTCGCTTGTCAAAACGGACGAGGCCGCCGTTCTGGCTTTCGGCGTAAATGATGTTCGGGTCGGTAGGATCGACACGTGAAGTAAATCCGTCGCCGCCGTTGGTCGTGAACCAGTCAGCATTCGCGATGCCGCTCGTTTCACGAGTTCGAGCCGGGCCGCCGATGGAATTATTGTCCTGCAAGCCGCCATACACATTGTAGAATGGCACCGCGGTATCGGTCGTCACATCATAGAACTGTGCAACCGGCAGATTTCCTCTAAAATTCCAGTTCGAACCCGCGTCGAAGCTCTCATAGACGCCTCCGTCGCAGCCGACGATCATGTAATCCGTATTTTTCGGATCGACCCAGATCGCGTGGTTATCGACGTGCTTCAGGCGTTCGCCGAGCCCACGCTGTGTGCGTCCGCCATCGTCGGATACTTGAAACTGTACGTTCGGGATATATACGCGATCAACATCTTTGGGATCAGCGACGATCTGGCCGTAGTACATTCCCTGTGCGATAGAAGAACTCGTCCTTTCCCACGTCGCTCCACGATCAGCCGATCTAAAAATGCCGCTTAGCTGTCCGCTCGCCTCGATCGTGGCGTAGACGACATTGGTATCAACCGGCGAAACCGAAAGACCGATACGACCAAGGTCGCCCGGAGGAATTCCGGAACGCAGTCGCGTCCAGGTATTTCCGCCATCCGTTGACTTGTAAACCGCACTTTCCGGGCCGCCGTTGATCAGCGTGTAAAAATGGCGGCGACGCTGCCAGGTCGCGGCGTACATGATGTCCGGATTTGATGGGTCGATGACAACATCGGTCGCTCCGGTGTTTTCTGTTCCCGGGATCACGGCTTTCCAGGTGCGTCCGCCATCGGTCGTTTTATAAAGCCCACGCTCACCACCGCCCGACCAAAGCGGGCCCTGAGCAGCCACAAATACCACGTTGCTGTCTCGCGGATCGATCGCGATGCGGCCGATGTGCTCTGAGGTTTTCAACCCGACATTACGCCAGCTTCGGCCTCCGTCATCAGAACGATAAACACCATCGCCATAACCGACGCTTCGCTGGCTGTTGCGTTCGCCGGTTCCAACCCAGACGGTCGAAGGGTTTTTGGGATCGAGTGCAATTGCACCAATAGAAAAGGCTCCTTCGTTGTCAAAAACCGGCGTGAAAGTCGTACCCGCATTCACCGTTTTCCAAACACCGCCCGATGCGACCGCGACGTAGTATTTCGCACGATCGTTCGGGTCCACGGCAAAAGCGATCACGCGGCCTGACGTCACGGCAGGCCCGATCGAGCGAAAACGCATTCCGCCAAACACCTGCGAACCAAACGGATCGGGCGTCGGAGGCGGCCCTTGAGGCGAAGGTGACGGTGTGACCGTTGTAGAACGAGTCGCGTCACCAGCTGGCGTTCCAGTCGGAGCAGGTGTCGGCACGACTGCTGTCTCAGGCGGGGTCGGTGAAGTTCCCGGACGCGGCGGCCGACCGCCTTGCGCGAGCAGGGTGCTGCTGACAAATAAACCGATACAGAACAGGACAAACGTTGAACGCAATCTTTGCACTGAAGGACTCCTTCGAAATAGATTTTAGAATGTTAAAAGTTGACGGCTAAGATTATGGCCTGTTTTCCGGATGCTATCAAGCTCAATAGTACGCACCAAGGTAGTAGAAACGGTTTTGTTGTGTAAAGTTTTGTCAATAAGTGAGGAGCCGCAGCGAACAATATGGTTTTGATCGCGATCTACGTCTAAATCATGTATCAAAATAGCGCACATACACTCCGACTTACCGACAGATACCCCATTTTCACCCACAACCACCGCCCTCACCCATTAACCCCTACCGCCTTCACATCCGCGTCCCCTTCGCTCCACTTAGACGCACCCGGGTGAATTGCTGGTTCCGTGTAAGGGAACGACATCTTCGTGTTATAATTCCCGCATTTTTTAAGAACAATTCATTTATTTCGGGTGCCAAATAGTGAATTTCCGAGCTTATGAAACGATGCCCTGAATGCAGGCGGGATTATTACGACGATACTTTGCTGTATTGTCTCGATGACGGCATCGCTTTGCTCGAAGGCCCGGCGAGTGGCAGTTCCCGTGATAAAGACCCGCAAACCCTGCTGTTACGCCACGGAACTGAAGGTGATGAAGATGCAACCGCGATCATCGGAGGGATCGGTCAGGTTAAAACGGGTGCGAACAATTCTATCGCTGTTCTGCCCTTTGCCAATATCAGTCCGGACGAAGAGAACGAATATTTCTGTGACGGGCTGGCGGAGGAACTGCTCAATGCTCTCGCGAAGATAGACCAGTTAAAGGTAGCAGCCCGCACTTCCGCTTTTTCATTTAAGGGCAAGAAAGTCGAAGCTCGCGAGATCGGGAGGGCCCTCGGCGTCAACACCGTGCTTGAAGGCAGCGTCCGTAAAGCTGGCGGACGGATCCGCGTCAATGTTCAGCTGGTTAATGCCGCCGATGGCTATCAGCTCTGGTCGGAACGATACGATCGCGAAATGCAGGACATCTTCGACGTACAGGACGAGATCGCAACGTCGGTCGCAGAAGCTTTGAAGATAAAGCTCTTTGGTAAAGAAAAGGCCGCCGTGCTGAAGCGCCATACCCAAAGCCCTGAAGCCCACGAATACTATCTGCGCGGACTTTCGCATTTCAATAAATGGACGCCTTTCGATTTTGAGAAGGCGATCGAGAAGTTTGAGCGTGCGATCGAGTACGATGCGAACTACGCTTCGGCTTACGCCGCTCTTGCCGACGCATATACCGAACTCCTGTTCTTCTCATTCTCAGCCGGGGATGTAAGGCCAAAGGCACGCGAAGCGGCGAGAAGAGCGCTTGAGCTGGACGAACTTCTTGCCGAAGCTCACAATTCGATGGCACTGATCAATATGTACCTGGACTGGAACTATCCCGCAGCGGAAGCCGAGTTCAGACGCGCCATCGAACTCAATCCCGGCAGTGCCACTGTTCACATGTGGTACGGTTGGTTCCTGGCTCTAATGGGGCGATTTGAGGAAAGTATGGCGGAACTTCGTCGCGGACACGAGCTCGATCCTTTGTCGCCGCCGAACAATAACGCGATAGGCGTCAATTACCATTGGTCGCGTCAACCGGAACGTGCGATCGCTCAGATCCTCGACGTTCTGGAGTTGAATCCGAATTATCCTGTCGCGGTTAGTTTTCTTGCCGAAGCATACTTGCAGGCGGGCGATATGCGATCGGCGGTTTCTACGATCGAAAGGTTGGCTCCCGAGTCGATGGATCCGCAGGCATTGGCCGTCGCGGGATACGTCTATGCTCTGGCTGAAGACAAAGAGAAAGCGGTCGTGATACTGAATGAATTTGAGCGGCGAACAGAACTGGGGAACGTATCGGCACTGAACTTTGCACAAGTTTACGCGTCGCTCGGTGATTCAGAACAGGCATTCACTTGGCTCGAAACGGCCTTTGAGGAACGAGCGATATGGCTGCCATTCCTCAAAGTGGACGTCAAATTTGACCCGCTGCGCAACGACCCGCGATTTAAGGATCTGCTGAAACGAATAAATCTGCCGGAATAGATATGAAAACGATCAGAAATGAAACAGACCGCTCAAGCCTTATCGAACGATTGAGCAAGTTAAAGGGTGATGAAAAGCCAGTTTGGGGCCGGATGTCGATCGAACAGATGATGTCGCATTTGGTGCAGGCTTGTGATCTGCCGTTTGAATCGAGCGTTCCGGATCGGAGCACGGTGATGTCGAGAACTTTTGTGAAGCCGCTGGTTCTTTATGTGCTGCCGATACCAAAAGAGGTCAAGGTTTCGGCTGAGATGGACCAGCAGGCAGATGGCAGGCCGCCGCTCGGGTTTGAGACCGACCGCGATCTTGTGATCGCGGGTATAGATCGACTCGCAAATCTCTCGGTCGATCACAAATGCCTCGCGCATCCATTCTTTGGCAAAATGTCCGCCAAGGAATGGGCTGTGATCGGATACAAGCACACCGATCATCATTTAAACCAGTTCGGAGTTTAGCCAAAAAGACGTGGCAGGCGGCGTTGGAGGTTTTTGGGCAGAAGGATTTCCATTGCGTCATCAACGGTAACGATGCCGGCGATGTCGCCTTCGTCATCGATCACAGGCAGAGCGAGCAGGTTGTATTCGGCGATGGTCTGGGCGACATCCTCGGCGTTCTCGGATGGATGGGCGTACCGGAATTCGGTTCGCATCACTTCCTCGAGCTTCTTGTTCGGATCGGCAAGTATCAGCGAACGCAGCGATATCAGACCGCAGATCTTCCAGGAATTTTCCTCTTCGACGACGTACATGTAATAGATCATGTTCGGCGTCTCGGCCATTTCGCGTAAGCTGCGGATCGTTTCGCCAACCGTCAGATGACGTGGAAATACGACGAATTCCGTTGTCATCAAACCACCCGCCGTGTCGTGGTCAAATCCCATCAACTCGGCAACGTCCGCTTTCTCGTGCTCTTCCATGAGGTTGAAAAGCTGTTCTGACTTTTCGTCATCCATCTCATCGAGCACGTCGACCGCGTCGTCCGGCGACATTTCTTCGAGAATGTCGGCAGCACGTTCCTCGTCCATGTCCTCGAGAATACGTGCCTGAGCCTCGGTCGACATCTCTTCGAGTGTGTCGGCCGCGATCTCGTCATCGAGCGATTCGACGACCTCGGTTCTGTGGATCGGTGAAAGAGATTCGGCGAGCTGCGCGATCTCGACGGGATGAAGGCGTGACAATTTATCCTTAGAAGATTTGAGCTGCACCGTCACAGTCGCCGTGTCGGTTGCGAGATATCCAACGTCCGCCCAGTCGATCACCTCGACCGGACGATCGCTGCCGTAAAAGCCCTTCGGCATCAAGCGACGAACGAATCCCTGCAAACTAACATCCGCACCCGAGACGCGCCAGGTTTCTCCTGTTTCGATCAACTGCACGTCGTTCACCCGAACCACACGCTTACCGTCGACATCGATCAATTGGTTGTCGAGTACGTCCTTTCCAAGCAGAACTTCGCCATCCCTGCGAACAAATGGGGTCAGATCGAGCACGGCAGATGTCATCTTCGCGCCGTGCAGCCCGAGATCCTGAAAGTCGCGGCTCGGGATAAAGAAATTCCGCCGCCGATACCGAGCGACCAAACCGATCACGGGCGGATGTTCCTCTTCGCCATAATTTACCAGCACATCTTTGATAACCGCGATCTTTTCGTCACGGATATCAAATATCGGCCGGTTAAGTATTTGCGAAATATAAAGCATGATCCCTCAGCAGAAAACAGAATACCACTGCTCACTGCCTACCGCCCATTATTCCCTATTCCCTTTCCTATTCACTATTCACTGTTCACTGTTCACTGTTCACTGTTCACTGTTCACTGTTCACTGTTCACTGTTCACTGTTCACAACATTGTTAAATAATTTTATATTTTGTGGAAACTTCAATACATCGCGCTTTTCTAATAAATAGGTAAAAGGGTCACGGCCCGGACCAAGCGGCCGCACAACTCGATGAAGCCTTTCTACCTATCCCCATCCACGATGAAAAAATCATACCTAACAATACTGATCTGTCTGCTATTCGCGACGCCCGCACTGTCGCAAGATCGTCCACGTATTTTTGATAATTTCGATACATCGCGCGGCGTCCAGGTAGTAAAACCTGCCTCCTACGTACAGGCTCCGACAAAGGGCGGTCCGTCCGCGAGTTCGGTCACCTATGCAACTCCGACGGGCAACACAAAGCTCGTCAACGGCAAGCGTTATCTGATGCCAACCGGAATGTCCGCGCCGGTGAACGCTCCCAAATTAAAGCAAAATTCGAGAACGGCGAGCATGAACGTCTATGACGGCATGGCCGCTCGGGAAGAAACGAACAGCAACTCACGCTCGGCGATGCTGATGGGTACGGCGAGCGGTATGAAAGGTTTTACCACTGGGAACCCGCTACACGATTCGTACATTGTCGACTCGAGCCGACGTTACGGCATCGATCCGCTTCTGATCTACGCGCAGATGCACCAGGAATCGTCCTTCAAGCTGAACGCCACCTCGAACAAAGGTGCAAGCGGCCTGATGCAGCTCATGCCGGCAACCGCACGGCGTCTCGGCGTTTCAAATATTTACGATCCGAAACAGAACATTGAGGGCGGCGTGAAATACATGCGAATGCTGCTGGATATGTTCGGCCAAGATGTAAATCTCGCACTTGCCGGCTATAACGCTGGTGAGGGTGCGGTGATGAAATACGGCAATAACATCCCGCCGTACAACGAAACCCGCGAATACGTCCGGCGCATCTCAGCACGCTACAGCTCGATCTCAAATCCCCAGATCGCGAGCACAATGCCGCGGCTCAATAACAAGGTAGCGGCGAAACTCGTCAAAAACGAAGCCGCACCGCTTACAGATCGAACAAAATGCAGTAGCAATAAAGCTGGCAGATGGCCGCATGCGGCTCGTCAACTAATCCGTCAGCTTAACTGGCCAGAACTTCTCCAACTAGTCGTAAAGACATCGGCAGCCGGGCTTACCGGCTGCTTTTTTATTCGAGGCCGGTAAAATCAATATTGGTTAGCGAACCCGTGACCGAAACGAACTGCGGTGCGAAACGATAGCGTTTTGAACCAACGGTCATTGTGTAGGTCTGGCCCGTCGCGACGTTTTCGAAGATGTATATGCCGAACGAACTGGTGGTCGCGATCCGCCTGATACCTGCTCCGTCGATCAAGGAAACGGTCGCATTCCTCAAACCAAGCCCTGTCGGCGTTGTTACACGGCCTGAAACAGAAACACTCGATACCGGCGCAGCCGTGCCGCCCCAAAATCCGCCGGTCACCTGAAAACTGCCGCCCGTTGATGTCGTTCCCGCCGCAGATTGCCCGACCGTACCATCGACAACAAATGTTCCGCCGCTCGAATTGCCGCCGCCGCCCGCGATCACGGATTTTGTGATCGTAAAATTCCCGCCGGATTGAGCTCCGACGATCGAACACAAAAGCAAGATACAAATAAACGATAAAAATGTGCGGTCTCTTTTCATTTCAGTCCTCCTACGCTGGGCCGTGACAATATCTTTCGGGTAAGCCATTTTGCATCAAAACCGATCCCGATTGCAATATTTTATTCGATCGCCCCGCCCCGAAGTCCTTAAATATCGCGCTAATCTTTGCTAATTATTGCTAACCCGCAGTTTTGCGTTATCATTTCCGCGAGGGACGAAGCGTATGTATTGCATCAAATGCGGGGCTGACAATCTGGAAACGGCGAAGTTTTGCCGGAAATGCGGCGAGTCGTTTGAGGCTGAGGAAGAAACGCGGGTTGCAGTCCGCGGCGAAGGCTCTTTGGCGGCTTCGATGGGCGGCGATGCCGATACAGATTCACAGGAAGCCGAGATATTTGCGATCAGCCCGACACTGATGTTCGTTAAGATTGGTTACGCTCTCGCGGCTCTCGGGGCCTTGTTTTTAGCGGCATTTACGAGCGTTTTCCTGTCGAGCTGGATATCGGTCTGGCTGTCCGTATTTATCGGGCTGCTGCTGTTTCTGATCCCGGCGTATTACCATTTCAAACGAAAAATGGTCAGTTACAAGCTCACCGAATCAAAGCTCGAGATCGACGAAGGCTTTATCTCACGAACGACCCGCAGCGTTCCGATCCGGCGAATTCAGGACGTGACCGTTTCGTCGACCATGCTTCAGCGGATGCTCGGTTTCGGCAACCTCACCATCGACAACGCCAGCGACGACGGCGGCAAGGTCGTCATGAAAAACATCAACACCCCAAAATTCTACGCGGACGTTCTGCTCAGACAGATGCGAAGGCTCGATCAATAGATCACTACTTTTCGATCAGTGCCAATAGGACGATAAGCCGGCTCTTTGCGACGTTGTTCGTTTCGGTTACACTTTTCACATTATGCGTACTCAATTAAAGCGATTTATCGAGCAGATGGATGAGAATTCCATTGCGATCATTCCGGCGGCCCACGAGATCACACGGAGCTATGACGCGGAATTTAAGTTCCATCAGGACCCGGATTTTCGGTATTTGACGGGATTTCTGGAACCGGACCGCGATCGCGGTGATAGATCCGGGTGCGAAAAAGCCGTTCACGCTCTACGTTCGTCCGCGAGATCCGCTAATGGAAACCTGGTACGGCCGACGCCAAGGTGTCGAGGGTGCTGTGAAGAATTACGGTGCCGACAAAGCTTTTTCGATCGACAAATTCGCCGCCGACCTCGGCAAGATTCTTGATGGCCATGATGTGCTTTACTATCGCTTCGCGGTCGATCACAAACTCGACCAGACGATCCTCGGTTATTTGACGGAGCAGCGTGTTCGACGCCTGAAAACTGCCTATCCGCCGCACACTATCAAAGATCCGACGCTCATCACTGGAGAAATGCGGCTCCACAAAGATAAGCAAGAGATCGCGTTCATGCAGAAAGCGGGCGACATCGCCGCTGAGGCCCACGTACTCGCGATGAAAAAGGTAAAGCCCGGCATGAACGAAAGCCAGGTCGAAGCTTTGATGGAGGCGCACATGAAAGACCGCGGTGCCGAAGGTGTTGCGTACAATTCGATCATCGGCGGCGGCGACAACGCGACGATCCTGCATTACGTTGAAAACAATATGCCGCTCAAAGACGGCGACCTCATCCTGATCGACGCCGGTGCTCAGTACCAAGGCTATGCTTCGGACATTACGCGAACGTTTCCCGTGAACGGTAAGTTCTCCAAAGCTCAGCGTGAGGTATACGACGTTGTGCTTGATGTTCAGCGAAAGTGTATCGATTTCACAGTGGTTGGAAATACCCACCAAAAACGCCAGGAATATTCGATCGAGCTGCTTACCGAAGGCATGAAGCAGCTTGGCCTGCTTAAAGGAAAAACGGCGGAGCTGATCAAGAAAAAGGCGTACCTGAAATACTACATGCACGGCGTCGGTCACTGGCTCGGCCTGGATGTACACGACGCTGGACGCTATTACGTCGATCAATTTGCCAAGCAGTCTAGGCCCTACGCTCCGGGAATGGCTCTAACGGTTGAGCCGGGCCTCTACATCCCGCCCGATGACAAATCGGCCCCGGCCAAATACCGCGGGATCGGTGTCCGAATCGAGGATGATGTCGTCGTCACCGAAACCGGCAACATCAACCTGACAGCGGGCGTGACGAAAGATGCGGACGAGATCGAGGCGATCATGAATGGTAAGAAAAAATGAGGTTAGCTATGCAGACAGAAATTGCAGAGACTATTTTTGAGAAGGTTAAAGGACTTTCAGCTGCTGAGCAAAGAGAAGTGTTGAAGATCATTGAAGATAGGGTTTCTGCTCAAGTTGATAAAAATATGCGTCCGATATGGGAGGTTCTGACAGAAATGAGTGCTGAAATCCCCGAAGAAATGTGGGCGGAACTTCCCACTGACGGTTCTATCAACCATGACCACTATCTTTATGGAGCCCCCAAGAAGAATTTATGATGCGGGTTTTTGTAGACACTCATTATTGGATCGCGGTTATCAGTCCGGTCGATCAATGGCGAAATCAGGCCATTGCCGCCAGCGAAATTTTGAGAGATTCTAGATTGATCACGTCTGATGAAGTTCTAACTGAAATTCTGAACTACTTTTCCAAAGCGAGAAAAGAGCTTCGGACGCAAGCTTTGAACGAAGTTAGAGCTATCCTACTAAATCAAACTGTGGAAGTTGCACCTTGTTCACACATAGCCTTTTTGAACGCGCTCGACTTCTACGAATCACGTCCTGACAAAGGCTACAGCCTCACCGACTGCATCTCAATGAATATCTGTCGCGACCTCGGAATCACAAATATTCTCACTCACGACGATCATTTCCGTCAGGAAGGGTTCAATATCCTCCTCTAACAATGAGCACCACTGAGACATTAATAAACCTTCCCGCCTTGCTCGGTGCACTGCTAGTCGCGATCCTGTTCATCCAATCCGGCCTCGACAAGGTCTTTGACTGGAAGGGAAATGTCGAGTGGCTGAAGGGGCATTTCTCCAAAACTTTTCTCGCACCGATGGTTCCGCTGATGCTGGCGAAGATCACGGTTATCGAGCTTGCAGCGGGACTGATGAGTGCAGCGGGGATCGTTTATTTCTTTGTTGCTGGAACGACCGTGTTGATATTTTGGGCTGCTGCGGTCGGGGCGGCGGGAATTGTCGCATTGTTTTTCGGCCAGCGCGTTGCCAAAGATTATCCAGGAGCCGCGGTTCTGATCCCCTATTTTATTCTGCTGGTCATTTTGATGACGCTTACTAATCCTTTCAAACCCTGATATTTACAGTCAGCCTTTCCCATCGACGGACGCAAATGCCGTCAGGATTAAGTTTAAAAATTTGACAAATCGATCTGAAAATGCGACAAAAGTAAGTGCTTACTAACTTACGAGCAGACTTACAAGGGGTTTGGTGTTTTACAAGAAATGAGTGATGTTGATCGTGAGGAACCAGAACCTCACAGCGAGCAAGGGGAAACGGTCGAGATTGTTCCGGAAGACGAACCCGACCAAGAGAAAGAGGACGTTCCGGCTCCGAAAAACGGAAAGAGAAAACGAAACTTTGCAATAATTGCGGTCGCGGTTCTTGTAGTAGGAATCACGGGCTTTGCGTACTGGATGTACGCCAGGCAGTTCGAATCGACGGACGACGCGTTTATCGAGGGCGATATCGTCCAGATCAGCCCGAAGGTTTCGGCCTACGTGGGCAAGATTTACGTCCGCAATAACCAGTTCGTTCACAAGGGCGACCTGCTCGTTGACCTCGATCCAAAGGACTACGAGATCCGCCTCGAGCAAGCCAAGGCACAGCTCGAAAATGCGCGTAGCCAACGGGAGCTAGCCCGAGCGAACCTCGGACTGACCGCCAAAACGACCGGTGCGACAAAGCAGCAAGCTGCGTCGAACGTCCAAACCGCCGAGAGCAACGTCGAACAAACCCGGATCGCCGCTGACGCAAAATTAAGCCTTGTTTCGCAGGCACGAGCCGCCGCCAGAACAGCCGAAGCAACTCTCGCCCAGACCAAAGCCCAGATCCCGCAAGCTCAATCAAACGTCCAACTCGCTCAGGTCGAATACGACCGCCGCCTCGGCCTCTTTAACAAAGGCGATATTTCGCGGCAGTCTCTCGATCAGGCGACAAACGCCCTCCAGACCTCAAAAGCCCAACTAGATGCCGCTCAAAAAGCCGTGATCGCGGCCCAATCGCGGGTTGACGAGGCAAATGCAGGTGTTGCGACGGCAAATAACAATTATCGGCAGTCTGTTTCTCAGATAACCGTAACAAGATCGCAGGTCGACGAATCGAACGGTCGTCTGCAGGATGCAAACGCCGCTCCGGAGCGGATCGGCGTGACGCAGGCTCAGGTCGGTACGACTGATGCCGCGATCGCTGCTGCTGAGGTCGCCGTTCATCAATCCGAACTCGAGCTTTCGTACACAAAGATCTTCGCCCCCGAGGACGGCTACGTCACACGCAAAACCATCGAGGAAGGCCAGTTGGTTCAGGTCGGAACGCCCTTAATGGCGATCTCGCAGGCGGACGAGCTGTGGGTTGTCGCCAATTTTAAGGAAACGCAGCTCGAAAACATGAAGATCGGCCAGGGCGTCGATATCAAGATGGACGCGTATCCGAACGAATCGTTCCACGGTAAGGTCGAGAGCTTTCAGGTTGGAACGGGTTCGCGTTTCAGCGTGCTGCCTGCCGAGAATGCGACCGGCAATTACGTGAAGGTTGTTCAGCGGATTCCGGTCAAGATAGTGTTCGATCAAAAGCCTGACAACGTTCACTTGCTCGCCCCGGGAATGTCGGTCGAACCGACGGTGAAGGTCCGGTGAGCGAAACTGACAAAGTCGAAACTGCCGCGCCGCAGCAATGGGTCCCGAGCTTTAACCCATGGCTCGTTGCCGTTTCTGTGATGCTTGCGACCGTGATGGAGGTTCTCGATACCTCGGTCGCAAACGTCGCTCTGCCGCATATTGCAGGAAATCTGTCAGCCACACCTGAAGAAGCAACGTGGGTTCTCACGAGCTATCTCATTTCAAACGCTATAATCCTTCCCGCGACCAGCTGGATCGGTAAATACATCGGCCGCAAGCGGTTTTTGATCATTTGTATCATCATCTTCACGGTCGCGTCCGCTCTATGCGGAGCGGCTCCGAATCTGACGATACTCATAATCGCCCGCATTTTGCAGGGAATGGGCGGCGGAGCGTTGCAGCCGATCGCTCAGTCGGTTTTGCTCGAGAGCTTTCCGCCGGCAAAACGCGGGGCCGCGATGGCTTTGTATGGAATGGGCATCGTCGTCGCACCGATCATCGGGCCGACGCTGGGCGGCTGGATCACGGATAACTACTCGTGGCGTTGGATCTTTTACATCAATCTGCCGATCGGCATCATCGCGGCATTTATGGCGAACACCTTTGTCGAAGACCCGCCGTATCTCAAAGACCAGAAGCCGGGACAGATCGATTACACCGGATTTGGGCTGATGGCTCTCGGGCTCGGAGCTCTCGAATTGACGCTCGACCTCGGCCAGCAGCGTGACTGGTTCGAATCGCCGCTGATAGTTTTCACAGCGACCATCTCGGTTCTCTCGATCATCGGGTTTGTCATTTGGGAGCTTTATACCGACGAGCCGATCGTAAATCTGCGGGTTTTTCTGAACCGGAATTTCGCGGTCGGCTGCGCTCTTATCGCGTCGGTCGGAGTCGTTCTTTACGGCTCGACAGCACTTTTGCCGCTGTTTTTGCAGACTCTCCTAGGTTATCCGGCGGTTGAGAGCGGATTTGCGGTAAGCCCGCGAGGTGTTGGGTCGATCATTTCGATGATCGTTGTCGGGCGGCTGATCTCACGAGTCGATCCGCGTTATCTGATCACTTTCGGATTTTCGGTTCTGTGTTTTTCGACATACATTTTCACGGGTATCGATCTGTATATTGCTCAGAGCAACATCATCTATCCGATGATAATCAGCGGGTTTGCGATGGGGTTTGTGTTTGTGCCGCTGACGACGCTATCCATGGCGACGCTGCCGCAGCAGCAGATCGGGAACGCGAGCGGCATCTACAATCTGATGCGAAACACGGGCGGCAGCATCGGTATCGCGATAATGACCACGCTCCTCGCCCGCAACGGCCAGCGGCATCAGAACGACCTGATGGCGAACATCAACGAATGCAATCCCGCATTCCAGCAAATGTTCGCCCAGTTGAAAGCGGGTTTCATGGCCTCTGTCGATCCGGTAACGGCAACGCAAATGGCGTATCAATCGGTCTACGGAATTGTGCTCAAACAGGCATCAGTGCTCGCCTACATCGACGATTTCTGGATGCTAACGATCCTCTGTGCCGTCTGCATTCCTGCAGGTTTCCTGTTTAAAAAGGTCCGAAATGCCAGGGCCGTCGAAGGGGCTCATTAATCCCGAACCGCATTGAACAACAATGGATACGTCGCTATTGATTGTGCGCGGTACTGCGGACGAAAGCCGAAAAGCACGATTTTGCCCTTACCGACGGTGAATTCCACGAGTGCTGCCTTTCCAGCGATCTTTTCTGTTCCAAGAGCCCAGCCTGACAAAAGGACCTTTGCAGGATCGGACGGGTATTTGGCTATTATCCGGAAGTTGTTCGTGAGAGCAAGCGGATCAGTCTTTATCTCGAATGCCGGAGAATCCTCGAACCACGCGATCGATTCTTTGGGCATTCCTTTTCCGATCTTGGAGTCAGTATCGATCTCGGTGCGAAGTATCGAGCCGGGAATAAAGAAATCCTTTCGCGGCAATCCCCGGGTCACGTCGCGGACCGGCAAATTGAATTGCTCGATCGCAAAATCCGAAGCGTTATTGAGAAACACTAGCGTTCCGCCATCCTCGACAAATTTCTTCAGGTTCGCAACGCCTTCCTTACCGATGCCGCCGGTGTATTCTTCCGGCATCGAGCCTTTGGCGTAGCCGTTGAGCATTTGTCCGGCTCCTTGATCAGGAAAAACGATGCGTTTTGTCATGCGAAAGATATTCTTATCGGCAAAGAGCGAACCGTCGCGGATGTTTTTGTCAGTTGCCTGGCTCCATTCGCAGCCGGTTCCTTTGACGACCCAGCGCGTCCACCCTTCGTCCATCACGCCGATACTCGAACGGTAAAGTGCTGTATTCGGAACAATTACACACTCCGACATCGCCTGTGCGTAGCCGACATACCGGGTAGCTTCTTTGTAGGCAAACGGCTTATCCACTTTCTCGACTTCAACTCCGAAAAGCAGCGGCAGGGTGTGGGCGGTCACGTCGTACGGCGAGATCGGATCGCCTTTTTCGTTGAGCAGATGCGGATAATCCTGCGGTTCGAGCAGAGCTTTGGCAAAGGCTCCGTATGGTTGGTCCATTCTGACGATCTTTGTGTTCGCAGGGTAAGTTTTCGTACCGATCTTGAAAGCCGCTGCCGATTGCTGCACCTCAACTCCGCCTCGGTCGAGTATTTTTTCCATCTCCCAGTTCCCGGTCTTCGGCAGAATAAACGCGAACGGCTCACCGGTTTTTCGCGGCCGCACTGCGTCTTTTCCGATCTCGTAGAATCGCGACAACCATTTCTCGCGATTGTTTGCAGCGTGGTCGAGCAGTGAGAAAGCTCCGCCGGTCATGTAGTTTGTGATGTCACGCATTTTCCAGTCGCCGCCTTTCCAGACGGGGCCGAAATTCGGGGCTTCCTTGCGGGCATCGTAACCCTCGCCGCCGCGGATCTGTTCTAATTTGATGTTGATCGGCGAGGCGAGCCTTACCGAAGCCGTTTCACTCAAAATACGGACACCGCCGTGATAGTGCGAATATGCTCTCGCCGGAGTCCAGGCGTCGTAGGTCGAATTGGTCGTGATGCCCTCGAAGCCTTTCTTCCGCATATCGCCGGCGATGTAATTTCCGAGTTCCGTATAGCCCTCGACGAGCTGTTTCGGCACGTTTGGTTCGACCGGTTGCATGTACGGCGGCAGGAAGATGCGTGAGCCGTTGGCTCCCTGCTGATGGATGTCGTGGACGATCTGCGGGTGCCAGACGTTGTGAATTTTATCGACCGTCAGCTGGGTTTCGACCTGTGAGAACGCGTACCAGTCGCGGTTGTTATCGTGGCCGACATATTTGTGATAGAGCTCGGGCGGCGACGTGCCTTCGTACGGCGTGCCGAGCGTTTTGTCGTACCAGTTTTTGACGATATCGACGCCGTCGGGGTTGAGCGACGGGACGAGCAGGACGATCGTGTTCTTGAGAATATTTAGGATCTCAGGCTCGTTGCTCGACGCCAGTCGATGTGCGATCAGAAACGACGAGGTATGGCTGCCGACCTCGGTCGAATGGATGCCGCAGGTGATCAGGACGATGGTTTTGCCGTCAGCGATCAGCTTTTTCGCGGCCGCGTCGCTGCTTTTGATCTTTCGCGGATCGGCGAGTTTGGCATTGATGTCCTCGTATTTCTTGAGCTGTTTCAGATTCTCAGGCGAGCTGATCGTCGCGTAAACGAACGGTGCTCCCATCGTCGTCTTTCCGATCTCCTGAAAAATGACGCGGTCGCTCGCGGCGTCGAGTTTTTTGAAATAATCGACCGTCTGCGACCAGCTTGCCAACTTTCGGTCATCGCCCGGCGTCCAACCGAGTACGTCTTTTGGTGACGGAATGGTTTGAGTGAACGCGGCGATCGAGCAGAGAAGAATTAAACCGCAGAGACGCAGAGACGCAGAGAAAGCAAACATAGGTTTCATAAGTTGTTCGATTTTGACGGTTGAAATTAAACCTAAATTACCATAAAAAACTCTTTCTTTCTCTCTTTTCTCGGTGTCTCAGCGTCTCTGCGGTTCAAATCCTCTTCTCTCTCCGGTTGAACTAAACTCAAAACCGCTGTAAATTCCTAGCAAGACCCTTTCCCCAAAGTTCAAAGTCCAAGTTTCAAGGAGCAACTTCGAAATGAAGAACCCTTTTCTCGAAAATTTCAGGCCGTATATTCCTGATGCGACGACTCTGCGTGAGTTGACGCCGCTGCCGCTCGTTGTCGGCACACTGCTCGGTATTATCTTTGGCGCATCGTCGCTTTATCTTGTTTTGAAAACGGGGCTCACCGTTTCCGCTTCGATCCCGGTCGCTGTTATCGCGATCACACTTTTCCGGCTTTTGTCGAAAGTTAAAGTAATTCCGCCCGCATTCAAATACATATTGATCGCGGTCGGCGTGCTTGCGGGTGCGGGACTTTTTTATCTTCTGGCGGGATTAGGTGTGGCTACTGTCTGGGCCGCTCTAGCTGGACTTGGTTTGGCTGGACTGCTTGGATACGCAATATTCAACGCTGATGATGCGACCATTCTTGAGGCAAACGTCATGCAGACCGCCGGTTCTGCGGGTGAATCGATCGCCTTCGGGCTTGGCGTGACTATGCCGGCGATAATGATCCTTGGGTTCGATCTCGAGATCACGCGTGTAATGCTGGTCGCGGTCATGGGCGGACTGCTGGGAATTCTGATGATGATCCCGCTTCGCCGCGCACTTATCAAGGATCAGCACGGCTTGCTGAAATATCCCGAGGGCACGGCGTGCGCCGAGGTTTTAAAGGCCGGAGCCTCAAAAGAATCGCGCGAAGCGTCGATCGAAAGCCACGTCGAGGGCAGTGACCACGCGGCCATTCAGGGCGGCAAGATCATTTCGATCGGATTTGCGATCGGATTTTTGTTCAACGCCGTGATGAAGGTGCTGTTCTTTTGGAAAGAATCGCCGGGCTACGATTTCACGAAATCCGGTTTCAAAGGCGGCTCGGTAAATTCGGATAACGACCCGACATTGCTTGGTGTCGGTTACATCATCGGCCCGCGTATCGCCGGTCTGATGATGGGCGGCGGCGTGCTTTCGTATCTCGTACTGATCCCGATCATCAAATTCTTTGGCGATTCGGCGACGGGACCGATCGCTCCTGAGATCAGCAAAACCATCGCCGAAATGTCACCCGGCGGCGTTCGCAGTGCGTACGTTCTCTATATCGGAGCCGGAGCGGTCGCGATGGCCGGAATGATCTCGCTCGCACGCAGCCTGCCGACGATCTGGCACGGTTTGAAGGCCGGACTCGCGGACCTTCGCGGCGGTTCGACGGAATCGGGCAGCTCGCTGCCGCGTACCGATACCGACATCTCGATCAAATGGGTCGTCGTCGGCGTCATCGGCCTCGTTGCCGCGATCATGCTGTTCCCGCAGTTGGGACTGAGCGTTTTTGTGAATCCGTACGTATCATTCTTTGGTGCGATCCTGATCATTATTCTTGGATTCCTGTTCGTCACCGTTTCGTCGCGTTTGACCGGTGAGGTCGGTTCATCGTCAAACCCGATCTCGGGAATGACGGTCGCGACGCTGCTCATCACGTGTCTCGTATTCCTCGGCCTCGGCTGGAAGGCGGCTGATCCTTATTTTGTGACCGCACTATCGATCGGCGGTATCGTCTGTATCGCGGCATCGAATGGCGGTACGACCTCACAGGATCTGAAAACCGGCTTCTGGGTCGGCGGCACGCCGTGGCGGCAGCAGATCGCGATCCTCGTCGGAGCCCTCGCTTCGGCTCTCGTTCTCGGATTCCTGCTGATCATGCTCAACAATAACGAGACGTATTTCCAGAAGGTTGACGCCGCGAATCCGGTCGCCTCGAAAACGATCACCGAGGACAAGCTCTTCAAACAGGGCGGCCAGTTTCAGTCCGAACGCATCACCAACGGCAAATACAAAGACACCGACACCAACAGCTATCGCGTCTGGCAGAACACTGAACCCAAAGACGGCCAGGTCGGTAAATACCTCGTTGATCAGACGGGCAAGCCGGTTTACTTTGTCGATCCCGGCATTAACGGCGTTCTCAAAAAAGGTGACGACGGCGAAGACCTGACCCGTTACGACGCTCCGAAAGCGACGCTGATGAGCTACATCATCAAGGGCGTTCTCGGCCAGAATCTGCCGTGGGGACTCGTAATTCTCGGTGCGATGATCGCCATCGTGCTTGAGCTTGCGGGCGTTCCGTCGCTCGCTTTTGCGGTGGGAATTTATCTGCCGATATCGACCTCAGCCCCGATCTTCCTCGGCGGTATGGTTCGCTATTTGGTTGATATTTACCTAAAACGCAAACTCGCGTCGAAGAACCTGACCGAGGACGAGGTTATCGCCGAAACCGACAAATCCAACGGTGTCCTGCTCGCCTCGGGCTACATCGCGGGCGGTGCGATCGCCGGGATTCTGATCGCCCTTTTCGCCGTCCAACCGACCTTGAAGGGAATTCAGGACGCGGCCGAGCACTGGTCGAAAGGCGGCAATCCGTTCTTCGAAGGTGCATATTCGGATTTCCTCGGCATCCTGCCATTCGTCGTCCTGATGGGCGTTCTCTACTGCGTTGGCCGCGAATGGTGGCTGGCGGGTAAGAAGGCCGCGTAAGATTTGTTTTACTTCATTAAACGCGACGCGCTATCCTAACCGAAGCGCGTCGCTTTTTTGTTAAACCCTTACGTTTGCATATCGATAAATGAAATATCTTTCAGTATTCAACAGCCGTTCAGTTGTAATCGTTCTGTCGCTCGGGCTCGCAATTGCAACTGTTTCGTCAGGCTGCTCTAAAGAATCGGCGGCAAATGCAAATGCGAATGCCGCTGCCAATGCACCGGTCTCAAACACCTCGAGTGCGACCAACGCCGCGAATTCCGACCCTGGAACTCGCGGTGCGATCATCCCGATCGATCCGAACGGCCCGGCGGATACGGTTCGTGTGTTTTACAAGAATTTGCGTGAGAAGAAGTTTCGTGAGGCGATATTTTTGACCAATCTGCGTCCGGCCGTCGAAGGGTTGACCGAAACTGATCTCAACGAGTTTTCGCTCGATTTTGAAAAGCTCGCCGGCCAGATCCCGGCTGAGGTCGAGATCAACGGCGAGATCGTTACGGGCGACAAAGCCACAGTCACAGTAAATCTGCCGGGCAAAGAGGACAAGATCGAGACGCAGACGATCAAGCTGGAAAAGTCGGGCGATGTGTGGATCATTCAGACGGTTGATGCCGATGCACAGAAGCGGATAAAGAAAGAGGGCAAGCAGTATTTCTACAATCTGCGTATGGAAACGCATCAGGAAGAGGCGAAAAAGATGCTCGAGCGTATCTCAAAAGCCGAGCTTGCTTATTCATTGCAAAACAACCGCTGTGCCGATCTCGAAACGCTGGTCGTGGGCGGATTATTGCCTGACGATGTCAAAACCAGCGAATCTACTGGCTATAACTACGTAGTTACGCTGACGACGGATGGCAAGAGTTACCACGCGACGGCAACACCGGCGGAGTACGGAAAGAGCGGAAAAATGTCTTACATTCTAAAACTCGACGCCAAGGGCCAGTCGCATGTTTCCGGCAAAGACAATGGCGGCAAGGTGTTAGCTCAATAAACAATTTTAAAAATATTCATTAAAGTTGTTGATATTATCCATAAAAAGCGTTATATCTAGTTTAGTACCCGCAGGTTCTATCCGAGGATAAGCAGATGTTTCGTAAATTGATCAGCAAATTCAATACCTCGTTGTCCGAGAGTATGGTCTCATCGCGCAGGCGACATACTACACCGGTCAAGATCTGGTTCGAGCCCGAGATCAACTCCGAGCGTGCCCGCGAACTTGCTCGTTCGGCGTGCATTTTTGGTGAGACATTCGACATCAGCCGCAGCGGCGTTTCGTTCGTCGTCCCCTCGATCCGCATCAAGGAAAAATATCTCGTCGGCCACGAACGCCCGCTTCACATCGAAATGGAACTGCCGGGGGGCAAGGTCGAAATGACCGTGATGGGCAAACGTTATGAGAAGGTCGGTGTGCACATTTCGACCGAGCGTTTTTTGGTCGGAGCTCATATTATGTCGCTCACGAGCGGAAGCAAAGATATATACGAGACATTTTTGAAACGCGGCCACCGCGGAACACGCCGTGCGACCGGAAGCCTCGAACTGAACATAGATTAGTTCGCAGAAGCGTTTTACAAAGCAGCCCCTGCCGCTCTAAGCGGTTGGGGCTCTTTTACTTACGCGTAAAGTACGCAAACTACGTCATCTTACGCAAAATCAGCATTTTACGCATAATAGCATTCCATTTCGGGTACGAAGCGTGTAGCATTCTTAACCGAAGGGATCATTATGCAGAAAACCAAAGTTGGGATCGGTCTGATCGGGACGGGTTTTGCCAAAAAAGTGCAGCTGCCGGCGTTTTTGGCTTGTGACGAGGCGTTCATCGCGTCGGTGTCGAGCGGAAATTACGAGAATGCAAAAGCCACGGCTGAGGAATTCGGCATCGGACATTACTCGGCTGACTGGCGCGAGACCGTCGCACACGCGGACGTCGATCTCGTCTGCATCACTACGCCGCCGTATCTGCATCGCGAGATGACGCTGCTTGCGATCGAACACGGCAAACACATTCTTTGCGAAAAGCCGATGGCGATGAGCGTCGCTGAGGCTGAGGAAATGACGTCGGCCGCAGCGGGAAAACCGCTCCTCGCATTGATCGATCATGAACTCAGATTC
Source organism: Pyrinomonadaceae bacterium (assembly GCA_047600985.1). Lineage (GTDB taxonomy): Bacteria > Acidobacteriota > Blastocatellia > Pyrinomonadales > Pyrinomonadaceae > OLB17. The sequence goes on along the minus strand of JASGKA010000001.1, from coordinate 1,073,920 downwards.
CAGCCGGGCAGGCAGTTGGCAAAGCAAATGCTGCACGACGGAGCGATCGGGAAAGTGCGTCACTGCAAAGCGATCTTCCAGGCTCCGCACCGCGGCGACCCGAATATCGCGTGGAACTGGTGGTCTGACGCGGCTGCCGGCGGCGGAGCATTGGGAGCGATCAATTCGCACATAATCGACTCGTTCAACTGGTTTCTCGGTTCGCCGATCGACAGCGTTTTATGCCAGCTTCAATCTCACATCAAGCAGCGTCCCGCGGGCACCGAAATGCGAAGCGTCACTACAGATGACGAAGCTCACATGCTGCTCAGATTCGCGGACGGCCCGGTGACAAGCGACGCGACGGGGCTCGTTTCCGTTTCGATGGTCGAGTATCCGAAATATCAAAATCGCGTCGAGTTTTTTGGCAGCAAAGGGGCTCTGCGCGTCGATCATCGCGGTGACGTATTCATCACGATGGCCGGCGAAGAGGATTGGCGTCCCGTCGAAACGCCGATCCTCGACAACGTAGGCAAATATCCCGACACCGGTTTCCCGCGCGGGTTTATGGGTTTTGCTCCAAAGATAATTGACGCGATCCGCACCGGCGAGACTTCGATCGAGGGCTCGGCGACGTTCGCGGACGGGCTCGAAGTCCAACGCGTTCTCGACGCGTCGCGGCTATCGAATGCCCAGGGACGCATCGTCAGGATCGAGAGATAAAATGAAAAAAGCACTAAAGGTCATCGCTTTTCTTATCGCCGCGTCACTGGCGGCCGGGCTGATCTTTGTGTTCTTTTTTGCCGCCGGATACACAGAGCGAAAGCTCAACCCGATCATCGCTCCGCCGCCGTATCAGGTGAGCGAAAAAGCAAAGGCTCTCCACGAAAAACTCCTAGTCGCCGACATGCACGCGGATTCCCTGCTGTGGAACCGCGATCTGAATATCGACACGCCGGCCGCTCAGGTCGATGTTCCGAAATTGCGTCGCGGCAATGTCGCGTTGCAGGCGTTCACGGTCGTGACCAAATCGCCTCGCGGGCTGAATATCGAGCAGAACACTCCCGACACCGACAACATCTTCTGGCTCGCCATCGCTCAGCGGCAGCCGTTCGAAAACCTTTCGAGCCTGACCAAACGGGCGCTGTTCCAGGCGGCAAATCTTCACCGCTACGCCGCCGCGTCACAGGGACAATTGGTCGTCATCAAGACCAAACGCGATCTCAAAAGTTTCCTCGAAGGCCGAGGGACGCAACGAACCGTCGGCGGCTGGCTCGGTATCGAAGGTGCACATGCTCTGGACGGCAAACTCGAGAACGTTGATGTGCTTTTCGACGCCGGTTTCCGGATGATGTCGCCGTCGCACTTTTTTGATAACGAGATCGGCGGATCGGCTCATGGTGTCGAAAAATACGGCCTGACCGATCTGGGACGCGAGGTCATTCGCCGGATGGAGTCGAAGGGAATGATCGTCGACATCGCCCACGCGTCACCAAAAACCATCGATGATGTCCTGGCGATCGCGACCAAACCGGTCGTCGTCTCGCACACCGGCGTTCGGGGTACCTGCGACAACCAACGAAACCTGACCGACGACCAACTCCGCCGCATCGCAGCGACCGGCGGCGTGATCGGAATCGGATTTTGGGACACCGCAGTCTGCGGCGAAGACGCAAAAGCCGTGGGACGCGCGGTCAAATATGCGGTCAATGTCGCGGGCATCGACCACGTCGGTCTCGGTTCGGATTTCGACGGCTCGGTCAAAGCTCCCTTCGACACAAGCGGTGACGCACTCGTTACCGAGGCTTTGCTGGAACAGGGATTTACTGACGATGAGATCGCAAAAATAATGGGCGGAAACGTCATGCGAGTGCTGTCGAATGTGCTTCCGGATTGAGGACACCTCTCTGCGATCTCTGCGTATGACCTCGGCGATCTCTGCGTTGAACAAAAGTAGGCATAGTTTCAAGTAAATTCCTCGCAGAGGTCGCTGAGAGAAGACGCTGAGTTCAACGGGTACCCGTAAAGAGCGAGACCTCACATTCAAAATGACGCACTGCCAAGAGCCGATTTTGCTTACATTTTCGTTAGAAATGTGTTAAAAAATAATTTCCATCCCGATTGGAAGTAAACTCAAAAACGAACTAAGACAGTAGAGAACGGGTAACTTCTCGGCCGTATCTTTCCGACAAAATACGTATGAAAAAGAACACGCGACGTTTAGTGATATTACTCTGTGCATTCGGCTTGCTTGCCGTGCCGACCGCATTGTTTGGGCGGCAGTTCATCGCAAGCCTGATCACGCCGACCAAGAAGATGTACAACTATGAGTTGGAATCTGAGGAAGAAGGGGAAAACGAGCGTGAGATGGACCTCCCAAACGGCAGCACGTTCGACAAACAGGAATACCTTCGCCTGCGTGACGAGTATTTTGCGACGCTTCGCGGTCTTCCGTTTGAAAAAGGCGACGAAAGATTCAGAGCCGCCGCCGAAATGCAGCGGCAGGAAAAGGAGATCGCTGAGCGTGGGACTTCGGCATCGGCGGTCGGCAATTGGACGGCTCTCGGGCCCGCTCCGATCCCAGTTACAGTACCGACCAGCGGGCGCGTCACTGCGATCGCCGTTCACCCGACAAATCCTGATATCGCCTACGTTGGAACCGCTCAGGGCGGTCTGTATCGGACGCTGAATGGCGGCCTGACATGGACGCCGCTGCTCGACAATGCGTTAACATTGGCGATCGGAGCGGTCGCGATCGTACCGTCAGATCCGACGACTGTTTACGTCGGTACCGGCGAATCGGGCCTCTCGGCAGATAGCTTCTTTGGCGTCGGTATCTACAAGATCACAAATGCGGAAACGTCGCCCGTCGTATCCGACCCGATCGGCAGTGCCGAATTCACGGGACGTGCGATCAGCGAACTGATCGTGCATCCGACGGACGGCAATACGATCTTTGTCAGCACTACGACCGGAACCTGCGGAACCGGCGGATGCACAGGGGCTCCGGCTCCGACGGTCGGTGTCTACAGATCGACCAACGCGCTCTCTGCAACGCCGACATTCACACGCATTCTGAGCGGGTCGATCACAGACATTGCGATGGAGCCAGGGACGCCTGACAACCTACTGGCGTGGATCCGTGGCGCAGTCGGGGCTGGCGGTGTTTTCAAATCGACGAATGCGATGTCAGCGTCGCCAACATTTACCCAAACGTACGCAAATGTCACAGCGAACTCGCGTGGTGAGCTTGCGATCCAGAAGACCGGGGCGACTGTCACCGCCGTCGCGGCGGCCGGTGAGATCGTCGGCGGTGCGACCGAGGGTACGCTTTTCAAATCAGTGAATGGTGGAACGTCGTTCACGCAGATGACCGCCGGCAATAACTTCTGCAATCCACAATGCTTCTATGACATTGCCGTCGCATTCGACCCGAATGTCGCGGATACGATCTATCTCGCCGGTTCGCCGACTGCGGTATTTCGTCGGTCATTCAATGGCGGAACATCCTTTGCGTCGAGCTCGTCAGGGCTGCACGTTGACACACATGCGATCACGGTCGCCCCCTCAAATCCGCAGATCATCTACTACGGGAGCGACGGCGGTATTTACCGCTCGATCAACGGCGGAACGAACTGGAGCAGCCTGAACAACAGTACTTTTTCAGCGACGCAGTTCGAATCGATAGCCATTCATCCGGTACTGCAGAACTACTCACTCGGCGGAACTCAGGACAACGGCACAGAATTACTGGTAAATGATGGGACAACGTGGGTGAATTCTGACGGTGGCGACGGAGGTAATGTGGTCATCGACCAGAATGCTACCGGGCTCAACGACATCGTCGCATATCACACATATTTTAACCGCCAGAACAGCCAGATCGGATTCGCCCGCGCAACCACAACTGTTGCCGGAACCGGTGATCCGAACTGGGGAAACCTGATGGGTTGCGGCGGTACCGCAAACGGTATCGCATGTGCGGACACGACGCTTTTTTACGCTCCGATGGTCGGTGGTCCGGGAACGCCCAACAGCTTGTATTTTGGCTCGAACAAGATCTACCGCTCGGGCGATCAGGGCACCACAATGGTCGCCGCCAGCCAGACGTTCGCAACGACAGTGAGTGCGATCGCTGTCTCGAGACAGAACGACAACGTTCGCCTCGTCGGACTCTCGAATGGCACCGTCTTTGCGACAGCTTCAGGCTCGACAACGATGACACAAATGACCGGCGGCTTTCCGACGCGATATGTAGGACGCACGGCGATCGATCCGTCGAATGCCGACATCGGTTATGTAACTTTCAACGGATATAGCGTCGCTGCCGGACAGCACGTTTTCAAAACCACCAATCTTACGTCAGCCACGCCAACGTGGGCTCCGGCGGGAAATGGCATTCCGGACGTTCCCGTAACGGCATTTGCGATCGATCCGCAGAATTCAAATAACCTTTTTGCGGGAACAGACATCGGCGTTTACAATTCGATCGATGGCGGTGCAAACTGGACACCGATAAACAACGGCCAGCTGCCGCGCGTCGCTGTTTTTGACATGGTGATACACCCGATCGCGAGGGTCCTAAGAATTGCAACTCATGGCCGAGGCATGTGGCAGATTCCTTTGATCCCAACTGCCGTTCCGGTAACTATCGGAGGCCGCGTCACTACGCCGACTGGCATCGGGCTGCGCAATGCTACTGTAGTTCTTACCGATTCGCGCGGTATCCGTACGACAGCAACGACGAGTTCGTTCGGGATCTACAGCTTCGCGAACGTAGCCACTGGACAGAGCTATTTCGTCGGGGTTAACTCAAAACGCTACCGGTTCTCAACTCAGACCGTGAATGTCACAGCGGCGATATCTAATCTGGATTTCACCGGATTGGAGTAAGATCAAAAAGGAGCAGCGATCAAGCCGCTCCTTTTCTTTTTGATGGAGCGGGATCAGAAACTGATCTTCTCGTGCTCGCCAATATCGATCTCCTGGCCGGTAGCGAGTGCTTTGACAAAGCCGAGCAGCTGAACGATCTTTCCCGAAGGCGTGTCCCAGTATTCGGCTTCGTCGACTGCGACTTTCAGCAGGCAGAGCGACGGATCTTCGAGCCCGTCAGGAAACCATGCTTTTAGAACGGGACTCCAGAGCTCCTCGATCTTAGGCCGATCTTTGACGACTTCAGCCCTGCCGGAAACTGAAACGTAGCGGTCGTTTCCGGGTTCGGAATATGCGACATTAACGCGGTTATCTTTCGAGATGCTTTCAACCTTGTGTGTATTGTCGCTCGTAAAAAACCAAAGGTCGCCGTCAAATTCGAACTGTTGCGTCGACATCGGCCGCGACCGCAGATGGCCTTCGTCGATGGTGGTCAGCATGCAAAAATCGATGCCTTCGATTAGGTTTTTGAGTTTTTCGATAGATTCTTTCCGAGTATCGGCCATGTTCATTTACCCCCTTGTATGAGGAAATGATAGAAGTTTCCGAAAGAAAGTTTTGTAAGCTAATGCGCTTTTGATCAGACTATTTGTTTCTCAGTAGGAATGCCCGCACATCGTCACGCATCTGCGTCGAAACGGTATGCGCGACGTCCGGATAAAGCCTGAACTCGGCATTCAGGCCGGCATCTTTGTAGAGCTGTTTCGATATCTCCCAACGGCTGACCGGCGTTTTGCCAAGCAGAGGATAGATCAGTTCGCGGTCGACTTCGTCGTAGGAATCATCGAATGGCACCGAATCGTTATCATCCTTGTCGCCGATGAAGACGAACAGCGGGACTTTTCGCAAGGTTTTGAGATCAAGCTTTTTGCCCGAAAGCTGTTTGATGTCGGCAACACCGATCGGGTATCGCAAGCTTTTATCTTTGTATTTCTCGACCGGGGCGATCGGCCACCCGCCCGGCGAACCGATCGCCGCAGCCTTTACACGGTCGGGATGCAGGAACGTGAACCGATTGACGAACATTCCCTGAGCGGAAAATCCATTGAGCAGGACGCGTCGATCAAACTTCACTCCGAGCTTCGCCTGCGAGGCGATCGCATGATCGATCATTGCGATGAGCTGCAGGTCGAGGCGGCGATATTCCTTCTTGTCCGTCAGCATCGAATCGCGGTCGAGAGCCTGCGTGTAGATCTGCCAATCGGTCTTTGGCCGCGGAAAAACGGGCATCAGAACAGCAACCTTGATTGCCGCCGCAACTCCGCCGCTCGTAACCATCCGGCGTTTGACATCGAATTCGTGAACTGACAGATCGTCATCGACCTTTCCGGTATTGTTGGGTGCGACGAATAGAGTTTGAGTCTTGCCCCGTTCGGCAGGTTCGGCAAATTCCTTGGGCACGTACAAGTAATACGGATAGGTAAAGCCTTTCGAAGGATCGGGATCGACGCGGATGTAATCCTTATCCGTTAGAGCCGGTACCATTGTTGGCGTGGGCGTCTGAAAAAGGGCATTAGCTGTGGCAAATAAGAGCGTGAACATGCCAAACATGAGATTTTTCATATCGGCTTTTTAACGCTTCTTGAATTGCGGATGTTCCGGTTTTCCGGTGAGTCGATCAATGCTTGCGGCTTCCGATACCGATCTGGTCGATGATCTGCTTAGAAAGCGGCGTTTTAAAACGGTATTCGAGATCACCAGACCAGTCATCGTGAAATAGAGATGCGTCAAACGCGGCAAGCAACGCTCCGTTCGGCTCGATCGAAAGTGAGATCTGTTTTATGCGCGGGTCCGTGAGCTCAACGTCAATGATCGCATTAGTTCCGCTGAAGGCCGCGAGACGTTTGCTAGTAACGGCCATCGACGTGATCAGTCCTACCTTTCGATAGCTCGAAATTCTGCCGGGGCTTCGGAAATTGCGATACGTTAGACTCGATCTTATGCCTTCGTCGGAAAGAACGATGTCTTCGGAAGCGAGAGCCTGAGCCGCAGCCGGCGGCAGCTTTCCTACGCCGAACAGTCGATAGAGTAGTGCTTTTTTCATCGGTTAGGAGGAATGATCGGTAACGATCCGCCAGCCTTCTTTAAACTTGCGGAACAGCAGTGTGAATTTGCCTTTCGGATTATCCTTCTCACGAGCCAGCGACCAACTGCCGGTCACGAAAGCCGAATCCTTTGAGAGGACTTCGACTTCGAGCCCAGTGAAGGTGAGTTTTCCCATCAAGGCAGTCGAGCTGTAGCTTTTTTTGTAATTATCGAGGGTCGGCTGCCAACCGTAGGTGATACGGTCGCCGGAGACGAATTTGAGTTTGTCCGACTTCCAATAGCCGATCGACATGAATGCGTCCAGATCGCCGCGATTCCAAGCCGCGGTTTGGTCGTCCATGATCTTGCGAATTGCCGCCGCATCTTTACTGGATTGGGCGATCAACGCGCCGTATGAGGCAAGTATAAGGAGCAATGCGAGGGATATTTTTTTCATGGAAAGATGATGAACCAAAGTCTGCTTCGAGGCAAAGTGCGAAGGCCGCAAAACGTTTCGATTTGAAACGATCGCGGCCTCGTGAATCGGAATGAGCTATCGGTTAATTCTTCTTTGCGGCATCGTATGCAGCTTGAGCGGCGACGTTCGCTTTCTGGGCATCGGTCAGAGTAACGCCCATTTTTTCGAGCGTGGCTGCGTTGAGCGTTCCAGTTACCTTCAGGCTCTTGGCTTCCTGATATTTTTTCAGGCCTTCGCGGGTCGGGTCGTCGAGTTTTCCGGTCTCTTCGCCGGCGTACATCTTACCGTCCTTAAGGATCTTTTGAGCGGCTTTGACCTGGTCGGCGTTGGCACGAAAAGGAGCTGGTTTTTTGGTTTCCGTCGATGCCGCTGACGGACCGGACGCGGCAGTTTTGGGCTCGGCAGCTTTTGGCTCGGCCTTAGTTTTGGCAGGTTTTGCATCATCCGAAGATTTGGCAAATGAGCTTTCCAAAACCGGCGACGCTTTCTGCGAATCGGTGAGCGTGACTCCAAATTTCTCCAAGGTTGCCCGATTTAAAGTGCCGGTTTGAGCCAAGCCATTGTCCTTTTGAAAACTCTTGATCCCAGCGCGTGTATCGTCGTTATATTTGCCGCTGGCTTCGCCGGTGTAGAGCTTTTTCTCTTTGAGCATCGTCTGGACCTGCTCGATCTGGTCTTTGGTTGGACGAAAGACAGCCGGTTTCTTCGCCGGTTCAGCTGTTTTTGCAGGAGCGGTTTCAGTTGCTGTTCCCTGGGCAAGTGTCGAACCAGCGAAAACAAACAATAGTGGAAGTACGAGCAGAATTTTCTTGAGCATGATATATCTCCGGGATTTTGATTTTATTCGTAGCTATCGGACAGCCTTGGAGGGAAAGGCGAACCTCTCCCTCAAATGCCTATCCGTGTAATTTTTTGAATGAGAGAATTATCATCTGAATTCAGTATTAAGTCAATATTTTTCTGCTACTTCGGCTAATATCAGAGTTATGAGAGCAGCTGTTTTTGAAGAATTCCAAGGTCCGATCACTATTCAAACTGTGCCCGATCCGACTCCAAGCCCCACAGGTGTTGTCCTACGCGTCAAAGCGTGCGGCATCTGCCGCAGCGACTGGCATGGCTGGATGGGAAACGATCCCGATATCAAACTGCCGCATGTTCCTGGGCACGAACTCGCCGGTGAAATTGTCGCCTTGGGGGCGGAGATCGCTAATTTTGAGGTTGGTGACCGGGTTACGCTTCCATTCGTCTGCGGCTGCGGGGCATGCGAACCGTGTATAGCGGGAGATCAGCAGGTTTGCGATCATCAGTTTCAACCCGGGTTTACCGCATGGGGCGGCTTTGCCGAGTACTTGGCAATTGAGTATGCCGATACGAATCTCGTGGGCTTGCCGGAAGATATCGATTTCGTAACAGCTGCATCGCTTGGTTGCCGTTTCGCAACTTCGTATCGCGCGGTTGTCGATCAGGGCAAAGTTCAGCCCGAACAATGGGTTGCCGTCCACGGATGCGGCGGTGTCGGGCTTTCGGCGATAATGATTGCTGCCGCGTTTGGAGCCAGAGTGATCGCAATCGACATTGCGGAAGACAAGTTGGACTTTGCTCGTTCGATAGGAGCCGAGGTAGCGATCGATTCCCGTTACGGTACTCCTTCGGACGCTATTTTAGACATCACCGATGGCGGTGCGCATATCTCCATCGATGCTCTCGGCCATTCGGAAATTCTGATGAACTCGATATTGTCATTGCGAAAGCGCGGGAAACACATCCAGGTCGGCATCATGGAATCGGGCGGCCATCGTCCACAGGTTCCGATCGACAAGATCATCGGCCGCGAACTTGAAATAATCGGCAGCCATGGAATGCAGGCACATCGATATCCGGAAATGCTTGAGCTGATCCGCATCGGAAAACTCGAACCGCAAAAGCTGATCGGACGAAAAGTCGCACTCGCGGAATCGCCCGCCGAACTCGCGAATATGAACGAATTTACAGGAAGTGGCGTGACTGTCATCGACAATTTCTAATCGCGATATTCAAAAATAGCTTGCTGAATGAATACTCATTCAGTTATACTTTCCTCTATTCAAAATCGCAAGGAAACAGGAACTTCGAGACAAGTTATGAACATCACAAAAGCGGCTGTTTTGGGGGCCGGAACAATGGGTGCGGGCATTGCTGCACATCTGTCGAATGCGGGCATTCCAACACTGCTGCTGGACATCGCTCCACGTGAACTGACGCCGGATGAAGAGAAAAAAGGCCTGACGCTGGAATCGCCGCAGGTGCGTAACCGAATCGTGGATTCACTATTTGCCGCGGCGAAAAAGCTGAAACCGGCTCCGTTCATGCTGGGCGATAATGCGAAGCTGATCACGACCGGCAACTTTACCGACGACCTGGCAAAGATCAAAGATTGCGATATCGTGATCGAGGCGGTCGTCGAAAACCTCGACATCAAGCACAAGCTTTTTGCCGATGTCGACCGTTATCGAAAGCCCGGAGCGGTTATCGCTTCAAACACGAGCGGCATTCCGATCGATTCGATCGCGGAACCGTTTTCTGACGATTTCAAGGCCCATTTTGTCGGCATTCACTTCTTTAATCCGCCGCGTTATATGAAGCTCGTTGAGGTCATTCCGGGCACGAAAACCAGCGGCGAGATCGCTTGTGGTGTTTCCGGTTTTCTCGATAGACGTCTTGGAAAGGGCGTTGTTCCGGCTAAAGATCGGCCAAATTTCATCGCCAACCGCATCGGCGTTTTTGGCATGATGGCGACGATCCACGAGATGATCGCGGGCGGTTGGACACCGACCGAGATCGATCAGATGACCGGCAAAGCGATCGGCCACGCTTCGTCAGCGACATTCAGAACATCGGATCTCGTCGGACTCGACGTAACCGCTCACGTGACGACAAATCTCTATCCTGCAGTACCCGATGACGAAGACCGCGAGGTTTTCCAGATCCCCGAGGTCATCACTTCGCTGCTCGACAAGAAACTGCTTGGAGATAAAACCGGCGGCGGTTTCTTTAAGAAATCAAAGGACGAGAATGGCAAACGTGTGATCCTCGAACTCGACCTTGCTACGTTCGAATACAAACCGCAGGTTAAGACGAAATTCCCATCGCTCGACGCGGCAAAGGGAATCGAAGATCGGGCAAAACGCGTGAAAACGCTTGTTTGGGGTGATGACCGTGTTGGCGAATTTCTCTGGAAAACGACCTCGCGAGTTTCGCGTTATGCGGCAAATCGAATTCCTGAGATCGCCGATACGATCGTTGAGATCGACAATGCGATCAAATGGGGTTTCGGTTGGGAGATCGGCGTTTTCGAGGCCTGGGATGCAATCGGCGTTGTCGAATCTGTCGAGCGAATGCGGAAAGAAGGCCAACCTGTTCCCGCGAATGTCGAGGCGATGCTTGCGTCCGGTGCAACCTCATTCTACAAAAACGAAGGCGGCCATCATTCGTTCTACGATCTCGTTGCGGGCGAATACAAACCGATGCCTGAGCGTCCGGGCGTGATGATCCTCAAGGACATCAAGGAAAGAACGGGCGTTATCAAATCTAATCCCGGGGCTTCGCTCATCGACATCGGCGACGGTGTCGCGTGTCTGGAATTCCACTCCAAGATGAACTCCATCGGCGGCGATACGGTCGCGATGATGAATTTCGCTCTGGATGAGGTTGAGCGTAATTACACGGGCCTTGTAGTTGGAAATCAGGGCGGGAACTTCTCGGCCGGAGCGAACATCATGATGCTGCTGCTCGCCGCTCAGGAAGAGGAATGGGACGACATCAACATCATGATCCGACAGCTTCAGAACGCGATCATGCGTCTGCGATATTCGCCGAAACCGGTTGTAACGGCTCCGTACGGCCTGACGCTCGGCGGCGGCTGTGAGATCTCGATGCACGGCGACCGGGTGCAGGCAGCAGCGGAAACCTACATTGGCTTGGTCGAGGTAGGCGTCGGTTTGATCCCGGCGGGCGGCGGGACGAAGGAAATGACCCTGCGTGCGATGAACGCGGCAACAAAAGCTCCGGATGCGGATCCGCTTGCGTTTCTCAAGAAAACTTTCGAATTGATCGGCATGGGCAAAGTTGCGACCTCAGGCCCTGAAGCTCAAAGTTGGGGCCTGATCCGTGACATCGACGCGATCTCAATGAATGGCGACCGTCTTATCGCCGATGCCAAGCAGGAAGTGCTGAATTTGGCTGCTTCGGGCTACGTTCAACCTGTTGAGAAAACCGACATTCTCGCTCTCGGCGAATCTGCTCAGGCGGCGATGAAGCTGGCTTTGCATATGATGAAGCAGGGCGGTTTCGTTTCGGACCACGATGTTCTGATCGGAAAGAAACTTGCTAAGGTGATGAGCGGAGGCGATCTGAATCACAAATCGTACGTTTCAGAACGATACCTTCTCGACCTCGAACGCGAAGCCTTCCTTTCGCTTTGCGGTGAGCGGAAAACTCAGGAAAGGATTGCCGGAATGCTGAAAACTGGTAAGCCGCTGAGAAACTAGATCAACAGAAAATGCCTGAGAGTTTTAAGAGCCGACGTTTTCGCTGGGGATTCAATTTCTTTCCGTGCTATCGCGGAAGCGGCGGCCGCGTGACGTATATTTCGGATGATTTTCACGAGCTGCGGATGAAACTGCCGCTGAGTTGGCGAACGAGAAATTACGTCGGCACGATCTATGGCGGCAGCATTTATGCCTCGATCGACCCGCTTTACATGCTGATGCTGATACATATTCTTGGCAAAGAATATGTGATCTGGGATAAGGCGGCGAAGATCAGATTTAGAAAACCGGGCAAGACAACGCTGTATGCGGATTTTGTGCTGACACCCCAAGAGATAGCCGAGATCAAACGACTCGCCGAGACCGAAAAGTCGGTGGACCGGATCTATAATGTTGAGTTAAAGGACAAGGAAGGCACGCTGCACGCGTCGATCGAAAAGACGCTGTACATTGCCAAAAAGAAGTAAATGACAGAGCTCTCAAACCGGGCGTTCATTTTTGATATGGACGGAACGCTCGTTGACAATATGCACGTCCACACCGAAGCTTGGGCGAAACTGCTCGACGAAAACGGTGTCGAGATGGACACGCACAAGTTTCTGGTTGCGACAGCGGGAAAAACAAATCGCGAGATACTGCCGACCGTTTTTGGCGATATTTCGGACGACCGGATATCGGAGCTGGCAAAGCGAAAAGAGGCACTCTATCGCGAGGCTTACTTGCCGATCAGAAAGCCAGTCGACGGGCTTGTAGAATTCCTTACCGAGGCTCAAAAGCTCGGCATTAAGATGGCGGTCGCAACCGCGGCGTCGAATCCGAATATGGAGTTCATCCTCGACGGCCTCGATCTGCGGCGATTTTTTGGAGCGGTCACGACGGCGACCGATGTTACGGTTGGCAAGCCAGATCCGGCGATGTTTCTGGTTTCGGCGGAGAAACTTGGAGTCGAGCCGCAGAATTGCATTGTTTTCGAGGATGCTCTCGGCGGTTTTGAGGCCGCTCATCGGGCGGGAATGGTTTCGATTGGTATCACGACGGTGAATTCGGCAGAAGATGTTTTGAATTGTGATTCGGTGGTCGAGGCTCACGGGAATTTTACTAAACTGAGCCCGCAAGATTTGGTTGAGAGGTACGTTCCCTAAACTGTTCGAAAAAAACAGAAAAGGAAGAAACTTAACTCATGAAATACATTTTTCTATCAGCTATTTTTGCGGCCATGGTCTTTGTTTCGGCGTGCAATGTCGTCGGTGAACCTGTCGAATACTCGAAAGCGTGCGATCTCGCGAACAACGGCAAAACGATCGAGGTCAGCGGAATTCTCGAGGAAAAAGGCGGCAGCATCTTTTGCTCTAACACGAGCGGAAGAATGGAATGCGGATACAGCCTGCTCGCGAAGGCAGGTGAAAAGCAGGGTATCAGTGTCGATCTCGAGGTCGGCGGTGGAGCAAATACGGCCGACAAACCGGCGAGCGGATTCAAGCGTGAAGATCTAAGGATCCGCGACAATGCAGGTCAGCCAGTCAAATTAGGCGACAATGTAAAACTGACCGGCAAGGTCACATCGGTAAAAGATACGACCGATCCGAGCGGCGGCGTTTGTTACGTAAAGGTCTACAAGATCGAACGATGAGAATAGCGGCAACAGCGCTGGTGATCGTGGCTGCGGCTATCGCCGCCAGTGCTCAGGCCGCGCTCAAACTCGTCCCGCGGAAATATTCCGAGGTAGAGATCGCTTTGGGCAAACGCTCGGTGATATTCGATCTCGACGATTCGTTGATCGGATCCAACGGCAGTTTGCCCGGCAATCCGCCGCATAAATATCGGACACTTTTCACGGCGGAAAAAGATGGGTTTTTCTATCTCGTCGCTAACGTCCGAAGTGCCTCGCCGATCTCAAATCCGATGGCTCCGTGCGGCGGTGACAGTCCGCAATCGATATTGTGGATCAAAGCGGACAAGAGTTTGAAAAAACGCGAAGTTCAGAGCGAGATCTATGCTTCGTGTTCGTACAACTACTACGACAGCAAGCTGGCTATTTCGAAGATCGGTTTGGTTGCTAAATATGGCGGTTCGCAGAAGTTGGAGCTAACCTACGACAATCGATCTCCGGAAAAAGGCTTGGTGGTAACGAAAAAGCAATGAAACGCTGCGATTGGTCACAAAAAGAGGTTAACTTCCGTTACCACGACGAAGAATGGGGCGTTCCCGTGCATGATGATCGAACGCTTTTTGAGTTTCTTCTTCTCGAAGGAGCTCAGGCAGGTTTGAGCTGGGATACGATCCTCGTGAAACGCGAGAATTACTGCAAGGCTTTCGACAATTTTGACCCGGCTAAGGTCGCCAAATACTCGGAAGCAAAATGCGCGAAATTGCTCGAAAACCCGGGTATCATTCGCAACCGGCTCAAGGTTGCTGCGGCGGTTACGAACGCCAATGCGTTCCTCGCGGTGCAAAAGGAATTCGGTTCGTTCGACAAATATATTTGGTCATTCGTAGGAGGAAAACCGATTGACGGTAAACGAAAAGGGCGTGGCGATGTTCCTGCGAAAACGGACATTTCGGATGCAATGTCAAAGGATCTGAAAAAGCGTGGCTTCAAGTTTGTCGGCTCGACGATCATGTATGCGTTCATGCAGGCGACAGGAATGGTCAATGATCATCTGACGACCTGTTTTAGATATAAGGAAGTCTAGCTCTCGATGGAATATCTGGTCGGAATAGTTTCGGCGGTTGTGCTCGCGGTTTTTGCCCGTTTTTCGGGGTTTGAAAAAGACCGCTCGTTCTACCCGACCGTTCTGATCGTGATCGGATTTTTATACGTGCTTTTTGGATCGATCGATGGGCGAATGTCGGTTGTTTTGACCGAGATCGTTTTCGCGTTGGTATTCTCGAGTATCGCGGTTTTTGGTTATTCGAAAAGCTGCCGGCTCGTTGGTATCGGGATAGCGGCTCATGGCGTGTTCGATTTTGTTCACGCACTTTTTATCGAAGATGCCGGAGTTCCGATCTGGTGGCCGGGCTTTTGCGGATCGATCGATATCGTGCTCGGAATCTATGTAGCTGTGGCCGGGTGTCGTGGTGAAACTAAGGTACAGGCGGCGTAAAAAGAATGGATCATCCGATAACGCCAGCGGTGAGGTTTTTGCGTGAGAAGAAAGTCGATTTCACGCCCCGGCTTTACGATTACGTCGAAAAAGGCGGCACCGGCGAATCGGCGAAACAGTTAGGCGTGGATGAACACGCAGTCGTGAAGACCTTGATCTTTGAAACGAATGAAAAAAAGCCTTTGATCGTACTGATGCATGGCGACAAACTGGTTTCGACAAAGAACCTTGCACGCCATATCGGCGTCAAATCGATCGAGCCGTCAACACCCGACCGGGCATCTAAACATACAGGCTATCTGGTCGGCGGTACATCGCCATTTGGTACGCGAACGGCAATGCCGGTTTATGTCGAGGCGAGCATTTTCGAACTCGAAAAGATCTACATCAACGGCGGAAAACGCGGGTTTTTGGTCGAGATCGAGCCGGGCGAATTGAAACGGGTTTTGAAGGTAGACGAGGTTGAGGTTGCGATATGAGTGCTCCGGAATGGTGGCAAATAGCTCGCGAAGGCAAATACGCGGAAACCGAAGCGACGATGCTCGCGGCAACCGATCGCGGCGAAGGCTATTTTCCGGAATGCGAAGTCCGAGCCTCGTATTACGAGAACTGGGGCGATACGCTCAGCGGTGAGGACCAGATCGCGAAATATCGCGAGGCCCTGAATTACTGGCAAATGCACGCCAGCCAGTCGACCAGCGGCGGCGAAGGAACGGCGAGGATGATGGATGTTCATCGCCTCGAGAAAAAGATAGCGAAACTCGAATCATGAAGTACAGCGTGATGGTCGATTCAAACTCGAGTTACATGGATGAGTCGGAACGCTATTGTGCCGGTGAGTTTGAGCGGTGGGAAGATGCGTTGGAAACCGCAAAACGCATAGTCGACAGATCGTTGGAAGAATTTGAACACAGCGGAAAACCCGCAGACGAGATGTATCAGTATTACTGCATGTTTGGCGATGATCCGTATATCGTCGGCAGCGGGAACGAATTTTCGGCTCGCGAGTATGCAAAAAAACGTTGCGAGGAATTGGCGGGAGCGTAGGTCTGAAATGCTTATAGATGAATTTCTAGCCGAGTACGATTTCGAGGAAAAACACTCGATCGCGATCAACGCCGATGCCACGACCGTCTATGAGGCGGCTCAGAATGCTAATTTTGGCGAATCATTGATCGTGCGAACGCTGCTCACTCTTCGCGGAATGTCGGCAGATGCTCTGACGTTGAGGAACTTGCGATATTCCAAATTCCGCATCCTCGGCGAGCGGCCCGCGAGCGAATTGCTGATCGGCCTCGCCGGAAAATTCTGGACGCCATGGGGCGATCTGCAGGATGTGAATGCCGATAATTTCAAGGCGTTCGACAAGAGCGGTTATGCGAAGGCGGTGTGGAACTTTTCGCTCAATGAAGACGGCCAAAACACGCGGCTCACAACCGAAACCCGCATCAAATGCCTCGACGAAGGCAGCCGTCGAAGCTTTGGATTTTACTGGACATTTGTCCAACCGTTTAGCGGTTTGATAAGGATGGAGATGTTGAAAACAATAAAGCGGGGGGCGGAAATGGCATAGCATTATGAAAAAGCGAAACGTATTTTCTGTATTCGTGTTTTCGTATACAAGAGGGAGCTTGATCTTAACCTTGCTCGTCTTTGCGGTGTTCTCTGTCCAGAAAGTTGCAGCGTGCACCTGTTCGATCGAGACAGATTCAATTAAACATTATTTCGATACCAGCGATTCGGTATTCAGTGGGCAGATCGTTGCGGTAAAACAGGAAAAAGCAAAAATCACTGTTGATAAAGTTTGGAAAGGCGATACTGAGGCTGGGCTTTATGTAGTTGACCCATACTTTGGTACAAGCTGCGGTAACCAACCGAAGAAGGGGGCCAAGTACATCTTCTTCGTATTTTCCGGTAATAGCTATTCTGCGATTCCTGAATTCAACGATGTGAAAACTCCTATTCGCCGGGATAATTTGCAAGTTTTCTTCTCGGCACCTTGTTGGTTTAGCTCACCAATCGACTCATTTGATCAGGCAGTAAAGCAGTTTGAGGAGAAGTATTGGTCCCAACACCGTAGGTAAGACCCCGCGAAAAAACAAGAACTAAAAATATGAAAGAAGCAGTTATCGTATCGGCCGTGCGTACGGCTGTTGGAAAGGCTCCGAAAGGAACGTTGAGAAATACTCGTCCTGATGATCTCGGGGCGGCGGCTATTAGGGAGGCGGTTTCGCGTTCCGGTGTGGACGCTTCGCTGATCGATGATGTGATAATGGGCTGTGCTTTTCCTGAGGCTGAACAGGGCATGAATGTGGCTCGCACGGCGATGATCGCGGCTGGATTGCCGGTGGAAACGAGTGCGATGACGGTCAATCGTTATTGCTCGTCGGGCCTGCAGACCATCGCTTTGGCAGCCGAGCGCATTATGACGGGCGGTGCTGATGCGATCGTCGCGGGCGGGCTCGAGACGATGTCGATGATCCCGATGGGCGGCAATGTTGTGCGGCCAAATCCGCATATTGTCGATACCTATCCTGATTACTACCTGAACATGGGCCTCACGGCTGAGAATCTGGCCCGCAAATACGAGATTACCCGCGAACAGGCTGACGAATTCTCGTACAATTCGCACCGCAAAGCTCTCGCTGCGATCGCCGAAGGCAAGTTCGTCGATGAGATCGTGCCGATGACCATCTTCGTTGACGACACGGACGAAAAAGGCCGTGTTCGCCGCAAAGAGGTTGTCTTCGCCCAGGACGAAGGCCCGCGAGCGGATACTTCGGTCGAAGGTTTGGCGAAACTGCGAGCCGTGTTTCACGTCAATGGAACTGTCACTGCCGGAAATTCGTCGCAAATGTCCGACGGAGCTGCGGCTGCGGTTGTGATGTCGGCTGATAAAGCTGCCGAACTCGGCATCAAGCCGCTCGCGAGATTTATCTCGTTCGCCACCGCCGGCTGCCTGCCCGAAGAAATGGGCATCGGCCCGGTCTACGCGATCCCCAAGGCCCTGAAAATGGCTGGCCTGACGCTCGATCAGATCGACGTCATCGAACTCAACGAAGCATTCGCCGCCCAAGGCCTTTCGGTCATGAAAGTGCTCGAGATGAACCCCGCAAAGGTCAACGTTAACGGCGGCGCAGTAGCTCTCGGCCATCCGCTCGGCTGCACCGGAGCAAAGCTGACCGCGACCGTCCTCCAGGAACTCAAACGCACCGGTGGCCGCTACGGCATGGTCACCATGTGTGTCGGCGGCGGTATGGGAGCGGCTGGTATTTTTGAGCGGCTCGATTAAACATTTAAGGAGGCAGCGATGCTTACTAATGCACAGCCCGTGATCCTTTTGCCGACGGTCAAAAAGGCCGAGGCTCAGGAGTTTTATCAGAACGTACTCGGTATCGATTTCAAGTACGATGACGGTTTTGCTCTCGTATTCGAGACCGGCGGCAAGATGTTCAGGTTGACGCCGGTTCGGGAATTCACGCCGCATCAGTTCTCGGTGCTTGGTTGGGAAGTCGAAGATATAGCGTCGACGATCACTGGCCTCACCGAACGCGGTGTGGTGTTTGAGCGATACGATTTTCCGTGGATGGAGCAGGACGAACAGTGCGTCTGGACGGCTCCGGACGGGACGAAGGTCGCGTGGTTCAAAGATCCTGACGGAAATCTGCTGTCGGTTTCGCAGCATGCGAAATAATCGCTCGATACATAGCCAAATCGCGAAAATACATTGACTGAATGAGCATTCATTCATTACAATGTTCAGAGCAAATTCATAGGAGCAATTAACACAATGGAAGCACAAATGCAGAAAGACTATGTCAAGGGCGGTTCGTTTCTGATCGAGCAGCGTGTCCCGGCTGAGGTTTTTACGCCTGAGGATATGTCGGACGAGCAGCGGATGATCGGCGATACCACGCGGGAATTCATCGATAACGAGGTCCTGCCGCAGGTCGATGCGATGGAGAAACATGCCTGGGAGATCTCGCGTGAGCTGATCGCAAAGGCCGGCGAACTCGGCCTGCTCGGTGCGACCATACCTGAGGAATACGGCGGTCTCGAGCTCGACCAGACGACCGGCGTTGTGGTGGCCGAGATGATGGGCCGCGGCTCGGGCTTTGGCGTCAGCTTTGGTGCGCAGACGTCGATCGGGTTGCTTCCGATACTTTATTTTGGTTCCGAGGAACTGAAGCATAAATGGATACCGCCGATCATTTCCGGCGAAAAAGTCACCGCATACTGCCTTTCCGAAGCGGGTTCGGGCTCCGACGCTCTCGGTGCAAAATGCTCGGCCCGCTTGAGCGAAGACGGCTCCGAGTGGATCCTCAATGGCGAAAAGATGTGGATCACTAATGGCTCATTCGCCGACGTTTACATCATCTTTGCCAAGGTTGACGGCGAGAAGAAAAAGTTCTCGGCCTTCGTCGTCGAACGCAGCGAAAACTGCCGCCCTGGCTCTGAGGAGCACAAAATGGGCATCAAATCTTCGTCTACGACGCCGATCATCTTGTCCGACGCACGCGTCCCGGTAGGAAATCTCATCGGCGAAGTTGGCGATGGTGCGAAGATCGCGTTCAATATCCTCAACGTCGGCCGCTTCAAACTCGGAGCTTCGGTGATCGGCGGTTGCAAGCTCGCGATCCACGATTCGGTTCGCTATGCGAATGAGCGGCAGCAGTTCAACACGCCGATCTCGACGTTCGGCGCGATGCGGTTCAAACTCGCCGAAATGGCAACCCGCACTTGGGTTGGCGAATCGATGACGTACCGCACGGTCGGCATGATCGATTCGCTGATCGGTACCAATGCGGACAATGAGACCAAGCTGAAATCGATCGAGGAATACGCGGTCGAAAGCTCGATCAACAAGGTATTCTGCTCCGAGGTGCTGGACTACGTCGTCGACGAAATGGTCCAGATCTACGGCGGAGCTGGTTACACCGCCGACTATCCAGCCGAACGTGCGTACCGCGATGCCCGCATCAACCGCATTTTCGAAGGCACGAACGAGATCAATCGCCTACTCATCCCGGGTATGCTCCTCAAACGTGCGATGAAGGGCGAGATCGGCCTGATCCCGGCTGCCAAAGCCCTGATGGACGAGATCCTGAATCCGCAGATGTCGTTTGACGAGGACGATTCACCACTCGCAATGGAGCTGAAACTCGCGCAAAATGCCAAGAAAGCAGCTCTCATGGTAGTCGGAACCGCAGCTCAGAAATACATGATGGAGCTCGAAAAACAGCAGGAGCTCCTGATGTACGCCGCCGACATCATCATCGAAGCCTACGCCATGGAAACTGCCGTCCTGCGTGCCCAAAAGCTCCAAGGCTCGTCAAACGCCGACCGTTACGCCGACATGGCCCAGGTCTACTGCAACGACGCCATCCAACGCGTCGAAGCCAAAGCCAAAAACGCCATCGCCGCCATGACCGACGGAGACGAAATGCGTACTTTGCTCGTAGCTCTCAAGCGATTTACAAAGAACAATTCACCGGTGAACACGGTCGCTGCAAGACAGAGAATTGCCGAGACGTTGATCGGGGCGAATACCTATACGTTCTAACGTTTTTGCTGTATCTGAGATCTCAAATTTGAGATTCGGGATCTCGGATATTTTTTCTGCGATCGTATGTTCAGAAATATTTGAAATTTCAAATTTGAGATCTGAAATTTCAGATTGTAGAAGACTCTCGGAAAGAGAACTTCTTACGCCCTGCGTGTAAAAGATAAAGGCCGAGCAGTCTTCAACAACAAAATCGTGAGAGCTAAAATATATTTGAAATTTCAAATTTGAAATCTCAAATAAAAACAGTCTAGAATACGGGCGGTTTCGGTCAATCAAGATCGAAGCCGCTCGAATTAGTTTTGGTGCAGCAGAATCGGATTTCCTAATGTACATTCAGAGAGTAAGCCCATGAAATACTCGACTTTCGAAGAACTCCCCGTCTGGCAAGCCGCAATCCGTTTCGCTTTGAACGTCTTCGAATTCACCTCAAAAAATGACTTTCGCGGGCTTGGCGATACTAAAAACCAACTCGAACGTGCTGCCCTTTCGATATCCAATAACATCGCCGAAGGTTTCGAACGCGGAACCACCAACGAGCTGATCAATTTTCTGTACATCTCACGCGGTTCCGCTGGTGAATCTCGATCTATGCTTAGGATCTGCGAAACCCTTGATCGATTCTCAGATCTCAAATATGAAATTTCAAATCTAATAAAGCAGGCGATCAATATCTCAAAACAACTCCACGGCTGGCTCGAATCGCTGAAAAATTCTGAGATCAACGGTGTTAGATATTTCGACAACAAGGTCAAGAAAAAGATCGAGACTGACAAAGAATTTGCCGATTTTGACCAACAAATGGCGGATTTCAAACTCGATCTCGAACGACGGCTAAAAACCGGTGAGATCAATGTTCGGAAAGCTGGTCAGGTTTAATTTTCAAAGATCGATTTCGACTGGAACGCAAGCGTCTCGCTTGCCAGTGACGCAGGCAGACGCTTGCGGTCCGATCATTTACGCCGAATTCCTTCCAGCATTAATAATTCCGAACGAGCATCTGATCACTAATTTTTCGTAAACCGAGCGGTTTTCGCTCGCATCGCCGCGTTCTTCACTTTGGCGAATTTTTGTGAGCGCATATTGCTGTATCGCGAGGAGCGGCAGAACTATGCGTTCGCGGGTTCTGACTGATTGCTGTTCGACTGGCAGGCCGGACATTAGTTCTTTGGTTCCGGAGATGATCGTCAAATATTTTCGCGTCAGATCGTATTCGTTGCGGATCTTTTGCCAGATCTCGCCGTAGGTATCGTGATTTTCGAGAAATGCGGTCAGGGGCATGAAGGTTTTTTGCATGGCCATTTCGCAGTTGTCGATGAGGGCTTTGAAAAAGCCGTTCGAGTGATACATTTCGGTGATCTCGTCGATGTTCGCGTCCATTTTTTCGAGTGCCGAGCCGACGCCGTAAAAGCCGGGGACGTTTTGCTTTATCTGGCTCCAGGCTCCGACGAAGGGGATCGCTCTAAGGTCTTTGAGCGTGAGTTTTCCGCTGCCTCGTTTGGTCGGGCGGCTGCCGATGTTGGTTTCGGCGTAAAAGCGGAGCGGGCTGACGGCGGACAGGTATTCGAGGAAATTCGGATGCGTTTTCAGCTCGTCGTAGGCTGTGAAGCTGTGGTCGGCGAGGTTTGTCATCAGGTATTCTTCGCGTTCGGTAAAGGTCGCTTCTTTCGGAGCGAATATGTCGTTATACACTCCGGCGTGGAGGAGTTGTTCGATGTTGTAGCGGGCGGACGAGACGGTGCCGAAATTTGAGCTTACCGTTTGGCCTTGCACGGTCAATTCGATGGCTTCGTCGGCGACGTTCTGGCCCATCGAGGAGTAGAATCTGTGCGTTTTGCCGCCGCCGCGAGCTGGCGGACCGCCGCGGCCGTCGAAGAAAACGACGCCTAATCCAAACTCGCGTGAGACTCGGGTCAGCTCGTCCTTTGCCTTGTAAATACTCCAATTCGCCATAAGATACCCGCCGTCTTTTGTCCCGTCGCTGAAGCCGAGCATAATGGTTTGCCGGTTTCCGCGACCCTGCAGATGCTCGCGGTATGCGGGTAAACTGTACAACTCACGCATGATCGCGGGTGCATGCTGCAGGTCGGTGATCGTTTCGAAAAGCGGGACGATATCGACGCTTAGCTCATCGAGTTTCCAGCCGCCGGCGAGAAACAATCCGATGACCTCGACGACGTGCAGGGCACTTTGGCACTGGCTGATGATGTATCGATGACAGCCTTCTTCGCCGTTTCGCTGCTGGATCTGGCGGACGGCGTCGACGGTGCGGAGTGTGTCCCTGGACAATTCGGTCGGCAGATCTTCCAGTGACGCGCTTTCTGGTGCGTTCAAAAGCAGGTCGATCTTGTCTTCATCTTTCAAAGATCCATAGTCGAAATCGCCGTCAGCGACGCCGATCTCTTGCAAAACCTTTTCGTGCTCCGACGCCTCCTGCCGGATGTCCAGTGACGCGAAATGGAGGCCGAAGATCTCAACCTTATTGATCAGGTCATCGACGAGGTGTACGAAGAGGCCGTTGTGACGCGTGATAATGTCGGTGCGGATCGTCGCGAGTTTTGCGAGGATGTCCGACTTGGTCAGTGACGCGGCTGGCGGAACCCAGTCGCTATCGCTCCCGGTTCTGACGCGCTCCGGTTGAAAAGCTTCGCGGTAGATGAGTTTTTCGAGATCGATCACGGCGGCTTCCACGTTGGCGAAGGTCAGTCGGCGACGCAGTTTTCGAATGTCGGTGTGGTAGCAGCGGAGTACCGCGCGTCGCAAAGCGTCGCTGACCTGCAGCGTCGTTTCGCTTGTGACGAACGGATTTCCGTCGCGGTCGCCGCCGGACCAGAAGCCCATTTTCATCAGGTCGGCGAGGTTGACCGATTCATCCGAAATTGAGCGACGCAGTTCTGCGGCGATGGCCCCGATGGCGTTGTAGAAGACGTTTTCGAGATACCAGATCAGCGACGCGGCTTCGTCAAACGGCGTCGGTTTTTGCTTCTTGAAAAACGGCGTGCGTCCAAGTTGTTGGAGCAGCGTGTTGATCGTCGTCACGTCGTTCGCCGTGATCGCCGCGTCGAGATCGTTAATGATCCCGAGCACCGAGCCCGGATAGAATTGCGTCGGGTGAGCGGTCAGAACAAGTCGAACTGAGAAATCGGCGAGCTTTTGCTTGAACTCCGTGAGACGGTCGTTTTGCTGAACGGCGGCCTCGAGCTGCGTGAGCGTCCCTGGGCCATTCAGGTCGTTCATCTCGGCAAAAGCGGCATCCTCGAGTGCGTCAAACAGTACGACCTGGCGTTCGACATATTGTACAAATCTGAACAGCAGATCATCCGCGTCGCTTGTTTTTCGCTCGGCAAAAAAACCGTCGACGATCTCCGCCGGACTCTTTACGGCCGCAAAACCTTCTTCGCAATACGTCCCGAAAAGCGAGAGCAGAATTCCCGTCTTGTCGATACCGTAAAACGGCAGCGACAGAAAAAGGCTGTTGTAAAGCTGAAATTTCACGCCCACCGCGTTCTGAAATTTCTCAAGCTGACCGGAAAGTGTCTGGATCATAAAAGCCATGATAAGCCATTTCGGAGCGTCACTGGAATTTTCAAAGATCTAGGTTGGAAATTGTTGCGGTTTTGGGACGCGTTCGGCGTGAGCGAAAGCGTGACTGGAGCGGCTAGCATCCTTGCTTGCCACAATTGCGGCTTCCGCGATCGTTATGGCCCGAGGGAAAATGCGAGTTGAGTGACGCGAGAAGCTGAAGCGGTTTGCAACCGCTGGCAAGCAGGGATGCTCGCCGCTCCAGTCGGGGTTGACGCTCCAGATCCGAAGAACGAACGACGGAACGCACGGAATAGCACGGAACAAGAGTTGCGGAACAAAGCGAACAGCGGCTTGGGATGCAGGTCGAGGCAAACTTCCGCGACGCCTCGCGATTGCGTCAATTCATCGAGCGATTCAAAACGGCCGTTTCTGAACCGGCTTTCGATGAGCGATCCGAGGACGCGTTCGATGAAGGGGAGACGTTCGTCGCGATTGTAGTTTTCAAGGCGGAACGAGAGTTTTTCTAAACAGTGGCAAGTGGTACATGTTTTCATAGATAAAACGCTACAGCAAAGACGTGGAGAAATAGAAGCGCGTTTTGCACAGATCGACGTGTTATGCACATATTGACGTGTTTTTCGCGAAATGACGCGTATTGCGTGGTTTTGGCGTAAATATATGAAAATAAAGCAAGAATCCTTTTACTGCAGGCCGATCAGATCTACGTTCGACAAGTTCGAGCTCATTTGAACGACCAGCGGTGCGAAGCGGTAGCGTTTCGACGTAACCGTGAGTGTGTATTGAGCCCCGGGCTGCAGTTGATCGAACGAATAGGTTCCAAGCGAGCTGGTGACGGCTATGCGTTGGACGTTTTGTGGGTCGAAGAGTGAGACCTGGACGTTTCTGATGCCAATTCCGGACGGTGTGAGGACACGGCCGCTGACCGTGAAGGTCGTGGGCGTCGGTGTTGGGGTCGGGCTTGGAGTCGGCGTTGGAGTTGGCGTCGTTGAAACGCTGTTCAGCAGCGTATCAAAGCTTCCGCTGGTGATGTCGACGTTCCAGATCTCCCAATATTTGATGTTGTTTTGGATCGCGAGATCGAGAGCGGCGGGCATGCCACCCGGCCCAAACGAACTCGCACTGTTCAGGCCGCTGTATGCCATTTGGATGCCAGTGAAGAGGTTGTTCGACGTCGAATTTTGGAGGATCGTGTACTGCGACGGATAAACGGTTGTGTTGTTCTGCGTCCACCACCAACCTGCTGCTCCGTATCGCGTTTCGACGCTTTGTTTCGCATATGCGTAGATCGAATCGGCGACCGTATTGCTCGAGTTGATCGGGTGAAAATCGTTGGTCAGATAATGATTCGGGAACGCGGTTTTATAGGTATCAATGATCTGCTGCCACGAATCGATCATTCTCTGGTCGGTGTAACCGATCGTCGCGTACGAGGGCGTCGGGTTGAACGGCAGCTGCATTTCAAAGCCGTTCTGCGACGAATTGGTCATGTAGACCAATTGGATCGTTGTGTTATTCGCATAGCGGCTGCCGAGAGCGGTGATGAACTCCTTCCACTTAGCCAGAAAGACCGGATCCCACGGGATCGGGATAGTTCCGCTGAACGGCACGCTGTATGAGATCGATTGAGCTCCCTGGGCGAACAGCCACGAGGGCGAGTTTGGCCCGCCGCCGATCGCGAACGAGATCTTTTTGCCAAAACTTTGTGCCGAAGCAAGCTGGTTGTCGATGATCGACCAATTGTAGGTATTATCGGCGGTCTCGATGTCTTTCCACGAAGCACGAAACAGAATGCCTTTTACATAAGGCTTTGCCGCGACGGCCGGGTCGACCGAATTGCTGCCGCTGCCATTGCTCGGCGGACAACTGCACCATACACCCGTCGGCATTGGGTAATTTGGCTGAGCCCGGACGGACAAAAGAGCCATCGAACACACAAGTAGCGTGCTGAAAATATTTTTCACCAGCCTTTAGACGCACAAGTCGAACGTTTGGTCTTACTCCAGCCCCACAAAATCAATATCGCTCAAATTCGAACTCATTTGAACGATCATTGGCGTAAAACGATACCGTTTTGACGAGACAGTGATCGTGTATTGGCCGGAAAGAATTCCTGAGAACGAGTAAACGCCGAACGAACTCGTCGTCGCGCTTCGTCTGAAATTCTGGGCGTCAATTAACGTAACAACCGCGTTGCGGATGCCCACACCATTCGGCGTCAAAACGCGCCCGCTGATCAAAAACGTGGGCGTCGGTGTTGGGGTTGGAGTTGGAGTCGGCGTTGGCGTCGGCGTCGGCGTTGGTGTTGGAGTTGGCGTCGGCGTCGGCGTCGGCGTCGGGGTCGGTGTTGGCGTCGGAGTTGGCGTTGGCGTCGGCGTCGGCGTCGGCGTTGGTGTTGGCGTTGGAGTTGGAGTTGGAGTCGGCGTCGGCGTGGGCGTCGGCGTCGGCGTCGGTGTCGGTGTCGGGGTCGGCGTCGGAGTTGGGGTCGGCGTCGGAGTTGGAGTCGGTGTAGGTGTTGGGGTCGGCGTCGGGGTTGGCGTTGGCGTCGGCGTCGGCGTCGGCGTCGGCGTCGGCGAGATGATCGAGGCGAATTCGTATGCTCCGATGTCGAGAACTCCGTTCACGGGGCGGGCTTCGCTTGATTGGTGTTTGAGATATTGTCGGACGATGTCGTTGTCGGGGAGAACATCGATGTTCAGCGGCGAACCCGCATTTATCAGCGGCGAAGCGGCTGTCGGTCGGTAATCCTGGCCGGCTTCGCTTGTAAAACCTGGTGCGGTGCCCGTGACCATGGTTGAGCCGCCGGTTATCAAGCCGTTGAAGGCGCCTTCGTGCGAGTTTCTCCAACCCGTTTTTGCCCAGTTGTTGGCGAGCGTCAGCACGCCGGATTCGGCGAGCATTGCGAGGCTGGTTCCCGCAGCGGTGTTGTAAAAGACGTTATTTCTCGCTTCCGCCTGGTCTTCGTTGGTTGAGAGGCGAAACATCACGGACGTTCCTGTACGCGTAGAAACGACGGTGTTGTTGTAGAAATATAGCTTTCCTTTGCGGTAGTTCGCCTCGACACCGCTGTCGCCGCCGTAGTGCGTGCTCTGGTTGTTGCCGCCGTCGGTTTTGATCAGGACGTTGCCGTAAACGAACGTTTTCCGATAGCTCGGGTCGGTGCGGATCTGAATGCTGTCTTCGCCGTCGACGAGGTCGAGATTGCGGTTGCCGCCTTCGATCCAGTTGTAGCGAATGACGAGTCCGGCGGATCGGTCTTTTAGGTCGACACCGACCGCACCCGCACGCGGCGGGCCAAAGCGATTGTATTGGAACGTGATCCCGATCGCGGCCGTGTAATTGTTGTGTTGAAACGCACTTCCGACGATGCCGTTGCCGTAGATGTAATTGCCCTCGACAAGGATATTTCGCGAAACCGTATCATCACTCGACGCCACAAAAAAGCCGTTCGCGCTGTCTGTGATCGTGCAGTTGCGCACGGTGATGTTCTCGCCTTTTTCGACATAGATGGACGACGCCGCACTCGAATACGTCTGAATATTGCCGCTGTCGTCTGTGAACTGGTAATTCGGATGTGCGCTGCGAATGTCGAGGTTTTCGATGATGATGTATTTCGGCATCGTGTCGGCCGGGATGTTTGACGAGCCGATCTTAATAACGCCGCGTGTTTCGCTCGCGAAATTGAGATTTCTCGGCGTGATCGCACCATTTCCATCGATCACCGGCTGTTCGCCGTTCGGCCCCGAAACGCCGCGAACCGTGATCGGATTCGCCGCCGTTCCCTGTCGTCCGATGACCCATTTTTCTTTGTACGGCGTCGCCCGCCAATAGATCAAAACTGTATCGCCCGGCTGCAGCGTCGCCCACGGAACTTCGGCGATCGTGTCCAACGCGGTGTTCGGCTTCACTTCGTAAACCGCTCCCCAGACGGCGGCTGAGAGAGACAGCATCATTGCCAATAGAATTACCAGTGATCTCATTAGGCACCTCGAAGGCTGGAACGTCAGGACAGATGCAGAATGCGGAAGTTAAAACAGATTTAACAAATCGATGATAACACTCGCGTAATTGGCGTGTCTACATTTTAGTTTGGCAATATAATATCGAGGTAACGGCGGAACAATCGACACGACGCACCTAATAGTAAGATCATGCCAAATCCCTTCGCAAAGATCGCTTTTACTGAACACGTAAAACAGACGCAAGAGCGTTACGGCACACGGCGAGCAAATGAACGGCTCGAAAATATCGACCGGCTGGATGAACTGACCCTAAACGAGACCCTATTTATAAGCGAGCGGGACGGATTTTATCTGGCGACTGTAGGCGAGCAAGGCCAGCCGTACGTCCAGTTTCGCGGCGGGCCTAAAGGATTTCTCAAGGTTCTGGACGAAAAAACTCTCGGCTACGCTGATTTCAGAGGTAATCTTCAGTACATCTCGGTCGGAAACCTGTCCATGAATAATAAGGCAGCGATCTTTCTGATGGATTACCCGAATCAGACACGGCTCAAGATATTTGTCGAGATCGAGGTTATCGACGCGGCTGACGATCCGGGTTTGACCGACCGTCTCACGATGCCTGATTATCAGGCCAAGATCGAACGATCGATGATACTTCGCGTCACAGCATACGACTGGAACTGTCCGCAGCACATAACGCCGCGATTCACGCTCGAAGAGATCGAAGCGGGCACCAAGCCGCTTCGCGATCGCATCACGGAACTGGAAGCAGAGGTTGCCCGCCTCAAAGCCTTGCGTTAAAACAAAAAACGGCTGTCCACACGCGTGAACAGCCAAGAGTAAGGATTTATGAGGAAAAAACTTTAGGTTTTAGTTGGTCTTGATTCGGCGGACACCGATCTTCATTTTCACCAATTCTTCGACCGAGATGTTTGGATCTTCTGCCTTGGCACGGCGAATGAAATCGCGGTCGATGTTGAAGATGCGGAATTTCACGACTTCTTCGGCCGAGAGTTTTCCGTAGCCTTCGGCTTTGAGGTCTGTGAGCAACTCAGGCGTAACCTTGAAAATGCGGAATTTTACGACCTCTTCGGACGAAAGGTTGTCGAATCCGGCGGCTTTTAGCTCCGCGAGATACTCGGGCGTTACCTTGAAAATGCTGTATTTTACGAGCTGTTCAAAATCCTTCGTGCCGAAGCCCATCTCGTTGACCTTTCTGACAAAATCAGCGTCGATCTTGAAGATGCGTGCCTTAACGAGGTCTTCCATCTTTAGATTGGGGAAGCCCGTGGCTTTCATCTCGGCCATGAACTTCGAATCGACCTTGAAGATAGTGGCTTTGATGAGGTCATCGATATCAAGATCACCGAAGCCAACAGACTTTAGGTCATCCGCCAGGGCTGTCGTGACGTTTAGGATCGCTGCCGTGAGCATGCGGCCTTCGATATCGTTGTAATCAGAGTTTTTGCTGCGTGATTTCTCGAAGTCAAAACCGCGCTGCTTCATAGCGGTGAAGTAGCGAAAATCTGGGTCATATCGGAACGTACCCGAGCCCTTTCCATTGGCGAACGAGCCGTCAAACGTGATGATGCCGGCCTCACGAACTATCTTGAACGAAGCGGGACCGTTCTGTGCTCCTTGTTCGGTCAATCCCTGCAGGTCGGAATATTCGAAGCTCGAACCGAACTGATTTTTGTTCTCGCCGCGGATCGTCCGGCTCATATTGAGCTGGATCTTGCCGTCGTCACGTTTGCCGGGCCGAGCATCAGATGTCCATTCTCCGGTGATCGGAGCCTGAGCGACGATCACGACCTTTCCTATTACGATGATAATGAATGCAATTGATACAAGGCTGAAAGCCAGTGCTTTGATGTTGTTTCG
Organism: Pyrinomonadaceae bacterium; assembly: GCA_047600985.1. Taxonomy (GTDB): domain Bacteria; phylum Acidobacteriota; class Blastocatellia; order Pyrinomonadales; family Pyrinomonadaceae; genus OLB17. Next base: position 1,043,927 of record JASGKA010000001.1, on the reverse strand, counting down.
CATGGAAACCTCCAATGTGTTGTCAGAATTTGTTCTCGCTATTTGCGTTACGAAATGAAAACACCGCGCCGGGAAAATTTGTGACAGGCGCAGGAAAATTATTTTTTAATTCGCACGGAGCGTCCGAAAAATGCGGGTTTGTATCGAGTTTTTGACCGGAAAAATTTGTACGCGGAAAGCTCGGAGACGTGTTATACTCAAGTTAATCTTGACAGACCAACCCTGCGCCGGACGCATTATCTTGTCCGATACGCATCGCGTCGTTCTCAAGTTCTTTTGGGAGAGAAGCGGTCATGGAACTTACGATAGGTCAAAAGGTAGCTTACCCGAATCAAGGCGTTTGCCTGGTCGAAGAATTTAGCGAACATGCCTTCGGTTCGCTCACGCTAAACGGCTACACGCTGCGTGTTCTTCACGATAATTCCACGATATTTGTTCCCGAATGCAACGCCGACAACGTGGGACTGCGCCCGCTTATCTCGACTTCGCAGTGCCGTTCGCTCATGAAAATGCTGGCCGCGGATTTTGAGCCATTCGCCGGTGACTGGAAAACCCGATCGCGGGAATTTACCGAGAAATTGCGAACCGGCGACATTTTTCAGACCGCGGAAGTGCTGAAAATGCTCACATTTCTGAGCCACATGAAAAAGCTGTCGTTTCGCGAGCAGACGCTGCTTGAAAAGTCGAAGTTCCTTATCGTTTCTGAGATATCAAATGCAGACGCCGCCGGTAAGGTTCCGGCGGAAAGCGAGATCGTTGGATTGGTCGAGCTTGCCTGCTCAAAACTTCAAAATTCCAATGCGATGGCTGCGGTTCACTGAGTAAACAGCCTCATCTAGATAAAGAAATGCCCGGGTCTTCTCGTCCCCGGGCATTCCAGTTATGGCACCATCACTTGCCATATAATGCGGCAACGCGCCGCATTCCCTTCAAAATAACTGGCCCTGCAAAACCCGCGAAATTGCGTGTCTTAGAGATTCTCGCAAGCCTCGATCAAATCGCTTGCAGGACCAAGTTCAGAATAAGAAATGCGGCCGAAACTGTATGTTTGTTGCCATACAAAGCGGCTTTTTTATGGTTTTACTAGTAAGGGATCTCGTCGGACGCCCTGTTATAGCTGGCCCGGACAACGGTTTTGATGTTTCCCCGGACGTGATAATCACCCTCGATCTCGACCTTTAACGGGTCACAGGCGGCGACAAAATCTTCGAGAATGACGTTGACGACGTGCTCGTGAAAGATCTTAACGTGGCGGAAGGAATTGATGTAAAGTTTGAGACTTTTTAGCTCCACACAAACCTTGTTCGGAACGTATTTGAGCCTGATAATTCCGAAATCCGGGAAATCCGAAAACGGGCAGATCGCCGTAAATTCCGGCATATCGAATTCGACCCAGATCTCTTTTCCGGCGAATTCGTACGGAAACGCGTCGAGTGGGTAAAGGTTCATTTCCGCCCGCGGAGTTGGCCGGATGTCTAATTGCTGTTTATTTATGCCTTCGGGCATTCTTTCGTCTAACATAGTTCTATGGTTCTGAGTGCAAGCTTTAGCTTGTAATGTGACAAGCTAAAGCTTGCACTCAGAACGGGTTCAGCGTACATATCTGTGCTTTCGCGAGCCAAGGCCACGTATCGCTGCAAGATCGTTTACACCGTTTTCATTCAGTTTGTTGAGCAGATTTACGAAAATATGGGCGGTTGCGTACGCGTCGGCGCTCGCTCGGTGATGGTTTATCAGCTCGATATCGTAATGCGCGGCGACGGTTTTCAGCTTGTGGTTCAGGATGTCGGGCAGCAGTTTCCGCGATAGCTGAACGGTGCAGAGGCACGGGTTGCGGAGCTTGTATTTGCCAAAAATACGGCTGATCTCGTGATTAAGAAACCGCATGTCAAAGCCCGAATTGTGAGCGACGAGGATCGAATCGCCAATAAAATCGAGAAAATCGTATGCCACATCCGCAAACAACGGCGCATGGCGAACCATTTCGTCACTGATCCCGGTCAGCGAAGTTATAAACGGCGGGATCGGGGTTTCGGGATTTACGAGCGTTTGAAATTCCTCCTGAACCTTTCCATCCTTTACTCGATAAGCACCAATCTCAGTAATGCGGCACGGCGGCGCTTTGGCTCCAGTTGTTTCGAGGTCAAAAACTACGAATTCCGTTTCGATCAGCTCGCGGCCCTCGAATTCATCATCGCAAAGCTCGACCATATCGCCGTCGATCCTTAACCGAGGATCGCCCGAGATCATATCCGCAGCCAACAAACGTGCGAGATTGCGGTCGGGCTTGCGGATCTTCATCACAAAATCGACCACGCTCACAGCCGACGCCTTGCCGCCGAACGAGCGCAGCAATGCGACGGTTTCGTTTATCAGCAGCGACTCGGAAATGAGATTCGGATACGGCGTCATCAGTTAAAGTCTAGCAGAAACTCACGAGTTTATTGAGTCGCACGGAGTGTTGAGTTAGTCTATATCGGATGGATGTTCTCAAACGTTTCACGGAAACCAATGCCTTGCTCGAAGGGCATTTTATTTTATCGAGCGGCTTGCACAGCCCGAAATACCTGCAATGCGCACTGGCGTTGCAGCACCCCGACGATGCGGCGGCGTTTGGGTGCGAGATAGCCGCGCATTTTTTGTCGGACGACATCGATACGGTAGCGTCACCCGCGATCGGCGGTTTGGTGATCGGATTTGCGACGGCTCAGGCCCTCGGTAAGAGATTTATCTGGACGGAGCGGCAAGAAGGCGTAATGACGGTTCGTCGCGGCTTCACAGTTTCTCCGGGCGAGCGGATCCTTGTCGTCGAAGACGTCATAACAACCGGCGGTTCAACGCGTGAATGCATCGCAGCACTTGAAAGTCACGGTGCAAAAGTTATCGCTGCGGCGTCGATCATTGACCGTTCGAACGGCGTCGCGGATGTCGGCGTACCGCGGATCTCGCTCGTGAGCCTTGATGTTCCGAGTTATTCAACCGAAATCTGTCCAATGTGTTTGGACGGTATTGAAGCGTTAAAACCGGGGAGCAGGTCGGCAAAATGAATTATAGGCTCTTAATTCAATACGACGGCACCGATTTTCATGGTTGGCAGGTGCAGGAAAACGACCGGACGATCCAGGGCGAGTTGGAGCGTGTGATCGGGATGATCGCTGACATGGACGTGGCCGTGGTTGGTTCCGGGCGAACGGACGCGGGCGTTCATGCCGAAGGACAGGTGGCGAATGTGCATTTGCACAGCAAGTTCACGCCTGACCGTTTGAAACACGCGATCAACGGCAATTTGTGGCGAGACATCAGGATAATGAAGGCCGAAAAGGCACCGGATGAATTTCACGCCCGATTTTCGGCAAAGCGAAAGACATATATATATCGTGTCGTAAACGCACCGGTGATGTCGCCGTTTTGGCGGCGATTTGCTCATCACGAACAGCGACCGCTGGATGTGGCTCGAATGAACGAGGCCGCGAGATTCTTTCTTGGCGAGCATGATTGGACAGCTTTTGCGTCGGCGAAATCGGATGGCGATTCGCGCGTGCGAACCGTTCTTGATTTTACTGTTGAATCAAAGTGGAACGACCAGGCTCAGGGAGCGATGATCGAGTTTCGGATCACTGCCACAGGGTTTTTGCGGTACATGGTCCGCTCGATCGTCGGCACGATGCTCGAGGTCGGGCGTGGCGAAAAAGATAGTGATACAATCCAGACAGCGATCATCACCGGGAACCGCGATCTCGCCGGAAAAACGGCGTCAGCTCAAGGACTTACGCTGCATAAGGTCGAGTACGATTAGATCGCCGGAACGCAGGCTGCCAGCCTGCGAGTAATGAAATCCGGACAACACGCAGGCTGGCAGCCTGCGTTCCGACGCAATGCTCATTTACCACATAGTTTTACCGGAAGTTTGGGCGGCTTTTGATACGGGGCTATATCGTCATGCGAGTTTGGCTGACGAAGGGTTTATTCACTGCAGTTTTGAGCATCAACTCGACCGCGTGATCGAGCGGTACTACGGCGGAGCGGAAAGCGTCGTGATCCTGGAGATTGAGTCCGACCGCCTGATGTCGCGAATGATCAAGGAACCGTCGACGAACAGCGAGATCTATCCGCACATCTACGGGCCGATAAACCGCGCTGCGATCGTCGATGTCGAAGAAAGAAACTTAACAGGGATATAAGGGATAAAGGTGATTCGAATTTCTATATCCTTTCCATCCTCTTCATCCCTGTAATTAACAAGCAATGCACGAGAATTTTGCCGGGATCGTTAAATCGAATTCTGCCGAGGCTGAGCTTTTGGCGGCGATCGATCCGGCGCGGATGCCTCAGCACGTGGCGGTCATAATGGACGGCAACGGGCGTTGGGCAAAACAGCGTGGCAGGCCGCGTATTTTCGGCCATCGCGAAGGTGCAAAATCGGTTCGGGCGATCATCGATACTTGCCGCAGGCTCGAGATAAAGGCGGTTACGCTCTACGCATTCTCGACCGAGAACTGGAAACGGCCCGAGGACGAGATCAAAGGCCTGATGCGGATGCTCATCCGCTACATTCGCACCGACCTCAAAGAGGTTCACGAACACAACATCCGCTTTCGAGGTATCGGCGACATTGCCGGACTTTTTGATAACGTCCAGAAAGAGATAGCCCGAGCCGAGCTAATGACCGCCGACAATAACGGAATGGTCATGAATGTCGCTCTAAATTACGGAGCCCGTGCCGAGATCGTTCGCGCCGCACGACTTGCGGTGACTGACATCGAACGCCGTGGCGACATTGTCGAGAATTTGACCGAGGCCGACATCGAGCGAAATCTGTACACAAATGGCCTGCCCGAGGTCGATCTAATGATCCGCACCAGCGGCGAATTTCGCATCTCAAATTTCCTGCTCTGGCAGCTCGCCTACAGCGAGATCTACGTCACGCCGACGCTCTTCCCCGATTTCCGCCGGCCGCAGGTTTTTGAGGCGATCTTGGATTATCAGAAGCGGGATAGGCGTTTTGGCGGAATAAAGGGAGAACCACCTGCGTAAGCGGGTGGTCGGTTTCAAGCTATGGCTACGTACCGTGAGTGGGAGGAAAACACAGTTCCATACGGATTCCTGATTACGTTTCGCACTTATGGAACTTGGCTGCACGGTGATGAGCGAGGATCGGTGGATCGGGAGCATAACGTATTTGGAACGCCGCGCATCCAGGCAAATCCTTTGATGGCAAATCTTGGCCGCTCAATGATGAGGCGACCGCCTGTAAAACTCGACGCCAATATACGAATGGCTGTCAAGATGGCGATCCGCGAAGTCTGGGAGTTCAAGGACTGGGCATTGCGGGCTATAAATATTAGGACGAATCACGCTCATGTTGTTGCATCAACCGCAGATCGAGATCACTCGAAGGTTCTGAATGCCTTCAAGGCATATTCGACCCGAAAGATGCGAGAACTAGGATATTGGACCTTAGACTCATCACCGTGGAGCGATAAGGGAAGTCAGCGAGTTTTGTGGAATCAGGATTCGCTCTGGTATGCCTGCAATTATGTTGATAATGCCCAGGGGCCTGATCTGGATGATTACGATGCTTGGCTGCTGAAGCAGAAACCACCCGCTGACGCAGGTGGTTCTCCCTTTGATCCAAACGGTTACTCTTTATGAAAACCCGTATATTAACAGCCCTTATCGCCCTTCCGATCGTTATTGCGGCGATCATTTTGCCGCTTTGGGTTCCGCAGGCGGTTTGGTTGTTTGTGGCGATCGCGGGGTTTGCTTTGGCGGCGGGGTTGTTTGAGTTTTATTCGCTGACCAAAAAGCTTGAGTTGAAAGCTGATGCTGGCATCGGTTACGTTGGACTCGCGGCCCTTTTTATCGGCTTCGTATTCGACGCTCCGGCGAAAGCTCCGGAATTGCTTGTCGCGACACTCGCGGGTGTCCTGATATTGCTGCTGATCACACAGGCGTTTCGTTTTCAGAAAGACTTCTCGAAAATGCTGACCGGCATCGGTGTGACGATGCTTGGGGTTTTGTATGTCGCGTTTCTCGGCGGTTTTCTAGTCTCGATGCGGGTTGGTTTTGAAGGGCGGCCGGGGCTTTCCACAGATCTGCTTTCGTTCTTTTTCCTGATAATTTTCGGTTCCGACGCTGGCGCGTATTTTGCCGGAAAAGCTCTCGGTAAACACAAACTCGCTCCCGGCATCTCACCCGGCAAAACCGTCGAAGGCCTCATCGGCGGACTGATCGCCGCCGCCGGTTTAGCGGCCCTCGCTACTGCAACATTCTTTCCCGAACTGCCGTTCCAATTCTCGATCCCGCTCGCCGTCGTCCTCGCCGCCGTCGGCGTCCTCGGCGACCTTTGCGAAAGCGCCATGAAACGCGGCTCCGGCTCAAAAGACGCCAGCTCGATCATCCCGGGGCATGGCGGATTTCTCGACCGATTAGATAGTTTGCTCTTTGGTGCACCGATACTGTATTATTTCGCTAGGTTTTATTTTTCATGAACGCAGTTCGATTTGACGACAATAATAATACGTAGGCGAGAGTGTTAATTGATCGACGCTCCGCCTTTCGTTTGTCACAAATCGAAAGGCGTTTTTTGTTTTTGCCCGCGAAACACGCGAAAAGAACGAAAATGGTTGAAGGATGTCGGACTTGATCTATAAAGATGAGAGTTACAAGATAATCGGTGCGTGTTTCGAGGTGTATAAACTCAAAGGGATTGGATTTACGGAGCCCATTTATCAAGAGTGTCTGCAGCTCGAGTTCGAAATGCAGGAAATTCCGTTTGTCGCTCAACCCGAGCTGCAGCTCGATTACAAAGGACGACTATTAGAGCAAACTTTCAGGCCGGATTTCATTTGCTACCGAAAAATAATCGTGGAACTGAAAGCCCTCGAAAAATTGATCGATGCCCATCGGGCTCAGACATTGAATTATCTTCACTCAACAGGATTTGATCTCGCACTTCTAGTTAATTTCGGCCATTTTCCAAAACTTGAATATGAGCGGATTGTTAACAGCAAAAACAGAATGAGACGGATGCTGCACGAATAGAAATTAAAAGTGTGGATATTAGTAAGCAATTTTTAGTATTTTTCGCGTATTTAGCGGGCAAATAATCTTATGTTAGACGTACTTGGAAATTTAGAGAGGACACATACTTGTGGCGAGTTGCGTAGCAGCAATGTTGGCGAGCAGGTTGTTTTGATGGGTTGGGTGGCGAAGAAGCGTGATTTTGGCGTTTTTACGTTTGTCGATCTTCGTGACCGGGATGGTGTGACGCAGGTTGTGGTGAGCGAGGAGGACGCCAAAGAATCGCACGCCAAGGCAAAGAACCTGCGCGGCGAATTCGTCATTGCTGTCAAAGGCGAGGTCGTCAAGCGTGACGACGGAGCGGTGAACGCAAAGCTGCCGACCGGCGATATCGAGGTCAAGGTGAGCGAGATCCTGGTTCTGAACGACGCGAACGTACTGCCGTTTCAGCTCGAGGTCGCCGGTAGCGAGAATCTCGCGGCCGAGGATACGCGTCTGAAATACCGCTATCTCGACCTGCGACGTCCGCAACTGCAGCACAACATTCGTATGCGTGCGAAGGCCGTTGCGGCGATCCGCGAGTATTTTGACAACCGCGGATTTATCGAGATCGAGACGCCTATCTTGCTTAAATCGACGCCTGAGGGAGCCCGCGATTTTATCGTGCCTTCGCGAATTCACACGGGCAAATTCTTTGCACTGCCGCAATCGCCGCAGATCTTGAAGCAGCTCACGATGATCTCGGGCTTCGACAAGTATTACCAGATCGCCCGCTGTTTCCGCGACGAAGACCTCCGCGCCGACCGTCAGCCGGAATTTACCCAGCTCGATATGGAGATGACGTTCGCCCATCAGGAAATGGCGTACCGTGAGATCCAGGGCATGTTCAACCACGTACTCGGCAAGGTCGGCGGCATCGAGCTGCCCGCCGAATGGCCGCGAATGACCTACGCCGAAGCAATGCGTCGATACGGTTCGGACAAGCCGGATCTGCGGTTTGAGATGGAATTGGTCGATTTGAGCGGAGAACTTGCGGGAACCGAGTTTGCCCCGTTTGCGGCGGTGCTCGGAACGCGGACGTCCTCGTCCGCGAGTGAAAACAATGGAGACGAGACACGCGGACTAGGAAGTCCGCGTTCCGGCGGCGAGATCAAATGCATTGTTGCGAAGGGGAAAGCCGAGTATTCACGCAAACAGCTCGACGAGCTGCAGGAATTTGCCAAGCGTTACGGTGCGGGGGCTTTGGCGTGGATCAAGGTCGGTGACGAGACGACTTCATCATTGCTCAAAGTTCTTGGCGAAGAGAAGATCGGTCAGCTTGTTGCTGCTTCGGGAGCGGAAAAGGGCGATCTGGTTTTGATCATCGCAGGACGCAAGTCCGTTGTCGCAGCATCGCTCGGAGCTTTGCGTATCGAGGTTGCGAAACGCGAAAATCTGATCGACCGTACCGCTTACAAACCGCTGATCGTGACGGAATTTCCGATGTTTGAGCATGACGAAGAGACCGACAGTTACGCCGCGGCTCATCATCCGTTCACGTCGCCGATGGACGAGGATCTGGAGAAATTCAAGACGGCTGTAAATGACGAATCGCAGCATCATTTGCTCGGTGAGGTCCGAGCAAAGGCGTACGACGCGGTGATCAACGGCTACGAATGCGCGGGCGGTTCAATTCGTATCCATCAAAAGGAAATTCAGGCACTGAACTTCAAAGCTCTCGGCCTTACGGTCGAAAAGGCCCGCGAGCGGTTCGGATTTTTCCTTGACGCTCTCGAATTCGGTACACCGCCGCACGGCGGTTTCGCCGCCGGCATCGAACGCACCTGCATGATCCTTTGCGGCACCGAAAACATCCGCGACGTCATGGCATTCCCCAAAACCGCGTCCGCACAGGACCTGATGATGGATTCTCCGGGAGAGGTCGATGGTTCGCAGTTGAAGGAGTTGGGGATCGAGGTTAAATAAAGGGGAGAACCACCTGCGTAAGCGGGTGGTTTTTCGCTATCATCAGACCTGTTCGGATCGAATTCGGACCACCCGCTGACGCAGGTGGTTCTCCCTTGCTTATGGAATCAACCGCCATCCTAATAATCTTCGCCATTTTCCTCGTCGCCGTGATGTATTCCTCCGTCGGGCATGGCGGGGCTTCGGGCTATTTGGCGGTGATGGCGTTTTTGGCGGTGGCTCCTGAGGTGACGCGGCCGACGGCTTTGGTGCTGAATCTGTTCGTGGCGTCGATCGGGACGGTGCAGTTTTACCGGGCAGGATTTTTTTCGTGGCGAATATTTCTGCCGTTCGCAGCGACCTCGATACCGTTTGCGTACGTTGGCGGGATGATACATTTGCCGACAAATATCTACAAGATCGTCCTCGGCGTCGTGCTGATGCTGGCGGCAGTCAGGCTTGCGATCAAATTAAAGAATGACGATCAGGTAAAAGATCCGCCGATCATCGCGTGTCTGCTGATCGGAGCGATCATCGGCCTGCTGTCGGGCCTCGTCGGTGTTGGGGGCGGAATATTCCTGACGCCGGTCCTTTTGCTAATGCGTTGGTCGGAAACGCGTGTTGCGGCGGGCGTCTCGGTGTTGTTTATCTTCGTAAATTCTGCCGCCGGACTCGCCGGACAATACTTCGACGGAAAGCTGAGCGGCCTGCCGAACGAGGTCTGGATCTGGATCGCGGCTGCCGTCGTTGGCGGCGTGATCGGTTCGACCTTGGGGAGCAAAAAGTTCGACTCAATGACGCTGCGGCGGGTTTTGGCGGTCGTTTTGCTGTTTGCGGGTTTTAAGTTGATGGTGGTGTGACGGCGGCTCGTCCAACAGGGCAACGGCTCGGGGCGATATCTAATCAAACATTGCGGACTCTATCCACCGCATTTATGAGGTTTTTCACTCTCATTTTCCTGGCGACGACGTTCGCATCGGTCGCGTCGGCGCAATCGGGCCGCCAAAAGCCGAGCCCGACGCCGACCCCGCGTCAGATCGTCGGGCCATCTGTCGTTTACATGCCGACAGAAACAACCCTTCCGACCGCAAAACCGACCGTCACGCCGACTCCGAAACCCGTGAATGACGACGTCATCAAGGTCGAATCCGTTCTCATTCCGATCCCTGTCTCAGTTCTCGACCAAACAGGACGTGCGGTTCCTACGCTGCAACTCAAAGATTTTGAACTAAAGATCGACGGCAAAGTCGTCGAGATCGGCGACCTGGCCCGAAGCGATACACCGATACGGCTTGCGATGCTGTTTGATAATTCGTCGAGCGTTTCGATCGCACGTGAATTCGAAAAAGAGGCTGCAGTCCGCTTTTTTCGACGCGTCGTTCGGCCCGACAAAGACAAAGCGGCTCTGTTTTCCGTGGCCGATTACACCCGGCTCGAACAGGCGTTGACGTCGGATGTTTCGCAGCTCACGCAATCGATCGACATGTTTCCCGAGCCCAAAGGTGCGACCGCTCTGCTCGACGGCATTATTGAGGTCGCCGATTATCTCAAAGCCGCCAACGGCCGCCGCGTCGTTGTCATCGTTTCCGATGGCGAGGACACATACAGCGACCTTAAAACCACGCTTGAGGGCGTCGTCAAAGCTCTCCACGTCAACGATTGCCAGGTTTATGTTGTGAAAACGAAGGACTTTGAGAATTTCAAACGCACCGGAGTTCGCGGCGGAAATGCGAACATTCGAGCTCTCACGGCCGAACGTCGCATGATCGAACTCGCCGAGCAAACAGGCGGTGCGGTCTATTCCCCGATCGACGAGGACGAGATGAAACAGGCATTCGACCGCATCTCAGCCGAGCTTTCGCAGCAGTATATACTCAGCTATTACCCCGAAGACGAAACCCAAAAACCCGGCGAATTCCGTACGATCTCGCTCACCGTCAAATCCAAGCCGAATATGACGATTCGGACGCGAAAAGGGTATTATGTTGGCAGGAAATAAGCCGGAACGCAGGCTGCCAGCCTGCGTGTGTCGTGTTTGGATGTTGGGAATTTCTAATCTACTCTTCCATTCAGTATGCACAATGAAGACTCGCAGGCTGGCAACTCGCGTTCCGGTAGAGGGTGGTATGATCGCGGCTATCTTCCTCACTTTGATGGCGGTGAGATAGTGCAGTTTGTGACTTATCGCTTGGCGGGTTCACTGCCACGAGTCATGGTCGATAAGATAAAGTTTTTACGCGATACCGGAAAGATTTCAGATCTCGACTATCATAGAGAAATTGAATCTTTGCTCGACAGAGGTTTTGGCCCGACCCACCTACTTAACCCTGTGATCGCTGAAATTGTTGTGGAGAATCTGCTTAAGTTTGACGGTATAAAATATGTTCTGCTGCATTGGGTGATCATGTCGAATCATGTTCATTTGTTGTTGCGTCCAGTTGAGAACAATACGCTCTCCTCGATAATGCATTCGATAAAATCCTATACTGCGAATCGAGCCAACAAGATGCTCGGGCTTGCTGGAAGTTTTTGGAGTATCGAATATTTTGACAGGTATATCAGGAATTATGATCATTTCGTGAGAACTGTCGACTATATCCATCGCAATCCGGTCAAGGCCGGATTATGTGAACGCTCAGCAGATTGGAGTTTCAGTTGCGCGAGGCATCATGAATAATCAACACACGCAGGCTAGCAGCCTGCGTTCCGACGTCGAACAATTCCTCCTGCACCTAAAATACGAACGCAGTGTCAGTGAACACACGTTGCGGAACTACGCGAGCGATCTGGAGCAGTTCAAACTGCACCTCTTTCGTGTTGAAAAGCGAGAGGACATGCCGGTTGCTGAGATCGATCGTTTGACGATCCGCGAATGGATGGCCGAGCTTCATGCGGATCATAAGAAAACGTCAGTTGCACGAAAGCTGGCGAGTCTTCGCACATTTTTCCAGTTCCTCATCCGCGAAGGCAAGCTCGAGGCAAACCCAGCAAAACAGGTCGCGACGCCGAAGATCGAGCGAAAACTGCCAAATCACCTCTCCATCGAAGATGCCGTCAGATTTATCGAAACGCCTGACATAAACACCGATCTCGGCCGCCGCGACCGGGCGATCATTGAGTTTTTGTACGCCACGGGCATTCGTGTGGGTGAACTCGTCGGGATCAACATTCCCGATGTTGATTTTCGTGAAAAGCTGGTTTGGGTCACGGGAAAACGCAAAAAACAGCGGATAGTGCCGTTTGGCGAACCGGCTTTGCAGGCCGTGATGTTGTATCTCGACCGAACTCGCGGCAAATTCCTCGAATATTGCCCCGAAACCAAACGCGAGCCAAACGCCCTGTTCCTGAACTATCAAGGAACGCGCATCACAACCCGTTCCGTCGGCCGAATGATCGACAAATACATCAAGCTCTGTGCCGACATCCACGACATCTCACCCCACAGCCTGCGGCACACCTTCGCGACCCATTTGCTTGATCAAGGTGCCGATCTCCGCGACATCCAGGAACTGCTCGGCCACGCACGACTGACGACGACACAGATCTACACGCAGGTTTCGATGGAGAAGATGATCGAAGTTTACGACCGGGCACATCCGAAAGCGTAGAGAATTCTACACGGATTTACTCTGATCGGACGGATGGCGAACGGATTTTTTTCGGATTCTGAACTTTCAATATCTGTGTTGATCCGTTCCATCTGTTTTGATCCGTGTATAATTTCGCCTTTGAATTACAAGTCCGTTATCGCTTATCATTCAACAAATTGCACGCCTTGCTATTAGTCATAAATATGAAAAAATTCCAGTCACTCGCGATCATCTTTTTTGCGCTTTCGAGCGCTGTTTTTGCTCAGGACAAACTCCTCACCCTCGACGACATTTTCAATCCCGACGCTGCTAAACGCGTGCGGTTTGGTGGGATGCCGGTTTCGGTGCAGTGGTCGCCGGATGGGAAGTCGTTCAAGCAGATGATCGGCGGTAAGCTGATGCGGGTCGATGCGGTGACTTCGCAGGCGGTGCCGTATCTGGATTCCGATTCGTTATCGGCGGCGTTGCAGCGCGTTGGTGTAAAGGCTGCTGATGCGTCGTTGATGGCGAATTCGCCGTTCCTCGAGTTCAACGCCGACGAAACCGCGATCGTGCTAAGCAACGCGAACGACCTGTGGCTCTACGAAACTGCGACCCGTTCGATCAAACGGCTGACCAACGATCGCGCCGAGGAACTCGAAGCCAGTTTCAGTCCTGACGGTAAATATGTGAGCTTTGTCCGCGGCAATAATCTGTTCGTGGTCGATACGAAGGGCAGCGAAAAGCAGCTGACCCGCGATGGCAAAGAAGGTGACAATGCGATCTACAATGGCTATCTCGATTGGGTTTACGAGGAAGAGCTTTACGGCCGCGGGCAGAAACGCGGGTATTGGTGGTCGCCTGATTCGCGGTTTATCGCGTTTTTACGGACCGACGAATCGCCGGTTCCAAAGTTCATCCTCACAAACGACCTGACCAACGACCAGGTGATCGAGCGGACCGATTATCCGCAGGCCGGTGACGGAAATCCGATCGTTCGCCTTGGTGTTGCTGATGTCGGCAAGACCTCGATCCTGCCGAACGCTGCTCGTATCCCGAAGATCGGCGAAAAACTGCCTCCGACGCTTTTGCGTGTTGGCGATGCCGTCAAATTCATCGACACCTCCGCCTACAAACCCGACGACCTGCTGATCGCCCGAGTTGCGTGGAACCCCGACAGCAAAAGCGTTCTGTTTCAGGCGCTGAATCGCGAGCAGACCACGCTTGATCTGAATTCCGGCAGTGTCGCGACCGGCAAAATTACTAAGGTGATCACCGAAACGACTCCGGCGTGGGTTGAGGTTTATGACAATCCGGTTTTCACAGATACCTCGGCCGCGAACGGCATGATGGTCTGGCAATCGGCTCGAAACGGCTGGAAACATCTCTATCTCTACGACAGCACGGGGCAACTCGTCCGCCAGCTCACGAACGGCAAATGGGAGGTCCGTACGCTTTACGGCGTCGATAATCAGAACGGTTGGGTCTATTTTTCCGCGACCAAAGACAGCCACATTGCCGAGAATATCTACCGCGTTCGTCTGACTGGCGGCGAGGTCGAACGCGTTTCGAAGGGCGACGGTTGGCACGCCGCGGCGTTCAATAAAACTTTTTCGCACTACGTCGAAAACTGGAGCAATGTCATCACGCCGACCCAAACGCGACTGTTCAAAGCAGACGGTTCGCTCGAACGCGTCATTCAGGAAAACCGCGTCGACGCGCTTCGCAATTACCGCCTCAGCACGCCGGAATTCCTGAACGTCAAAACCCGCGACGGCTTTAACATGGAGGCGATGATGATCAAACCGCCTGATTTTGACCCTTCGCGTAAATATCCGGTGCTGCAGTTCACCTACGCCGGGCCGCATGCTCCGTCGGTCGCGAACCGCTGGGGCGGCAATCGCGGGATGTGGTTTCAGATGCTTGCCCAAAAAGGCTACATTATCTGGGTGTGCGACAACCGCACCGCGAGCGGCAAGGGCGAGGAATCGGTCTGGCCGCTTTACGCCTACAAGGGCTTTGGCGAGCTCGAGCTTCGCGACATCGAAGACGGATTGAATTACCTGAAATCCACGGGCTTCGTCGATATGTCGCGCATCGGGCTGCACGGCTGGAGCTTTGGCGGGTTTATGACGAGTTATGCCCTGACGCACAGCGGTTCGTTCAAGATCGGAATGGCAGGTGGAACCGTTGCGGATTGGACGCTGTACGATTCGGTCTACACCGAGCGTTACATGAAAACGCCGCTCAACAATCGCGAAGGCTATGAAAAATCCAACGTCGTCAAAGCCGCCGCCAATCTCTCGGGCCGTCTGCTGCTCATCCACGGCGTCATGGACGACAACGTCCACATGCAAAATGTCACCAAGCTGACCTACGCCCTGCAGCAAGCCGACAAGCAGTTCGACCTGATGCTCTACCCCAACCAACGCCACGGCGTCGCCGAACCGGCACTCGTGAAACATTGGTACACGATGATGACCGATTACGTACTGAAAAACCTCTAGGCGAATCGTTCCACTTTCGTGCCGCGTGGTTGGAATCCGCGGTCGCAAATGTTCGCTCCGCTCGAATCAGATCGTCTCACTTTCGCGCATAAAATGAGACGGCTTAAATCTCACGTTTTCAACAGTTTACCGTCATAGATCGTCTCATTTGTAAAAAATACAATTCAAAAGTGAGACGGTTTGGATTTCCCACTTTAGTGCGCAAAATGGGATGGGTTAACCTACTGAAACCAAACGCTTTACGGCTAAAATCCATCCCATTTGCGAAAAACACTAATGCCAAAGTGGGATGGCCCGCTTTTCGATCCAAACGCATTGATATTGACGAGGCGTCATAAGAAACTTATCAAAGATCCCGGTGCTTACACTATCTATACGTTTCAGCACGCAACGTAGTTTCATATATAGCACATGTTGAGCAAAAAAGTCAAGATTTTTTCCGGGAGCCGCAGGCTCGACTGGAGCGGCGAGCATCCCTGCTTGCCACGCTGCGGCTTCCGCAGTGTAATGTGCGTGGCTGGTTCTCAACCTCGTTTGATCCGCGACCGTTAACACCGGTGAAGCACCGGTGTGGCAAGCAAGGATGCTCGCCGCTCCAGTCGGGTTGCGAGATTCGCCCTTGCTTACGCGCGGGCTTTTTGCATCATTCGATCGCCGCAAAATCGAGGTCTGTGATCGTATCCATCACCGGGACGAGCCGCGAGGCGAAGCGGTAGCGGTTTGAGCGGACTTCCATGACGACGCTCGATCCGGCGTCGACGTCGAAGAATTTGTAGTAGCCGAACGAGCCCGTCGTCGCCGTCCGCCGATTGCCGTGCGGATCCGTTATCGTAACCGTCGCATTCCGCAGCCCACGCCCATCCGGAGCCAAAACCCGCCCCGAAATATCAATTCCAGTCGCGGTCGATGGCAGAAGCTCAATTCCCCATCCGCCCTTGATCTCTCCTCGTACGAACTCCGGCGAGTCTGGCCTCGCGGTTCCGCCGTCGTCACGTACGTAAAGGTTCCACGTCCCATTCGCCGTAACTCCTGCAAAGTTACCATAGAGCGACTGAGCATTCGTTCTCGCAACCACACATCCCGGCTCCACATAGGGTCCGGCGGGTGCCGGAGCAGGGAAATTTGTAACGGGCGTCTCGCAGGTCGTTGGCTTGAAGATTCCCGTGAAGAGCGGGCCCGCATCCCGAAGAACTGCATTGGGATAATCCGCCAGCGTCAAGGTGACAGCTCCCGGTTCGGTGATCGCGGTCGGTCCACCGACATCTCCCACCAACGTATACTTCGCACCATTCGGCCCGACCAACAAGACATCCAGGTTATCGGGAGCAGTTGTATAGAGATCGTACAGAGTCACGCGGATACGGAATGTATTGTTGGTCGCACCCGAAACAACTATCGGCGACGGGTATAGTCCGCCCGGACTTCCATTCAGTATTGAAATAGAGGCAGGATTCTTGAACTGATTTGCGGTGTCGTTAATGGTGACGACAGATAGTGAAATCGCTCCGTTCGCGCTACTAATAGTTGCACCGGCGCTCGGATTGGACAATCGCAACAAAAGCTCCTCCGTGTCAGCAGAGACATCACTGCACAACGCAACTGTAACAGTCTGTTCAGTAACGCCGGGCCCAAACGTAAGGGTCTGAGGTTCAAAAACGTAGTCGACACCGGCTGAACAAGTAGCCCCTCTGACTGGGTTTCCGAACCCTGCTTCTGCCGATACCCTAACTGTTGAGGTAGTCATGGGTGGAGTCTGAAAATTTATGAAATATCGATTAACTTTTATGCTCGCCGATTGTGACTCATTTCCCCGACCAGTCGCTTGGATGCTGAATATTTCAAATGGTGTCGGCATCGGAGTAGGCGTTGGCGTAGCGCTCGGACTTGGCGTCGGCGTTGGTACGACAAATGTTGGAACCATCGCATATCCGCGTGTTGCTCCGTTGAAAACTCCCGTTCCGACGATCACGCCGTTGTTGCTGATGCCGAGGGCGGATGATGAGGTGTTGGTCGAGAGGTCCCAGCCGGAATTTGCGGGGATGAGGTCTTGGAGGCGATAGGTTGTCGTGCCGTTCCAGAGGAACGGGATCGCGAATGCCGACGAAGCAGTTCCGACCACCCAACCCGATGTGTTGACCGCACGGCCCGAGCCCTGGGTTGTTCCGGTTGGCAGCGGAACGGCGACCATTCCGCCTGATGGTGTCCAGATGAACGGCACGCCCGAGCCCTGGTTGAGCATGCTCGAACCCGTGACCTGCCCGGTGTTGGCGACGCCAAATGCGAGGGCACCGTTCATGCCGGGCAGAGCCCCGACCTCGGTCGCGGTATTCCCATTGATCTCGTAGATGATACCGACGTTTCGGGCGGCGTTGTTTGGGTCGATGCCCTGGCCGACGATGCGGCCGGAATCGTTGATGCCGAATGCCGTCGTGAAAAAGCAGCCGCTCGACGTCGTTTGTGTAATAACGGTCGCGACTCCGGCACTGTAAATCACGCCCCGCTGCGAAATGCCCGCATTGACCGAGCCGACCGCAACGCCCGATGTCGTCACATCATTTGCATCGCCAAGAGTCTCGCCCGCAGGCAGCGGTAGCTGCGAGACCACGCCGTTTTGCCACATTAGCGGCACACGTCCCGAACCGAACGCCGTCGTCGCTCCGGTTCCGACGACGATGCCGAGGTCATTAGCGGCATTCGCGACGCCAAATGCCCGGCCCGCGAGATTCGGCAACGCTACGCGTCCGCCGCCTTGCGTCCAGCTAAACGCCTGTGTAGCACCCGTTCTAAAAGATCGCCCGACCGCCACGCCGCCGTTCGAAACCCCAAACCCCTGCGAAGCCGTATCGCCCGTCTGCACCACGCCGAGATCAAAGATCTGATACTGCGGAGCACCTTCGACACGTTCATCGCCAGCGGCTTTACTACGCGTAGTCGATACCTGAACGCCAATGCCGATCAGGGCGAGAGTTGCGAAAACGGCCATTACGACCGGCAAAATGGTTGCGCGTTTTGATGTGTTTTTCATGCTGCTCCTAAAGCGTCTGGGACAAAGCCGGATGCGTTTTTTTGTTGGATCTGGGTGTTACGAGAGACAGTATAGGATGGATTTGGACGTGGTCAAAACCTCCGGGCACTCCCGCGGCTTGCCGCCCTATTTGCGGAGAAGCTTGCTTCTCCGTATACTGCCTCTGAATGTTTAGCGGCTTGCCGCCGCCCAAACTGCGATGTTTCGAATCTCACGCGATAATCCAGCTTATTATTTGACCTCAGTGACACATGACCGCCTTCCGATCTTTAGAACTGAGCCCATCAAACAAGTTTTGGCTAAGGCTCTCGACGAGGCCAGAAAATCAGGCGGGATCATGATCTTTGCATATGTGATAATGCCCGATCATACGCATCTGCTCACCGACAATGCCCGTGAGATCAAAGATGTTTTGAGATTTATGAATGGTATCTCTGCCCGCCGAGTAATTGACCACCTAAAAGAAGGTAGTTTTGAATCATCGCTCGCAAAACTCAGGATCAAGGAACAGGCGGACACGCAAAAATACTCAGTCTATCAGCATCATCCAAATGCGATCCGAATAACCGGCGAAGACGCATTTATGCAAAAGGTAAACTATATTCACATGAATCCCGTAAGGGCTGGTTTGGTAGAGCACCCAGACGAATATTTGTATTCGAGCGCTCGTCTTTGGCACAAGCGGGCTTGGGATAACGAGCCGCTTTTGACCGATCATCTTCAAATCGATTGGCGTTAGGCGGCGGCAAGCCGCATGGACCTTTTGGTCCCGATGACGGAGAAGCAAGCTTCTCCGCAAATAGAGCGGCAAGCCGCAAGAATTTCAGGCGGTAGAAGCGAGCTTCTTAGCAGAAAAAGGCGGCTAGCTGCAATGGAGCAACAAGCCGCCTTTATTCGTGACATTCGAGTTCCCCTACTTCTCCACATCCTCCATATACGGTGTGGAATCGTCTTCGACGGGGTTTGAGTAGTAGTTGTAGTAGCCTGAGCCGTAGTAATAGTATTCGGTCGAGTTGGCTTTGATACCGTTGAGGACGACGCCGTAGATGCGGGCTCCGATGGCGGTTACGCGTTGTTTGAACTGCTTCATCAGGTGGAGCGAGCTCTTGTTTGCCATGGCGACGAGCACCACGCCGTCGACGAGCGTCGAGAGGATCGAGGCGTCGGTGAACGAGATCGCGGGCGGCGAATCGATGATCACGTGCTTGAATTTGCCCGAGAGGAACGTCAGCAGATTGCGCATCTCGTTCGAGCTGAGCAGCTCGGCCGGGTTCGGCGGGATCGGGCCGCTGGTGATGATCTTGAGCTTTGGCAGATCGGGATACGTGCGGATCAATCCCTCGGTCTGTTTGTCGCCCGAGAGGTAATTGGTCAGCCCGCGCTGGTTGTCCATGCCAAAATGGCTGTGCAAACGCGGACGGCGAAGGTCGCAATCGATGATGACTACGTCGGCATCGCCCTGGGCGAGCGTGATCGCGGTGTTGATCGCGGTGGTTGTCTTTCCTTCGGAAGGCTGCGACGACGTGACCAGAATGGTTTGCGGCGGCTTGCCCGCGCTTGAGAAAAGCAGCGACGTACGCAGATGGCGATAGGCCTCGGCGATGGGCGAGGTCTTTTCGTCCATCGTGACCAGTGCCGTAGACGGTTCCCCGCCGCTCGCACCTCCTTTGCCCGCAAGCATTTTGCGTTTGTCCGTCCCCAAATTATGCGGAATAAGCGCCAAGGTCGGCAGCCCCAAATGACGGCTGATGTCATCCGAAGTGCGAACCGAATCGTCAAGGAAATCCAGCAAAAACGCCAGCCCGATCCCAGCCGCAAACGACAACAAAAACGCCACCATTATATTTCGTCCCCGAGCCGGGCCTGTCAACCACGCAGGCGGAGCTGGCGCCTGCTGTTTGATGTTGTTTGGACGGTCAGTTGAAAGCGCAAGTTCCTGCTGCTTTTGCTGCGATGTATAAGTGTCGAGCAACTTCTGGTTTGAATCGAGTTCGCTCTTTAGTGTACCGAGTTTTGTTTCCGCAACGCCTTCGTTATTCGCTTGGCCGGCAGCGATCTCGAAAAGTTCTTTTTGTCTCGCTTCTCGCTGTCGGGCGGCTGCGAGCTGAGATCCTTTGGAGGCGATCAACTCTTTTGCCGCATCCGATTCAAGCTTTTTGATGTCAGTAGTTACTTTTGTGCTAACTTCACCTTCAATACGCGTCTTCTGCTTCTTCAGCTCAGCAATTTTTTCATTTATGGTTATGACATCGCGATGCTGTTCGGTCTTTGTTGCGAGCAACTCCATCCGCTTTTCATTTGCAGCGTCGATCTTTGTATCAACCTCCTCCAACCGTTTGCGAAGATCGGCTTCCTTCTTCATGTTCTCGGTGCGGAGTTGCTGGATAGCGACGTTTGTCGGGTCAACCACAAGAGCATCACCGCCCTTCGCATTCAGGGCCGCTCGATATTGAGCTTCCAGCTTTCCAGTTTCGATCGACGCCTCGCGCCATGCCGTCAGCAGTCCTTCAAGATTGCCGGCACGAACTTCGCCTTTTGCATCGCCCATTCCGAGGGCACTTGCTTTCACGCCCGCAATGTAATCGTTTTGTTGCTGGGCGATGGTCGCTTTAAGACCTTCGATCGATTTTCCGAGTTCGTCATACGCCTGTCTGCTGGTCCCGATCTCTCGGTCTTCGTTTTCTTCGATAAAAAGCTGCGCAATACCGTCGGCCACCTTAGCCGCACGCGCCTGATCTGTGCTTGCGACGGCAACCGTTACGATATTTGTCTGGTTCACCGGAGAAACACTGACCGTGAACATTCCGGCGTATGAGGACGCCCGAGCGTCTTCCTCCGGTGTCAGCGCAACCTTCACCTTGTTGTCTTCACCGGTCGTAGTTTCCGAAAGCACGGGAAGCGTATTCGTCGTCTCGGCAGGCTTTTTGTCGCCGGAGAACAGCGAACGAAGTCCCGCCATCAAACCTCGATTCTGATCAGCAAACAAGTTGGGATCGCGATGAAATCCAAGTGAAATGATCACACGCTTCATCAAATCGCCGCTCTTGAGCAGCTCGAGCTGGGTCATGTAATAGCGTGCGTCGTCGCCGTTATTGACCGTGATGACATTACGCTGAGATTGAGGTGGCTTCCGTGGTTCGATGATGACATTTGTCGACGTTTGATACATCGACGGCAAACGGTACGAATATATCGCCGCGGCCACGGTCGCGAGGATCGTGATCGCGATGATGATCGGCAGACGTTTGTAAACGATCTGAAAATACTGGCGGATGGATCGTTTGCTGTCCGGCGTGTCTTCGTAACCCGCCGGATAGCCGCCGGTCGGCGAAAATTCGACAGGCATATTCGGCTGCATTGCCTTCACGCCCGGTAATGGCGTCAACCTCTGATCGTTCTGCATACTGCTAAATAAGTCCTAAATATAAGTAAAAAAACTAATGTGCAATCCTGTTTTATACCATATTGGATGCAGTTTTTCGAGGTTTTTGCGGAAAAATGTCACCGCTGGCAGCACCGCACACAATGACAGGAGAATTGATTGACAGGGATAAACAGGATGAAAAGGATAAGATCGAATCCCTTTTATCCCATTCATCCCTGTTTGGCTCTGCTGCCGTTTTGAGGTGCTTAGGGCTCTGTAACTGGAAGGCGCCTTAGTGCGGTGATATTATGGAATGTTGCCCCGATGCTTGGAATTTACGGGGCCAGAATATGACGGTACTTGCAGAAAACACGACGAATAATTTCGAACTCGGGATAACCGGTTTCACCTTTGCGGATCTCTTTGACGCAGTAAAACTGAAGGAACTGGCGGAGACCTTTTACGCCGAAGTGGGACAAAAAGACGAGATCCTACACACCGCACTCACCAAATACATCGCCACTCGCGGCGAGGGCTATGAGCGAAAGGTCGCGTCGAAGATCCTGACCGATTCCGCTCCGTTCCTGTCGGATTTCATCGCCCGCTTGTTCAAGATCGACCGCGAACGCGCCGAACTCGGTAAAAATATCCTAGTCCAAAATCCGGTTTGGAAATACAAATTCTTCGTCCAACGCCGCGCTGCCAAAAAGTACAAGCCCGAAGTCATTGCCGAACTCAATGAGAACGAACTGTGGCTCGCTCTGAGAGAGCTGCGCACCGTCGCATTCGACGAAACACTCGTCCGCGACGAAGAACTCTCGATCGCCGAAACGACCTGCCGTCTGCTTGAGGCTGAAGAAGAACTGATCGCCCAGGAAAAAGTCAGAACCGGGAGCGGTAGCGACTGGGTCGCTGAAACATCGCCGTCAACGACCGAAACAGTAAATAAACTCAACGCCGCGTACGACAGGCTCAAGGATTCGACCTTCGGAAAGCTTTTTTCTAATTACGTCATAGAAGAAAAATCGACGGGCGACCTGCTCACCGTCACAGCCGCGCTTCATCTCGCTGAGGCGTGGTCGGCAGCCGCTTTCCACAACAAATCGCGAAAATGGTACAGCTTTAAGGTTCCGCACGCGCTGGATTATCAGAATCTCGTTCATTTGATCCACCCTGAACCAAAGATCCACAACATCATGCGCGGCGGCGAGGACATCCTGCGGCGGCGTGACGGGTTTAAGCTGACCGACGACCGCGGCACGATGCGTGACGCTTTGTACGAGATCGATTACTGCATGATCTGCCACGAGCGTGAGAAGGATGCGTGCTCGACCGGGCTTCGCGAGCCCGACGGCACCGCGAAACGCAATCCGCTCGGCATCAAGACCGAGGGCTGCCCGCTCGACGAGAAAATTTCTGAGATGCACTTGCTCAAAAAGCAAGGCGATTCGATCGGCTCGCTCGCACTCGTCACTATCGACAACCCAATGTGTGCCGGAACCGGCCACCGCATCTGCAATGACTGCATGAAGGGCTGTATTTTCCAGAAGCAGGAACCGGTCAACATCCCGCTCGCTGAGACCGCTTCGCTGACCGACGTACTGAAATTACCGTACGGTTTCGAGATCTACAGCCTGCTCACACGTTGGAATCCTCTCAACGCGAAACGCCCGTATTCGTTGCCATATAACGGCAAAAACGTCATGGTCGTCGGCCTCGGACCGGCAGGTTATACGCTGTCGCATTACCTTCTGAACGAAGGCTTCGGCGTGATCGGCATCGACGGATTGAAGATCGAACCGCTTCCGACCGAGTGGACCGGCAACCACGGCAAGTCGTGCCCGAAACCGATCAAAGGCGTCAGTGAGATCACCGAGGAACTCGACGAACGCATCCTCTCAGGTTTTGGCGGCGTTTCGGAATATGGAATTACGGTTCGATGGGATAAGAATTTTCTGACGATGATCCAGCTCATGCTGACCCGCCGCAAGCGTTTTCGCCCGTACGGCGGCATCCGTTTTGGCGGCACGCTGACGATCGAGGATGCGTGGGAACTCGGATTCGACCACATCGCCATCGCCACCGGAGCCGGTCGCCCGACGATCGTTCCGATGAAAAACAACCTCATTCGCGGAATTCGACAGGCGTCGGATTTCCTCATGGCGTTGCAGCTAACTGGTGCATTTAAGAAGGATACGCTCTCGAACCTGCAAGTTCGCCTGCCAGCCGTTGTCATCGGCGGCGGCTTGACAGGGATCGATACGGCGACCGAGCTGTTTGCCTATTATCCGGTTCAGGTCGAGAAAATGCTTGGCAAATACGAGCAGGTCGTCGCTGATTTTGGCGAGGAAAAGGTCGTCGAGCATTTTAATGAGGAAGAGATCCGCGTGCTGCAGGAATTCCTCGAACACGGCCGCGAGATACGAGCTGAACGCGAGCGTGCGGCAGCAGCGGGCGAAGAGCCGAATTTTGTACCACTCGTACGAGGCTGGGGCGGCGTTTCGCTCGTCTATCGCAAACGTTTGCAGGACAGCCCAGCGTATCGCCTCAACCACGAAGAGGTCCAAAAAGCTCTCGAAGAAGGCATCGATTTCGTCGAATGCATGTCGCCGACCGAGGCAGTACCGGACGAATACAACGCGGTCAAAGCCATTATTTTCGAACGGCTCGATTACATCGCCGACACCGGGAAATTCGAAAAAACCGGTGAGATGCACGAGTTTCCGGCACATACGGTCTGTGTTGCCGCCGGAACCTCGCCGAACGTTATTTATGAGAAGGAAAAGCCCGGCACGTTCAAGATGGATGAATGGAAGCAGTTCTTCCAGCCGCATAAGGTCGAACGGAACGGCGACGGCAAACTCCACGCCGTCGAAACGCCGAAGGGCGAGGCCGGATTCTTCACGAGCTACGAACACGACGGGAAATTCATCAGCTACTACGGCGACAACCACCCGACCTACGCAGGAAACGTCGTCAAAGCGATGGCCTCGGCCAAGCATGGATACGAAAAGGTAGTCGAGATCTTCGCCGGAACGCAGGCTGCCAGCCTGCCGGTGGATGACATTGACGATGACTCGCAGGCTAGCAGCCTGCGTTCCGACGCTTTCGACAATCTCGTTGCCAAACTCGATGAAGATCTCAGAGCCTACGTCGTAAAGGTCGATCGTCTAACGCCGACGATCGTCGATGTAATCGTCAAGGCTCCGCTCCAGGCGAGAAAATTTGAGCCTGGACAGTTTTATCGGCTGCAGAATTTTGAGACATCAGCCCCGATCGTCGACGGTAAACGTCTGATGATGGAAGGTTTAGCGTTGACCGGAGCGTGGGTCGATGTCGAAAAAGGGCTGCTGTCGATGATCGTTTTGGAAATGGGAACGTCTTCGCGGCTTTGTTCGCTGCTCAAGGAAGGCGAGGAAGTTCTCGTCATGGGCCCGACCGGAACGCCGACCGAGATCACTGAGAACGAAACCGTCATGCTCGCGGGCGGTGGTTTGGGAAATGCGGTGCTGTTCTCGATCGCGAGGGCTTTGCGTGAGAAGAACAACAAGGTCGTGTATTTCGCCGGCTACAAGAACGGTGCCGATCTCTACAAGCGCGAAGAGATCGAAAACGCGACCGACGAGGTCATCTGGTCGACCGATTTTGGTGACGAGATCCTGCCGCAGCGTCCGCAGGACGCGCATTTCCGCGGCAATATCGTCCAGGCCATGATCGCCTACGCCGAAGGCCGTCTCGGTGATCAAAAAGTCGATCTGAAGGAAGTCGACCGCATCATCGCCATTGGCTCAGACCGCATGATGAACGGCGTCCGCGAAGCTCGCCACACCACGCTAAAGCCTTTCCTCAAACCCGACCACACCGCCATCGGCTCCATCAACAGCCCGATGCAGTGCATGATGAAAGAGGTCTGCGCCCAGTGTTTACAGAGACACGTCAACCCACACACCGGCGAAGAATTCTTCGTCTTCTCCTGCTTCAACCAGGACCAGCATCTCGATTTCGTCGATTTCAAAAACCTGAACGAGCGTTTGAAGGCTAATAGTATTCAGGAGAAATTGACGAATTTGTGGTTGGATCGGGCGATTGGGATGAAGAATTCAACCGTTGTCTAAGTTCTTATGCCAAAGAACATCTTTTATTTAGTTTGACTATCGATTACAGCGAATACAACCGTTACTATGACAAAGGTTAGAAATACGTAAATTATCAGATCAAGAAGGATAGAGAGTGGGTTAAAGATCGAATGACTCTGTCCGATGTTAGTATCGTGAAATATCGAAGGCAAGAATCCCAAAGTCCCAAGCGCGATCCAGAGCAAGTATAAGCTTGCAGTCGCCAACAACTTTTCCTTGGTTCTTTTAGGCATATTGCTACCATTTCTCCTCATCGCGTTATTGGCGATGTGTTAAGTTCGACACCGAGAGCACGCAGAAGTTTGACCACCGTTTCATAACGCGGTTTCGCTCCGTGTGCAAGAGCCTTGTAAAGACTCTCCCGACCAGCCCTGCGTCTTTCGCTAATTTACTCATTCCGCGAGCCTTCGCTACATCCGAGATCGCCATTAGAAAGACATCGGGATTTGGGTCTTCGAGGGCCGCGTTTAGGTATTCGGCTAATACCTCTTCACTATCGAGGTAGTCGGCGGCTTCAAATGGCTTTATCGCGTTCACTTTGATTTACAAACTCCGTGTATTCAGAGAAAGTCTATCCGCATAGATAGAACTGAGCAAACGGCCAAGATGTATCAGAAATTCGACCGCCACGATTGTTTTAAATCCAAAACTCTAACGACTCCCTTAGCAGGTGCTCGACGGTTTAGCGACATGCAAAATGCACGTCCGTTTCAGCGTGGAGATTGGCATGAATAGGCTCACTATCTCCATTAACTGTGGCTTTGAGTCGAATAAGCGGAGCTTCCTCGACAGACATATCGAGCAGCGGAAGGCCCTCCCGATCTACCTTTCCACCTTTTATTTGATAAAAATTAAGTGAACGGCCATCAACTTCACGCTGAACGAGGTTATAGGCATCGAATTGGCTTTCAACAATAGATCGCAATGATGGCGGAAGAGAATTGACAGCATGTTGGAGTAAATCAAACTCAACATCTGTGAGTCGGGCGCCTCCCCGCGTCCATCGCTCAAAAAAATTGCCAAAGTTGCGTTTCATTCCGTCGCTGAGTATTTCGGGAAGGATAAACGAGGCTCTACTCGCCCAACGATATCACCTCGACGATTCTTTATCGGCATTGGTGAAAGCTCGGGAAGACCGGTTTCAACTAGAATATCTAGCTTTTTTAGGATCTCGACAGCGATGACCGGGCGGCCGCGATGGTCGTCGCCGTCTCCGACTTTGAGGGCGATTCCGAGGCCTCGTGGATATTTGTCGGATGGCAGTACGCCGCAGAGCCAGACGCCGTCGGCGCCGACTTTTGAGATGATCTTGCCGGGTGCGGCTTTCATCAGCATTGTGTCGAGGCGATCGGTGCCGCCGATGAGTTCGGGGTGCCGCATCATGGCGTGGGTGATGCGTGAGGCGGCGGACTGGACCGCCGGGTGAAAGTTGAGCGGAAAGACGAGATTTGCAAAGCTCTTAGCCATCGCGGCAACCGGGATCGCAAAATTCGGAGCGGCGCAGCCGTCGATGCCCTGGGCGATGTCGGTTTCGGCGATTCCGGTGAAGTCTGAGATGCATCGCAGGATTCGTTTTTGGATGCGGTTTTCGGCTAATTCGTAGGTCGCTGCGTCGGCGTCGATGTGTTTGGCGAGAGCGAGCATCGCGGCGTGTTTGCCGCTGCAGTTGTTGTGAAGCTGAGTGGGCGTTTCGCCTTCGCGGAGCATTCGCTCGGCTTCGGCTGCGTAAAATGGCGCGTGGGCTCCGCAGTGCAAGTCGCTTTCGGCCATTCCGATGCGGTCGAGCATTTGCGCGACGCGTTCGACATGCATCTTCTCGCCCGAGTGCGATGCGATCGACATTGCGATCTCTTCCTCGGTAAACCCAAATGCGTCCGCCGCACCGCTCGTGATGAACGGCAGCGACTGGAATGGTTTCGCGGCTGAGCGAAAGTAGGTCACGGTTGACGGATCGCCGACCGACGCAACTGTGTTCCCCTCGCCGTCGACGATGTGAATGTGTCCGCGATGGATCGACTCGACTGTCTCTCCGCGAATGACATGGGCTAGTATTTCAGAATTCATTAGTTGAATTTTAACAGGATGGACAGGATAAGCAGGATGGATTCATCAACCCTTCGCTTCAGTATCCTGAATATCCTGTTCATCCTGTTTGAATTAACGCCCAGCCAGCATTGACCTGGCGTTTTCGCGGGCGGCTTCGGTTATTTCGGATCCGGCGAGCATGCGGGCTATCTCTTCGACCTGCTGGGTTTCGGAAAGCTCACGTGCCTTTACCAGAGTGCGACCGCCGGTGACCTGTTTTTCTACCGTAAAATGTCGGTCAGCGAGTGAGGCGATCTGCGGTTGGTGCGTTACGCAGAGGACTTGCTGACTTGCGGAAAGGTCTTTCAGCTTTCGCCCGACCGCTTCGGCTACGCGGCCGCCGATGCCGACGTCGACCTCGTCAAAAACAGCGGTCTTCTGCGGCCCGCTGGCTTTGATGGTTGTTTTGATAATGAGCATCAACCGTGAAGCTTCGCCGCCCGAGGCGACCTTTGCGAGCGGTTTTGGCGATTCGCCGGGATTGGCTGAGAAGTAGAATTCGACGCGGTCAAAACCATTTGGCGTGAACGCGGCATCATCGTCCGATGCCTCGATCCGAACCTCAAACCTCGCTTTTTCGAGAGCGACGGCCCGTAGATTTTGCTCAACCTGCTTTTCAAACTTCGTCGCCGAAGTCCTTCGCTTATCGTGCAGCTCCTTAGCCGACTTTACATACGCAGTACGCAATTCAGACAGCTGTTTTTTCAACTCTTCCTCGCGAAATTCGGCGGTTTCGATATTCTGTAAACGCTCGTCGGAAACGCGTAGATGTTCGAGAACAGCATCGACCGAATCGCCGTATTTTCTTTTCAAACGCAGGATCTCAGCGAGTCGGTTTTCGATCTCGTTGAGGCGTTCGGGCGAGAATTCTAGATGATTGCGAAAATCACGAACGGCGAACGCAAGGTCTTCGATCACGGCTCGGGCGGTTGCGATGCCCTCGGTGTAATCGGAGAATTGTGATTCGAAATCCGAGAGTTCAGCGACCTTTCGCTGCGCTTTTTCGAGCGTCGTAGCCGTCGATTCGGCGTTGTCGTATAAAAGTGCAAAGGCGTCGCTGCTCAGCGAGGTTAGTTTCTCGACGTTGCTAAGTCGCCGCTTCTCTTCTTCGAGTACGGTTTCCTCGTCGGGCTGTAAGTTTGCTGCCTGGATCTCGTTGACCTGAAAACGCAGGATGTCGAGCAATTGGAGCTTTTCGGCAGTGTCTTTCTCGAGCGAAGAAAGCTGCGAGCGAACCTCCGACCATTTTTGATATGCCGCCGCGACCTTTTCTTTTGCCGTATCGACACTGGCGAATTCGTCGAGCATTTCGATGTGCGATTCGACATCGTAGAGCCCAGCCTGCTCGCCTTGGCCGTGGATGTCGACGAGATGCGATCCGACGCGTTTGAGATAGCCTTGAGTGACAAGCTGGCCGTTGATGAAGACCCGATTTTTTCCTGCGGCTGAGAGTTCGCGACGGACGATGATGTCGGTTTCTGCGGAAGGTTCGATCTCGATGCCGCTTTCGTCAAAGATCGACCGCAGCTCGTCATCGACCGCGATGTTAAAAAGGCCTTCGATCGTCGCGGATGGCGAACCTTCTTTGATCAGATCGTTGGAAACGCGGTCACCGGTCAACGCCCCGAGGCTGTCGACGATGATCGATTTGCCTGAGCCGGTCTCGCCCGTCAAAAGGTTCAGCCCATCGCCAAACTCGATGGCGAGTTCGTCGATCAGGGCGATGTTTTTGATCTTGAGCAGCGTCAGCACGTGCTTGTTAGTTTACTAAATTATCGGCGTGGAACGAGCTTTTCGCCCTTAACGAACTTACCGCCGGAAAAAACCGCATCGGGTGGAAATTGTTTCTCAAGATCGGTCGATGCCCAATCGACAGTACGGTCTTTTTTATAGAAGAAAAACTCAGCCAGCTCGCCCGCTTTCGCCTGTCCAAATCTCTGTACCACATTAAAGCCGCTCGCGTCGTATTCCTCTAGTCCCCGAACAGTCGTCGCGTCGCCAACGTTTCGGATCCGCACTGGAGCGACAAAACTCGCCCGGCGGCGTTCGGTAACGGCGGAAATATCGGTCGTTTTTGTTGTAACCGCACCCGGCGTCGTTGCAGCCGGATCGGGGATCACAACATTTGCCTTCCGAAAAACGAAGTTTACCAACCCGCCCGAGCCGTTTTCCGTCAGGTTTATGTAGATGTTCGGGTCATTGTTTTTCTCACTGCCGGTCGCGATCGAATTCAGGGCCGTCATGAACGCGATGTAATTCATTTTGACGAGATACGATTCGTCCTTGCCGTAAAGTGCTCCGGTCTCGATCAGGATGGTCGGCGTTCCCCAGGCGGAGAAGTTATCGCCGAAGGCAGTCGGCGTCCATTCGTCGCCGTAGCGGCCAATGTGCCCGGGAATGTACTTTTGCAGAGCTGTGACCATTCCCGATGCAATACGCTGGTTGCGTTCCTGCCCTGGATTCAGTGTCTTTGCCTCGTCACCGAAAACGACAAGGAAAGATATTGATGCCTGACTCGGTGCCCGCCCGACCGTGGTCAGGGCTTGCTGATTATGCAGGTTAAAGCCGATCGACGGATTCCAGTCATCGCGCAGCTGTTTCAACAGACGAGCCTCCGGAGTTTTCAGATCGAGTGCGTCACGATTAATGTCAATTCCCTGCAGATTTCGACGCTGGTAAAGTTCCTGGCCGTCGGGATTGAGCATCGGGACGGCCCGGATGGTCATCGTTTCCGATATCTTTTTGACCCAATCTTTGTCATGGTGTTTTTGCAGGAACGCGAACATATCGATGAGCGACGAAGTTGCCGTCGGCTCATCGCCGTGCATCTGCGACCACATGAAAACCTTCAGCGGGCCTTTGCCCCATTCGATCTGATAGATCTCACGGTTGGCATTCGACACGCCGACCTGATCGACCTTGATGCCAAGTTTTTTGAGCTGATCTAGGTATTTTTTGAGGTCCGAATGACGTACATCCGAAGGGAACATCGTCGAAATGTGGTGCTCGTCCCAGTCGGACGCAAATTTCTCAGCGGTCTGCGAATAAACGTTCATTAGAGACACGAATGCCAGAAAAGTGATCAAAACAAATTGCCGCATACTTTTAAGATAAACCGAGTGTTAGGTTTACATCAAGTAAGCGAAAAAAATGCGAGGTTACGTATCAGGCCTTCAGCACATCGCCGTACAAGGCCACCGTGGAATCGATCATGACATCCAGCCCATAGGTACTTCGCGCGTGCTTTTGCTGAGTCTCGGCCAGGTTCTGCCGTTCTTCATGGTGCTGCAGGTACCAGGCGACCTTGCTGGCGAGGGCGATCGGATCTTTCACCGGAACTAGGGCATTTTGTTCGAGTATCAGCTGTTTCGCACCGTCGGTAGCGGTGGCGACAACAGGCGTTCCGGCAGCCATTGCATCGAGGATCGCGAGCCCGAAACTCTCGGAGTGGGACGGTGAAACAAACACATCTGCGGCAGCCATGAGCGGAGAGATGTCGTCGAGCCAGTCGAGCCAGATAAAACTCTCATCATGACCCAAGACCTTTACCAGGCGACGCAGTTCGCGGCGGAATCGCTGGTCGATCGAGTTGTCCTTCCCCGCAATCACAAATCTGGCTTCGGGAATGTCCTTTAGGATCTCATTTGAAGCCAAAACAAAGTCACGCTGGCCTTTCAGGAGCTTTAGTTCGCCCATCGTGGCGATCAACGGTGCGTCAGCCGGAATGTTGTGGAAAGATCTGAATTCGTCGCCCAACGCCCGTTTATCGATGCTGCTGTCTGCCGCGATGTTGATACCATTTGGTATCGTATGGATCTTGCTTTCGGTAAAGATCTTAGCGAGTTGATCATGTACAGGCGGAGATACCGCTATCGCAGCGTCGACATTTTTCAGAGCGAACCGGTGAAATGGCTTCATGGGAAAGACGACATGACGGGTCAGGACGAGCTTCACGCCCTTCACCGTGCGAACCGCAACGCTCGCCGCCAGATAATCACGAGCGACATGGGCGTGAACGATGTCTATCCGCTCCTTTTCTATATATCGCCCGATCTTTTTTGCACTAAACATACCGAATGAATTCCGGATCGAGACGTAGAGAAAATTCTCTTTCGGAATGAAATCGAGCCTGCTTTGCCATTCGTTCGATGGTCGTAGTGCGACAAAAACCTCATTCCCACGTGCCATCAGCTCGCGGCAAAGGTCGACAAAATGCCGCTCGCCGCCGCCAAATGTATTTGCCGATGAGATCTGCAGGATCCGCATTTGGAGAGTTTATTACAAAAGGAATCCCGGAAACCAATATGATTCGGGAGTTTGGTCGCTAACAACGAAAAAGAGGCTGCCTTTAACAGGCAGCCTCAACCAAAAAAGGACAAGTGACACTAGAAGGAATACTTGATTCCGAGCGTCATCTGGTAAACGTCAGCCGAGGAGTTGCGCGGATCAAACGTGCGATTGATCAGAGCTCCGCCAAATGAATTGAGGCGGAAGGTCGGACGACCGCTTGCATCGGCAGCAACATAAGCCAACGGCTGGAAATTATTGCTCGCAGGGGTCTTACCGACTCCCCAGTTGTGGTTGAGCATATTTCCAAAATTGACAATGTCAGCTCTCACCTGTAGACGATGATCGGCACCAAGGAAGCGGAATTTGATCGCCTGAATGAAACCCAGATCCAGAGTGTGAACCAGAGGAAAGAATGCCGCTCCTCGCAAAGCGTACTGACCGCGATGCGACGAGAGGTATTTATCCTGTCTGATGAACGCTTCCCATGCATCCGACTGCTGCTGTGCGGTGATCGTGCCGTTAGCAACGAAGATGGTTTCCGACGGATCTTTCTGGATGTAGATCATGTCGTTTCCAGAAGTCGTGTCATTATTCATATCGTTGGAATATCGATAGCTGCCCGTCGATTGGGTTTTAGATTCCCAGAATGACGAGACGGTCGTACTTCCAAACTTGAAATAGTTGACAGTGTACGAAGCAGAAGCATACACGCGGTGCCCCATCGTCGAAGAGCTAAAGCTCAGCTCAGGATTGTTTGGGGTTTTCGAAGAGAAAATATTTGCGTACGAAGTTCCTGCAGTCGATGATGCATCGACCAGGTTCTTCGACTCACCGTAGGAATATCCGCCTTTTGCCCAGAAGCCCTTTGCGTTTCTCTTTTCGAGCGTGAATGCAAGATTCCAGGCTTTACCGGCACTGGAATTTGTAAGCGTGATCGCATTCAGAACCGAGCAGTTGACTTTAGCGTCAAACGCGGTTGTGGAGGTACAAGTGTCGGTTATCCAACGCGGACGGGTATCGGGACCAGTGAAAGCACCATCAGGATTTGAAAGGTTGGCATTGATATATGCCGTTCCTTTTACGTCCTTGGTGTAGAGGTATTCGCTACCAGCGACCAGGCCTAGCGGAAGTTTATAATCAACGGCGACACTCGAACGCCAAATTTGCGGGAATTTGTAGTCAGGCACTGCAAAGTTAAGATCCTGTGCACCAGCGACCGGGGCTCCGGTAACGTTTGTGGGTTTGTAGGCGTTAGGATTTGGATTGAAGTGCGTTGAGTTAGCAGCGGTCGTGCCGTTTACGGTGTTCAAACTCGTGAGCACACCGTTGTTACCGATCTGATTTGAGATCCAAACATAAGGCGGACGGGCGGTGAAGACACCGGAACCACCGCGAAGCTGAAGTTTCTGGCTTTGAAGCGGCGACCAATTGAATCCGACACGCGGAGACCAGAGAATGTTTGAATTCGGCAGTTTATCGGTAGCAAGCTTGAGCGTGCCTCCCTTGCCGTCCGTGAATGACAGAGTATCGACAAGTGAATTCTTAAAGCCGGTATTGCCGAAGAAAGGCACTTCCATACGCAAACCGTATGTCAGCGTGAAATTGTCTTTGACCTTCCACTGATCCTGCCCGTAGGCACCGAGGTAAATAACATCAAGGAGCTGATCAGGTGACGTAAGTCCCGGCTGATTGATGTATCTGACGTTAAATCTTGGAACTGTAACTGTCGAAGTAGTTCCGTTCAGATAGGCAAGCGCATCGGCTTTGAAATCCGCTACCGATCTGTATGAGTAAATACTCTGCGACGACGGGTAGAAGATGTTCAGGGAGTGGTATTTTTCGAAACTCAGACCAGCCTGAATAGTGTGCGATCCGCGGTACAGAGAAAAATTATCCTGAACCTGAAATGATTTGTATTTCAGGGTGTTGAGAGGCGTAAACGGCTCGTAACCAAAAGAGGTCAGAGTCGTTGTGGCACTAAGGGTTCCAGTAGTTCCATCGTGAATATCGACCAACGGAAAGAGCTTGGTTACATTCGGGCGGCTCTCATCCTGAAACGTGTAGCCAACGATCAGGCTATTCGACGCACGGCTTCCAAATGAAGAGGTCCACTCGCCTACTACCGAACGAATATCTTCTTTGATCTGGTAGTTAGAATTCTGGAAACTGAGATAGTTCGTGCCCTGGCTTCCGCGTCCAAAACCAGCCGTGTTTCCGCTGTTCGACGTACTGATATTCTGGTCGGTAAGCGAGCTCAACGTCATGTAGCGAAGCGTCAAGCGATTTGAACTATTGAGATTAAAGTCAGTTCGGAAAAGGTACTTGGTGGCAGGGATCAGGAAATTGTAATTCTGATATGCACCTGGATCATAACCAAAGTTTGTTCTCAAAAATGAACTAAGGTCGTCAAGATCTAGCTTTGAAACTCGCGATACGCTGCCGGTACCACAGCCCGAACCAGGCGTGTTGAACGCGACCGGGCAGGCAGTGAACGTGTGAGCAGGCCGCGACGTTTTTTCATTCTCATAGCTAAAGAAGAAGAACGATTTGTCGCGTCCAGTGGTGAATAGAGGACCGTTATTCTCACCGAAGTTAAAGAACGGAAGGGCTCCGCCGAATGTTAAGCCATACAATTTATAATCAAGCTGACCACGATTAAAGAGATTCGGGCCGGCTTCTTTACCGAGAAACGTTTCGTTACGGAAGTTGTAATAGCCCGAACCATGATAGCTGTTGGTTCCGCTCTTGGTGATGGTGTTGATACCGGCACCGACGAAATTGCCCTGACGAACATCGTACGGAGCGACGTTGATCTGAAATTCCTCGATAGCGTCAAGAGGGATCGGTGAAACGTTAGTTCTTTCACCGGGCTGACCGCCGAGACCGAATGAATTGTTGAAATAGGATCCGTCAACCGTGATGTTGTTCATACGGTTGTCCTGTCCGGCGATCGAACCGCCAAACGGGCCGCCGCCGTAGAACGGGGAAAGCTTCGCAAAGTCGTTAACGCGGCGTCCGCCAGTCGGAATACTTCCGATCTCGTTCAGGCTCAGGTTTGTCGACGATCCGGTCTTCACTTCGCTAAACGTGTCGTCGCTTGTGACAGTGACCTCAACGTTAGCGTCGGCGACGTTCATTGTAAAATTGATCGTCGAAGTGTTGCCGAGGCTCGTGAAAACGTCGTTAGCCTTCTGATCCTTGAATCCTCCCTGGCTAACAGTGATCGTGTATGGTCCGCCAACACGCAAGCCCGGAAGCGTAAATCTTCCCTCGCCGTTGGTCGTGGTCGAGTATTTCGAACCCGACGGAGTGTGAACTGCCGTGATGGTTGCTCCCGAGACGACAGCACCGTTTGGATCGGAAACGACGCCGACTATATCCGATGTCGTAACCTGAGCGGTAACCGATACTGTAAATACGGCTGCCGCGAAGATGGAAAAGATCCATCCCATGAATTTCTTTTTATTATTAGTTGTCATTTTTTGACCTCGTCGATATGGATCTGATAATTGCTCCCGAAACAGGGTTATCATTTTTTTTGGTTTTTTATATTGTTTTTTGGATATTCCGACGATCTTTTTGGCTCCGCCAAGTCGAACACAATCTTATCCTGAGCGAAAAAACTCGCCGTAAATCGTTACGAACAGGAAACTAAGCCGTAAGGCTCGAGTTGCTTCCGGTCCCTTACATCCAGATTCGTTAAAAATTAACGCAATTTGAATACCGAAAAGTGCGTCGCATCCGACGCCTTATTTGCGTCCTGACGGTATGTTACAACCGTCACATTACAGAAAACTTAACGGACATTTAATTGGAGCTAAAAAATCGTTAATAAGGCCACATTTTGAAACCTTTAAGCCCGACCCGCGTTTAATAACTTACATTTTGTATCACTTTCAGTTACAAAATGTTGCGGTCAGGGACATTGAAACGAAAAAACCTGTAAAAATCGGGCTTTTGGAGTGACGAGGAAACTTGACTTTTTTGTAAATTTGAACTAACTTAGTCTCGCATCGAGAGGATCGAAGCGGTTTTGGTCGTCAAAATGCATAATTCATGAGTGAGAAATAAGGGGAAATAATGGCACAGGTAGAATATTCTACATCATCATACAAAACGCCATTGCATCATCGCATTATTGCGAGCATGCCTGTAAAGGCTAGCTGGGTCGATTCGACGAGCGGAGAAACGGTCAATGTTGAAGGTTTGACGGAGAATGTTGGTGAAACCAGCGCTCTTGTCAATCTAGAAACTTTGCCGCCGGTCGGAAGTGAAGTTCGCCTTCGTATTCTGGAAGAGAACAAGACGATCATCGAAGTTTTAACCCAGGTAATTCGGGTCGAGCGTGACCCGAGCAAGCCGATGGCCGCTCTTTCCGTTTTAGATAATATGAAGAAATGGAAAAATACGGCCATGACTGCAGCTCAAAAGTGGGTGACGAGGCATTGGCAGCTTAATTACGAAGAAGAATGGGTTAACTAACCCGATCTTTAGGTTCGTTATCATACCGAGCGGGAAGATTTCGTCGAAATTTTCCCGCTTTTCATTTACACTCCAATTTGCAGCGTTTGCTCCGTTTGAAGGGCATCGCGACACAACGATTTCCGCTGTGGCAGCATCATTAAGAAAGATGAAAAAGGTTCTTCTCGTAATTTCACTTGCTCTGTTTTCAGGATTCGTTTTGGCCCAGACCGCACCGCTCACGCAGACGGAGTACGTGAAGATGCTCTATGCCCTACAGGCTGATCCCCGAAAGAAAGCTGATGTGATAGAAGCCCTTCGAAAGCGGGGAATTGATTTCGTTGTAACCGACGGCGTTCGAAGTCTGACACGTTCGAAAGGATTGAACGACGACGAGTTGAAACGCGCGTTGGAAGAAGCCGAGCGACGGAGATCGAACCCGGAATCGACAAAGCTTCCCTCATCGACGGAATCTGTCGCATTGATCGAAAACGCTCGTAAAAAGACCCTCGAGGCCGTCGAGGAAATGCCTGATTTTGTCGTCAAACAGCAGATCCAACGCTCGGCCGCGTATGCCGGAACGAATAATTTTCGCAATCTTGACCGATTGGTGGTCGCGGTTAGTTACAAATCGTCGGGAGAAGAAAGCTATCGCGTATTATCCGTAAATGGCTTGCTTCAAAATGCTTCCGAGGCGAAGCAGTCGTATGAAGGCGTTGGTGGAACTAGTTCAACCGGCGAATTCGTTACGATGCTCGCCACCATCTTCAAGCCGGAAAGCGAAACCAAATTCGAGGTCGTGCAAACCGACATTTTAAGAACCTACAAGACCTTTGTTTACGATTTTTCTGTCGAGAAGGACAAGGCAAAGCAAGTGATCACGGCTGTCGGATATTCCACCGATACAACGATCACTGGAATGAAAGGCCGGATCTGGATCGACCGTGACAACGGCCGCGTGATACGCGTCGAGAGCGAAGCGACCGAGATCCCGGCAAACTTTCCGGTCAGAACGGCCAAAAGGACGATCGACTACGATTGGGTGAAGATCGTTGACGAAAAATACTTACTCCCGTCGATCTCAGACGTCCGCCTGACAATGCGCGAAAAAGCCAACGTCTTTGAGACGCGTAACCTGATCAGATTTAAGGATTATCAGAAGTATGGAAGTGAGGTAAGGGTTCTGGATGACGACAACAAGCCCGAACCGGAAGCTCCGATCAAGCCTGAAAAATGATCACCTTAAACTAATGAAGTGCGTAGTAAGCTCCCGCAGCTGCGACCCCGAGCCAGACAAGGCCTTTGCCCAGGAAAAAGACGAACGCGATTATTCCGGCGCGCTTGGTCCACTTTCTGGCGGGGCATCTTTTTTTGTCTGTTAGCTCGCTCATAAGCTAGTATTGAAGATAACTTTTTTGCCGCTTAAATTCAATCGAAAATTTCCTTCGCATGGTAAGGCGTAAACCGTTCACAAAAATTCTCTTTTCTGCGATCTTTTTTGCACTTTTCTCGAGTGTGAATGGCCAGTTGGCCGCGCCGAAAGAGGCTAATAAACGAGAGGCCGATTTGATAGAACTCATCAAGCTCGACAAGACGATAAAACTCGACATCAAATACGCGACCGCCGATAATTTTGTCGGCAAACCGGTCTATCCCGAAGCACGCGCATTCCTCCAACGGCCAGCCGCCGAAGGCGTGGTTCGTGTGCACAAATGGCTGAATAAACAGGGCTTAGGTATCGTGATCTATGACGGATACCGGCCGTGGTCGATCACGAAACTCTTTTGGGAGGTGGTTCGGGAAGATCAAAAGAAATTCGTCGCCGATCCAGCCAAAGGCTCAAAGCACAACCGCGGCTGCGCCGTCGATCTGGGCATCTACGATCTGAAAACCGGCAAAGCGATTCCGATGCCTTCTGCATATGACGAATTCACCGACCGTGCCTCGCCCAATTACGCCGGCGGCACAGACGAAGAGCGAAATAACCGTGACAAACTGCGACAATTAATGGAAGCAAATGGCTTTACCATCAATCCGAACGAATGGTGGCATTTCGATCTTATCGGTTGGGAGCAATACGCGATCTATGACATTGCGTTCGATGAGGTAGGCAAAAAGAAGTAACCAGCATCAATATCGCAGCAAAAAATAAGCCCCGCGTTCTTCATTCGAACCCGGGGCTTTTGGTGTAGTATTGAGCCGAATCGAACGCTTATTCCGACTTTGGAGCCGCAGGAGCCGCTGGTTTCGGCATCGGAGCTTCGATCTGGAGCGTTACAGCGATCTCGTCGGAAACGACCGTGTTTGGATAGTTCACGCCGTAATCGCGGCGGTTTAGTTTAGTTTCGGCCGTGATACCCATGCGCGCTCCGGCGCGTTCGTTGGCCGGGAGAAAACCGGTCAGGTTAAAGGGAAAAGTGATGGATTTGGTCACACCTTTCATCGTGAAATCACCCGTGACGGTCCAGGTTTTGCCTTTCTGTTCGACCTTTGTGCTTTTGAATGTGATGTCTGGAAAGGTCTCGACCTCAAAAAAGTCTTTGGTGCGCAGGTGGTTGTCTCGAGCGGCAACGCCGGTATCGACGCTGGTAGCCTTTGCTGTGAATTCAACCGTCGATTTTGCCGGATCTTTCGCATCGTAGTTAACGGTACCGGTGAAATCGCGGAAAAATCCGGGAACTTCGATCAATCCGTTATGTTTGACCTTAAAACCGATAAAGCTGTGAGCTTTGTCAAAGCTGTACGTGCCTGAATCGCCCGCTGCCGCCGCGTTTGCGAAACGGTCAGCGAAAGTTGTGTTCTTGGCTCCCGCACCGGTCTGCGACAGCACCGCAAGTGCAATAAAGGCAATACCTAGTAAAAGTGACGTTCGTTTCATACTATCTCCTCTTGAATTGAATAAAAATTTCTAACTCGCTTACGCGACGCAGTTCTGCCCTATTTGATCGACAGGGTCATTGAAAATCTGGCGGTCCGCGGTGTTTTCACCTGTTTTTTACGGACGAAGAACATGTAATCGCCCGTTTCCGGGATCTCGAACGTGTAACTCGCCGAACTGTCGAAATCACCGTCGGGGAAATTCTCAGGGCTGAAGACGCGAAAATCGAAAAGGCTTCTCGTCGCATTGCGGATCGTTACGGTCTGGCCCTTGCGGGCGGCGAAAACGTATTCCATCTCCTGGCTGTTCGAGAGGGTGCCGCTGAGCGATGTGCTCGACTTACCCGCGGCAAACTCGATGCGTTTCGGCTCGGCCTTGCCGCCGTGCTGGGCAAAGGCTGGTGTTGCCAGCAAGATCGAGAAAAACGCGAGAAAAATGATGGTTCTCATAGTGAGTTCGTGGTCTGCTTTTCGGTAAAGTTTTTTCTCTGCTACTATACCGCATTATGAATCGCCCCGAAACAAACGAGTTCGCTCCGTATTACAACACTTATATTTCCACTGTTGAAGGCAATAATGTGATGCCCGTGCTCGAAAGCCAGACGTCCGAGTTGCGGTCGATCTTTGCTGAGATGCCCGAAGACAAGGGCACGTTTGCCTATGCCGAGGGCAAGTGGACGCTCAAGGAAGCCCTCAGCCATCTGATCGACGGCGAACGCATCTTTGCCTACCGCATCCTGCGTATCTCTCGCGGCGACAAAACGCCGATCGAGGGATTTGAGCAGGACGACTATATTGCTACCTCTAACGCCAACAACCGTTCATTCGCCGACCTGCTTGACGAATTCGACCTGCAGCGTCAGTCAAACCTTATCCTCGTCAAAAACATCTCCGACGACGGTTCACGCCTCGTCGGAACGGCAAGCGATAACCCTATATCCGTTCGTGCTCTGACCTACATCATGGCAGGCCACGTAACGCACCATCTGGGCGTATTGCGGGAACGATATTTGACGTAAGTGATTTACGACGCGATCATCATCGGCGGCGGTGCTGCGGGGTTGTTTTGTGCATTTACGGCCGGGCGGCGAGGTAAACGCGTTCTCGTTCTTGAGCACAACGCCGGAGTCGGGCGAAAGATACTGATCTCGGGCGGCGGACGGTGCAATTTTACGAATATCCATACGCGGCCTGAGAATTTCATCTCGCAAAATCCGCATTTTTGCCGATCGGCTTTATCGCAGTATTCACCTGCCGATTTTGTAGCTCTCGTTCAAAAACATCGAATTCCCTATTACGAAAAAAAGCTCGGACAGCTTTTTTGCCGCGAAAATTCACGAGCGATAGTCAATATGCTGTTGGCCGAATGCGGTTCGGCTAGAGTAGATATCCGTACGAACTGCAAGGTCACTAAGGTCTTAAAGCAGGATACATTCCAAGTCTTGACCGACAACGGTGATCTCCAAGCGAAAAGCGTTGTCGTCGCCTGCGGTGGGCTGTCGTTCCCAAAGATCGGAGCGTCGGACCTCGGATTCAAGATCGCTCGGCAGTTCGGGCTTAAGATCGTTGAAACCAGGCCGTCGCTTGTCGCCATGGTAACCGAAGCCAAAAGCAACGCGAATCTCGCAGGCGTTTCACTGGACGCACAAGTGACAGCGGGAAGGCATAGTTTCAGAGAGAACATCCTTTTCACCCATCGCGGCCTGTCGGGCCCGGCGATTCTGCAGGTATCGAATTACTGGCAAAAAGGTGAGCCAGTAACCATCGACCTGATGCCCGAAACCGATATTCTTGAACTTCTTAACAAGCACCGTGGCAGCAATCAGAGCCTAAGCAATTTCCTCTCCCGTTTCATGCCCTCAGAGATTTACTAAAACCCTCGCCTCTAGCGGGCTGCCCGACAAACC
Organism: Pyrinomonadaceae bacterium; assembly: GCA_047600985.1. GTDB lineage: Bacteria > Acidobacteriota > Blastocatellia > Pyrinomonadales > Pyrinomonadaceae > OLB17. The sequence continues at coordinate 1,002,739 of JASGKA010000001.1, read as the reverse complement.
TCTTACACAGCTCAGCACAAAGGAACTAGAGAGAGTTGCTAATTCTCTCAACGCATGGAGCATTGCGTTTCGCGATACCGAGGGCTACGACCGAGCTGAGGTTACGCTGGGTGGTGTTTCTACAGCGGAACTTTCCTCAAAGACGATGGAAGCAAAAAACGTCGCGGGACTGTACTTTGTGGGTGAGGTCGTTGATGTAACCGGCTGGCTAGGCGGGTACAATTTCCAGTGGGCGTGGGCGTCTGGCTACGCAGCCGCAAATTCGATTTAAAAATAAGGCGGGGGAAACGTCTCCCACACCGTCTCCCCCTTTTTCCGCGGCGCACACAGGGCGTGTACGGCCCGCGAAACTTAATATTGTTGTCGGATTATAACACGGATCTTTGCAAGCGGATACAAAAAAAACTATACTCAAAGGCGTTGCTACGACCGTAGAAAAATATTACACAAACGTAGAATGATATGTCAAGGGGAGAACGGCAAACCAAAGAAAGTATTGAATTTATCGAAAGGCTGACCGATGCGTGCGGCTCTGCTAGAGCCGCCGATATCAAGCGGTTGCTCGGCATCACGTACCAAACCGCAAAAAACTATCTGAACGGCCGCCTGCCGCACCCTGAGATCCTGATAAAGATCTCGGAGGAGACGGGTTGTTCGATCGATTGGCTGTTGACCGGACGCGGCAATAAGATGGTGAGGCCGTACGATCCGGCACGGATGCCATCGACGCCCGCCGAACTGCGGATGTTCGTGGAAAGCGTCTTTGAGGACGTTGTGACCGATATAGGGGAGGAACGGCAAAAGACCTACGTATTGAGACCCGACAACCTGGTATCAGAAAAGGTGCTGGAAAATTCCAACACCCTTTCCGAGAAGAGCGAGATTTGGGAGCATCGCGACTCTAAAAGCGGGAAATAATGAACTTGATCGCGTCATAGTAGAAGCCGCGATCACCCAAAAACAGCTGACCCGAATCTTCTTTTTCGAGCTTATCGATCCGCTCTTCTGGTCGGCCGCAATTTTCGGTACATGGCGGCGGGCAATCGACCGTACACGGCGGACAATTTTCACCCGTACAACCCTGGTTGCCGCCGCTTCCCATCTGCCCGTCTGCAAAAAGCGTCCCCGCCAATACTGTCATCAACAAAACTGCTTTTAGTACATTTTTCATCGTATTTTTCTCCTTTTCTCTGTCTATTTCCTTGATACAGCGGGGCATCGGGACTATACTTAGGTCACCCTGCATGTGCGTCGATGATGAAAGTTCCCGCTACTTCAATTGTTAAAAACCCCAGTTTCCTTACACAGAAATTGTTCAAATTCGAGCGCTCTGGCAGATATCTCGAGGCTCTTGAAGAAGTAAGTCCGATCTGGCCGGATCACAGAGCAATGCCCGACGTCAGCGGCATGGAAGCTGAGACCGCCGCCGAAGTTTTGCTCAGATGTGGAAGCCTGATCGGGTTCCACGGTCATGTTGTGCAGGAAAAAGGTGCGCAGGATATCTCTCGTGATCTGTTGATGACAGCTCACGGGCATTTTTTGACGTGGGGGAATACGCAAAAAGCGGCCGAATGTGAGAACTATCTCGCCCTATCGTATTGGCGGACGGGTGAGTTGAACGAGGCCCAGATATGGCTCGACGAGTCGCTGTCCAGAGATCTGCCGACCAGCGACACTCGAAGGCTTTTCAGCCAGATAATTCAGTGCCTAATAAATATCCCCGCAAAGAAGGACGCTGAGAACCTGGCCTGCCTAAAATCGCTGGAAACTGCCTTTCTAAGGTGCAAGGACGAGTGTCTGAAGGGCGACTATTTCAATCATTGCGGTATCGCTCTGGATAATCTGGGCCGCAAAGCAGAAGCCTTGCAGCATTTTGAGTTTGCGCGCTATCACCATCGCCGGTCGGGCCATAAGATCTATCTCGGCATGGTCAAGAACAATCTTGCATGGCTCTATAAGGAAGTCGGCGACATGCATAAGGCCCACGAGGCGATCGACGGGGCCACCCGTATGTTCCACCGGATGAAGGACATGACGCGGACAGGATTTTCCCTGGATACTAAGGCGTCGCTTTATATGTCCGAAGGGAAATATGACGATGCACTCAAGACCGTCGATAAAGCACTGGCTCTGCTCTATCAAAGCGACAATTCGGCTTATCAGATCGAGACGCTGATGACCCGGGCAAAGATCCTAATAAACATGGACAATTTCGCCGAGGCGACGCTCAGCCTGGTCGATGCGGTAAATCTCGCACGTCGCCAAACAGGCGAGGAATCGGCGAAAAAACTGATCCAGCAATTCGAACAAGCGATGACTGCTCGCAAGGCCGTCAAAAGCACTCCGGTTGAAAGCAACCCCGCGGTCTCGACGGTAAAAACGGCTACGGATGATTTTGAATTGGTACTGCCGGAAGATGTCGCTACTTATTCGGAGTACCGCGGCATTTGGATAAACAATGACCGGCTTGCGGATGCGGGCCTGACCCGCGGGTCGCTCGCCGTCGTTGCCCGCACTTCGGTAAAACGCGGTGAACTTGCCGCGATCGTCGAACTCGAGAGCGGCCAGGCCACGTGCGGTTTTTACGATGCGGATTTCGGTATAGTGTGCCTGGAAAGTTCAGAAGGCGATCCGGTAGTTTTCAATGAAGACGAAGTGCAGGTTCTGGGTAAAATAATCGGCGTCTGCCGCTCGGAAAATATCCGCCAAGGCGGCAAGATCGTAGTCGAAACGATCTAGTTCTGCCGAAAATCCGATATTTCCATCCCGTATTTGTCCTTCACGTACTCTTCCTGAGCCAGGTTCACATTCTTTAGGTTTTCGAGCCGACGCGTTGATTTTCTGATCTGAACGATCGTGCGTGCCGCCATCTGCGAAACCATGTCACGCCCCTCTGCCATTTCGGCTTCAGTCTTTTGGCGTAACGAGTAGAGTTCGGATTCCTCAGCCGTGAGCTTTTCTTCCGCGAGTTCCCGCAGCCTCACCTTTATCTGAAATATCTGCCTGATAGCCCTGACCAGCTCGTCGCCTATCGAATCCCCTTTTACAAGATCAGGGCTGTTCCTGAACTCCGCAACAAGTTTGTTGAGCTTATCCTGATCGCCGGACGAATACGCGTTATTGAGCTGTGCCATCAGGCCGTGGCGTTTTTCTTTCTCCGCGGCGTCCAGTGCCAGGTCAGGATGTATCGTACGTGCGATCGCATGATAGGCCTTTTTTGCGGCGAGCGTCGGCGTAAATGCCTGTTCGGCGGCTTCAGCAGCCTCCAGAGCGCGTGCCGCAGACTCCTCGGCCCGGCGACGCATTTCCTCTGCCTTGATCTTTATCTCCTCATCGTCCGGGACGAGCTTGTACTCTTCCTCAGCGATCTGAGCTTCGATGTCGTCAAGATCGGCATAGAGCCGCCCGACCTGCATCGAATAGTTCGCTTCAAATTTTTCAAGCTCCGTGCGAAGGTCGGTCATCTCCTCTTCGCGATCGGCAAGCCGATCCTTGAGCCGTTCGAGAACCGCGCGTTTTTTGTTCAGTTCGATCTCCTCAGGAGCGAGTTGCTGCATTATCTTAAGAATAGAGGTTCATCGGACGCGTCAGAAGGTCGACTGGATCGGCGATGTTCAAGGTTTCGCGGACAAAATAAGGCTCACCTGCGGCAACGCCGATAAGCGAGCCGAAATATCGCGATCGGTTCTCAAGCTCCTCGAGGAAATGCTTCGACGTCAGCCGCGTCTCCGGCTCGGCCGAGTTCGGATCGTAGAATTGCGACGTGTATGCCCTGATCGCATCCATCTTTTGCTCGAGATGTTCAGAGATATCGACAACAAATGAAGGCTCGACGCGGCGCGAGAATATATTGTGAGCAACCATAGGCACTGCGATCTTTTCGTCACCGGTCTCCTCGTCGTAACGCTTCATGCTCGATAAACGAGCGGCCTCGCGAACAAGATGAGCGATGTGATCGTGATCCGGATGCGGGTCGTCGATCTGATGGGTAAGGATGACCTTCGGCTTCAACCGCCGCAAAACCTTGACCATAGCCGCTCGCTCAACATCCGTCACAAAAACATGTCCATCCGGCAAACCGAGATTTTCTCTGATGTCGAGTCGTAAGATCTTCGCCGCATTTTCGGCCTCAACGGCGCGGCCTTCGGGTGTTCCACGTGTTCCCATTTCGCCGCGAGTTACGTCAAGGGCACCGGTGCGATAGCCGAGGGCCTTCAGTTTCAAAAGCGTCCCACCGACCGTCAACTCGACATCGTCCGGATGCGCAAAAATGGCTAAAACATCAACCGTCATAACGTGTTGTGGATAGTATAGGTGAATTTGAACTGTATGGACAGGATCGCCAGGTTTGAAAACCGCCTATAATATTCTGATGAAACTAACAGTCCTCGGCTCCGGCACATCAAATCCTCATCCGAATCGCAGCAGTTCCGGCTATTGGCTCGAAACATCGAGTGGAACGATCATGCTCGACCTCTCGGCCGCGATGCCGCTGCGAATGGCTCAGGAAGGGCTGGATTGGATCGGTCTCGACGCGATCTGGATCTCGCATTTCCATCTCGATCACTGCGGCGGCATTGCCCCATTCCTTGCCGGAACAAAACACGTCGCGGGAATGAAAGATAGGAAAAAACCGCTCAGGATCTTCGGGCCGGTGGGAACCGCAAGGCTGATCGCGGCATTTGACGCTGTCAACGACTACTGCCTGCTGGAACAACCCTTCCCCGTCGAGATCGTCGAGGTTGAGGCTCTTGAAAACTTTGAGATCTTTCCGGGCGTCGAAGCGATAGCCTGCAAAACGCCACACACCGACGAAAGCCACGCGATCCGCATCCGTGATACCGACGGAAAAACCCTCGTCTATTCCGCCGACACTGGCTTTGACGAGATCATTGCCACCTTCGCAAATGCAGTCGACCTCTTTATGCTCGAATGCACGTTCGTCCGCAACAAACCAAAGATAAAACACCTCGAACTTGCCGAGGCGATCTACCTGATCCGCAGATCGAAATGCAAACAGGCGATGCTCACACATTTATATCCCGAATGGGATGACGTTGACTTTTCAGCAGAAGTCGCGAAGATCGACGCGACGAACACTGTTATTCAGGCTTTTGACGGAATCAGGATCGAGATCTAGCCGCAAAACGTAATAGGTGATAATTCCAAAGTTAGAACTTATCACCTATCAGTTATTACTTATTTCGGAAAAACCGGCTTATTTGACGTTCCGCTTCGCCATCGCCATCAGTTCTTCCGGCATCCATTTGGAGAAGTTCTTGTCTTCGGCTCCCTCGATACCGCGGTTGCGGTTACGCCACTCTTTTGCGGGATCATCTTCACGGCCGGATTGTTTGGGGTAGTTTTCGACCTGTTCGAGACTGATTACGATGCCCTGGGCGATGTCTTTCCAATCTTCGTTCTGGATACCGCGAAGCACTACCGGCAATCCCGCCGTCCAGTCTTCCTCAGGAGCGACGTTATCGTATTCTGGTATAGTCAAATAAGCCGTGTCAGGAAACGGGCGGCCGCTAAATTCGCTCACTATCTGGGCCGAAAGATCTTTGTACGATGCTGACGGATTTGCCGATCGCATCTCCATTGCCCGTCGGAACATATCTGAAACTGTGGTTGGTGTGCTCATGGTAGTTATCGAAAGATTATCATACAAACAAGCAGAATATAAACGAGAGCTGCGATGATCCGGTGCCAACTTTTTGCTTGTCAGACAGCATCTGAAAAGTTAGTCTTATTCTCCAAGAGGACACCGGTAGATGAAACTGTTTTTTGCTATCACGATCATTTTTCTTGCATTCACGTTCGCTTTTGCCCAAAACGAGCAATCGCCCATGGTCGAGAAGGAGATCACCTACAAGGATTGGACGTATAAGAACCCGAAAACGGGCACGGACGTTAACCTGCGTTCGCTTGCGAATGGGAAAAAGCTGACCATTGTCGTCTATTACGCCCCGTGGTGCCCGAACTGGCGTCACGATGCCCCCATGCTGCAGCGGTTTTACGATAAATATAAGGACAACGGACTCGAGATCGTAGGTGTCGGCGAATATGATCCGGTCGATTCAATAAAGAACAATCTCGATTTTCTCAAGGTGACTTTCCCAACTGTTTACGAATCACAGGACCGTGCCGACAAGCAGAAAACGCTTCATTACGAATACCGCAAGTCCACCGGTGACACGCGCGGTTGGGGCTCGCCGTGGTATATCATGCTAACACCGGCGGTAATGGAGAAAAAAGGTGATGTGCTGACGAAAAAGACCTGGGTTGTGAATGGTGAGTTGATCGAAAGCGAGGGAGACGCCTTCATCCGAAAATCGCTTGGGCTAGCGGCGGTCGACGCAAAAGCTTCGGTAGCAAAAGGCGACAAGATCGAGGTTTGTGATCCTGCCGACACTAAGACCTCCGCATTGAAGAAGCCATAGTTTCGGCTATTTGTGTCGATGAAATTAAAAGCCGGACGAAAAACTCGTCCGGCTTTTGTGTTTCCTAGTGTGGACGAACTCTAAAGCGGCATCGTCGCCAAAACGTCAGTTAATTTCTTTGCCACATCCCGAAGCGGATCTTTTGCAGCGACAAATTTGCCTGCGATGGCCTGGTCTTCTGACTGAGCGGCGAGATCTGTTATCCCCTGGATGGTGGGCAAGTATTTTTGCAGTACGGCTTTCGTACGGAATTCCGATTCTAGATTGCCCAACCCTACTCTGATATTGCGAATTGCTTCAACCAGTTCACCTTTTTTTGCGGTAATTTTCGCCGCAGTTGCGGGTTTTAACCGTCCCGCTTTCGCGTCCGCGTCGGCGACCTCGAGCCCTTGAGCTATGGTAGCGAGCTTGTTCGCAAAATCATTTACGTTTGAAAGTTGGTTATCGGCCTTTTCACGAGCCGCTCTGACGTCGAGCGGCGGGATGACCTTGGCAGGAGCCGTCGGCACCGGCTTCTTAGCCGCCGGCTTTTTTGCCGTTTTTTTCTGAGCGGAGACTGCACCAGTAATAAAAAGCACTGCCGCCAAACCGATCGCTGCAAATCTAATATCTCTCATATTCATACCCAAATTATTAAATTACGCTGAAAAATCTTATTATAACAATAATGCATCAGCGGTGTTTAGAAGTTCGTAATCTAGGGCGCGTTGGCTACGCTAATGCGCTCGAACTGCAAAAAACACTCGAAACCGAGGTGATCGCTGAGCGACAGAATGACTATTTGCTGCTGCTCGAGCATCCGCATACCTTCACAATAGGCCGCAGGTCGAAGGAAAGCGGCGTTCTCGCCACAGCGGAAATGTTAAAAAAGCTGGGCATCGATGTATTCGAAACGAACCGCGGCGGAAAGGTCACATATCACGGCATCGGCCAGTCGGTCGGCTATCCGATCATCAGTTTGTCGCCCGACCGTGAAGACGTTCATAAGTATGTTCGTGATATTGAGGAAGTCCTCATACGAACAATGGCGGATTTCGGGATCGACGCGTTCCGGATCGAGGGCTTGACGGGCGTTCACACTATCGAGGGCAAGGTGGCGGCGATCGGCGTTCACATTAAACGTTGGGTCACGACCCACGGATTCGCCCTGAACGTCAATACCGACCTCAGCTACTACAATTGGATCATCGCCTGCGAGGGTGAACCGGTAACCTCGATGGACAAGCTGCTCGGCCGCGATATCGACATTTTAGAGGTCGAAGATCGCATCGAAAAGAATTTTAGGCAGGTTTTTGGCTACGGATCGCAAAAGGAGCGAACGGCTGAGTATCTAGCCTCAGTAGCTGCGAGTGATCAGTAAGGAGTTTAAGATGAGATTAATATATTTATTTGCAATTATTGCGATCACAACGATGATTTCGGCGTGTGGCGGCGGTGCGGCAAACACTTCAACTAACGGTGCCGCCAACACGGCCAAGCCGGGCGAGCAGGTAATAGTTCTCGTCGAACGCCCGCAGCGGCTCGTTGACATGAGCAAGGCCCGCGGCGATCAGGACAAAGCCGCCCCTTCGCTCAAGATCGTCGAACCAGCGGCCAATGCGGCTATCCAAAGTTCGACCGTCAAGGTAAAGCTCGCCATCTCTGGCGACCTCAAGGGATACAAGCCCGGCATGAACGAGGAAACCCACACGGGCAATCACATCCACGTCATCCTGGACAACCAGCCCTACGAAGCGTATTACAATCTGGATCAGGAATTTGAGCTGAAGAACGTTTCGGATGGGGAACACACGCTTCGCGTTTTCCCTTCGCGGCCGTGGCACGAGTCATACAAGAACGACGGGGCTTTTCAGATGGTGAAGTTCAGTGTCAAGAATGGCGGTGCGGAAACGGACAAACCTGCGACCACGAATACCGGCGAACAGATGTCGAACTCAAACACCGCAAAGCCCACGCCTGAGGCTAAAGAAATGAAGGAAAGCACCGCCGGTGAGGTCGACCCCAAAAAACCGCTGCTTACTTACAGCCGTCCCAAGGGCGAATATAAAGGAGCGGACGCTGCTGAGATCATGATCGATTTTTGGCTGCTGAACGCTAAACTCGTTGGTGATGGCGGTGAATATAAGGTTCGTTATACGATAGACCAAGATCAGCCAAAATTTATCGAAAAATGGGAACCTATTTGGTTATCCCGTTGGAATGATGGAAAACACACCATCAAGCTAGAGCTGATCGACAAAGACGGCAATCTCGTGGACAATGGCGGTTATAACGCCACCACTCGCGAGATAAACATAGCCTATTAAACAAACGGGAGATATCTAATAAATGCGACGAGAGACGACATCTTGGTTTAGCGGCAATCTGGGCATGGATATGCCGCTGGTGGCATACGGGCATTCGGGCTATCCATTGCTTATGTTCCCGACCGCGGCGGCCGATTATCTGGAATACGAACGGTTCTACCTGATCGATGCGATCAAGGATTTTATCGAAGCCGGCCTGATCCGTGCTTATTCGATCAACTCGGTAAACAAATACAGCCTTCTCAATCGCGAATCACATCCGGGCTGGAAGGTCGAGATGCTGACGCGTTACGACAATTACATCATGCAGGAAGTTCTGCCGCTGATCCGAAACGAATGCGGGCAGGCTGCAAAACCACTGACGACCGGTGCCTCGCTCGGGGCTCTGCTTGCGGCAAATACGTATTTCAAGCACGCTGATAATTTTCGCGGCACGATCGCGATGAGCGGCAGTTACGACATCTATAACTATCTCGATCAGGGTTATTACGACGACAATGTCTATTTTAATAATCCGGATATGTACCTTCGACATCTGAACGACGACTATCACCTGCCGCGTCTGCGGGCAGCCGATTCTATTGTGATAGTCACCGGTCAGGGCTCTTTCGAAGCCCCTGACCGCAGCCGCGAATTCTCGGGACTTCTTCACTCAAAAGGCATCCCGCACCGCCTCGATGTATGGGGACATGATGTTAATCACGATTGGGTCTGGTGGCGCAAGATGCTTCCGTATTATCTAGGTGAGTTTCTAAAGTAGACTTGTACAATTACAAATGTAAAGAGGCTGCCGTGACCGGCAGCCTCTTTGTTTTCTCTAACCATCTCCTTTCTTACCTTTAGGCTTTGGCCCTACGGGTTTTTCCGGGGTTGGGTCCGGGCGTGGCGTTGATGTGGGAACGATCGGCTTTACGACGATCGGTTTGTCCGGTGTCGTATCGACCGGTTTCGTAACGGTGGCCGGCAGATCTGGATCCGTCGTCTTGTCGCCTGGAAGCGTCTCGGTCGTCGTGACCTTAGTGCCCGGAGTAAAGACTATTCCGGTCTTGCGGCCAGCGATGTCAGCCTCCTCAAGTTTCTCGAGTTCCTCTCGTTTTCTCAGCTCCATTTCCCGCTTAACATCAGCCGGCATCGGCGGTGGATTCGGGAACGATTCTCGCGGTTTGTCCTTCATGAACGGAATCATAAAGGCGTTGAAATACGGCACAGCTCCATGTCCGCCGGTCATGCTGTTGCCAAGATTCTCTTTGCGGAGCGGATTGCCCATCCACACACCTGTGGTATATGTCGGCGTGTAACCGATAAACCAAACGTCCGTATGATCGTTCACCGTTCCGGTCTTACCGGCTATCGGATGACCGCCGGCACTCGCGGATGAAGCAGTACCGCCGCCTGACGTAACGCCACGCATCATCTGGACCATGGTCAGAGCTACGTATTCGCTCGTTACCTTTGAGCTTGCTCCGTCATATTCCTCAAGCAAACTGCCGTCACGGTTGTAGACCTTGCGGATAAGGTGCGGGGCCATGCGGATGCCTTTATTCGGGAACGACGAATACGCCGCGGTCATCTCAAGCAGCGACGCTTCTGAAGCGCCGAGAGCTGATGGCAAGCTCGGAGCCATCGGATTCGTGATACCAAACCTCCGAACCATCTGTCCGCCAGCCTGTATGCCGACCTGTTCGAGGAGGTGCACAGCTGCGATGTTGTACGATTTCGCAAGAGCTATCTTCATCGGCACGTTGCCATGGCTCGTACTGCCGTCATAGTTATGAGGCGTCCATCCACCACGCTTGATCGGAGCACCGCTGACTACCATATCGGGCGTCATTCCGTCCTCTACCGCCGCGGTGTAGATAAATGGCTTGTATGCCGAACCAGTCTGACGCAAGCCCTGGGTGGCATTATTGAATTTGTTGGTCTGGTAATCGTAACCGCCGACCATGCAAACGATCTCGCCGTTGTGCGAATTGATCGAAACGATCGATGCCTGTACCTCCGGAACCTGCGAAAGCTCGACCTCGAGAGTCTGGTTCTCCTTGTTGACCGATTTGATCTGAAACTCCGCCAAATAGCCCGGTTTTAGCTCAGCCTGCGGCCTTCTGCCGCTCCGACCCATGTTCGCCGCTCGAACAACAGCTTTGTATTTCCCAAAACGCACACCGACCTCGTCTGCTCCGGGATTTGACTTCATGACGAGCCCCTTGATGTACTCGCCTTCTTTGTAGTCGTCTCCGTACCAGTCGGGATGCTTGAATGTTTCGAGCGTTCGGTTGATATCCTTCTCGTCCGTGATCGGCTGATCGTTGTCATCAACCAACAAGTTCTTGTACTCCGAACGCCACTCACGCGGGCGGTCATAGTCGCGAAGGCGCTGTCGGATGGCCTGCGTAGCGATCTTCTGCGCGGCAACATTGATCGTGGAATAAACCTTCAACCCACCCTGAGCCACACGCGTCGTATATTTTTCCTCAAGGTACTTACGGATCTCTTCGACCGGATAGTCCCACGCGGTGGATTTGGGCTGCGACTGGTAGTACGCGGTTCCAGCAAGAACGATCGGCTTTGCCTTCGCGGCGTCGATCTCAGACTGCGAATACTTTGCCGGGAAATACTTGGCCATCTGATCGAGTACGACATCGCGGCGCGTCCTCGCCTTTTCGAGATTGCGTGTAGGCGAATATTCAGGTGATTTCGGGATCGCTGCCAGCAATGCTGCCTCTTCGAGACTCAGGTCCTTGACCGACTTACCAAAGTACGTCCGAGACCCGGCCTCGAAACCGTATGCACCGGCTCCCAAAAAGACGTAATTCATGTACATCTCGAGGATCTGGTCCTTCGTATAAAGTCGCTCGATCTGCAGGGCAACGGCCCACTCATTCACTTTTCGGGTGTAGGTCTGGTCTTTGTAGAGGAAGAGATTCTTAGCGAGCTGCTGGGTGATCGTCGAGGCTCCTTCGGTTTTGCCGGTGGTTATATTCTTGAAAATAACGCCTGCAATTCGATACGGATCGATCCCGATGTGATCGCGGTAACGATAATCTTCAACAGCGATAAGAGCGTCGGTGACCCGGTCTGGCACGTCCTGGATCTTGAGCGGGATGCGCTTTTCGATAGCAAACTCCGCCAAAACCGTCTCGCCGTCATCGGCGTAAATAGTTGTAACCTGCGGTGGACGGTAGGTCGCGAGAGCCGAGACCTCAACGGAATAACGCGAATTATTCAGATAGTACGACGCGAGAACACCCGTCAACGCTCCTGCCGACAACGCCAGGACCAGGGCCGTCAGCAAGAAAGTCGCGCTTGAAAGCCAGCTCCTTTTCTTGGGGCCATCCGATATTGCCTCAGCAGTTTTGAATTTCTTTCTATCTACCGCCACTTATGATTACCTCCCGCCGAAAGCTAATAACGCCTAAGCTCTCGAACCTAATTAACAAACCGGCGCAATTTTACACTAACAACAAACCCTATCGCCACAAAAGTCGACAAAATTGCCGACAGTCCCGCACTCATCAACGGCAGAGGAACGCCAATAACCGGCAAAATACCAAGAGCCATACCGACGTTCATAAATATCTGAAATACCATGCCGCAGACGATCGACATTATCACAAGCATTCCGGCGCGGTCCGACGCATCCCTTGCGCCGGAGATCATACCGGATAAAAGGAGAGCATACGCGAGCAATAGCGATACGCAGCCGATAAAGCCCGTGTTTTCCGCAGTTACCGCAAAAATGAAATCGGTCTGTGGTTCCGGAAGGAATTTCAGCACACTCTGCGAAGTTTCAGTGTCGCCCTGATTGCCCGACAATCCGCCTTTCCCGACCGTGATCGTCGATTGTATCGTGTGATATCCGTAGCCACGCGGATCTACACTGTCTGGATCGATGATCGCATTGATACGCTCTTGCTGATAGGTCTTTATCTTGCCCGTCTTGACACCGATTATATATGCCGACGGCACCATAATGGCGGCGGCGACTATCGCCAGAACAACATATCGAACCTTTATCCCCGACAGAAAGAACATCGCCGCAAGGATCGGAAAATACGTAATCGCTTGTCCCGCATCGGGTTCGAGCAGGATCAGGAGGATCGGCCCGGCAAAGATCGCACCGCCGAGAAGCATCTCCTTTAGCTGAAGCGTTCCGCCTTTTCGCGCTCCAAAATACTTGGCCAGCATCAATACGGTCGGGATCTTTGCGAATTCGGACGGCTGGAACTGCCCAACCAGGGGCAATCTGACCCAAGCCTTTTGTCCATTGACCTGCACGCCCAAAGGCGTCAGAACAAGCAGAAGCAATACCAGCGCTATAACGTAAAAAACAGGTGCCGAATCGATCAAACGGCGATAATCCGTAAATGCGACGACCAGAAACGCTATAAAAGCGATAACGATTCCGAAGATCTGTTTTGTCCAGTAACCTTCGGTCGGAGTGGCATTGTGTATCTGCCACACGCCAAATGCAGCGATCGAAAGGGCCAACAGCGTGGTCAGCCAGTCAAAATCCTTTAGATCGCGTTTTTCGATTATCGCTACCATTCGTAAATGCTTTTAGTTGGTCGCTCCATCCGTGGATGTTTTGTTGGTATCTTTCGTATCAATTATGTGACCTTTGGCAATGCGGTACGACTCGTAAACACCTTTAGCCGCCGGAGCCGCATGGCTTCCGCCGAATCCAACGTTTTCGATCAGGGCGATCACCGCGATCTCAGGTTTATATGCCGGAGCAAAGCTCATGAACCACGCGTGGTCCTTCTTATCGCCAACGTCCTTACCCAACTCGGCAACCTGAGCGGTTCCGGTCTTCCCGGCGATCTCAAAATCAGGAATACGGATCGCTCCTGCGGTACCGCCGCCGTTAACCACGCCCCACATTCCTTTGATGACAACGTCCCACTGGTCAGGTGTCGCTTCGATGATCTTTGGCTCAGGATGCTGGAATCCGAAAGCTGCTCGCGGTGCAAAGTAATCACTTTCGCCTTCGGTTCCGACAGCTGCTATCGGTTGGAATGACTTCAGGAAGTGCGGCACGTACATTTTGCCGCGCATTCCAATGCTCGAAACCATTCTCAGCATCGAGATCGGTGTAACGACAACCGTATCTTGACCAATACCGGAATAAACCGTGCGGATATCGCTCCAGCTTCCCTCGTTCTTCACGACCCACGGCATCCACGATTTAGGCGTCTGCGGCACTTTCTCATTCGGCAGATCGATACCCGACTGTTTGTCATAGCCAAAGGTCTCGATCATCTGGATAATGCCCTCGATCTTCATCTTGAGAGCAAGGCGGTAATAATATCCGTCACACGACTTGGTAATAGCGTAGCTCAGCGGCGGCGAGCCGTGGCTGCCCATGCAGCGCGTGAATTTAGAACCTATCTTGATACCACCGCCGCAGACCAGATTAGAATGTTCTACAGTTATCGCACCTTGTTGGAGCCCCGCAAGCGACTCAGGGATCTTCCATGTCGAGCCTGGCGGATAGCGTCCTTGGATAGCTCGGTTGAAAAGCGGACGCGATTTTTCCTGCCAATACGCTGCTATGGCACGACGTCCCTCAGGGGTTGAACTACCGCGAACAAAGATGTTCGGATCGAACGACGGAGCCGAAGCCATTGCGAGCATTTCGCCGTTGTTCGGATCCATCGCTGCGATCGTTCCGCGTTTGGTGACCGAATCAGCGAGCTGTTTTTCCGCCCTCAGCTGAACATCGAGGTCTATGGTTGTAACCATGTCCTGACCTGCCTGCGGCTTGACCACATCGAGTTCACTTTGCACCCTGCCTTTGCTGTCAACAAGAACTTTCCTGTAACCCGGGCGGCCGCGAAGGTATTCATCGTAGTACTGCTCGAGCCCGCCCTTGCCGATGATGTCGCCCGGTCGAAAACCTTTTTCCTGATATTCGGGTTCTTTCAGCTGCGTTGGGCTTATCTCACCCACGTAGCCAAGCACGTGAGCAAGGGTCGTTCCGAGCGGATAGAAACGCTGGGGCTGCAGTTCGACACGCAGCTCAGGGAATTCCAGGGCGTGCGATTCGACCCACGAAATATCCTTCATGTCGACGTTCTCTTTTAGAACCATCGTTTCGAATTCGTTCTGCGTCTTTATCAGATTAAGACGTTCGACAACGAACTGATGTTCGAGATTAAGGCCGCGTGAATACTCCTCGACGCGATCCGCCACATTGATCTTTTTCAACGGCTCGTTTGAAAGTACGACGTTGTAAGTTGGCCGTGAATCGACAAGCAGTTTGCCGTTTCGATCGAGGATCGCTCCTCGCGGTGCGGGGATCGGAATAAAGCGGACGCGCTGATTCTCAGCCCGTTCACTGTAATATTCGCCTTTGACGATCTGGAGATGATACAACCGAGCTCCAAGCAAGCCGAGCAGCACAAATGCGATCGCCTGGATGGTAACAACCCTGACACCTAGATTTTGAACCTGATCGCCGATCTTCATAATTGCGAAAATGCTATAGACTATTATATCTGAACTCGTCTTATCTATTGGTCAATACTGCCGAATTATTCTGCTCAGGGATATTTCCCTCAGCCAAATATTCGTCGTACATAGCTCTCACCGCCGGAGCCGCATTTGCCGCGCCGAATCCCGAATTCTCAATTAAAGCGATAACCGCGATCTTAGGAGCATACGCGGGAGCAAAGCTCACAAACCATGCGTGATCTTTCGCTCCGCCGGAGCCGATCGCTGAATTTTGGGCAGTTCCGGTCTTACCAGCGATCTCCAGATTGGCCATTTTTATGCGGCCAGCCGTTCCGCCGTTGTTTACAACGCCCCACATTCCTTTCAAAACGTAATTGTTCTGTTCGGGTGTCATTTCTATAACGTGTGGCTCGCTTTGCTGGTAAGGAAAACCGGCTCTCGCTGCTTTATAACTCGTTGAAGACTCATCTCCGACCCCGTTGACCGAACGAAATTCTTTCATCAGATGCGGAACGTACATCCGGCCGTGAACGCCTACACTCGAAACGGCTCGCAGCATCGAGATCGGTGTCACATCCACCGTAACCTGCCCGATCGAGGCAAAAACCGTTTCGATATCATTCCATTTTCCGCCATCGCGTTTCTTGATATATGGCTCAAAATACTTCGGCGTTTGGCTGATCTTCTCGTTTGGCAGGTCGATCCCGGTCGGTCTGTCGTACTCAAAGGTTTCGACCATTTTGATCAAACCTTCGAGTTTCATCTTGAGAGCAAGGCGATAATAATAACCGTCGCAGGAATGCGTTATTGCTGCCGGCAGGTCAGGCGTTCCGTGATTGCCGCTCGTATCTTTTGTAAAGCGGTTGCCGATCTGAATCCCGCCGCCGCACACGATATTTGAATGCTCGACCGTAATAACACCTTGCTGTAATGCCGCAACCGACTCGGGTATCTTCCAGGTCGAGCCCGGGTGATAACGCCCCTGGATCGCGCGATTTAACAATGGTCGTTCGGGATTCAGAATGTACGAAGCCCGCTCTTTTCGACCTTCGGAAGTAGAACTACCACTAACAAATGCATTCGGGTCGAACGACGGAGCCGAAGCCATCGCAAAGATCTCGCCGTTATTCGGATCCCACGAAATTATCGTTCCGCGCTTCGTTGCGGATGTTTTGAGCTGATCTTCGGCGACCATTTGCAGGTCAAGATCGATCGTAGAAACAAGATCCTGGCCGGCTTGCGGCTGCACCTTCTCAAGTTCACTCTGCACACGGCCTCTGCTGTCGACCAGAACTTTACGATAGCCGTCTCTTCCACGCAGGTACTGATCGTAATACTCCTCAAGCCCGCTTTTCCCGACGATGTCGCCCGAATGCAGGCCGCGATCCCTGAACTGATCTTCTTCCAACTGCTTTGGGCTGATCTCGCCAACGTATCCAAGAACGTGTGCGAGCGTCGTGCCGAGCGGGTACGACCGCTGCGGCTGCAATTCTATGCTTAGCTCCGGGAACTCGAGCGAATGTGATTCGACCCAGGAAATATCGGAGATTCCGACGTTTTCCTTCAGAACCATCATCTCAAAATCATTCTGTTTTTTGATCAGTTCGAGACGCTCATTAATGAACTGAGGTTCCAACGACAGGCCGGATGAATATTCCCGGCCTCGGGAGGAAACGTCGATATTTTTTATGGCTTCGCGCGAAAGAACAACATTATAGGTCGGCCTCGAATCAACAAGGATCTTGCCCTTACGGTCAAGGATCGCCCCACGCGGAGCCGGGATCGGTATCAACCGAACCCGCTGATTTTCCGCCCTCGCACTGAAATATGCACCTTCGACGATCTGAAGGTAATATAGCCTGACGCCAAGAAGCCCGAGCAAAATGAAAGCGCAGATCTGAACGGCCACCAGTCTGGCTCCGATATTCTGAACCTGATCGCCTATTTTCATACTGCCGAGATTGCTCTATTTATTGAGTCTGATCGGATTACGCCGTCTGGTTTGCCGCCGGGGCTTGAACATATCGCCCTTTCGCCGACGGCTTCTGTCGCCTGAGTTTGTCTGCAGAGTTTGTAGCAATAGATAAACCAACGTTCCTGCGATGGTCGTACCGATAACGCGATATGAGACCGTCACAAGAACATCTCCAGGCGGCGCCTGCGCAAAAAGCCGATGCACACCAAAAAACACCAGATCGTTCACCAAACACGCGCCAGCTATGACGGGAATGCGAAGCAGAAGGTTGTCCAGATAGACACGCCTCGCCATCTCGAAAACCATATATGCGACAAGGGTTTTGGAGAATCCGCTGGCACCCAGCAAACCGCCGCTCAATGCGTCGACGGCGATACCCGAAACGGTGCCGAAGATGATCGCCCGTATGGAATTTCGCTGCAAAGCGGCATATACAACGATGATCAATGGGAAATCTATATAAGCGAGCGGCTCAAATACACTTCGAAGCGTCCATTGGAGAACGACCGCGATAATAAGTGCAATTGTGAGTCTTACGCCTTCCATTCTAAAAACTATTTTGGTTTAACTGCATTCGGCAGTTTCTGGTCGTAGGTTGGTTTTTCTGCCGGCTTATACAGCAATATGCCGACCTCTTGCATTGAATCTATCTTTGCCGCCGGTTTTATTTCGATCATATGCGGCGTAGTTGCCGAGCCGCTGACGACATTTACGATCTCGCCTATCTTTAGCCCAGCCGGAAAAATGTCGTCCTGACCCGTCGTAAATACGGACTGTCCGACCTTTACGTCCACACTGCCCGAAACGTATTTCATCTCGATCAGGTCTTTTTTACTCGTCCCACTTACCACCCCTAAGGCATTCGATTCGCCGATCTGGCCGACAACGGCGCCCACGCCCGAAGTTGAGCGAGTTATCATATCGACCTGACAAGTCAACGGACTCACCGCCGTTACGCGTCCCACCAATCCCCCGTTTGTGACAACGGGCATATAGACTGTTATGCCATCAAAACTTCCGCGATTTACTGTTATGGAATCAAACCAGACAGAAGGGTCACGCCCGATTATCCTTGCCGTCAGAACCTTGTATTTGCTCTGCTCCTTAAGCTCTAGCATCTCGCGTAGCCGCGTATTCTCAGACGCCAACTCTTCTTTCTGCTTGATCTCAACCTCCAATTCCTGGACTCGTTGTTTGAGCTGGTCATTCTCGCTCTGTGCCGAACGGAGATTGGATATCGAGTAGAAATATTCTGCAATCGAGGACGTTACAGTTGTAACCGGCGACTGAACAAAATCCGCAGCCGTCTGCGTCCACGCACGGACAACCCGCTGCCCCGTCGATTTATCGCGGGCATCGAATGCCATGAATATAAAATTCACCAAAAGAAGTGCGACCATTAACCACGGGGTCAATCGCCAAACTTCCTTTTGACTACGCTCAGCCATCGCTTGAGGTTGGCAGTGGCGGTTGACAGGTGCAGTTAGGTGTTTTACCGCCTACCGCCGCTGCCTACCGCCTACTGGCCTAGCTTCCTGTCATTAATGAATTATCCCACTTAACGCGTTTGAGGAGTTCGAAGTCGGAGAGCATCTTGCCCGTTCCGAGTACGACCGACGATAGAGGATCGTCGGCGATGACGACCGGCAGACCGGTTTCGATCATCAGACGTTTATCGAGATTCTTGAGAAGTGCCCCGCCGCCCGTGAGCACAATGCCGCGTTCGACGATGTCGGCGGAAAGCTCCGGCGGTGTGCGTTCGAGAGCAACGCGAACGGCATTGATGATCGTCGAGATCGCATCTGAAAGGGCTTCGCGGATCTCTTCGTCGGTCATCGTGATGGTCTTGGGAATGCCCTCGATCAGATTACGTCCGCGGACGTCCATCGAGAGAGGTTCTTCGAGCGGGAACGCGCTGCCCAGGGCGATCTTGATCGCCTCCGCCGTACGTTCACCGATGAGAAGGTTGTATTTGCGTTTGATGTACTGTGTGATGGCCTCGTCCATCTCATTGCCAGCGACACGCACGGCACGCGAATAAACGATGCCTGAGAGCGAAATAACAGCAATATCCGTCGTTCCGCCGCCGATATCGACGACCATGTTGCCGTGCGGCTCAGTGATCGGCAGTCCCGCACCGATCGCAGCTGCCATGGCTTCTTCGACGAGGTAAACTTCCGAAGCCTTCGCACGGTATGCCGAATCCTCGACCGCACGACGCTCGACCTGCGTGATCTCAGAAGGAATACCGATAACTACTCGCGGACGAACCCACGACTTGCCATTGTGTGCCTTGCGGATAAAGTGCTGGAGCATCTTTTCCGTGACTTCGAAATTGGCGATAACGCCGTCCTTCATCGGACGGATCGCGACGATATTACCCGGCGTACGCCCGAGCATTTCTTTTGCGTCACGCCCGACTGCCTCAACCTGATTCGTAACCTTGTTGATCGCAACGATCGAAGGCTCAGAAACCACAATTCCCCGCCCCTTTGCATAGACGAGCGTATTTGCTGTTCCAAGATCGATCGCCAGATCGCTCGAAAATAAACTAAATAAAGACTTGAATGCCATTTGTATAAATAAAATCCGACCAAAAATAAATCTAAGAGATCGTGAAAAACGGGTGAGGATCAGGACCCGAATTGTGCATTCAGGACAGGAAAACAGGACGCCGTCGCCAACAATATCTAACCTAACAGCATACACTCATTTACTAGCATTTTTCTAATGTTATTTCAGATATTTTTCTATTTACGGTTAAAAACTTGCCGTTTTGTCACTGGGTTGAAACACCAGTGCAAAAACGCACAAAAAAAGGCGGCCCGAAGGCCGCCCAAAGGGGGTAAGTCGAACGATCAGGTTTCATTCCTGCCCGACGAAATCGACGTCGGTCAGGGTGTCCTGAACTTGTACGATCCGTGGGGTGAATCGGTATCTTCTGGCAGTGACGCTGACGGAATAGCTTCCGCCTGCCTCGACATCAGTGAAATGGTAGAAGCCGAACGAACTCGTTGTAGCGGTTCGGCGGTTGCCCATTGAGTCGGTGATGGTGACGGTTGCGTTTCTGAGGCCACGGCCGTCTGGCGTGAGGACTCGGCCTGAGACCTCGACTCCGGCTGCGGTTGATGGCAGCAGTTCGATTCCCCATCCGCCCTGGATCTCGCCTCTCAGGAACTCAGGTGCATCCGGCCTTGCCACACCACCATCGTCTCTGACATAGAGGTTCCACGTTCCGTTCGCTGTCGAGCCGCCGAAGTTACCGAACAGCGTCTGGGCGTTCGTTCTCGCCACCACGCAGCCTGGTTCCACATACGGTCCCGCAGGTGCTGGTGCCGGGAAGTTCGTCACAGGCGTTTCGCACGTCGTCGGCTTGAAGATTCCCGTGACAAGCGGTCCTGCATCAGGCAGTACTGCATTCGGGTAATCAGCCAGCGTCAATGTGACCTTTCCGTTCTGGGTTATTTCGTTCGGACCGCCAACATCGCCGACCAGAGCGTATTTTGCTCCATTCGGTCCGACCAGCAGCACATCCAGATTGTCCGGAAGCGTTGTGTAGTAATCGTACAGCGTCACTCGGATACGGAATGCGTTGTTCGTTGCTCCCGAGACCACGATCGGCGACGGATACAGGCCTCCCTGGATACCGTTGTTGATCGAGATCGCTGCAGCGTTCTTGAACTGGTTGGCCGTATCGTTGATCGTCAGCACCGAAGTGTTCGATGCTCCCGTGCCCGATGTCAGGCCGGTCAGTGTCAAGTTGACCGTCTCGTCCGTATCGGCACTTACGTCACCGCACAGTACGATGTTGGCTGTCGCAGTGGTCGCACCGGCAGCGAATGTGATCGGCTGCGGCGTGTTGACGTAGTCAACTCCCGTCGTACAGGCTGCTCCGCCCACAGCACGTCCGCCTGATGTCAGCGTCACGTTACCGCTTGTCACACCGGTCGTCACGCCCGTACGGTTTACCGTCACAACTGCGGTCTGCGACTCGTCTTCCTTATAGGTCGTCGATCCGAATGCCACAAACGTCGGCGGCGTCGGGCTTGGTGTCGGCGTTGGAGTCGGAGTTGGCGTCGGTGTTGGCGTCGGGGTCGGAGCCGGTCCGGTTCCGCATGAGAACACCAGCGAGAACGCATTTACCGTTCCGGTGTCGCCTGCTCCGTTGTCGCTGACGTTGAGCTGCCACGTTCCAACCGCACTTTGGCCGTCAAATGCTGACAGAGCTGCGTTCGGCGTGAACGAGCCTGTCGGGAATGCCGCCGCACTTCCAGCCGCATCACAGGTATTTTCGATCAGCGGAAATCCGCCGTCGTCGTCAAGGATCACCTGTGCAAGGTTGTTGTTCGAGCAGCCGAACGTCGATGCAGGTACGCCCGGTCGATCATAGAACGTCACAGCCGTTCCGCTCGGCGATGTAAGTTTGAAGATCAGGTCGCCCACCCATGAATGCGTCACACCAACTCCCGTATTGCCGACAACCGCACTCTGCGTGCCGTCAAAGCGGAAGTTAAGGTCAGAGATCGTACATGCGTTTCCTACCGTAACAGGTATGTTCACACCCGCCGGTACGTTATCCGGAATCGTCACTGTTCCAGTGAAGCTTGCCGCGAATCCTGCTCCCGGTGTCGGAGTCGGAGTTGGTGTTGGAGTACGCGTCGGACTCGGGGTTGGAGTAGGTGTCGGCGTCGGAACAACCGTCGGTGTCGGGCTCGGTGTCGGAACGCCCGCACACAATGTGCACGTCTTTGGAGTAACGATCAGGGAGAAACGTCGCATCGAACCAGTATCGACCCCGGCGTTATCACTCACGTTCAACGTCCACGTACCGTTCGGATTTTGTCCGTCGAACGCCGAAAGAGCGTTGTCCGGAGCAAAGTTGCCGCTCAGGAATTGTCCCGATGTACTCGTTACGGTCGAAAGCGAGGGGAAACCACCATCATCGTCGAGAGTTGTGTTACAGATGTTTTCACGAGTTCCACCACGACCATTCATTATCGTCACGGTTGTACCCGCGGGCGAGGTCAGTTTGAAAATGAGGTCTCCAATGAACGTATGGTCCATTGCAGCCGCAGTATTTCCAACGGTTGCATTACAAGTCCCAGCCGGATCAGAGTCGAACCGGAAGTCTAGATCAGCGATGGTTCCCGAGAATCCCGAAACAGCCAGCGGGATGTTTACGCCAGCCGGGATATTATCCGGAATCGGGACTGCGGGGCCCGTATAACTTCGCGTCGAAGCGGCACCAGTGGCGCCGGTCGGGATCGTATATACGACGTTCCCAACGCTGTTAGCACCATCCTGATGAGCAACCGTTGCAGTGATATTCGTTCCACAGGTAAGCAGAGGATTCGCCGTAAACGTGAAGTTTCGGCTAATAGCGGCTCCGCCCGCTAGAACGGCACCATAGTTTTGCGCACCGCTCGGAGTAACGACTCCGCCGGTTGCCTGAAGCGTTCCGACATCGGACGTCGTATTTGCTCCGCCTGTGTTCAACACCGGCAACGAAACGGTAACAGTTTCGCCGGGATCGACAACTCCATTGGCTGGCAAACAGCTCTCAGAAACGAGAGTTACGGCACCAGGAGCGAGAACGGGAACACCAGTTAAACAGAGGTTGGCCGTCGTTGTCGTTCCGCCGTTAACAACCACGTTATTACTGGTCGCAACGTTGAATCCACCCGATTTTGTCGCAGACACGCTGGTTGTTCCTGCCGGAACGTTGATGATCGAATATTGTCCGGTCGCATTTGTTGTTGCCAAGAATCCGCCCGGCAGAGTAACAACAGCATTTGCAAGGGGAAGCCCGCTCGCACATGCCGTGATCGTACCGCTGATCGTACCCCGTGCAGGTGCGGTACAAGTCGGAAATTTAATATTACCCAGAACGCGGGTGTTCCATAAAAATGCGCTCGCATTGTTCGCCGATGAACGATATTCCTGCGTATACCAGAACGAGCATTCATCGACGGGATCGACACTCATCGCGCTGTAGTCGCCCCAACGGCTTCCGGCTCCAGCCTGAAAACCTGTTCCCAGGAATCCATCCACTTGGGCCTGAAACGTATTCGGAGCGTCAGTCGCCTGACGGCCAGCATATTTTAAGCTCGGAAAGTCCGTTGCGATCGCAGAACCTGAGGTGCTGTAGCCGAGCAGAATATTTCCATCCTTGTCTTGTGCAATACTTCCCATCCAGGAGTTCGTTCCGCCCGCAGGCGTGCCGGGATTGGTCGCCTGAGTTCCCTGATTCGCCACACTGAAAGCTCCGCTTGCTCCGGCCCGGCGTATTTCCGCCCAGCGAATGCCAGCTTGATATGTTGCCGCGGATGTCGGGGTCGATCCGCCGACGTTTACCGTGAAATTCATTACCCAGGAGTTAACCGGGCTCGCCACCGTTCCCAGGTTTCGATAGGCGACGCGGAACATCAGACGATCGGCGATCGCGTCGAGATTCGTCAGCGCTGCCCGCCTGTTCAATATCGGTTCGACCGGTCGGATTTCGTGAGTCAAAAGCCGCAAAAGCAAGGTCGGGCGTGAGGGGCGTGAACGTAGACGAAGCCGGAGTCGCGAAATTCGGTTTGAATTCGAAGATCCTTAGGCCATCAGCAGCGTCACCAAACTCATCCGCCGTGTATTCCATGATGAGATTGCCCATCCCGGCTGGTGGTGTGAGCGTTCCGTCAAGATCCGTCGGAAGCTGACCGCCGCATGTTGGGCAGATCGAGCCAAATTCGTCGAAATATATATACGAAGCGGTCGGATCGCCTTGCAGCATCTTGACGCGATCGTACGCAAATACGCCGGCACCGAGGAACGCCGTTCCCGCCTGATTGAACTGGTTAACGGTCATGTAGTAACCATCCGGCCAAACGCCAACGTGCGGATAGTCAAAGAACGATCCACTCGGATTCACAAAATCATAGACGTAATATGATCCGGTCGGATCAGGCGTGGTTGAAACAGCGAACATCTGATGGCCCGGAACAGGGCCTGCGCAAAACTGCGACAGGATCCAGCGGTTTGCGAGCGGATCATAGTTAACGATCGGGTCGCCGTCATCGGTGTTAAGACACGGACCACCCAAAACGTTTGTCAGACTACTGAGAAGAAAAGGCGCGGATGCCGGCGTACCGTTTTTGTTAAAGATACGAACCAACGTGTTCGTCATCTGAACGTAATGGTTAGGCCCTACGTCACCGACCGTATCGGGTGGAGCGAATGTCGTCCCGAATGTCGCTTGATTGTCCTGACTGCTCAATCCGTCAAAGCTGACCCCTGGCGTCGGTACGACACTTGGGACTGTCGGAGCGTCGGGCAAGGCCTCATCACGGAAGGCATAATTGCTGCCTCCGACGCCGGCTCCGGGAACGATGTTCTTGATCGTCTTCGCATTAAAAGGATTTTTGATCTTCTCCTCCTGCTTTGCACGTTTCGCTGCAGCTTTTGCAGCCCGCTCAGGGTCGAGTTCGAAATTCGGGTCTTGCACTTCAGGCAGGTCGCGAACCGCCTGCGAAATTCCGAAAGCTACAGCCTGGCCAACGATCGGAGCATTCCCGTCGGGAACGCCATTCGCTTTTTGAGCTTGCTGAGACGACGCCGTTTCCGAATATCGCAGGAAAAGACCAACCGAAATGCATAATACGAATATTGATAGTAGAACCCGATACCCTCTGTGGGACAAATGTTTCTTCATCACCGATCTCCTTTTTGATTAAGCTGCCGGGCTATTTCGTTTTGAAATCCAACCCTTCGAGTCAGAACGCTGCTGATAACGCGTTGCAGCATGTAAATTCAATCCCGACCGAACTTAGCGGCAAAATAGCGATAGACGACCTTCTACTACCGCGTGCCGTATTCGGACATACAACTGAGCACAAGGAATCAAAAACAAGTACACGAATTGTCGTTCGGAATAGTTGGCTTCAAGTTAAGGCAGAGCATCGAAAAAGTCAAGATTCGGTGCGCAACTTTCTCATTTTTGGAATTTTGACGGAAATTGTAGGACTACTGGATCATCCAGACAAATCGTTCGATCGCATCGTGCGTAGTCAAAAGTAACCTTTGATCTGAGAAATGCAACACGAGCAACCCGGTGAGAGCCGCTGGCCAAACCCAGGTCGGAGCGAAAGATCGTCGAGTGAGCGGTGGACGTTTTACATTAGAAAATGTGACTAACAGACGAACCCGTTCCGTCACGTCAACACAATCAGCATCGAACAAATAAGAACCGGAAAACGTCGTCTGCGAGTTTCGAAGCGGAGCAATACGAGCCAGTTTCAATAAAGCGGAAGCGAGATCAAGGGCAACCGTTGAGTTGTTGTACGCAGCATATTCATCGGCAGCAGCCTCGACATTAGCTGCCCACGCACGATCGAGCCCTTTGCCGAACGGAGCTATCACAAGATCGCGGCAGATCTGAAGCGTTGTACGCTTCAGATTGTCATACGAGCGCAAATGTCCGTTCTCGTGGGCGACGCAGGCCTGCAATTCAGCATGACTGAGCGATTCGAGAACCTGACTTGCGATGAATAATCTGGGACGCAATATTCCGACAACCGCCATAACCGGAAACGGGTGCTCGATCATGAAAGTAGGAACATCGATACCCGGGACCTCGATATCCGGTGCGTCATACTGCCAAGCTTTTGAAAGCCGACGCGTAACTTGCCACGTGCGAACAACACGTGTGGCTGCGACAATTACCGCGATCGTCGACGCGACGGCGATCAGCGCGAGCTTGCCACTAACGACCTCGCCTGAATCTTCTGGCTCATGCACCAAATATGCCGGGACGACAAACGCGAAAACAAAAACGAGTGCAGCCGCAACTGGGCCCACTCGCAATGCAAAGATTATCTGTGCTCGGGTCTTAGCGGTAAACCGATCGATCGCGGGAGCGATCAAGCGCCAAATGGTGGAAGCGATCAAAGCTGCTCCCATGTTTACAATTAAAAGAAATGCGAGGGTGAGAGATATCCCCAAAAGGAAATACACGCTCTTATGCCTCCTTCGCCAGCTCCGATCGTTTTTCTTTCACGAGCCGTTCGAGTTCATCAAGCAGCTGTAGATCGCGTTCGCTCACCGAATCGACTATACACGCGAGAACCGGCTCTACCTTTCCGGTCGTGGTATCGAACAATCTTCCGAGAATGTCTTCCGCCATCCCGCGCTCCAATTCCTCAGCCGAATATTTCGAAGTATATAGGAATGCGCGCCCGTCCTTACGTCGGTTTAGAAGGCCCTTCTTATATAGCCGATCGAGCGTCGTCATAACGGTCGTGTAGGCGTATGTATCGCCCATTGCCCGATTGACCAATGTCACGTTCGACTCGCCAAGCCGTCGAACCTCAACCATCACCTTCCGCTCAAGATCACCGAGAGAGTCGAGTACTACATCCGAAAGACTTTTGTTTCCGCGTAATCTGAATTTTGCCGAGAGCATATTACGAGTATAGGTAAATGTGCATTTCTGTCAAGAAAGTAACACAGTTTAGGTGATTAGCTATGAAAAAAAGGGCGGCTCGATAGCCGCCCTTTTTCAACATACGATTGCGTTCGGAATCGTCATTCCTGGGCAACAAAGTCGAGATCAGACAAGGTGTCAAACACTTGGATCAGCCGAGTTCCAAAGCTGTATCGACGTGACTTGATGCCCATGACAAGCGAGGTTCCGACTTCAACATCGTCGAAGTGATAGTAACCGAACGAACCGGTGGTAGCAGTTCTCTGGATACCAAATTGATCGGTCATCACTACCAAGGCGTTCCTGATACCGCGGCCGTCAGCCGTGGTTACTCGGCCCGAAACCTCGACACCAGCGGCCGTCGACGGAAGAAGCTCGATGCCCCAGCCACCTTTGACCTCGCCCATGACAACTTCAGGGGCGTCAGGTGAATCAGACCTAGCCGCACCGTTGTCGTCGCGGACGTACAAATTCCAAACACCGTTGGCCGTCGCACCCGCAAAGGCTCCGTAAAGCGTCTGGGCGGCAGGACGTGTAGCAACGCAGCCAGGTTCTACATACGGACCAACAGGAGCTGGAGCCGGGAAGTTCGTGACAGGCGTTTCGCATGTCGTCGGCTTAAATGCTCCGGTAGCCAGCGGGCCGGCATCGGGTAGAGCATTGGCAGGGAAATCCGCAAATGTAAGCGTTACCGCTCCGGCTTGCGTGATCTCGGTCGTACCACCCACATCACCCTGGATCACATATTTTGCACCAGTCGGGCTGACAAGGAGAACATCGAGGTTGTCTGGAAGGGTCGTGTAGAGGTCATATAGGGTAACTCGTACACGGAACACATTATTTGTAGCACCGGTCACATTGATCGGCGATGGATAAAGTGCCGCAGCAGATCCACGAATGATCGAGATCGCTCCGGTGTTCAGGAACTGGTTCGCCGTATCGTTGATCGTGAGTACCGCAGTAGTTGGAGCAATGACGCCCGTTCCGCTGCTGGCATTCGACATCGAAAGGTTGATCGTTTCATTTCCTTCGACACGCAGATCGCCGCAAAGCGGGATCGATGCCGTTGCGGTCGTTGCGTTAGCCGCAAAGGTAACGACCTGGCTCGTGGTCGGATAATCAACACCCGTTCCACAGGCCGCACCTGCAGTTGCAGTTCCACCAGCAACCGTGCTGACAGTGACGCTGCTCGTACCAGTAGTAACGCCTGTACGATTGATCGTAATGACCGCAGACTGCGACTCGTCGTCACTGTATGTCGCTGAGCTAAATGCCACGAATGTCGTAGGTGTCGGGCTCGGTGACGGAGTTGGCGTCGGAGTCGGCGTCACTGCTGGAGTCGGCGTCGGCGTCGGGGTTGGTGTCGGGGTTGGTGTCGGCGTCGGGGTTGGTGTCGGCGTCGGGGTTGGTGTCGGCGTCGGGGTCGGCGTCGGGGTCGGGGTCGGAGTTGGCGTCGGGACAACACCAGCAACTGTATCTGTATCTGTCGCCGTGTTATTAGCAGGCGTAGGATCTGTCACACCAGCCGGTGTCGCAACCGTTGCCGTGTTTGCGACTGTACCGGTTGCATTCGCTGCGATCGTTGCCGTCACCGTAAATGTTACTGAACCACCAGCTGGCAAGTTTACCAAAGCGTTAATACTTCCCGTGCCGCTCGCGGCCGCGCAGGTTCCGCCTGCCGCTCCCGCGCAGGTCCATGTCGCTCCCGAAATTCCAGCCGGGAATGTATCGGTAACAGTTGCTCCAACAACCGGATCAGATCCAGCTGCATTCGAAGCTACGATCGTGTAGGTTGTAGTTCCACCTGGAGTTACCGAAGTCACACCATCGGTTTTCGTGATGCCAAGGTTTGCCGAACCACCCGTTGCGCTGAACGGGATAGCGAGGCCGTCAATGCCCATCGTACCATCGCCGATAACTCCAAGAAGAGTCGCAGCACCAGTCGTAAGGTTAATGCGGTAAAGCGTCGGCGTACTGTCGACAAAAAGCGATGCGTAAGCCAAGTCAGTTCCCTGCTGAATATCAAACCCGCCAAATCCGGTAGCGTTGATACCAAGTGGACCGATGGTCGTAAGCTGTCCGGTATTTGGCGACGGCGTTCCGTTTACACCGCCGATCCTAACGAGCGTGTCGCGACCGGAGTCGATCGCATAAAGGGTTGTGGTAGTCGCAGTCGGGGTGTTGTTCGAATAGGCTGCATGAACCAGGTTTGGATTCACGCCAAAACCCGGGTCGCCAGCGACGTATGCAAAAGCCGTATCAGTTCCAGCAAGCGTTCCATTCACAGGGCTCAAGCGCCGGTTGTTCTCAGCATCACCGAGCTGACGGATCAGATCGACGGTCGGGTTGAAGTCAAGGCCTGTGAACGTATCAACGGTCGTCGCAACGGTGTTGGCAGCAACCGACGCAATAGCACCAGTCGTGGTATTGATTGTTACAACACGGTCGGTACCAGGAAATCCTTTGGTCGCCGTTCCGTATAGCAGTCCGCCTGACGGACGGTAATCGATGCCCGAAATGAACTCACCGTTCGCGCTGTCAAGCCCCGTTACTGGGGTTGTGGCGAGGATGGTGCCAGGCGTGTTTGCGTTGAAACTAATAAGACTGTCTGAAAAGAAATCATAAGCAAAGATCACAGGATTTGCCAGAACAGCATCCGGTGCATCCGGTCTAGCAGCAGGTTCAGCAGCAGACGGTCCCATCAGCTCATCATTCTGCTTATCCTGAATAAACCGCTGAAGTTTGGCCGGGGACAAGGTTGATAGATCCCTCTGTGCCGAAGCTTCCGGTTTTGCACCCCTTGTGACTCGTTGCGCGTTAATGCGCCACGTCAATACACCGAATGCCGCAAGGCTCAACATCACGCTGAGCACCAATAATGCTTTACGATTTAAAGCGATCATAGACCTGTTAATTTTTCTCATGATTATTATTCGAAACTCCCCTTAATAATAATGCCTCGCGGCAACAATTGTAATGACCTCGAGAAATATTGTGGATATTTCTGAGTATCACAGTTCCGCGCACAGACGTTTTAATAAGCCTGCACAACGGCAGCATGTTTTGATAAAAGTTCTCATTCGTCGCGAACGATCAAACATTCTCGACTTATTGATGTTATCAAAGCCTTTAAAGCAGGGCACAAAGGTACTACGATTATATTCTTAAAAATAAAGCTTAGTCAATATTTTTATCGAGGTTTAAGCACTAGTTTTAAGCAGACCAAAAGAGGAGGGCTCGAGAGCCCCTCTTTTTGGTTTGGTTTAGTGATCTCGCAATCGGTCTGGCTTATTCCAGTCCGGTCTATCTGTAGGCGAAACTATTCATTTTCCAACGGCAAACCCGCCATCTATCTCAAAGGCGGTTCCGGTCACGAATCCAGCATCATCGCTGGCCAAATAAAGTACAGCGGCGGCAATCTCCTTTGGTTCGCCCATTCGTCCGATAGCTTGAGTAGCAGACATTTCAGCGTAGGCTTTGTCAGGATCAGGATACTCGGCGAGACGGGTTTTGACGAAGGGAGTTTCGACACGACCCGGGCAGATCGCATTTGCTCGTATCCCTTGCTGAGCGTGGTCGAGGGCGAGGCATTTGGTGAAGCCAACGACCGCGAATTTGGTGGTGCAGTAAGCGAGGCGGTCTTTGATAGCGACGACGCCGCCTATCGAAGAAATGTTAATGATCACGCCGTATTTGCGGTCGATCATCGACGGCAGAAAAGCTCTGGTGAGCGAGAACATTCCCCGAACATTGATCGAGTGAAGCCGATCAAGGTCGTCCTCAGTCGTTTGGAGTATTGTGCCGACGTGGCCGACACCTGCGTTGTTGACAAGGATGTCGAGTCGGTCGTGGAAAGCGTTTACTATATCGGCAGCGGAGTAACAATCGGGAGTTTTTCCTATATCGACCTTGAGAAACGTGGATCCAAAACCCTCGCCAGTGATCACATCGGATACCCGCTGACCATTCGTCTCATCGATATCGGCGACGTAAACAAAGGCTCCGGCACGGGCGAGCGTGATCGCTATCGCTTCGCCGATCCCCGAACCAGCTCCCGTAACAAGCGCGATCTTTCCCGTGAGATCGAACATTTCTATTGCCCCCGAACCGAATTGGAAAGTACGCCGAGGCCCTCGATCTCGACCTCGCAAACATCTCCGTCCTTCAGGAAAACCGGCGGTTTGCGGGCAAAACCAACGCCAGGCGGCGTTCCGGTCGCGATGATATCGCCCGGCTCGAGCGTGATCGAACGCGAAAGAAATTCGATGATCGCCGGAATGTCGAAGATCAGCTCATTGGTGGTCGAATCCTGCATCGTCTCGCCGTTGAGCCGAAATTGGATCCGCAAGTTGTGCGGATCGGCGATCTCATCTTTGGTGACAACGGTTTCACCGAACGGAGCGAAGGTATCGCACGATTTCCCGCGCTGCCATTGCCCATCCGCAAACTGCATATCGCGGGCCGAGACGTCGTTAAAATTTGTGTAGCCAAAGACGTGATCCATAGCATTTCCGATCGCCACATTTTTTGCCCGACGGCCCATGACGACGGCGAGTTCGGCCTCGTAATCGACTTTTTCACTGCCAACCGGCAGCAGGATCGGCTCATTCGGAGCGGCAACGCATGTTACGAATTTGGAAAAGATGATCGGCGACGTCGGGATATCCATACCGCTCTCGATCGCGTGGTTGCGGTAATTCAGGCCGATGCAGATGATCTTGCCGGGCCGCGGAACTGGCGCAGCAAGAACGACATCCTGCTTAAGAAATGTTCTCGGCTCACCGAAAGTTATGGCTTCAGTCGCTAAGGCAACGAAATTTGTATCGAGATCATAAACACGCAGTATCTCGTTCGTCGAAAGGCCCATCGGCAAGACCGATGGTGTGAGGTCAGCGATCGTTTCATCATCGATCAGAGCTCCGATATGATAATGCGTCTGCGACGGGCGTTCTTTTTCGGTAAATGCGACTAGTTTCATTGATCGTTAGCGTAACCCCTCGATCGGCACCCAAACAAAGCGTGGACGATAAAAATCAGCGTAGATCGAATCTCCCGGCTTTGCTCCAAACGGCAGATTGCTGTTGTACGAGATCAGCAGCTTTCCGTCCTGATTAAACTGCGGGTGCATGTGCGGATTGTAAACACTTAGGCCGCTTTGGAGCGACTCGGAGCCGGTCATTCCCGGCAATTTAGTTTGTCCGGCAGTCGGGGTTTTGTAGAAATGATGCTTGGTCGTAAACGGCCCTTGCGGCTCGCAGGCTGAGTAAAGATAGAGATCTTTCCAATCGAAATAACCAACCGACGTGTCGAACGAGACCATCACGAACGTCGGCTTCCCATTAATATTCAGCCGCTTGATCGTCAACTCGTCGCTGATACTGTCAGCTTCGGGTATGATGGACTTTCGCTTGTTGAGATCCTTCGAGAATTTTTTGCCGTCCCACGCCGTCCAGTTTTTCAGATCGGTAACTGATTCCAGGCTTTTCGACGGATCGACTTTAGCAACATATAGCTTCTTAAGCTTGTCAGCCATCGACAAAGCCGACTTTTTCGCACCCTTTATTTCGGACTCGTTACGCATGCCATATATGTACAGGTCATTGCTTCCGGCGCGATCATCGCGCCAGAGCGAGATGCCCCAGATCGCTTCGTCGGACTTGTTTTTTAGGTCTACGATCTTTTCGATAGCAAGCGTTTCCGCATTCATCTGAGCGATCGCCTGGCCCCGATACTTGATCCAGAAAGCCTTATCGAACGGACGCGCGACATCCCATTCATTCAGGAACATCCAAACCTTCTTCGTGCCAGCAACGTCAACAACTATCGGATCACCGAGCCAATACATGTGATTTGGATCAGTGCTCTTTGGCTTAAAATAGGATGTCGAATATCCAAATTTATCTTTTTCGCCGGTCAGAGTCTTCAGCGTCTTTCCGTCCTTCGAACGGATCACCACGCTGTTATAAACATAATGAATGACCTCGGGCGAAGGCCCGCAGATTGGCGGGACACAATTGGGCTTTCGCAGCCGCAGCCCATTCTCATTCAGGTAAACTGATCCATCGCCGGGTTTTGTGGGATCCTCTGCAATGAATGAATCCGAGAAAAAGAACGCCGTGTTTCCGTTTGGCAGCTCAACCGATACCGTCGTGTCGGCTCCGGTCCAGCCCGGGCCGTTTTGGGTGAATTGCTCATCCCATTTTGTCGCGGGTTCGCCTTTGCCGACCGTGATATCACATTGAGCGATCGTCTGCTGTGTGAAAACTGAGCCGGTCAGCACTAGAAAAGCGATCTGAGTGAAAAACTTCTTCATAACAACTTAGTAAGGAATTTCCGGTTTGCGATCGTCGTTTGGGTCGGCCCAACGGTTGTTTGGCACGGTTGGTGTCCAGTTCGGGCGGAGCGGATCCTGGTCGTACGGATAGCCGCCGAGACGCTTGTACAGTTCGCTGTACTCAGCCAATTTTTCCCGATCAAGCGTAACGCCGAGCCCGGGACCGTCGGGAACGCAGATCTTACCACCTTCATATTTCATCAGGCCGCCTTCGATAATGTCGTCGGTCAAATGATGATAATGAGCGTCGGCAGCGTAGCTCAGATTCGGGATAACCGCTCCGAGATGAAGCATCGAGGCGAGCTGAACACCGAGTTCGCCCGAAGAATGCACGGCAACCCCGAGCTGAAACGTCTCGCAGACACCGGCAGCTTTCACACACTGCCGAATGCCGCCCCAGAATGTCGTGTCGAGCAGGATCACATCGACTGCCGTATTTAGCACGTTAGCCGCCAGTTGTTCAAAATTTACGACCACCGTGTTGGTTGCGAGCGGCATACGCACCTTTTCACGGGTCCGTCGCATACCGTGAAGACCGTAAACAGGGTCCTCGAGATAGTCGTTGTTGATATCCTCGATCTGCTGCCCGAACCAGATCGCCTGCTCGGTCGACCAGCTTGCGTTCGGATCAAATCTAAAGCAATCGCCCTCCATCGGCCCGCTACCAAGCTCTTCGGCGACTGCGCGGTAGCATTTCAATTCGTAAACCGGATCGAACACACCGCCTTTTAGCTTGTGTGCGAAAAATCCGTGCTTCGCCTTTAATTCCTTGGCGTGAGCAACGAGTTGATCGGGCGTTCGAACCTCGCCTTCGCCGGTTTTGGGGTTTGGATAGCGGAAAAACAGATACGACGCGAAAGGAACCTCGTCCTGGAGCTTGCCGCCCAAAATATCATAAACAGGAACGCCCCATTTTTTGCCGATGATATCGAGACACGCGAATTCCAGAGCGGCGAGGATCTGCGTGCGGTTGTTGTAGAGCGATGCTGTCGGATTCGCGATCTTGAAACGCATTTCCTCGATCCGTGCGGGATCGTGGCCGACGAGATAGCTTTTCATCGAGTGGAAAACCGCTTCCGCCGATTCGCCGCCGCCGCCCATTTCGCCAAGGCCTGTGATGTCTTCATCAGTTTCGACCTCGATTATGGTGCGGACAAATCTGCCCCAATGAGCTCCCGCCGCATGCCGAAGCGGTGCTTCGAGAGGAACGGTTACTGTGGTTGCTTTGATGTCGGTTATCTTCATCTATTCGATACCGTTTGCCTTGAGAAACTTGAAAACCTCTTCCCAGGCCGGAATATACTGCTCGCGAGTGAACTGACCGTGCCCGCCGCCTTTGATCGTGTAGAGCTGATTCTTCACGCCGGCTTTATCAAGCGCGTCTTTTAATCGAGTCGCGTGTGCATAGGGCACAACATCATCCTTATCGCCATGCAGCGTGATCACCGGCGGGCCGCCTTTTCGGACGTACGTCAGCGGCGAAACGCTTTTCGCGATCTCGTCAGCATCTTTCTGACTGCCCATCCACATCTTGCCGTAATTCTTAAGATTTGGGCCCTGAATGATGTCGTTCACGTCCGTGATGCCGAACCAGTTAACGATAGCCGCAACCTTGATCTGCGGATCGCCGTATTTTTCGTCGGCGTAACAGTTATTGTCGAGCGGAGTTTTTTCGGGAAGCATTCCGCTGATGAGCGATAGATGCCCGCCCGCAGAATGACCCATCAGCACTACCTTCGACGTATCAAAATTGTATTGCTTAGCATTTCGAAAGACCCAACGCAGGGCACACCGCGTATCCTCGACCGCAGCAGGTGCAAGGGAATTTGAAGCCATTCGATACTCGACATCGACGACCCGCCAACCGCGTTCGAGAAACGGAAGGTAATAGAGGATCGAATACGCTTTTGCCCCAAAGATCCAACCTCCGCCGTGGTAGTAGACAAGCGTTTTGGTCGGCGTCGTACTTGCGTTTGGATACCATACGTCGAGCTTGAGCTGCGTGTTGTTCGCAGTGTTGTAAACGATATCCGGCGTCGTCCAGTATCGAGCTCCGCCTTCCGCGGCAAAAACCGAAGTTTCATTCTGCTGGGCGCTCAGATTCCCTGCGAATGTCGTCGCAAGCAACAAAATCGAAAGGAATGTCAGATATCGCATATTGATCACGCCGGGCGGACGCCATTCTTGTCCGCAAGGTACCTTTTGCCTTGATAATTGATGTTACGCAATTCCGCTTTAGGATCGAGTTTACCAAACTGCGGCTTTGCCTTGATCTCACCAAACAAACCGGCATTTATCCCGAAGATCGAGTCAACGACCGGTTCGAGGTAATTGCACCCTGACACGCACGCCCAGTCATTAATGTAAGGCTGATCCGAGGGCGATTTTGCCGCTCCGCCGTTCGATTCCGGCGTATCGAAAACCTCGGTAAAATGTGCCTGCGCGTATGGGCCCTGGCGAGAGGTTTTCGCGAGGCCTTTTATCCATTCGGTTGCGACATCAACCTCGCCTGCCGCGTACAATCCACTCAAAGCCAGTGCTGGCCACGAGCAATAGGCTCCGGTCCACTGATGATCCGGGCGAATGCTGAAAGTTACATCCAGGTCGCGCGTCGAAAGTGCTCGCATCCACGTCGGAGTCTGGAGTTCGCGTTTGAAGAAATCGACCATCTCATTCTTCTGCGAAGCCGACATCAGGTCGCCGATCGTCATCAGCGTGACGCCGAAATCGTAGCAGTGATGAACCTCGTTGTATGTTCCGTCCGGCAAACGGCACTTCCAAATGCCCTTGCCCGGAACGTAGAGCTCCTGAACCCGTTTCCCAAGCTCGACCGCTTCTTTGCGAAATGATTCAGCCTTACTTTTATCGCCTTTGTATTCCAAAAGCTCGGCCGCAAATCGCAGATTGTGAACATTGGCCGCGTTTAATCCTGCAACTTCGTGAACGTAACTCGAAACAGCCTCGAGCAGATTCGTAACTCCGCCGTAGTCGGCCAGGCCGTGCTTATTCACATCAAGCTCACGCCAGTGTTCGGCATATTTGATCAGGTGGTCAAAAACCTTCTTTCCGCCAACGGTTTTGTCGAGCCAGGCCTTGTCGCCCGACCAGCGAAGATATTCCTTAGCCATTCGGGACATCGCGTAATCATTCACGGAATACCAGGGCCCGACGCCCGCTCCGGTCAGAAATTCAGTACCGAAATGCTTGTAAACGTCGAGTTCCATCCACGTTTCCATCATCCGCCGAAGGATCGCGGGATCGAGCATCGAGAGCAGCATCGCGCTCAAACTGATGTCCCAAAGGAACGTCGTCGTCTCCCAATAACGCGGCATCAGCGTCACATAGGTCGTGCCGTAAACTGAATGCGGCGTTGTGCGGCGGAAATACAACGCGCTCATAACTGCCGAATGATAGATACGCTTCAGGTCATCATCCGCAGTCACAAGCGTCGGAACGTGGCCCGAAAACACTGTATTTCCAGGTGTGAAGGCCGCCGTTAACTGAGCGTTCCACTCGTCGGTCGTCGCCTTAGCGACGGAATCGAAATTGTTGACGATCGAGTCGTAATCTTTTTGAACACCCGCAGCGGTTCCGCCGAGCGAATTAATGAACACGAAAGAAGCAGATTCTGCCGGGGCGAGATCGAAGTTGTAGACGATCCACGATGGAAGCAGCTCTGCCGGCTTTGGCGACGTACCTTGCAGGACAAATGCCTCGGAGTGCTTCGATCGGCAAAGCACAGCGTTCCGGCCGCGATCGACCGTGCGATCATTATCATATTCGCCCGGTGAATAAGCCGCGTTCCAGGGCTTTACACTCTTTGAAGCACCACCATTCACGGCGAGCTTGATCTCAACCTTTCGGCGGGCTTTTGTCATGTTGGAAACGGTGAATTTTACCGCGACCGACATGGTTTTGAATGGAACGATGGTTGTACTTTTTAGCTCAAGGCCTTTATACAATGACTTTCGCTCGACACGGTCGGGCTGCCAGATAAAATCGATCGGCGTTTTGGTAGCCGTGAAATATTCGCCGTCGACGTAAAGGACGCCGGTCAGCAATTCGCCTCCCGAACCGAGCGGAGCCACATTCATCTCGCCTTGGGCAAACGGCGGGAACGCGATGCTTCGGACCGCCGTGATGTCCATCGCCGCCTGAGCACAGCCCCATTGATTTGTAAGTCCCGGCCACGCATACAGGTCGAGAAACTTATGCGTCATCGTCACCGACCGCATCGAATCGCACGTGGGAATATCCGGCAAAGGAGTGGCATCCAGCGTTCCGCCAATTGGCTCAGCGGCGTACGTCGCCGAATTCATCAGAACCGGAGCGGCAACCGCCGCAGAGATCGTTTTGAGAAAATCGCGTCTTTTAAAGCTAGTCATCCTTTCACCAAATATTCGCCGCGGTCATTTTTGAACGTTTGAGAAAGCGAAAGAATGAGCGATTAGCTGTTGCTCCGTTCATTCTTTCGCTTGCCACCTCCCGGTCGATCTAAAAGTTAAATCTCACTGAAAGTTGGATCTGCCGCGGCCCGCCAAATCCCAGAAGTCCACCGAGCTGGTTTCCGACGGTCGAAACGCTTCGTCCGAAAAATGCGGTTGGAAGCAGCGTGTTCGGCGTCGATCCAGGCGTCAGCCCGCCCGAAGGGTCGGCAAAATTGACCATGTTCAGGAAGTTGAACACGTCCATCTTCAGTTGGAGCGATGTTTTTTCACCGAGTCTTGTGTTTTTCGAGATCGAGATATCTGACTGGGCAAATGGGCGGCCACGCAGATAGTTTCTCGGAGCGTTTCCGGGTACGTTTGTTCCAGGATTTGAGAAAGCTGCGGCGTTGTATTGGCACTCGGGAACACGATACGTCGGACAGCGGGTCGAGACTCCTGGAACTATGTTCGGACGGTATGAGTATCCCGCAAACGTTCCACCCTGATTCGTCACATTGACCGGCAGAGCACTGCGGATCTGTGTGATCGATGAGATCTGCCAGCCTTCGGTCAGGCGTTTTGGCGCCGACTGCCACCAGGTTGCAAATGGCAGCTCATAGCTCGCATCTACCGTGAAGTTGTGGCGAATATCCTGATCGCTGCTCGACCGTTCACCCTTATTATTGAATTCGTTCTGGTAATCTCTGAAGAAACCAACCACGTCATCGATCGTGTGCGACCATGTGTAGTTAAAGTTGTATTGCAGGCCTTGTGAGAAATTTCGTTTGAACGTAACCTGCAAAGCGTGATATGCCGATGACGGATACGACCCGACGACAAAAATGTCGCCAAACTGCGGCAGCCTTCGCAGATTGAATCCGAAGAAATCGATGTCCGCGCGGTTTACGTTACGCGGCGAAACGACACCGTCGGTCAACAGGTGCGTGACATGGTTGCCGGCGTACCCGACCTGGAGGACGCCGACCTTCAGATCTTGCTGAATATTGAGCGACCACTGCTGAGCCATGGCCGTCTTCAAATTCCGGTCGATCGCGAATCTTGCCGACGTTCCGCAGCCGTTAAAGATCGCGGGATTTACAGGATAAGCAAAGCTCGCCGGCGGCGTCGGACAATTACCGAATCCAAAAAGATCGCCAATACTTATGCTTGATGACGGATATGTATTTGCCTGCGGCGAACCCCAGCTCGCCGGAAGCTCACGATTGTAGTAGATACCATATCCGCCGCGAACGACAGTCTTTTGCGTACCGAAGACGTCAAATGCGAAGCCGATCCTCGGTGCGAAGTTATTTTTGTCTACGTTGTAGACCTTTTCACCCTTCGGCCCGAGCGTTAAGGTGTTCAGGTTGAAATTCTGCAAATTGCCGTCTCGCTCACGGCTGACCGTGCTGACGTCGTAGCGAACACCGATATTGAATGTCAGGCGTGGGTGAACTTTCCAGTCATCCTGAGCAAAGAATCCAAAGTTCTCGTTCGCATAATGGAGCATCGGATGTCCGGCTTGAGAGATGATGAATGGCGAATTCGTCTTAAAGTCAGCGAGAGATGCAAACTGCAGTGTCGTCTGAGTTTTTGATTGAGCCGCACGACGATTCAGCCGAATGTCGGCGCCGAATTTTAAGGAGTGGCTGCCGCGAACCGTGCTGAGCGTATCAAGGAATTGATAGACCGTGCCAACGCGTTTCTGATCGAATTGAGCAGGACCGATATTCGCGATCGCGGAATCTGCGAACAGAAAGCTGAAGATCGGAAACGGTGACGGGCCGCCGGTTGGGTTGGTCGCATTGCGATTGATACCAAAAGCGGCTTCGTTGACCGTGTTCGTATTGAAAACGTAATTATGCGAGAGCTTAAACAGCTGAACGCGAAGCGAGCCCGCGGCTGCCTGATCGGTACCGACACCGTATGGCGTAGTCGTATTTGAGTCGTTGATGTTGTAACGCATCGACATCTGGCTCTTCTGCGACTGCGTCCAGTCTATCTTTACGGAACCCGTGTCTTCGCGAAGGTCACCGTCTTTTTGGATCGAATAGATACCGCAATCATTCACACCACCGATCGACGCCGGACAGTTTCCGGTCGTGGTTGGCAGCGGCAGCGTTGCCACAACTGGTGCCAAGGCCGCAGCGATCCCGGCTCGGAATGAAGCACTTGGCGTATAAGCGGTAAATAACTGACCGCGTGTCTGGCGGACACCCTCGTAATTCGTGAAAAAGAACAACTTGTCCTGTTTGATCGGCCCGCTCACGCTGCCGCCGAACTGATTCAGCCTGAAATGAGATCTGGGCAACCTCGCCGCATTGTTAAAGAAATCATTCGCATCTAGATGCTCGTTTCTAAAATAGTCGAACGCGGTACCGTGAAAAGTGTTTGTTCCCGACTTAGTGATCGGGTTGATAACTGCACTCAACGCTTCGCCGTATTGTGCGGAATACGTGCTGTTTACAACCTGGACTTCCTGGATACTATCCATCGAAACGCGATTGACGCGTGATTCGATGCGGCCGAGCACATTAGACGTACCGTTCAGATCAATGCGGCCTGCATCAATACCATCTACAAGGACGCTCGCCCCGCCGAAGGTCGAGGGGATCCCGTTGATGCTTGTCTGAAACTGATTTGTGCTCTGCACGGAGCCCGGAACGGTGGCAAGCAAGCCTGTGAAATCGCGTCCATTGACGGGATTGTTCTGGATGCGCTCAGAGGTGATCGTGTCGCCAACCGTTGCGGTTTCGACATCGGTTCGCGTTTGATCGATAACGGTGACCACAGCATCGACGCCGCTTACGCCTAAGGTAACGTCCGCTCTCGCCTTTTCACCGACCGCAAGCCGCAGATCCTTGACACTGCTCGACTTAAAGCCGTTCGCTGTCGCTTCGATCGTGTAAGTTCCGGTTGGAAGCACGGGAACTTCATAACGGCCTTCGCTGTCGGTCTGAACAGTGCGTTTGTCGTTTGTTCCGACGTTCGTAACGGTGACCGTCGCGTTGGCGACAACCGCTCCGTTTTGGTCCGAAATAACGCCCGAGATCGATCCGGCGTTCGACTGTGCAAGCGTGCCCAACGCTACAGCCAATGCGATCACTAAAACTGATACTGCATGTTTTATTGTCGATATTGCTTTAATTTTCATCAGTGCCTCCAAGTTTTCCTTTTTCATTTTCCACTAAACCCTTGTGCATTCCGCCGTTGTCGGAAGTGCGGCGATCGCTTCGAGATCCGGCGTCCAGACGCCGTCTTTCTTCGGGTAATATTGCTCAAGATTTTCTGCCGTGAGCGAAACCGTTGGCGTGACATCGCGAACGGAAACGCCTTGCCCGTCAAATAATTTGATAATGCCGTCCATGCACCGCAGGCCGACGTACTCGGGAAACATTCCCTGGCTGACCTTCAACGCTTCGCGTCTCATCATCCAATCCTTTTCGTGAACGCCCGACAGGCCAAATCCCGCGACTGTAACCTTTTCCGGATCAAATCCGGCATCAAGATAGCCTTTATAACCGCCCTGCGCAGTTTCGTCGTCCATAGCGAAGATCACATCGACCATTCCCTTGTCCAGAAGCGTCTCGCAAGCGATCTTTTGAGCGATCGACGGCGTCGCTTCGCCATTGATCGACGCAGTAAGGACGGCATCCGGCTGAATGCTGCGAACACCTTTAATAAAGCCTTCGCTACGAAGAAGACAAGGGCGAAGCCACGGCAATCCGACATCGAGTATCCTCAACGAGCCGCCTTCGCGTCGCACATTCCTTCCGACCCAAACGCCGAGATCGAATCCGGCGTCGTAGTCGCAGATCGCGACCATTGTCGCCATGCCTTCGACAGGATTGGCCTCGACGAGTACAGGCGTTCCCGCGTCGGCAGCCATTTTTAGAATTCCTTCAAGCCCTGTCGTATTTGCCGGCGTCAGTATGAGCGCGTCAACCGTGCCGATCATCTCGCGTGCCTGTTTGAGCTGGTTCTCTACCGAAAGACCGGCCTCCACCGCCTCGATCTCGACGCCGTACTGAGCACCGCGCCGCTTAAGGATCTCGATCACAATCTGATACCAGATATGAAAACTGTAGTTGGTCAAATAACCGACCTTTTTTGGAGTTTTCGACGCCGCAACGAGTGGAACTGCGCGTAAAGCCGCATCCAATCCCGGTGGCGGATCGTAAGCTGTGACCGGTGGGTGGCTGTCGTCCTGAACTGCTGATTGGCCCATGATTCGTACTCCTTGTTCAGTAAAATAAAACCTAATTTGTCTGAGGCACACCGCCGATCTGCGTTAGAAGACCGCCATCGACCGTCCAGATCGCCCCGGTTACGAACGACGAGCTTTCGTGTGCAAGAAAGGCCACAACCTCGGCGATCTCACGCGGTTGAGCGATCCGGCCCAGGGGATGCATAGCATTGCAAGCGTCGTACACCGACTGCGGATCGGGGTCGAGCGAAGCGGCCCATTTGAGCATTGGTGTATCAACCGTTCCCGGACAGACGGCGTTTGCACGAATATTGTCCTTGGCAAAATCCATTGCCATCGACCGCGTCAAGCCTAAAAGCCCGTGTTTACTTACCGTATATGCCAGAACATTTTGCTGGCTCGCCAAGGCCTGAACAGACGAAACATTCACGATGGTTCCGCCTCCAGATCTCTTAATGAACGGGATCGCCGCTTTGGCCGCGTTCCACGCACCTCGTAGATTTACGTTCAAAACCTCGTCCCATTGGCCGTCATCGGTTGTAAGAGCGGTTCCATAACGTTGAATTCCGGCACTCACCACCAACGAGTCGATCC
The DNA here is from genome assembly GCA_047600985.1 of Pyrinomonadaceae bacterium. Classification (GTDB taxonomy): domain Bacteria; phylum Acidobacteriota; class Blastocatellia; order Pyrinomonadales; family Pyrinomonadaceae; genus OLB17. The sequence continues at coordinate 960,537 of JASGKA010000001.1, read as the reverse complement.
GGCCAAATGCTGCATTTGCTTCTTCAACCGCCGTTTGGATAGCACCAGCGTCGCTAACATCGACTTTTTGAAAGAGAGCGTTTCCACCAGCCTTTTCGATCGTTGACCGTGCATCCTGTCCGGCGGACTCATCCCAATCAAGGATCGCTACCGCGGCACCTCGCTCGGCAAATATCTCAGCGGCAGCACGTCCTATTCCCAGTGCTCCGCCAGTCACCACCACAACTTTGTCGTCAAATCTCATATCTTCCCCTTGAATTAGCCGTGCACTTCCTCGAGATTCTCGCTTTCGTCAGAGAGTGGCTCTGATGCTGGCGGAAGATGTTTATACCAGGTGAAGTACAAGATCACTGACGAAAGAACCGTCGTACCCAAAAGTGCAAACCCGACTTCGAGGCGATGCAGAACCAGGTAAAGCATCGAGACATACAGGGCAGTGATTCCGACCATCGCGATCAGCGTATTCATCGCATCGCGCCAGAAAGGAGACTGCTTTTTGAATTCCGGTTCGTCCGCAAGCAAGCCTTCCTTCGCCGGCCCCCACATTCCTGCCGGCTGAACTTTGCGGTAGAAATTCTTAAGAGTCGCGATGTCAGTCGGCTGCGTCAGCAGCGAAACTACAATCGTGATCAACGTCGAAGCGATAGCGATAACGGGGAATCCGATGTAGAGAGGCAGCGGCTTGTCGAGATACATCGTGTCAACAAAAACCTGGCCGAGCGACAGAGCCATCCCGCCAAAGACTCCGGCCGCGTAACCTTGTCCGTTCAGTCGCCACCAGTACCAACGGAGCACATTCGGCGGCAGGATCCCGGCCGCAAGGGTTCCAAAGATCCACAGGAATGCTGTATTGATCGACGTACCGAAAACTGAAATTATTAGGCCGACGATTATCAGAAGAGCGGATGAAATGTAGCTGACCCGAACGAGAGTTTTATTGTCGGCTTCGGGATTGAGGTAACGCTGGTAGACGTCCTTGACTAGATACGCCGCGCCGCCGTTGACGGTCGAACTGAACGTCGCAAGAAAACCTGACAGCAATGCTGCGAGCATGAAACCAACCACGCCGACCGGCAGCATCGAACCGATTATGAGCGGCAACGCCGTCTCGGGATCGGCTTTGAGCTTTTCATCGAGAAGGACATTATTGAGTCCCATGATCGCCATCACCGCGATCGCCATTGCGAAGCTCCAGCGAACTGTGTGGATCAACCCCCACAGCGCACCGAGTTTCGACGCGTCACGCTCATCCTTCGCCGCAAGAAAACGCTGGAAATCATAGAGCTGCTCCGGGCCGCTCAGACATAAGAGCAAGCCTTTTGCGACCCAAACCGCAACCAAAGCCCCAAACAAGGAATAGTCCGTCCCGCCCGAGATCAAGCCCTGGAAAGATTCCGGCCGCATCGACGGCAAAATATCGCCCCATCCGTGCGGTATCTTTGAAGCAAAAACAACAGGATCAAAATGGAGATAACCAATGACCGCAAACACGATCGCACCGGCACTCAGAACGATCGTCTGGACGATCTCGACGCGAACAATGCCGTGAAAGCCGCCCAAAATAACGTAAAGCCCCGTCACGCCCAGGATGAGCATCGCGCAGACGAGCGGTGAAAATGGCAGGAATATCGAACCAAATTTCCCCATCCCGATCGCGCTGTATCCAAGCAAAGCGCAGATCGTTAGAACGGCAAACAATGTATATGAAAGCCTCGCGATATCACCGGCTTTGCCGGAACCGAACCGCGTTTTCATCCACTCCGCTCCGGTCATGGCATCCGACCGGCGGATCCATTTACCCATATATGCGAGGTAAAACGCCGTTATGGGAAAACCCCACAGCATATGAACCCACATACCCTTCAGCCCGAGAGCGATAAAGGTCGAGACGATCCACATCGTTCCCGTAATGTCGAAATAGCTCGACGAACCCGACATCGCGAGAGCCCACCACGGCAGCGAACGCCCGCCAAGGAAGTACGACGACATTCCCTTCGCCGCCTTTCGCTTCATGGCAAATCCAATGCTCATGATCGCGGCAAGGTAAAGAACAACGATGATCTGATCGATTGTTGAAAGTGTCATATGCTTACCACTTTAACTGCCAGTTAACTTACTCTTCGACGATGACTAAGTCCATCCAACTATGTGTCAACTATCTCAAAATATAGTTCGCCCTTATCACCCTAATTGGTAAAACCAATTATTCTGTCTCTAAGCCAAGAACTATTGTCCTAAAACCTGGATCAGATACGCTATCCGCTGATCCCAATATAGCCAGTCGTGACCACCCTCAAGTTCTGAAAACTCGTACTCGATCCTGGCTGCTGACAGAGCCGATGCAAACTCACGGTTAGCATCGATAAATGGGTCATCGAGCCCGCAATCAAAATATATTCGTGGCGTAACGGGCCCGGCCTTTGCCGCTGCCGCCGCGATTGTGAAAATATCGTTCGCGTTCCTTACGGAACTATCTTTATCTCCAAAAACTCGTAGGATCGAAGGTGCCAATTCACCACCGTCCATTCCCGGCAAAAATCGCGTCACATGAAACGCACCGCTAAAAGATGCCGCAAAACCAAATAGATCAGGGTACTTCAGAGCAATTTTCAACGCTCCATAACCACCCATCGAGTTTCCGGCAATGGCTCTTCCGTTGCGATCGATAGGTGCCCCAAAACGGCCTTCGATCTCAGGCAGCAGATCATGGATCAAAAAGCTCTCGTATTGTTCTTCGCTGTCGGTGTACCAATTATCACCGCCATCCGGCATCGCAATGATCAGATCCGTATGTTCCGCGTACTCCTGAAGCCTCGTTAGTTCGGTCCAATTCTCCGCCGATCCGAATAACCCGTGAAGCAAGTACAGAACGGCGTTAGATTTTCGAGCCTCGTTTGGAACGATCGCTCTGTACCGCAGATCCTTACCTATCAAAGAGCTGAAAAAAAAACCGTCGATCAGTTTCGACATTCGAATTCCCTGTTTCTAACGAGAAATTATTGCTGCAACTTTACTTTCTCTTGAGCGAAGATAAAGTAGTATAGCCATATCAGCAAAAACGTGTCAACAAAAATATTGAGGTTTTTATAACTTCACGTTGGAGCCAACGCTTATCGACGTGCTTCGATGTGGTGAACGGAAGTAGTTCTGAAGGGCGATCGGAATTGCGCCGAACAGGCTCGGGCGTTGAACGCTAGCTGGTCGGACGACGATCTGGTTGGGCGAAACGAGATAGCGGCTCTTAAGCCGTTTTTGAATGATAGGAGCGATGATTGGCCACGCGGCGGTGATGCTTCCGCCGATCACTACCGTTTCTGGATAAATCCCGTGGACAAGATTGCTAATGCCTTCGCCAAGGTATTCACCTGTTATTCGGATCGATTCGAGAGCCATGGCGTCGTTCCTGTTTGCAAGGGCAATAAGGTCTGGAAGGCCAATTATGGGCAAGCCCTGCTTGGCCGTTACGCGATGATACCGCTCGACTGTCGCCCGTTCAGATGCAAAGGTTTCCCAGCATCCGCGTCGACCGCAGGAACAAAGTTCGCCGTTCGGATCAATACTCATGTGCCCGAAGCCGCCAAGGCCGAGTCTCGAACCGACGTGCAGTTCGCCGTTTATAATGAGTCCGGTACCGAGCCCTTCGACCACTAGAATAAAGAGCAGGGTGCGGATGTTCGATTCCTCGACAGGTCCGTACCACAATTCGGAAAACGCAGCCGCATTCGCATCATTCTCTACAAAAACGGGCAAATTTAGCCGCTTTTCCAGAATTGACTGGATCGGCAGATTCTCCCACTCAAGGTTTGGTGAAACCTTGATCGTTCCGGTCTCACGGTCGATCAAGCCCGGAACACTCACGCCAACGGATCCGAACTTTGCCCGGGAATATTGCGAACTGATCAAGGCCAGTATCTTATCGCCCAATTTTGCAAGAAAATCTTCTCCGCTGCCTTCAGTTAGGATCGAATGCTTCGACAAGATCCGGCCGCTGAAATCGCTAACGGCATAAACTGTATCTAGCACACCGATATCGACTGCGAGAACATAAAAACTCTCGGCATTTATATACAGATTCTTCGGCGGACGCCCCCCGCTTGATGGTCCTTCGGTACCTTCGTAAACGAGATTATTCTTGATGAGGCGATTGACTATGGAAGAAACCGTGCCGGCACGAAGGCCCGTAAACTTTGCAATGTCGGCTCGCGATATCGGCTGCCGTTCCCTGATCAGGTGAAGGAAAACTGTCTGGTTAATATCACGCACATCATGTACGTCAACCATCTTGAACGAGCTACCACCGACCTTTTTCATATTCAATACCGTAATCGATTTTTAAAGGAATCCCAACCTGAGAGCCTCAGGAAGGCAGGATACCCTTTCAAACAAAAAGGCGGGCCTTTGGAGCCCGCTTTTTGTGTTTGACCTCGATCGCCTGCTATTCCAGTCCTACGAGATTTACGTTCCCCAGACTCTCGTTCAGGGTCACCCGCTGAGTGGCGAATCTGTAGCGTTTGCTGGTTACTATGAGCATGTAGTCGCGGCCGGTGTCGAGGCCTTCGAACTGGTAGTTGCCGAATGAGCTGGTTAATGTTGTTCGTCTTCCGCCGGCTGAGTCGAGCAGGGTGACCGTTGCGTTTCTCAGGCCCTGGCCTGCGGCGGTGGTTACTCGGCCCGAGATCGTGGCTCCGTCGAGGAGTGTTCCGCCGGTGAAGGATACCAGGCCGTCGGTCCAGTAGAGCGTTGGAAGGGCGTTGTTCTCGGCGTTTCTCACGTCCTTGGCTTGCGGGAAGTCACCGAACCGGATCTGAGCACTCGTCGCCGGGCTTGTGAAAGTCGGGAAGGTGATCTTCACGATCTCTCTCGTTCCGGCGGTGAGCGGGTTCGAGTTCGCCGGTGTCACGGTGATGCCTGCTTTGCCTGAGAGCGAGTTGTCGATCGTTACCGTGCAGTTTGGTGTTCCAGTGCCGCATGTGACGGTTGGGATGCCGAGTGCGGTTGCCGGGTATTCGACCGAGAATGAGACCTTCGTCTCGACACCGGTCGCGGTGAACAGGATCGGTACCGTTACCGGCTGGCCCTGCGTCGCGATCTGGCTTTGAACTCTCGCACTTCTCGGAATGCTGTTCGGGCCGACGATGTCGTAGGCCAGGAAGTCCGCTCCCGAGATATTGCCTCCGGCGTTGTTGTATGTACGGCTGGTCGCCTCATACACCTTGCCGAGGCCGCTTGGGGTGATCGTGAAGTTCTGTCCGAGCGTCACGTTGACGAACGAGTAGTTGCCGCTGGCATCGGTCGTTGTCGTGGTGCTCTGCTGGGTCGTCGTATTGGTCAGTGTGATGGTCACACCTGCGAGGTTCGTGTTCGTTCCGAATGCCACGAACTGTTTGACGTTGCCCGTCAGGCCGATGACGACGTTGTGCTGGACCGATTGTGAAGTGCTGCCCGTGAAGTTCGCATCGCCTGCGTATGTGGCAGTGATGGTCTTCGTACCTGAAGTTGTCGAAGTCAGGCTGCATGTGCCCACTGCTACTGCTGCTGTACAAGTCTGGCTTCCGTCCGTCACCGTCACGTTTCCGGTCGGTGTTCCCGTTGCCGGGGCTATCGGAGTGGTCGTCCAGTTGACCGGATAGCTTTGACCGACCGAGGTCGCTGTTCCGAGAGCAGCGGCGTTCGTGATCGTGGTCGTGGTCGAACCGGTCGTCACCGTTAAGGTGCCGTTGGCGGTCGCGAACGTGTAGTTCGCTGAAGCCAGCGTGCCTTGTGCTACCGTGATCGGATACGTTCCGGGAGCTGATGTCGCTGTCGCGGTCGTTGTGACACTCGGCGTTCCGGTCAGTACCCCAACTCCTTCTCCATTCACAAAGCCCGTGATCTGGAATGTCAGAGCCGGATTCGGTGCTCCGTACACACGTGTCTGGTTATCCGCTGTTATGGTCAGTTGAGCTGTGTTGACGGTCAGCGTTCCGTTCGTGAACGTTCCGAACGAGTAGTTGCCCGATTGAAGCGTTCCAAGTGTGACCGTGATCGGATAAGTTCCGGCCGGGCTGGTTGCGGTTGCTGTGGTTGAGAGCGTCGGTGTTCCGGTCACTCCGCTGGTTGCGAGGTTCTGTCCGAGGACAAAGCCCGAGAGCGTTGCCGTCAGTGCCGGGTTGGCTGTTCCGTAAGTGCGGGACTTGTTATCCGCCGCGACTGTCAGAGCTTTCTTGTTCACCGTCACGTTGCCGCCCAGGTAGTTGAACGAGTAGTTGTTAGAAACTGCTCCCGAACAGCTCGCCGGGTACTGCGACCCCGAAACAGCCGAGCCTTGCGTATACGTCGTCGAGCAGCTCGGCTGCGTGGTCAGATTCGCCGCCGTCTCACCAAGCACAAAGCCCGTGATAGTCGAAGTGATGCCCGGTGCCGCATCGCCGTACGTCACCGTTGCCGACGATGCCTGCACCGTCAGCTGTACTTTGTCTATCGTCTGCGTCGCGGCTCCGGTGCTCGGGTTGAAGTTCGTGTTTCCGGAGTACTGGGCCGAGATCGACTTGTTCACTCCGGCAGGAAGCGTATTCGTCGAACAGACCGCCGCACCTAGTGCTGTCACCGGTACGTTCTGGCAGCCCGTGATCGGGTTTGCTCCGTCAAAGAAGTTCACCGTTCCCTGCGGCGTTCCGCTTCCCGGCGGAACCGCCACGATCGTTGCCGTCGCGGTCAGTTGCGACCCGTATGTCGGGGCGTTCACCGATACCTGAACTCCGGTTGCGGTGTTGGCTTTGTTGACGGTGATCTGGAAGGTCGCCGTCGTCTGGGCTCCGCAGTTATCGGTCGCACGGATCGAGATCGTGTGCGTTCCCGCCGGGCCGGCGTTCGAGATGGCGATCGTGCCGTTCGCGTTCACTGAGACGTTGCCCGTGAACGTTCCCGCACTCTGCAGCTGAACGCTTGTCACCGAACCGTTATCGCTCGGACCGGTCGCCGGGCTGATGTTGATGCCGTTCTGGCCGAACACCACTGCTGCCGGGTTATTGTATGTCAGCACCGGCGGCGTGTTTGGATCGACGGTTACGGTCAGGGTCGCATTGGTCGAGAGGCCGCCGCCGTCGGTCACCGTTAAGGTGAACGTCGCCGTTGTCGCTCCGCACGCCGCTACAACGTCCGCCATGACAGCTCCTGCCGCCGTCGGATTAGTTCCCGCGGCTGCTCCGTTCGAATCGGTCAACGTCGCCGTCACGCCGTTCACTGTCGCGGTATTTCCGCCGTTGACCGTGAGTGTAAGTGTATTGACGGGCGATTCAAGATCACCAGCCGTAGCAACCTGCGAGTTGGCCGTTGGCGAACCTGCCTGCCGCGTCGTTGGTGCCGCAGTGATCGTCGGAGGTGTGTTGTTCAGCTCATAGGCTCCGACATCACTGCCGTCGCCGCCCGCGGCGTTCGCGATCGGGGCGATATCGAACGGACGAACCTGGTTGGTACCGTTCCCGCGTTGATCGAAGCCGCTTCCGACAAAGTCCTTGCCCTTATCTATCACCTGGCTCAGGGCTCCGCACGATACGTGCGGCACACCGGCTGAGGTGCATATTGCCATCGTCCTCGTCGGGCCGCCGTTGTTTGCCAGTGGTGCGAGCTGCGGATCGAGCGGAGTTCCGCTAGAGCCGACAATGTCGTTATTGGCATTCGGCGAACCGGTCGGGAAAGTGCCGCCCGCGAAGGTTCCGGGGTTACCGATAAAGTTGAAGCCGAGCGATGTGACGGTTCCGGCCGGGCCCTTGAGGTCGTCGCCGCCGGCGTTGTTCTTTGCAACGATCGATCCGCGGATCGTTACGCTGCCGCTATTGCTGTCGATACCGAGGCTGTTGCCGCTGATCGTCGTGTTGGTGATCGTGGCATTTGCTCCGCCGTTAGCGAAGACCGCTCCGCCATTGCTGGCCGTGTTGCCGGAAACGGTCGATTGCGACAGATTGAACGTGCCGCCGCCGTCGGCTCCGACACCGCCGTTGAAGTTCGCGTTATTGCCGGAGACGGTCGACCTGACGACATTGGCTACGCCGCCGCCGCCGACAAAGACTCCGCCGCCCGTGATCGCGTTATTGCCCGTGACCGTCGAATCGTTGAGGTTCAGCGTTCCGGAAACGAATATGCCGCCGCCCTTGACCGAGCCGTCAGTATTGCCGCCCGTGATCGTCAGGTTGTTGAGCGTTGCCGTGCCGCCGCCGACCACGAAGACGTGGCTGGTAGAGCTATTGGCCTTTGTGTTCTGGATGACCATTGTGCCGCCCGCCGGGCCCTGGATGATCACGTTGCTGGTCAGCACGATCTCGCCGCCCGAGAGAAGGATCGGGCCGGCTACATTAACTGCGTCCGCCTCATCCGTACTTGCTTCGCTTACTTCGCCGCCACCCTCGTTCGGAAGTGGTCCCGGTGCGAAGGTGATCGTGTTCTGGCCGCCGGCCGAACATGCGTCTGCGACAGCCTTTCTCAAGCTGCCCGGGCCGCTGTTGTTGGCATTGGTCACGACCGGGTTCGGTGTACAGAGCACCTGATGGATCGCCGAGTTGTTGCTGGTGTTAAAGTTCGCGTCACCGTTATATGTGACTGTCAGTGTCTTGACACCTTGCGTCAGGCTCTGGAGCTGGCAATTTGTCGCCGGCAGTGTTGCCGTACAGGTGTCGCCCGTTCCATCGGAGATCGTGACCGTTCCGGTCGGAGTTCCGGCTCCCGGTGCCGAGACGTTCAACGTGAAGCCAACCGTGTATGGCTGATCGATGCTTGTCGGATCAAGCGACTCGGTGATGTTGATCAAAGCCGTGTTCGCCTTGTTGACCGTGTGGGTCGTGGTCGTGCTGCTTCCGTTGAAGTTAGCGTCATTATTGTAGGTAGCCGTGATCGTCTTCGGTGTTCCGACCGTTGTTGACGTCAGATTGCAGGTTCCCGAACCGCCAGCCAGTGTGATCGTGCACGTCGCTCCGCTTCCGTCGCTGACCGAGACCGTTCCACCTGGTGTTCCGGCTCCGGGCGGTGCGGCTGCAACGGTCACGTTGACCGCGTACGGCTGGCCGACGACCGTCGGGGTCGTGGAGAGCGTCGCAGCGTTAGTAATGGTTATCGTCGAGTCGGCCTTGTTGACCGTATGCGGCACTCCGGCAGATGTGCTGCCGTTGAAGTTCGCGTCGCTGTTGTAAGTCGCCGACAGCGTCTTGGCTCCCGTCGAAGTGCTCGGCAAGTTGCATGATGTGGCCGGAAGAGTGATCGTGCAGTTGTTCGTCCCGTCCGTCACGGTGATCGTTCCGGTCGGTGTTCCCGATCCCGGTGCGGCGGCAATGACCGAAGCCGTTACGGCGTAGTTCTGCCCGATAACGCTCGGGTCAGGTGTGTCCGCTGTGATCGTCGTCGTGGTGTCGGCCTTGTTCACCGCATGGCCGGCGGTATTCGTACTGCCATTAAAGCTCGAATCACCGCCATAGCTGAACGTCAAAGTCTTGTTGCCCGTAACGATACTCGTCAATTGGCACGATGTCGCCGGCAATGTCGCCGTACATGTTCCGCCCGCTCCGTCATTGACGGAGACCGTTCCGGTCGGTGTGCCGGCCCCCGGGGCGACAATATTCAGTGTGAAACCGGTCGTATATGGCTGGCCGACGACCGATGGATCCGGTGCGTCGGTCAGAGCCGTGAGCGTAGTATCCGCTTTGCTGACCGTGATATCGGCGACGACGGTTGCTCCGCCGAGGCCCGTGTCCGAATTGCTGACCGATGCCTGAACCGTGAAGTGTGCGGTTCCGATAAAGCCGAAACTCGGCGTGAATCTCAGACCCGTCGGCCCGCCCTGCGCGGTTGTTATGAACGACCCTGCCGTGATCGGTGTCGTGCCGTCGTTCTGGAACAGCGTGCCGTTCAGGATGTTCGTGATCTTGAAGTGCGTGACCTCGGCCCCATCGCTCGGATTCGGCAATATCACCAGGCCCGATGTCGTCTGGGCTCCATGGACGGTCGATGCGGTCGAGACATTCGGCGTCTGGGCCACACCAACGATCGTCGTCGGGTCGGCATCCGAATCATCCGACGTATCCAACTCGCCGCCGCCTGAGACGGTTGCGGTATTTGTCACCGAAAGCGGTGAGTTCTGCGTCACCGTGACCGGGATCGTGATCACCGGGAACGACGCTGCCGCCGCCACCACATCCGTGCTCGTACACGAAACCGCCTGCCCGACCGGTGCCGGACACGTCCAGCCGCTCGGAGCCGTCGGAGTTCCCGGCGTCAATCCCACCGGCAAAGTATCCGTCATCGTCGTCGTCCCCGACGTAGCCTTCGGCCCGTCATTCGACACCGTCACCGTATAACTTCCCGCCGCTCCCTGCGTGAAACTACCCACATGAGCCTTGTCTACCCGCAGGTCAGAAACTTTGCACTTTCCGCCGCCATCAGCCGTGTAGATCGAGTTGATCTCAGCCAGCGATAACGCACGGTCAAATACTTCGACCTCGTCGATGAGACCGTTGAAGAACTTGCCGTCTCCGCGTCCGCCAATGTAGAACGGAACTCCGTCATTGGTTATGTTGCCGCTGCCTGACGCCGGAGTTCCGGCAGCAACGCCATTCACGTAAAGCTGGACGGAACTGCCGTTGTAGGTCATCGCAATATGCGTCCAGGTATTAGCCGGTGGGTCGAATCCGCTGATCGCCGTGACCTCGGTGCCGTTAACTTTAACGATACCGACAAGCTGATTGAATATGCGTAGGACAACAAAATCGTTCGAAGCGTTGGCCGTCTTTCCGAAATAGATCGCGTCTCCGCTCACCACACTCGGATTGATCCAACCGTCGAGCGTGACTTGGTTACCTGAAAGGTTCAGCGTGGACGGAGCAGACCGCGAAACGAGCGTCGATCCATTGAAGCTGAACGCTTGATCGACCTTGCCGGGAGCATACGCCGTGGTTCCGGCAAAGGTGCCGTCGTTACCGCCAGCGATATCGCGCGTTGTATTGTCACCTGTGTACCAGCCTTTCATATTCGCTGGCGGTGCAACGCAGGTAACAAATGTGACCGAATTATCAGTGCTCGTTGACGCGACTGAGAGATTTCCCGCAGCGTCAGCGGCGGCATTGGCGTTGACTGACGCCGTAACAACCCCGTCGCTGGTCATGCCCGAAACTGCCACGTTATAGGTCGAAGGACCGCCAGTGATAACTCCGGAGAGTGTACCCGGACCTGTACTGCTGAGCGTCAGATCGCCCGGATCGTCGAAATCAGTGACCGGCTCGTTGAATACGACAGTAAAGTTGATCGGAGCCTGGAATGTCGGATCACTTTGGCCACCCGCTTGATTGATCGTGACCGTTGGAGGCACAGTGTCCTTGATCCAGTCGTCGACATCTCCGACCGCGAGAGCGTTGCCGGCCGCATCCGTGATGCCTGCACCTCCCGCAGAAAGTGTCAGTACATAGGCTCCATCAGGCGTAGTTACCGCAGTTGAACTGCTGAGCGTGTAGTTTGCCGGTCCGCCGGTTAGGGATGTTCCGCCAGGCAGCAGATTTGCTCCGGCGTTACGCGTCAGCGTTAGATCTGCAATGTCGAATCCTGTAACATTTTCGCTGAAATTGATCGCGACAGACGCGACAGCGGTTGTTCGAGGATCAGGCGACACGTCAACGATATTTACCGTCGGTGCAATATTGTCGACTAGATATGTCTGGTCAGTCGCAGGCTCGGCATTCGGCAGCGGATTGTTAGCAAGGTCGGTGATGTCTTGGGCACCATTGAAATTCAAGCCAACTGTTCCGTTCAAGCCCGCCAGATCGCCGCCGGAAACCGTAATGTCATAAACGCTGAAGTCAGGCCCGCCGCCAACACCGGCAACGCCCGTAACAGTGGCTGTGGTTCCTGTAACGACAAAATCAGCGGCGTTCACGTTGGTAACGTTCTCGCTAAAGGTCGCACGGAAGACGAGCGTATCTGCATTGGTCGGACTCGTCGCCGGATTGAATCGGGTAAATGAGGTCGTGCTCGGCGGAGTGTTATCTATCGTGTAAACCGCACCGTTCGTTGGTTGTGTGTACGGCAAATTGGTCACATCATGTGACAGACCAGTTGAATTCGCCATACGCAACTCAAGCGTTCCGTCGCCTGTTATGCCGGTAGCGGCAATATTCCACGTTGTCGATGGAGGTCCGCTCGTTTCCGTCGGGACCGATAGCGTCGCACCTGCGACGGTTCCGGTCGTGAGCAGCGAGAAATTACTAGAATTCAATCCATTAACAGGATCTGCAAAGACGACCTGCCAGGTAACGCTCGGATTCGTTGTCGGGTTTCCACTCTGACGCGTTAGCGAAACAACCGATGTGTCAGGACGATCGACTGGAGTACATGTCGCGCTTCCGATAGCCGGAGCGGCTGTACATGCAGGATCCGCGCTCGCCACCGGATCTGTTGTCAAAACTGGTGCGGTCTCGTTCGAATCAGCCGTTGCCTGGTTCAGAATGCGCGTTCTGATCTCACCCGAATCAAGCGCATCGACGGTTACGCTGAAAGTGATCGTCAAAGTCTTAGCGGCTGGTAGTGTGCCGATGGTGATAGAAATGGACTCACCAGACTGCGGTGCATTCGGTTTCGCATCGCCATTCGTAATAATATTTTGAGCCGCTACGGTCGGGATGATCGTCGAAATCACTCTGTTTGCGAACGTGCCAATCGAAAACGGCGCGCTCTTCGGCTGAGTATCCATTCCGATATCGTCCGGAATATCAAACAGCCCTTGGATCATTACTCCGGAAGCTGCAATCTCAGTTTCCTCTTCGATACTAAGCGAACCGCCCATCTTCGCTAGCGGAGTTCGTACTGATTTGTCCGGCTCCGGATCCTGATATGGGGTTCCGTTTCTTTCGAGGTACATTCTCCGAGCAAGCGGAGTCATATATTCCGGCCTTGGCAGCGGACTGTCCTTGTAGTCAACCGAGGTCACCCCGAGCGATTCCAAGTCGTCACCGACCGTTGGCGGATGCTCGATGTTGCCATCGGCCGATTCAGGTCGGCTTGTCGGCGTACCACATCCGGCAACTCCAGTGAATGCTGATGCCGTCGCAGGCGCGTCAGCATAGGCATCGGTCGTGAATGCCCCGGTATTGTTATTCGTTAAAAACGTCTCAACATTCGTTAAGTTCGCACCGCCTGCATAGCCGGGAATGTTGAATGTATGCCCTCCGTTGGCTCCGCTAGAACCTACAATTACGCCAAGCCCACCAGCGACATTCAAGGTATTCTTATCAGCTGCACTTGCACCGCCAATCACTGAACAGACATTAACGGTATCGGTGGACGAAGGAGACCCGTTTGTTATCGCAATACCGGCAAACCAACCCGCCCCAGGCGTATCGATCGTATTACCACGGATATCAAAATTTGCTGTGTAACTTCCGCCAGTGTTGTCGGCGTAGATATGAGCATTACCCTTGATCTGATGGATCTGATTATTCGTTATCGTGAAGGACATCGTTCCGGTGCCGCCAGCCGATACGAAGATCCCATTGCCGGTTTTCGAACCTGAGTCGGCCACCGCCGCATTTCCGATGATGTTATTGTCGAAATAGCCCGTCATTGACGGCGTAGGTCCAGAGGAGGGCTGTCCTTTGAAAAACGTGACCGCACTTCCGTTTGCATCACGCATGTTGTTGCCAGTCACGTGAAAGGTCATGGTTCCGGAACCCTGAAAGAACATCGAATTGCCGCCAATGTTATTCTGGGTATGATTATTAGTAAGGGTATTGTTGCGAACGATGCAGTCCATCGTCGTACCCTGCTGTCCGGTAAAGTTGAGAATATCGGAGCGCGACCCGGTGAAGGTGTTCGGTTCTCCTGCAAGAGTTCCACCGACGGTCGAGTTCATGGTAGCGGTACCACGAGCTTCGAATGCAAGGCTTTGATTACCTTGACCATTTGCGAGGTTAAGCCCAAACGTATTTCCTTTTACAACATAGGTCGAGGTGCCGGACGCTCCGATAAAACTAACATTATTCCATTCGCCGCCGCTGATATTGTTGTTCGTCAAAGTAGCGGTGCCGATAACACCGTTGATCGGGGTTGGATTGCTAACGTCATCGGCAGTTCCAAAGTAAATGCTGCCCTCGCCGCGAAGGGCGGGATAAGTATTGTAATTTGTGCCGTTGCTGCCGCCAACTGTCGAGTATTCGAGCGTGAAACCCGAAACCGATGTTCCTCGAATGCCGAAATTCTGATTGGTACCGTTTATCGTCATTCGTCGCAAGACGACATTCGTGGTGTTATTTAAGTAGATACCGATCCCGCTTGTAACGCTTCCATTCGCTCCAGACTTGTTCTGAATAGTTCCGCCTGTACCGTTACCGCCGACCGACGTATTGCTTCCGTCGCCAACAACCGTTAGGCCGGCGGTCGCACCGGTATTGTCAAGAATAATGCCGTCGCTCGTGCCGCCGTTCGAGGAAATGCTGCGGAATGTGATGCCGCTCGCACCGATGGTTGTATTTGTAATATTTAGGGCCGTTGCGGTCGTTGTTGTAAGCGTATTCACGATCGAGGTATTGTTCTGCGTAACGTTGATCGTTCCACCGCCGGTCGCGGAAAAAGCCGTCACAGCACCGGTGCTTGCGTTGATGCCGCCCGTGATATTGATCGTGCCACCTGTGTTATTTTGCAGGTTGATGCCAAGATCAGTGTCGGTGATAGCTCCACTGAGATTCACCGAACCTACCGTCTTGCTTTGGATGTCGACGGAACGGCCGGTGCCGGTAGCGATAGTTCCGCTATAGTTTAGGACGCCATTACCCGCACCGGCTTGGAAACTGCTGCCGGTCGCACCGCTCAGAGCTCCGGAGCCGAGATCCCAAGTTCCGTTAAGGCCCGTGAGGATCACGTTGTTTGCACCGCCCGTGGAGGTGATGGAGTTGAAGGTTACGGTTCCCGCAGTCCCGCTTGATACATCGAGAGCCCTGCCACTGGTATTGATCGATACAGAGCTGAGATTGAGGGTTCCAAATCCAGTTCCTGAGATGGCTGTTCCGGACGAGTTTCCGACGTTCAATCCCCTGATCGTGTTGTTTTGAGCTAAGGTAATGCCATTTCCGGCAGCATTTCCGATTATCGGAGCCGCACCTGCGGCAACCAGCGTATTGGCGCCTACGACGAGAGCTACACCCTGACCGATGAATCTTTGGCCGTTTTTGAGAGTGATACCAGCGTTTTGTCCGGTCGTTGTTCCGTCACCTGCGTAAACATATATGTAGTCGTTAGCCGCTGAAGCCGTCTGAGCGGCTACCAGTGTGTCAAAAGGCGAATTCGAACGCCCAGTGCCGCCGCTGGGAGCGTTATTCTTAACGTACCAAACCCGCTCGCTGACAACGATCGAAACCGTTCCCGTTCCGGTCAAAGCTCCGTCAGTGATCGTATATGTAAAGGTATCCGTGCCGGTAAAGCCGGTAGGTGGTAGATATGTAAAATTGCCGCTCGCGTTCATCGTGACCGTCCCGCCATTTGCTGACGTTGTCGGCGAGGGCGCCTGAAGCGAGAAAGTGTCGCCGAGGAACTCGGAATCGTTGTCGAAAACGGAACCCGCAGCTTGGACCGCAGGGAAGCCGGAAGCTGCCACGCCCACTTCGAGCTGGGTGTTTCCGACAGTGGCATAGCTGTCATCGCGTGCCAGAGGACTCACATTCACCGAGCCCGGCACCAGCGTTGTGTGCGCGTCAATTGTATCGTTAAATGTAACGCCAGTTGCCGGATCGGCCCCGGTATTGCCGATCTGCACCGTGTAGCCGATCGTTTCGCCTGGATCCGCCTTTCCGTCGCCATCGCCAGACAGGCTCGTATCGCTTTTTGTCGCGGTGAGAGTCGGCAGAAAGATCGCCGCCGGGTCAAACTCGGCATGTGTAACGGCTCCGAAGAGTACGGCACCTACGATCGAGCATGCGATGACTAGAGATACGACGAAACGGCGCGAACGCGGGAAGCGAGACAGCATAGAAATTCTCCTACGACCTATCCAAACAGACTGAATTTCTGAACTAGAATTTGCTAATATTCGAGTCCTGTATGAACGATATGACCTGAGGTCAACCGAGATCAAAAAAATGCGTGTCGACCGCACTTCCAATATGCCGAAGGCTCAAGTTCTTGGCGGATAGACACCCTGCAGGGCGATACAAAAATAAAAGGTCAGATACGGCTGCATGTTCTTGTGCGGTTGTCCGCCACCCGTTGGAGCGATCGTTTCTGGTGCCATTTGAACCGTCGGGTTCGTAGTTGTAGCAAAGAGATTTCCACTTGCCGGCCTGTTCAGCGTTGTGGTTGCAGAAGGTTGGACAACACCACCGAGTGCTACGTTTTGCGAACCTGCCGAATGGCTGTGAGAAGGTATCTCTGTCTCAAGCAACGTCACTGTCTCACTTCCTCCGGTTTCGCCCAAGTCGTGAAGCGATAAACCGGGCCCTTGTCCTGGATGCATTGGAGCCCTGCCCTGAAGATCGGGAAGAGCGAAATTAGATTTCCCATTGCCTCCGTATGTCGTACCAAGCAACGAAAAAAGCGCTGTATTCTGCGACAACGGCAAAAGCTGACCATCGCACCATGCCCAACCACGCGGGGCGAAATTGAAGGGAAATATTCTGATCTCAGCTACAAATGGATCTGCCATATTTAAAACTCCGCGATTAATCGGTCTTAAAGATCTCAGGCCGTGTGGGCGACGGGAAGATACCAAACAGTGAAATTATGAAATCGACACAAAGATACGGCTGAAAATTGTCATGAGGCTGACTCCCGCCTGTCGCACCGATCATCTGCGGTGCCAACGTTACCGAGGGGTTGCCGTTTCGGTAGATCTTTGACGCTGCCTGGCCGGTGATGTTTCCCACCGGATTGGACGACGTTGGGATATTGGTCGACGCCATCATCGGATGCGAGTGAGTCGGGATCTGGTTTACCGTCAGCGTCACTTCTTCAACTCCGCCTGTTTCCGCTAACGTGAACCCGCTTCCCTGATGAATCGGGATCCTACCGCGAAGGTCAGGCAAGGCGAAGGTACTCTGACCGTCGCCACCATAAGTTGTGCCTATCAGATTGAACAAAGTCTCGTTTTCAGATATCGGCAGCAATTGCCCTTCACAGAACATCCAGCCCGCTGGTGCAAAATTGCCAGCGAACATTCTTAGTTCACCTACATATGGTTGTGCCATCGGTCATCTCCTTAAGTTGCGGACGGAAATATGCCCTGCAGAGCTATACAATAAGAAAGAACGAGAAAAGGCTGCATATTCAGATGTGCCTGACTACCGCCAATGTTTCCGATCTCGCCGGGGGCAAGAGATGTCATCGCTGCAGGCGAAGTATATACGTTGGCGACCGTTCCCAAAAGTGTCGTATTGGCCGGGGCATTAACATCCGCCGCATTGCTTGTCGCGTTTGCGACATGCGTATGAGTAGGTAGTTCGCTGATACTCAGGGTGTGAGCTTGCTCGCCGCCACGATCACCCAAAGTGTGTCCACTGCCCACGTGGATGGGAACACGCCCACGCAGATCCGGTAACGCGAAGTTAGTAGTTCCATTGCCGCCAAACGTGGTTCCCAAAAGAGAAAACAGTCCCTGGTTCTGATTGATCGGTAACAATTGCCCGTTACACAGAGCCCAGCCCTGCGGTGCGAACACAAAACTCATCAATCTGATCTCAGACAAAAACGGTTCCGCCATGCAACACCTCCAAAGTTATTCAGTGACCCTATTAATGACGGCTAAATACCCAGCAGAACTCCGTGACCGACCACCCTGCGTTATAAAGATCACAAACTGGCCTAGAGCGAAGTGATTCACGACATAGGAACCTTGCGTTAAGGCGGATTTCGGCGGCCCCGAGAATCTGAGGACGAAGTTCTCCTGCCCTTCACCCCATTTTTGCTTCTCGGTCGGTCTGGCGTCTTCGACCGCATCGAGTTTTAAGGGAACTTGGTCACGTTCCTTATTAACGAACATGAAATCGGTGTATATGTTCTGATAAAAGTCCTTGAACTTAAGATCACCGATCCTGTCGCCAAGGCCGACGGGCAGTATTCGGGTTTGGCCGGTCGCGACGCCGCTGAGTTGAGTAAATGCAGCCGCAACGACCGGTGCGGCTCCGAGGAAAGTTCGTCGTGTTATCTTCATCGCGAAACCTCAATTCAAAGGATCAAGAAAACGATTGAAAATTGCTTCAAAATACAGACCGGTAACATCCTTTTTGATCGGCACGAGAAATATCTCTGCTTCACCGATCGTTTCGTGAGTCAGTCGAAATGTTCCCTGTCGCGGCTCGACATCCGGCGGAGCCAGGAATTCTAGCGAATAAGTTTCCTGAACATCGCTAGAAGAATCAGCAAGCGACAGAAGCTGCATTTCAAATGCATCGCCACCACTTACGCAAACACTGAACGCCGACCCAACCGCCGAGGCAAAATCAGCCTTCGTCGGCATCCGACTCACTTGGTCGACCATAGAAAGAACAACCTATTAAATTTTTCGTCCGGGTTAGTTGCCAGAGGTGATAATAACAGAATTGCAGGGAATAATGTATAACTTTTTATTAATTTTTCGCACGCCAGACCATCTTCAAGTTGACACCGTCTTGTCCATCGACAGCAAAACCAAGTCCAGCAAACAATTTTTGAGATGGATTGAACGTTTCGACAAACACTCTCACCGATTTATCGAGTTCTCCGGCCTCTTTCTGTAAGCCTTTTATCAATTGAGTTCCGATGCCCAGCCGGCGAAATTCGGGCAAAACTGTCAGGTCAAGAATCGCGATCTCCGCGTCTCCGCGATTCACATATAGCCTGCCGACGGTGTTTCCGTTGTGTCGGATCAGGAAGTGCAGTGCGTTAGGATAATACTCCTTATAATGTCGCGTCTGACCTTCTAACTGCAGTTCTGCGAATGACCGGCGCTGATCGCAGCTCCAGTTGGTCATTGAAAGTTCGATCTCGCGGGATGCTTCGTAGATTCGAACGAGGAGATCTTGGTCACCCTCGGTGACCGTAGTCAGCGTCACCCGATCTTCGCCCGGGCCAATATCTGGATGCCATTCCATCTCAAACATGATCTGCGATTCAGCTGTGATCCGGAACCCTGAGTTCCTATATAATTTGATTGCCGTTTTCGCCGACCGATCTACGCGTAAGAAAATTTTCAATTTATCCGCTGCAGCGGCGGATTTTAGCGAGTTAATAATGGTGGAACCGAGCCCGCGGTTTCGGTACTCCGGCAGGATCGCAATATCGATCAGGTGAAGAGCCTCGGAGTTCCCGCAAACGTTTATACGCCCGACTTTGAAGCCGTTTACAACCACGATCTGATCGGTCGCTGTTGGGAATTGGGCTTTGTAGACTCGCTCTCTTGCATTGAACTGTGATCGAAGAAAAGCCTCCGATGCAGCCGCATCCCATCCAAATCCCCGCACCTCGTCTTCTCTGGTTGACGCGTATAGCTGGAAAAGGAAGTCGCTGTCCTCATCAACAGCATCTCTACAAACGAAATCTGCCTTCATTCCACATATCGTAACAAATCAAGCTAGTTTCCTACCCATCGCAATTACGTCGGAGTCAGGGAGGTTTCCCTTTTTCATTCGGAGTTCAAGCTCCTTCATAACTTCGTTTATTGATAATCCCTTCGGCCGACTGAATCATGGAAACTTTCGCGCGAAAAATGCGTGCAAAAATGTGTGCAATAGAAAACGGGCACCTACTAGGTGCCCGTAACTTGTTGATTAAATTGGCTCCGCAGGTAAGACTCGAACTTACAACCCTTCGGTTAACAGCCGAATGCTCTGCCATTGAGCTACTGCGGAATATCGTTGCCATGAGGCGACGAACCTAAAGATTAGAAATTTCCCTAACGGTTGTCAAGTTTATCGCTTAAATGTTGCCGTCAATTATTGATCTCCGCTAAAATCTTCTGAAATGGCGAAGGCAGAGCTGAAAACAAGACCGCATGACGGCAGCGTCGAGGATTTCTTAAATTCCGTGACAGACGAGCAGCAGCGTCGGGACAGTTTTCGCTTGCTCGGGATATTCGAACGGATCTCGGCCCACCGTGGACAGATGTGGGGCAATGCGATCGTTGGATTTGGGCAGCAGATGCTCAAATACGCGTCGGGCCGCGAGTTGGACTGGCCGATCGTGGCTTTCTCGCCGCGGAAAGGCACGCTTGTGCTCTACCTTTCCGCGACTTTCGAACATCGTGAAGAATTGTTGGCAAAGTTAGGCAAGCATAAAACGTCTACTGCCTGCATATACATAAAACGGCTCGCGGATGTTGACGAAAAGATCCTTGAAAAGCTTATCGCCGCTTCGATCGCCTCTATTTGATCTTCCCTATTTGCTGATCAACTTCGTGATCGTACTCATCTCCCGGTCATTTTTTTTCCCGATATCATTGGGTTCCCGACGAACGTGAACGTCTGGAACAACACTCTCGTCTTTCTGAGATCTAACTGGTGCTTGGAAGTACAGAGGAATGTCGACCTCGATCTTTGTGGTCGGCAGGGATAAGAACAGATAATTGCCGCCGTTTATTCCCTGCTTGTTGCCTCCGGTCGTCTGGCCGACGATCGTTGCCAGGCGATTTTGCTGAATGTAATCCAGAAATTGAAAGGTTGCCGAGGCATTGCTTGAATCGGCGATTATAAATGTTCGTCCTTTATAACTATTTTCGTATGGTTCGACTGCCGGATAGTCTTCGCGGCCAATTATCTCAAAGTAATTTCCATCAAATTTTCTAAACTGGCTCGTCGGTAGACCATTTTTGACTCCGTCCATGATCACGTCGTCATAGGTGCTCAGATACTTTGCCAATTCCGGGTTTGCGGAAACATTGCGAACGAGACGTCGGCTTTCGGCGTAAGGCGGCAGCTTTTCTTTTGCAAGGTATCGCGAGATCTCGAAGCCGGGATCCATATCGCCTCCGCCGTTGCCGCGAACGTCGATGATCAGATTCTTTAAATTCTTGGCGCGAAGTTCGGCGAACGCATTTGCCAGAAATTCTTTGAACTTGATGGTCTTGAGCCGCCAGGTAATAAAATTTTCGACCTTCAGATAACCGGTAGAGTTATCCCGTATCTCAAACTTCCAGCCGTCATCGTAGGTTGGGGTCTTGCCGTAGCGTTTTGCCATCTCCTGTTTGCGCTCCGATTTGGTTACTGCAGGAACCTGAAAGGTGCTTTTCTTTTTAGTAGCAAAATCTATCGCTTCGATAGAAAACTTCTCGTCTTTAATCGGAAAGAATAGCGGGAAGTACATGTCAAAAAGGGCGTACCTTTCAGCCTCAAATCGGGTCAATTCCAATGAATTAATTCGATGTTCCAGGGTCGAGTTTCCGTCGCCTTTTGTTACGGTCAATAGTTCATCAACGATCTTTTTAACCGGAACTCCGTTGATCTTCGTGATCTGGCTACCAATCGCCAAAGGGTTTGGCGAGGCGTTTTCTGTGATGATGATCTTGCCGTCAACGATGCGGAAATAGAACGGAAAATATGTCTTGCCGTTGAAGATCCGATCTCGAACGATGCTGTTTTGATTGTAGGGATTGAGATAGGTGTGGCCGCATTTGATCTTTTCGGTTAGCTGCGAAAACAGTGGAAAGGCGTCATTCTCGGATAACGGCTTGTTAAGCTTCGCCTCGATCTTCGCAAATTCGCGCTCGAGGCTTTCGGGCGTGTTGTAACGATAAACTCCGGGGTGCAATGATACGAGAGCCTTCTTAAGCACATCAAAATCTTCCTTCAATTGAGCCGCTGAAAAAGTCTTCTTCGCCAGAATGTTCTCATTGGTTCGCTTTAAGGTGAGCTGATTGCGAAACTGCCACGGCGTTCGCGTTTCCTTCAAAAACGTCAGCGATTCCTCACCAAAAATGATCGTCTTACGCATCGGCTCTACCTTTTCTCCGTCCTGACCGCTGCCTAGCAGTACGATCTTTCCACTATCGATCGATTCCACCTTGTATTCGAAATCGCCGGATAGGAATTTCTTGGCGGCAATGTCGATCTTCTCCGTTTCGACATCCTTGATGATCGTTCCGAAATCGTCGTAAACAGTTGTGATCTCGGCAGAATTGCCATCGGGCGATGCCTTTACGATCAGATATGTCTTTAATTTGACGCGTTTGTTTTCGGAATAGTCCTGATACTCGAGCGTTCCTTCCCAGTTTCCTTCGATCGTTTGGAAGAAGGTTTTGGTTTGTGAAAATGCGTTTCCCACTAAGGTTATTAAGCTCAGTGTTGCGGCTAAAAGTAATTTGTTCATTGTTTCCTCTCGAAATAAGTTCTAAAAAACTGATTCGAGATTAAGGATTGAGAAGCACTAAATCGCCTCATATCATCATTTGAACCGCATTTGTGAGAATTTGAGACTACTTTTGCGTCAAGTTGTCTTGATATTCCTTCGGCGAGACGCCGGTGAATTTTTTGAAGGCTCGGTTAAAAGTGGCTTTTGAGTTAAAACCGCTGTCGAAGGCAATTCCGAGCAACGTTGCGTCGTCGGCATCCCGTAGCTTGGATTTGACCTCATTAATGCGGTACTCGTTTATAAAATCGTTGAAGTTCTTACCGAAGCCCTGATTGATAGTGCGCGATAGAACGTTTGAATTGACCCCAACCGTCCGGGTTAGGTCAGTCAGCGTAATCGTCGGTTCTAGATAAGGTCGCTCGTCCCGCATCACCGTTTGCAGTTTTTCTTTCAACCGTTCGAGCTCTTTGTCCGAAAGCAAGGAACGCCGCGATTCTGTTGGCTCGTTCGACACGTCCGAAAAGGATAGATCTATAGTTTTCGATCGCAAATAGCCAGCGACCGCCAGACAATACGTCGAAAGTGCGAGGACGACCTCGAAATAGAAATACTGAATATAAGAAAGCCGAAAAAGAAAACTATTCGTGAAATCGAATAAGGCTCCGAGCAGCAGGATGGCTGTAAAAGCGTAAAGAAAATTCCGCAGCCAATCAAATTTGATCTTTTCCGTATCGGAGTAGTTCTCGTCGAGCCAATTTCGATATTTGCGATAATGCCGGATCGCCAAATACAGTAGCCACAGGCTCCAGATAAACTCAGTCGCAAAAACCAGCGGACCTGCTATAGGGCGGTAATACGCCTTGTCAAACCACCCTTTCCATGCCTCGCTTTGAAAAAATATCGTAAACCTGAACACCAAATATACAGCGGTTGGGATCAAATACAGAAGATCTTTCCGCTTTAGCTTCCACTGCGAATTTGTCAGACTGAGAACATAAAACCAAACCAAAACCGGCGGCAGATAATTGATAGAGAATGGAAAATACGTCAGCCATTGATTGAGGTCATAAACATTCGCAAACCCAATAAGCGGCGTGATCAGGCTCGAACTCAGCACGACAAGCAGCAACGCGAGCCACAGATCGGCCTTCGTTTTCTGTCTGATCCCACGATTTACCAGCAATACCGCAAAGATCAATCCTTGCAGGATGCAGATAAAAATGAGGATGCTTCTGATGTTTAGGAAATCGTATTCCACAAAGTTTTCGACAATATTGTTCTTTCGTCTAATTGCTGATTAGAGTTTCAACCCTTCCGTCGCAGCCGCATTCTGCAAACGCTGTCGAACCGCGTATAATTTCACTTTATACAAACTCGGGAGCCGTTCTACTTTGCATCACGAAACTATAATTATCCTCGATTTTGGCTCGCAATACACGCAGCTCATTGCTCGACGTGTGCGTGAGCAAGGCGTTTATTGCGAGATACATCCATTTCATCTGTCGGCGGACGCGATCGCGGCGAAAAAGCCGATGGGCGTTATTTTGTCCGGCGGGCCTTCGAGCGTAACGGATGAGGACGCTCCGCGCGTTGAGGAAGGGTTTTATCGAAAGCTCAACGTTCCGATCCTCGGCATCTGCTACGGAATGCAGCTCGTCGCCCACGACCTTGGCGGTAGGATCGAGCCGGCCAATCGGCGTGAATATGGTGCTGCCCTGGTAAAAGTGCTGAGCGGACCGACCGCTCTTTTTGCCGGACTTCCATTCGAACTCGACGTCTGGATGAGCCACGGCGATCACATGACGCAACTGCCCGATGGCTTTAGCCCGGTTGCAACCAGCGAAGATGTTCCGACGGCGATAGAGAATCCGGAGCGCGGTATATATTGTGTACAGTTTCACCCCGAGGTTTCGCATACGCCGCTCGGCAAGGAAATAATCAGAAATTTCGTATTTGAAATCTGCAAATGCAAGGGCGACTGGACTCCTGCGCAATTTATCAAAGAAGAGATCGAGAAGATCCGTGAGATCGTCGGACCGACCGACAACGTAGTTTGCGGACTTTCCGGTGGTGTCGATTCGACGGTAGCAGCTGTGTTAGTTCACGAAGCTATCGGCGACCGGCAGACTTGTATATTTGTAAACAACGGTTTGCTCCGATATCGGGAGTTCGAAGAAACACTCGAAGTCTATAAAAATAACCTGCATCTCAATGTCCGCGGTGTTGATGCGTCTGCTAACTTTTATTCTGTCCTCGCAAATGTCGTTGATCCCGAGCTAAAGCGAAAGGCGATCGGAGCGAAATTCATTGACGTTTTCGATGCCGAAGCGAAAAAGGTCGAAGGCACAAAGTGGTTGGTTCAGGGTACGCTCTATCCCGACGTGATCGAATCGGTCAGCCTTCGCGGCTCTTCCGTCACGATCAAATCGCACCACAACGTCGGCGGCCTGCCAGAGAAGATGGATCTCAAGCTCATCGAGCCTTTACGTGAGCTATTTAAAGACGAAGTGCGACTTATCGGCAAGGATCTCGGTATTCCTGACGAAATTCTCCAACGGCATCCATTTCCCGGTCCCGGACTCGGTGTGCGCATCCTCGGCGACGTTACGCCGGAAAAGGTCGAGCTGCTCCAGAAAGCGGATCGCGTTTTTATCGAAGAACTCCACAATTTCGGCATCTATCAAGACGTCTGGCAGGCCTTCGCCGTTTTGCTCCCTATTCAGTCTGTCGGCGTGATGGGCGATTTCCGCACGTACGAGCGGACCGTTGCTCTGAGAGCAGTAACCTCGACCGACGGCATGACCGCCGACTGGGCACGCCTGCCGCACGATTTCCTCGCCGCCGTTTCGTCACGGATCACGAGCGAAGTTCGAGGTGTAAATCGGGTGGTTTACGATATCTCCTCCAAGCCTCCGAGTACAATTGAGTGGGAATAACCACCGACCGAGCTGAATATAGAAGTCTTCAGTTTTTGTTCAGTCTGGTACGCAACCCGCGAGGATAGCAGTTATGAGTTATTGCTTCGAGCCGTGGCCCAAGACTCCGATCAGGTGAGGTACTGCTCCCGCGAGCGACAGATAGATTCCCCAGCGGCTGACGTCGGAGAAGTGGGCGAACTGGTAGGTTTCGACGATGAATCCCCAAAGCAAAATTCCGCTCGATGCGGTCAGTAAGGCTGAACCGATATATTGCACGACGCTTCGCCATCTGACCGGGCTGATCGACAGATAGACGCCGAGCATCAGATGGATGAGCGATGAAAACAGTATATAAATATGGCGCGAACGCATCAGCAGGCGCAGTTCCTGTGGGATGATGTCTTTGTCGGGAAAATCAGCACGCATATAGCTGCCGGTCACCGCGAATGCGATGAAAACGGCGATACCGAAAATAAGATGAAACCGCGACATAAGCTTGTATAATTGGTGTCGCGTAATTATCATTTTGGAGTTCACAAAAATCAAGTGTATGTCGAGGGCAAGCCGCATGGAACGCCGCAATTGGATATTTCTATTGGTTCTGGCTCTGTCGGTAAATGTAATTACAATGAGCGCACAATCGGCCGAATCGCTGAAAAGCTTCAAAACGCTCTATGAAAAAGAGCTGAAAGACAACGGCGTGGTCGGAAGCAGTTTTGTATTACTACGTGACAACAAACTCGTTGCCGACTACAAATACGGCTCGGCAAACCTCGAAAAGAACCAACCGGTCGATGAGAACACGATCTATCACTGGGCGTCGAATACAAAACCATTTACGGGCATAGCGATAATGCAGCTTCGCGATCGCGGGCTGCTGAAGCTCGACGATCCGGTGACGAAGTATTTGCCCGAGCTTCGTGCGGTTCACAATTCGTTCGGGTCGATGGACGAGATAACGATCAGGCAACTGATGACGCACTCGGCCGGTTTTCGCGGCGGAACTTGGCCGTTTGCGGGCGGCAAGGATTGGGAGCCATTCGAGCCGCAGGATTATTCTCAGCTCGTCGCGATGTTTCCTTACACGGAAATTCGCTTCAAACCGGGCAGCAAATTTAGTTATTCAAATCCGGGCATCGTATTTTTGGGACGCATCATCGAAACGCTCACCAAAGACGACTACGAGGTCTATATCGACAAAAATATCCTAAAACCGCTGGAAATGTACCGAAGCTATTTCGACGCGACGCCGTATCATTTGCTGAAGGATCGCTCTCATTCGTACTACATCGAGAACGGGAAACGGACGGAAGGAAAGTTTGATGCGAACACGGGAATTACGGTTTCGAACAGCGGTTTGAATTCACCGATCCCGGATATGATCAAGTATCTGAACTTCCTCGTCGGAGTCAGAACCGCGAGCGATAGCGACCGGGCTTTAGCGGAGCGATACAACACCGTCTTAAAACGCTCGTCGCTCGAAGAAATGTGGCAGCCGCAGCTCAAGACCGAGGCGGACGCGAACGGCAACAAAGGCTTTACGACCGACATCGGATTGATATATTTTATCGACAAGACACTTTCACCCACGCATCTCGGCCACGGCGGTGATCAGAACGGATTTATCAGCTATATCGACTTCGATCCCTCCAAACGCATGGCTTCGCTCGTTGTTTTTAACACCAATATCGTTTTGCCCGACAATGCCCCGGCGGAAAAAGATATGGTCGGCAAGTTAAGGCGAGCGATCCGTTCTTTATATTGATACGAAGTCGCAGTACAATTCTGACGTTCTAAATACAGGAGAAATTATGAGAAAAACATTAATAGCTACCATCATGTTCGCAGCAGCGGCAATCTTTTGTACTTCTCAGGCAAATGCCCAGGGCCGTCCCATTCTGGGTGGGTATAAGGAGATCCCCAAAACCAATGCGAACGCTAAAAAGGCTGCTCTCTGGGCAGTCTCCGCAGAGGCTAAACGGTCGGAAAAAGAGATCGAGTTCATCTCGGTCGTCAAAGCCGAACAACAGACCGTCGCCGGAACTAATTTCCGTATGTGCCTGAAAGTCAGCGATAGCGGCGCCGAGGGACAGGACGCGGCCGAGGTTTTCGTCAAGGTCGTCGTGAATCTTGATCTCAAAAATAACTACAAACTTTTGAGCTGGGAAGCGTCAGATTGCGGCGAGGATGAGGACGGAGGTGACGCCGCCCCGTCCGCTGTCGCTTCGGCTAACTGACGCCTTTCGACCGGTCCCAGCTTCCCTGCATCTTACGCAAGATCACCATCTGCCCGCCATGATGAGCGTTGTGCAGGCTGATATTCGAGATCAACGTCCGCCATTTCGCCGGATTTGAGGCTGAGACTGGCTCTTCGAACTTGCTCTCGTCAGCCGCTGCTATCAGCTCGCGGAATTCGTTCAGGACACGGTCGAGCTTTTCGACGTCCGCTCTCCAGACATCTTCATTTACGTCTCCCGCCGTAAACGTCGCGTCGTTATCTTCCACCGGATACTGATAATCAACACCTTTGAAACGCTCGACGTACGCGTAATTGTAAAAATTCAGATGACTGACGATCTCCCAGATCGAGTTATCCCCACCTTCCGGTTTCCACGCGGCTTCGGTTGCAGTCACGCCTTCCAGCGTATTTTTGAGCGCGACAAACCAGGTGTTTTGATCGAATGCGGCGGTGAATTGTTCGAGCAGCATTTCTTTCATATCTGACTTACCAACCCGTGTGTATCTTCCACTGATCCACGATCTCGCCGTTTTCGAGGACGTTGTAGTGCGAATGTTGAGCGGCGGTCATGCATGAGTGATTGGCGAGAATGCGGACGCGGTCGCCGACACGCAAGCGGTTGAATTCGGCGTCGTCAGCCGCGTGCATGACGCCGTGCTCCTGTGAGAGCGAATCGAGGCTAAGGCTGGTCGGGTTACCGTCAAGATCGAGCACGCGGCCGTATCCGCAACTCGGATCTAGATGAACCGGACCACGGTCTTTCGACATCGCAATGCCGCCAGCGTCGATCACGATCTTTCGCCGCGAAGCATCGCGATGTACAACTGCCGCAAGCACTGTCAGAGCCGTGTCATCGAACGAACAGCTCCCAAGCGTCGCCTGATAATTATCGAAGAAAATGTAGTTACCCGGTCGCACTTCGTCGATGCCGTCAAGATGGTCAATGTGATTGATCGTTGGCGTCGAACCGATGCTTACAGTCGGAACTTCGATACCCATCCCGCGAAGCTTTTCAGCGTGCTCGACCATAATATCACGTTCGTGCCGAGCGATCGCTTTGATCTCATCAACCGTTTTCACATCGTACGAATGTCCTGCGTGCGTGAGAATGCCGGCGAAATTGAGATTTTTCGCATTCGAAAGCTGTCTCGGAATATCGATCGCCTCAACCGTATGCGGCTCAACACCGACGCGATGTGTTCCGCAGTCGATCTTGACGAAAACGTCGAATTTCACGCCCGCTCGCCCGGCTGCCTCATCGAGCGATCTTGCCGCATCCGCATTATCCGTCAGCAGATTCAGCTTCACGCCGCTTTTCAGCAGCTCTATCGCACCTGCAAACTTCCCAGGCTCGATCGGAACCGCATACGTGATATCAGTAAGACCATTAGCCGCAAAATCTCGAGCCTCAGCAAGCGTCGAAACTGTGATCGCACCGTTATGCCCGGCAATCTGGATCTTCGCGACCTCGATGCATTTATGCGTCTTGATATGTGGACGAAGGCGAGCACCGTTTCGGGTCGCTATATCGCTGATGCGAGCCGCGTTGAGCTTGACCCGATCAAGATCAAGCAGCAAAGACGGCGTTTTCATCGTCTCGAGGTTCATTCGCTGTTTTATTTAACGAGATTATTGGCGAGCTTTACGACGTTCTCAACCGTGAATCCGTAATCCCTAAACACATCCTCGGCCGGAGCGGACGCGCCGAATTTGTCAACGCAGAGCGTGTCGCCTCGGTCGCCGACGTATTTTGACCAGCCCATAGAGACTCCGGCTTCGACGGCAAGGCGGGTAGTTATTTTGGGCGGCAGGACTTCGTCGCGGTATTTTTGCGGTTGAGCGTCGAAGAATTCCCAGCATGGCATCGAGACGACGCGGGTCGGCGTGCCTTCGGCGTTGAGCTGTTCACGGGCTTCCATTGCGAGGCCGACCTCGGAGCCGGTGGCGATGATGATCAGTTTTGGTGCGGTTTCCTTTCCGGCTTTAGTTTCAGCTTCGGCCAGGACGTACGCACCTTTGTGCAGGCCTTTGGCGTCGGCATATTTTTTGCGGTCGATCAGGGCGACCTTTTGACGAGAGAGAGCGAATGCCGTCGGAGCGTGTTGACGTTTAACCGCCGCACGCCAGGCTTCGCGTGTTTCGTGGGCGTCGCACGGGCGGATCAGTGCGAGATTTGGGATCGCACGCATCGCGGCGAGATGTTCGACGGATTGGTGCGTCGGGCCATCTTCGCCAAGGCCGATCGAGTCGTGCGTGAAGACAAATATGGTCTGAATATGCGACAAAGCCGCCAGCCGTATCGCCGGACGCATGTAATCGGAAAATGTCTGAAACGTCCCACCGAACGGGATCACGCTGCCATACAGAGCCATGCCGTTCATCGCCGAACCCATCGCGTGTTCGCGGATGCCGTAATGGATGTTGCGGTTCTGATATGTTCCGGGCTGAATGTCGGCAGAAGAATTTATGTACGTATTGTTAGAAGGCTTCAGGTCAGCCGAACCGCCAATCAGCGACGGAAGAGCATCGGCGATCGCATTGATCACCTCACCGCTGTAGGCTCGCGTTGCCTTTGCCTCGACACCGTCGAATTTTGGCAGCGACTTTTCCCAACCCGCAGGCAGTTGATCTGAACGAATATCATGAAATGCTGCGCCGAGTTCCGGAAACGCCTTTTCGTATTTTTTAATGAGAGCGTTCCACTCCTTTTCCATCGCCGCACCGTTTTTCACGGCCTGCTTGAAATGAGCGGCGACCTCTTTTGATACGTAAAAGCTCTTGTCTTCGGGCATGCCGAGGTTGCGTTTGGTTTCCTTGACGGCCTCTTCGCCGGGAGCGTCGGAGTGGGCCTTGCTCGTTCCGGCCTTTGGCATTCCGTAGCCGATGATCGTGTGAACCCGGATCAGCGAAGGCTTATTTTTTACCTTTTGCGCGTCTTTGATAGCTTTTTCAATCGCTTTCAGGTCGTTTCCGTCAGCGACCTCGAGCACATGCCAGCCCGCAGCTTCGAAACGTTTTGTTCGGTCCTCGGTAAACGCGAGATCCGTCGAGCCGTCGATCGTTATCTCGTTATCGTCGTAAAGATAGATCAGATTCCCGAGCTTCAGATGGCCCGCGAGCGATGCGGCTTCATAGCTGACGCCTTCCATCAGGTCGCCATCGGAGCAGATGCAGTAGATGTAATTATCGACGACATCGAAGCCTTTCTGGTTAAATCTAACTGCCAGATGAGCCTCAGCAATCCCCATACCGACGCCGTTCGCAAAGCCCTGGCCGAGCGGTCCGGTCGTGATCTCGACTCCGGGAGTGATGATGTTTTCAGGATGGCCCGGCGTTTTCGAATGAAGCTGGCGAAACCGCTTGATCTCGTCCATCGACAGGTCGTAACCCGTCAGATGCAGCAGCGAATAGATCAGCATCGAACCATGTCCGCCACTCAACAAAAACCGGTCGCGGCCGAACCACTTCGGATTCTTAGGATTGTGCCGCAAAAACTTCGTCCACAAAACATACGCAGAAGGCGCCATCCCGAGTGGCAATCCCGGATGCCCGGAATTCGCCTTCTGGATCGCATCAAGCGATAGCGTTCGGATCGTGTTTATACAAAGCTGATCAATGTCGGTCGTTTTCTTGAGCTTGGTCGCAGTAGTCATTATGTTCTCTTTTTAGGTAGAGCTTTTCTAGGATTCTTGATTAGATCTTCGCCTTTAATTAGGGTAGTTTTTTCGCCCGTTTCGGGCAAGTCAGCACCTGGCGATAGAAACCAGAAGTATGTAATGGGTTCTCCGAAGTCCAGGTTGATCAAGAAAGTTAGCCTGGTGAGGTCGTAATTCCTAAACGAAACTGCTTTAAAGATCCGCTCCAGCCGCTGAAGCCGAGTGTTGTCAGCTTCATTTTCTCCGAAAGTAACAAAGATAAAACCTTCGCTATGCGGATAACTATTTATTTGTATAAAGAAATTGTCGATGCGAGCCTTTAGGTCGTCAGATTTCAAATTTCCAAATCCGTCCACTGGATCAATAGGAGGTCTTGCCTCAACACCTAAATCTTCTGCAAGTTCCGATGGGCAACCGGGCGGCAATCCGGTTATTCGGACGCCGACCCGAACATTCATTCCAGCCAACTCTTTTGTCATCAGAATTTTCGGTTGTTTGGAGCCTTGGCCAGAAACAAAAATTCCATTTGATAGTTGCCATAAGAAACCCAACTTCCCAGCCATCTCTGTTGGATCAACTTCCACATCTAGCTCATGTTCAATACCTAGTCTTAGTGGGCCGTACGGTGTCTTTATTTTTACAGTGGGGCATTGGCTTGGCTCATTTTGAGCAAATGACATTATTGAGCTGACGGAGAATACGAGAATTAGGAGGAAAAGCGGCTTCATAGGCTAGGGAATTTCGTTATTGTTCTTCGAAAATTGGAGAGCAAGCAAAACCGCACCTCGAGAAGATGATTCTCGGGCGTCGTTCAGTGTCAGTTTGCGGTTCAGAGCGGTTGATATGATTTCGGTCCAGACGGGAGATTCGCGGAGGGCTCCGCCTGAGGCGACGATGTGTTCGATCTTGAAAACGGTTTCCAGGCGCCTAAGAATGTCGGCGAATCGGTCGGCAACCGCTTCCATTGCGGCGCGGTAGATGTCGTGGGCGTCGTGTGCAGCGGTGAGGCCGATGATCGATCCGGTGGCGGATTCGTTGTAGCCGGTGCTGCGTTCGCCGTTGAAATACGGTGCGATCTTTATCGTTGAGAGCGTGCCGAGCCTTCGACTTACCACTTCATCCGCATCGCGTCCTAAACGCAAATTGTCGCGCATCCATTGGGCAAGATTTCCGCCATC
The DNA here is from genome assembly GCA_047600985.1 of Pyrinomonadaceae bacterium. Classification (GTDB taxonomy): domain Bacteria; phylum Acidobacteriota; class Blastocatellia; order Pyrinomonadales; family Pyrinomonadaceae; genus OLB17. The sequence continues at coordinate 928,292 of JASGKA010000001.1, read as the reverse complement.
TGACAATGCTCCGCCGAGGACGCATATTTTGCGGTTGACGCGATAGCACCAGAGACCCTCGGGGATTTGATCAGGCGGATCGCCTTCGTATACAACGCGCATCGCTCCGGACGTGCCGACCATTAACGTAGCGTGCGTGTTGGTGACGCAACCTGCTCCGACGTTATCTGCAGCTCCGTCAGCGACCGGCAGAAACCATTTGGCGTGAGCGAGACGAGGCCAGCGTTTGGCGTTTTTTTTGTTTAGCTTAAAGGTGTCAGAATCGTTTGCGACGATCGCGGGAAGATCTGCACGTTTGATCTTGAGAAATTTCAGCAACTCCACGTCCCAATCACATTTTCTGACGTCAAAAATTCCCGTTCCCGAAGCCATCGAGACGCTGGTCGTTGCGGTGCCGAAAAGCTTCAGAGCCACGTAATCGCTGAACGAAAGCCACCGCTCGGTTTTGGCAAAAACATCCGGAAAGTCCTTACGCAGCCACAACAACTTCGCCGGCCAAAAGGTTGAATGAAAATGAGCTCCCGTGCGGTTATGGGTTTCGTGCTCGTCGAAACGCTTTTTGAGCGTTTCGGTATATTTCCCGCTCCGCGTGTCGGCCCAACTTAGAACCTTTGTGGTTGGCTGGTAATCCCCGTCGATGCCGACCAGACTGTGCCAGAATGAACATGCGGCAACGTGCGTAATTTCACGGTTCAGCATTGCGGTTTTAGCGAGGAGTTGGTCGATCGCGTCGATCACCTCGGCCAGGGCGTCGTCCGCATCAAGTTCGGCACCGCCGTCGGGCGTTGTTTTCAACGTTCGCTCGATCTTGGTAGAGGCACGCGGGAGGGGCTCCGCATTTTCGTCATACAGCGAAGCTCGAACGCTTGACGAGCCGATGTCGATAGCGAGTATCATACCTTCATTCGAACAAAAACAGACGATCTGACGTTATGGTTTCAATGATAACAAAACCCGCAAAATTGACGCTCTCGGTCGTGGTGATTTTGTTCGCGGTGCTGATCGCGGCGTATGCATTCAGCTACCTAAGCTTTGCTCAAACGGGATTTTTAGAGAGTAAGAATGCCGCGGTTGTTTCCAATGTACTTTGGAAACTCGGCTTTTATGCACACGTTGGGTTTGGTGGGTTAGCACTGGCGATCGGCGGTTTTCAATTCATCGAACCGCTTCGGAATCGATTCATCTCAGCTCATCGATCAGCTGGAAAGATCTACGTTTTAAGCGTTTTCATCGCATCGATCACGTCGTTTGCGATCGCTCCGTTTGCGGAAGCTGGGATCGTAGCCAAGATCGGATTTGCTGCGCTCGCGGCGGCATGGTTTTATACAAATTACAGAGCGTACACGGCGATCAGGCGAGTGGATATCCTCGAGCATCGCAAATGGATGGTCCGAAATTATGCACTGACCTTTGCGGCGGTGACCCTACGTTTATGGCTGCCGCTCGAATTGGCAGTTGTAGGGCTTGATTTTCCGACAGCTTATAGGATCGTGGCGTGGTTGTGCTGGGTTCCAAATCTCGCTGTGGCCGAGTACCTCGTCTCCAGGATCGCAGGTGCGAACCTTGTATCTAGCCAAACACTTTCTTAAACCACCAACGCGAACCGACGAGTAGGAATCGGTAATCCTTCATGAATTCTGGTGGCTTGCCTTCAAAATAGTGGCCGATGAACTGTAGGACCCAGCCCAAGACAAAGAGGCCGAGAGATATTCGCCAGAGGCCGCTGATAAACAGCGACGGGATCACAAGCACGATCGAGAGCATTATCATCGGAATGCCGAATTTGTGCGTCAACTGATTGATCGGGTGCTGATGTGCCTCGGAATATTCCTCGATCCATTCGTCCCAGCTTCTTCCGCCCATCATAAACGTTATTCTCCTTTTGCGACGATTTTACACCAAAATCAGTTTCGCCGCAGAGTTTTTGTGATCAAGCCTTCGCCAAGGTCGATGGTTTTCTCGGTATCAAATCCGTCAAGAAAATTCTGCGGCATGAAAGTGTCCGCATCTTCGACCTCGACCGGTACAAAAGTAACAATCCACTGATCGATCACATCCGCAAAATCTGTGTATGTGTGAGCACCGCCGATGATGAAAACGTCGCGGTCGAGATATTTGGCTAGTTCGACCACTTCTGCTTTTGAACGTAGTTTCAGAATGGATTCGGGAGCGTCGATGTTTCCGCTGCGAGATAGCACGATATTCAGCCGATTCGGCAAGGGACGGCCGATCGAACGCCAAGTTGTCGAGCCCATAACTACCGCGTTGCCTGAGGTCGTCTCCTTAAAAAACTTCAGATCCGCGCTGTAGTGCCACGGCAGCTTACCGTCTTTGCCGATTGCGTAGTTTTTTGAAATGGCGACGATGCCGATGATCATGATGTAATTGACTTGCCCTTATAAACCGCGATCTCCGAACCTTTTGCAAGCAAAACAGAAGACGGTTTCTGATCGTTCAGGAATCCGAATTCCTCGCCATATGTTCCGGCAAAATCGACGTTGATGACCTCGTTTTTTACTGAAAACAGTTCCCATTTCGGATGCTCGACTTTGTACTCGTCGACGCGGCTGCCGCTGCGTTTGGTGTAGCCCCAATAGTGTTCGATGATGAATTCTCCGTGCGAACCTTCTGCTGGAACGCCAAGGTTTTTGTCGATCTCGACGCTTAGCTCGTTTGAATACGCACCTTTTGACCACGAGTACGAAACTTCGTGTTTCGTGCGGCGATGGGCCATGGACCAGCGTTCGTAGGGCTCGCCGTACATCATACGAGCGACGGTCGCGATAGCTCCTTTCGGCACGATCTCCTTGATAAAACACACCGCTCTTCGGGTCTCGTCATCGGCTTCGCGTTTCACATAAAAACGCAGATTGACCTCTTCGAAATTGATGTGAAACGGGATCAGAAAACCTGAAACCCTTGTGTCGAGGAACATAAATCCGACCAGGCTCACGAAGCATTTCCCGTCATTGAGGTCCAATTCCGTACCTGCGGGAACGCGTTCAGCCAAAACCGACGGGTCGACTTCGTAGTTGGCCATTATCAGGTCTTGCCAGCGAGCTGTGAGGAATTTTTGCATTACAGGATGATGCGTTTGTCGCCGCGGCGAACCGTTTCGCGTTCGCGGTCAAAATATTCGATCAGCGGTATCGCGTACTTTCGCGAAACGCCAGCGAGATCCTTGAACTCGGCCATGTCTATGCTGCGATCATTTTTCGCGCGGCGAACTGCTTCAACTTTTTGATAAGATTCGTGATTTCGCTTTTCAGAAAATAGAATTCCTCGCTAACTTTAACAATTTCTCCCGAATCGAGAAATAGCTGAAAGAATTTTCGCGCTTCGTTTCGCGAGAATCGTGTATCGGAGATCGATGCGTTCAGAACGTCGTCCAGCTTTGGAACCTCTAAACACGCCGTTTTGTATGCGTTGTAGATGGTGTCTTTTAGCTCGGTTTCCTCGGGTGACAGTGTTGTTTGATAGGACCGGAGGCGAACAGATTCGCGATCTAGAACGATCTCGTTTTGCGATTCCAATTCAGTGAGGATCGCCTGAAATATCTCGCCCGGCAGGTACGAGAAAAGCTTTTCGCGAAGAGCTTCGCGGGATGAGCCTTTGGCAAGCGGATCGGTTTTATGAAAATCGGCTATCGCGTTTGTGGTCGAATTCTTCAGAGTGTCAAAGGCCGCTCGTTCGATAAAACGCCCGCTCGCGTCGATGATCTCGCCGCCCGCGATCAGTTCTTGTTTTGCGGCTTCCAACAGAGCTTGTTTCAAACCCGTCCGGGCACGCAGATCGGCACTGCTCGATCCGGCGGTTGACGCAGCGTTGATGATCAGACGAATTTTTTCGGTTGAATTGGCGGCATTCAACTGAGCATTCAGGTATTCCAGAACTTTCGAAATATCTTTGCGTCGATGCTTTGCAGCCGCGTTGTCGATCACCGTTCCGCCAGCGATCGTCATCTGTGGCGAATAGCGGCGAATGATGAACCGCTCGTTTGGAACAACGGCGATCGGCGTTTCGAGGCGTATTTGAGCGAGATTTTTATCGCCGGCGGTTACCTCGCCTGATTCATTCAGAACCTGAATTCGAGCCAACGCTTCGACCGTTCCAACATGTACGCGAACACGCTGACGCGAGCGAACGGGCTTAGCCGCGTCCGCCAAAACCTCGATCTCAGCGTCAAAGATCTGCGTCGGCTGCAAAATGCCGGGCTCTACCAGCAACATTCCTCGCTCAACTTTCGAATGATCGATGCCGCCGAGATTTACCGCTACACGTTGTCCGGCTGAGGCCGTCTTAACCGATCTGCCGTGTGTTTGAATACCGCGAATTCTGACCTTTGTTTTGGATGGAAGGAGCTCAAGGTCTTCGCCTTCGTTGATCGTCCCAGACGCGAGTGTTCCGGTCACGACCGCTCCGAAGCCTTTGACCGAAAAGCTGCGGTCGATCGGCAGACGCGTGATCATCTCATTGATTCTTGGCGGCCGTTCGCGGCTGATGGAAACGAGCGTCTCTCTTAATTCATCGATCCCCGAGCCCGATCGTGTGCTGACCGTAATCGCTGGAGCGTGTTCGAGAAATGACCCTTCGATCAATTCGGCTGCGTCGAGTTTTGCGAGTTCCAACGTTTCCTCATCGACGAGGTCGGATTTAGTGAGTACAACGATCCCGCTTTTCACGCCGAGCAGGCGGCAAATGTCGAAATGCTCGCGTGTCTGCGGCATCACGCCTTCGTCAGCGGCGATCACAAGCATAACGATGTCGATCCCGCTGGCACCGGCGAGCATATTTTTGACGAAGCGTTCATGCCCGGGCACGTCAACGAAACCAAAATGCGTGTCGCCAATGCTCATCTCAGCAAAGCCAAGATCGATCGTAATTCCGCGCTGTTTCTCTTCAGGCAAACGATCAGCATCGACGCCGGTCATGGCTTTGATCAGAGCGGTTTTACCGTGATCGATGTGTCCAGCCGTTCCGACAATAATTTCCACAATTATTTTCTAGAGATCGCGTATATAAGAACCGCTGTGGGGACGAGCGTGATCAGGAATGCAAGGATCGACGAGACCGCCGAATATCCCCAAGCCGATCCGCCAGACCTGATCTTCAGCAAGCCTAGCATTATCCGTTTTATTACGATCAGTAGTATCGGCGGCAGGATGAAAGCGAGAATTATGCCGATCCAATAGACACTCTCCGGTGTATCACTGCCGCGACCCTGAGGACCCATTACCAGCATGAACAAGATCAGCATTATAGAACCTATGAGAAACGAACCGAGTATCATGCTGAGAATATTACTCACGACAACCAGAGCGGCAGCACGTCCGGCCGTTGCCCATTTTTTTGTTACGAGCCAGATGATCTCGCCTACGATCGCCGCTGCGAAGAGCACGAGAAAGACCAAAACGACCAACCATTCCAACGCATTAGCAGACATCTAGTTCTCCCTGGTTTCGTTAGTTTTCCGAGCTTTCGTCACCGTACGTCTCGAGCTTGCGGTAAAGTGTTTTGCGCCCGATATTCAACAGCCTAGCCGCCTGTGACTTATCGCCGTCGGTATACTCGAGCGTAGCCTCGATCACGCGTTTTTCGATCTCATCCATCGATGCGGGAAATGTTATCTCGATCCCAGTTCCGCCACCCGTGGAAACCCGAGCAAAATGAGCGTGGGCGGAGGAATTGTCCGCACTTCGGCCGATCGCTTCGGGAAGATCGTCAAGTTCGATCTGTCGGCCTGAGGCAATTATCACAGCACGTTCGATAGCGTTTTCCAGTTCGCGAACGTTACCGGGCCAGCTGTAATTTACGAGCGCGAGCATCGCTTCTTTTGAAATGCCTGATATGAACCTGCCCGATTTCCTCTTATATTCTTCTAGAAAATGAAATACCAGCAGATTGATATCCTCGACCCGTTCGCGAAGCGGCGGCAGCGAGATCGGGAAGACTGACAGGCGATAGAAGAGATCCTTGCGAAAAGTTCCGTCCTCGATAGCTCGTTCGAGGTCCGTGTTTGTCGCAGCGATCACACGCACGTCAGTTTTGATCACCTGCTTGCCGCCGATGCGGGTCAACTCGCCATCCTGCAGGATACGCAGCAGCCGAACCTGAGCCTGAAGCGACATTTCGCCGATCTCGTCGAGAAACAGCGTACCGCCATTTGCCTCTTCAAATTTGCCTTGCCGCTGATTACGAGCGTCGGTAAATGCACCTTTTTCATGTCCAAAAAGCTCGCTTTCAAGCAGCGATTCCGGTATCGCGCCACAGTTTATTTTGATAAAGGGTTTGCCTTCGCGGCCTGAGTTGTAGTGGATCAGGTTCGCCATCAACTCTTTTCCGGTGCCGGATTCGCCAAGAACCAGGACTGTCGTGTTCGTGTCGGCAACGTTCAATCCGAGTTCGATCGCTCGCCGAATTCCAGGTGCCTGGCCGATTATTTCACTCTGTTTCTGGTGCAGCTCACTCTTGAGCCGCATTACTTCGGTCGAGAGTTGGTCGCGCTCCAGTGCAGTTCCGATCTGGTCTGCGATCCCTTCGATCAAGGCAATGTCGTGATCTTCGAACGTGCTCTGCTTGCTCCATACAAAACCGAGCAGCCCAAATGCTTTGCCGGCAACATGAACCGGTGTAACCAAAGCCGCCTTGCCGCGAAGCTGCGTGTTAAAGAACAAACGTATCGCAAACGGCAGCTCGGAATCGGCAAGTTTGAGCGTTTTACCTTCGCGCAAAAGCTCACCGAGCTTTGCGAACGAATCGAGGGCCAGCGATTTGTTGTGCTGCTCGATCATTCTCAGGATCTTGCCAAGCTTGATGCCCTCGGCAGATTTGAAGGTAGCGAGCGAGATGCGAGTTCCAGATTGGTCAAGCACTCCGAGAGCACCGTAATCGGCACCGACGAGGTTGATCGCACGTTCCATAACTCCCTCGGAAACTTCCTTAAAATCCGAGTGCGAATTCAGTGTATTGGCGATCTCAAGCAGCGCATTCGTTCGGCGGCTTTCCTGTTCCTGGGCAACGTAGAGACTCGTGTACTGGTAGCCGATAGCAAGCTGGCGGGCGATGGATTCGAGAAACGTGACCTCTTCGTCGAGCCATTGCCGCGGTTCGTGCGTGTCATGAAGCCCGAGCAGGCCGAGCACACTGCCGTTGAGCATGATCGGGATAACGAGCAGCGAACGGGTTTCGAGAGCTTTCGCAAAAAACTTCAGCGTAGCGTCTTTCGTCGTCGAAGTGTCATTGATACGGATCGGCTTCGTGATGTCGAACCGCTCAGCAAGCTTTGCTGTGTCGAACGGAATGGTCGTGCCGTGGCTTTTCGGAACCGATTTATCTTTTCGCCATTCGTGGCTAATGACGAGATCCTTGCCTTCGCTGAGCTGGAGCAGGTCACAACGATCTGCATTTAACATGCGGCCGATCTCGGAAACAACGACGTTCAAGAAGCGTTCAAGGTCGATGTCCGTCGGCAGGTCGCGGGCGAGGCGGTCGATGATCGCTTCGCGGGCCTCATGCATGCTCATCCGGCGTTCGAGAGATAACGCGGATGGAACTTCGGCCTGTCGGTTGGGTTTTTCACCAAACATATTGCGACGCTACGGATAAATGTGTCGCTTTGGGCCGACGATGTCAAGTTGATACACCAACGGCAGAAAGTGTGTGATTTTGCCTCACCCTTTTGATCTCGGTTTCTCTGGAACCATCCGCGGACGGTCTTCCTTGGGATCGCCTTTCTTGCCTTTCGGTTCGGGCTCCGGCTTCTTAGGTTTCGAATTACCTTCCGGCTTTGTTGTGCTCGGGTTGCTTGGTGGTGCGGAATTCGAGTTTGAACCGGTGCTCGTGTTCGAATTTGAATTCGAATTCGAGCCCTTTCCAGGAACCGTCGTGTTAGCGTTCTTATTCGAAACGTAATCGACTCGCTTCTTACCCGCCTCCGCATCTTCGAGCAGATCCACGGCACGCCCGTTGGATCCGTCGAGTTCAATTGCTTTTTTGAGCGGTTTGATAGCTTCGTGGTATTGAGCGAGTTTTATCAGGATGGCTCCGAGTTCGGTCTGATATTCGGTGTCGTCGGGCTTGAGCTTGACCGCCTCCTGAAAGGCCTCTTCGGCATCGTCGTCCTGCATCAACTTCGCGTACGTACGCCCGAGAAAGTAATAAGCGCTGTCGTCCTTAGGGTTTTTCGCGATCCACTTCTTGTACGCCTTGACCGCTTCCTCAAAAGCCTTTTCTGACTTCGTTTTCTTTGCGGCCTCCTTCGAGTTTGAGTTCGACGCCGGCTCGGTCACTTTGCCGGATTGCTCGTTCTGCATTTCGAGCAGATCGTACGCGATACCGAGCTGGAAGTGAGCTTCCGCTAGATCAGGGTCGATCTCGACGGCTCGGTGAAGGGCCTGGATCGCGGTTTCGGTCTGATTTTCGTCAAGCAACCGTTTGCCTTCGGCAAGCGCCGCATTGGCATCTGTGATCGAGGCGAAATCGGAGACAGGAGCAGCGGTGTTTGCATTCGCGTTGGACGCGACGTTCGCGTTCGAATTGGTGTTCGTCGGCGCTCCGCCACAGCCCGCGAGTGCGAGCGACAAGGATCCAATCAGGACAAGGGTCGGTTTCATAACAATATCGGAAAAAGAAATGCCGTCCTAGCCCGGAGGGAAGATGAACTGTCGGCCCGCAAGCAGGTGTACGTGAAGGTGAAAAACGGTCTGTCCGCCGTCTGAATTTGTATTTATGACCACGCGGTAACCATCGTCGGCAAAACCCTGTTTACGAGCGATCTCCGCAGCTGACGTCAGCAAATGCCCGAGCGTCGCCGAATGTTCGTTACTCGTTTTGTCGAGCGAATCTACGTGCTCACGCGGAATGACCAGAATATGAGTCGGAGCCTGCGGGCTGAGATCATTGAACGCCACGCACACGTCGTCCTCGTAAACGAGTGTCGACGGAATACGGCCATCGGCGATCTTACAGAAAATGCAGTCTTCAGCGCTCATATTTATAAGACGCTATTAAACCACAGACGGTTGGAATCGTAAATCAGGCGGCCTCGGTCGCAGCGATGCCTTCTTTGACGCGTTCGATATCGGCACCAAGCGAACGGAGCTTGCGGACAATGGTTTCGTAACCGCGGTCGATGTGATAAACGCGGTCGATCGTAGTCTCGCCCTCCGCACATAACGCTGCCAGGACGAGCGAGGCCGACGCACGCAGATCCGAAGCGATAATGCGGGCACCACTTAGCTGTGTCTTCCCGCGAACAACCGCCGTATTGCCGTGGATCGCAATGTCAGCTCCCATTCTGATAAGTTCCGATGCGTGCATGAAGCGGTTTTCGAAGATCGTCTCGACAACCTTCGACTCGCCGTCAGCCTGCGTCATCAGAGCCATATACTGAGCCTGCATATCGGTCGGGAAACCGGGATGTTCTTTTGTAGTAACGTCGACCGCTTTCAATCCGCCGCTGCAGACTTTGACAAGCAGCGTGCTTGGATTTAGTTCCTCGATATCGACTCCCGCCTCGCGAAGCTTTTCGATGACGGCGGTCAGGTGTTCGGGACGGCAGCTTTTGATCTCGATCTCGCCGCCGGTGATCGCGGCAGCGACCATGAATGTTCCCGTTTCGATACGGTCGGGAATGATCGTGTGCTCGGCACCGCCGAGAGCCTCGACGCCGTCGATCTCAATGGTCGCGGTTCCGGCTCCTTTGATACGAGCTCCCATTTTGTTGAGCAATTCGGCAAGGTCTTCGATCTCCGGTTCCTCGGCGGCGTTTTTAATGATCGTTTTGCCTTTTGCGAGCGAAGCGGCCATCATCACGTTCTCGGTTCCCGTTACGGTGATCTTTTCAAAATCGATCGTCGCACCGATCAGCCTTCCTTCCGGAGCGCGAGCAACGACATCACCCGATTCGAGCGAAACGACCGCTCCGAGTTGCTCAAATGCCTTCAAATGAAGATCGATAGGCCGCGTTCCGATCGCACAGCCGCCAGGCAAACTCACCTTTGCCTGACCAAACCGCCCAAGCAGCGGCCCGAGAGCCAGAACGCTCGCACGCATCGTCTTGACCAGCTCATACGGAGCCTCGAATGTCTCGATCTTAGCTGCCGTCACCTTGTGTGTACGCAGCTCCGGCGTCAAAACCGTTGCACCGAGATCCTCAAGCAAACGACGCTGTGTGATGAGGTCTTTTACATACGGAACGTTGTGCAGTATTACCGTTTCCTCGGTCAGCAGCGTCGCCGCGAGGCATGGCAGCGCGGAGTTTTTAGCTCCTCCGATCTCGATCTTTCCATTCAGCGGATTACCGCCGCGAATCTTAAACTTGTCCATCTATTTTGACGGCCGAGAGAGCCGTAAGTATTCCTTATATGTGCGAAAACAAAATGTTATCACAACGTAATTTTCCCGCAACTTGATATCTCATAGTTTTACACGACTATCTTGCCAAATTGTTGAGTCTATTACAGAATCGAAGTCTAAGTGGATAATTCCCTGCAAAAACTGGAAACGATAGTATTTGAGCCGAATGCATTGGCAAGTGCCGACGCTTCGCTTGTCGCCCGTTGCCGTAAAAACGATGAATCGGCGTGGGATGAGCTGGTCGACCGATATCAACGTCTGATATTCGCCATTCCGAGGCGTGCGGGATTGAATGATGAACAGGCGGCGGACGTTTTGCAGGATGTGTTCCTCACGCTTTTCGAAAAGATCGGCGAGATCGAGCAGCCGGAACGCATAAGGTCTTGGATCGTAACTACGACTAAATTTAAGACGTGGGCGGTCGTCCGAGGTTCAAAGGGCTTTTATTCGCCTGAGACCGAAGAGGAAATGGAAGCCGAAATGACGGGCATTCGCGACAATGCACCGCTTGCCGATGACGTGCTGATCGAGCTTGAGGAGCAGCATCTGATCAGGACTGCACTCGCGACGATCGAGGAACGCTGCCGCACGATCCTGTCGATGATCTATCTGCGCGATCCCGCCGCGAGCTACGTCGAGGTTGCCTCCGCGATCGGCGTCGGTGAGACGAGTATCAGCCCGCTGCGGTCGCGGTGTCTGAAAAAACTCGCAAAAGCTCTCGGAAATTAATTTCACGGTGTCTTTTTTATAGAATTGTTCGCACTGTTCAGTTGTAGGAGGCGAAACGTAAGAAATTTCGCCATAGCAAAATGAAAAGTTCTGAAGAAAAACTCGAACACATCATCAAGCGGATGCAGGCCGACACCTCGATCGACGCTCCGTCAGATGCCCTGCGATACGCTAAGAACCTTTTCCGCTCGGTCGCGATCGCACCGCAGCCATCGTTGCTGAAACGGATCATCGCGGTTCTAAGCGTGGACCTTGCTCCGAATCAAGCTGCCTTTGGCGAACGTTCCGGTGCAGAAGGCCAGCCGCGGCAGGTGTTGTTCGATGCTGACGAATATGCGATCGATATGCGGATCAAGCCAGCCGCCGACGGATTCAGCCTGCGTGGACAGGTTCTCGGTTACGGATTTGAGAACGGCGTCGTCGAACTCACGGCAACCGACGGCTCAGTGATCGACAAACTGGACGAATTTAGCGAATTCACTTTAAAAAACATCAAACCCGGCGAATACAGCATGATCGTCCGCGGTACCGCGACGGAGATCTTCGTCGAAAAATTCACACTTTAGTAGCCTACCCTTGATGCCTCATCACAAAAGACGAAGGGTCGCGAACCTTCGTCTTTTCTTCGTTGTATAATCGACACATCCTATGCGGAGAGTCGATCTGGCAAAACAACTTGTTTCTACGAATAGAGAGTCAGACAGCAAGCGGCTTTTAGCTGAAAATCTTCGAATCGCTGACATCAAACTTGCTGACGAGATCAGAAAGATATGCTATTCCACATGGACCACTGAACCGAAAAAAGCCCAAAAAGCTGCTCTCGCAATTCGTTCACTGGCGAAAACAAACGATAGCGAAGCGATAAAAGCGGCGGCATTGTGGGTAGAAGGCATCTCTCAGATCACGAAAGGGAAGTTTGCGAGCGCGGCCGATTCATTGAACGGGGCAGCTGCGATCCTGCACGGCATTGGCGAGCCCCAAAATGCGGCACAAGCCCAGGTGGCACAACTCCTCGCCCTTGCTATGCTAGGCCGTTATGAGGAGGCGATCGAAACTGGTCAAAGAGCTCTGAGGATATTTCTCGATCTTGGCGACCATCTCGATGCTGGCAAGATCGAGATGAACCTGAGCAATATCGTTTCGCGTCAGATGCGTCACCGCGAGGCCGAAAAATACTGCCGTTCAGCCCTCATACATTTTGTTAAAGCCAGTGAGAAGAGCTGGCAGGCGATGGCGGAAAATGGCCTCGCAAATACGTACGCTGAGCTAAACGACTTCAAAAAAGCCGCTCAGTTCTATGAGCGGGCATTGGCGACAGCCCGTTCCGAGAAAATGCTGGTCACGGAAGCCGAGATCGAAGCAAGCCTCGGAAACCTCGCGATCCTGCGCGGTAATTATTCCGAGGCACTGAATTTTCTCGAGAATTCGCGACAAAAGTATGATCAGCTCGCAATGCCGCACCAGTCCGCGATAGCCGACCTTGAGATCGCCGATATTTACGCCGAACTCAACCTTTTCACCGAAGCCGAAGAAACTTATAGTCGTATCGCTCCGGTTTTTACTCGGCTAAAAATGCGAGCTGAAGAAGCCCGAACAAGGCTTAATCTTGCCAGAAGTCTCGTAAGATCGGGCGACGATCGAGCGGTCAAACGGGGATTGATGCGAGCACTGCGGCTATTTGAACGCGAGAATAACCGTTCAGGTCAAGCCTCGGCACTGCTTGCCCGGGCTGAGCTTGAAGTAGGGCATGGCGAATTTCCTGGCGCGCTTGAAACCCTCGCCAAAGCCGCTGCATTGATCGCAGCTTCTGAGAATCCGCGGCACGTTATTACCCTGAAACTCCTGAAAGCAAGGGCGTTTGCCGGAAACGGCGATCTCTTTAGCTCAAATGAACGATTTGCCGAGGCAGCAAAATTCGCGCGCAGGACCGGTCAGGTAAATGCACTGCAAGCGGCTCTGAATGGGTTAGGCAGGATCGCTGCTCTGCGTGGCGAACGCTCGAAAGCACGCTCATTCTACAAGCGTTCGATCGACGCCGTGGAAGGTCTCAGGGCCACACTGGCGACGGACGAATTCAGCCGGTCGTTCCTCGCCTCACACCTGGAGCCTTACGACGGCCTGACTGATCTGTACCTTTCAGGACGCCGCATTCCGGAAGCTTTCTTGACGGTCGAACAGGGCCGTGCACGATCGCTTCTGGATTCTATGGATACGGCCGAACGACGATCATCGGTACCCAAACATCTGGTCGTAAAAGAGCGTGAGTCGCGGGCTGAGCTAGATTTTTACTACAAGAAACTCGCCACATCTGCCGAGGACGACCTCGCCAAAGTTAGGATCGATATCCAGCGAACGGAGACCGAACTTGCAAATATCTCACGCCAGATCGACAGTCTGTCGGTGGTTGACGCAAAACGCGAAAATTCCGGGCTGTTTGAACTCAAAGACCTGCAGGATACGCTTGGCGACGGAAGATCATTGGTCGAATTCATCGAAACGAACGGCACACTTGGCGCTTTTGTAATCAGCAAGCACAAGGTCGAGTTTGTCGACGGACTGGGCACGAATGCTGAGATCGAGAAAAAGCTAGACGACCTGCATTTCCAATTCGGCTCGCTGCGATACGGCGGCGCCGCCGCGGCGCGTTTTGCGGGCCAATTCAAGATGCGAACCGATAAAGTACTAAGGGAACTTTACGACCAACTGCTGCGGCCGCTGGAGACGCACATCACTGGCCGCGAGCTGATTATTATTCCTGTCGGACCGCTGAATTATGTTCCTTTTCACGCCCTGCACGATAGCGAAAGATATGTTTTAGAAAGCTACGAAGTGGGCTACGCTCCGAGTGCGGCGATATGGTTAAAATTGGCGAAAAAGAAAAGGAAGACCGTCCGTAATTCTTTGCTGATGGCGTTCGCGGATGAAACGATCCCGCTCGTCGAGTCTGAAATACGCTCGGTAAAACAGATCTTTCCGCATGCCGAGAGTTTCACGGGCGATGGCTCGACCGTTCAGGCATTTTTCTCAAACGCTGCGAAAAAGGACGTAATTCATCTCGCTTGCCACGGCCAGTTTCGTCCTGACAATCCAATGTTCTCAAGCCTGCATCTGGCGGACGGCTGGATCACCGTTCGGGACATCCTGTCCAAACGTCTCGACGCGAGCCTCGTGACACTCAGTGCCTGCGAGACCGGGCGAAACAAGATCTTCGCCGGAGACGAGATCTTAGGGCTAGCTCGCGGCTTTCTCGCCGCCGGAACGGCTTCCATGATCGTCAGCCTGTGGAATGTCAACGATGACGCGACGTCCAGGCTTATGTTCTCGCTTTATTCGCATCTAATCACCGGAGAATCACCCGGTAGTTCGCTGCGGAAAGCCCAACTTGAGCTGATCGAGGAAGGCTCGCATCCCTACTATTGGTCGCCGTTTATAAAAATCGGCAAATAATTTAAAATTAATCTGTCTTTTTTCCTTTCGACGCTGCACTGTACAAATACCTGCACATTGCGTGCGAAGGTCTAAGCATATGGCAGCAATGAAATACATCATTAAAAAAGCTATTGTTAAGATCGCGTTTCTGAGCCTTTTCGCTTTCGGTTTTGCAACATTTGGCTATGGGCAAAACTGCAACTGCGTCTCAAATCAGGTGATCGTGCAGCTTCGAAATGCCTCGACCCTGAACGCTGTCGCCGCTCAATACGGTCTGAATCCGACTCCGATCTCGCAAGTCGCCTCACCATCGATCTTTCTAATGCAGATCACGAACGGCCAAACGCCGACGGCTGTCGTCACGGCGTTGAGCGGTGATGCACGAGTGCTCTTTGCGGAAACAAATCGAAGACTTTCACAAATGGAGCGTCCCGGTTTGCCTTGGACCCAAGGCCGCTCGTGGGCGATCGGGCGTTCTTGGGCGATCGGGCGATCGGGTGGCTATACGCGTCAATGGTTTCAATCGATCATCAATTTGAACGAGGCTTTCGTCGCTGGCGGCACGCGCGGCATTCGCACCGATAACGGACAGCCGGTGGTTGTCGCAGTTTTGGATACTGGAATTGATCTGTCGCACCGGGCTTTTGCAGGTAAGCTCGTTGCGCCGGCCGACCGCTGGGACTTTGTCGACAATGACAATGATCCCAGTGAGGTCGGAGACTTGGGAATCGATCCGTCATACGGCCACGGCACGCACGTTGCGGGCATAGTCGCCCTGATGGCTCCGGACGCGAAGATAATGCCTCTCCGGATACTTGACCGCGACGGTTCGGGTGAGCTTTGGCGAATTACCGCGGGTCTGATCTGGGCGGCAAATCACGGTGCCGACGTCGCGAATCTGAGTCTCGGTTACCCCGAAAATGTACGCGTTCTACACGACCTGCTCGATTGTCTTGATAGCGGTGCGACACCTGAAGGCACAACGTTTCCTGAGCTTGGGACACGAAAACTCTCCGTCGCCGTCGCGGCCGGAAACGGCGGTAATACAACGGAAGTTTTCCCGGCCGCTGAGCAGCGTTCCGGCATGCTGTCGGTGGCGGCGACGACGCGTTACGAAGTGCTGGCGGATTTCGCGTCCTACGATCGAAACTGGGTCGACGTCGCGGCTCCGGGCGAGAATATCGTGAGTGCAATTCCGGGACAGCGATATGGAACGTGGTCGGGATCATCGATGGCTTCGCCGATAGTTGCAGGCGTTGCGGCTCTGGTAAAGGCAAAGTTTCCCAATACGTTCGCCAATCCGAGCGAGCTGCTCGGCTACGTAAAACGCACCGCGTATCAAAAACCCGACTACAATCAGGCTCCGTGGGGTTCGGTCCGATTGTTCAGGGTCGATGCCCTGTGCGCAATGACGAATAACAACCACTGCACGGCAAACGGGCGCTTACCGTTCGAATTCGGATTCGAGGAATCTCAGGAAAAATAGTCGTCGATCTTTCGAGAGTTTTCCCGATCCGTCAGGGCCACGCTAAAAATGCGTGGCTTTTTTTCGTTCACTTGTCTTTTTCGCATTGCCGCTCGCACTGTGTTTCTGACGACACCTCAATTCTAGTGAGGTTAAAAGGAAAAACAGGCAGGTATTAGAAGATGAAAAACAAAGATCTACTTTCGATAATTAAACAAAACTGGAAAACGGCAGCCATATTGGCGGTTTTTGCCGCTTGGGTGTCGGCAGGAATTGTTACTTCACGTGTGAGTGCCGCGTCGGGCGTGCCGATCCTCGTACGCGATGCCGTACTTGCGGCACCGTCCGGTTCGGTCAACCCGCACGGAGCGTCACAATGGCAGCTTTACTCGGATGGCAACCGCGAACTCGAGGTCGAGATCGAGGACGTGAGCCTTGCGCAGGGAACCTCGGTAACCGCCTTCGTTGACGGAAATAACATCGGTTCGTTTCCGGTCGATAACAATGGTAAGGCAAAGCTAAAACTCAAGACCGAAAACGGACAGACCGTTCCCACGGTTAATTCCGGTTCGACGGTTCAGGTTCGAAATGGCAGCATCGTGCTGGCAGCTGGTGCCTTCGGCGGCGGTAGTGCGACACCGACGCCAACCGGTTCACCGACCGGAACACCTTCACCATCACCGACGGGTTCGCCGACCGGCACGCCTTCGCCTTCACCGACAGCAACGCCCGGCAGCACGATCATCCTCGTACGTGACGCCGTCCTAGCATCGCCATCGGGTTCACCAAACCCGCACGGAGCAGCTCAATGGCAGCTTTCAGTCAACGGCGGACGCGAATTCGAGGTCGAGCTCGAGGATACAAATCTTGCTCAGGGCGTTTCGCTGACAGCATTTATCGATGGCAACTCAGTCGGATCGCTTATCGTCGACGATCGAGGCAAGGCCAAACTTAAACTCAAGACAGAACTCGGCCAGGCCGTTCCGACGGTAAACGCCGGTTCTCCGATCCAGGTTCGCAGCGGCAGCACCATACTTGCCGTAGGAACGTTTAACGCTGGTGGAACGCCAACACCTACTCCGAGCGTAACTCCGACCGGAACGCCAACGCCCAACGGGACACCGAGTCCGTCACCATCGCCCTCGCCTGCAAACGGCGATCTATGTGCAGCCTTAGCTGGAGCTACCCTCAATGGAGCTTTGCCGACCGGATATGCAAGCTATGAAAATCACAGTAGCCGCACGGAACTCGAAGTTCGAGTCCGCCAGATCGCTCTTCCGATCGGAACGGTACTCACGGTCAGCCTTGACGGATTCGCAACCGGCAATATCACGCTGCAGTCCGGCGGCGAAGGCCGTCTGCGGTTGCGAAGCGATGACGGACAGATCGTGCCGGTCGTTACTCCTGGATCGCCAATCACCGTCAAGAATGGCGACGTGACGATCCTCTCAGGTGCTTTCGGCGGTTCTGTCGGCCCGACGCCAACGCCAACGGGTACGCCGGGTGTTACGCCGAGCCCAACGCCGGCTCTTGGTCGCTCATTCGAAGCTCACCTGACAGGTGCCCAGGTCACTCCGCCAGTAACGACTAGCGCGAACGGCGAGATCAAGGTAACACTCAACGCTGCCGAAACGCAGGCGACCGTTTTTGGCGAATTTCACAACCTTTCGAGCAATCAAACCGGTGCTCGTATAGAAACAACAGTCGGAACGGTGACGACTGTCCGCGACCTCGGTGTAGTGGGCGGCTCGAACGGAAACTTCGCCTCGGCGACGTTCGACGTGACCGCAGCTCAGGTACAGCAGCTTCGCTCGGGTCTGCTATCGGCTGTTATCACGAGTGTGAACAATCCGGCCGGAGAAATCCGCGGCCGCCTGACGCAGCACTCGAACGTCAGTGATTTCAACGGCAACGGCCTCGCTGACTTCGCATTCTTCCGACCGCTCTCGACCGAATGGCACGTTTCTAACGAAGACGGCACATCGACGCAGACGTTCGGATCGCCAGCAGATCAGCCGGTTTCGGGTGACTACGATGGTGACGGAAAAACGGACATTGCGGTATTCAGCAAGGTCGGAACGCGTGCTTTCTGGAACATCAACCGCAGCTCGGACGGCGGCCTAACGAGCGTACGGCTTGGTTATGACACCGACCTGCCGGTGCAGGCTGATTTCGACGGCGACGGACGTCTCGATATGGCGGTCTTCCGTCCGACGTTCCGCACGTGGCTCGTGCTCCGCAGCGACGGCAGCGGCCAGCAGGTGATCAGGCTTGGCGTTCCGGGAGACAAACCGATGCCGGCTGACATCGACGGCGACGGTAAAGACGACGCAGTCGTATTCTCGCCAGCTGAAGGAACCTGGAGTTGGGTCCGCAGCTCTGACAACCGACGCGGATTCCTGAACTGGGGTCTTGCGACCGACATTCCGGTTCGCGGCGATTTCGACGGCGATGGCAAAGCGGACATCTCGCTCTACCGTCCGTCGGAAGGGAACTGGTATTCGGTCCGCAGCTCGGATGGACAGATCCAGACGACGCATTTCGGCCAAGCTGACGACATTCCGGTCGCAGGCAAATACGACGCCGACAGCAAAACCGACATCGCCATTTTCCGGCCGTCCGAAGGGAAATGGTACGTCCTGAATAGCACCGACGGAACGGTCCGCACGATCCAGTTCGGAACCATCGGCGACATTCCGCTGACTGTGCGATAAGCAATAAAAATGGCCGCCCGGAAGCATCACATCCGGGCAGCCATTTTCTTTTGATTTTCTGCAACCAATTTGGAGCCGCCTTACATCTTATAAACGGCTTCAGACGTGCCGATAGTTCGCTATGATGAAAATTTGTTTGAAGTCGTTCCCGGCTGGATAAACCCTCCATTCAGCCGGGCTTTTTATTGCCTTACTTTAGCTAACAATCCCTCGATCTGTTCCGCGTGGCGGTTTTCGTGAAGTCCGGCCATTACGAGCCATTCGCCGGCGGTCATCGGGCCGAAAAATGGATGCGGAAACGTGTGTGCCGAAAGGTCGTAGGCTTCGAAATCAGGACGCTGAGCGTTAAACGCTTCAGTCGCGGCGGCGAGGGTGGCGAGAGATTCGTCGATGCTGACTTCGCCGGTAGGTTGAACGCGGTCGGGAGCTTCGACTTTGGTTACTGCGATGACTGCAGCCTTTTCACCGAAGTTCTGCGACAACGCAAAGCTGCCGTCGGACGGCACGTTGTTTTGCTTTGCCCCTTCGAGCAATTTCGCACAGAGCCGCGAGATGTTAAAACCAACGATCGCGACGTGTTCGACGAGCTGCTGCAGATTCCATTTTTCCCCGTCCGGCAACACTGTAGCTTCTTCCGGAGCGATGTTGCCGACGGTGGCTACAAACTTTTCGCGAATTTTCTGGTTTGCCGAATAGATATCGGCGATCGATTCGTATCTCATGGCTTGTTTGATGGTATTGTCGGTTGTGCGGTAAAGATCAGCCGGTGCCAGCGCGCAAAACTGCGGACATTGTCAGCTTCGTTTTTCATTCGCTTTAGATAAGCGGTTTGAAGGTAAAGCGTGTCGTCGGCCGTCCAGTTTATCTCAACGATCGGGTTGTAGGAAACGAGCAGTTTTTCGTCCGGCAGCGTCGAAAGCGGCTGGTCGGGCGTAGTTTGCGGCTGCTGCGTATTTGCATCCACGTTTGAATCCGTTCCGCCGCCCTGAGCGATCCGCTGCTGATTGCGGTCGTACGCTTGCGACGAGATCAAAAGCTGATTCCGGAGCGGGATCGCCGCCTGTGTCGGGTTTACTCCGGCAGCGTCGTAAACACGCACCTGTGTATCAAAAGCGACCGCGACCTTCGTCGAATCTGCCGACCAAACCGGCCGAACAAAGGTTAGATTATCGTCGAGCCGGCGTTCACGACCGTTCTTTTCGATCACTCGCGGACGTCCCTGCGGAACCATCGCTTCGCCCTTGCTGGCTGACATAGCCTCGAGATATTTCCATTCGCGAACCGTCGCGGCGAGAGCGACGAGCATCGAGCTGTCAGGCGACCATGCGTAGTAGAAATAGATAATGCCTTCGTTGGCGGTTATCGCCTTCACGCCGGTGCCGTCGGCACTGCAGGTGTAGATCTGTTCAGAGCGATAAGTGAGAATGCCGGTCGGTGCCGCCGGAGTTTGAGCTTGGGCGGGAGCTACTGGATCGGCTGCGTTCGTATTTGTGTCCGTAGACGTATTTGCGTTATCTAACGGCGAAACGATCGCCGGGGTCGGAGCCGGTGTCAATCCCAGATCCGGGGCCACGACTCGTATCATCGCGACAAATGCTATCGACGAAGAATCCGGCGACCAGACTATCGTGTCCGGAAAATGCACAGCCATCGTGTCGGACGTCAGCTTCTTCAAAAGCTTGCCGTCGGCTGAATACATGTCGAGCCGAAACTCAGAACTGTAATCCGTGACCTTGTGGTAAACCGCAACGATCCGCTTTTTGTCAGGCGAAGCAATGGTTTTGTCCAAAACTTCCTGCGGACGGGCGTTATCAAAATCAGCCTGGATGGCTTCGCTGCGTGGTTCGGCCGCCGTTTTTGCGGGATCAGCCGCCGGAGCCGGAACGTCGGCCTCGTAACGATAATTCAGACGAACTGCGGGAACGCTGCCCACGGTCGGCGGCGCCGTATTCTGCTGTTTGAACATACTGCTCTCACAGCCCGCAAGAACGGCAACACCGCACAGAAAAGCGACTATTCGAAATGTTAACGGGCCAAAAAGCATCAATGAATAATACCAAGTCTATCGAGCAAGCGCGACTGGACGGCGACTGGACCGCAAGCGTCCCGCTTGCAGGTTTCGGTTGAAAACAACACAACTCCGTGCTGCGGGCAAGCGGGACGCTTGCGGTCCAGTCAAAAAGCCGCTGCAAACTATCGCAGCGGCTCTTTGCTCAGAATAACTCGCGGATCATAGATCGCCGTTCAGATACTGCTTGTACAGCTTCTTCTGTTCTTCAGTTGCTCCGGAGACGACTGAGAAATCATATTCCTGACGCTTATCGCCGCCCAGCACGAAATCAACGTCGCGCAGTTTGTCGAAGCGGAAGATGGTCAGTTTTATCTTGTCGTTCGGCTTTTTCTCGTTCAGATAGCTCGTCATGAACTGCGAGCTCGCCCGATAGCCATCGATAGCGACGATCTGGTCGCCGGTGTTCAGGCCCTGTTCGTATGCCGGCGTTCCGGCCGAAAGCGATCGAATACTGAGGACGCCGTTCGCCTCGGTGGTGTCGGCACCGATGTATGCTTTCGAGGCGTTCGGCGTTTTCATATTCAGATTCACGCCGAATGGATTTGCGAAAGCGTTGTAATCGATCTCAGCGACGCCGCGGACGTATTTCGCGAAGAAATCGTCGAGGCTCTTACCTGCGACAGTTTCAGAAACCTTCTGAAAATCGGCCGGCGAGTAATTTTTACCCTTCTTAAAGAAATCCGTGTAAAGCGTACGCATCACATCGTCCAGCGATTTCGCACCACCGGTAGCGGAACGGATCGCCATGTCGAGCATCATATTTACGATCTCGCCCTTGTCGTAGTATGAGATCTGGTTATTGACGGCGTTCTCGTCAGGCCGATAATATTTGATCCAGGCGTCGAAACTGGCTGATTCCAAGCTGGTCTCAAGACGGCCCGGACGATTCTGCAAAGCCTGAATTCCGGATGCCCGGTCACGAAGATATTGCTTGTCCGTGATTAGTCCTGCACGAACCAGCAGCAGGTTCGAATAATATTCCGTCCCGCCCTCAGCCACCCAGAGAAGCTTTGTGTAATTCTCATTCTCATAATCGAACGGCCCGAGTGCATCAGGGCGTATACGTTTGACGTTAAAGTTGTGGAAATACTCGTGAGCCACGAGACCGAGAAAGCCTTTGTACCGCGCATCCGGCCTGAATCCGAAACGGTTCGTTTGCAGGGCGGTCGAATTCAAATGCTCCAAACCACCGCCGCCGCGTAGATTCACGATGAAGGTGTAGTCGTTGTATGCAAATTCGCCAAAGATCTTATATGCCTCGTCAACAATTTTCGTCGTGTCGGCCGCCAGCTTTTTCAGGTCATAGTTGCCTTCGCCTGACATGATGAAACGGTGCTGTTTGCCGTGAATATCGAATTTGAATTCCTGAAAATCGCTCACCTCGAACGGCGAATCGTATAGAACGTCGTAGTTCTCAGCACGGAACGTATTCGCCTGGCCATCGACCGCCGGCAAGCCCGTCGCCACCTTCCAATTCCCGTACGGATTGACCTTAACGGTGGACGGTATCGAAAGGTGGTCTTTCACCCAAAACAGTGCGGCACCGTTGTTCCAGAACGCATGTTCGTCGTTGACTTCGTTGGTACGAACGGTCAGTTCGTTACAGTAAACAAAATATTTGGCTGTGAATTCCTTAGCTCCTTTTGTCTCGACCGCCCAGGTATTCTTATTGGTCTTCGCCCATGTCAGGTCGCCGCTCGCACCTTTTACCGAGAAATTCTGCACGTGGCGAGCGTATTCGCGGATCAGGTAGCTGCCCGGCGTCCAGACCGGCATTTTCAGCTCGGTGCGGTCCGGCATCTGTTCCCATTTGACGTTCATCTCGACCTCGAGCAGGTGCGTCCAGGGTTTCGACATCGAGACGGTGTAGCTGACCTCAGGCGGCACCGATTTGACGACAGGCGTCGGCTTCGCAGCCGGTTTCTTTTGAGCAGGCGTTTCCTGATTCATAGCGAATAAAAATGCGGTAAGCAGAACAAGAACGAGCGTTGGTTTGAACATTCGATAATATCTCCGGCAAAGCTGTGGTTTACTGAAACAGTATTCTACTATGAATCAAAACTTTGCTAAAATTTGCGGCATGGGTTTGCCAAAACTAAAGACCAAAATAAGCGTCGAGGACTATCTCGCGGGGGAAAGAATAAGCCCGATAAAGCACGAGTTTGTCGATGGTGAGGTCTATGCTATGGCGGGAACGAGCGACAATCACAACCGCATTGTCGGCGAGATCCTCACGATCCTTTCGACGCATCTGCGTGGTTCAAAATGCGAACCGTTTTTTGGCGATATCAAGGTCGGAGTAACGAGCAAGGTCTATTATTACCCCGATGTTTTAGTCTCTTGTGAGGAAAACCCCGAAGATCCTTATTTTCGCAACAGCCCGATCCTCATCATCGAGGTAACATCGCCGTCGACCATTAAGATCGATCGACGCGAAAAGCTGCTGTTTTACCAGCAAATGCCGAGCGTTCAGGAATACGTGGTCGTCGACCAGCACAAAATGAACGTCGAGGTTCACCGGCGGCAGCCAAACGGCGGATGGATCACGTACTATTTTTACGAGCAAAGCGATATTATCGAGCTTGCCTCGGTCGATCTAACCATCCCCGTTCCGGAGCTTTACCGAAGAGTTCAGTTTGATAAAAATGCAAGACGAGACGAAGACGACGACTAACGAAAAATTCTTCACCGCTCCCCTGATCATCATTTTCGTCACGGTTTTCGTCGATCTGGTGGGATTTGGAATGGTGATCCCGATCCTGCCGTATTACGCGAATACGGAACCGTATAACGCGACGCCGTTTCAGGTCGGTGTGCTTTTGGCGGTTTATTCATTGATGCAGTTCTTCTTTTCGCCCGTGCTCGGGCGGCTGTCAGACCGCTACGGACGGCGGCCGATCCTGCTGATCAGTATTCTTGGGATCGGCGGTCGGTTATTTCGTGATCGGCTTTGCAAATACGCTTCTGCTCGTATTCGTTGGACGTATCGTTGGCGGCATCACCGGAGCGAATATTTCGACAGCCCAAGCCTATATCGCGGATGTCACGTCGAAAGAAAATCGGGCGAAAGGTATGGGGCTTTTCGGTGCGGCGTTTGGATTTGGCTTTGTGTTCGGGCCGGCCTTGTCGGGGATCCTGAGCAAATACGGCCCGCACGTGCCGTTCTTTTTCGCCGCCGGACTTTCATTTGCCAATGCCGCGGCTCTTTATTTTCTGCTTCCTGAATCGCTCAGCCTTGAAGCTCGAGCACACGTGCCGGAACGCAAAAGCCGCCTTGCTGACCTGTTGGAATCCTTTGGCCACAAGACATTTCGCGAGATCAACATTGTCTATTTTCTGCTCGTAACGTCGTTTTCGATAATGACTTACGGCTTTGTGCTCTACACGGCGTACCGATTTCATTTCACGCCGGAGCAGAATGGATATCTATTCGCACTGATCGGGATAATCGCGATCATCGCTCAGGGACTGATCTTTACCAAACTCGCGAACAGCCTGGGCGAATCGGTCCTCGTCGTCGCGGGTTGTTTGATGATGGTCGTTAGTCTTTTCGCGGTACCGATCGTCGGGCCAGGATATGGCGGATTGACAGTTCTGTTGATCGGAACGGCTTTGCTGGCTCTCGGAAATTCCCTTGCATCGCCAGGGCTCACGAGCCTCGCTTCGAAGACAGCGTCGGAAAAAGATCAGGGCCGTACGCTCGGCATCATGCAGTCGGGGGCAAGTCTAGCCCGCGTGATCGGGCCGCTGCTCGGCGGTATTTTGCTGAATAACAAGATGGACCTGATCGACGATTCGACCATTTACCGCACATTCTGGACGGCATCGGCGATCATGTTCGTCGCGTTTTTGGTGGCTATTTATTTTGCGAGGACGACGAGAATAAAGACGGCCGCGGCCTAACTCACGGCGAGCTGGCGTTGCGGCGGTTTTGCGGCAGGAAAAGCGAGGCGGAACGTCGTTCCCTCACCTTCAGAACTAAAAGCTTCGATCGTGCCGTTGTGCTCCTGAACGATACCATACGAGACCGCGAGGCCAAGGCCCGTTCCGTTGCCAACACCTTTCGTCGTAAAGAACGGATCGAAAACCTTCTTCAAATTTGCGGCGGGAATGCCCTCTCCGTCGTCGATAACCTCAACAACGATCCCATCTTCATTTTCACTGGTCCGCAGCGTGATCGTACCGCTCTCACGCATTGCATCGCGGGCGTTGAGGATCAGATTTGTGAAAACCTGCTGCAGTTTACCGCCGCTGCCGGAAACACGCGGAAGATCGACGGAATAATCCTTGACGATCTCAACGCTCGATTTCCTGAGCTGCGGTTCGAGCAGTTGGAGCGTGTCATTGAGGAGTTTATTTATCTCGATCTCAGCGAAATCTTCCGCATTGCCGGTTCGTGAAAAATTGAGCAGATTCCCGACGATGTTCGACGCCCGATCGGTTTGCCGCTGCATTTTCTGAAGGAGGGCGTGCTTTGGATCGGTGTCAGGGATCATTCCGAGCAGCAGCTGCGTGTAGCTCGAAACGCCCGTGAGCGGCGTGTTCACCTCGTGAGCAACACCGGCGGCAAGTAAACCGATGCTCGAGAGCTTTTCGCTTTGCTGGAGCGTTTCCTCGAGTTTGACGCGTGACGAGACGTTCTCAAGCACGATGATCGCTCCCGTTTGCTGATTCGAGACCGAGCGAAGCGGTGCGACCGCAACATTGAGGATCAGCGATCTGCCGCCTTTATCGTACGTGTGCAGCTTGTAAGCGTTGCGGATCTCCGTCAGGTGCCAGCGGGATTTGCCGAGAATATTTTCGAGATTCAACGCGAAGCTATCGTCAAATATCTCTTCCACGAGGTGGCCGACCGCTTGCTCGCGATGCAGGCCCATCATCTGCTCGAACGGCGAATTACATCGAATTATGCGGCCGTCTTCGTCGACCGCAAGCAGTCCGACGTTGACCGATTCGACAATCGATTCGTTGAATTCTTTGAGCAGGGCGAGTTCCTCGGTGTGCTGCTTTTGCTGGCCGTAGAGCCGGCTGTTCTCGATCGCAACCGCGATGTAGCCGGAAACGGTTTTCAGGATATCAAGGTCTTCCGAAGACAACAGTGAGCCGTCCGTTCCGCGACCGAGCCCGATCACCGCGATCATCTGCCCGCCAGCGACGCAGGGTACAAAATAATGAAGCTCCTGCCGAACGACGGCTTTGCCATGTCCGTTGCCGTTCGCATCCGTCAGCGTTATATCGAATTCCGGAACGTCGAATTCATCGGCCCGAACGACACCTTTCGCTGCCGATTTCTGCCTGATCATCGTGCGGAAATCGTGCGGGATCTTGTATCCCTCGCTCAGCCCGACAGATTTTGCGAGACGATAGTGTTCCAGCGTCTGCTCGTCCTCGATAAAGATCGCGACCTTTTGTACGTCCAAAACCTGCCGCAAACGCTGAGCAAGGCCATCGAGCAGCGGATCGAGAGCGGTTGTCGCGGACAAAGTTCTGCCGAAATCCAAAAGGCTGCGGCGAAGGTCGTAGCGTTCGCCATAGAAAAAGCGGTCGGCACGTTCCTGCAGAAATTTTTTGAGAGGCTCGCTCAACAGCACGATCGCTCCCATCGCGACGATCGCGATCAGAGCCCGAAGCGTGATCTCGGTATTTGAAAGATTGTTGCCGACAGCGAGAAATACGAGCCCAAGAGCAACCGCACCGATCATCATCGCGATCGCGACGGTCGTCATCGCATAGACCAAAGCCCTGCGGACAACGACGTCCACATCCATCAAACGATAACGAACAACCGAATGTCCAAAGCTGAGCGGGATCAGCGCAAGCGGCAGAGTCGTGATCCCGGCACTGAAGTTATCCTCGGGTATCTGAACACCGATCCGAGCGATGATCTGCATCAACACGACCGGAACTATCGCGGCGATCGTTCCCCACATCGCCCATTTCAGGCGTTGGCGAACGACGGGCTGACTGTTCTTGAAAAACCTCCAGACGAGCAGCGACGCTCCGGCCGAGACTCCGATCACGAAATGATAGAAATTCGCGCGGTATAAAAATCCGAAGAGATTGAGGTTATCGGATAGCTTCGCCAACGCGGCGGCGATACCCGATTCCGGCCAGAACTGCGGAATAAGCGACAGGAACACGAGCGTCACGGAAAGTAACGCAGCAGGAACGTAGAGGACATACGTCTTCCAACGCTCCTCCGAAAAAACCTCGCTCCTGACCGGATACCTTACACAGAAATGCAGGAACAGAGGTGCGAAAAACGCGAGGGCGATGTTGTCGAGCAGATCGATCGCGAGGTCGAAGTCACGGCCGATACCGATCGAGCGATAGGCGTGAAACACGAATGCCGCGAGGCAGACCATCGCGAAATGCAGCACAAACGGCGAGCTGCTTCCCTGCTTGAACAGCACAAATATCCCGACACCGAGCCAAACAAATCCGACGAGGGTCAGAAAGATGATCGACGGCGTCCAACGCTGGATCGAGTCGATATTCCGCAAATCGGCGACGTACGCATTGTTGGGTGACGAATAGAAAGGCTTTTCGAAGGAATAAGTGAGACTTCCGCCGACGCCTACTGAGTCCAGGTACATGGCGACGTCAGCCGGTGAAGTGACTTCCTCGAGATTGTCAGCGTCAAGGCCGATGCCGATCAGCTTTGCGCCAACCGGAATTCCCGCACGCGAACCCGCAAATCCGTCGTTGACCTTGTCTGCGTAAACACCGTCAGATCTGAGGCTCCAGAGCACGCCATCTGTCGGCGGCAGATTCTGAAAAGCACGCTGAGACAAGCTTAAAGCCCCGGCTGTCACGAACAGCACCGAGGCCAGGAGCCATATCAGACTCCAACTTGTAAGCATCTTTTCCTTCATCCTAAACGGGCATACTGCGCCAACAGTTTTTCAACGCAAAATGTGTTCCAAATGCGAAATATTCTAAATGCATTTTGGTATGTCCAGTTTGTTCGAAAAATCGAGTATTTTCCGGTCGGAAAACAAATTGGCGACTCGCTTTTATTCAGCATTTTGCCAGAGAATCCAATAATTTGGACAAAACAAAACCCGCGTCGAAACAAGCACCACAGAGAAGCAAATTCTTTCTGTGCAAAAACTGCTGTTCTCCGCGGATAATTTAGAACCTTACCTGAATGCCGCCCCGGACCATTCGCCGGTGGGCATTGAGCCTGAGGCTGCCTTCCTCACCAAAGATGCCCGACTGAAAATCGAAAATATTTCGTGCATCAACGATCGCCTGGGCTCGGATCGGAAGCCCCAACGTTGGAAGCGATTGCGTAACAAAAACGCTCAAGCCCGGATCGTATATCGCCAGACGCCCTTTGAATGGATCGATCGCGAAAACGGTCGCTTGCGGTGAAAGCCGATAGATCGTCCTGACGCTGGTGCCGGACTTCAGATCCGCCGCGAGCTGGGCAAAAAAGGATTGGAAGATATCGTTGTCGAAGAGTTTCGATGGCGTCGAGATCGCGTTGTTCGAAATTCGCTGGCCGTTCCCAGCCGAATATCCGACCGAAGCCGAAAGAATATCGCTTACACGGCGTGAATAAACTACCCGAACGCCCTGCGAGCGGCCCTGCTGATTGGCGACAAATTCACTAAAACCATCTCCCGCAAGCGTGTCAAAAGCAAAGCTGTTGATACCGACGCCGCGGCCCAATGTGGTGTCAAAAAAGACGTTTGCCTCAACGCTCGAGCGATTGTCGAGGATACGCTCAATGCCGAATTCCAGACGGCGGCTGCGATTTATCTGGGGTTTGCCGTGATCGAGAACGAGGTCTTCGACCGCAACGGGGTCTGAGAAGGCGACGTTTTGGCCTTCGAGATCGATAGCGTTGGCCCAGGTCCTTTCTTCAGTTTGGGTGGTGAAGGCACTGCGGAGCCGCGTTTTTGCGTTGATATCAAACTGAAGTCCGAGACGCGGCGAAAGAGAAGCGTCATCACCGCCACTAAAAAATCGCGAATAGTCGAGGCCGTAAACAAGGATCACTCCATCACGGACTTTCCACTCGTCGAGCCCCTGGACTGAGACCTGGCCGAGCTGTTTCGTCTCGTTGCCAATGGCCACGTTTCCGAGCTTAGCGACTGACGAATTGAATCTTAGTTGATGCCCATCGATCGGATTCAGTTTTATCGAGGTTTCCAGTCGCTGCGGCGAACGGCCTCCGATACCGGTTTGGCCGGCTACGACGAAATCGGTCGTTTCTCCGACCGGAATGAAAGTCGCAAAGTTGATGCCTGAATATCCACCGCGCTCAGCACCGGCGAAATAGGTCTCGAATACCGTTTGCCCTTTTCTATGCACGACACGGTCGTCGGAAACGTCTTCTTCGGCAATAGCGTCATCATCGATCGGCGCGTCGCCTTCCTGATTCTGATAGATCGCCCGCTGCATTTGAGCGGCACGAATACGCCATTTCGAGCTGTTCTTATCGAGGCGTTTTTCGGGAAGGGTGTTTCCGCTGCCAGCACGTTCGAGCTTGAAACCGTAGCTGATCTCGGTCGAACGACCGACGTCAACGCCGAAAATGTACGATGGATTAAAGCCCTGGGCAACGGCAAGAACTGTGTACGTTCCGGGAACGACCTTGGCGAGAAAACTGCCGTCACGCCCGGCGACGACCTGCTTCAGAAGCTTTGTGGTACCGGAATGAAAGATCGCGACTGCCGCCTCGGCGATCGGGCTTCCGCTGTCGTCACGGACAAAGCCTTTGACGACGCCGAGCGGCCCGGCTTTTTCTACAGTGACGTTTACAACGCCCGCAGACGAAGAAGCAGGTACGACGCCGAAAGCTATCAGCATCGCAAATGTCATCACCAGGAGTCGTTGTGTCCGTGTAGAAAAGCCCATTTTAAACGGCAATATCGGTAACTTTGGTATTTTGTTCGCAAAAATCAAGCCTGTCAAGGCGCGGTTCCCGCCGTTTGTAAAAGTTAAGATGCGACATACTTGACAAAGTTTGCTTGTCGGCTAGAATTGAATTCTGCCTGAGTGGCGGAAGATGGAGACGTGGCTGAGCGGCTGAAAGCGGCGGTTTGCTAAATCGTTGTAGTCTTAAAAACTACCACAGGTTCGAATCCTGTCGTCTCCGCCATCAATTTTCGAAAAGCTGTCAAATGCGAATTTGGCAGCTTTTCTCGTTTTTGCGGTATTGTTATTTCAAGATCACGACCGATGACCTTTCGAAAAAGCATCATTCTTTACGGTCTCGCGATGGCTCTTCTGATGGGCCTGCTCAAGGTTTTTGAGTATCGCTATTTTGTGCGCGATCTGAGCCTGGAACTGTATCTCG
The DNA here is from genome assembly GCA_047600985.1 of Pyrinomonadaceae bacterium. Lineage (GTDB taxonomy): Bacteria > Acidobacteriota > Blastocatellia > Pyrinomonadales > Pyrinomonadaceae > OLB17. The sequence continues at coordinate 898,218 of JASGKA010000001.1, read as the reverse complement.
GACTCGTCGCTGTCGTCTTTATTTCCCTCGGAGCATGGATCGACTGGCGTTTGACGCACAAAAAAGAAGTGATCGTCGCCGCAAGCTCCGAAGAATTCATCCTCAACAACGACGAACTAAAACGCCTCGGCATCACAAAACGCGAATACGAAGTTCTCGAAAATATCGCTCTCGGCCTTTCGAATCAGGAGATCGCCGACAAGCTGTTCGTCTCCACCAGCACGATCAAAACTCACCTCTCGAACCTGTTCCTAAAGCTCGACGCCCGCCGCCGAACACAAGCGATACAAAAAGCGAAGGAACTTGGCATTTTGCCTTAGAACTTAAGTATGATTTGCCTAAACTCAGGCGAATTCATACTTTAGGCCGATTGTTTTTCCGACAGGCTCACGTAACATTTCGCAAAAAAGGAGAAAATTTCAATGCGAAAAATTGTAATTACTTACGGCCTCATTTCAGGTGCGATCATCACGACGCTTTTCCTGATCTCGATGTACCTTTGGTCAAAGGGCATCATCAATTTCGACAACGGCGAATATTTCGGCTACGGCTCGATGCTCGTCGCTCTGACGATGGTATTCTTCGGGATCAAATCATTTCGCGATAACCAAAACGGCCGCAAGATCGGCTTTTGGAAAGGCGTGCTCGTCGGGTTTCTGATCACGCTGCTCGCGTCATTTGTGTACGCATCAGGCTGGGAGGTTTACATGCAGGCAAATCCGTCGAATACATTCGTCGAGGAATACACGCAGCATTACATCGAACAGATGAAGAAGAAAGGCACGCCGCAGGAGGAGATCGACAAAACGATGGCGGAAATGGCGTCGATGATGACGATGTACAGAAATCCGTTCATCCGCTTCGCAATGACCCTGACCGAAATACTGCCGGTCGGAATAATCGTCACGCTGATAAGCGCGGCGATCCTGAGAAAAAAAGAAGTTCTCGCAGAATGACGGTTGGCAGGTTAAACTCGCAATATTATGTTCATCGAGTTTCACCTTTTACTCACCGAGGCATCGACGTGGAAGAATATGTTCACGCTCGATCCCGAAACCGTGACCTGGGCCGAAAAGATACTTCGGCCCATTATCGTTTATATTGCCCTGATCGTTCTGCTTCGCATCGTCGGCAAACGTGAACTTGCTCAGCTCAACCCGCTCGACCTCGTCGTCATTCTTTCGCTATCTAACACCGTCCAAAACTCGATCATCGGAGAAGACAATTCCTTAGTTGGCGGGATCGTCGGCGCCACGGCGTTGCTGCTGATAAATTCGTCAGTCGCCTGGCTGAAATTCCGTTGGCCGCGGCTCGAATCCGTAACCGAAGGCAAACCTGTGAAACTGATCGAGCACGGAAAGATCGATGATAAAATGCTTCGCCGCGAGCTGATGACAGAAAGTGATCTTGACATAATCGCGCACGAAAACGGCCTCGAAAACGCCCACGACATCGACCGCCTTATCCTCGATCCGAATGGCAGCTTCCTCGTCGACGGCAAAGACGAAATAAAAGACGCCAAATTCAAACGCGACGTCCTCCACAAGATCAGCGAACTGTCGAAACAACTTGCTGAACTGAATACACTAATTCAAAAACCCGTAAAATGACGACTCAGCCATTGTTACTACGTTCTCTGTGCTCTCTGTGGTATTCCCTCTGTATCTCTGTGTTTAAGGAAAGGATCTTTTAAACACCGAGAGCACCGAGGGGAAAGACACAGAGAACACAAAGGCGACAACTGTCACAAGAATTGTTGCATCTATAACATAGCTTGTAAGATGTGCAATTTCCTATTACCCTTTCATTATGAAAATTTTGTTGCCTGGATCCAAAACGGCCTTTGATATCGCACGAAGAAATTCGTCCAAATTCGAAAAAGTGCGCGCTGCGATTTTCGTGGGACATGGGACAAACAAGGGGCAAGCCCTTTGTTTACTTAATTTAACCCTGTCCCAACTTGTCCCATCCGCGGGACAGGCAAAAACAGAGGTTAACCTTAAAAATATAAAGGGTTTGCGAGAGATTTGGCTGTAATACAGGTATTGGATTTAGCGGCATTTTTGCGTTCTCGCCGCCGATACACGAAACTAGTTCGTTATGACTGTAAGAGTAAGATTCGCACCCAGCCCTACCGGCTATCTGCACATTGGCAGCGCAAGAACTGCGCTTTTTAATTATCTTTATGCTCGCCACACGGGCGGCAAGTTCCTGCTTCGCATCGAGGACACGGACCTCGCTCGTTCGACGGAAGAATCGACCCGCTCGATACTCGACGGCCTCGCTTGGCTGGAACTCGCACATGACGAAGAGATCGTTTTCCAGTCAGACAACGCCGACAAGCACCGTGCGACCGCCAAAAAGCTCCTCGCCGAAGGCAAAGCCTATCGCGATTTCACGCCAAAGGCCGAACCGAACGATGCCAACGTAAAGGACGCGATCAAAGACCGCGCACGCGCCAACCAGGGCGAAAAGAACATGCGCGACAATCCGTATCGCGACCTTTCGACCGAAGAGAGCGATGCGAGAGCTGCCGCAGGCGAGCCTTTTGCGATCAGACTTAAAGTTGCCGAGACGGGTAAGACGTCTTTTGAGGATGCCGTTTACGGCCTGCAGGAACGCGACTATGCTGAGACGGAAGATCTCGTTCTGCTCCGCTCTGACGGCCATCCGCTGTATAACTTGGCGGTCGTTTGCGACGACATCGAAATGGCGATCACGCACGTCATTCGCGGCCAGGATCACCTGACGAACACGCACAAACAGGTCCTGATCTACGAAGCCCTCGGCGTCACACCGCCGACTTTTGCCCATCTGCCGCTCATAATGGCTCCGAACAAGGGCAAGCTCTCGAAACGCAAACATGGTGAGGTCGTCTCGATGACGACATACCGCGATGCCGGTTTCCTGGCCGCCGCGTTCCGCAATTTCCTCGCCCTGCTCGGCTGGTCTGCGGGCGAAGAGAAAGAGATCTACTCGCTCGACGAACTCGTGCGGAAATTCTCACTCGATGGCATTCACCGCTCGAACGCCGTCTTCAACTTCACCGAAAACGATCCGCGCAAATGGACCGACGACAAAGCCCAGTGGATGAACGCCGAATACATCCGCACCATGCCCGTCGGCGAGCTGCTGCCCTTCGTTAAAACAGAGCTAAAGTCCGCAAAACTTTGGCGCGAGGAGTATGAACCAGAGCTTCGTGCTATAACCGAAACGATCCCATCGACCGCCGACGCCGGAGCCGACGAACGCCCGGAAGGCGTCGCCATCGACCTGCCCGAGCACGCCTCGTACGACTGGTTCGTCCAAGCCCTCAACCTCATCCGCCAGCGGTTCTTCACGCTCAAGGATTTCTCAAATCAAGGCCGAGCCTACTTCAGCGAAGACTACGACTTCGACCCGGCCGCGATCGAAAAAAACCTCAACAAATTCCCCGACCTAAAAACCTGGCTACCGGAACTCGCCGATCGTTTCGAGGCAGAATTTGCCGACAGGCCGTTCACCGAGGCGAATATCGAGGAAGTCGTGAAAGCCTTCACCGAAGAAAAAGGCACAAAACTCGGCGTCATCATGAACGGGGCCCGAACGCTCCTCACCGGCGTCGCTGTCGGGCCGTCGATGCTTTCGGTATTTGAAATAATGGGTAAGGATCGTTGCATTTTGCGGCTGCGAAGCACGGTCGCGTGGAACTAGGCAAACTTTTTTTGCAGGTTCGCTGGAGTTGGTCCGTTCCCTATACGCAAAGCAAGCGTATGAAAACTCGGGCAGAAAAGATCTTTTTGATAGGAGCACTCGTTTGTGCGTGCTTCGCTGCGGTGGCAATGGCACAGCCTGAGCGTCCTCGGCCTTTGCCGCCTGAGTTTTTCAAACGCAGGGATGCGGGCTCGGCGTTCGAGCTTGGCCGTATATATCTGCGGCAGCAAAAAGCTGCCACCGCCGTCGAGCATTTTTCGAAAGCCGCAAAGCTCTATGGCGAAATCGGCGACGATGGTGCGGTCGCGTGTTCGTATCTCGGACTCGGAGCTGCGTATGCGGAAGATCAGAAGAACATTCTGGCTTCGGAGACGTACGAGCAGGCTCTGGCGATCATTCGAGGGTTGAAAGGCCGTGATCTGGATGAGCGTTCGCTCGCAAAGCTTGGTTTTTTATATGACGAACTGGTCGGCAAGCGGACGGTTTTCAAGTACGACGAGCTGAGCATTCTGCCGCCAAAGCTCGGTTACGATCAGAACGGCGATCGTGTCGATCCGCGATTTTCGCGAGGGGCGGAGCGATACTACGTTCAGTATTTCAATCAGCCGTTCACGGTCTATTATCGCGAAGAGCCGGAGTCGATCTTCGACGATCCGCGAATGGCGGGTTCGAGCGATCAGCCCAAACCCGTAAGTTTTTACCGCGATGTTCTGGCGATCTGGAAGGCAAACGGCGTCGAGAGCATCAGCATCGCCGTCGGCATCAGCCAGATGGAAGCATGGGCGGATTCGAACCCGGCGATCGCCGGATTTTACGGCAAACAGGCAGTCAACGAATACCAGCAGATCCGCCAGGCGATGCGGCAGTCTAGGGACGTTCGCGTCAGTACGTACAGGAATCAGCTCGTTGACAAGTTCCGGTTCCTCGCCGATCTTCTCATCGGTTTAGGCAGGCTCTCGGAAGCAAACGAGGTCCTTCAAATGCTGAAGGAAGAGGAATTCTCGGACTTCGTCCAGCGTGACCAAACTGAGATCAAAACCCTCGGTCGCCGTGCGACCTTGACCGCGAAGGAACGGGCGATAGTCGAGCGATACAAACGCCTCGCGGATCGCGCCGCTCAGATCGTTGCTGAGACGAGAGCTTCGCAGGAAAACGGCCTCACGCTCGACGGAGTACCCGCTGGAAAAGCCAAGCCCGCAGACGAGAAGAAAAGGCTCGACAAGCTCAACGCTCAGACTGCTGACATAAACGCCGCATTCAAGCTCTTTCTGGAAAAGGAACTCGTCAACGAGATCGGCACCGACAACGCGGCGGCGGTCGCGGCAGATGCTTCGCTGCGAACAACAACGAGCAATTTTGGCCCCGGCGTTGCCTCGCTCTACACGGTCGTCACGGAACGCCGATACCGCGTCATTCTCACCACCTCTTCGATCCAGATCGACGGCAAAACAGAGATCGATACCGGCTTGCTAAACAAAAAGGTACGGCGTTTCAGAGAGGCACTCCAGGATACATCAGTCGATCCGCGGCCGCTCGGCAAAGAGCTTTACGATTTCCTCATAAAGCCCGTCGAAAAGGAACTCACCGCCTCAGGAGCCAAAACCCTAGTCTGGTCACTCGACGGAACGCTCCGTTACATTCCGATCAGTGCTCTGTCGCCCGACGGCGTTACGTACCTCGCCGAAAAGTACCAAAACGTCGTCCTAACACCGCGAACACGCGAGCGTCTATCCGGAAACACTGCCGACTGGACCGCTCTCGGAATGGGAATCTCAGAAGAGCAAACCGTCAATTTTCCAGGACAACAAACACCAGCAATGAAACTCGAAGCCCTGCCCGGAACCCGTGAAGAGCTGATGGCGATCATTCACGACGAAAGCGAACCGACCGAAAAGGGCATTCTTGCAGGCAAACGGTATCTTGACAAGGACTTTACGCTCGACCGTCTGAAGGGCTCGCTGGCAGTTCGCACCAGTGACGGTAAACGTAAGTTCAACATCGTTCACCTCGCCAGTCATTTCCGGCTTGGGGATAACTGGTCGAACTCGTTCCTGTTTCTCGGCAGCGGCAAAGTTCTCTCGCTCGAAGAGATCGGGAACTCGGCGGACATAGATTTCAGTGATATCGAGTTGGTCACGCTTTCGGCATGTAATACCGCGCTGACGACCGATTCACGCGGATTCGAGGTCGATTCGCTCGCGGCAGCGATCCAGGCAAAAAGCGGCAAGGCCGTGCTCGCCACGCTTTGGGCAGTCTATGACGAAAGCACTTCGCTCCTGATGCAGAGTTTCTATCGCGAGCGAAAAGATGATCCAAAATTAACAAAAGCAGAAGCCCTGCAACGGGCTCAAATGAAACTTATTTCCGGCAAAACGAACGGCAAATCGTTCGCTCATCCATACTTCTGGGCAGGCTTCGTCCTGATCGGAAACTGGAACTGACGCCGGTCGAGGCTTAACAAACACAACCCAAGGAGGAACTAAAAATGGCATACATCATCGTATGGCTTAAGGCTACGTCTACCTAAAACCGGAAATTTCGGCAAAACAATGCGGCGTTATGACTTAAAAGCCCGAAGCGCCAACCATCACATAGAAAACAAAAAAGGAGAAGACTATGAAGAAAATATTACTATCAATGCTCTTACTTGCAGCTCTTGGAACGCTGGCAAACGCACAAAAACTAGGTAAATTCGGAGCCGACATCGGCAAGAAAAGCATCATGGGCAAGGAGATCCGAATACCATACACGTCGGTAACGAGCTACTACGGCTACGTCGGCGGTGATACGAAACCAGACGAGGAAAAAGGCGGTAAGAAATACTACTACATCTACGTCTGGATCCCGGTCGCGGCTCCGGAATTGGGCATTCGAATGATCTCGCCAGTTCCGGACGGCGAAAAGCCATCGGCGACCGATTTTATCAGCAGTAATTTTGAAAAGAACGCGGCTGACAAAGCGAGCTACTTCGACACCTGGATCGCGTTCGACAAAGCGTCTGGCATTTTTAGCTCCGCCGACATCAAATCGAAAGCAAAATCCGCGACCTGGAACACCATCGACCGCAACGACGACAGCAGCGAAATGCCCGCCAACCCGAGCGGGAGCAAATACAACTCGCTGATGCGTCTGACCAGCGAACTGAGCGATCCCATGCGGGCTTTGACCGTCGGGCTTTATCGCATCGGGTTCACGACGTTCAAAACGGGCGATGTGAAAGGCGGCTTCATGGCTCAGATCGGTTCACCGATCAACATGCCGGGAATGGTTGTCGCAAGCTCGCTCGACGATCTGCAGACAAAGCTCGCGGCTAAGTAGGTTGACACGGTAGAGACTTTTCGATTCGCTCGGAAAGTCTCTCACTTATTAGACTTCGATTATCCGTCGCTTCACGGGCGATGAAAGGACGATCGTCGTTGTCGTGATGCCGTAGGGAACGAGGCGGTCGATGACTTCCTGGAGGTGTTCGACTGAGGCGACAGCGACCTTCATTATGAACGAATCGCCGCCCGTTCCGCGGTGGCATTCGAGCACCTCGGTCGAGCCTTGGACGACCTCGATAATGTGGCTGTAATCGACGCCCGTTATGCTCATTCGGATGAAAGCCGTTATCGGCAGACCGACCTTTGCTGTATCGATTTCGGCACGGTAACCGGTGATGATCGCTGCGTCTTCGAGCTTGCGAACACGTTCGATCACCGCGGGTGTGGTTAGCCCGACGCGACGGCCGAGTTCGGCATAGCTAGTTCGGGCGTCTTCCTGCAACTCTTTCAGGATTTTCCGGTCGATGTCGTCTATCATAAAGCCATTCCATCAAACAAACTCACATTATAAGGTCAAAGAACAGCATTTCCTAATAATTCCCATTCAACCGGATTGTTGTATCCATTAAAATATCTAATTCGAGGATAACTTAATGCTTCTCCGCAAGCATCGAAGGTATGACAGGAGCCGCTGCACAAATGCTGACCGAAACCATCCAAACCGCGACCGAGCCCGAAGTCGAGATCGCAAATTTCCGCGTTTCCGATGACGACCTGCCGGAATTTCGGGATCTGCAGTTCGAAAATATCAACGAACTCCACATCGATCATCCCGGAGCCAATGACAAGGAATATCGCGAGCGGCGCGATCATATCGCCAACCTTACGAAGCGTTTCCGTGAAACCGGTGCGATCACCGACGTTGATTACAATGCCCGTGAGCAGCGCGTCTGGCGTTATGTTGCTGAGGAACTGGAAGAATTACAGCAAAAATACGCTTCGCCCTTTTACCTGCGGGCGAAGAAAGATCTTGGCATCACAACCGATCGAATTCCGCAGCTTTCTGAGATGAATCGTCGACTGAATGAACTCACCGGCTTTCGTCTCGCGCCGATCGAAGGCCTGGTAGAGACGCGTGGCTTCCTGTCATGGCTGTCATACCGCGTGATGCTCTGTACACAGTACATTCGCCATCACTCGCAGCCGGCGTACACGCCCGAGCCCGACATCGTTCACGAGGCCATCGGCCACATCCCGATGTTCACAAATCCAAATTTTGCCGACTATTCACAGTTCATCGGCCACGGAGCGAGGATCGCGACCGACAAACAACTCGAAGAGCTAGGCCGCCTCTACTGGTTCACCGTCGAATTCGGCATGGTCGAACACGAAGGCGACATCAAGGCCTACGGGGCAGGCCTGCTCTCATCATTTGGAGAATTGGAACACGCGTTCAGCGACCAGGTAGAACGCCGCCCCTTCAACCTAGAACAAGTGCTCAACCACGAATATACCTACAGCGGCATGCAGCCGGTCTTGTACGTGATCCCGTCATATGCTGAGCTTAAGGAAGTTACGCGGAAATATATTGAAAGCTTTGGAAAGTAGTGTCAGAACCGGGAGCGATAGCGACTGGGTTCCTAGAACGGTAGAATCAAGAAATGATCACAGAAACACAAACAGCAATCGAAACGAACACTGCGGTCAAGAATCCGCTTGGGCTTAAGAAGATACACCACGTCGAGTTTTACGTCGGGAACGCGAAGCAGGCGGAGTTTTATTATCGAAAGGCTTTCGGATTTTCACGCCTTGGATATATGGGGCTTGAGACTGGCAACCGTGAGGTGACGAGTTACCTGCTCAAGCAATCGAACATCAACTTTATCCTGTCGACGCCGATGTCGCCAGAGCATCCAGGTTCGGAGCATATCAAGCAGCACGGCGACGGTGTTCATGACATCGCGTTCTTGGTCGAGGACGCCGATCATGCGTTTCACGAGGCAGTCAGACGAGGTGCGACGCCGGTTGAGGAGCCGCATGATCATGGCGATGAGCATGGCGTGGTTCGTCATGCATCCATCGCTACTTATGGCGACACGATCCATTCGTTCCTGTCGTACAACAACAATAATGGCCACAATTACAACGGCGTTTTCCTGCCCGGCTTTATCGAGCAAAAGGTCGAGGGCGAACCAACGGGCATCATGCTGGTCGATCACATCGTCGGCAACGTCGAGCTGGGCAAAATGGCGTATTGGTGTGATTTTTATCGCGATGTGATGGGCTTTTTCCGCTACATAACGTTTGACGATCAGGATATTTCGACCGAGTATTCCGCTCTGATGTCGATCGTTATGTCCGATGGTGGGCACAATATCAAATTCCCGATCAACGAGCCTGCCGAGGGCAAAGGCGGTAAATCGCAGATCCAGGAGTACATCGAATTCTATCGCGGAGCCGGAGCCCAGCACATCGCTCTGCTCTGCCGCGACATCCGTGCGACCGTCGCCAAACTACAAGAAAACGGCATCGAATTCCTCCGCGTTCCCGACACATATTACGAAGAGCTCCGCGACCGCGTCGGCGAGATCGATGAGGACGTAGACGAACTAAAAAGCCTCGGCATCCTCGTCGACCGCGACGACGAAGGCTACCTACTCCAGATCTTCACCAAACCAGTCGAAGACCGCCCGACCGTTTTCTACGAGATCCTCCAACGTAAAGGGTGCAAAGGATTTGGGAAGGGGAATTTTAAAGCGCTATTTGTCTCTATCGAGGAAGAACAGAGAAGGCGGGGGAACTTATAGAGATGAAAAAACTGTGGAGACTAGTTGGCATCGTATTCGCCGTCGCATCAGCCGCGACAGCATTCGGACAAGGCTCAGAAGATTATAAGGTCTACGACGCGATTGTCCGACACATGTTTCGTGATGGTATAACTCGTTTCGACATGAATGCGAAGATCGAGCAGATCGTAATTCGCGACCGTACCCATTCAAATTATGCATGGAGCTCAAGTAAGGAGAATTGGGAACAAGTAAAGATCAGATTGCCTGGGCTTACCGATGATACAATAGCGGACTACGAAGCGGTTAGGAAGAGTGAAGAGCCGCTCCAAACCAAGCTCGACATCCCATTCAAGTACGTGCTTATCTCTGATAAACAGCTCGGCGAAATATTTCGCGACACGAAGGATCGGTCATTCGATTACTGGCCCAGTTTCTACAAGAACTATCCCGGATCTGCCGGATATAACTCATTTTCAAGAGTTGGATTCGACAAGGCGAAGCAGAATGCTTTGGTTTATTTTGTAAATTGGTGCGGTTCGCTCTGTGGTACTGGCTCATACCTCCATCTCAAAAAGGGTGAGAATGGCTGGTCCGTAAAAAATGCCGGTGGAATGTGGATTAGTTAACATTTATTTAGATTCGCAAAACATAAGATCAAGAATTAGATGGATAGACGACACTTCATCGGCTCGACTCTGGCGGCATTATTGGTCAGAAACTCTTTTGGGTTGCCGAACGAATTTGCTTCCCAACGGCCGGTCGCACACGATCGCAAGTTCGTCAGCACTACCGTTGAGCAACAGATAGCTGCCGTAAAATCCCGAATAAAAGACCCCGAACTCGCCTGGCTATTTGAGAATTGCTATCCAAATACGCTCGACACTACGGTTTTTACTGGAACACGTGATGGCAAGCCGGATTCGTTTGTGATCACCGGCGATATCGATGCCTTGTGGCTGCGGGATTCTACTGCTCAGGTCACGCCTTATTTGCCGTTGGCTAAGACGGATGAAAAGCTGCGGGTGATGATTCGCGGGCTTATTCATCGTCATGCTTTTTCGATATTGCTCGATCCGTATGCAAACGCCTTCCTGAAAGACCCGAACGGGAAAGGCTGGGATGATAAACCAGCGAACAAGCCGGGCGTTCACGAGCGGAAATGGGAGGTCGATTCGCTTTGCTACGCGATGCGGCTTTCGTATCAGTATTGGAAGACGACGGGCGACGCGACGCCTTTTGATGCGGAGTGGCAGGAGGCGATGCGAACTGTTTTTCGCACCTTCCGCACCGAACAGCTTAGGGGCGGCCCGAGCCCTTATCGGTTCATTCGCCGGACGACAGATATGTTCGACGCACCGCCGTTTCAGGGCGAGGGCTATCCGGTCAAGCCGTGCGGATTGCTTCGTTCAGCGTTTCGGCCATCGGACGACTCGACGATATTGCCTTTCTTGATCCCGTCGAATATGTTTGCCGTCATCGAACTTCGACATCTCGCGGAGATGTTCGAGGCGATCGCGAATGATCCGAAATTTGTCTCCGGATGCCGTTCGATGTCATCTGAGATCGAGCAGGCGATAATGAAACACGCCGTCGTAAATCACCCGAAATTCGGCCGTATTTTCGCGTACGAGGTCGATGGATTTGGCAACGCGATGTTCATGGACGACGCGAACGTGCCAAATCTGATGTCGATCCCGTACCTCGGATTTGTCCCGGCTTCGAACCCGATCTACCAGAACACGCGGCGGTTCGTGCTGAGCGATTCGAATCCATATTTTGCAAAAGGCACCGCCGCCGAAGGTGTCGGCAGCCCGCACACGGGCAAACGCTCGATCTGGCACATCGGCATCACGATGCGTGCCCTAACCTCAACCAACAACGCGGAGATCGCCAATTGCCTCGCCATGATCAAACGAACCCACGCCGGAACCGGGTTCATGCACGAATCGTTCAATCCGGATTACCCGGCAAAATTTACGCGAAAATGGTTTGCCTGGGCGAACACTCTTTTTGGCGAACTAATAGTTAAGCTTGATGCCCGCGACCCGCGATTTTTGAGTAAAACCTTTTAATTTTTCACCACAGATGGACACAGATAAACACAGATGAGAGTGCGATCCATCTGTGTGCATCTGTGTTAATCTGTGGTTAATTTTCCTATGGACCTAAAATATCAAACCGGTTTTGGCAACGAATTTGCGACCGAGGCGGTCGAGGGAGCTTTGCCCGTCGGACAGAATTCGCCGCAGAAAGCGCCATTGGGCTTGTACGCCGAGCAGCTATCGGGAACGGCATTTACGGTGCCTCGTGTGCATAATAAGCGGACGTGGACCTATCGCATCCGGCCGTCGGTCACGCACAAACCATTCGAACGCATCGACAACGGCCGTTGGCAGAGCAAGCCGGACGATATTGATGTCACGCCGAACCAACTCCGTTGGGATCCGCTTCCGGTTCCGGCCGAGCCGACCGATTTTATTCAGGGCATCACGACGATCGCTCTCAACGGCGATCTGATGTCACAGACGGGCATCGGCATTCACATTTACATGTGTAACAAGGGCATGGGCGATCGTTATTTCTACAACGCCGACGCCGAAATGCTGATCGTTCCTGAGATGGGAAGGCTCGGATTCCTGACCGAGCTCGGAGCGATCCAGGCCGGGCCCGGTTCAGTCGTATGCATTCCTCGCGGTGTGAGATTTCGGGTCGAGCCTCATCCTGACGACAAACAATGCCGGGGTTATATCTGTGAAAATTACGGCCAGCATTTCCGTCTGCCCGACCTCGGCCCGATCGGTGCGAATGGCCTCGCGAATCCGCGTGATTTCGAGACGCCCGTCGCGTGGTTCGAGGACCGCGAGGGCAGGTTTGAGCAGATCGCCAAATTCGCGGGAAATCTCTGGTCGTGCGACATAGATCATTCGCCACTCGACGTGGTCGCATGGCACGGGAACTACGCTCCATACCGCTACGATCTTAAGAAATTCAACACGATCGGCTCGATCTCATTCGATCACCCTGATCCGTCGATCTTTACCGTTTTGACCTCGCCTTCGGGAGAATCTGGTGTCGCTAACGTCGATTTCGTGATCTTCCCAGACCGCTGGCTGGTCGCCGAAAACACATTCCGCCCGCCGTGGTACCACCGCAACTACATGTCAGAATACATGGGCCTTATTTACGGTGCGTACGACGCCAAGGAAACCGGCTTCGTCCCGGGCGGCGGTTCGCTCCACAACCAAATGTCCGCCCACGGCCCGGACCTCGACGCCTTTGAAAAGGCTTCGAATGCGGAGCTCAAACCGCAGAAACTCGAAGGCACAATGGCTTTCATGTTCGAGTCGCGATATATAATTCGCCCGACAAATTTTGCGATGGAATGCTCGGAACTGCAGCACCATTACAGCGACGTCTGGCAGGGTTTGAAGAAAAACTTCCGCTAGAACTCGATCCCGAATCCGGTGATCTGCATGGTGTCCATCTTGTCGCCGAACAGTCGCTCTATGTTTTGACGGGACATTTGCTTCAGCTCGGCACTGTTTTTGTTGATGCTGTAGGCGATCTGCGGCATCGCGGCCATGAACAGCAGAGCTTCCGCTGCGGTCTGTTTATCGGCTTCGCTCATTTTTGCAAAGGTTCCGTTCTGTTGAAAGACCGTCGAAAGCTGATCATAAACCGCGACCGACCTCTCAGATTCGAGCGAGGAAAGACCTTTCACCGTCATATAGCTCGAGATAATGAAGTATGTCATCGCCGACACGACGTCATTCATCGGCATTTTAAGGCGCTCGTGCTCGTCTTTGAATGAATTCCGATAAGCGTTCTGCGCAAAAACGACCAACTGCGATGCCTGCTGACGTTTTTCCGCGTCGGTTCCACGTAGGCCGGAAGCAAGTGCTTCGGCGAATTGCGATCTCGCGGAAGCCGCGAAGCCAAACTCCTTACGAAACACTAACGAACTACCGATTGGCGGCGAGTTTGGCGAATTTCCCGGTTTGTTCGCAGTCATTGGTCGAGCCGCGTTTCGCTGTTTCTTCTTCGCCAGGCTTGCTCGGGCCATGTCGGCCGCCATCTGATTTCCCATTTGGCCCATTCGCAGGTTTACCCAAGGGTCGACGTTTATCACCGGTAACCGCGGAGAAGTAAAAACCTGAGCTGAGACAGAACTAGCGAGAAACAAAGTTGCGATAACCAGCAAGTAGATCGTTTTCATATCTCGACTCCATTTTGTACTTTTGTACAATTATAAAAGTTTTCTACATTACTCTACAGAAAATTTATCGAGATTCCATCACGTTATGAGACCAAGATCCTTCCTGCTCATCACATTTCTATTAAGCACCATTTCGTTCGCGGCATTCGCACAGGAAACGCCGTACGTGCCCGAGAAAGATCCGCTCGTTATCAAAAAGCTCGACCAATGGCAGGACTGGAAATTTGGCTTGCTGATGCATTGGGGGCCATACAGCCAGTGGGGAATTGTGGAGTCGTGGTCGATCTGTGCGGAGGATGTTGACTGGTGCCGCAGGCCGAAGGGCAGTAATTATGTCGATTATGTAAAACAGTACGAAAAGCTCCCGACGACATTCAACCCTGTACAATTCGATCCCGACAAATGGGCAAAGGCTGCGAGCGAGGCCGGAATGAAGTACGTCGTGTTCACAACGAAGCACCACGACGGCTTTAACATGTTCGACACGAAGTTTTCGGACTATAAGATCACTGCCGCTTACGTGCCGTTTCACCGCGGCCCGCGGGCGAACGTCACAAAAGAAATATTCGACGCCTTTCGCCGCGCGAATTTTGGCATTGGGGCGTATTTTTCGAAGCCCGATTGGCATAGCGACGATTATTGGGATCCATTCTGGGCAACGCCGGATCGGAATGTGAATTACGACACAAGAACGCATCCCGATAAGTGGAATAGATTTAAGGATTTCACCTACAACCAGCTCAGCGAACTGACAACGGGCTACGGCAAGGTAGATATTCTGTGGCTCGACGGCGGTTGGGTTCGGCCGGGCATTCCAAAAGATCCGGTCGCCGGCAGCGGACGAGTGCCATGGCCGCAGGATATCGATATGCCGCGGATCGCCGCGATGGCACGCAAAAATCAGCCTGGGATAATCATCGTCGATCGCGACGTTCACGGTCAGTTCGAAAACTACCGAACGCCCGAACAAAAGGTCCCCGACGCACCGCTGCCATATCCGTGGGAAACGTGCATGACCATGGCAACCTCGTGGTCGTACGTGCCGAACGATGTTTACAAACCGTCGCGGCAGCTCATCCACACACTCGTCGATGTCGTCGCAAAAGGCGGCAATTTCCTCCTAAACATCCACCCCAACCCCAAAGGCGACTTCGCCCCCGAAGCCTACGCCCGCCTCCGAGACATCGCAGCCTGGATGAACACCAACAGCGAAGCCATCTACAACACACGTCCCATTGCACCCTACAAACAAGGCAAAACGGCCTTCACCTCACTCCCCGACGGAACCGTCTACGCGATCTACCTCGCCGACGAGAATGAACCCGTCCCGCCTGAAACCTTAGCTATCGATGGCATAGTTCCTGCGGAAGGAGCGAAGGTCAGCCTTCTCGGCTTCGAAAAAGAGCTGTCGTGGAGACGAACGACGAGTGGATTTAGCGTCATTATTCCTGAGGTGTTTAGAGCTAAACCAACGGGGAAGTTTGCGTGGACGGTTAGAATTTCCAAGACAGCAAGGTAGTATTGAGAAAATGATCATCGAAACGAAATTCACCGCCACACTGGAAAAAGGCGAGGTCTCTGCGATCCTGATGCGGCCTGAAAACGCGGAGCATCTGCTCGTTCTCGGCCATGGGGCGAGTTCGAATATGCGGACACCGATGCTGACGACGATCGCAGAGAACCTGGCTGAGCAAGGGATCGCCACGTTTCGATATAACTTTCCGTATTCTGAAAAAGGCGGCGGGCGGAATTCGCAGGCTACATGTTTGGAGACGATCAGGTCGGCGGTGAAAGCTGCAGGCGAAGCAGCTCCTGGGTTGCCGATCCTTGCGGGCGGGCATTCGTTTAGCGGGCGGATGACCTCGACGACCCAGTCGGAATTGCCTATTGAGGGAGTCAGAGGATTTGGTATTTTTCGCGTTTCCGCTGCATCCGGCCGGTGACCCGGCGACGAAGCGGGCTGAACACCTTAAACAAATCGACATTCCGATGCTCTTCCTGAGCGGAACTCGTGACGCCCTGGGTGAACTTGATCTGCTTGAGCCGGTAGTAAAAGATCTAGCCGAGAAAGCGACGCTTCACCTGCTCGACACCGCCGATCATAGCTTCAAGGTCCTAAAACGAACTCGCCAATCGACCGAGGACGTTTTTGCCGAGATGGCCCGCGTGGTACGTGAATGGGCAACAGACCTTTAATCTAATTCTCGTCCGCTGTTTCCGATCAGTTCAGAAACTTCCTGAGATTTCGAGACGTGTAATAAACGTATGTGCAGAAATATCAAAACGCTATATAATTTCGATCCCCCGGCAACTACTGACGAGGTAAACGCGTCAGCGATACAGTTCGTCCGTAAGCTTTCCGGGTTTACCAAACCGTCAAAAGCTAACGAGGAAGCTTTCTTCCTCGCCGTCGAACGCGTCGCCGCAGCGGCGCAGGAAATGCTCAATTCCTACGTCACCAACGCCCCGCCCCGCGACCGTGAGGTTGAGGCGACAAAAGCACGCGAACGTGCCGCCATCCGATATGGAACCAGACCGTAACGACCTGTGGAGAAAAACCCTCATCCACCTGACCGAAGGCAATTTCTCAGCCCTCGAACAGATGCTCGGCGGGCCGCAAGGGTTTGACCGACAGATCATCCAATGGTTCAATGCCGGAAGATTCAATGGAGAATCAGAGATGCTTGCAGAAGCTCTTTCATGTGCATGTATGCTAGGGCGAACCAGAACCGCGGCATTCCTTATCGATTACGGAGTCGATCCCTGTACAGGAATGAAAACATGGCTTGCAGGGCCGCATTACGCAGTTAGTGGCGGACATATTGAAACCCTAAGAATGCTTATTTTAAAGGACATTCCGCTCGAGTTAGAGAACAATTACGGCGGAACATTGCTTGGGCAAGCACTATGGTCGGCGGTCAATGAACCAAAAGATCGACACGCTGAGATCATAGAGATGCTGATAGATGCAGGAGCGAAGATCGAACCCGGAACGCTTGAATGGTGGGAAGAGCAAAATGTCCCATCGGCGGAAACGAAACGTCGTGTTTCGGAAGCCATAAAAAATGCTGGCGGGCAAAATTCATAAGAATTCACAAGGAATTTCAGGACAAATCCTCACGCAAGCTGATATAAAGACGGACATGAAAAACGAAGATCAGCTTGCAAGCTCAAAACTCCGGAACCGCATCTACGCGGTCGACCTGCTCCGCGGCATCGTGATGATGATCATGATGATCGACCACATCCGCGAGTTCGTCCATGCCGGAGCATTAACGTCAGACCCGACCGATCCGGCGACGACGACCGTTGCAGTATTCTTTACACGCTGGATCACGCATTTCTGCGCACCGACGTTCGTATTCCTGTCAGGCGTCAGCATCTATCTGCAAAAGCTGAGCGGTAAATCGAATGACGAACTTTCACGATTTCTATGGACACGCGGCCTGTGGCTGATCTTTCTCGAGTTCACACTGATCAGATTCCTGATCGTTTTCAATCTCGATTACACATTCTTCGGAATGGCCCAGGTCATCTGGGTGATCGGCGTTTCGATGATCCTGATGGCAGTGCTGATCTATTTTCCGATCAGGGTCGTCGGAATCGCTGGCGTGGCGATGATCCTGCTCCACAACCTGCTGGACGGCATCGGCGTACCGCCGGCAACGGCATTTGCCGGAACACCGCCGCCGACAATTGCTCAGTCACTGTGGCTAATACTTCATCAAAACGGCATCATTCCGGTCTTTGGCTCTGCAAACGTCTTTATCGCATATCCGCTGATCCCATGGATCGGCGTGATGGCTGCTGGATATGCTCTCGGCCAGATATATGGCTGGGACGGCGAACGTCGTCGGAAAGTGCTCTTTATGCTCGGCATGATCACGACCATTGGGTTCGTGATATTGAGAGGAATAAATATCTACGGCGATCCCGTACCGTGGAAACATCAGGAAACGGCGGTCGGAACTTTCCTGTCGTTCCTGAACACAAGCAAATATCCACCATCGCTGCTCTACCTGTTGATGACGATCGGGCCGGGCCTTTTGGTTCTCGCTCTAACAGATATGATCGACGGCAAAGCGCTATTGCAGCGCGTCTGTATCGTATTCGGCCGCGTTCCGATGTTTTATTACATGCTGCAATGGATGGTCGCGCATCTCGCCGGCGTACTGCTCGCAAAAGCGGCAGGCATCGACAGCAGCTATCTTTTCCTCGGAATTATGTCTATGGGCCAGAACGCTCCGAAGGATTACGGCTTCCCGCTCTGGGTCGTCTACGCCGTGTGGATCGTGGGACTGATACTTGTTTATCCGCTATGCAAATGGTGGGGCGATCTGAAAAGAAGGAATAAGCACTGGGCTCTGAGCTATTTCTAAATAGCACGCCTTGAAGACGAGGCGTCGGCGTTGCAAAATAGGTTCACCGTGAAATACCGCAACGAACTAAAATGGCTGATACCGATCGCCGCAGTCTGTTTACTGGTCTTTGCCAACTCTCTGACCGGCGAATTTGTCTACGATGACACGCGGCAGATCGTCCGCAATACACTGATCCAGGATGGCTCGCAGTGGTGGCGGGCGCTTACGTCAGACGTATGGGCTTTCAAAGGTGACGGAACGCAGGCCGCGAGTAACTATTGGCGGCCGACCTTTACGCTTCTAAACATTCTCTGCTTCCGCTTCTTCGGCACGAACCCGACCGGCTGGCACGTGGTCAGTTTGCTTCTTCACACTTGCGTTAGCTTGCTCGCGTTTTTGTTGCTTCGCAGGTGGCAGTATTCGGCAGTCACAGCTTTTGTCATCGCTCTCATATTTGCGATTCATCCTGTACATGTCGAGTCGGTCGCATGGATCGCCGGTTCGCCCGACCTTTTGTTTTCGCTTAGTCTGCTCGGCTCGCTTTGGTTTGCGACCAGCTGGCGAACGTCACGATCCAACATGGATTTGCTCCTGACAATTCTGCTTTATGCTGCGGCTCTTGGGTCAAAAGAGATCGGCATCCTTTGCCTGCCGATCTACTATTTCGTGCTGAAAGGCGAGTCTGACGGCGAAGAAATTACAACACGCGCGCTAAATACTCCACTGCTGGCTCTGGCCGGAGCGGCAGTTGCGTACTTCGTCTTCCGCATGAGCATAATCGGTGCGATCGCAAGGCCCCCGGATGATGCGGTCGCGTTGTTCGACGCGGTTATGAGCGTTCCGCAAATGTTCTTTTTCTACCTAA
This sequence comes from Pyrinomonadaceae bacterium, assembly GCA_047600985.1. Taxonomy (GTDB): domain Bacteria; phylum Acidobacteriota; class Blastocatellia; order Pyrinomonadales; family Pyrinomonadaceae; genus OLB17. Next base: position 879,031 of record JASGKA010000001.1, on the reverse strand, counting down.
AGCAGATATTTGCTCCTGTTTTCATCGCTATAAACTATCCGATCTCGCCCGTCAAAGAGATCTCAGGGATGAACTTCGTCATTCCGTTGTTCATTTCGATAGCTGCGATCGTCGGCATTTTCTACCTGGCTCGTTCGTCCAAGAGAGCGTTGCTCGCGGCGACGATCTTTCTGGTTCCACTCATTCCTGCAATGAACGCAACGGCTTTCCCCTCGGAGCAGATCGTCCACGACCGCTATCTGTATCTTCCGCTGCTGGGAGCCCTGATGCTGCTAGTCCCGCTAGCCGGTAAGGTGCTGAGCGAACGCAATCTGCTCGTCGCTGGATGCGTCGTAGCCGCTTTGTTTGCGGTACAAACGGTTAGGTATAACTTTGCGTGGGCAAATGAGCTGGCGTTGTGGACGTGGACGAGGAATGTGGACGATTCAGCATTTACATCATTGCAGCTCGGAAGTGCTTTAGCGGAGGAAAAGCGTTACGACGACGCAATTGTCTCATACGCTCAGGCGATCGCGAAAAAACCGACGATGCGGGCCTATTATGGCCGCGGGCGAAATTATAACGCGGTAAAGCAGTTCGACAATGCCGAAAAGGATCTCGTTGCGGCACTCGCGATGCCGCCCGATCAGCAGGACGCCTACGCGATGTATCAGGTCTACGAATCGCTCGGTATCACCTACGTCGAGCAGAAAAAATACGATCAGGCGATCCGCAACTTCCTCGACGCCCGCAAAAACCTGCCGATCTACGGAGCCGCTCTGACAGAAAAGCTCGCGGTCGCCCACTATCAGGCCGGAAACAAATCCGACGCGATGCGCGAACTCGAAAATTACGTCACGCGTGCCCGTGTCGAAATGCTGCCCGAATCAAAGAACGTGATACTTCGTCTCGGAATGCTCTACGCCGAAGCCGGCCGCAAAGACGAAGCCCGCGGAGCGATAAATGAATATCTACGCTCCACGGCCTCGTATTCGGACAAAAATATGGTTGGTTACAGAAATCAGGCGATGAAAGTGTTGGAAACCCTGAGGTAACTACTCCATCTCGCTTTCATCGATATCGAAGTTCGCGTAAACCTTCTGTACGTCATCGTTATCGTCGATAGCGTCATAGAGTTTCATCATGGTTTTCGCGTCGCTGCCGGTGAGGGCGATGTAATTTTGGGGGATCATTGAAACCTCGGCAGCCTGTGGCTCGATCCCGGCCGCTTTGAGGGCGTCGGTAACGGCTTCGAAGGCATCGGTTGCCGTATAGATCTCGAAAACATCGCCTTCATCCTGCATGTCGTCGGCACCGGCTTCGATAGCGATCTCGAAAAGCTCATCTTCTGATTTCGCGGCCTTGTCGACGACGATGTAGCCTTTCTTGTCGAACATCCATGCGACCGAACCAGCTTCGCCGAGGTTGCCGCCGTTCTTTGAAAATAAGTGCCGAAGCTCAGCAACGGTGCGGTTGCGGTTGTCCGTCATTGTCTCGACGAGGATCGCGACGCCGTTCGGGCCGTAGCCTTCGTAAGTGATCTCATCATAGGCGACACCTTCGAGCTGGCCCGTGCCGCGTTTGATCGCACGGTCGATCGTATCGTTGGGCATATTGAGCCCTTTAGCGTCGGAAACCGCTTTTCGTAGACGTGCATTAGAATCAACGTCGCCGCTGCCGCCTGTCCGGGCCGCGACGGTGATCTCTTTGATCAGCTTGGTAAAGATCTTGCCGCGTTTGGCGTCGAGAGCACCTTTTTTGTGCTTAATAGTGTGCCACTTGGAATGTCCTGACATGTGATAAAAACCTTTGTTTTGTTGAACTAAATCGAATAAACGAATATATCACGCCGTATCAACACCGCGCAATTCGGACCTATTTGGCTTCATCTTGATACGCTCCGTAAATTGCGTTGCGGTTAAACCCGAAACTCGGATGCGTTTATTCTTTGACGTCTCACCGCTGACGATCTCGACACTGCTTTTTGAAACTCCGAGAAGTTTCGCAAACAGACGAACGATCTCAGCATTCGCCGCTCCATCGACCGGCGGAGCCGAGATCCGCACTTTCAGCGAACCGTCATGCTCGCCGGCGATCTCGCTTTTTGAAGAACGTGGGATAACACGGACGCTAAATGACACGGCATCGTTTTGTTCCGAGAAATCGATGGGCATAGCGTAATACCGATTTAACCGTTATCGGTTATTATAGCTTCAGTTCTTGAACAATCGAGGCGATCGAATGCGAAATCTTACCGCGACCTATCTACTGAAAAGGTTCTTTTTACTCCTATGCTGCGTTATCGCGATCTTAACCGCTGCATGGACTTTCCTGCCTTTTGCCCGAGCTTCGGAAGAGCCCGAGCCGCAAACTGCGGATCGAAAGACGACTCCGGCCGGCAGATTGATAAACGATGGCGCGACCAACCTTCCTGCGGTTGCTCCGCTGACCGTGAACTTCGTCCGCACGCCCGACAAAAGCGGCCCCGACGGCAGAGGACGATTTCTGATCGCCGTCAACAGCGGCTATGGAGTCAAAGAAACTTCGAAGAGCAAGGAGCAACAAACGCTCTCAGTCATAGACCTCAACCTGAAACCAGAGCCGAAAGTCATTCAGACGGTTTATTTTCCATCACCGCAAAGTGCTCATTTTGGGCTGGTATTCAACCCGGTAGTCAAGCCCGATGGTAAATACCAGCTTTATCTCGCCGGCGGATTTGAGAACAAGGTCTGGATCCTCGCGTTCGACCCAACGGCAACGCTACCGCTCGCTCCGGCGAACAAACCGGATGCGAAATTTGAGGCTCCTTCGATCGATGTCTCGGGATTTACCGAAAACGCTCCTTCGCCGAACTACAACGGAAACGTTGCTGCCGTCTATCCAATGGGCCTCGGCCTAAGTCCGGACGGCGAAACGCTTTACGTTGCAAATAACCTGGGCGATACGCTCGGCATGATTTCCGACCTGCGCGACTCGCGAAAGCTGAAACGGATCGACCTGCACAAGTCGGGCTCGACGCAAATGCTTTATCCGTATGATGTTAAGTTAGTCACACGAGCGAATAATGTTTCGAAGGCCTACGTCTCACTATGGGGCGACGGAAGCATTGCTATTGTCGATCCGAACCGAAGCACTGTTCGCCATATCACGACTGAACGACACCCGACAGCTATGCTTCTGAATCGTCAGCAGACACGGCTTTATGTCGTTAATTCTGATGGCGACTCGGTCAGTGTTGTTGATACGGCGACAGACAAAGTCATCGAAACGATCAACATCCAGCTCGCCGAGACGGCATTGAATGGCACAAGCCCCGAAGGCCTTGCATTGAGCGAAGACGAGCAAACGCTGTTCGTAGCAAACGCTCACGCGAATGCCCTCGCTCAGGTTCAGCTTGCCAAGACGCCATCGAAAACCACGCATTCCAAACTCCAGGGCTTTATTCCGACAGGCAATTATCCGTCGGCTGTTGCGGTCGTCGGGAATCAGATATTTATCGCAAACGGCAAGGGAACCGGAGCTGAAAACTCGTCGCTTACGCTGAACGAATCTGGCTTTTACCCAAATATGCCGAACGACAAATTCCCGCCAAGCCGCAGCAAAACGGGAATGTATAGCGCCGTTGTGGTCGCAGGAAACATAAGCCTCGTAACCACGCCTGACGAACCGCAGCTGTTTGCTTATACGCAAACGGCGATGCGGAACAACGGGCTGCTCGGGCGTGAGAAAAAAAGCATTTTCGGCGGCGGTAGATCTCCTTTCAAGCACGTTATCTATGTGATCCGCGAGAATCGAACCTACGATCAGGTTTTCGGCGATCTAAATGCCAGCGGAGATGGCAGCAAAGCCGACGGAAATGCTTCGGTCGCGATCTTTGGAGCTGGCGATGCCGCAAAATCTCCATCGGGTACTCCGCAGAACATTACTCCGAATGCCCGGGCCCTCGCCCTTAGATTCGGCTTGCTCGACCGCTTTTTCGTCAACGCCGAGGCGAGCCCTGATGGCCATAACTGGTCGACGGCGGCGTTCTCGAATGACTTTATAGATAAATCCTTCCGTTGGAACTACTCAGGCCGCGGCCGGACCTACGATTTCGAAGGCTTTAACCGTCTGCCGTCCTACGATCCGCCTTCGGGCCGTCCGCCTGTCGCGCTTCCGTCAGTTTTCGATCTGCCGGCAACCGCTGAGGATATTGCCAAATTTCAGAAGAAATACATTCCGTATCTCAGCGGCAACCGCGACATCGGCGAACCCGAATCGCTCTACCTGTGGGACGCCGCAAAACGCGCCGGGCTGACCTATCGAAACTATGGTGAATTCGTTGCGACGGTCTCTCAGGAAGATGTTCGCGAGGTAAATACACGGCAACCCAAGAAATACCCCGATCTTTCGCCAAATGCCACCGCGTTTCCTACCAAGAGATCGCTCGAAGGGCATATCTCGCCGACCGGCCGAAATTACGATACCGCAACGCCGGACTCGATGACGGTCGATTCTTACAAGATCGCCCGTGCGGCCGAAGACAAGATAGATCCGACGATCAAACCTGACGCTGCCGATGTGCGATTCCGCGGAAGCTCGCGGTTTGGTGAGTGGCAAAAGGAGTTTCGTGGATATGTAGAAAATTTGCAGTCGGGCAAGGGCGATACACTGCCAAACCTTTCGATCGTCCGTCTCTCTAACGACCACACGGCCGGACTAAACAAGGGCATCCCGACGCCGCAGTTTTATGTCGCTGATAATGACTACGCCGTCGGCCGCCTAGTCGAGGAGGTCTCAAACAGCCCGTATTGGAAAGATACCGCGATCTTTATCCTCGAAGACGACGCTCAGGACGGGCCAGACCACGTCGACGCGCATCGCTCACCTGCATTCGTGATCTCGGCGTACAATCGAAGCGGTGCCCTCGTCCACGAGTTTCACAACACGGTCAGCCTTATTCGTACGATCGAGCTGTGTCTCGGAATCCCGCCGATGAATTTCCTCGATTCAAACGCGACGCCGATCGATATTTTTACCAGCAACGCCGATCTCCGGCCTTTCTCTGCGGTTCTGCCAAACGTGGCGATAGACAACCTGTTCCCTCCCGACAAACCAACTGCCGCAATGCTCGAATACATGAGGCTCACCGATCGTCAGGATCTCAAACACGCCGACATGGCGAACCCGGCCGAACTGAACGAGATCATTTGGTTTTCGGTCAAGGGAGAGACACCGATGCCTGGCCTCGCAAGAATGCCGGCATTCGAACTAATGACCGCAGGCGTAAAGCCCGATAATGATGAAGAACATGAAAGTGAGGACGAAGATGATGACTAACTGGCTCTCACGAAAATATTAAGAACGACCGACTGCAAAAAGCTGATCACGAGCAGCACGAGCATTGCCGAGATATCGAACAACCCGAGTGGCGGTATCAGCCGTTGAACCGGCAGCATGATCGGATTCGTCACCTTCATTACGAACGCAAAGAACGTTTTCTGCGTGAAAACGAACCACGAGGCCAGGAATCGCAAAAAGATAAATAACACAAGAATGCTCAGCAGACCATAAAGAATAAATCCGATTATGATCTTCGGATTGCCCCGCATCACGCCGGCGGTCAATCCATCGATCACGAAGAAGGTGTTACTAACGATCTGCGCAAAAAAATAGGTAATAATAAAGCCGATGAACATCGTCAGCAGCGGTGCCAGCCGAGTGTCGATGCGATACATCGCAAAGAACCTCGCCGCCGGATACACCCAACGCTCGGTCGCCTTTCGCACCTTGAACCCAAACCTACCGACCTTGCCGAAAGGATTCGGATCGCTGTAATTAAAGATCAGACGAAGCAGCAAGACCCCAATAAAAACGCCAAATACGCCCCAAAGGATCAAGCTGAATATCGGAAATACCAGTGTTGATAGCATAAAGTTCTTTGCTTCGGAATAACTGAGAACGGATAAGTGAGAAGTAAAAAGTTTTCCGTTTCCACTTATCAGTTATTACTTATTCCGTATTGCCTGTTTCCAAAGATCGCCGTTCCGACCCGAACGACCGTAGCCCCTTCCTCGATCGCCACCTCAAAATCATGGCTCATTCCCATCGAAAGTTCACCGACGCCATTTGAGAATGCATTAGAGGCTGCGAGATCGTCACGCAGTTTCCGCAAGCGTTTGAAATACGGTCGCGTCGCCTCGGCATCATCGAAAAACGGCGGAAGCACCATTAAACCATCGAATCGGAGCCGTTCACACGTTTTCAAATAGTCGACAAGCTGCGACAGATCGCTCTCGGGGATTCCCGACTTTGTCTCCTCACTCGCGAGATCGACCTGAACAAAGATCGATAGGTTCTCGCGGCCTTCCTCAACACAAATACGCTCGAGCCGCTCCGCGAGTTCGACAGAATCGACCGATTGGATCACATCAAAATGCTGAACCGCTTTTCGGGCTTTGTTTGACTGGAGATGGCCGATCAGATGCCATTCGATCCCGTCTCGGCCGATCTCGAGTATCTTAGATTCGCCTTCCTGGACCTTGTTTTCGCCAAGAATTGCAGCTCCGGCGACGATCGCTTCACGCAAAGTTTCGACCGGATGCGTTTTACTTACCGCGACGAGCTTTACCTCTGACGCATTGCGACCGACACGTTTTGCGGCATTCGCGATCCGCTCGCGTATGTCCTTAAGATTGTCGACGAGATCAATTGGCACATTTTCAATATAACAAATGCCTAGGCTCGGGTCAGAACCGTCTGGGTCGCCGGGCTCAATGCTTACACTATGCGGTTCTGCCTTTTTCGTCTTGAATTTCCCGCACCGAACTAGTATTCTCAATGTTCGCCCGTGCGGACGTGGCGGAACTGGTAGACGCGGAGGTCTCAGAAGCCTGTGGCCGCAAGGCCGTGATGGTTCGATTCCATTCGTCCGCACCAACCTCTTTCGATTAGTTAGATAGCAAAGCCAAAAAAAGGGCCGTTCGGTAAATAACCGGACGGCCCTTGCCAATGAACGGAATAGATATCTACTCAAGCCCCAGTAGATCGCGCGTTAGAGAAGTATCGAACAACTGAACAAATTGCGGCGCGTATCTATAACGTTTTGATTGCACCGTTAAAATATACGGTTCAGCTCGAACCAGGTTATCGAAACTATAGATCCCAAATGACCCGGTTGTAACGACGCGATTGGTCCCTGCGGAGTCGATAAGCACGACCCGCGCATTTCGGAGCGCCTGTCCAGATGGTGTTAGTACGCGTCCCGATAAGGTTAGTCCGCTTGACGAAGGCTCGACCGTAATAGCTCCATTAACGAACGTTCCCGAGAGCGGTACGCCACCTAACGAATTTATCGAGATCGGTGTCGTTTGGCCCGAGAACGTGATGGCGTAAGAACCGGTCGGAATTCCAGGAGCAGCCGTGAAGGCGATCGTGACTAGCTGTTGTGGACCCACTGGAAGAGCCGAGGGAACATTCACGGTTACTCCAAGACGACCAAGACCTGCATCATTGCTATTCACCAAAAGAGTCGTTCCTGCCGGAACTCCATTTCCGAGCGTCACCGTCGGATTACTGAAGCGGCTCGCATCGAAGTTTATCGTACAGCTTGCCGAAGCCACATCTCCCGGTGAATCGACTTCAATATTGGCAATAGCCTGAACTTGTCCCTGGCTAAGGGTTGCCCCGAGAATTCTCACAAATCGATCTTGCGGAGTAGGCGTTGGTGTCGGCGTTGGCGTTGGTGTCGGCGTTAGCGTCGGCGTCGGCGTTGGCGTCGGTGTTGGCGTCAACGTTGGTGTAGGCGTTGGCGTTTGAGTTGGTGTTGGTGTTGGCGTTGGCGTTGGTGTTGGTGTTGGCGTCGGCGTCGGTGTTGGTGTTGGCGTCAACGTTGGTGTAGGCGTCGGCGTTGGAGTTGGCGTTGGCGTCAACGTTGGAGTAGGCGTCGGCGTCGGTGTAGGCGTTGGCGTCGGCGTTGGAGTTGGCGTTGGCGTCAACGTTGGAGTAGGCGTCGGCGTCGGTGTAGGCGTTGGCGTTGGAGTTGGCGTTGGCGTTGGAGTCGCCGTTGGAGTCGGCGTTGGAGTCGGCGTTGGGATCGGACCGAAGTTAGCGGTTACGGTCAGGTCCGAAGTGACCCCGCTCTCGACTCTTGGGTTTGCGAGGGAACCATCGCTCCAGCCCGTAAAAAGGAAGCCGGTGTTCGCGACAGCGGTTACGGCTGTCCCATTCGCTCCATGATTCACAACCTGGCTTAAATTCCCCGTCAATGACCCATTTGGGCCTGCGAGATAACTCAGATTGTAAGTGCGAATCGCAAAGTTCGCGGTTACGCTGAGATTTGCCGTAACGTTAGTGTCTGTTCTAGGATTAGCGGTAGAACCGTCACTCCAGTTGACGAAATTGTATCCGGCATTCGGTATGGCGTTAATCGCAGTTCCGCTGCTGCCATGGTTTACCGTCTGCGAAAGGATCCCGCTGAGCGTACCATTCGCACCCGCCGCGTAGTTCAACGTGTAGGTATTGATCGTAAAGTTCGCTCTGATGGTCGCATTGCCAGCTGTGAGCGTTGCCGTCGAACTCAAACTGGATGGCGAGGCGATTGTTGCCGTTCCTGCGGTGACCGTCCAGCCCGAAAAAGTATATCCAGGGTTCGCGACCGCCGCGATCGTTGTCGGAGTGTTATGGTTAACCGTCACAGGCGATGTAGCAGGCGAGGTTATCGTACCGCCCGTGCTGGATACAACGGTTAATTGATAGGTGGTAACGGAAAACGTCGCTGTGACCGTTGCATTTCCAGCGGTTATCGTCGCGGTCGTGCTGAGACTGCCCGGAGCGGCTATCGACGCGGTTCCTGCTGTTACGGTCCAGCCAGTGAAAGTATAGCCCGGATCCGCAACTGCAGTGATCGTGGTCGGTGTTCCATGATTTACGGTGATAGGCGATGTCGGGGGCGCTGTGATCGTTCCACCACTCGTGGACGCTACGCTCAATTGATATGTATTAAGGGTGAAGTTCGCTCTAACCGTAGCATTTCCGGATGTGAGGGTTGCAGTAGTGGACAAGTTGCCCGGCGCCCCGAACGAGGCCGTTCCGGATGTTGTCGTCCAACCAATAAACGTATACCCGGGATCGGCAACAGCCGTGATCGTCGTTGCTGCACCGTGATTAACCGCTATGGGTGAAGCGGCTGGCGCGGTAATTGTACCGCCGGGTGTAGATATCACCGAGAGTTGGTAGGTATTTATGGCGAAATTTGCTGTGACCGATAGATTTGCCTGAACATTTGTATCGGTGCGTGGATTTGCGGTCGAGAGGTCGCTCCAATTCACGAAACTATAGCCAACTGCTGGTATCGGCGTCACAGACGTGCCGTTAGCTCCGCAATTAACCGTCTGGTTAGTAGTTCCCGTGATCGAGCCGTTCGGTCCTGCGTTGTAGATCAAAACATAGGTCCGTATCGCAAACGTGGCCGTAATTGTGTGCGGCACCGTTACATTCGTGAATGTATAGCTCGGCGAAGCGCCGACCGAATTCCCATCAACAATAACATTTGAGATCTCATAACAAGCGTTCGGTGTGATCGTAAAGGTTTGGTTTCCGCCCGCAGGAACCGATGTCGTGCCAGGAGCTATGACGCCGTTCGCACCCTGCGTCACGGTGATAGTATTGGCTCCCGCGATCAAAGTAACCTGGCCGTTCGTCGGCGAATTGGCCACTTGGCCACCGGAATTGAAAAAGAAAACGCTTTGGAAGGTTAGCGGCGACACATTGCCGACTACCGCTAAGGCATCTGTCGTGAATGTCAGATTAATGATCGTTCCGGAACCGGTCATCGGCGAAATTCCTGAGACGGCAACTCGCAAAGTGCCATCAGGCGAAACATTGCAAGTTGGCGAAAGCCCGGCCGCTCCGGCGATGGTTCCGGCCGTGGAACACCCGAAATTCGCCCCCGAAGGATCGATAACTGCGGGATTGTAAAGAATATTGAATTGGAAGGCAAAGATTCCATCGCCCGTGATATCGTCGACCGTGATCGGCACGACGAAGGTTCCGGGTGTTGCCTGATTCACCGTTGGAGCAGTGACCTCGACTGGCGGCGTGAGGATTGCGTTCGACGAATAGGTTGGCACCAATACGCTATCTGCAAATCGCGCCTGAATTGTCGTTGCCGAAACGAACACCACGAGCAGGACGAAAGCAGCGGCAAAACTCGGGATCCTGAAGAAAAATGGCAGATTATTAAGTGATGTCGCGCCGTACCGCAGACTTGCTAACATGATCTTTACCTCCGAATAGAACTTTGGGAAGGTGAGCGGGGATCTCTCCCCGCTCACGTCTTTGAGGAAACTCTGGTTGCTTATTCCAGAGCGGTGAGGTCTATCTCAGCCAGCGATTGCGAAACAGTAACGATCTGCGGAGCAAATCTGTATCGTTTCGAACCGACTGTGACAGTGTAAGTTTGGCCGATGGTTAGACTGGTGAACTCAAAACGTCCGAACGAACTGGTCGTAACCGCTGTCCGCTCGCCCGCCGCGTTGGTCAAAAAGACCTGCGCGTTCCTGAGCCCCTGACCCGACGGAGTCAATACCCGACCACGGATCGACGAAACCTCTGCCGCCCCAATCGAGATCGATCCATCCTGCGTGACAACACCGACCGACCCGTCGTTGAATCGGAATTCACGGATCCTGATAGCAGACATCGCTCCCAGATTACCGCTGGCACGGAATCTAAGGTTCAGATAAACGCCATCGCCTGAAGCCGGCATAGCCCCATAAACCGCGACCTTCAACAAGCCAGGCTCAACAACGTTGTGAACAACGTTGAGATTGACCCCAAGCGTGCCATTCAGATCAGCAGCTATCTGGTCAGGATCAACCACCGCCGGATCGTATTCAACATCAAACTGATACGACCCAACAGTCGCACCATTCAAATTATCAATACGAACCGGAACGACATTCATCGACCCAGGCAACCCACTAACCGACCCAGCCGAAACACGAGGAGCGGTTTCGGGATCGACGACAGCAGGTCTATTGGGTCCAGCCGGACTCCAGTCACCATTGACGTCACCCATCATGATCGCGGTGTAATTCTCACCCGAAAGGTTCGTAGTGGTTAGCGGAGCAAACGTATAGGTCTTGGACGTGGATGTAAATCGCCACTCACCCGAAGCATTCACAGGTGCTGAGCAGAGGCCGACGACCTTTCGTGCTATCAGAGCTGCGTCGAACGATGAGATCGTCGGCGAGCCACTGACCTTGGCCGCTGCTTGCCCTGGAGCACTCAGGGTGATCAACCCTACGACATGCTGGGACACTTTCGAAGCGTCATCCGCAAAGATGCCGTTCGTCACGTTTGTCGGCGAGCATCCCTGCTTCGGCTTAGAAGGAGTAACCGTATATGTCCCCTCACCGAAGAAGGTCGTTGATGGTGCAGGCAACGGCGAGAACATCGACATGAAGTAGCCGCCCGAACTATCCGTCGTTCCCGTGATTGTCGGAAAGGCTGTTGGCGAATGGCTGTCCGGAGCACTCAGTGTTACACCGGGAACCGGTATGGGCGTTGGGGTTGGGCTGCCCGTCGGTACCGGGGCCGGTTCATGGGCGTATGTGACGGAACCGCTGATCGTACTCGAATGGATCGTGTACGAGCCTGCGACTGCCGTGTCGGCGTAGTTGCTAAGGTTCGTACCGGTAAGTGCCGAGTTGATCGTATACGCACCGGGCGTCGGACCTACGGTCGGCGGAACGTTATTGCAACCTACATTGTCGGCGGGCACCAGCGCTCCGTTTTGTACGGTAACGGAACAAGGCGAAGGCGTTTTTGCCGTCGTGTCGTAGTTAGCCTGGCCGCTTCCGCCCGTCCTCGTGATCTGGGCCTGATTAACTGTCAAGGTTCCGTTGGCGTAAGTAACGTTGTAGTTCGTTGCCGTCGCTGCTGGTGAGAACACCGGTGAACTTGGAACGATAGAATATCCTCCCAACACAACCGGAGCATTCGCCGGCTGCCCAGCACTCGTCAACGTCACCGAGGTAACAGTGTCGCCATTCGGTAACGATGCCGGAGTCGTTGTGAATCCGGGCGAAGCAAACGTGAATACAAGACCGTAGTACTTGGATCCGCTATCCGCTGAGATAGTCAGGGAAAACGTACCGATGGTGAGGGTACCTGGGTTATAGGTTTTCACGTTGTAGTTTGGGTCGGTGTTGCCCGAACACGTGATCGTGTACGCACCAGCGTTTACATGCGCTGGCACAACATTGCACGATACGCCTGCGAGCGACGTGTCCCCCAAAACCAGAGTAGCGACCGTGTACGTGAAGGCCGGATCGGCGTCGCCATAGGTCTTCGACTTGTCTTCTGCTGTGACCGTGACATCCTTTGGATCGATCGTCAAGGTGCCTGCGTTATAGGCCGTAACGTTGTAGTTTGTGTTTGTATTCCCCGAACATGTGATCGGGTACGTACCGACATTAACGTGCGTTACCGAAACACCGCACGACACCCCCGCTAGCGAAGTGTCCGGTGAAACCAGAGTAGCGACCGTGTACGTGAAGGCCGGATCGGCGTCGCCATAGGTCTTCGACTTGTCTTCTGCTGTGACCGTGACATCCTTTGGATCGATCGTCAAGGTGCCTGCGTTATAGGCCGTAACGTTGTAGTTTGTGTTTGTATTCCCCGAACATGTGATCGGGTACGTACCGACGTTGACATGCGCTGGTACAACATTGCACGATACGCCTGCGAGCGAAGTGTCCGGTGAAACCAGAGTAGCGACGGTATATGTGAAGCCCGGATCAGCGTCGCCGTAGGATTTTGATTTGTCCTGCGCCGTTACTGAAACATTTTTCGGAGTAATAGTCTGTAAAATCGGCGTTGAACTACTACCCGAGAAGTTAGGATTTCCAGGGTCCGGTACATACGTTGCCGAGACCGCGTGCGAACTGTTCGCAACGGACAACAGACTTCTCTGACACGTCGCCTTACCCAACGAATCAACTGCAACTCCAGTACAAAGGGTTTCGCCTGAATCGTTAGTAATCGAAAAGTCAACCGTTCCTCTGGGGGCAGTTGGAATCGGAGAGACAGTCGCTGTAAAGGTGACTAGATTGCCGTAGATTGAGGTGGCTGACGAACTAATAACAGTCGTGGAGGTCGATGTTACGGAAACGTCAAAAGCGCCGTTTGTTGTAGTTTCGCAGATCGCGTCAGGAATCGGTTGATTGTACGCAAAATTCGAAAGGGTAAGCGTTGTATCTGGATTGGCGATCGTGTTCACCGATCCGATGACCTTCATCGTGATCAACGCGATCGAACCCGAGTCGTCGGCAGTACCGGGAGCCGAAGCAAACGCTGACGAGCTGTTGATCGAAACGACGATCGTGCCCGGTGTTGAGGTGTTTACGATCGGGGTGTTCGAACCAGCATCTACGACACCCAAGGCAACCGAGATATCCGCTGGATTTGGACTCAGCACCGCCGGATTGTAGGTCATTGTAAACTGCGCCGAGAGAATTCCGGGTGCAGGTACTACCGAAGCATCCAAGGATGGACTCAGATCGGTCGTGTTAACCGGAATCGTCACCGTCTGGCCTATTCCACCCGACAGGTTTGTCGGAATCGAAACCGTCGGACAGAAATTTACAAGAAACGTACGCGTTTGAGGGTTTGCGGCATTGTAGTTCGAATTACCCGACTGAGACGCTGTTAGTGAACAGGTTCCAGGGAATACAAGATGGACAGTATTTCCTGATAGCGTACAAATAGTCGGAGTATCAGAAACGACGCCTACTGGCAGGCCAGAATCCGACGTAGGAAGTGTGATCGTGAAGTCTGGATCACCGAAGGTTCTATTTGCAATCGACGCGAATGTAATAGACTGATTTGCTGCCTGAAGCGTGACGGTTAACGGCGCGGAAGTTGCCGAGTTGTAGTTATTGTCAGCCGCCTTTGTCGCCGTGATCGAGCAGCTGCCCGAAGCATCGTCGACCGAAAGCGTAGTTCCCGAAACCGAGCAGCCGGTCGATAGTCCGCTGCTGAATGTAACGGCACCTGTTCCGCTTCCGCCGGTCGTGCTGAGTGTCGCGGTGCTTCCGTAGACGACGGTCGATGGTGTCGATACCGCCGTAAGTGTCGCCTGGGTTGCTGCCTGAAGCGTGACGGTTAACGGCGCGGAAGTTGCCGAGTTGTAGTTATTGTCAGCCGCCTTTGTCGCCGTGATCGAGCAGCTGCCCGAAGCATCGTCGACCGAAAGCGTAGTTCCCGAAACCGAGCAGCCGGTCGATAGTCCGCTGCTGAATGTAACGGCACCTGTTCCGCTTCCGCCGGTCGTGCTGAGTGTCGCGGTGCTTCCGTAGACGACGGTCGATGGTGTCGATACCGCCGTAAGTGTCGCCTGGGTTGCTGCCTGAAGCGTGACGGTTAACGGCGCGGAAGTTGCCGAGTTGTAGTTATTGTCAGCCGCCTTTGTCGCCGTGATCGAGCAGCTGCCCGAAGCATCGTCGACCGAAAGCGTAGTTCCCGAAACCGAGCAGCCGGTCGATAGTCCGCTGCTGAATGTAACGGCACCTGTTCCGCTTCCGCCGGTCGTGCTGAGTGTCGCGGTGCTTCCGTAGACGACGGTCGATGGTGTCGATACCGCCGTAAGTGTCGCCTGGGTTGCTGCTTGAAGCGTGACGGTTAACGGCGCGGAAGTTGCCGAGTTGTAGTTATTGTCAGCCGCCTTTGTCGCCATGATCCAGCAGCTGCCCGAAGCATCGTCGACCGAAAGCGTAGTTCCCGAAACAGAACAGCCGGTCGATAGTCCGCTGCTGAATGTAACGGCACCTGTTCCGCTTCCGCCGGTCGTGCTGAGTGTCGCGGTGTTTCCGTAGACGACGGTCGATGGTGTCGATACCGCCGTAAGTGTCGCCTGATTTGCTGCTTGAAGCGTGACGGTTAACGGCGCGGAAGTTGCCGAGTTGTAGTTATTGTCAGCCGCCTTTGTCGCCGTGATCGAGCAGCTGCCCGAAGCATCGTCGACCGAAAGCGTAGTTCCCGAAACAGAACAGCCGGTCGATAGTCCGCTGCTGAATGTAACGGCACCTGTTCCGCTTCCGCCGGTCGTGCTGAGTGTCGCGGTGTTTCCGTAGACGACGGTCGATGGTGTCGATACCGCCGTAAGTGTCGCCTGATTTGCTGCTTGAAGCGTGACGGTTAACGGCGCAGAAGTTGCCGAGTTGTAGTTATTGTCAGCCGCCTTTGTCGCCGTGATCGAGCAGCTGCCCGAAGCATCGTCGACCGAAAGCGTAGTTCCCGAAACAGAACAGCCGGTCGATAGTCCGCTGCTGAATGTAACGGCACCTGTTCCGCTTCCGCCGGTCGTGCTGAGTGTCGCGGTGTTTCCGTAGACGACGGTCGATGGTGTCGATACCGCCGTAAGTGTCGCCTGATTTGCTGCTTGAAGCGTGACGGTTAACGGCGCGGAAGTTGCCGAGTTGTAGTTATTGTCAGCCGCCTTTGTCGCCGTGATCGAGCAGCTGCCCGAAGCATCGTCGACCGAAAGCGTAGTTCCCGAAACAGAACAGCCGGTCGATAGTCCGCTGCTGAATGTAACGGCACCTGTTCCGCTTCCGCCGGTCGTGCTGAGTGTCGCGGTGTTTCCGTAGACGACGGTCGATGGTGTCGATACCGCCGTAAGTGTCGCCTGATTTGCTGCTTGAAGCGTGACGGTTAACGGCGCAGAAGTTGCCGAGTTGTAGTTATTGTCAGCCGCCTTTGTCGCCGTGATCGAGCAGCTGCCCGAAGCATCGTCGACCGAAAGCGTAGTTCCCGAAACAGAACAGCCGGTCGATAGTCCGCTGCTGAATGTAACGGCACCTGTTCCGCTTCCGCCGGTCGTGCTGAGTGTCGCGGTGTTTCCGTAGACGACGGTCGATGGTGTCGGTACCACCGTAAGTGTCGCCTGGTTTATCGTGACCACACTTTGACTCAGCGAATCCTCGCTAACGCCAAAGGTCAGAAAACCGCCGAAACAAGCGAGTATTGTGTGACTACCACCAGACAGCGTTGCAGTGGAAACGTCGGCCTGCCCGCCTGCATCAACTGCATCTGTTCCGATCAATGTTCCCGGTGACGAACAAGACGATCCGCTGTCGTAAAATGAAACACTTCCCCCGCCCGGATTTGGAGAAATCGTAGCGGTAAACGTTACCATATCTAGATAATCTGAAGTGGCGTCCGACGATTGAAGATCGGTGGTTGTACCGGTAACAACAGTCACGACTGGATCGGCCGTGACAACGTCACTGTCGAACGTGTAATTGCCGAGAATATTCGGCGCGGTAGCTTTTTTGTAATGAATAGTAAA
The DNA here is from genome assembly GCA_047600985.1 of Pyrinomonadaceae bacterium. Classification (GTDB taxonomy): domain Bacteria; phylum Acidobacteriota; class Blastocatellia; order Pyrinomonadales; family Pyrinomonadaceae; genus OLB17. The sequence continues at coordinate 862,719 of JASGKA010000001.1, read as the reverse complement.
GGTCTGCCCGTCCAAGCAGCCTGGCGATGCCGGCTGGTTGACAATAATTGTTCTGCCGGTAATCGAACTAAGCGTCACTGGGCAACTTCCGGATGTAATTTGAACGTAACCGGCACCCGCCGAGTTAGTACTCTGGGGAGCAGACCACAAAAGCGGAATTGTCATGATCGCGTTGACTCCTGGATCGTCATTGTCGGCTTCAAATACCCAAGCGTAGTCTCGCTCGGCGCCCGCATCAGCTTGCTGAGCTAGCGGCGTCACATTAAAGTTACTAGCCATCGTTGCGGCGGGATCGATCTCCGCTCTAGATGCGGTGGTTTCCATACCCAAAAAAGCCATGACGGAGTCGAAGAAGGTTATTGACGCGGCTTTGGTGGTGGTAGTGGCGGTGGCGATTACTAGTAGTATTGTGATCGCGGCTAGGATTTCAATCTTTGATTTTGATCTATTTTGGGGTTTATTTTTGGCCGGGCTTGTGGGCTTTTGGTGGCCTTGGGCTGGCTTAATTCCGTGTGTTTCGGACATACAAATTTCTCCTTTACTTTTAAGTCAGGGGTCAGACGGTGGGTTTCGGTGAACCTTTTGCGCCCGAGCCGTGGGGTTATGCCTCCAGTTGCTAGCTGGTTAAAGAGAACGGAATGCCTTAACATTGGATTCGTACGGTCCCATTTGCTGAGACATTCCGTTTCAGCAGGTGAGCCGAACCGGCCGGTGATTGCAGTCCCCGGCCGATTTTTTTGCCCACCTGAAGCTCGTCAGAGCTTGTTGTCAATCTGAGACAGAAACCCCGAAAACATCTAAAAGCCATCCGGGAAGGATCAGCCGCTTGGTTCGACACGCGAGTCACCTTTATTTCCCCGCACTAAGGCTTTTAATCGCCCAAACGCGCTGACTGGACCGTCGACCAAACTGAAGTTTTTTGATTTCTGTCTGTTCGTATTGGCGCGAAAGCCCGAAATCTTACAAAAAAAATATTTTTGTCTTTGGGACGGATCGGAGTTTTCTATATTTAACGGAATGAAGTTATAATTTGCTGGTCTCGCCTTTCTATCCAAGGATGCGTAAAGTTACTGAACTTAATCCAGAGATATTCGAAGCTCTGCTTGGGGCTTTTTCCGCCGATCGCGATGAGGCTGGGCGGCGGTACGAGGCGATCCGCAAGGGGTTGATCCGTTTTTTTTACTTTCGCGGCTGTGACGACGCCGAAGCCCTGGCCGACGAAACGATATCGCGGGTTGCTGCCAAGATCGGCGAATATGACCCCGAAAAAACGCCAAAGATCGCATCCTATTTCAACGGATTTGCCGCAAATGTAGCTTTCGAGTATCGCCGGGAGCGCGTGCGCGAACTGCCGATCGCCGACGAGGCAACGATCGCAGCCAAGGACGCTGACGAGGCGGTTGACGAGTACGAAAGGCTCGAATGCCTGAAATCATGCATGAAAGATCTCGACATCTCTGACCGACAGATGATCGTCGAATACTACGGAAGCGACGGGAAGGAAAAAACGGAAGCAAGGCGAAATCTTTGCGAAACATTTGGCCTCTCACCGGGAGCTCTGCACACGAGGATCTTTAGGATCAGGGCTCAGGTTCGAAAGTGTGTAGAAAAATGTTTAGCCGCGGCGTAAGATTTGCCTCACAGAACTCAAGTATTATTAGGAAGCCCCACAGGGCCACGATGAACGAAAGTTACGAAACACAAAAAAAATACTTGCTAGGAACGCTCGAGCCCGATTCCGTCGAGCGATTTGACCTGCAAATAATCGAGGACGAAGATTTTGCGGCCGAAATGTATCTGGCCGAAAACAACCTGATAGAAGATTTTATCGAACAACGGTTGACCCCGTCCGAGACCGCAGAGTTCGAAAACCACTTTCTTTGCTCCGACGAGAGAGAGCAATTGCTTCGCGAGATACAAGACCTAAAAAAATTTGCTCGATTAGGAGCGGATGATCCATCGCGCTTGATCGTAAGAACAGACGACGCTCCCAGAAAGTCGTTCTTTGGGTCGCTTTTCCGCCCGTTAGTTCTGGCTCCGGTCCTTGCCGGGGCAGTTATTATCGGGTTTGGGGTGTGGCAGCTCGCGTTGACGCCGTCAATGTCTCCCCTTGAACGCGAATATGCTCAGTTAAACAAGCGCGATCTGTCCGACCTAAACTCTTTACAGCAAAACACGGTCGTTTCCCTAGCGGACGGCACGCTTCGCGACGGCAGCGGTGTTGCGGCGAAAAAGTTTTCAGACCTTTCTGAAACGACCGTCTTTCGCCTTTTGCTGCCAATCGGTGAAAACGCTCGGGACGGATTTTCTGTAAGGCTGATGTCCGGCAAGCGTCCTGATTTTGCGATCGCCGATCTCCACGCGTACCAAGCTGCGTCAGGTTCTGAATTAAGGGTCCTTTTCCCAAAAACTCAGCTAGAACCCGGTCGCTATCAGATCAAAGTTCAAAACCGGGCAATGTCCGCTCCGGCTATTTATAACCTTTCTATCGAGTGAGTGTTGCGTAATATCGCCCCTACGAACGCGCAAGAAAAGAAGCCCAGCAATATAAGACAGGCGAGTCCTGCCGGATATGACCAAACCGACCACCCACGGCCGAATTTCGGTGCCCTTTCAGTTGCCATGAACCGTAAACGCCGCCCAATAAAACGGAGATCGAAAGCGGAGGGTTTGGTAGAGGTCGAGTTGAGCGGCGCGGAGCGCGGCCGCGGGCGGTAGACCGTCGGCAAGCATGGCGTGATGGAATCGGATCATTAGTTCAGCGGTCGCCGTATCGTCTACTTTCCAAAGACTCGAAACGACGTTCTTCGCACCCGCGTGGAGAAAAGCGTCCTTGAGGCTGACCATCTTACCGTCAACAGCAATTCCTCGCCCCGTTTCGCAGCCGCTGAGGACGACAAGATCGGCATTCACTTTGACATTCGTGATATCCGCCACGCTCAGCCCGGTAGAGCCTGAAGCTGAGCCCGACAATATGAGTCCAGATCGATCTGGGTCCGTTTCATCAACATAACCGTGAGTTGCAATATGAAGCACGCCGTAATCCGAGATCTGCGGATTCAGTACAGCCTCGCGAACAGCGGAGGGTCCGGTCAGAAAAGTGCTATTCGCCGGTCCAGCTAGCTGGGCGATCGATCGAGCCTCGTCACCAGATCCTGGAAGACGAGTTGGAAGGCGGCCTCCGCTCTCGGATCGTAGCTCGATTTCCATCCCCTTCGTAGTTTCAAAAGCTCTATCATCGTCCGATGAGAAATCAGGATCGCCGACGATCAACATCCTTCGCCCCGGAGAGCTTGTCTCTAAGGGCAAGTATTCGCTCACTTTGTCTGCTTCTGAGTTCTTATACTCGATCTCGTTAGTGATCAATATCGGCTCATCGACCCGCGAGTAAGGCCTCGGCAACGCTCCAAAACTGATCGACTGAAATTCACCCGACGCAATGACATTGATCCGCCGTCTTTTGATCTGATCGGCTATAGGGCCGAGTATCACGTCACTCAGTTCGTGAGCTTCCGTCCAGTAAGTTTGCTCTTGTTGCGCTAGCCGTTTGCGATAGGCCTCAACATCTTCGTCTCCCGCGATAGCCTGGGGCACAAGCGCGGCTTGCATCCGTCGGTTCTTTTCGATCAGCTCCGCTGCAGCGTGAATTTCGTACTCCGCCAGCCATTCCTGATTTGATGCTGATATATGAATTCTATCTTCGTTTCGCTCAAGTGTTATCCAGAGTTCGTCCTCCAGCCAAACTGAAGAAGATGGGCCCCCATCCGAAACTACGGTCGAGTGGTCGTAGTACGAGCCCGATCCTGCTATCAATAAGATCACAAACGTAAAAGCCGAGATCGCCAGGTTAGCCGCGACGCAGCATTCACTCGATGGTTCGTTATAATTCGCGCTTATTCGTTCTGATCTCGAGGTGTCCATGTTTGCGGATTTGTTCCCGCTGATACACCGCGATGTTTTTTTCAAAAATGGATCAAGTTTTTTTGAAAGAATTTGCCATCGTTCGACAACCTATATATGAAGTAGAAAGTTGGTCGCTTTTAGCATTCGGTGGGCGAAGAAAGTGTTGACACGAAAACGAGTTCGGGGTTACGCTCGTTCTGCACCAAATAAAAGTGATCTCTAGTTTCCCTTCTCCCTATGGATGTGATCTCGAAAAAACACGGTCAGGTAAGCGAGCTATTGGCAAAATGGAATGGCGGCGAACCGTCCGCCTGGGACGAGCTTGTTCCAGTCATCTACGGCGAACTGCGAGACCACGCGCACAGGCTGCTCCGACATGAACGATCAGATCATACCTTTCAGACAACAGATCTGGTTCACGAGGCCTACATTAAACTCGCCGGCCAACGAATCATCGATTGGGAAAGCCGCGCGCACTTTTTCTGGCTCGCGTCCGAAATAATGCGCCGCATACTGGTGGATTACGCTCGTCGACGGAATCGTAATAAACGCGGCGGCGATAAGGAAGTCTTTCGCCTGAACTCGGCTTTTCAGATAGCGATCGATAGTTCCGGCGTCGACGTCGTTGGATTGGACGAAGCTTTGACGAGGCTCGCATCATTCGATCCGCAACAGGCAAAGATCGTCGAGCTGCGTTTTTTTGGCGGACGCAGCATTCAGGAAACCGCCGAAACGCTGGGCATCTCGACCGCTACGGTAAAACGTGACTGGGCGGTCGCGAAAGCCTGGCTTCATCACGAATTGTCCTCGAATCCATAATGGAAGAGCAGAACTGGGAAAGGGTCAAGGAAGTTTTTTACGCGGCACTCGAACGCCCCGCGCCAGAACGACAGTCCTTTCTCGACGAAGCCTGTTCAGGTAACGCTCAATTTCGCAGCCAAGTGGAGATACTGCTGGATTCTTATGACAGTGGATTTCTCGAATATAACATCTGGCCCGATGTTATAGGCGATACGCAGCCGCATCTTTCCGATGGATCCGAGATCGGGCAATACCGCATAACAAGGCTTATCGGCCAGGGCGGCATGGGTGAGGTTTATGAGGCTCTCGATACAAAACTCGACCGGCGAGTAGCTCTAAAATTCCTATCTCGCTCACTGCGTGACGACGCCTCGGCTCGGCGACGACTCAAGAAAGAGGCTCAGGCCGTAGCGATGCTCGACCACCCGAACATCTGCTCGATCTATAGCATCGAAGAGGTTGATGACGAGATTTTTATAGCGATGCAGTACATCGACGGCGTCTCGCTTGATCAAAGCCTTCGAACGACTGATATCGACACCGCTCGCTTTTTCACCATCGCCAAACAGATCACTGCCGCCGTGGCATTCGCCCACGACCACGGCATCATCCACCGCGACCTGAAACCGGCCAATATAATGCTGACCAGTGATGGCACCGTTAAGGTGCTCGATTTCGGCCTCGCAAAGATCATCGAACGCAAATCACTCGGTCCGAATACCCCCGATTCCATCCAACTCTCCACTGAAGGACTCATCGCCGGCACCATCGCCTACATGTCCCCCGAACAACTCCGCGGCGAACCCCTAGACTACCAAACCGACATCTTCAGCCTCGGCGTTATATTCTACGAATTGCTCACCGGGGCCAATCCCTTTCAACGGAAAACAAAAGCAGAAACGATCTCTGCAATTTTGAGTGAAACCGTATCGGGGGACTCGACGGTGCCGTTTGCGGCGAAAAACGTTATAGATCGCTGTCTCGAGAAGGACATGTATGACCGGTACTTAACGGTCAAAGAAGTTGGTCGAGAACTCGATAGCCGCTACGACCCTCTTTTCCGAACGGGCTTAGCGTATTTACAGTTGCACAAAACAGCCGCGACACTCACTTTTTTTGCCGTCATTCTTGTAGCTGCTCTAATCGGTATTTATACGGGCGTTCCGTCAATATTTGGCCGGCAGCGAACGATAGCGGTCTTGCCTATAGTCTACGAAAATCCACCCATTGACCAAAAGTACTTCGCCGAAGACCTGACGCGAACAATTGTGCAAAAGCTATCGGGAGTTGGATCTTTAAAGGTCCGGGATGGGTCAGATAACTCGCAAATGAAAGCAAATGCCGTCGATCCGTTGAGCGGCAGGAGCTTCTTTGGGAGCCGAAATGGTCTTATCCGGTTCGATCGAGGTCCGTAACGGTGAAACCATATTGAAGGCGAACCTTTTGCAGGTCTCGGACGGTACGATCAAATATTCGACTGAACAGCGGGTTGACAATGCCCTCCGATTGCCTGAGACGATCGTTGCGGCTGTATTAGTAAACGCCGTAATCTCGGTAAATGCCGCGGAGCGAGCTAGAATCAATAAGCCCGATACCGAAAGCGCCGAGGCAAGAAGCCTCTACCTGCTCGGACAATATTATTCAAGAACCAATAAAGACGGCAATCAAGTGGACAAGGCAGTCGAAGCATTCACAAAAGCGAAGGATCTAGATCAAAACTATGCCAAGGCATGGGCCGGACTCGCCGTGGCTTATCTTTTCCAGAGCGCTCCAGGGGCAAAAGCAGCCGTACCGCCTCAGCAATCTGCGGTTCTCGCACGTAGAGCGGCGCAAAAGGCTGTCGATCTAGACCCAACCCTCGCTGACGCCTATTACGCCCTGGCCCAGATCTGCATTCGATACGAATGGAATTGGGCTGAAGCTGAAAGGAACGACCGGATCGCGCTTAGCCTCAATCCCGACTTTCTGCCAGCTCGATCGGGATTGATCAATGTTCTTAGATTGCAAGGACGCTATGATGAGGCTCTGACCGAGACAAACAGGATACGCGAGATAGATCCTCTTACAAACTCCGCCGATTTACAGGAAGCAATGATCTATTATAAAAAGCGCGATATCCAACGGTCGTTTGATATTGTTTCCACCGCCCGGCAAAGCGCACCAGACAACGTACGAATAAAATATATGATGGCTTACCGCTTGATTGCTCTCGGGCGTCCCGCTGAAGCCGTCGAGATCATCGAACCTCTTTACAATACATCCAAAGAAGAGGAAAGAGTTACCAACGCAACGCCGCTCGGTATCGCATATGCAGAAATGGGGAGGGCCGATAAAGCCCAAAGCATCATTGCCGATCTGGAATACCTCGGCACCAGAAATTATGTCCCGGCTCAGGAAAGAGCCTTGATCTATACCGCGTTAGGCGATCGTGACCGCGCCTTCGAATTGCTCCAACGCTCGTGCGACGAACGATTTTCAACCTTCCCCGACCTCATGAACGACCCAGTGATAGACCCGATCCGCGACGACCCCCGCTACGCCGACCTCCGACGCTGCGCCAATCTTTGACTCCGATCTATTCGGGAATTTCTTCCTCCAGCTTTTTCAAGCCGCCAATCACGTCAGCCAAACTAACGCCACGGTCGGTGACTAATCGTGTGATCAGTTCCCTCAATTTTCGCGGCACGTTCCGGCGTAGCCGCTTGATCTCAACGGGATCCGCGGCGTCGTACAAGCGACCAGTGACCAGAAAATAAAGGACAGCCCCAAATGAAAACAGGTCCGCATAAAAACCTTCACTACCGTCAAACTCGGTCGAAAAGGCCGTTGAACGCCAATTGAATGGATCATGGATATCGGCCGGATACGAACCCTCGAAGTCGATAGCTCGAAACTTCCCGTCGGGTGTGATCATGAGATTTCCAGGTTTACAGTCATTCCAAACCCAACCTGCTTTATGTATTGGTTCTATCACTTCCGCAATTGAGATCGCAAACCGCAGAATCTCCCGAATCGAAAATCGGCGGCGACGGCGATCCATGCGATTCTTAAGGCTTTCGCCCTCGATGAACTCCATTATGAAGTAAAAGCTTCCATTCAGATCGAAACCCTCGCCGACGCAGGGGACGTTATCATAAACCTTACCGAGTTCCTTAAGGACAGAATATTCATTTTCCGCAAGCGTTCGACCGTCCTGACCGTTCCACGCAAGCTCACCGTTCTTCCTTCCCTCTTTTACAATTGCAAGACACGGTCGGGGTGATTCGGTATCGAACGCAAGGTACAATCCACCCTTTCCGCGTTGTGACAGAGCGTCGAATATCCTGTAGCGAGTTCCTAGCGGAGTGCCGCGGAAGCTTGCGGATCTGATTTTACCTTTACAACAAATATCCGCGACCCATTCCGGTTTCGCCCTTCGCCGGTCGTCCTCCTCCTCTTTGCCCTCCGGGTTTCTTATCACATAGTACACTCGACCGTCGGGATCAACCCGTTCGACCGGCTCAAAAGCTCCGTACCGGTAGAAAACCGAACTTCCATCGCAATACTGGTCATCAAAGGGCACCTTGACCGGATGAAATTCCTTAGTAAGTCGATGAATCTCCGCCGCAAGGTCGCTAGCAGCGGGATCGTTTGCAGGATAAACTGTTATGAACTTTCCTACCTGATGATAACCATGAAAGATGCCGCTGTTGATCTTTATCAATTCGTCGAGGGAGGAGGGAGCTTTGAACGCTACTTTTCGCGTTTCCAAAAGCGGCGCTACCCGCTCGAACACGCTGCAAGCGTCCAGTATCGTCGCCGAAACGTGCAGTTTCCATCCTTGCGGCGGTTCGTCAGAGCCCGTCTCGCGATTCATCCGCCAGATCGATTGAGGTGATGAGATCGGTAGATAGTCGTTACAGAGTTGACGCCATCGCCTGTGGCAAATTGCAGCCCGGCTCGCGGCTTCTGCTTCGCTAATCGTGCCGGGCTTGCTCGTCAATACGCTATTCGCCATTTGCGGTCTCTTCGTCGGCGACCGGCTGGAGATCGATGCCAATTTCCCCGTCGTCAGCGGTAACTTCGTACTTGCAAGGCGGATCGTCGTGACCCGTTGAAGGAGAATCCTCGAAGTCTTCTAACTGCTTACGCATCTGCGGCGTAAAGGTTCGCAACGTACCGGTCATCGTGACGGTTTCGTCACCGCAGGTGGAATTGCTCGCGATGTAGACCAAACACTCTTTGCCCCAGGTCGAATTCAAAAAACTGTCTTGTCGACCACACAGGCGGTCGAGCTGCTTCTGGTCGATCGTGGTTTTATCGTCCTCCCGTGCATAGTATTTCATCATATCTTCCCATGCGACCGAATCCATTCCCTTTAGGATTGCACGAACCGCCGCTCTCGCGAGCGGTGCCTTACTTTCACCATTCATTCGAACGCGCCTCAAATTGTCTATTACGGTTACTTTTGCCATATTAATACTCCTTTGTGTTAGTTATTATCTATCTCCTCAGTTTGCATCTGGATCAAACCGTTGCCCAGCGGATTGGTTTCGTCAAATCTTTGTGTGTTCGGCGGGTACGTCGGCAGACTCTCATCGAGCCTTGCATTCCTGATCCTCCGCAGCATCTCGGGCATCGAAAATCGTCCGTCCAACAAAAATTCGTCACCGTTTTTCACCGGATCCCTTAGCACCGATATCTTACTGTTGTAGATGAGTTGACAGATTGTTTGAGCAACAAGTCGTCCGCCGACCGGCCCGAGTTGGCGGGTTTCTTCACTCTGGGCCTCAAGCAAAATGTAGTACCATAGCGGTGAGTTGGTGCTAAATTGGGCGATCAGATCTCTCTTAATTTGCAGTCGCTTCTCCTTCGTAATGCTTTTATCGACCGATTTGATGTTTATCGCTTTGCGAATGCGATAAGCGGGCAATCGAGCGACGTGCATACTGTGAGCTATGGCTTGCCCCGAGGATAACCTGAACTGCCGCGACCGAAACAGGTCGAGTGCAGCTATAGAATTCGCGCGGCCTTTCGTAGTGTCAACGATCAGAGGCTGCAGTTCAAGAAGTTCTTTCGGAAGCGTAGTGTTTATGGTTTGGGCAAAATTCTTTTTGGTATTGTCCAATTGATAAAACCGATTCCAGTCAATTATCCATTCACTTGGAAGAGATCCTGACGGATTATTGTTCATCTTGCTCGCACCTGTAAAGGTTTGGAGCTGATCGAGGGTCGCTGGCAGCAGCGCCGGATCGCTCTCGTCCTCTCTGAAGAATGCGTTTATCTCGTATTTCGAACGGATCATACTGTGACCAAATCGAAAGGCCGCGACCGCGAATTCGACGGGGATAAAGCTATCCGTGTAAGGCTGATAATGGAGTCTATCTGAGTTCAGATTATGGGCGGCCCATATCAAATCATCGGTTTGAACGACACGCGGTAGAAAATCGTCGAGGATTATCCGCTGGTAATACCGTATATTCAATTCCCTTGCTTTATCAAACAACTCTTTCCTCTTAAATTTCCCATCGTCCTGATACTCCGGCCTTTCGCTTAGCTTCATTACGAGAACATTGTGAAACTTGATGAAAGCAAGATGAGTTTGGGCCAACACGACATTTTCGTCGTTTCGAGCGTCCGGAATTTCGACCTCGTAACTATTTGGCTTTCGCGGCAGATCGCACGGGTAACTAAGCGAAGAAGTCTGACGAGGCCCGCCGGAAGGGGCGGTCGAACCGACACGGAGAAACGGAAGTTCGGACGAAGAATCCACGGGCTCGCTATTTAAGTCCGCAGGCCTGCCGTATATGCTCTCCAGATTGAAATCCGGTTCGTGAAGATTACAAACGGTCGCCCAGTAATCGTCTTTCTTATCGTTCTCCCACGGCAGATCCTTTGGAGCATGACGATTTGTTCCGTCAATGCTGGAAATATCGTGAATGATGAATTGCCCAAAGTACGTGTATCCGGAAGGAATGTTAACCTTGCGTGCGTCCGGCTGACGCTTGAAAATCGCCTCAAAAGCTTCGATCATGCTTTTGTTCCCGGGATATTCGCCCTGATTCGATAATATCTGTGCCATATGATCCAATGACTCGGCGGGCGCCTCGACTGGCGATTCGTCAAAAAGCTTCCGGTAGTGTGGTAACGGATATTCCGTATCTTGATAGACTTTCTCGGTCTCGTTGTACATAATTATTTACCCGAATGTACTGAATTTTCTGAAATTTCCTTACCGAATATCTTCCGGAATCCCAAATTTTCCCGTCCTTTCGTCTCTTGGGAGCTTGCTTCATCAATCTGCGAGAGCCATCAAGTCATCAAGATTCGGATGAAACGGTTTAAGATTCGGAAATATTTATCGATAATCTGGTTTTGGCGTCGTGCGTATTCAATCCTAAAAAGTATTTCCTATCACTCCCCGACGCAAAACAATTCGAGGGTCGGCGATGCGGAGCTCGCGCTCTAACAAGAAAAATTAATTTTTATCCTTTGGATTTCTGGGTTGTAGAACTGTACAACACGTCGCTCCGAAAGTAAATGTTTTTTTTGCGGAAATCTTACAATTTATTTTAGGAACCCGTTAGAACATGACTTTATAGCGTTGCGGTCTTTTTTGTCAGTTCCCGTTCTCTATTGCTTTATTGGGCGGGTTAAGTAAAACTCGTTGCTGGAATATGCGTTCAGAATTTGTAAAAGGTTTGAAGGATAATCAGGCGGAATTCGGTATTCAATTGGATGAAGGTGCGGTCGAGCGGCTGGCGGACTATTATGATCTGGTCCACGAACACAATGAGATCCTGCATCTCGTGGCGCCGACGACGCCTGGGGAGTTTGCGACGCGGCACATTCTCGAATCGCTCACGCTGCTTGAACATTTGCCGCACGGTATATGGTTTGCCGATGTCGGAACCGGCGGCGGATTGCCGTCGATACCTTGCATCCTCGCTCGCGAAGACCTGAAAGCGGTTCTTATCGAATCAAAAGACAAAAAGTCCAAGTTTCTGACCCTCGTAGTCGATAAACTCAGACTAAAACACCGCACACGTATCTCGCCCAAACAGTTTGCCGAAACAAACCTCGGCCACTGCGAAGCCGTAACTTGCCGTGCTCTCGATAAATTCACGGAGAAACTTCCGCGACTGATCAAATGGTCCGGAAAGTCGAAGCTGCTTTTCTTCGGCGGCGAGAACCTGAAAACTGCACTCGAAAAAGAGCAAGTTGTTTTCAGACAACAGTTAATGCCATTGTCCGATCAGCGGTTTCTATTTATCGGAAAATCGATTTGAAAAGGTAAGATTTTTCTTAGAAGCCTGTTCGAGTACGCGCCCGCTCGGCGCATTTTCTAAAGATCTTCTCGACGTTTTAGGAAAGGGGAATTTGCCCATCAAAAAGTTCGAGGCCGAGAAGCCAAAAGTTAGTTCGTTACGGCGATTGTCCCTACCATTCGAGCTCCAGACTGGTTCGTTGTAATTTTGAAGGGCCTTCATAACGCTACCTCACATCCAGATCATATTCTCTAAGCCGTCGATATAGCGTCGAAGGCGAGATGCCCAGCAACTCTGCTGTCTTGCCGCGGTGCCAGCCGGTCTTTTCGAGGGCTCCGATGATCTGTTGGCGTTCGATGTCGCGGAGGTTGTTTGAGGGTGAGTTTTGGAATGTCGCGACGCTCTGCGTGGGTTGAGGAGCGTTGTAGCTGACCGAGACGCTCGGCATTTCCGTGCGGAATGCGATCTCGGGCGGCAGTTCTTTGGGCGTGATCATGTCGTTGTCGGAGAGCAGCAGAGCGCGCTCCAGACAGTTGCGAAGCTGGCGGACATTGCCTGACCAATCAAAAGCGGCAAGTGCGTCGATCGCGGCGGGCGACATTTCGGGGGCTCCGGCTCCAGCGAGTTTGTGAAGCAGATGACGGGCAAGCGGTTCGATGTCTTCGCGACGCTCACGCAGCGGCGGAATGACGATCTCGAAGCTGTTGATGCGGTACATCAGATCGGCGCGGAAAACGCCTTCGCTGATCGCTTGCTCCTTGTTACGGTTGGTTGCGGCAACTAGACGCACATCGACCTCGACCTTTTTCACGCCGCCTACGCGGAAAAACGAACGTGTTTCCAATGCACGCAGCAATTTCGACTGCAGCGGCATCGGCATTTCCATGACCTCGTCGAGGAAAATGGTTCCGCCGTCAGCGATCTCAAATAATCCAAGCTTACGAACGCGAGCACCGGAAAACGCTCCGGCTTCGTGCCCGAACAGCTCGCTCTCAAGCAAGGTATCCTGCAAAGCAGCACAGTTCAGATCGATAAAAGGCTTGTCCGCACGACGACTTAGACGATGGATCGCCTGAGCGATCAACTCCTTACCCACGCCCGATTCGCCCGTGATCATTACCGAAGTATCCGACGGAGCCACACGCTGAACCAGCCTCAGGGCTTCCTTCATCTGCCGCGATTCGGCGACTATTTCCGGCAGCGATTGGTGCGTTCTGGCGATCTGGGCGCGAAGGCGTTGATTGTCGACTTTGAGCTGCTGTTTCTCGGCGGCAGCGGTAACGAGAGCTGAAAGCTCGCCGATGCGATATGGCTTGGTGAGGAAATCGTACGCCCCGAGCTTCATTGCCTGGATCGCGGATTCGACCGTCGCCTGGCCAGTGAGCATGATGACCTCGGGCGGGTTCTGGCTGCGTTCGCGGGTGCGGCGGAGCAATCCCATGCCGTCGAGCCGCGGCATGTTGATGTCGCACAATACAACGTCAAAATCCTGCTCCTCGAGCATCTCCCATGCCGCCTCGCCGTCCGAAGCACATTCGACCTCGTGTCCCTGACGGGCCATTTCTTTTTGGACCACCATTCTCAGGTTCTTCTCGTCGTCGACTACTAGTAGTTTTGCCATTTTTTAAGGGGTGATGGTGAAAGTCCTGCGGCTATCTCGCCACGGGTAGGAAAATGCTGAAGGTCGTGCCTTTGCCGACTGTCGAGCGAACGCTGATGCGGCCGCCGTGTTCCGAGATGATGCCGTAGCAAACGGCGAGGCCGAGGCCTGTGCCTTTGCCGACCTCTTTGGTGGTGAAGAATGGTTCGAATATCTTCGACATATCTTCCTGCGCGATGCCGCAGCCGGAATCTTCGACCTCTATAACAACACGGCTGCCCTTGGTGAATGCCCGGAATGTGAGAATTCCGCCGTCCGTCATCGCGTCGATCGCGTTGGTTGCGAGGGCGATCACGGCTTGCTGTATCTGTCCGCCGTCGGCTGAGACGTAAGGCAGGTCGGATTCTATATCGACGCGCTGCGAAATTCCGTCACCGCGTTTCTGGTGAGAAATGAGATTTGCGGTCGAGCGGACAATGTCACCGGCATCGATCGGCGTTCTTTCGCCAGCACGGATGCGGCTAAAATCGAGCAGGTCCGTCGTGATCGTCTTGCAGCGAAAGGCTTCGCTTTTGATCAGGCCGAGATATTCGGTCAGGTCGTCGGCCGATTCCGACATCTCGAACGCACCTTCGTCGATACGCTGTTCGAGAGCTTCGGCGCAGGCGGCGATCGTGGCGAGCGGGTTATTGATCTCGTGAACGACGCCGGCTGCGAGTCGGCCAACAGCAGCCAGCTTTTCGGCACGGTTGACGGCCTGAACGGCTTCAACACGCATCGTGACGTCTTCGCCGACGGTAATGACGTGCGTGACGTCGCCGCTATCGGCGTTTTTCATAGGCACTTTGCTGACCATCCAATGCCGTGTTGAGCCGTCGTCGGCAATGGTTTGCTGCTCGATGCGCTCGATCTTGCCGGTGCGGAAAGCCCGTTCAAATTCCTCACGAACGCGTCCCTGCGGATACTTTTCCAGCACATCAAACACGTTCCGTCCGATCGCAATGTCACGCGGAATTCCCTGCGCACCGACCTCGCGGTGGCGGTTCCATGTGACGATGCGATAGTCGCGATCTACGACGTAAAGCGAAACCGGCAGCGCATCGAGCACCGACTCGGTGAATTTTCGATGCTCCTCACGAGCCTCGTTTATCGAATTGTGCAGGGCGAGTTCGTAATGAGCAGACAGATTCACGCTCATCGCGGCCATCGTTGTAGCGGCCTCGATCAGGCGGTTTTTGCGTTCCGAAAATTCCTCAGCGGTCTCAAATCCGACGATGATCGCTCCACGAATTTCGCCATTGATATGAAGCGGCGAGACATATTCGCTCGCGTGATCCCGGCCCGCGATCATGAATTCCGCTGCGTCAGTCTCAGAATATCCGACCTGCGGCGGCATAAAGCTCAGCCATTTTTCAAACTTTTCCCGACGCAGCAATCCATCTTCGCATTCGCCGTCGCGGCCCATTTCGCACGTGATCAGGCCGATGCTGTCGAGCTCGGCAACAAAGACACACGTCACCGCATCTACTCCATTGAGTATCGCTTCGGCGACGCGATTAGCAACCTTTTTGGGATGAACCGTAAAAAGCAGGCTCCGCCCTAACTCCGAGATGAATTTGAGTTCATTGGAATTATCTTCAACGGGCGCTGCCATAGCAGGATTGCTCGCGTCTTTTTTCGGCGGCGAAGATGTCAGCATTAAGTATGGTCGGCCGGCGGATCAGGTAGATAAACGGCCATTTAGGAGAATAGTGATAGGGAAGCAACCAGAAAACTTCCTTTCTAATTAAAAACGATATTAAACATTGTGTCAAGACATTAAACACACTTGGACCGCAAGCGGCTCGCTTGCCACCGAGGCTCTGCGAAGGTGTCGCGCTCGATGATGTGCAGGGTTAGCAAGATGCTCACCCTCCAGTCATTGACACCGCACCCGAACGAGTGAAAAACTAAACAAACATGAAGATCGGCGCAAAAGCCATATTAGGATTGCTCTTACTGCTCGCGGCAATCGCGATCCATGCCCAGGAGGTCGTCGATAAAACGGTCGCGGTCGTCACCGACGGCACGCGCAAACCGCAACTTATTACCTACTCCGATATTCTCTGGCAAATGGCACTTCAGCCGGGCGTTGCGCTCCAAAAGCCTAGTTCCGAAGACCTCAACCGAGCTCTTCAGACGCTGATAAATCAAAGAATTTTCGCTCTCGAGGCCGAACGCCTGCCGCGATCCCGTCCGACGGACAAGGAGATCGCTGACAAGATCGCCGAAACGCTCAGCTACTTCCCGACCACATCGGCTTTCGAAACCCGTTTGAAACAGGTCGGATTCGCTTCGGTCAAGGACGACGCCTTCGAACGCCTGATCGCCCAGCGTGTCGCGATCGAAAAATACGTCGATTTCCGGTTCGGCTCCTTTGTCGTGGTCACGGCCGACGAAGAGCAAAAATACTACCGCGACATCTACACCCCCGAATTCCGCCGCCGCTCGCCCGGCCTGCTCCTGCCGCCGCTCGAAGAAAAACGCGCCGAGATCCGCCAAACCCTGACTAGCCAAAAGGTCGCCGCCGCCATCGAACGCTTCCTGGACGAAGCCAAACGCCGCATCCAGGTCGAAATCCTGATCGAGGTTTGAAGTCGCTCGATGCATTCTCGTCTTAACAAAAAAGGCAGCCATCGCGGGCTGCCTTTTCCTTTTGTTTTCCTGCTCGAACTATTCCAGCCCGATGAAGTTAACATCGGACATCGAGTCGGTAACGCTCACGACCCGTGTGGAGAAGCGGTAGCGTTTTGATGTCACGCTCATCACGTAGTTGCGCCCGGTCGGAACGTCCTCGAAGGTGAAGACGCCGAACGAGCCCGTGACGAACGATCGGCGGTTCCCGTTCGGGTCGCTCATCGTTACCCTGGCTCCGCGAATTCCCATGCCGCCCGGCGTGGTCACGCGGCCTGCGAGCGTAACTTCCGACGCTGCCGCCCCGATAACTACGTTTCCTGATTCGTAGGTCGTTGCAAGCAGTGTTCCGTTCGCACTTGATACGCTTTGAGCGGTCGGCGTTCCCGAGAAAATGATCGGGTAAGTTCCCGCCGTAGCGTTCGCTGCGACCGTAAACGTCACGTTCAGGATCTGACGCGTACCTGCCGTGTAGGTGTTCGTTGCATCGAGCAAAACTCCGAGACGGCCTTGTGCTGTTTGCGTGGTGTTGAGACCTAGATTCGTACCTGACGGCACACCGCTTCCCAGAGCTGCACTAACGTACGTTAGTACTCCGGAATTCCAGTTGACCGTAAAACTGGCCGAAGCCTCGTCACCCTGCGAATCGAGCTGGAATGGGATCGTTATCTGCTGGCCCGCGTTCGCGTTGACGTTGATCGCCCGGATGATCCGCCCGACAACTTCAGGCGAATCCGGTCGCGAAGCGGCGACAGCGGTCGGCCCGCAAGCGGCTTTCAGGGTAAAGAGACCGAGGTTGTAGCCTCGGATCACGGTCACGTCACCGGCATCGATCTGAGCGTTGCCGCAGCCGTTGTTTTGATCAAGATTGACGTCAGCCGCCTGGAACTGAGCCCCGGACGTTGGCGGAGTGATCAAACCGAGCTGCATCTGACGAATGATGTTGACGTCGTTAGCGAGAACTGCTCCGTCGCCATTTGCACCGCCGTTTGCGTCGACCACATCACCTTCAACACGGATGTTCGGCGTTGGTGTCGGGCTCGGCGACGGCGTTGGTGTCGGAAGCGGAGTTCCGGCAAGGTCATCGTTAAAGATCGTTCCCAGGCCGATCGGCTTCGTGATAACGAAGAATCCGCCCGAGAGGTCAGCGATCCTGACGTTGAACGTCTCATTCTGTTCGAAATTCGTGTCGCCAGTAACATTTACGGTTACTTGCTGCAGCGTCGGG
Source organism: Pyrinomonadaceae bacterium (assembly GCA_047600985.1). Classification (GTDB taxonomy): domain Bacteria; phylum Acidobacteriota; class Blastocatellia; order Pyrinomonadales; family Pyrinomonadaceae; genus OLB17. The sequence continues at coordinate 845,267 of JASGKA010000001.1, read as the reverse complement.
GTATTCGATGAGAATGTTATCGTTCCGGCGACAGCGGTGTAGTCGCTGCCAGCCACGGCCGTTACATCCTGCGTCGTATATCCGACCACAAATGTCTCTCCAACTGGCGGAGCAGAAGAGATCGTCACATCAAATGTGAACGCGGTCGTACCCGAATTTCCCTCATTACGTGTCACATCCGTTATCGAAACCGTCCGCGGTGTAGGCGACGGAGTCGGTGTCGGCGTTGGTGTCGGCGTCGGCGTCGGCGTTGGAGTCGGTGTCGGCGTCGGTGTCGGCGTCGGCGTTGGAGTTGGCGTCGGCGTCGGCGTCGGCGTTGGCGTCGGCGTCGGCGTCGGCGTCGGTGTAGGCGTCGGCGTTGGAGTTGGCGTCGGCGTCGGCGTCGGTGTCGGCGTCGGCGTTGGAGTTGGAGTTGGCGTCGGTGTCGGCGTCGGCGTCGGCGTCGGCGTCGGCGTCGGTGTTGGAGTTGGTGTCGGTGTCGGCGTCGGCGTCGGTGTCGGCGTTGGCGTCGGCGTCGGCGTTGGCGTCGGCGTTGGCGTCGGCGTCGGCGTTGGCGTCGGCGTCGGTGTCGGCGTCGGCGTTGGCGTCGGTGTTGGAGTCGGTGTCGGCGTCGGTGTCGGCGTTGGCGTCGGTGTCGGCGTCGGTGTTGGAGTCGGCGTAGGTGTCGGCGTTGGCGTTGGCGTTGGTGTCGGTGTCGGCGTTGGCGTCGGCGTTGGCGTTGGCGTCGGTGTCGGCGTCGGCGTCGGGGTTGGCGTCGGCGTCGGCGTTGGCGTTGGCGTTGGCGTTGGCGTTGGCGTCGGCGTTGGCGTCGGCGTTGGCGTCGGCGTTGGCGTTGGCGTTGGCAATCCTGCAACACTGACGCAGCCGTTCGCGGTCACGTTTTGGCCGTCGGGATTGGTGATCGTTACATTCTGCAAACCTGCGGTTGTCGCGGTGATATTGAGCGTAACTTGAGTAGCCGAGTTAAAGGTAACGCTATTAACGGTTCCGTTGGTCATCGAAGCCGAAATATGCGTGAACGGTAGCGCTGGCGCAGGCAAGTTCGCGCCGGGATCGTAAAATGCAGACCCTGAAGACGACGTTGCGTTGATCACAATATTCCCGGTCGGTCCCGTGAACGCGATCGGCGAGCCCGAGCAAGTCGGCGTGGCAGGCGGCGGAGCAAGCAGTTTCGCAACACGGATCGCGTAGCTATTCGAAGCCTGATTGTATTCCTGCACCGTCCAGATGGTCATATCGTCGAGCGGATCGACAACGGTGAACGAATAGTCGCCCCAGCGGCGACCCGATGCACCGCCCGTATCGGAAGGCGGATTATAATTGGAGGTCGTAGTTCCAAACGTTGTAGCGGCAACAGTCGGCGGACCTGTCATCGTTCCAAGCGTATCGCTTGCAAGGCGTCCGACGTGAACCGGTGTTGCACCAACCGGATCGCCGGCCATCGTCATTCCGACGACTGCGTGGCCTTGTCCGGTGACCGCAACCGAGCCGATCCAATACTGTCTAGCGGCCGCAAGAGTTGCTGCATTATCAAAAATTGTCCCTGACTGAACCAACGTAGGTGTTGTCGTCAAATTTTGGAACTCATACCATCGCACCGCATTTCGAGCGGCAGCGGCTGTGTTCGCGACACCAGCGGAACTTACTCGAAAGTTATGCGCGGTCCACAGACGTCCGTTCCTGATCATCGCCTGATAAGTCCTATCGTCGAGCGAATCCAGGCGGCCATTGTTTCCACCGGTATTACCGAGGTGCGTAACGGGGTTTGGCGAGGTAGTGGTCGGAACGGTAACGGAAATATTCGCAGAGATCGTCGGCGTAGCGCTGCCGGGATTTGATACCCGACGAAACATCATCGTGCTGAACGTTAGTGTGTCTACACCGACAAAATAGCCTTCCGTCGCGGTCGGGTCGAAATTGTCTACACCGCGCGGAGCAAAAGGGCCCGCACCGGACGAAGTAGCGAGATTCGCAAATGATGTCGCCGCCAACGGTCCGGCACCCAGAATTGAGGTTTTTCGTACGACATAACCATTCGTCCCACTGAAGCTTCCGGCTGAGGTGAACATGTTGCAGCCGACGTAGAGTGCATTTACGTCGATCCCGAGCGAGGGATAATCGCAAAAGCCCGTTCCCGGATCGGCCTGGAACTGGAAGAATGTCCATACCGTGCTTCCCGAGATCACGCCGTTGCTTGCAGCGTCACTGACCGCTACAAGCACACGGTTTGCAGCCGTTGACGTACACGAGGCGTTAGTGCAGGGAACATCGATGATCGTCAAAAACCACCGTCCCGTAAATCTGTCGTATCTCGCCTGCGGATCGCTCGTGAAATTCAAAACAACAGCCCCGGCAACGGGTGTCATCACAGAAGCAAAGAAAACATCAGGATCGGCATTGATAACGCCGTCGGCGACGCCGGCTTTGGTAAATGTGCGGATGCGGCCATTGGCAAAGGCGAGAAACTGCGTCGGTCCGACCGTTCCCGACGAATCCGGCGGAAACGCACCGGTATCGGTCAGAGTCGCTCCGTCAAAACTGAGAGCTGTCGTTTGCGGCGAATTGATCGCGGTCGCACGCGGCTCCAACGGATCGGGAACGGGCCACTGTGACACTTTCGGAGCGTTCGGATTTTGGCGTTTCTCCTCTTCGCGGTCCCGGTCTTTCTCCTTCTCCTTTTCACGCTCAGGCAGCAGCCGTGGACGGGACGACGGTCGCGCGAATACCTGCTCGACCGCGATCTCGCTGGTCAGTTTCTGAATACCGTAATCACCCACGATAGGTCTTCCGGCGATCTCGTCAAAGCTGTCGCGTCGCACAGCCTTACGCGAAACCGGAGACGCTTTCTTGACCTTGGCTTTGCCACCCGCACCCGAAACCTTCATCTGAGCGTTAACGGCTGAACCGGCAGTTAAAAGTAATATTGCCGTGAATATAGAAACAAAAACGCTGCAGATACGAAGACGGGTAGTATTATTCCCCAAGATACGACGATGCATAGTAAAATCCTTTCCCAAAAAGTTAGGCTGCAAACAGAGACGTCGTGGGGTGCGTTTTATGGAAGGCGTTTGACTAGACTTGTGAAAGAGTAATACAGCTAACACTCTGACGCAAGGACGGTTATGGAGTTTTTGAAAACAAATTTTTGACCTCTTCAGCAAAACCGTACTCTCGATGTGACGCCAAAACTCGATCGTCTAGACTCTTTGCTTGCAACACCGGGGCTTCTCCCTGTCGAGAGCCGCGGATCAAACAGCGTGGAGAATAACTATAAACGTCACGGCGGAACTCGCGGCATCAAACTGGGGAAATCTGCACAAATTAAGCTTTTTTGCGTACTGCTTTTTAATAAATGAGACGATTTTTGACGGTAAGTCATTGGAAATATGATATTTAGCCCGTCTCAGTTTGCGCAACAAAGTGAGACGGCAATGAAAAACACAAAATGGGACGTTTTTTCGACGCAAGTGATAATTGACACAACAATTAACCCGTCCCATCTTGCGCACAAAAGTGGGACGGATGTTACCGATGAGATGCAGATCGAGAAGGTTCGAGCGTCGCCGCAGACTGGAAGCGGTCTTGACCTATTGGGCGGGGAGTTTTATCATCTATAGTTCCGAGCCGGGGTGGCGAAATTGGTATACGCACCAGACTCAAAATCTGGCGGGCTTAACGCCCATGTCGGTTCGACTCCGACCCTCGGTACCACTTCTTAATTTTCCCTATTTAATTCTGTGCCGCCGCAATGTGTGCGAGGCCCGAGGCGACGGAGCTTTGGTAGCCAGGACGCAGGACTTTGTGCGTGCCGAACATCTCTTCGACCATGTTCTGAACAACGGGGATCTGGGCTGTTCCGCCGGTGAGCAGAACGTGGCCGATATCTGACGGTTCGACCGCAGCGAGCTTCAGAGTTTCGACGATCGCCCTCTGGATGTCTTCAAAAACCGCCTCACCGCCTTGCTCGAATTCGTTCCGAGCGATCGGTTCGTCGAGGTCGAGCTTGGAAAACCGCACCTCTGATCGCGGCTCGTCCGACAGGTCCAGCTTGGCCCGCTCGATGGATTCATATAGCTCGTAACCCAGGTTTTCATTGACCAAAACCTGCAGGCGGGCGAGATTTTCGGGCTCGCTCGACGAGACGCGGATCTCGGCTATCGACTGCAGATCGTTCGGGTTACGGATCTTACTGATCAGGTGCCAGCGGGACAATTTGCTGATAATGTGAGCCGGAAACGGAAGCGTTTTGCCAAGCGACACGAACGTCGATCCGGCACCGAACTTGTTTGCAAGTTTGCCTTTCAGAATGCTGGCAGAAAGCTCGTCACCAGCGATATTCACGCCGCGAACGGCCTTGATATCGGCGGTACGATCGGATTTCAAGCGATTCCGCGGCGAAACCTCAACGATACAAATGTCACTCGTACCACCGCCGAGATCGACCACGCACACCAGCTCGGTCTCGCTCACACCAGCTTCGTACGAGATTGCCGCCGCAACCGGTTCGAGGCAGAAATCCACCTGCCTAAATCCAACCTGAACCGCCGCCAAACGCAGGCGTTCGATCGCATTTGCCGAAAAATCGACCGGCCTTCCGAGCACGACATTCTCGAACTTTCGGTCAAACTCCTTCTCGGCCAGGCGTTTCAGTTCACTGATAAAACAGGCGACCAAATTCGACGCCGTCATTCGCCCATGACCTATAACCGTCGTGTGATCAAATTTGGCATCCTGCAGCAACGATTTGATACTGAACATCAGCCTGCCGCCCGTGCGGCCTTCGTCGAGGTCATCGAAATGATGGTCGATCGCTTCGGAACCAATAAAGAACATGCCTTTTCCACGCGGTGGGAAATAGAGGATCGTCGGATTTGATATTCGGCCATCCGGAAATCTGGCAAACCGTACCGCACCGTTCTCAGCAAGTGCGGCTAGCGAATTTGAGGTTCCAAAATCTATCCCGATCGTGCTCATAGCAAATTTTCAAGTATACATTCTTGTGAGATCACGGCAATTCAAGAGGTAGAAAAATACTGCTGGATTTTACCGGAACCTTTGTGACATACTAGTTTCACTGGGGGTGATATTATGAAAAATGATCAAACAAAGGTGGTTTTAGTTTAGACGGATCGTCCGGTTTCAATGGATGATCCGGAGTAGTAAAAACGGCACACTTTTGCGAGTGTGCCGTTTTGTTTTGTGTAAGTTATGCTGATCTCGGAATTCGATTTTGAACTGCCAGCGGAGCTGATCGCCCAGGAACCGCTCGCCGACCGCAAGGCCTCGCGCATGCTCGCTGTTGACCGTTCAGCTGGACAGTTCACGGATCGCAGTTTCAGAGACCTGCCGCAGCTTCTAAAAAAAGGCGATGTACTGGTGTTGAACAACACGAAGGTTTTCCCAGCTCGCCTTCTTGGTCAAAGCGAAACCGGTGCGAATATCGAATTGTTTCTGGTGAGAGCCGCCTCGGATGGAACCTGGGAAACGCTGGCCCGGCCCGCAAGACGCCTGCATCCGGGGAAAATAGTATACTTCGGCAAAAAGCTTTCGGCTGAGGTTGTGGAAAAGAAAGAGGACGGGAAGGTCTTCGTTAGATTTGATTGCTCCGGTGACTTTTTCGACATTCTGGATGAGATCGGAAAAACACCTCTCCCGCCGTACATCAAACGGGAAACATCGGCGATCGACTCGGACCGCGAACGTTACCAGACAGTTTTCGCGCAGGAACGCGGTGCCATCGCTGCCCCAACAGCCGGGCTGCATTTCACACCGGAGATACTTGCGGAGATCCGCGATTCCGGAGTTGCGATCACAGAACTGACGCTGCACGTTGGCTACGGCACCTTCGAACCTGTTCGTGTTGACGATCTCACGCAGCATTCGGTTTCGGCTGAGCGATACAATATAACCGAATCTACAGCCGACGTACTAAATCAAGCTACAGCTGAAAGCCGACGCATAGTAGCCATAGGAACAACGACTACGCGGGCTCTCGAAACCACCATGGCCAAATTCGGCAAATTTGTTGCTGGCTCGCATTCAGCGGATCTGACGATTACGCCGGGTTATAAGTTCAGTGCGATCGATGCCTTGCTTACGAATTTTCACCTTCCGCAGAGCTCGCTATTAGTTCTTACTTCAACATTTGGAGGACACGGACTTATAATGAATGCTTATCGCCACGCGGTTGCCGAAGGATACCGGTTTTACAGCTACGGCGATTGTATGTTTATTAGTTAAATCGAATGGCTGTTCTTGAGACAATTCGAAATTTCTTCGTTCCCGCGATCTTCGCCGAACCGGAAACAATCATCCCGGCACCGCCGACCTCATATATCATTCGGCCTCTTACGCTTGATCATCTGTCGCAAGTGCTGAAGCTGAACATCCGGTGCTTTCGAAACGGTGACAACTACACGAAATATACTTTCGACTATCTGCTCACCGAGCCTCGAACACTGAGCTATCGTATGATAACGCCGACCAATGAACTCGTCGGATTTGCCTTTGTGATGGTCAAGGAACAAAACGCGGCCCACATCACGACCATCGGTGTAGCTCCTGAACATCGCCGCCGCGGCATCGCAAGAAACTTGCTTGAACATTTGGAAAAGGCACTCATTCAACGCGAGGTCGGTACTGTAATGCTCGAGGTCCGTGTTGGCAATATATCTGCACAGGAACTGTACAAGCGTTGCGGCTATACAACGGTGCAACGGATCAACAAATATTACAGCGACGGCGAAGACTGTTTTTTGATGATCAAATCTCTGCTCGTTTGAATCTATCTTGAAGTTCCGCCTGCCAAAAATCTACCCGATAACAGATACCCGCATCTCGGGTCTATCACATCTTGAGCAAGTGAAACGGCTTGTGTCAGGTGGAGCCTGCCTTATTCAACTTCGGGAGAAAAATGCGTCATCTCGAGAGTTTTTCGAAGCAGCAAGAGATGTCGTTGCATTCGCGCGAGACAAGAACTTAAAGATCATCATTAATGATCGAGTAGACATCGCAATCGCTGCCAAAGCCGACGGCGTCCATCTCGGCCAGGATGACCTGAATCCAGTTGAAGCACGAAAACTATTGGGCGAGACAGCGATAATTGGCTACTCAACACATACTGTTGAACAAGCTCTCTTGGCAGCAGATATGCCTATCGACTACGCCGCGTTTGGCCCGATCTTCGAAACGGGGAGCAAAAAGGATCACGATCCGATTGTGGGCATCGCGGGATTGAAAACGATACGGAGCTCGATCGGCAACCTGCCATTGGTCGCGATCGGCGGCATTACTTCGGAAACGCTAGACGGAGTGCTGAAAAGTGGGGCCGATTCTGCAGCGATGATAGGCTCGATTCTTTCAGATCCTGAGAATATTGCCGACGAATTTCGCAAGCTTTCCACAATCGGCCAGCACTGATTGCATAACATTGTTCAAAAACATTAAAAATAAGCTTGCTTTCGGCTGCTGTAATATTCAATAATATCTGTGTCAGTGGTGCGCGATGCACTTACTGAGCGGCATACCAACCGACATTCCCTCCCTGTCAGTCCACCTTGCAGGAGATAGATCCAAATCATGAGTTTGCTTGATATAGCACCCATAATTGAGCAGATGCTGCTCGTTTCCGAGAACGTAAGCGACCTTAACTTTTCATGCGGACAGAAACCGCAGGTCGAGATAAACGGCGTCCTCTATCCTGCTTCGCCTATCGGGCTTGGAAAGCTGTCTGCTTTCCAGACCGAAATGATAGCGATGTCGCTGGTTCGCGATAATCCGGATGCGGCAGAACATCTCGTAAGGTATCGTACAGCCGACCTGAGCTATGCTCTGCCCGGAAAATGCCGCTTTCGTGTGAACATTTTCCAACAGCGAAATTCTTATTCCATCGTCATGCGTGTGATCCCGCATGAGATACCTACATTTGACGATCTTCGTCTGCCGCCGCAGTTGGCAGAAATTGCTGACATCAGAAATGGTGTGGTGTTGCTGACGGGACCGACCGGTTCCGGAAAAAGCTCGACGCTTGCCGCGATTATCGATCGAATCAACGAGACGAAAGCCTATCACATTGTCACGATCGAGGACCCGATCGAATTTCTGCATTCGCACAAGAAATCGACCATTAATCAACGCGAAGTTGGTGCCGATACAAAAGACTTTGCTTCAGCACTTCGCGCCGCACTTCGCCAGGCACCAAAAGTGATTCTGGTCGGCGAGATGCGCGACCTCGAAACTGCTGAGATCGCTCTTGAAGCGGCTGAAACGGGCCACTTGGTCCTTTCGACGCTTCACACGATCGATGCTTCGAAAACCATCGACCGCATCGTTGGTCTTTATCCAAAAAACGAGGAACGGATCATCAGAACGCGCCTTGCTCAAACGTTTAGATACATAGTCTCGCAACGTTTGATCCCGACCGCTGATGGTCGCGGACGTGTTGCGGCTGTTGAGATCTTGAAATCCAATCCGCGTACTCGTGAATATATCGAAAAAGGTGAAACCGAAGGCAAGTCGCTGCTCGACGCTATCCGTGATGGAGAGATCGACGGAATGCAGGATTTTGATACGGTGATCCGTCACATGATCGAGAACAAGCAAGTGACGATGGATGACGGGCTTTCGTTCGCAACAAATCAGAATAACCTGCTATTGCACCTCAAAGGGCTTTCTTCGACTGAGGACTATGTCAAAAAGCATCAACCGGCAACACGTCCGGCTACTCCGATGTCGACGACAATGCCGCCTCCGCCGACCGAAAATCCTGACTCAGTGCTCAGCATGATCCAATAATGTCATAAACCAACCAAGTAACTGCTAACGCCATGATAATACGCTGCGACAATTGCTCTGTTTCCTTACAGTTAGACGAATCGAAGATCCCAAGCGGGAACTTTTCCGTACGTTGCCCTCGATGTCAAAATCTGCTTCGCGTGCAGAAAGATGCGTCGGGCAAAGGCCTTTCGACCGTCGATCAACTTGCCGCGAATCAACCAGCGGCGGCTACGGCCGAAGGGGCTCAGGATTTCGCAGCTAAGGAAAACGATTTTCAGATCAATAATGCGTTGCGTTCGTTGATGGGAGCCTTGCAGTCTGACAAGAGCGCAGTCGAAGATGAGTCGATGAGCGAAAAGCCGCGTCGGATCTTGTTGTGTCTTGGCCAAAGGGCTGATGAAACGGCAAAACTGCTCGCTAAGTCGGGTTACAAAGTTTACGTCGCACAAACACCGGCACAGGCTAATGAAAGACTGCGAGAAGGAAAAACCGAAATATTGATCTTTTCTCCTGATTTTGCAGCCGACATGGGTGGAGCTGCCGTGATCCAACAGAAGGCAAATGCGATGTATTCTTCAGAAAGGCGTCGCCTGTTCCTGATCTCGTTAGAAGACAGCGGCGTAACAATGAATGCCCACGACGCATTCCTCAGAAATCTAAATCTGATCGTTAATTCAAAGGATCTGGCTCAGTTACCGCTTATCCTCAATCGTGCGGTCGGCGATTACAACGACCTATACAACTATTTCAACCGTGCGGCAGGACTGACCGCGATCTGATCAGATCGCTAGTTCGCAAACCAGAATTTCTATTTGAAGCCGCGAGCCGGCATTTCCGCTGCCGCCGATCGATGTTTTGATCGCGAGGTCGGTGTTTGCGATCAGCTTGATAGCCCGTTCTAATTTCGATTTTTCAACTCGCCGGGCGGATGCGAGGAATTCATCCTGCCCGCGTCCAAACAGCTTTGCCGCCGAAGCTATCTCTTGCCGGGACGCTGATCGGTCCATCATGTCTTTCGCGATCAAAAGTCGCCGAAAGTTGTAGGAGATCAGCCCAAGCAGAGCTAGAGGTTCTGCACCGTCATCGAGTATTTTTTTCAGAGCGGTCAAAGCCTTATCTTTTCGACCAGCAACCAGATGATCTGTCAGGTCAAAATTGCTTACCTCGCGGGTATTCGGAACCAGCGCTCTAACGAGGTCACTAGTTATCTGATTCCCCGGAAGGGCAGCAGCCGCGAGTTTATTTATTTCATTAGAAAGCCGTCGCACATCCGAACCGACGCGTGATAATAGAAAACGAAGTGTTACTTCATCGATCTCGGCACCCGCATCGGTCACCGCTTTGCGCGCCCAATCTGAAAACTGCCGGTCATCAAGCTGCGTAAATTCAACGCAGGTTGTTTTCTCCCGCAGGAATTTCCCCATCTTCCTGACGCCGTTAAGTTCGTCGGCAATGAAGATCAGAACTGAACTCGGCGACGGATTGGCTAGATAAGCAGAGAGTGCAGCTTCGTGATCTTCGTTGATAGTATCGCGAAAACCCGTTGCCGAAACCCGCACATTATCGACCCTGATCACTCGACGGGTCGACATCATCGGCAGTTGCTCGGCTGCCGCCAAAGCTCGCGGCAGGTTATCTTCTCCATCCAGGCTGAAGACCGTCTCGTTAAAATCGCGAAAATCACCGGGTGCAAAAGAAAGATCCGTGATGGTTTTAACCGCCAGATCGCGAAGATATGTTTCCGGCCCAAAAAGCACATAAAAAGGCGCGATCTCACGCCGTTTCAATTGATTTCTGAGATCTTCTCGCGATAGGGGCATCTTATTTTTTGTCGTCTTTGACGCCCATTCCGTTTACGAACGCCGATACCGCCGCTTCGGCAAATGCTCGTGACATACGTTCGACGGCCGGATCTTCTTCGTTAAAGAACGATCGCGGATCTGAGGTGAATTCGAACGAATCGCGGAAAGTGAAATTCTGGTTGTCGTAAAGGATTGTGTCGTTACGCAGGTCGCGGATCGTTACGGCTGTAACGATCGTTACCTCGTAAACACGCGCCCGGCCGCTGCTGTCGAGCAGGACACCGGTGAAGCTGAAATCGCGTATTGTTCCCTCAAGAACTGCATCAGCACCAGTGCGTGATGCCTGGACTTTTAGGCCGTTCCCTCGCTTAATGATCTCGCGGCTGACAGCTTCGGTAAATCTTGATTCGACGCGGTATCGCAAACCTCTCGCCTCGAACTGGAAGGCCGGAACCGCGACCGTTTTGATATTTTTCGGCAAGCCGGAGTTCGTAACGGGTTTGTAGCACTCGGTAAAACCGGACGCCAGTACGAAGACCGCGAGCAATGGTAATAATCTAAAATACTTCATTTGAACGCCCGAACTGCGGGTTCGCTGCCTTTGTCCTGCGGATCAACCAGACACCCAGAAAAATGAATGCAAGCGTCATCAGCGAGCCGCCGGCAACACTCGCCCAGAACATTGGAGTTTTGGGTTCGCGAGAATATTGTGTGGTGTTGACGGGTTCAGTGTTTCCGGCGACCAAGGTCGCTTTCACTCCCTCGTCCGATCTTTCGATCCTGTAGACCGGATCCTTCATTCCGGCAGCATCTTTGACGGGAACATCTCGGATAAAACCGTGCTTTACGAGCTCGACCGCACCGGGAATCTTGCCATCGTAGATGGCTTTCTGCATTTCGTTCAGTTCGCTGCCATTCGCGGTTTCGCTAAGCTTGGAAAGAGCATTTTTCGGAACAGCAATTAAAGTCCCCGACCGGTAAAACGCTCCGCCGCCCTGCGGGCTTATCTTGAACTGTTCGCCCTTTTTGAGCTTGATCTCATTGAGCTGGGCACCGGTTTTAACAAAAAAGCGATAGTCGTTCAGATCTTCCTTTGGCTCTACGATCAGATTCAGCGATACCCGTTTGTAACCCGGTTCGGGCGGGATATCGGCGAAAGTTATCGCGGCCGTACACAAAATGGTGAACAACAAACCGACTATCGAAACTTTCATAAGCCTTTCTCCTTTCGAATCGCGACGGCGACCTTTAAAGCGTCGACCGTTTCCTTAACATCATGAACTCTAAGTATCGATGCCCCATTGAAAACTGCGATCGCAGCACTTGCAAGGCTCCCGCTCAGCCGTTGGTCAGCCGGTGCTCCGTCGAGCAGTTTACCGATGAACGACTTGCGTGATGAGCCGACGAGCATCGGGTATTCATTAAGGTCTGCGATGATATTATCAAGTTTTGCGATCAACTCTAAGTTCTGTTCGAACGTCTTGCCGAATCCGAGCCCGATGTCTAAAGCGATGCGATCATTCTGAACGCCCGCTGCCAGGGCAATACCGATCGACCTACGCAAACCCGCTTTTACGTCCGCAAAAATATCATCGAGCGGTTCCTGCGTGTGCATCGACTCAACCTCGCCGCGCGAATGCATCAGTACCAGCCCTGAACCGGACAATGCGGTGGTCTTCGCGAGCTGCGCGTCGAATCGAAGGCCCGAAACGTCATTGATTATTTCAGCTCCGGCATCGATCGCGGCCTTTGCGACCGGCGATTTAGTAGTGTCTATCGAGATCGGAATATCAAAGCGGGCAGCAATAGCGGCGATCGCTGGAACGGTTCGAGAGATCTCGTTTTCGACAGAAACAGCCGCACTGCCCGGTCGCGTCGATTCGCCGCCGATGTCAAGAATGTCGACGCCTTCGGCGATCATTGCCTCCGCCCGGCCCAACGCAGCATCCGCAGAGTAATACTTTCCACCATCCGAAAAGCTATCCGGCGTGACGTTCAGAATTCCCATTACCAACGGGCGGTCAAGCGGGATCTGACGTCGAGATGTTTGCCAGAACTTCATAGAAGTTGAAAAGTAGAAAGGCAAAAGCAGACTTAGCCTACTTTTGCCTTAAAAGATAACCCAGTCGCTATCGCTCCCGGTCTGACGCTACGCCGTAGCCGGATTATTTCCGGTGATCGGTGGCAGGATCGGTTTCTTGAACGGATTATTCGAGGTTTCTTCCTGCTCCGGTGTACCGTTGTCGTCCGTGGTCGGCGAGTTGTCGTTATCGAGCGGTAAGCCAGCGACTACACGACGGATCTGGACACCATCAAGAGTTTCGAATTCGAGCAAAGCTTCAGCCAGCCGGATCATTGCCTCACGGTTATCCTTGAGGATGTTTTCGGCAAGCGAATACTGCTCGTTAACGATCTTCTGCACCTCAGCGTCGATCTTGATCGCCGTGTCCTCAGAATAATCGCGGTGCTGCGATATTTCGCGGCCGAGGAAGATCTGCTCTTCCTTCTTACCGAAAGCCAGCGGCCCGAGGCTGCTCATACCGTATTCGCAAACCATCGCACGGGCGATCTCGGTCGCCTTTTCAATATCATTTGAGGCTCCGGTCGTGATGCTGCCGATAAAGATATCCTCTGCTATACGTCCGCCCATAGCCATTGCTATGTTGCCAAGCAAGTATTCTTTTGTCGCACTCAGGCGGTCTTTTTCCGGCAGATACATCGTCAAGCCCAAAGCCATTCCACGCGGAATGATCGTGACCTTGTGCACCGGATCGACTCCGGCGACTTTGAGGCCGACGAGCGTGTGCCCAGCTTCGTGATAGGCGGTGATACGTTTTTCATCGTCAGAGATGACCATGCTTTTACGCTCGGCACCCATCATTACCTTGTCTTTGGCGATCTCGAAGTGGTTCATGGTGACGACCTTTTTGTTGTAACGTGCAGCATTTAGAGCTGCTTCGTTAACAATGTTGGCGAGATCAGCACCGGTGAATCCTGGTGTACCGCGGGCAATTACGTTGACATCGACCTTTTCGTCGAGCGGTATCTTGCGGGTGTGAACCTTCAGGATTCCCTCGCGGCCGCGAACGTCAGGACGGCCGACCACAACGCGGCGGTCAAAACGGCCCGGACGAAGAAGTGCAGGATCGAGAACATCAGGGCGGTTGGTCGAGGCGACGAGAATTACTCCGTCATTCGATTCGAAACCGTCCATCTCGACCAGAAGCTGGTTCAGTGTCTGCTCACGTTCATCGTGACCACCGCCCAAACCGGCTCCGCGATGGCGGCCGACAGCGTCGATCTCATCGATAAAGATAATACAGGGAGCATTTTTCTTGCCCTGTTCAAACAGATCACGAACACGTGAAGCTCCAACACCGACAAACATTTCTACGAAATCGGAACCCGAGATCGAGAAGAACGGAACGTTCGCTTCGCCGGCAACTGCCTTTGCAAGCAACGTTTTACCCGTTCCCGGAGGGCCCACCATCAGAACGCCCTTCGGAATCTTGCCGCCCAACTTCTGGAACTTTTGCGGATCTTTAAGAAACTCGATTATTTCCTGAAGCTCTTCTTTTGCCTCGTCGACACCGGCGACGTCCTTAAAAGTAACGCGTTTTTGCTGGTTGTTAAGCAATTTCGCCTTTGATTTACCGAAACTAAGTGCCTTGTTTCCGCCAGCCTGCATCTGCCGCAGCGTGAAAGCCAAAAAGCCCATGAGCAGGATGAACGGCAGCAGCGTGACGAGGATCTGCCAACCAAGACCACTCGAAGGCGTTTCGAGCTTTACCACTGTGTCGGTATCTTTGGTCGCGGCGTAGATCTGATCACGTGTCGAATCACTGAGGTCGAGCTTAGTTGCCGACTTCTGGCCATCTGTCTTGCTCGTCAACTCAAGCGAATCCTGCTTGATCGTGACTTCCTTGATGTCCTTGTTTCTGATCTGAGTGAGAGCCGCGTCGAAGGACAATTCCTTCGGCGGCGTCTGCTGTTTCGTCTGTAAATACCAGACGAAAACGAGCGCACTCGAGATGATCATCAACCACAATAGAACTTGTTTTGCCTTAGAACTCAATTTATAGCCTCCGGTTTGGCTCTTAGCAGAGCTTCACAATGGTGTTTGGATGAAGAGTTTACCGACGCGTTGTGCAAAATGCTCGGCTCAACCATCCGTAACGCCAACCTTTGATTTTAGATCCGCAAACCCATTTTTTCAACCTAATTTTCCCTATAAACAAGGCGCCCGCCTGTTTTAATTACCTGGCCGCCGGGTATTTCCGCCATTCGGCCGCTTTTCGTACTCAATACCAAACGCACAACCGCCTCTATATGTTTCAGTGCCAATTGCCGCGTACTTCCACGATGATGACCTAACCAGTCTCGGATCAACGCCTGCAGGTCAGCTTCCGAAAGCTGTTTTAGGTCCGCGAGGAACAATTCGTCGGCGAGTTCCAATCGGTTTCCTTGATCCGCCGATCTCGGCACTTGCTGCATCAAAGCCGCTGTATTCGCCAGCGTTTCAACGATCTGCGGATTAAAATCCTCAAGCAGCGGCAGCAGTATTTTACGAATACGAACCCGTTTGAAAGCGGTGTCCTCGTTCATCGTGTCGTAGCGGTACTCGACGCCGAGATCGTGGCAATAGCCTTCCGTATCCGAACGTTTTGCCCACGTCAGCATTGGACGAACGAGCCGAGCAGTGGATTCGCTTGCCAGATTCCTCACAGCCGTCATCCCACTTAGCCCGTCAGGCCCGCTGCCGCGGATCAGGTTCAGAAGGAAAGTCTCGGCCTGATCGTTTATCGTGTGTCCCGTCAGAACGTAGTGAGCCTTCAAATTTTCCGCCGTGGTCTTGAGAAACTCGTATCGAGCCAGACGTGCGTTTTGTTCGAGATTGCCATCGCGGCTGACCTTGCCGTGGCCGACCGCGAGTTCGATCTTTCGTTCGCTCGCTAGTTTTCGTACAAATTCCTCATCCGCATCGCTTTCGCCATCGCGGATGCCGTGGTTGAAATGAGCAGCAACGAGCCGAACGGCGAGCTTTTCCCGCTGCCGAAGCTCGTGCATCGCGAGCAGCAAACTCAGCGAATCAGCACCGCCCGAAACCGCAACGAGCACTGTCACATCATCCGTAGCGAGCCCAAGCCGCCGCCATTCGGTGATAAGATTCTGGTAAAACCGTGCATTCAGATCATTCCGGCTGGTACGCGGCCCTGTTTTGAATGAACATCGTCAGCCGCGAGGTGCAAACGAGTTTTCCCTTTTCGTTAGTGATCTCGATCTTCCAAACGCTCATCGAGCGGCCGGAATGTATCGGCGAAGCCTCAACCGTCAAAACGCCTTTGCTGACCGCCCGTAAGTGATTGGCGTTTATCTCAACACCGACCGGAGTCACTTTCGTCAGGTCGGCTCCAGCGACAACTCCGATCGAAGCCGCAGTCTCGCACAAATATAGCGAAACACCGCCGTTCATAATGCCGACGTACTGATGAACCTTCGGCGTGACCTCCATCGTCAACACAACGCGCTCGCCCGTTGCCTCGACGATCTTAACGCCGAGGAACTGCATGAGTTCGTTGTCAGCAACGCTTTTTAGAAGGCTGGTTTTTTCCATCTATTTGTCGAGAAATGTACGGGCTGCCGCTAGAGCTTCTGCCACACGCGAAGGCGATGTTCCGCCGATCGCATTCTTTGCCCCAAGGGTCGATTCCAAACTCAACGCTTGGGAAACATCCTCGCCGATCTCGGGTGAAAACACTTTCAGCTGCTCGACCGTTAGCTCATGAAGCTCTTTTCCTTCGCTGATCGCGTATAGAACTGCTCGGCCAACGGCTTCATGGCCCGTGCGGAACGGCACGCCTTTTTTGACGAGATAATCGGCGAGTTCCGTAGCATTCAGATAACCTTTCGTTGCCGCTTCTCGCGCACGTTCTTCTTTCAAAGTCGCATTGTCGAGCACAGATCGCGGCCGCTCTGAGGGAAATACTGACGGTGTCGACGGTGTCAAAAACCGCTTCCTTGTCGTCCTGCATGTCCTTATTGTAGGCGAGCGGCAAGCCTTTCATCATCGCGAGCAAACCCATCTGGTGGCCGAAAACACGGCCGGACTTTCCGCGCAACAGCTCGAGTGCATCCGGATTTTTCTTCTGCGGCATCAGGCTCGAACCTGACGAAACCGCATCGCTGAGCGTTACAAATCCGAATTCGTTCGAGCAATAAATGATCAGATCCTCAGCCAACCGTGAGAGATGGACCATGATCAGCGAACACGCCGCAGTAAACTCAACCGCAAAATCACGATCAGAAACCGCATCAAGGCTGTTCGCCGAAACGCCTTCAAACCCAAGTTCCGCAGCTACAGATTCGCGGTCGATCGGGAAACTGGTTCCCGCGAGAGCAGCCGAGCCGAGCGGCATTACATTCAGGCGTTTGCGGGCATCGGCAAGCCGTTCACTGTCGCGTTTCAGCATTTCAAAATATGCAAGGCACCAGTGTGCCCACATCACCGGCTGTGCCCGCTGCAGATGCGTGTAGCCAGGCAAAACCGCTTCACGATGGCGTTCCGCGAGCGAAACCAAGGACGACTGAGCCCGCTGAACAAGCGAGGATATCGCATCCAGTTCATCCCGCAGCCACAGGCGAAACGCGGTCGCCACCTGATCGTTACGGCTGCGTCCTGTGTGCAGTTTACGTCCGGTATCACCGATCAGAGCGATCAGTTTGCCCTCGATAAAGGAATGAACATCCTCAGCATCCGAATCAAAATAACCCGCTTCATTTCCAGCGTCTTCGAGAACTGCTTCAAGACCGCTCGTTATCACGAGCCGTTCGTCGGCGGTGATCACGCCAGCTGTTCCGAGCCCGTTCGCATGAGCGATACAGCCGCGAACGTCAGCCGCGAAGAGCCGTTTGTCGAATCGAAACGAATCGTTGAATTCAGCAAACGTTTCATCCGGTTTTTCCGTGAAACGCCCGCCCCAAAGTTGGCCTGATTTGGTCATTTATATCTCCGTACGGCTATAATTGTAGTTTATTTTTGAAAGCGCCGAAAACCTGATCGCATCCGGTTAAGCGCTCAAAACAACCATCGCTATGACAAAAAAGATCAACAAGATCGTCCTCGCCTACTCAGGCGGACTCGACACGTCGGCCATGCTGCTGTGGCTCAAGGAAACTTACGGCTGCGAAGTCATCTGCTATTGCGCAGACGTGGGCCAGGGCGAAGAGCTGTCGGGGCTCGACGAAAAAGCCAAAGCTACCGGAGCCTCGAAGCTCTACGTCGAGGACCTTCGCGAAGAGTTCGTCAAAGACTTCGTCTGGATGGCCGTCAAGGCAAACGCTTTGTACGAAGGCGTTTATTTGCTCGGCACATCGCTCGCCCGACCAGTGATCGCCAAACGCCAGATCGAGATCGCACAGAAAGAAGGCGCCGATGCCGTTGCTCACGGAGCGACGGGCAAGGGCAACGATCAGGTGCGTTTTGAGCTGACTTATTACTCGCTGCAGCCCGACAT
Source organism: Pyrinomonadaceae bacterium (assembly GCA_047600985.1). GTDB lineage: Bacteria > Acidobacteriota > Blastocatellia > Pyrinomonadales > Pyrinomonadaceae > OLB17. Next base: position 827,176 of record JASGKA010000001.1, on the reverse strand, counting down.
CAAGGTCGTGGCTCCGTGGCGGCATTGGGAATTCAAGGGTCGTGCGGATCTGATCGCGTACTGTGCAAAACACGGCATTCCCGTCACCGCGACCGCCGATAAACCGTATTCGATGGACCGCAATCTGATGCACATCTCCTACGAAGGCGGCATTCTCGAAGACCCTTGGGCAGCTCCGCCGGAGAATATATTCCTGCTCACCAAATCGCCGGAAAACGCTTCAAACACCGCTCAGGAACTTACAATTTCGTTCGAAAAAGGCGAGCCGGTCGCAATCGATGGCGAAAAATACGGCGTCGTCGATATGCTCTCGAAGCTCAACTTCCTCGGCGGTGAACACGGCATCGGCCGCGTCGATCTGGTCGAAAACCGCTTCGTCGGCATGAAATCGCGCGGCGTTTACGAGACTCCGGGCGTGACGATCCTGCAAGCCGCTCATCGTGCTCTTGAATCGATCACGATCGACCGTGAGGTCAGCCGCTTGCGGGATTCTTTCGGCACCAAGTTCGCCGAGTCCATTTACTACGGCTTCTGGTTCGCCCCCGAGTTCGAGATCCTCAAATCGATGATCAACCAAACCCAGGAAACCGTGAACGGCGATGTCCGCCTGAAGCTCTACAAAGGCAACGTCACCATCCTCGGCCGCAAATCGCCGAATTCCTTGTATCGAGAAAGAGTCGTCACCTTCGAAGATGACGCCGGAGCGTACGATCAGATCGATGCTGAAGGGTTTATCAAGCTGCAGGCTTTGAGATTGCGGTTGCGGAACATGGAATAGAATGAACGAGCCAACAAACTCCCATAGCGGCATTACACGCACCACAAAGATTAGGCTTTTCGTAGCATTTTTCTTCGCGATTGTGGGCTCGTTGATAAACCTGTACGTCGTTCTAGGAGACTATGAAACTCGAAGTCAGGAACTCTTCGAATTTTGGGGAATATTAAATTTAGCTCCGGCGTTTACTTCAATAATATTCGGCGGTCATCCAGGTAATAATACCGTGTTTATGATTGCATCGTTTTTCCAATGGTTCGGCATTGGATGGCTGATAGGACTTATAGTTAAACCGACCTGAGCACCTACAGACCCTTCAGCCAAATATTGACAAAAAATGCCATCGAGGCTACCTTTTCATTAGTATGGCGACGACCACGATGAACATATCTTTGCCTGACTCGATGCGTGTTTTTGTCGAAGACACGCTAAACGACGAAGGCTACGGAAGCGCGAGCGAATACGTCAGGGAGCTGATCAGAGCCGATCAAAAAAAGCGAAATGAGAAGCGCTTAGAAACGCTCCTGCTTGAGAGGCTTCATTCGGGCGATGATGTGACATTCACAATGGATGACGTTCGTACGGAAATGCGCAGACGGATCGACGCAAAAAAATGATCAAGTTTGCCGCAGGCGTTTTTGACGAACTCGCCGACATCGCGACATATCTCGCAGGCTACGATGAGGCGATTGCCGAGCGATTTCTTGACTCGTGCGATGCATCGTTCGAACAACTTGAAAGATTTCCTGAGATCGGCAGCACTCGCCGATTTGAGCATCCCGAACTGGCAATTATAAGAATGTGGCTCGTAAAAGGTTTCGACGATTATCTGATCTTTTATGTGCCGCTTACCGATGGTGTGAGGATTCTTCACGTAATACACAGCTCGCTTGACTATAATCGGATCGTCGAAATTGGCGATCTGTCATGAACTAATTTTATGAACTGTCTAGCCTGCGGCAGCACTGCTCTTGTCTCCGGGACGTTGCTCGAAACATCGAGTGGTTCGTCGCCGGTCTTTAAGCTTGATGATGTTTCGATCTGGAAAAGCCTCTTCGGCGGCGGCACCAGAAAGGTCCGTGCGTACGGCTGTGTTCATTGCCAGCATCTGCAGCTTGCGGTCGATTTTACTGAAAAGGATGTGAAGCGTTATCAGCAGTTCGAAGGCGAGCAGCCGGGCGTTCTCGAACGGATAAATTCTGAGTCGAAAGTGTCGGATCCGGATTCTTAAGTTGTCAAAGATCAGGTTGCTGTCGCGTTTTGAACCGATGTAGAATGTTCCAGACCTCCGGAGGAACAATGAGCAGCAATTACATCGGTCGCAGAACGATCTTCACTACATTTCTGTCAATCATCATGATCGCCGGAGCAGCGATCGCAGCAAATGCCCAAAACGATCTTCGATGGGTTCGCGGCGGCAGCTATGTTCCGTCCAATGCCGTCGAGGGCGGCGAGGACAGTAACGGGGCAACGCTCTACATTTGCCGGACCTCGCACAGCGGCACGACCGTGCCCGGAAAGGTTGTCGGCGGCAAATGCAACTACAATTGGGGCTCTACCGAGTACGCTTCGGGAACCTACGACATCCTCGTCGGCACCGGCGAATACTGGACCCGCGATCTTAATACACGAACCGCTCTCGCTGCGGCGACCGGAACCGGCCAGGATTTCTATATCTGCTCGGCTCATACTCAAAACGGCTCGCATCCGGGCCGTCTGCAAAACGGCAAATGCAACTACAGCTACGGCGGCCGTGGATATTCGACGACCGATTTCGAAGTTCTCAATGGCCGTGCATCCGGTAACGATTCGGCTGTAACGGTTTCACTGCTGGATGCCGCTTCGCGTGGCGATGCGGCGAATGTCCGGGCAGCGTTGAAGTCCGGCCAGGCGATCAACCAGCGAAATACCAAGGGCCAGACCGCTCTGATGCTCGGCGCCAGCAAAGCCGCTCCTGAGGTCGTCCGCGTTCTGCTCTACGAAGGTGCCACCGTCGATGCCCGCGATAACGAAGGCTTCACGGCTCTCGCCCTTGCCGCATTTGCGGGCGATGCTAACTCAGTCAGGCAGCTTTTGCGTGCCGGAGCGAACGCTTCGTCGAAATCAAACAGCGGTTACACGCCGCTGTATTGGGCCGCCGCAAGTGGTGATGTCGATACTGCCCGGGCGATCATCGCGGAGCTTGGGAACCGGGAACGCAATGTCGACCTTCCGGTTCACGGGGCCGCAGCATACGATCGAGTGGCAATGATCGATTACCTCGTCAACACCGAGGAATACGACATCGACGATCAGGACCAATATGGCCAAACGGCTCTCGTCGTCGCGGCCCGCAGCGATAAAGCCGCGGCGGTCAATGCCCTGCTTCGTGCCGGAGCGGATGTGACGATCAGGACCACCAACAACTCCGAAGTTTTCGGGCTCGCCGCTCTCGCAAACGCCGCTTCTGCATTAGGAGCACTGTTGAATTCAGGCAAATTCGCGGTTCGCAACCCGCTGGTCGAAGCCGGGCTTCGCACCGCTGCCAGGAACAGCAAGCTACAGGCTCTTAACCTGCTCATCCAACGCGGAGTCAACCCCAACAGTCCAAATAACGAAGGAAACACCGCATTGATGCTCGCCGCGATCGAGGGCCATGACGATGCGACAAAAGCCCTGCTCACCGCCCGCGTCAATATCGATGCCAAAAATCCGCGTGGCGAAACGGCCCTGATCCTAGCCGCCTCGAACGGCAAACGCGATGTCGTAAAAGCCCTCATCAAGGCCGGAGCCGACGTTCGGGCCACCGACAACAACGGCAAAACCGCCGCCCAATACGCTGCCCAAAACGGCCACAACGACACGCGAAAGGATCTGGAAAAGGCTGGTGGGAACTAGCGCTGGCGGTATTAAAAACATCGCAATGATCAGGTCGTTTTTGTTACAATCGCCATATGGATTACCGTGACATCATCACTATCGAAGCGGGCAAACGCGGCGGTAAACCGTGTGTCCGCGGACTTCGCATAACCGTTTACGAAGTTTTGGAATATCTTGCGTCGGAGATGACAGAAGCCGAAATTTTGGAAGATTTCCCCGATCTTACCCATGACGATCTTAAGGCCTGCATCGCCTATGCGGCAGATCGTGAACGTCGGTTAATGATGGCGCCGGTGCCTGCGTGAAACTACTGTTTGACGAAAATCTTTCTCCACGGCTGCCTCTTCTTCTGGCAGACCTGTTCCCAAATTCAATTCATGTCAGGCACATCGGTATGATGGCGACCGACGATACGACCGTTTGGGACTATGCAAAAAACGAGGGATTCGTGATCGTTTCTAAAGATACCGACATGCACGACCTCAGCCTATTCCTCGGCTTGCCGCCGAAAGTTATTTGGGTTCGACTCGGCAACTGTTCAACGCGACAGGTCGAACAGTTGCTTCGCCGAGATCATGACGTTATTAGGCTATTTTGCGACGATGACCAGGTCTCGCTTCTCGCTTTGCCCTAACCTGTCTATCCTAAATACCCTCTAAATTTCTCCTTCGTCGCCGCATAGTTCGGGAAGACCTTGGATAAGTCTTTCGCACCCATATGTTTGCTGGCGGCTTCGGCGAAGACGTCGCGGAAATCGGTGGTTACTGAGAGGTCGCGGCCTTCGTTTAGCTGGTCGGGTTTGAGGCCTTTCCAGTCGGCGTAGACCTTGCCGCCTTTGACACTGTTGCCGAGGATGAACATCGAGTTGCCGTGGCCGTGGTCGGTTCCGCGTGAGCCGTTTTCTTTGGCGGTGCGGCCGAATTCGGACATCGTGATGACGACGACATCGTCCATACGTTTGCCGAGATCGGTGCCGAAAGCGGCGATAGCTGAGGCAAAATCCTTGAGCAAATTAGCGAGCTGGCCCTGCGAAGGGTTGTTTCCCTGGCCCTGGTTCGTGTGTGTGTCCCAACCGCCCATTTCTGCGAAGGCGACCTCGAGTCCCACACCGGCTTTTATAAGCTGGGCGATCTGCTGCAGCGAGCGTCCCAAACCTGACGCCGGATAAACGGCTCCGTTATCGGGCTTGTATTGGGCCGGATTGGCAGTCTTTAGATAATTGACCGCTTCGAATGTCTCTTTGCCGGTCTCGCCGAGTGAATCTTTAGCATTCTGCTGATAGAGCCCTTCGAAACCTCCTTTCATGTTGTTCGAATAGACGCCTGCCTTGATCGAGAAATCAGCCAGATTTGCCATCGCGACCGATGGCGAGCGTCCGTACAGCGAACGCGGCAGCTGCTGCGTCATCGATACCGCACGGAATGGCGAATCATCCTTGCCGCCCGTTCCCTGAAGGACGCGGTTGAGCCACCCGTCGCGGGTGCCTTTGTTGCCGGGCGTGCCCGATTCCATGTAATCCTGCGCGTCGAAATGCGAACGCGTATTGTCAGGCGAACCGGCGGCGGTCACGATAGCAAGATTCTTGCTTTTCCAGAACGATTCGAGCGGTTTCATCGCCGGATGCAGGCCAAAATGACCGTCGAGGTCAATCGCTCCGTTCGGTTTGTTTGGAGCAGGAATGGCGATCGTGGGACGCAAGGAATAATACGCATCTTCCGCATACGGCACGACCATATTCAGGCCGTCGACCGCTCCGCGTTGAAATATCGTGACCAAAACCTTTTTCTTACCGTAACCGTCACGCAAAGCCGCCGCGTTTGCAAACTGATGCAAAAAATCCGGCGCCGCCGCCATAAACCCAAAGCTTGCCAGCCCGATGCCGCTCGTTTTCAAAAAATATCGTCTATCCATTAATGCTCACCCCGTGAAAATATTTTATCAGCCACAACCTTAGACGCACAGGTTTTGGAAATGGTCAGATTATTTCTAAATGCAAAAGCCCGCGCGTAAGCAAGGGCGGAACATTCAACCTTATTTTTAGAGCACCTCTCAGCCATGAGATAATCGCAACTTCTAAGCGAACTATGAAGCTAGACAAAATCCATCTCCCGACCCTGTATGCAAAAGCCAGGGATGGCTTTGCTCGATCCGTGGCGTATGCCCCTACTCTAAGTGTTGATGAACTTGGAGTACCTTGGGACGCGATCAGCACCGAGGAGAATAATGTTGCCGTACGTTTTTCCGGTCGTGATAGTAGGTCGTATGTCATAGAGACAAAACTCGATCTTATTTTAAACAACGGAGAAGTAATCGGGTGGTATTCGTTGCTCGAAGATGAGAATGAAGAAGTCTTTGACGATTTTCTCGTATTTAACTAATTATCAACTGACCCCATTCTCTCGCGCCCATCATATTTTCAAACACTCACATATTATTCAATAATATTCACAAGATGCGTGAGGAAATTGTTCAACTTATCATCCAACGCCTGAATCAGAACAGTGACGCGATCAAGGCTGACTTTGCGGCTGACAAAGGCGTCGCGGCTCACTTCACGGCGATCGACGATCTGCTGCCGTATGAGATCGCCCGGCGCGTCAGTGACGCTTTTCCGGCGGCGAGCGAGATGCGGCTCATGGATACGTTTCGTGAGCGAAAGCATACTTCGAAAAACCTCGACAAATTTGACCCGCTGATGTCGGACATCACTTTTGCCTTTCAGGACGAACGCGTGATCAAGCGCGTTGCCGAACTTACTGGCATCAGCGACGCGGTCGGCGATCCGCATTTGTATGCCGGCGGGCTGAGCGCGATGTCGCGTGGGCATTTTCTCAATCCGCACATCGACAATTCGCACGACGGCGAGCAGCACAACTATCGCGTGCTCAACCTGCTCTACTACATCACGCCCGATTGGGACGCGGCGAATGGCGGCAATCTCGAACTCTGGGACGCAAATGTAACGACGCCGATCGAGATCCCGAGCCTCTTCAACCGCCTCGTCCTGATGTCGACCAACGACAAGTCATTCCATTCGGTCAACGAGGTCAAGTCCGACGGCGTGCGACGCTGCGTCTCGAACTACTATTTCTCGCCCCACTCGCCCAACGGCTACGAAACCACCCACGTCACCTACTTCATGGCCCGTCCCGAACAAAAACTGCGACGCGTCCTAACAAAACTCGACAGCGAACTGAGAACCAAATTAAGAAAGGTAAAGAAAGACGGCTTTGCAAAGAAGGATGTTTTTGAGGGCTAGCCGGACCGCGGGCGTCCCGCCCGCGTGTGCGACGCTAATGAGTGCAAGATCGAAAAAGGCGTCACTGGATTTTCAAAGAGCTAGATAGGTTGGTTGGTTAACGGTTTGGAGACGCATTCCGCTTGAGCGAAAGCGTGACTGGAGCGGCGAGCATACTTGCTTGCCACGCTGCGGCTTCCGCCGTGTTATGGACCGAGGGAAAATGCAAGTTGAGTTACGCGAGAAGCTGAAGCGGTTTGCAACCGCTGGCAAGCAGGGATGCTCGCCGCTCCAGTCGGAGCTGACGCTCCCGATCCGAAGAACTCACCACGGAACGCACGGAACAGGACGGAACGGGAACTGCTGAACAAAGCGAACAGCGGCTTTGGATGCAGGTCAAAACACGCTTCCGCTAGGCCTCTCGGTTGCGTCAGATCATCGAGCGATTCAAAACGGCCGTTTCTGAACCGGCTTTCGATGAGCGAACCGAGGACACGTTCGATGAATGGGAGACGTTCGTCGCGATTGTAGTTTTCGAGGCGGAACGAAAGACTTTCTAAACAGCGGCAAGTGGTACACGTTTTCATAGACGAAACGATATAACACACAGATCGAAAACGAAATGCTATTTTGCGTACTTTGACGTATTATGCGGGGAATGCGTAAAAAGACGTACTTTGCTTGTTTTGCGGACTTTCGATGTAAGCGAAATGAAAAGGGGAGATGGCTGGGTTTTTACGCCAGCCACTGCACCGTTTCGGCCCGTGAAAGAAATCACCAAAAACGAGCTGAACGCCATTTTTGACGTAAAACTATCGCAGAACGTTGCCAAAATAGTTAGCGGGCTAACGTTATGTTAGCCCGCTAACATAGTAGGTTTTAAATCGCATCGACGATCGCATTCAGCGTTGCCGACGAACGCATCGCGGCGTAGGCTTTTGCTGTAACGGGGTGATAATAACCGCCGACATCCTGCGGCTTGCCCTGGGCGGCGATCAGTTCTTCGTTGATCTTGGCTTCGTTTTCCTGCATCGCTTTGGCGACCGGAGCAAATTCGGCTGCCAGAGCCGCATCTGTGGTTTGTTCAGCTAACGCTTCGGCCCAGTACATTGCGAGGTAGAAATGCGAGCCGCGGTTGTCGATCTGGCCGACCTTTCGAGCGGGCGATTTGTCGGTGGCGAGGAATTTCGCGTTTGCGGCATCGAGTGCATCAGCAAGGACCTGAGCTTTCGGGTTGTTTTGCGTTTGAGCGAGATGTTCGAAGCTTGCCTGCAAAGCTAAAAACTCGCCCAGCGAATCCCACCGCAAATAACCTTCCTTTTCAAACTGCTCGACGTGTTTCGGTGCCGATCCGCCGGCTCCGGTTTCGAACAGGCCGCCGCCGTTCATGAGCGGGACGATCGAGAGCATCTTTGCCGAGGTTCCGAGCTCGAGGATAGGAAACATATCGGTCAGATAATCGCGAAGAACGTTTCCGGAAACGGTTATAGTGTCTTTACCCTCGCGGCCACGCTTGAGCGTTTCGAGCACAGCGTCTTTGACGTCCATTATTCGGATGTCTAGGCCGGTGAGATCGTGGTCTTTCAGGTATTTTTCCACCTTTTTAATGATCTGAGCGTCGTGAGCTCTGTCGTGATCGAGCCAGAAGATCGCGGGCGTGTCAGACAGCCGGGCACGATTTACGGCGAGTTTTACCCAATCCTGGATCGGCGCGTCTTTGGTCTGGCAGGCACGGAAAATGTCGCCTGCCTGCACGTTTTGCGAGAGCAGAACGTTTCCGCTTTCGTCCTCGACCGTAACGGTTCCGGCGGCCGAAATCTGGAAAGTTTTGTCGTGCGAGCCGTATTCCTCGGCCTTCTGAGCCATCAATCCGACGTTCGGAACGGTGCCGAAGGTCTTTGGATCGATCGCGCCGTTCTTCTTCATATCCTCGACGATCGCGGCGTAAAACCCGGCATATGTGCGGTCCGGGATGATGCAGACGGCGTCTTCCTCATTGCCTTCCTTGTTCCACATTTTGCCGCCGCCGCGAACGAGAGCCGCCATCGATGCGTCAACGATAACGTCTGACGATACGTGGAAATTCGTTATGCCTTTGTCGGAATTTACCATCGCGAGCTTGGCACTATTTTGGATTGTCTTTGCGATGTCCGCTTTTATCTCAGCTTCCTGCGGATGGCCGGCGATCTTTTCGTTGAGCGTCGCAAGGCCGAAGTTAGGATTGATGTCGAGCGACGCAAACGTATCTTTGTATTTCTCAAAAACATCCTTGAAATAGGTTTCAACGATCGCACCGAAGATGATCGGGTCCGAGATCTTCATCATCGTGGCTTTGAGGTGAGCAGAGAGAAGAATGTCCTTTTCTTTCGCCTCAGCGATCGCGTCACCGACGAACGTTTTCAACGCCGACAGCGTCATTACCGACGAATCGATCACCTCGCCGGCCTTGAGCGGAGCGAAATCCTTGAGCACAGTTTCCGAGCCGTCGCTGCCATGAAAAACGATGCGGAATTTGCCATCGCTTTCAACAGTTGTTGAATTTTCGGTACCGAAAAAATCGCCGCTCTTCATGTGCGCGACCGATGTTTTCGAATCCGATGCCCAAACTCCCATGCGGTGCGGGTTCGCTTTGGCGTAATTCTTAACGGCCTTTGGAGCACGGCGGTCGCTGTTGCCTTCGCGAAGAACAGGATTTACGGCGCTTCCCAAAGCTTTTGCATACTTTTTGTTGATCGCTTTTTCTTCGTCGGTTTTTGGCTCGGCAGGATAATTTGGCAGTGCGTAACCTTGTTTCTGCAGCTCCGCGATCGCCGCCTCAAGCTGCGGGACCGAGGCTGAGATGTTCGGCAATTTAATGATGTTTGCCTCGGGCTTTGTAGCCAATTCGCCGAGTTCGGCAAGAGCGTCCGGCGTTTTCTGTTCGTCGGTGAGGTATTCGGGAAAGTTCGCCAGTATGCGGCCCGAAAGCGAGATGTCCGGGATCTCGACATCGATATCGGCAGATTTTGTAAACGCCTTAACGATCGGTAAAAAAGAAAACGTCGCGAGCATCGGAGCTTCGTCCGTGAGTGTGTAATAGATCTTTGATTTTTCGGTCATGATTTTGATATTTAGCTGTAACTGTCTATTTTAAGTCGCTTTGCCGGAAACGTAAATTTCCGCGCTGAAAATATTGAGGTCAGCGTATAATTCTTGGCTATGGCCCGCGAGATCAGACAGATCCATCCTGATTTTATGTATCTGCTTGAATTCAAGCGGCCGGAGCTGATCGAGCTGTACATCGGCCTGCGCGAGTTTGTTTTGAACATCTATCCGGACTGCAACGAGATGGTTTATCACACGCACGCGTTGACGTCGGTGTATTCGATATCAGAGAAGCTCGCCGACGCTTTTTGCACGCTGCCGATCTACACGGACCACGTAAATCTCGGTCTCAACAAAGGCACACTGCTGCCTGATCCGCACAAATTGCTGCGCGGAACTGGAAATCTGATGCGTCACATTCCCGTCGAGCAGCGGTCGGATTATCGAAACGACGCGGTTCGCGACATCGTAAAAGCGGCTGCCGAACTTGCCATCACCGAAATGGAAAAACCAACCACGTCGATCCGCAAAACAATCTCGAAGATAAAAACGAAGTAAGATATTATTGTGTAAATGCGTAAGGTTGCCATTCCATTGATATTTGCCGTTGTTCTCTGCCTCGCGGCGGCGAGTTTCGGGCAGAGCCCGAAGGAGATCTTTCGCGATTCCGATGGAAATTTGGTGTCGAATAACGAGTTTGTCGATATTCGAATGGCGAATTTTAATTATCCTGACGCCACGATAATTAAAACGCTGCCGGACGGCACGAAGGAATTTCAACTGCAAAAGATCCCGCAGGAAGGCATGTCTGCTCCAGCGTTTACCGCCAAGACGCTCGACGGCAACCGTGTCGATCTTGCGGCTTTAAAGGGCAAGGTCGTGGTACTCAATTTCTGGTTCATCGGCTGTGCTTCGTGCCGGGCACATCAGCCGAAACTGAATGAACTGAAGGCAAAATTTGCCGGTCGTGACGATGTCGTATTCCTCGCGATCACAGCGGATCCGAGCGGTGACGTTAAAAAATATTTGGCAAAAGAACGCTTTGATTACCCGCAAACGACCGATGCAGATGCGTTGATAAAGGCTTTTCGCGTCGCCGTTTACCCGAAGAATATTGTTATCAACAAAAAAAGCGAAATCGTCTACTGGCGAAGCACGATCGCGGCCTGGGATAAATTCGAATCGGTGATCAGAGCCGAGATATCAAAATAAGACCGTTAAAAACACGCTCTCAATATGGCATCCTGCAAAAATTGCGGTTCAGAATTCGAAGGTAAATACTGCAATAATTGCGGTCAGAAACTCTACACGGACCACGACAGATCACTAAAACATCTCTTTGAGGAGCTTTTTCATTTCTTCACCCATTTTGAAGGCTCGTTCTTTACCTCCATTCGGACGATCTACACGAAGCCCGGAACGCTGACCGCTGATTACTGCGGCGGCTCGCGGAAGAAATATTACAAACCGATCTCGCTGTATCTGCTGCTGGTTATCCTGTATCTGATCTTTCCACTCGCGAAAGGCCTGAATGTCGAACTCGTACAGCACAAGATAAACCCTTTTTACGGTACTTATGCGACTAAGCGGATCGAAACCGCGATCGCAAAGAAAGAAGTAACGGAAGAGGCATTTTCCAAGCTTTTTGAGGAAAAATCGGCCAAGGTCTCAAAGGTGCTGTTGTTGCTCTTCATTCCGTATACGATGCTTTTGGTCTATCTGCTCTATTTTTACAAGCGTCCGTTTGTTTTCGATCTGGCGATACTCTCGACCGAGATCAGCGTTTTCTACCTTTCCTTCGTATTTCTGATTTTTCCAAGCGTCTTCCTTCTGATCTACAAACTGACGGGCATTCAGCTAATCGCAGATGAAACGATCTTTACAGTGTTGCCTGCATCGATATTTGCACTATTCTGCGCTTTGGCCTTTCGCAGGTTCTTTGCGGAGAACTTTTTTATCTCTCTCGCAAAATCTTTGGTATTCGTGGTACTTCATCTCTTTTTCCTGCTCGCTATTTATCGATTCTGCGTTTTTTACGCGACCATGCTGATCGCATAAAGTTTCGGCTTCGCCAGTTTTCCTTTATCATTTAGAGACAATGGCAAAAAACAAGGAAACGCCTTTAGTTTCGATAATAATGGGCAGCAAATCGGACTGGCCGACGATGGAGATCGCTTCGCAGACGCTCGAGGAATTCGGGGTCGAGCACGAGAGCAAGATCGTATCCGCCCACCGAACGCCGGATCTGCTGTTCGAATTTGCAAAAACTGCCGAGGAACGAGGCATTGAGGTCATTATCGCCGGAGCCGGCGGTGCCGCGCACCTGCCGGGAATGTGCGCTTCGCAGACGGTATTGCCGGTGCTCGGCGTGCCGGTCGAAAGCAAGGCGCTGAAAGGCCTTGATTCGCTGCTGTCGATAGCCCAGATGCCCGCTGGAGTTCCCGTTGGAACGCTCGCGATCGGCCAAGCCGGAGCGAAAAATGCCGCACTTTTGGCGGTTGCGGTTCTGGCGAACTCGCGGCCGGAATTGCGGAAAAAACTACATGCGTTTCGCACTAAACAGACGAAAGACGTCCTTAATTCGAAGCTCACATGACCGCTGACGAGATCATTGCCGAGCTTCGCGAACTCGCCGATCCGTCGCGGGCGGGCGTTTACGAGCGGTATGCGATAAAGACAAAGGAACTGCTCGGCATTTCGACGCCTGAGATCAAGGCTTTTGCGAAAGAGGTCAAGAAACTCGTTGCAGATCGCCATTCGGTCGCGGCGGAGCTTTGGCGGAGTGGAATATATGAGGCTCGGGCTGTCGCGTTTCTGATCGACGATCCTAAGCTCGTCACGCCGGAGCAGATGGACGCGTGGTGTGCGGATTTTGACAATTGGGCAACGGTCGATGGGGCGTGCGGCTATCTTTTTTGCCGAACGAAATATGGGTACGAAAAGGCGGTTGAATGGACAGCTCGCGAACCGGAATTTGAGAAACGTGCCGGATTTTCGATGATGGCTTATCTGGCGGTTCATGACAAAAAGGCGCCGGACGAAAAGCTGGCCGCGTTTTTTCCACTCATCGAACTTCATTCCGACGACAACCGAAATTTTGTTAAAAAAGCTGTCAACTGGGCTCTGCGGCAGCTCGGCAAACGTAATTTGGCCCTGAACGGCCTGGCTGTGGAAGCGGCAACACGAATACGCGAGCAGGGCACGACCTCGGCCAGATGGATCGCGGCGGACGCGTTGCGTGAACTTGAGAGTGCCGCCGTGCTGGAACGGCTTCGAAGTAAGGATCTTCGTAGTTCTCCGTAATCGCGTAATTCATTCGAAAATATTTTTAATAAAAAGTAAAACTTGTTGATCATTGTGCATTTCTTAGAGCGGGAGCGTCGCAGACTACTCTCGTTTTAGCGAAATGGCCAGAGAAACCAGAGCTTGCAGATATTGTACGTCGGCGAATGTTGTCACAAACGTTCACTGCCGGCGGTGCCATCGTTGGCTGGGCCCGCATGATGCGGCTAATGTTGCTCAGAAATCTTCTCACAGGCGTTTCACACGGTGGCAGCGGAATCTGGCCGTCACAGCCGTCGCAGGAGTGATCGCCTTTGGTTCACCATATATCTATTCGAAGCTCGACGGGGACTCGACCACCGAGTTGGCCGCTCCGAAGCCCGCTCCCGCGCGACCGCTTCCTGACACGTCGCTGCGTTTCGATACTTCATCCAACGATCGCGAGCAACCGGTTAACGGAAAGACGGAGAGCGAACGCAAACAAAACACTCAGATCGCTTCGCGAAAGCGGTAATCTAACCACGCGACAAAACCAGTCAGTTATCGTCATAAAACCCCACACGCCCTTTCGATATTCCACAACACTCTGTGCTAATCTCTTGTTTTTCCAGAGATCAATATGATACTTCCGGGTTCGACGATAGGCGTTTTCGGCAGCGGACAGCTTGGGCGTATGTTTGCGATCGAGGCCCGTAAAATGGGCTATCGCGTGCATACGTTTTCGCCCGATAGCGACACGCCGACGGGTCAGGTTGCCGATATAGAGACGGCGGCAGCTTACGACAACCTGTTCGAGGTGCGGACGTTTGCTCAGAGCGTGGATGTGGTGACGTTCGAGTTTGAGAACGTCCCGGCCGCAACGGTCGATGCGGCGGCGGAGTTTGTCGAAGTCTTCCCAAAGGGCGAGATACTGCACACAACGCAAAACCGTCTGCGAGAAAAGACTTTCTTGTCATCATACGGCTTTCCCGTCACACCTTTTCGTCACGTCAAAACAGTTGAAGAATTACGAACCGCCGTTAGCGAACTTGGCCTTCCGTGCGTGCTAAAGACCGCCGGCTTTGGCTACGACGGCAAAGGGCAGGCGAAGATAAAGGCTGAGAGCGATATCGAAACGGCGTTCGCCGGGCTGAACGGTGTCGACGCGGTGCTTGAGGGTTTTGTCGATTTTGAAAAGGAAGTTTCGGTCGTTTGTGCACGCGACCAAAACGGCAATTTTGTCCATTACGGCGTTATCGAGAACGAGCATGCGAATCACATTCTCGACGTATCGTTTGCTCCGGCGGTTGTTTCGGAGAAGGTGTTCGCGGAGGCGGTCGAGATCACGCGCAGTATCGCTGATTCGCTGGATTATGTCGGGACATTGTGCGTGGAGTTTTTCCTGACGCGTGACGAAAAGCTGCTCGTTAACGAACTCGCTCCGCGGCCGCATAATTCCGGACATCTGACTTTTGATGCATGTGTGACGTCGCAGTTTGAACAGCAACTGCGGGCAGTTTGCGGGTTGCCGCTTGGCTCGACCGAGTTTTACCGTCCGGCGGCGATGGCGAATTTGCTCGGCGATGTGTGGTCGAACGGCGAACCGAACTGGGCAGCCGCTTTGACCTTGCCCGACGTCAAGCTACACCTCTACGGCAAGGTCGAACCGCGTATCGGCCGCAAGATGGGACATCTGACTGCGACCGCCGACACCGCGCAAAAAGCCGTCGAACTCGTCCGCGAGGCGAAGGAACGGTTGCTGCGTTTATAGGAGATTCACCACGGAGGACACAGAGAACACGGAGGAGAAAGAAGACAAACAACCTTCTTAATTGTCTCTGTGCTCTCTGTGCCCTCTGTGGTTAAATTTCTTCAAACCACGCGTCGTCCCAGGCTTACACCAGCAACCACGCCCAGAAATCCGACTATCACGCTCAGGGCGAGATACAGAAATGCCGTGATCAACTGCCGCTCCTTAAACAAGCCGAACATCTCCATCTCAAAGGTTGAAAACGTCGTAAAAGCCCCGAGAAAACCGACGATTATCGCCATTCGCAGATTCTCGTTCGACGAATATTTGTCAGCAAACAGGATCATCAAAAAACCGATCAGAAACGAGCCCGTGATGTTGATGACGAACGTCGGCAGCGGAAACTTATAAAAAACCGTGCTGAGCGGCGAAATGTTGATCAGATAACGAGCCACCGCTCCGAAAGCTCCGCCAATGGCGATCGATATGATCTTGCCGAGTTCTTCCATTCACCGGAATTATACATTTTCATCTGCCTTTGCGAGAACTTGGCAAGCTTTGCGGCTTAGCGGGAGGAGCCGTTCCCGCAACGACGCCAAGTATGACGCAAAGCCGCAAAGGGTGAGCCAAACAAATCATTTGCCCGATATCGCCACACCAAGTAAACTTAAAGGTTATGGCTGAAGCAGTTGCATTTTCGCGTGAGGCTGACCGGACGACTCGTTATGACGAGATCGTGCCGCAAATTGGGGCTTTGGTCGAGGGCGAGACGGATCTGATCGCCAATCTGGCGAACGTCGCGGCGGTGCTCAAGGAAGTTTTCGGGTTCTTCTGGGTCGGATTTTACTTAAAAAAGGAAGGCCAGCTTGTGCTTGGGCCATTTCAGGGGCCGCTTGCGTGTACGCGGATCGACTTTGACAAAGGTGTTTGCGGGCATGCTTATTCAACTGGCGAAACCGTTATCGTGCCGAATGTGGATGAATTCCCAGGGCATATCGCCTGCGCGTCGGCGTCAAAGTCTGAGATCGTTTTGCCGATCATGGCGGCGAATGGTGAAGTGGTTGGTGTGCTGGACGTTGACAGCGATAGGTTGAACGATTTTTCCGGCGTCGATGCCGAGGGTTTGAAACGGATCATCGAGACGATCGAGAAAACGCTTTAACGCTTACTTTTTATGACATCTGTTGAGCACCCTTATTGGGTTTGGATAACCTTTTTCGGTGTGGTGCTGACGGCTCTCTTTGTCGATATCGGTATCGTCAACCGCAGATCGCACGCGCCGACGCGGAGGGAAACGATCGTCTGGAGCATCGTCTGGGTCTCGCTCGCTCTTGCGTTCAACGTCTTCGTCTATTTTCAGGTTGGCAATCATACCGGCGACTGGAATCTCGCACTTGCCCAGGGAAAGCTCTTTCTGACAGGCTACCTTATCGAACTCTCGCTCTCGGTCGATAATCTCTTCGTCATCCTGCTCATCTTCACGTTCTTTAAGGTTCCCAAGAAATTTCAGCATCGCGTCCTGTTTTGGGGCATCATGGGTGCGCTTGTGATGCGTATGGTGATGATCTTTGCGGGAGCCGAGTTGGTCGAGCGGTTTCACTGGATCATCTATATTTTCGGAGCGTTCCTGATCTACACGGGCCTGAAGATGTTTGGCAATGACGAGGATAATTTCGAGCCGCATGAGAGTGCGATCGTTAAACTCGCGACCAAATACATCCGCATCAGCAAGCATTACGACGAAGAAAAGTTCTTCACAGTCAAAGACGGCGTAAAAACCGGAACGCTTTTGCTGCTGGTTTTGATCGTGATCGAATTTACCGATCTTATCTTCGCGGTCGATTCGATTCCGGCGATCTTTGGTATCACCACCGATCGGTTCATCGTTTATACATCGAATATCTTCGCGATCCTCGGGCTCAGGACGTTCTTTTTCCTGCTTGCCGACTTGGCGAGCAAGTTTCATTATTTGAAATACGGCCTCGCGTTCGTACTTACATTTATCGGTGCGAAAATGCTGCTGCCGCTCGCCGGACAAGGGATATTGATGGCGATGGGCGAGGGAAGTACTTCGGGTTTTGCCGATCTGGTACGGCGTTACAACGATCACGAGTTCGACCAGATGGTGATCAATATCTCGCTCGCCGTCGTTGCCGGAGCTATCCTTTTATCTATCGTCATCTCGATCTTATTGCCGGCTCCTCAAGAAGAAACGGAAGCCGCCGAAGAGGATATATCGGACGAGGAAGAGTATATTTAAGCCACGAAAATGCCGGACAATCAGTACCGAAAATTTTACGTTGACTGGTGGAATATCCGCAAAAGCACGATATGGGGCACGGTTGCCATTATCGTGATCGGTGCGGCTCTCGCCGGTGGAACGTGGTACGCGTCGAAGCATAATTGGTTCATCCCGGACGAAAAAGAAGACATTCCGAAAGATTCGGCCCGCATTCTGTCGTTCGAGGGCGAGGTTCGCATCACACGCGCCGCGACCCGCGAGACGATACTCGTGACCAAATCGACGTACGCTTCGCCCGGCGATATTATCCAGACAATGTCAGATGGGCGCGCGATCATTCAGATGATCGACGGTTCCCGATATCAGCTCAGACCGAACGGCGCGATCACGATCAAGGACAACAAAACATTTCTCGGCGGACGAAACGTTCGCGTGTTGCTCGATGACGGACAGTTGAACGTCCGCACCGACGAACAGGCTCAGGACACGAACAATATCGTCGAGGTCGCAGATTCGGAAAACAAGCTTCTGTCGAATACGGACGCAACATTTGACGCCGACGCACAGAACAATCAGGGCGAGATACGCATCAGCCGCGGCGGTGTTGAAACGACGATCGGCGGCGAGAAGACCACGATCAGCGAGAACGAATTCGCTTCGGTTAAGGGCGGCAAGCTTTCCGAAAAGGAACGCCTGATGCAGGCTCCGCGGCCGCTCGGGCCGGACAATTCGGCTCAGCTTGTCGATTCTGGCAAGGGCGTAAATGTGGTCTTTACGTGGCAGGACGCTGAAGGAAATCCGGCGTCGAATTACTACATTCAGGTTTCTCGCTCGCCGACATTCGCTTCTGACTCGATAATGGCGGACCGCAGCGGGCTTGGCAGCCGCGAGTTTAGGCTGGCGGCTCTTGCACCTGGAAATTACTATTGGCGTGTAAAGGCGACCGGGCGTTCGGGCCAGGTGACGAACTGGTGCGACCCGTGGAAATTCCTTGTTGTTCGCGGCGGAGAAAGCGTTACGATCGACGCGACCGAATGGAATGTCGAACGCGTTGGCGGAAACGTCTATTTACTAAGCGGGCGTACAAGTCCCGGTGTGACAGTTAAATCGCAGGGCCGCGAGACTAATTCCGGGCCGGACGGAGCATTTAAGCTGCAGATATCGTCGCCGTCGGTCGAAACGGCGGTCGAGATCAGCAACGATCGCGGCAGCCGCACCGGGTTTATAATTTCTCTTCGCAACGGCGCGGTGCTTAGACGATACTAAATAGAAATGGGACACGATCACGATCATGGAACGCGAGACCTAAGCCGAACAGGCCGGCTGAAATGGGCTCTCGGCCTGACGCTGCTGTATATGATCGTCGAAGCGGTCGGCGGCTGGCTGACCAATTCGCTCGCCCTGATCGCCGACGCCGGACACATGCTGACCGACGTTGCGGCCCTGACTTTGACTTTGAGCGCGATATGGTTCGCGGGTCGTCCGGCGACAGCGAAGAAAACGTTTGGTTATTATCGTCTCGAGATCCTTGCCGCGTTCGTAAACGGCATCGCCCTCGTCCTGCTCTCGATCTGGGTCATCTACGAAGCGTACGAGCGTTGGCAAACGCCGCCCGCGATCAACGGAATGCGGCTCGCGATCATTGCGATCGGCGGCCTGATCGTCAACATCATCGCGGCAAAACTGCTCCATCACGGCCACCAACACGACCTGAACATGCGCGGAGCGTGGCTGCACGTAATGGGCGATCTGCTTGGGTCGGCGACGGCGATCATTGCCGGCGTGCTGATCGCAGCTTTCGGCTGGCTTTGGGCCGATCCGCTCTGCAGCGTTTTAATCAGTTTGATCATAATATTCGGCTCGTGGCGGCTGATCATGGATTCGGTCAACATCCTGCTCGAGGGAACACCGGCTCACATTGACCTGGCCGCGGTCGAAAACACGATCCTCGAAACCGAAGGCGTCGCCGGTGTCCACGATCTGCACGTATGGACCATCTCGTCGGGAATGGAAGCTTTGTCGGCGCACATCAACCACGACGAATCGGTTCTGCACTCAGACCTTCTCGTAAAGGTCCGGGAACGCCTGCACGACACGTTCGGCATCGACCACCTTACGATACAGATGGAAACAATCGGCCGCGAAGACGAGACCGTCTACGTCTGCGAAACCGGCTCGCGCTGTTTTGTGCCCGCCAAACAGCATTAATTCATGCCAATCATCGACCTCAAATACGGACGCTCGGCCATTCCGTTTGAATACGACGACCGGTTCGAGGTCCTCGGCGAGGTTCGTGAACAGCCCGCTTTGTCTGATGTCGAGATCGGTGAAAAGCTCGATCATCCGATCGATTCGCCACCGTTCGAAGACATCGTGAATCCGGGCGAATCGGTTCTGATCGTCGTTCCCGATGCGACACGTCAAACCGCTTGCGGGCAGATCGTAAATCTCGTCGTCCGCCGCCTGATCGCCAACGGAACCGCACCCCACGAGATCCGAATTATCTTCGCGACCGGCATTCACCGAAAGGTGACCGACGAAGAAAAAGCCGCGATCCTGACGCCGTTCATCTTTCAGCGAATTAAAACACTCGACCACGACCCACGCGATCTAATGCAGCTCGTACAGCTTGGCGAAACAACGGGTGGCATTCCGATCGAGCTGAATCGTGCCCTCGTCGAATACGACCACGTCATCCTGATCGGCGGCGTTTCGTTCCACTATTTCGCCGGATTTACCGGCGGCCGAAAACTCGTCTGTCCGGGCCTCGCCTCTTCAAGGACGATATCCGAAACACACAAGCTAGCATTCGATTGCTCCACAAGATCACGCCGCGAAGGCGTGGACACCGCTTTGCTTGACGGCAATGCGGTCCACGAAGCATTCATGGAGGTTGTCGCGAAGGTCGATCCGGCGTTTGCGATAACAACGGTTGTGAACGACGCCGGCGAGGCGGTCGATGTTTTCTGCGGCAACTGGAAGACCTCGCACCGTGCGGCGTGTGATAAATACGCCGCGGAACACACGATCACGATCCGCGAAAAACGCGATCTTGTCGTCGTTAGCTGCGGCGGTTTCCCGCACGACATCAATATGATCCAGGCTCATAAAGCCCTGGAAGCCGCATGGCATGCGTGCGTCGACTGTGGAACGATCACGTTTTTAGCGGAATGTGCTGACGGCTTGGGACGCTCCGATTTCCTTAAGTGGTTCGAGGCAGAAAATGCGGCAGGTCTCGCGTCTCAGCTTTGCGAAAAATATCAGGTCAACGGACAGACAGCGTGGAGCTTATTGCGGAAAGCCGAACGATTCAACATTAAGATCGTCACCACCCTCGAAGCAGAATTGACGCAAAAAATGCGGCTCGAAAAGATCGATGCCGCACAATTTGCAGATATTTTGAGTGGCGTGAAACGCGGCTACATTTTCCCAAACGGAGCCAAGTTCAACATTAGCCTGCCTTGACGCCAAAGGTTCTCGCGATCGAATCGGTCTGATTCCGCAGCCCGCGAAGCGAATCTTTTTGCCCGGTGAAACGAAGGATGTAAACGGTCGTGTCGTTTGCCTTCAGGAAGTAAAATCTGCCGCTCATGTTTTTTCCGGCCGCGACGTATTCGAAATTATAGACAGCACCTTTGAGCTTGCCCGAAAAATTCTCTTCCTTGCCCGAAACAAAACCCGGACGGAATTGCAGCTTCTGCTCTTCGTCATGAACGACGTCGGTCATGATCGAATCCTTCGGGATCGTCAGCTTTCTGACCTCAAGATGGCCGTCAAAACGGTCGCCGTAAACATACTCGACGTTCGGGCTAGTTGCGGACGGTTCAACCGTTAGCTTCCATTTTTTCTCTGGCACCGTGAAGCTGTAATCGACCATCGCTCGTGAAAACACTTCCTCTTCCTGCGCCACGGCGGAAAAGGCCGAAAGAGCGACCAGGCACACCAACATCACAAATGAGAATTTAATCGATTTCATTTTTCCCTCTGCTATATAGCGAACCAAATGTCATTTTAGCGTAATCCGGCCAAATAACTAAAATTAGATGTGACGGCCTGCCCAATTGTTGCACGTTTTGATGGGACTCGAATTACTTCGGCCTTTTCAATTTTGGCCGCGTCTAAGTTGGCAGGAACATTTTTTCCGCATTATCATTCACGGGGTTAATAGATCATGAATAAACGCAATTCTCTTGTAAATCGAATTTTTGCCGCCGTTTCCATTGCGGCTGTCATGGCTCCGGCAATGCTTGTTAGGGCTGACGTGAAAAGCTCTGCCAAGCCGCTGACCGAGGATCAGAAGATCATCCACGTCCTCAACCGCCTCGGTTTCGGAGCCCGGCCCGGCGATGTCGCCAAGGTGAAGGCGATGGGCTTGCAGAAATACATCGACCAGCAGCTTAATCCCGGCTCTATTGACGATTCTGTTGCCGAAGCTAAGGTAAAGGGGCTCGACGTTTTCAATATGTCGTCAGCTGAGGTCTTTGCAAAGTATCCGAATCCGGGAGCATTGCTCCGCCAACTCGAAGGCGGCCGCGTCGCTCAGGCAAATGCTCAGGCACAGAAAACCGCCGGAACGCCAGCCGATGCACCTAAAGATCCGGAAGCGATGACCAAAGAAGAGCAGCAGGAGCGCCGCCAGAAGATCAATGAGATATATGCGAAATATGATCTAAAACCAGCAGCTCAGCTGGTTCCGCAGATCGTCGCAAACCGCGTTCTTCGTGCGGTTTATTCCGAAAAGCAACTTCAGGAAGTGATGGTCGATTTTTGGCAGAATCATTTCAATGTCTATTCGGGCAAAGGCGCAGTTCGATGGCTGATCCCGAGCTATGAGCGTGACGTCCTGCGAAAGAACGCTCTCGGCAATTTCAAAGACCTGGTCGTTGGCACCGCTCAACATCCGGCGATGCTGTTTTTCCTCGATAATTTCGAATCGGTTTCGCCAAATGCCGGCCCGCCGGTGAACGCAGCCGGTGCGAGAATGCTGGAAACGATGCTGCGCAATGGGAAATTACCAAAACAGGCTCGTGAGCGGTTGAAATCACAATTTGGCGTGACCGACGAACAGATCGATCAGCGTTTGAAAGATCTCAAGGCCGGACAAAACCCGCAGCAGCAGCGTCCAAAACGCGGGCTGAACGAAAACTACGCCCGCGAACTGATGGAGCTTCATACGCTTGGCGTTGACGGTGGTTATACGCAGGCTGACATCATCGAGGTGGCAAAAGCCTTTACCGGCTGGACCATCTCAGACCCACGAGGCTATCGCCGTGCGGCGGCGAGCACGATCGATGGAACAGAAGAAAAACGGCTTGCACGTCTACAAAAACAGGCGGGCATTCCTGACGATGTCGACAGCGGCGAATTCTACTTCAACGCCCGCTGGCATGATCCGAACCCGAAGAAGATCCTCGGCGAGACCGTTAACGAAGGCGGCGTGAAGGACGGCCTGAAGGTAATTGACATTCTCGTATCGCGACCGCAAACCGCAAAATTCATCGCCCGCAAGCTCGCTAACAAATTCGTCAGCGACAACCCAAGTGAAGCATTTGTCGGCCGTGTCGCGGATGCGTTTCAGAAATCGAAAGGCGACATCAAAACGACGCTCAAGGCACTTTTCAGCGACAAAGAATTCTTCGCACCGGAAACGTATCGAGCCAAGATCAAATCGCCGTTCGAACTCGCGGTAAGTTCCGTGCGTGCCCTTGGCGGAAACACAAATGCGAGCCCGGCGTTCCTTGCGATGCTCAACAAACTCGGTGAAGTTCCATACGGTTATCAAGCTCCGACAGGCTATCCCGACACCGCCGAAGACTGGGTAAACACCGGTGCGTTGCTTGAGCGCCTGAATTTCGCCGTCGCGATCGCCAGCAACCGTGTTCCCGGAACACGGGTCGATCTGAAAGATTTTTCGACGACCGACAAAACAAAGTCGCTCGATCGTGCGATCGCAGAGATACTGAACGGTGACATTTCGCCCGCAACAAAGACAAATCTGCTGAAACAGCTGGAGCAGCCTTTGCCCGACGTGAAAGCAGGAAAAGAGCTGACAGACGAGGTCGAGGTACCGAATATGAGAAATCCTGGTCAGCAGGGCGGGCAGAATCGCCAGGCACGTCTGCTAAATCCAACCGGAAATCCTGACGTTTTCAAAGCTGTCAGTCTTGTACTTGGCACGCCGGAATTTCAGCGTCAATAACGTCTTCTGTCGCAACAATTAGGGCCCGTGGTCAGATAGCTGGCCACGGCCATTTTTTTCACCAAATATCATGAAACTCAGACCGATCATAGTAATTTGTTTTGTACTAGCGACCGTTTCCTGCACTCTCGCGCAGACAGCAACGCTTACCGAAAAGCAGCGTTTCGAACTCGCAGCCGACTATTCACGTGAACATCGCGGGCTTTCCGTTCTCGTTATGAAAGGCGACAAGATTGTTTTCGAGGACTATCAGAACGGCCACAAAGCCGATGAACCGTGGATGCTTGCGAGCGGAACAAAATCGTTTTCCGGCGTTATGCTTGCAGCTGCGATCGAGGACAAACTCGTCAAGGGATTTGACGAGAAGGTGTCGGACACGATCACGGAATGGAAAAGCGATCCGAAAAAGGCAAAGATCACGGTCCGTCAGTTGCTCTCGCTAACGAGCGGCATCGACGGCGGCCAAATCGGGCGTGTACCAACATATGCCGAAGCGATAACCCGATCACTCGAGGCGGAACCAGGAAGCAGATTTGAATACGGTCCTGTGCCCTTCCAGATCTTTGGCGAGGTTATGACGCGGAAACTTAAGCCGAAAAAAGAAGATGTGATGAGCTATCTAAAACGCCGCATTCTGGACCCGATCGGCTTAAAGGTCGGCAGTTGGCGGATCGAGAACGGCGAACCATTCCTACCGCAAGGTGCAAGTCTGACGGCTCGCGAATGGGTAAAATTAGGCCTATTTCTCAAAAACGGCGGTAGATGGAACGGTAAGCAGATCGTCAAAAAGTCGCTGCTCGACGAATTGATCATTGGCTCAAAAGCAAATCCGGCGTACGGCATCACGTTCTGGCTGAACAAAAAAGGTGTTGACCCGCGTGGCCGCCCGATGGGAATCGGAGCGGTCGACGAGATCGGCAGAAACGGCATCGCCGATGGCCAAACCGATATCTTCATGGCGGCCGGAGCGGCGAATCAACGGCTCTACATTATTCCTTCGCTAGATATGGTCGTCGTCCGCCAAGGTCGCCTGGATCGCTGGGAGGACGTTGAGTTCATGCGACGGATCCTGCTTGGAAAAGTCACTGAATAACGCAAAATTTCGTGCTAAAATAGATGCGTGAGAAGTTTGAAGGTAACTAAGTCGAAGCTTGCGGATTCTGACAAACGGAACGACCTTGAAGGTAAAACGCCGGGTGAACTGATGGGAATGGTTTGGCAGCTTACGCAGGACGCATGGGCCTTCAAAGAAGATCTAAATGTTGAATCCAGACTTCAGAGACATATTGTTGTCGTTAAACCGCGCGAAAGTTGATTTCATCATTGTCGGAGCATTTGCCTTGTCTTCTCACGGTCGCCCGAGAGCTACCGGCGACATTGATATTTTTTTACGTAACACCTCTGAAAACGCTGATCGTGTGATCGAAGCATTGCGTGATTTTGGAGCTCCGTTGACCAATATTTCCTCGGCAGATTTTACTTCAGATGATAATGTTGTCCAGATCGGCGTTGAACCTCGCAGGATCGATCTTATGACACAGATCAGCGGCGTTACATTTGACGAGGCTTGGGTTAACAAGTTGCTCGTAAAGATCGAAGATCTTGAGGTGTTTGTCCTTTCGCGGCAAGATCTGTTAAGGAACAAATCTGCCACCAACCGCAGTAAAGATAAGGGAGATATTGCGTGGTTGATGGAAAATCCGAATTAGATCTTCTTAGTTTTGGACTGATCGACCAAGAGCAAAAACTTTTACGAGTGCAAAACCCGCAATAAATCCACCGATGTGGGCTGCGTATGCCACCCCGCCGCCGGAAGATGGTGAAAGATAGCCGAGTATAATTTGGTAAGCGATCCAGATGCCGAGCGCGACGTATGCGGGAACCGTTGTAAGGAAGTTGAAGATCAGAGCTTTTACCTGCCGGTTCGGGAAGAGGAGCAGATAGCCGCCCAGAACGCCCGAGATCGCTCCTGACGCTCCGAGCATCGGGATGATCGAATCTGAATTCATCACGATCTGAGCCATCGCCGCCGCGACGCCGCATACGATATAAAATGCAGCGTACCTGATGTGTCCCAACACATTTTCAAGATTATCCCCGAAAATGAACAAGAACAGCATATTCCCGAAAATATGCATGATGTCGCCATGCATAAACATCGAGCTGAGGAAGTTGAAATAAACCGGTAGCGGCGTGGCGTATTGCGGAACCTGCGCAGTATTTCCGACCGAATCTCGAATGATCTGGACACCGGTCAGATCGACGCCGCTCGTGATCTCTTTCGGAACCAGGGAAAACGCATACGTGAACGCATCGTTGCTCCCGAGTTGTTGCAGCAGCAAAAACACGAGAACATTCAGCGCGATGAACGAATAGTTCACTATCGGCTGTATCCGCCGATCCGAATTGTCATCACCGATTGGGAACATACGTTAAGTACTGACGATCGGATCGAGACCCGTGACCGCCTCAAGCTCAGCTTCCTCGCGTTCCCATTCTTCGTTGCGGAAAGCACCTTCCCACTTGGCGATGACGACGGTGGCGAGGCAGTTGCCGATGACGTTGATCGCGGTTCGGGCCATGTCCATCAGCTCGTCGACGCCGAGGATGAGGATCACGCCTTCGACCGGAAGAGCGAATGACGCGAGCGTTCCGAGCAGGATCACAAGCGAGGCACGCGGAACGCCGGCGACACCTTTCGACGTGAGCATCAGCGTTGCGAGCATGATGATCTGCTGTGTCCAGGACAACTCAACTCCGGCAGCCTGGGCGACGAATATGGATGCCAAAGCGAGGTAGAGCGTCGTTCCGTCGAGGTTAAAGCTATAACCTGTCGGCAAAACGAAACCGACGATACGACGCGGAACGCCAAGACGCGCAAGGTTTTCCATCGCTTTCGGAAGTGCGGATTCGCTTGATGTTGTGGCAAAAGCGATCGAGGCCGGCGTTTTTACAGCATTGAAGAAATCTCTGAGCGGCACCTTGAAAATAAGTGCGATCGGCAGCAATACGACGACCGCAAAAACGATCAGAGCTCCATATAGCGTCAAAACAAGCGCACCGAGGTTTTTGAGAACACCGAGCCCTTGTTCGTTGTGGGCGATGGTATACGCCATCGCGGCTCCGACGCCGACCGGAGCGAATTTCATCACAAACTCGGTGAATTTGAACATGATGTCCGCCAGTGACTGACACCAATCGACCACGGCTTGAGCCTTTTTGCCGATCGCGGTCACAGCGAGAGCGAATATCACGGAAAAGATAACGATCTGCAGCACATCGCCTTCAGCCATTGCCTTAATGATCGATGTCGGTGAAAGGTGAGCGATGATGTCGCCGAATGATTGCGGTTTTGCAGGCGGCTCGGCCGCCGTCAAGCCTTTCGAAGTCGCATCAACCGCATCTGCCGCCTTTTGCACTGAGATAGCCGCCTGCTTTTCAGCCTCAGCCATCGCGGTCGGATCCGATGCCGCACGGGCTCTCAGTTCCTCGGCTTTTTTGAATGCCTCGGATGATTCTTTGGAATAATCCTGAGCTTTTTTGGCAAGCGTCGCTTTATCTTCGCCCTTAGCTATACCGGCCAGCGAAACGCCCTTTCCAGGCTGCGTGATATTGACAGCCGCTAGGCCGATGACGAGAGCAAGTGTCGTCACGACCTCGAAATATATCAACGATTTCACGCCAATTCGCCCGACCTGCTTGATGTCTCCTGTGCCCGAAATACCGACCACCAGCGTCGCGAAGATCAAGGGTGCGATGATCGATTTGATCAGGTTCAGGAACAGCGTCGACAGTGATCTGATGAACGACAGCAGCGTCTGAGTCTCAAGTCCGAAAACATGATGGTCGCCCGAATTAATATCAATTTCGCGGATCAGCCAGCCGAGAAAGATTCCCAGCACGAGACCGATCATAATTTTCCAGGTCAAAGAGATCTTTGGCAGTTTCATATAGTTTTTTCTTGCTCTATCTTGTTCCGAACGGGACAAAAGCTACTGTCGAAATTGGGGATTTGTGAGAGTTTAGCAGATATGTCGCGATTTTGGTATTTTTGCTACGATTGAAACAGACCGAAACGTCAATATGAGCGGTTATGATAAATCGAACAAGGTCAGGAAGATGATATCAATCGCGATAATTATCTCGATTCCTTTGATCGCTTTAACTGGGTATTTGTTCGGCGAAAATGAACAGATCATGAAAGTATTCGGCTTAATGTTAACGGTCTTTTGGCTCGTACTAGCATTTTTCATGATCAAGCTCTTATTTAAATAAATGTTCGAATCCATCCATTTCAATTCTAAAGGCAGGGCGACCACAAGTGCTTCGAAACCAGAGGTTTTGGAGAAGCTGCGTGAGATCGTCGGGGCGGAAAATGTGGTCGTCGATGCGGAACGGGTCGAGCCATATGGTGCCGACGCCGTAAAGGAAAAATTCCCGCCCGAGGCAGTCGTTTTTCCGGAATCGACGGCTCAGATGGTCGAGATATTGCGGCTCGCAAACGAGTATTTATTTCCCGTAACGGCACGCGGCGGCGGCGTGGGATATACGGGTGGAGCCGTTCCCGTCGATGGCGGCATTGTGATCGGGACCGACCGGATGGATAAGATCATTGAGATCAATGCTGACGATCTGTATGCGGTTTGCCAACCCGGCATTACGACATTTGAATTGCAGCAGGCGGTTGAGAAACAGGGATTGATGTTCGCTCCCGATCCCGCTTCGTACAAGGATTCATTCATCGGCGGCAATATTGCTGAGAACGCTGGCGGAATGCGAACGCCGAAATACGGCGTTACGAAACATCACGTACTCGGAATGGAGATAGTTACAGCGACCGGTGAGATCATCCGAACAGGCGGCAAGACGGTCAAGAACGTCGTTGGATTTGACCTGACGGGCCTGATGTGCGGCAGCGAGGGAATGCTCGGCATCATAACAGAAGCGACTTTGAAATTGCTCCCGATGCCGGAAGCAACCTCGACCGTCCGTGCGAATTTCCGCTCTATGGAAACGGCGTGCAAGGTCCTGACCAAATTCACCCCGCACGGTCTGCTGCCGATGGCAATGGAGGTTATCGATAAGTTTTGCGTAGCGGCGGTTGAAGAGAATTTTGCTTTTGGGCTCTCGAAAGAAGCTGAAGCGATCCTGCTCGTTGCGGTTGATGGTTCGCGAGAAGAGGTCGAGAAAAACGCGCAAACCATCGAACGCATCATCGCCGACAACGGCGGATTCGACATTCTGCGAGCCAAATCGAAAGAGGAAGAAGACAAACTCTGGGATGTCCGTCGCGCGATCTCGCCTTCGCTAATGAAATATGGCACTTTGAAGATAAACGAGGATGTCGTGGTTCCGCGTTCGCGCGTTCCGGAACTCGTCGCCACCGTCGAGCAGATCGGGAAAAAGCACGGAACCTTCGTCGCCAACTTCGGTCACGCCGGTGATGGCAACATCCACGTCAATTTCATGTGCGACCGTGACGATCCCGACTCGATCGCCCGTGCCCGCAAATGCGTCTCCGAAACCTTCCAACTCTCCGTCGACCTTGGCGGAACCATCAGCGGCGAACACGGAATCGGCTACGTAAAATCCCAATACATGCACTACGCCATTGACAAGCCCACGCTCGAGATCATGAAAGGCATCAAAAAAGTCTTTGACCCGAACGGAATATTGAATCCGGGCAAGATGTTTGTGTAATAATGTCCAAACTATGAAAAACAAAGTGTGTGTGTCGCTTCTCGCGGCTTTCGCGTTTCTCCTCTTCGGCCATGTAGACTCGGCTGCTCAAACCAACAAAACCATCGTCCTCGTCCGCCACGCAGAAAAAATGCCGCCGGTCGATACTGATAAGGGCGACCCGGACCTTTCGGCAGAAGGAAAGCAGCGTGCCGAGCGTTTGGCTAAGGTTTTGAAGAAATACAAGCCGCACGAGATATTTGCGACCGACTATAAACGCACTAAACAGACCGTCGAACCGATCGCGAAGATGCGGAAGAAGGAGATACAAACCTACGACCCGACCAAACAGGCCGATCTCGTCGCCAAAATAATGCCGACGAAAACCGATCATTACCTGATCGTGGGCCACAGCAACACGATACCCGCTCTTGCAAATCTGTTGGCAAAGAAAGAGCTTTTCCGCAATCTGCTCGATACTGAATACGGCGTTTTCTGGGTCATCCGAATGAAAAACGGTGCGATTACGAAGGTTGAGATGTTCCCATACTAGCAGCACGATGAAAGTATTCTCAGTTTTCATCATCCTGTGTTCCGCTGTCGTCGGTTTCGCTCAAACAAGAGAAATGCCGAAAACGTCAGTTACCTGGAAGCTCGACAATCTCCAAAAGATCGGAGGCAATACCGTAGAAATCCTTGGATCTCCGAAGGTCGTCAAAACCGATCGTGGCAAAGCTATCGTCTTTGACGGTGTTCGCGACGGCATTTTTATCCAGAACAATCCGCTCGCAGGTGCGAATACGTTCACGATCGAAGCGATCTTTCGCCCCGACCCACGCGGAGAAAAAGAACAGCGATGGATGCATATCGAGGATACCGAACACGTCGAAAGCCGCGCGATGCTTGAGACGCGATTGAACGGCAATGAATGGTTTCTCGACACCTTTCTAAAATCCGGTGAAGCTCGAATGCCGCTGTTTGCCGAGAATTTCAAGCATCCGACGGGTCGTTGGTATCACGTCGCTCTTGTCTACGACGGCAATGAAATGCGTCACTATATCGACGGTAAACTTGAGCTTTCCGGCAAAATCGACTTCAAAACCTTCGGCAAAGGCATCACCTCGATCGGCGTTCGGCAGAACAAGGTCTATTGGTTCAAGGGTGCGGTTCTCAAGGCAAGATTCACCAACCGCGCCATTGATCCGGCAGCGTTCATGAAATAGTTCTCGTATGTATGGACGTCCAGCATTTTCAGCCTCAAAGCGAGCTCCTTCGGCAACATATCGAGTACTACTATTTCCTTAGAACCGACGACCCGGGCTTTCAGACCGAGTATTACGCCTTTCCGAACCTTCTGATCTCACTAAATCTGCACGCAAATGTTGCGGTTGATATAAAAGATCATTCTATCGCGGTTAGCGGCGGAGAACGGTATGAGAACAGAGTCGCGATCGTCCAGGGGCTTCGACGCCAGCCTTTGAAGGTTAGTCTGAGTGGCACGATCGATAAAATTACGATCGTTTTTAAGCCGCTCGGCTTAGCGGCCTTTGTGAAAAAAACAGTTGCAAAGATTTGCTCCTGCGATTCTCAGATGTTTACCGAATGGGACGAGATCGTTGACTATCAGCAATTTTTACCGCGGTTTTTTCAAGCTGTCGATCAAATGGAACGAATCGACTTATTGGAGAGATTTTTACTTTCGAGGCATCAGCCTGTCGAAGAACATTCAAGGCTACGAAAGGCAATGGGATCGCTGACAGATTTTCAAACTGAACGGTCGGTGGAGGAGGTAGCGGCTCAGATCGGGATCAATGTCCGCACCTTTTCCCGTCTTTTCAAGGAGAACGTCGGCATTTCCCCCGCTGGATTTAAGAAGATCGCTCGTTTCCGGCATTCGCTCAACAATAAGATGTTTAGCGATAATTTTGAACGCCTGACGGATGTTGCTTACGACAGCAATTTCTACGACCAGTCCTATTTTATTAACATCTACAAGCAAATGACTGGTTCAAACCCAAAGCGTTTTTTCGATCGCGTCGAAAAGGTCGGCGCCGAAAAACTGCTATTCCAGTTCCTTGATAGATAACTTCTGTCCGAAAACTACAATTATTGACTCCTAACTTTATGTACGATTCGATGCATGTATAAATTGCGGATCGTTGCCCTGATATCTGTCCTGTTCCTTGCACCTGGTGCATTTGCTCAGAATGACCAGGCTTACAAGCTAATAAATGAGGCTAACACCGCAAAGAATAAAGATAAGAACTGCGTAAAAGCCATCGAGCTCTATGAGCGATCATTTGCCATCAAAGATTTTCAACGTCCAAGTTTTTATCAAGCGATCGCGAGTTGCTATGCACAAACCAACAACAGCCAACGCGCATTTTTCTATATAGATAAAATGTTCGCAGTCGGATGGATCGACAGCGATGCTTTGTTGAAAGACGAAGCTCTGAAAACACTGTTTGATTCGCCAACAGGCAAAAAGCTTTTAACCAAGTTCGGAAAGGCAAAAGCGGATCTTCTGAGATCACTTTCACCATCGTATGCGGGACTTGCGGAAAACCCGTCGATCAAAAAGATCGACGATTGGATCGCCGATCCGACGATCAACGGTGAAAACCTTTTTACAAAGATCGCATCATTCAATGAATTCAAGCAGCCTAAAAAGAAAGGCATTTTCGTAAAGTTTACCAACCAATTCACGGATAAGATCTCGGCTCCGTATTACGTCTATATTCCATCAAAATACGACGCTTCGCGGCCGCATCCCTTGTTGGTCTACAGCCAGGGCGGATGGTTTCAGCGAAAAGAATTTGCCAGAGACGAAGCGAAAGAGTTTGTGTTTGAAAACCCGGTTTTGCCTTTTGTCGAAAAAGGGAATTTTATTGAGATCTTTCCCGGAGCTGCGGGTAGCGTTGGGACATATCAATTCGAAGGGATCGAAAATATTCGTCAGATTCTCGCTCAGGTAAAACAGATCCTCAACGTCGACGATAACCGCGTTTATATGATGGGTTTTTCCGACGGCGGCACAGGAACGTATCGGACCAGCGTTTTTATGCCGACCGCTTTTGCCGCATTCTATCCGGTGAACGGCAGACCTTATACGGGAAACCGGTTCGTTAACATGAGCAATCGGCCGACTTATTCACTTGCGTCGACAAAAGATGAGGTGGTCGAGATAGACACGATCCGTTCATTCTTCAATTTTGGCAGGTCGGTTGGTGCGGACTGGACCTTCAGAGAGGTCGCTGATCAAGGGCATTATTATCTGCCGTTTCTCGAAGGCCACCTTCCCGCAATATTCGACCATATCAAGGCGATTACGCGGCGGCCGTTTCGCAACGAATTATTTTGGGAAACCTCATGGGAGCCGATCGGCAAAGTTGATTGGATCGAGATAGCTCAAGTCGACAAGACGCGGACACGAACCGACTGGCATAAAACCTACGAATATCCGCTCAAAAGCCGTGAAGGCGTAGAAACCATCACGATCGGCGACGAATCTGGAGCAGTCAAGGCGAGATATGCGGCAAATACGTTCGACATCCAGACCTCGTGTATCGCGAAGCTCTCGCTGAATCTGCATCCCGCAATGGTGGATCTGAGTCAGCCGGTTAAGGTGATCGTTAACGGACAGATCGTATTCGATCAGGCTGTTGGGTATGACAAGCAAAAGATCGCTGCAAGCTATATCGCCAATCGCGACAGAACCCTTGTCTGGGCAAACACGATAACGGTGGACGTTCCGAAATAGAATGCCCGTTCAGGACAGCCGAAAGCGCGTGTGTTGGCGTTTTCCGGCAACAGCGTCAATCAGAAAGTTGGTGTTGCCGCCGTTGACTATCCAGGTTTCGATATTCTTTTGCTGACATAGCATGGCGGCTTCAAGTTTTGAATTCATCCCGCCGGTTCCTAGGCCGGAATCGCGCTCTTCGACGAGGCTGCGGGCTTCGTTTATATCCTTTATTTCAGTGATAAGTTTAGCGTCGGTGTGAAGATGCGGATTTCTGTCAAAAACGCCGTCGATATCGCTTGCGAGCACGAGCAGATCGGCTTGTATCAAGGTAGCGGTTAGAGCTGAAAGCTTGTCGTTGTCGCCGAGCAAGATCTCCTCGACCGAGGTCGTGTCGTTTTCGTTGATGATCGGCAGATAATTGTATTTTAGAAGTTCGGTGATCGTGTTGAGCGTATTCTGCCGCGAGGTTTCGTTCTCAAAATCGCGATACGTCATCAAACATTGGGCCGTTGGAATGCCAAAATCGCTGAAAACCTCGTTATAGATCCGCATCAGCAGCGGCTGTCCGATCGCCGCCATCGCTTGCTTCGATTCGACCGGTTTTCCCGTGTCTTTGATATTTATGTACTGCTTCGCCGCCGCGATCGCACCGGACGAGACGAGAACTATGTCGTATTCCTCTCGCAACTCGAGTATCTGACGGCCGATGTCCTCGATCTTGCCGCGCGAGATCAGTTTCGTGCCGCTCGTAAGCGTTGATGTGCCAATTTTTAGGACTAACTTCTTTTTCATGAATAAAAATTATCCACAGATGAACACGGATAAACACCGATGAAGAAAGGCACTGGCTTATCTGTGTTTATCTGTGTGCATCTGTGGATAAAACACTTCCGTTGCTATTTTCTAACCTGCCCGTCGCCGTAGACGAACCATTTATTCGTCAGCAAATGCTCCGCCCCAAGCGGGCCGCGGAAGTGGAGTTTTTGGGTCGATATCGCGATCTCGGCTCCGAGCCCGAGTTGGCCACCGTCGGTAAATCGCGTTGAAGCGTTATGATAAACCGCAGCGCAATCGACTTCGTTCAGGAATTGATCCGCAGTCTCGCTATTTGCCGTGACGATCGCCGCCGAATGGCCGCCGGAATATTCGTTGATCGTTTCTATCGCTTCCTCGGTCGAGGCGACAACGCCGATCACCATCTTTGCCGAGAGAAACTCGTCATACCAGATGTCTTCATCGGGAATTGGTGTGACCGTTGGGTAGATATCAACGATCTCTTCGTCACCGACGATCTCGATATCTTGCTCCCGCAGAGCGGCGATCAGGAGTAGCGCTTTTGCATCGAGATCGGGTAGGTCTGCATTTATCAATATCTTATCGAGCGTGTTGCAAACGCTGAGACGCTGCTTTCCGTTGACAGCGATCTTTATCGCCATGTCGAAGTCGGCTTCGCTGTCGATGTACAAAAAGTTGTTTCCACGTCCACTGACGATCACCGGAACCGTCGAATAGCGCAAAACAAAATCGATCAACGCTTCGCCGCCACGCGGAATTACAAGGTCGAATTTTTCGTATTCTCCGCGGATCAGGCTCTGCGTTTCTTCGCGGGAGAGGTCGAGGTATTGTACCGTTTCAACGTCAGCATCATTTTCTTTCAGAGCGAGCTGCCAAAGCCTTGCGAGGCAAAGATTAGTGTTTCTTGCTTCTTTTCCGCCTTTGAGCAGTATCTTGTTCCCGGCCTTTAGCGCGATGATCGCAGCTTCGATCGAGACGTCAGGACGCGCTTCATAAATGATCAGAATAGTGCCGAATGGAACACGGCGATTCTCGATCCGCAAACCATCCTCGCGAACGTGCGAAGAGATAACCTGCCCGACCACGTCCGGCAATTCCTGCACGCTGCGCACCGAAGCGATCATAGCGTCAACCTTTTCCTCGCTGACCTTCAGGCGGTCGAGTATCACCCCGTCGTCAGGCGGACACGCATCGACATCGAGTTTGTTGGCGGCGAGGATGTCGGCTTTGTGTTCTGCTAAAAGCCGGCGAGGCTGTCCAGAATGCAATTTCTTGAATTTTTATCCATCATCGAAATAGAAATTCTACTATATTATTACGAGAGAAAAATTATGGAGATACCAAAAGGACATCAGGCAATAATGCCGTATCTGATGCTCGAAGATGCGGCGGGTTTTATCGAATTCATCAAGACAGTTTTCAACGCCGAAATGACGCACGAGAGCATTCGCGACGGCATAGTCGGCCATTGTGAAGGGAACATCAATGGCAGCACGATAATGTTTTCAGCGAGCCGCGGTGAATGGAAACCCGCGACAGCAAATATGTTCGTCTACGTCGAAAACGCTGATGAAACATATGCAAAAGCCGTAGAAAACGGTGCAGAAACCATCATGCCACCCGACGACCAGGAATACGGCCGCAGTTGTGGCGTGAGCGATCCGCACGGAAATGTCTGGTGGATCACGACTCCGCCGGTGAGCTAAGACGACGCCTCAAACCTTCCTCGCCCCAACGCATGATCGTGTCGTGATTCCAGCGGAAAAAAGGTCTCGCGACCGGTGCGAGAAGGTTCATCCAGGCTTTTGTTGTCTTGACCGTCCAATCGTAACGAACGTGCGTTTTGTTCGCGTCGGTGGCCTCGAATTGCCACAAGCCGAGACCGTCGAGTTCGCCGAAGGCTCGTGCTTCGATCAGCCGATGGCGTTCGATGCGGATGACCTCGGTGTCGAATTCCAGCTTATATGGCAAAGCGCTTTTCCAGACAGTGCGGCGGATCGATCCGATGCCGTTCTCATCGCCGGGCGAAATTTCACGGGCGCTTAGAACACCTTTCCACCATTCCGGCCATTTGTCGGCGGCTTCGATAACATCCCACACACGTTCGAGCGGTGCGTCGAAATGCCAATCGGTCACAAATAAATAATCGCTCATAAAATAAGGGCCGCGAAAACTAATATCAGCTTTCGCGGCCCAAATTCAAATGGATGCAGGCTCTATTTCTTCTGGCCGGTCTTCGCAAAATAGCCTTGGCGGTGGGTAACCTTGACCTTTTCATCCTTTAGCTTTTGATTCGTCACCTGGATCTCGATCTTGCGATATGAACCGTCGCGATTCTGATTCGTAGGTTCGTACGCGATCAAATACTGCGAACGCATCTCATCCTGGATCTGTTTGAACGCCTCGCGCAGCTCGCTTTCATCACGCGGATAGTATGCTCGGCCGCCGGTTCGTTCGGAGATCTTGTTGAGGGATCCTTTGTCGACCCCGCTGTAAAAATTGTCGCCAATGCCGATCGAGTAGATGATAGCTTCTGATTTAAGAGCAGCTTGGACTGCGTCATCAAGCTTTTTCTTGCCGAACGTATTGACACCGTCGCTCAGCAGAATGATCGCTCGGCGAGTGCGTTCCGGTGCTGGGCCCAAGATCTCATCCGAAGTAACCCAGATCGCATCCCAGATCGCTGTCGAGCCCTGGACCGCCTGATTGTCGCCCGAGATCGGCGGAGTTCCTGTAATGACGCCACCGCCGATATAGCCGGATGGCGGATTGAAACGAACTGAATCAACTGAACGCCTCAAACGCTGCAGGTTGTTTGTCATGCCCTGTTCGAGCGTGGCCTCACCGGTAAAGGAAACGACGCAAACCTCATCCTTCGCAGGGCGAACGACCGTCTCAAGAAACGAAATCGCCGCCATCTTTTCTTCAGGCAAGGTCCGCTCCTGAGATGCACTTACATCGATCAGGATCGCGAGGCTCATCGGCAGATCGACCTGTCGCGAAAAGGAAACGATCTCCTGCGGTTCACCATTTTCGAGCAACTTAATATCACCCTGGCCAAGACCGGTTAGTAACCTGCGATTCTTGTCCTGAGCCGTGAAAAGCAGGTTAACGACGTCGCTGTCGACCTTGATGATCTCCGGATCTTCGACCGGAGGCGGCGTGCCCGTCGGTGTTGGAGTTGCCGCTTTCGACGGAGGATTCGGCGGAGCTTGCTGAGCGTCCGCCACAGCAAACCCGATGAGCCAAATCAGCGAAAAAACTGCTGTCAGCGATGCCAATATCCTTTTTCTCGAAAACATCTAAACTCCTACTTCAACGTGTCTTTGATCTGCCGATAGCTCGACTTTGTCCTGACCTTGTATTTGCCTGCCTTATCTTTATCGGCGAGCTTCACGATGATCTTGCGTTCTCGGCCGTCGTAATTCTGATTCGCTGGTTTGTACGTGATCAGATACTGCGATTGCAATTCCTTTGAGATACGCGTAAACGCTCGTTCCAGCTCGATCATGTCACCGGTGAAAAACGCTTCGCCACCAGTCTCTTCGCACAATTGGGTGAGCAGGTTATCACCCTTGTCCTTCACCGTTCCAGCCTCTACACCCGGCACGGTTCCAAGAAAACCGCCTTTTGTAGAGATGCCGAATATCGTCGTTTCGGTTCGCTGGGCAATGTCGATCGCATCCTTTAGCTCGGCACGGCTGAAAGTATCGTCGCCGTCGGTGATGATCACGATCACGCGTCGGCCGGGTACGTTTCTGAGCTTTTCGTCAGTGAATTGCCAAACGGCGTCGTAAAGAGCCGTTTGTGAACCAGGTT
This sequence comes from Pyrinomonadaceae bacterium, assembly GCA_047600985.1. Lineage (GTDB taxonomy): Bacteria > Acidobacteriota > Blastocatellia > Pyrinomonadales > Pyrinomonadaceae > OLB17. The sequence continues at coordinate 789,733 of JASGKA010000001.1, read as the reverse complement.
TTTTAACCTTATCAACCGCGCGGTCTAGCAGGTCGAGTTTGTCGGTAAAATCCTGCACCAGATTGACCTCATGATCCAATGTCATGAATGCCGCCTTGTCCTTACGCAATCGTGTAACGGTGAAGATGAAATTTTTTGCGGCTTCTTTGGAAAACGTCAGCTTGCCGGCAGCGGATGGCGAGGTATCCATCAGCACACCGACATAGATCGGGGGATTGGTTTTCTCATCTGAGAAAAACGTCACTTCCTGCTGTACGCCGTCTTCGAAGATCTGAAAATCGTTTTTCGAAAGCCCACTAACCAGAGTCTTTTTCTCGGTTACCGTTACCGGCAGACGCACCTCGAAAACCTTAGTTGCACCGGGATCGTCTGCGCCGGGCGTGGCTGTCGGAGCGGGACGTGGCGTTGGCGTCTGGCTAAGCGCGGTCATCCCGCAAACCAACAGCGATAGGCAAAGATGTAAAACTAAAGATCTGAACGGATTTCTCATAAAACTCTAGAGCAATTTTGCAAGATGACGCATACATTCGATGCGGTTCGCGACGAGCCTGTTGCCCCGCGTCGCGAAACGGCAAGTATAGCAAATATCGGTGTTTCGTTCACGATAATTCGTTATCGGGTAGTGGGTTAATTTGAACGCCTTGGCAGTGATCTGGGCTCCGTAACCTCTGCGTACCACTCGGCGTTCTCTGCGAGGAGCAGACGCACAACGTATTTCAAGTAAATCCTCGCAGAGTTCGCCGAGAGAAGACGCGGAGTTCAGCGAGGCCGGATGTAGGCTTTTTTCAAATTGAATCACGACCCTTCATTGCTTTGCTCGCATTGCCCGTCACGACCGAATAAGTAAAAATTGATGGCGTTGAGATATGAACCGTAACATTTTCAGGGAATACGACATTCGCGGTATCGTCGGCGAACAGTTGACCGACGACACGGTCAAAACACTGTCGCTCGCGATCGGTACGTTTTTCCGCAGAAACGGAGCGAAACGCATTGCGATCGGGTACGACGCCCGCGAAAGCTCGCCCCGATTTTGCGAGATATTGACCGAAAGTTTGAACGCCGTCGGCTGCGATGTTGTCCTGATCGGAATGGTCCCGACGCCGGTTTTGTACCACGCCACATTCACGCAAGACGTCGACGGCGGCGTGATGATCACCGGTTCGCATAATCCGTCGAACCACAACGGCTTTAAGATCAGCCTCGGAACCGCATCACTTTTTGGCTCGCAAATACGCGAGATCGGCGAGATCGCTATGTCAGAACCGCCTGCGTTAGCGGGCAGCGAACAGGTCGGGGACGTCACGACCATCGACGTCCTGGATCTCTACAACAGGGACATCGTATCCCGCATCTCGATGGGCCCGCGAAACCTAAAAGTAGTTGTCGACGCGGGAAATGGAATGGGCGGCGTGACGGCGGTTCCAGTTTATCGAGCACTCGGCATCGATGTGATCGAGCTTTTCACCGAGCCCGATTCCACGTTCCCAAATCACCACGCCGACCCGACCGTCGAAGAAAATCTGCAAGATCTGATCGCTGCCGTCCGCGAACACAAAGCCGACATCGGTCTCGCCTTCGACGGTGACGGCGATCGCATTGGCGTCGTCGATGAAACCGGCCGCATCATCTGGGGCGACGAACTTATGATCCCGATCTCGCGCTCGGTCCTCGCCGAAAACCCGGGCGCGACAATCATCTCGGAAGTTAAATGCACCCAAACGCTTTTTGACGATATCGAAAACCGCGGCGGCGTTCCGCTAATGTGGAAAGCCGGCCACTCGATCATCAAGGCGAAAATGAAAGAAACCGGAGCCCTGCTAGCAGGCGAAATGAGCGGCCACATCTTCTTCGCCGACCGATTCTACGGCTTTGATGACGCTTGTTACGTCGGAGCCAGAATTCTGGAAATGCTATCAAAAACCGACCAGCCTTTCTCAAATTTTTTCACCGACATCCCCAAAACCTACTCAACCTCCGAACTCCGAATGCCCTGCCCCGACGACATAAAATTCGACGTCGTCAACCGCGTAGCGGAATACTTCGCTCGTAATCACAATGTAATCACCATCGACGGAGCCCGCATTCAATTCGAAAATGGGTGGGGTTTGGTAAGGCCTTCTAATACTCAGGCGATATTGGTATTGAGGTTTGAGGCCCTCACTGAAAGTGATCTCAATAACATTAGGCAATCGGTTGAAGCAGAGATCAAGAAGATTATGCAGTAATACTCTTTGGCTGCTCTTAGTCAGCGAGACGAGATTCAATGTCCATTCTCTGATGCAGGACCCGAATAACCTCAAGGATCTTCGTTTTTGAATTGATACGGTAGAAAATGAAATGTGATTTAACGGTAGACCTAAAATAGCCCTTCCGAACGTGACCATAGTCCTTACCGGCACCCGGATTAGCAGTGAGATATTCGATCTCATCGAAAATAAGGTTATAGTACCGATCTGCCTGCTGCAACGACCAATTCTCAAAAGTATATGACCAAATATCTTTGAGGTCCTTTGCGGCCTTGTTACTGATCTTGTAGTTCATTTCCCAACGAATTCACGATGAATACCATTTAAAAATGATTTGCGATCAAAATTTTCAACAAAACCGGAACGTTCTCCTTTCTTGAGCTCACTGATCAACTCGGATCTTTTCGTCTCCTCAAATTCGAAAACCCGCAGAGCCGCCCGAACAACCTCGCTCGCGGACGTATACTTTCCACTTTCGACTTGTCGACTTATAAAGTTATCGAAATAGTCACCCAATAGAATTGAAGTATTCTTTGCCATGAAACAAATATACCAAGAATTGATATCTCAAGCTAGCTTTCATTCACCTTCAAAACCGCCAAAAACGCTTCCTGGGGTATCTCTACGCGGCCGACTTTTTTCATTCGTTTTTTGCCCTCTTTTTGTTTTTCGAGGAGCTTGCGTTTGCGTGAGATGTCGCCGCCGTAGCATTTGGCGATGACGTTTTTGCCCATCGCTTTGACGGTTTCGCGGGCGATGACCTTGTTGCCGATGGCGGCCTGGATGGCGACCTCGAACATCTGCCGCGGGATGAGTTCCTTCATCTTGGCGGTCAGAATGCGGCCTTTTGATGTAGCTGTGTCGGTGTGGAGGATGACGGAAAGCGCGTCGACCGGCTCGCCGGAAACGAGAACGTCGAGCTTGACCAGTTTGCTGGCTTGGTAGCCTGAAACATGATAATCGAGCGACGCGTAACCCTTCGAAACGCTTTTCAGACGGTCGTAGAAATCGAGCACGATCTCGTTGAGCGGCAGTTCGTAAACGAGCATGACGCGGTCGGTCGTGATATATTCGAACTTTTTCTGAATTCCTCGTTTCTCATCGAGCAGCGGCAGAATACCGCCAAGGAACGAATCATTTGTCAGGATCGTCGCCTCGATAAACGGTTCCTCGATCTTTGTGATACGGCCCGTGTCCGGCATCTTAGACGGCGAATCGATCTCGGCAACTTCGCCGTCGGTCGTCGTTACGCGGTAACGCACGCCGGGCGCGGTCGTGATGAGGTCGAGGTTGAATTCACGTTCGAGCCGTTCCTGAATGATCTCCATGTGGAGCAGCCCGAGAAAGCCGCAGCGGAATCCGAAGCCGAGTGCGGTCGAGCTTTCGGGTTCGTAGAAGAAAGACGCGTCATTCAGCCGCAGCTTATCCATCGCATCGCGAAGATCTTCGTACTGAGCCGAATCGGTCGGATACAGACCGGCGAAAACCATCGGCTTTACTTCTTTGAATCCCGGCAAAGCTTCATCTGCCGGACGAGCGGCGTCGGTGATCGTATCTCCGATCTGGACATCTGCAACAGTTTTGATCGACGCTGTCACAAATCCCACTTCGCCCGGGCCAAGTTCGGCGATCGGTGTCGGACGCGGGCGGTTAACACCGATCGTTTCGACAAGATATTCGCGGCCCGTGTTGAAAAACCTGATCTTAGTTCCCTTTTTCAGCGTTCCGTCGATCACTCGGAAAAGCACGATCACGCCGCGATAGGAATCGTACCAACTATCGAAGATCAAGGCCTTCAGCGGAGCATTTCGATCGCCTTTCGGCGGCGGGATCTTTTCGACGATCGCTTCGAGCACTTCGGCAACGCCGAGTCCCGATTTCGCTGACGTTAGAACTGCTTCGCTCGCGTCGAGGCCGATGATGTTTTCGATCTGTTCCTTAATGCGGTCCGGTTCAGCGGAGGGCAGGTCGATCTTGTTGAGAACCGGAACGAGTTCGAGGTCATTTTCGAGTGCGAGATAGGTATTTGCTAGTGTCTGAGCTTCAACGCCTTGTGATGCGTCGACGATCAGTAGTGCGCCTTCGCACGCTGACAGAGAACGCGAAACTTCGTAAGTAAAATCTACGTGTCCAGGCGTGTCGATGAGATTCAGGACGTAATCTTTGCCATCTTTCGCTTTATAGTCCAACCGAACGGCGTGCGATTTGATCGTAATACCGCGTTCACGTTCGAGGTCCATGTCGTCGAGCAGCTGCGCTTCCATATCGCGCTCAGCGACGGCTCCGGTCAATTGGAGCAATCGGTCGGCAAGCGTCGATTTGCCGTGATCGATGTGGGCGATAATAGAGAAATTTCTGATCAGGTTGAGATCCATACAAAAAACTAAAAAACGAGGTCAATCGATAAGATTAGCAAAAACCCGTGCTTTTCGCATTTTTGCTCAACCGTCGAGTTATCTTGTGCGGCCGGCGCGTACTTCAGTGATATGCTCGTAGGTGCCCGGCTAAGATCTAAAATGCTGCTTTTTGCCTCGACCACAATATTTGCGTTGCTCGCCTTCGGTTTTCTGCTCGGGCTCAAACACGCGACGGAGGCCGATCATCTGGCAGCGGTTTCGACGATCGTATCGGAGCGCAAAACGCTCTGGAGTTCGGCAGCTGTCGGCGGTTTGTGGGGATTGGGCCACACGATTTCGCTGATTGCGGCGGGTGTTTTGGTATTGCTGCTCGACATTCAGATCAGCCCGAATGCCGAACGCTGGCTGGAATTTGCCGTAGGCGTGATGCTCACACTGCTCGGCCTGAATGTATTGCGAAAGATCCTGAATGGCGGCGATCTTCATTTTCACGCCCACGAACACGGCACCGGCAAGCATGTGCATCCTCACATTCACGAAGCCGACGATACCGGTCATACGCCGCTTCATAGACCGTTTCGCAGCCCGCGGGCATTGATCATAGGAATGGTTCACGGGCTCGCGGGAAGTGCGGCACTAATGCTTGCTGTTATTCCGATGATCGAAACTAAAACGCTAGGCATGATCTATATCGCTATTTTCGGCATCGGCTCGATCGGCGGAATGATGATCATGAGCTTTCTGGTCGGACTGCCATTCTATTTTTCTGCCCTCAAATTCGAGCGATTTCATCGGCTGCTCCATATCGCGGCGGGCACGGTCAGCGTTTTCCTCGGCATGTTGATCATGTACAACAAAGCGTTCGATACCGCCACCGGAAGCTAGTGCGAAAAAAGGGCTGCCTTTTCGGACAGCCCTTTGAATTCGTATTGTCGATCCAGATCTATTCTAAGCCGACAAAATCGAGATTCGATACTGCGGCAGAGATCGTTTCGATACGCGGTGAAAAGCGGTAGCGTTTTGAGCTAACCGTTAGTGTGTAGGTCTGGTTCGTAGCAACATTCGTAAAGCTGTAGATACCAAATGAGCTAGTCGTCGCCACACGTCGAACGTTGTTAGAATCGATGAGATTCACTTGTGTATTTCGCAGATTCTGGCCAGCCGGCGTCGTGACTTTACCGCCGATCGTAACGAACTGAACCGCAGGCGGCGTGACCGTAACGGTACCAACCTGATAATCGGCAGGAAGCAACGCACCCATTGAGCTCGAGATACTGATCGGCGTCGGGCTCGTCACAAAAGCGAGCGCTGTCGCACCTGAAGGGGCATTCGCGGCTACATTGAATGTTACCGCAACCACCTGACGGTTAGGCGGCGACACGGCGAAAGCGTTCGTCGAGTCGACCAGAATACCCAAACGGCCGGACGCTGCCTGATTCGCATTTACCGAAAGCACCGCTCCGGCAGGAACTCCGGTACCGATCGTTACCGTAGGATTACTGAGGATCGCCGGATCGAAGGACAATGAAAAGCTCGCACCAACCTCGTCACCCTGTGAATCGAGTTCGATCGAAACTGTGACCTGCGTACCCGCCTGCGCAGTCGTTGAGACAACCGTCATAGTACGTCCGCCAAATGGCCGAAGCTCCTGAGCTTGTGTCAGTCCGGGCCGGATAACGACCGTTGCCCCGACCAATAGTGCCGCAAAAGCGAGAAGTGCGAGGCGATTAACGGTTAAGATTTTTCCAAAAAAGTTCATGTTTCTATTCGATCCTTCCAAAACGGTACGCCGCGTTTATCAGTTTCCAATAACCTGTTCGCAGCCAAATAATTTTTTTGCGATGGATTTTCTAAACTAACAGACCAGAGGCAATCAAATGCCAAAGCCGGATAAATCAGACGGGGTGATCCTTCTGTAATTATGTTATCCGGCTTCGGTGTTTGTCAATGTTTTCGGCATCCGTGCGTTACGCGGAATTAATTTTCTTTGGCGATCAGCCGTTCGCTTTGACCGTCAACGCTGGGTTCCGTGCTGCCGACGTGAAAGGTATTCTCGCCCGAACCGGTTTTCGGAGATTCGAGCGCGGCGTTGAGAACTTCGCTGATCCATGCGCACGGAATTATCTCCAGTTCCTTTCGCACATCTTCCGGGATTTCCTCGGTGTCAGCCTCGTTTCGCGATGGCAGAACGATGCGGCGAATTCCGGCACGATGAGCGGCGAGAACCTTTTCCTTGATACCGCCGACGGGGAAAACCAGGCCCGAAAGCGTGATCTCGCCCGTCATCGAAGTATCCGAACGCACCTTTCGTCCCGTGTACAGCGAAGCCATTGCCGTCGCCATTGTCACGCCAGCACTCGGGCCGTCTTTTGGGATCGAGCCCGCCGGAACGTGGATGTGAATGCCGTTCTGCTTGATCAGATCGGGATCGATGCCGAATTCGGCGGCGTGCGACCACAGATAGCTGCGTGCCGCCTGAGCGGATTCTTTCATCACGTCGCCGAGTTGTCCGGTGAGCGTCAAACCGCTGCCACCGGGCAGAAGCGTTGCTTCGATAAACAGAACTTCGCCGCCCATTTCCGTCCACGCCATTCCTGTCGCGACGCCTGGCGGAAGCTCTTTTCTCGCTTCCTCAGGATAAACTCGCGGCGGCCCGAGATAGCCTTTGATCTCTTCGGCAGAGATCGTGACCTTGTCGGTCAGGCCCTGTGCGACCTTTAACGCGACTTTGCGGGCGAGGTTCCCGACCGTTCGTTCAAGCTGTCGAACGCCCGCTTCACGCGTATAACGCGAAGTCAAAAGGTTCAAGGCATCGTCCGTGATCTCCAATTGATCCTCGGTCAAACCGTTTTCCTTGATCTGACGCGGAACAAGGTATTGTTTGGCGATATTCATCTTCTCGCGGTCGCTGTAACCGGCGAGCTGGATGATCTCCATTCGGTCGCGAAGCGGCATCGGGATCGGCGCGAGCTGATTTGCCGTCGCGATAAAGAAGACCTTCGACAGGTCGAACGGCAGGTCGAGATAATTGTCGCGAAACGTATTGTTCTGAGCCGGATCGAGAATTTCGAGCAACGCCGAAGCCGGATCGCCGCGGAAATCGTTCCCCAGCTTGTCTATCTCATCGAGCATCATCACCGGATTGTTCACACCGATGCGGCGGAGCGACTGGATAATACGTCCTGGCATTGCACCAATATAAGTTCGGCGATGCCCGCGAAGCTCAGCTTCGTCACGCATTCCGCCGAGACTCAAACGGTCGAATTCACGCCCCAAAGCCCTCGCGATCGAGCGTCCGAGCGAAGTTTTACCAACTCCCGGAGGGCCGACGAACAAAATGATCGGGCTCTTGGAATCGGGCCGCAGCTTGACCACGGCGAGCGATTCCAGAATGCGTTCCTTGATATCATCGAGGCCGTAATGGTCTTCGTCGAGGATCTTGCGGGCCTCGTTGAGGTCGAGCTTTTCTTCGCTCGCTTTTCGCCACGGCAACTCCAGGACGTATTCGAGATACGTGCGGATCACGTGATAATCCGGAGCCGATTGCGGCAGCTGCTCCATGCGTTTCAGCTCGCGCTCCGCTTCTTTGCGGACCTCGTCTGGTAGATCGGCTTTCTCGAGACGCTCGCGAAGCTGCGATGCCTCGGCCGCTTCGCCGGAATCTTCGTCGCCCAGCTCCTTCTGGATCGCCTTCATCTGCTGACGAAGCACGTAATCGCGCTGCGATTTGTCCATCTCGTGCTGGGCTTCATTCGCGATCTTCGAACGGATCTGCATGATCTCGACCTCGCGGGCGAGCGCGGCGTGTGTGAGCGTCAAAAGGCCGTCAACCGTCGAAGATTCGAGCATTTTCTGCTCGGTTTCGGTTCCGAGATCAAGAACCGAAGCGAGAAAATATGCGAGCTGCACCGGATTTTCCTGCGTCGTGACCGCCATGCGAACCTCAGGCGGAACGTTTGGAAGCAGAGCGAGAGCTTCCTGGATCATGCCCTGAATATTGCGTTTCAGAGCCTCGATCTCCTCATCATCGACACGTCGAAGCTCGGGCAGCACCTGGATCTTTGCCTTCAGGAAAGGCTGTTCGCCCGTCCATTCCAGGATCTCGAACCGGTCCATTCCCTGCACGATCAACTGCATGATGCCTTCGTTTCGCATCATTCGCTTTATGTTGACGAGCGTACCGATACGATAAAGATCACCCGGCGTCGCGTCATCGCCGGTCACATTCTCGGTCTTTGTCGTCACGCACGCGATCAGCTTTTCCTCGGTCGCAAGTGCATTCTCGACCGCCCGCGTCGAACGCTCACGCCCAACCGCCAACGGCACGATCGTCTCAGGAAACAGCGTCGTATTCTGCAGCGGAAGCACGGCGATCTCCATCACAGATTCAGTTGAAATTGTGGTTGTATTATTTTCTTCTTCTGCCATAAAACACTCTAGTTCCCACTTGCCAACCAGCTTGCTCGGGCACTTCGACAAACCGGGCAATAATGAACTTCGGCTCTCTCGATTCCCGTATATCCGCAACCGCCACCTTCAAATACGTTGGCCTCAGGAAATAATTTTTCTTCTGCGTCGTTATATTTTTCCGATCTGTGAAACGTCGGGTCGGGATCGTCACTTGTACAGGATCGAATCTCTACGAGCATCTCACCTTTATGAACTGGACATGTTTCCACTCTTGTCACGCCTTTCTCTCGCGGCAACAACAGGAGTCGAGGTACAAGCGTTTCGTAAGTAACCTCTGCTGTTAACGAACTTAGTCGTTACGGCTTCATCTCTCTTCTCGGATTCGGCGATGAAGCGAACTTCTCCACCAGCCTTAAAAATAAAGGCAAGAAGTCTACTTCGGACTGCGTCATCGTCTGACTTCGAAAACAACCACTGCTTCGCTGCTGCCTCACTAGCCGATCTAAGGAGAGGGTGGCCACTGTAAGCCTTTGCTTCCGTGACCTTCCCCGCACCGTCAATTTTGATTTCGACTCCAACTTCACCCACAGCTCGCACAGCCCGAGCCGCAGGAGGATAAACAGGGCCGATCTGCCTAAGCACCCGAAATTCCTCTTGTCCGTAAGTCACGAACGAACTGATCAGATAAGTGACGATGAAGAAGAAAATTTTCACTACTGACCCCTTTTCAGGTTTATTATCAGCAACCCATTCTCAAACTGATGTTCGACCGACGCACCGTCGATCGCGGCCGGAAACCGGAGCGTTTTTTCAAAACTGCTGTACGCGATCTCCATCTGCTGATACGAAACGCCAATCGCACAGGACCGATCCTTTCGACTGCCGGCGACGTACAGAACGTTGCCTTGTATCTCGATCACGATGTCCTCAGCCGAAACGCCAGCCAGCTCGACCTTGACGACCCAACCCTCAGGCGTCTTGGTAAACGTCAGCCGCCGGATACCAAAGCTGCCCGGAACGCACATCCTTTGACGTGCCGGTGAATTGAAATAAACGGTTGGTAGATTTGGCCATGGAACAGTTGTCAGTGGTCGGCGGTCAGTTGTCAGTCTGAAAACGCTTAGTTCTTACTCCAGAAGGCACTTCCGCTTGAGATCTCTTCTAACGTTTCGGCGATCTCGCGTTCGTCTTCGGTCTCGAGTGCGACGTCTGCCATGGCGATGATTCCAGCGAGTTCGCCAGCTTCATTTATAACCGGAACGCGGCGGACCTGTTTGTCGCCCATCAGACGGATGGCCTCGAAAACGAAATCGTCGGGTGTGACCGTGAAAAGGTTCGTCGTCATCGCCTCACTGACCGGCGTGGCGGAATCTTTGCCTTCAGCGACCAATCGAACAACGATGTCGCGGTCGGTAACGATGCCGATGAGTTTGCCCGCATCGACAACCGGAACCGCACCCATATCGCCCTCACGCATCAACGCCCCGACAGCGCTCACACTCATCTCTGGCGAGGCCGTTCGTACGCTTTTTGTCATTATCTCGCGGCACTTCTTACGTGAAATCGCCGCCCTGTCAGCTTCGCTCATATCGGTAAACTCCTTTCTAATATTTTGTTACCCGCGTGGGAATAAAGCAAGTAACTTAGCAGAGAGCTTCGAATCCATTTGGCTTATCAATGTTTATTTTTATTGATACATCACCGCCCGTACTGTTATTCTCTTATCGGAAATGTTTCTGTACTAAACGTATCTATTCATCAAATCCCATGAATTACCCAAAGCTCTCTACACCACAACTTTTCCTCGTAGCTTTTGTATCGATCCTGATGTTAGCATTCGTTCTATTTGTCCCAAATAGTAACGCCCAATCCGAAACATCTGTAGTATCCGCTAAAAAAGCACGGATCGAGGCAGATCGCGAAGCAAACGACTTCGGGACCGCACGGCCTGACGAACCATTTGAAACGCCTGAGCCGGGTACGATCATCTATGCTTACGATTATTTCCGGGATCGGCTGATCAGCTTCGACGCATCCGCTCCGGGCGTGCTGTTGACAGACGTACCGATCATTGGACTGAATGTCGGCGAGTACTTATTGGGAATAGACTTCCGCCCTTCGAACGGGTACCTGTACGGCGTTGTCACAAAAGGGGGGCCGGGACGCGACCGGGTAGTTAAGATCGACTTGGCATCAGGTGAATTGTCTAACGTTCATCCGACAAATACCTGGGCACCGTTACTAGACATATTTTGTGGTTTCGAGTTCGATCCTGACACTGATGAAATTCGCATAATTGGAAACACCGGGACAAACCGGCGAGTCAACCCGGCGACATCGAGCCTGATCGCAACCGACACTCAGCTTCAATTTGCCAGCGGTGATGTAAATGCAGGTGTTGTACCCAAATTGGTCCATGCCGCTTATGACTATAGGCCAGCCAGCCGCTCGACCTTATATGCGATAGATTCCGGCGCCAATGCACTTGTCAAGATCGGTGGGGAAAATGGCCAGCCGTCTGCAAATTCCGGCGTTGTAACGACCATTGGTTCGCTCGGTATTGATGCTTTTAACTTCGGAGGTTTCGATATACAGCAGGGGACAAATATCGGATACGCGGTCCTGAATATTTCACATCTTCCGACGCTCGCCCGAATCGATCTCAATACCAGACACGCTTATGTGATCGGCACAGTCGGGGATGGTGAGGGACTGATCGACGGCGTGGCGATACCGCTCGTCTGGGCCCCGACTCCAGTGGTCGACCCGACGCCAACGCCCACGCCATCTTCGACTACCAGCATGATGAGGGTGATCACGTCGTCCGCATGGGTCGGACAGGTCATGGAGGTGCCGATCGAAATTACCACGATCGGCGGCGAATCCGCTATCGACTTTTCTGTAGGTTTTGACTCAAATCTGTTTACATTTGTCTCGGCGTCGCTCGGAAATGGCGCACTTCCCGATTCGAGCCTGACGATCGACAGGTCAATATCCGGAAGGGTAGGTGTTCGGATCAGGTCGGCTTCAGCTTTCCCTCGCGGCAGCTACAAGATCCTAAAACTTCGCCTTATGACGCCGTCTGTGTCCCTAGCTCTCAAGCCAACAATTTCCTTCACGCGCGATCCCGTATTTTTCGCAACCAGAGGCCTGGACGGCCGTGTGTTTGATACCAGCTACTCTGCCGCACTGGTATATCTCCTCTCAAACCAGGTTGCCCCGGCAAATGTTTCTGGCCGTGTAACCACCGCCGATGGCAGAGGGGCCTCGAGTGTAACAGTTTCAATGACCGATGCGACTGGTTATGTTCGCGCAGCCCGAACTAGTTCATTCGGTTACTACAGCTTCTCCGGCATCCCGTCTGGGGCGACATACGTCGTGCAAGCCCGCTCCGGAAGAGCCGCATCAACGGCCCGGATATTGACCGTTGATCAGCACGTTACGAATTTCAATCTGACAATTAACTGAACGTCTGCCTCTCGACGACCTGTAAGTGGTATACATACTTCAAAAGCCCGCACGTGTTCAACGCGCGGGCTTTTGCATTGCTCATCGCGATCGCGGCTAGAATCTTAAGACGACATCCTGACCGTCAATGACAAGATTATTGCCCGACATCGAATTCAAACGCCGGTCGGTGTACGAGACCTCGATCTCGCCGCTGGCGTCGGCGTCGCCGGAATTGGTGACCGTGATCCGCAGCGTGTTCTGGTCAAAGTAGGTCAGTTTGCCCGTGAATACAGTTTGCGGGCCGATCGTGCCGACGGTGACCGTTGCGGTGCCGTCGGTCGAAACGACGACCGAACCGCGGACGAGGAACTGGGCGTTTCGCGTACCGATCTTGAGCGAACCTGTGCCCAGTTTTGCGAGCGACAGGCTCTTTCCGGTGATCGCGGTTGGTTCGTCGGCACCAGCCGTAAGGACAAGCTCGACCGGGTCGATCGCCTGATTTCCGCGCAGGTTTACCGGCGTTCCGGTCGCCGAATGGAACCTTACAACGCCGTTCGATTTTATCTCGGCTCGTAGCTCATAGTTTTTCTGACGGTCGATGTCACGCTGTTCAAATCGAAGCTCGAACTGGAGCGGCACCTGTTTATTCGCGGTCGAAAACGTCGTTTCAGCCGCCGGAGTTCCCGTCGGATTTGCCGAATCTACGAGCCACACGCGGACGTCCGAGTTTCCGACCAGTGCGATCCGCTGCAGATACGAGACGGTTCCGCGGATCGTGTTGTTACGATTTCCGCCGCCCTGTCCACCGCCGCCGACCGGCACGAGATTGATCTCAACGCTTTTCGGATTACCCTGCGTGATCACCGGATAACTTGTGTCGGTGATAAAAAGCAGACGCCCGTTATCGCGGATCTCGGCCTGCACGGCATAGCGGTTTCGCTCCACGATCTTCGTGCGGTCGTATGCCATATCAAATGGGAACGGCACCTGTTTACCGGCTGTATCGATTCGCTGTTCGACGATCGTTATCGCCGAAGCGTCAGCGTGCGAGACATCAACCAATCGAACCGTCAGTACAGCGGTCGATGGCAAGGCTATTCGCTGGCGATAGGTGACCGTACCCGAAACCACGTTGTCCTGCGTCGAAATTCCGCCATCCGTCGGACACGTTTGCGTGGTGTTCACGTCATTCGCGGCGGACTAAAGCTCTTGCACCCGTCGTGACCGAATACGTCACAAAACTCGTCTGCGAAGGGCAGCACAACGCGTCGCTTGAGCGATAACGTGAGAATTCGGCAGTGATATTTTCCGGGCTGTTCAGCGTCGCCCGCGAAAGCGAGCCGTCCGAACGCGATTCCATCGTGGTCGGCGAAAGTGTTCCCGCAAACCGGCCACCGACAAATACAAACGTGTTATAGAGGGAAGGCCGGCACATACCGTCGGCTCCGGCCATGCCGTTTACAACGGTCACCTGGCCAAATGTCTTGAGCCGCACCAAACAACGACCATCCGGCACGCGTCACCGCACGGTCCGAAATGCTGTCCGGCTGACGGATCTGACTCTGACACTGCGCACTGATCGCGACCAGTGTTCGCGGAGCATTCGGCACTGTGCCGTTACCGTTGTTCCAGTTATTAAGCGGCCGGTCAAGCCAGGACGTTTGTCCAAATGCTGCACCTGCAGTGGTTAATAGCAAAAATAAAAATATAAAAATACGTTTTTTCATAAGATCCTCCGAAGAGCAAAAAGCAAAGGAGAGCAACTGGGAGAGTTAATTGTGGGATGAAATACGGTAGCTGGGCGTTGGTAAAAATCGGCGGTTCGAAGATTGCTGACGGAACTTATCTTTTATTTGGAGCTCGCTTCATAGTAGCCCTTCGGAAGCTCCCAGTGATAGTAAACGCGGTGTGTGACATTGCTGACGCCAAGGCTATCGTCCCACTCATAATTGAATGCAACGGATAACTGCACGCCTCTTTTCGCATCGGATCTTACGACGGGAAAGGTAACCGATGAGCCCGAAAATATCGTGTAAACGAAGCTAATATCTCGGTTCTCGTTATAATTTCCGGCAATCCATACGGTTTTTGGCCTGCGAACGACGTCATAAAAGACGCCGATCTCAACTCCATCGATCCTACGCTGCTTATATTTCGTATTCGTCAGACGATCATTTATCTTTACGGTTTCTGAACTATAAAGAACCGGATCAAATTGGCGTTCGCCGTCTGTTTCGACAAAAACATCGCAGGAAGTGTTGTTTACGAGTCTAAGCAACGTAATTTTATTTTCCTTGCCGTTTTTCTTTTCCGTCGATTCTCTTTCGTATGCAATATAAAGCGTAGGCTTTTTATCATCGAGTTTTGCACACCCCGACTGTCCTTTAACATCATTCGCTGATAGAGCGAAGATCGCAATGACAAGTAGGAGGAAAAATTTCATTACAGTTTCTTCTCAGTAAAATCGATCATTCGCTGCAAGGCCACATTCGCAAAATACTTGGTTTCTTCATCGACGACGATCTCGTTAACGATGTTGCCATCGACGAGGTTTTCCATCGCCCAGGCGAGGTTTTGCGGAGCGATGCGGTACATCGTCGCGACATGCAGAGGTCGGGAGCGAGCAGCCGGATCTCTTTGTCGGGAAAGCGTGCCTGCAGGCGGTTGACGAGGTTTACCTCAGTGCCGATCGCCCATTTTGAACCGGCGGGCGAGTTTTCGACCGTTTTGATGATGAACGAGGTCGAGCCGTCGAGATCTGCAAGATCGACAACCTCCCGCGGACACTCGGGATGGACGATGACCTGCATTCCCGGATGGTCTTCGCGGATCTTGTCGACGTGCCACGCTTTGAAGCGGCCATGGACCGAACAGTGGCCTCGCCAGAGGATGAGTTTTGCGGAATGTAGTTGCTCTTCGGTATTGCCTCCCAGCTCTTCGTGCGGGTTCCAGAGCACCATTTTATCGAGCGGAATACCGAATTTTGATCCCGTGTTCCGTCCCAGATGCTGATCTGGGAAAAAGAACATCTTGTCGTACTCTTTCAGATAGATATCGAAAAGCGGTATTGCATTCGATGATGTGCAGACGACGCCGTCATTCCGTCCGCAAAAGGCTTTGATCGCGGCGGTGGAATTCATGTACGTTATAGGCGCGACCTTGTTTTTCAGCACGCCGATCTCGCGAAGCTGTTCCCATGCATCCTCGACCTGATCGATCGAGGCCATGTCGGCCATCGAGCAGCCGGCTCCGAGATCGGGGAGTATAACGCGTTGGTGATCTTTGCCGAGAATATCGGCCGATTCGGCCATGAAATGCACGCCGCAGAAAACGATATATTCCGCATCCGTCTGCGAAGCCATCACCGACAATTGGTAAGAATCGCCCGTCAGATCGGCGTGTTTGATCACATCGTCACGCTGATAATGATGACCGAGAATGACCACACGCGGCCCAAGCTCGCGGCGAGCTTCCGCGATCCGCTCAGCGATCTCAGCGTCGGACATGACAAGGTAATCTTCGAGAACGCGGGTTTGTTCGAGAACGGCTGACATAAAAAAATGATGTCACTTTGGAGGGAAAGGCGCAAGCAGGAGAGCGGACACTCCTGTCCGCATCGCCGGTTCCTCCGGCGAGCAGTAGCTAAAGTTCAGACCTTTCTGAACGCCGAAGCGGCGTTCATGCGGACAGGATTGTCCGCGCTCCGATCTTTACCTTCCCGTCACGATCTTATCGATCACGTGAATGATCCCGTACGAGATCGCGGCGATGATTCCGGCCATTGGGATGGTCAGGACCCAGGCCCAGACAATGCGGCCGGCGACGCCCCATTTTACGGCGGAGAAGCGTTTGGCCGAACCGACGCCGACGATCGCTCCGGTGATGGTGTGGGTTGTCGAAACGGGAATGCCGAAATGCGTCGCAAAAGCGAGCGTGATCGCACCTGCGGTTTCGGCACAGAATCCGCCGACGGGTTGGAGCTTTGCGATCTTCGAACCCATCGTTTTGACGATACGCCAGCCGCCGGTCAGCGTGCCGAGCCCGATGGCTCCGTGGGCGGCGAGAACGACCCAAAGCGGAATGTCGGGAAGTGCAGTGCAAGGTGCAGTTGCCGCCGCATCCTTACAAGGAACGATTACGGGCTGCAATATATTTCCCGCGACAAGAACTGCAGTGATGATGCCCATCGTTTTCTGGGCATCGTTGCCGCCGTGACCAAGAGAATAAGCGGCCGCCGATAGGAGCTGGCCGACGCGAAAGCCTTTATCGACCTTCGAAACCGGCATTTTGCGGAATAACCAGTAAACCGTGGTCATCAGCACAAATCCGAGCGTCATACCGATGAGCGGAGCTCCCACGATAAAGCTCAGCGTCAAGTACCAGCCTGACGGAATGATAACGCCAAATCCCCACGCCGCTGCGACCGCCGCTCCGGCGTAACCGCCGATCAGCGCGTGCGAACTCGATGTCGGCAGGCCGAGATACCAAGTGATGAGATTCCAGGCGATAACGCCCATTAATCCGGCAAGCAGTACGAGCAAATGCTGGTCAGATGCAATTGGTTTCAGGTCGACGAGGCCGCCGCCGATCATCTTGGCAACGCCCGTACCGAAAACCGCAAATGCAATGAAATTAAAGAACGCCGCCCACATAACGGCGACACCCGGCGACAGAACGCGGGTCGAAACGACGGTCGCGATGGAGTTCGCGGCGTCGTGCATGCCATTCGTATAATCGAATATCAGCGCAACCGCGATGATGAAGATAACTAATACTGTGATCGGTTCCATAGTCTTATCGGCTTAGATCGCCAAAACAGCTTAGTTATGTTTGAGAATGATGCTCTCGATGATGTTCCCGACGCTTTCGCAGCGGTCGGTGCCGTTTTCGAGAATTTCGTACAGCTCTTTCCACTTAATGACGCGAACAGCGTCCGTCGAATTCTTAAATAGATTCGCCATCGCACGGAAATAGATATCGTCCGCGTCATTCTCAAGACGCTGAATGTCGAGCAGGTGCTGCTCCATTCCTTTTGCGTCCTTCAGATGGCCGACCGCTCCTTGGATCTCAGCGGCTTGTTTTTGCAGGACCTGAGCGAGCTCAACCGCATATTGATCGGTCTCGTGAATGTCATACATCACGACCGCTCGCGCCGCTGCATCGATGTAATCGCAGACATCGTCGAGAGCGACCGAAAGCGTATAAATATCTTCGCGGTCAAACGGCGTGATGAATGATTTGTTGAGCTTCGTCGAGATGTTGTGATTCAGTTCGTCGCACTCATGCTCGATATTTTTGATCTTTTTCGAAAGCGAATCGTAATTCTCATACGGCCCGTTCATGAGCTCGACCAGGACGGCGGTCGCTTCCTGTATTTTCACGGCCATTTGCGAGAACAGCGCAAAATATTGATCTTCTTTCGGTAATAAGCTAAAAGCCATTATTCGATGTCTCCGATACTAAGTTTTGAAATGTGGAACTAATATATTCGAACGCCGGAACTATGTCTACAGCGTTTTTCAGCGCGAACTGTGTTTAATAAATACCGCCTCGGTCAGGTAAACGTTCAGTTCGCAAATATCCTTTACATAATCACCAATGCGCTCGATGTGTTTGGCGACAAACAGCAGACGTGCAGCACCATTTGCCGCGGCAGAATTCCTCGCCATCGTCTGGATCAATCCCTCGAAAACACGTCCATAACATTTATCGAGCGTCAGGTCGCGTGCAATGATTTCGCGCGATGCGGCGGCGTCTTCAGCTGTGAATGCGTTGAGTGCTTCGCTCAGCATCTTCGACGCGATGTCCGCCATTATTGAAAAATCGACGTAGCTGTCGATCTGCGGCTCGTTGTTTAGAATGATCGCTGCTTCGGCGATGCTCGATGCGTGATCGGCGATGCGTTCGAGGATCGGCGTGATCTTTGCTACCGAAACCACCAGCCTCAGATCATGCTCGGTCGGCCGCTGCAAGCCCAAAATATCGATACACAAACGGTCGATCTCAAGCTCCATCTGATCGATCTGTTCGTCATTCGCACAAACGCTGCGGGCGAGGTCGGAATCGCGTTCGGTCAGCGACCGCACAGCACGATCCACCGCTTCCTCGGTCTTGCCGCCGAGGAGCAGGATCTTGTCTCGAAGCAGGTCGAGCTGAGCTATTTTCTCGCTGGTGTTCATCGTATCCGCGGCGAAGGCGCCGATATCTTCCGGATAATGTTCAAACGATGACGCGTGCGTATGTTCGCTCATAAAGTGCTCAAACAAGTATAGTTCAGAGCCGCTGCCGGAAAGGTTACATTATACTTAACTTTGGATGGTCAACTTGTGATGAAGTTCACATATGTAACATCTTGTTAACATTTTGATAATATTGTGGGCTCGATTGCAGCGAACTTACGCTCACAGGCATTTCATCATACCTGCGGTTTACGCGCGTCCTTTGTGTTGAACGGGGGACGCGCATTAGAATCTTGGAAACGTGAGTTTCGGAGGGTTTATGAATAGACAAACTTTTGTCAAAAGAATTACTGTCGCGGCAATGGTCGCGACGATGTGGATCGTGCCTGTGGCAGCTCTTGCTCAGCAGACACAGATCGTTGCCCCAAAGAACAAATACAAAGTTCAGGACGACGTAAAGCTCGGTTCTGACGCGGCTCGTGAGGTCGAAAAGCAGTTCCCGATCATCAACGACGCGGATGCCAGCGCATATCTCGAACGCATCGGCAGCCGCCTCGTTCAGGCGATCCCGAACCGTTTTGACCAACCAGCGTTCAGTTACCGTTTCAAATGGGTAAATGCGAGCGACCTTAACGCCTTCGCCCTGCCAGGCGGCCCGATGTACGTCAATCGCGGAATGATCGAGGCGGCAAAGAACGAGGGCGAACTCGCTGGTGTTATGGCTCACGAGATCAGCCACGTTGCCTTGCGACATGCAACGGCTCAGGCTACAAAACAAGGCAGCGCGAAAAATACGCTCGGCACGATCGGCCTTATCCTCGGTGGAGCGATCCTAGGCGGCCAGACTGGAGCACAACTCGGAGCAGTCGCGGCGGCCGCGTGGCAGACGAAATACAGCCGTGAATACGAATCGCAATCAGATACGCTCGGAGCTCAGATCATGGCCGACGCCGGATACGATCCGCGTGATCTCGCCAATGTTTTCCAGACGATCGCGTCGCAGGACAAGGGCGGAGCGCCTGAATGGCTCAGCAGCCATCCCGATCCGGGCAATCGATACCAGTCGATCAACCGCGAGGCTCAGTACCTGAGAGTTTCGCCAAACCCGATCAAGATCACTCGTGATTTCGAACGAACCCAAGCGAAATTCCGTGCTTTGCCGCCAGCCAGAACGATGGCTGAGATCACCAAACAGGGCGGCAGCGGCCAGGGCAGCGAGAATCCGACGGCGAACGGCAAATATTCGAACAACGTTCCGTATCCTTCAACCCGCGGACGAGCATATTCGGGTGTTAACTGGCTGCAGATGACGGTTCCGAGCAATTGGCAGGAATTCGGCGGACAGAACGGAGCTCAGTTCGCTCCGGAAGGTGCGTACGGCGATCAGGGAATCACGCACGGCGTGATGGTCGGCGTTTATCAAGGTCAGGGAAACGGCTTACGCAACAAAACACAGGCGTACGTCGACGAGACGCTGCAGGGCAATTCGTACCTTCAGCAAAGCGGCAGCCTCATCAGCCGCAACCTCGCCGGACGCAGCGGTTATACGACACAGATGTCAGGCCGCTCGCCAGTAACTGGCCGAACTGAGGTCGTCACGGTTTACACGACGCAACTCCGCGATGGGCAGTTGTTCTATGTCGTGACTGTCGTTCCGAGCGATCAATCGTACAACTACACGACCGCTTTCAGAAACATCCTGAATTCGGTTCGGATCAACGACTAATTAAAATAGAAACAAAAAACCGCCGCCGATGTTGAAGTCGGCGGCGGTTTTTTTTTGTTACAAGGTTTTAACGTAATTTGCGATCGATGTGATCTGG
Source organism: Pyrinomonadaceae bacterium (assembly GCA_047600985.1). Lineage (GTDB taxonomy): Bacteria > Acidobacteriota > Blastocatellia > Pyrinomonadales > Pyrinomonadaceae > OLB17. Next base: position 769,265 of record JASGKA010000001.1, on the reverse strand, counting down.
GCGGCGGAGAGTTTCTTTTTGAACCCGGGCATGTCGCCCTTACCATTCGAGACGATACGTGAGATCTTTTCTACGCTGTCCGTGGTTCCCGAAATATCGTCAGCCTCGAGCTTTCGTCCCTTTGGCGTATTCGAATGTCCGTCGTTGCCGTGACAGCTCGCACAGTGCGTGCGATAGAGCGAACGCGATGCTTCTGCCGACTCGACCGGCGAAGCCGCCGCGATGGTCGCGGCATTGCTCGCCGAGAAAACAAAAATACCACCGGCGGCAAAACCCGCAACCGCCACTAATTTCAACATCTTCTGCATTATTTCCTTCTCCTAAAAATAAACTGAATGCGAGTTTAAACTCACCGATTTTGAATGTAAAGTTTTTTCGGCAAAAAGGCCGTGTTGAATATCGACGGGCTAACCCTGTACGATAATCGCTGTGTCAAAACCCGATCCGGAACTGCTGACCTTTCGAACGCTGTACGGCAGCCCGATGATCGGCGTGCGCGATTACATCTGCCGCCACACCGACCGCTGTCAGTCCACCGAGGAGGAATCGGACGTGACGAGCATTACTTTGATGCGTGCCGGAGCGTTCACGAAACACCTGCGCGGAAAGAAAGTTACGGCGGACGTGAATCAGGCGATCTTTTTCAGCAAGGAATCGGTCTACCGCGTCAGCCATCCGACCGCCTGCGGCGATCGCGGCACGAGCTTTACCGTTTCGCCGCGGATCCTGACCGACATCATTCGCGAACTCGATCCCGCGATCGACGAACATCCGGATCAGCCGTTTCCATTTATCACAGGCCCGTGCGAATCACCCGTTTTTTGGCGGCACCGCGAATTTGTCCAGCGTCTGGAAATGCAGGAAACCGCGCCGCTCGAACCTCTCTGGGCGGACGTGACGGGATTGCAGCTCGTCGCCGACGTGATCGAAGCGGCATTTTTGCGTACCAGCTCGCTGCCGAAACGCCGACGTTCCACGACCACGGATCACGCTGAACGTACCGAGGCGGCAAAAACATATCTCGCATCGCGAATGACCGAGGCCGTGACACTTGATGATGTTGCGGCAGCGGTGAATGCTTCGCCGTTCAATTTTGCACGCATCTTTCAGCAGCAGACAGGTTTGCCGATCCATCGTTACCTGACCGTTCTGCGGCTGCGTGCCGCGCTTGAGCGGATAGCTGATCCGCATCTCGATATTACCGAGATCGCTCTCGATCTGGGATTTTCGAGCCACAGCCATTTTACGGATGTTTTCCGGCGTGAATTCGGCGAAACGCCTTCGGCAGTCCGCCAAAAGCAGACAAAAAACGCCATCCGCGAAATGAGCAAGAATCTGATAGCCTGACTTTTTCGCGTCCATTATTCTCGAAACATGGAAACGGGAACGTTTTCATGATCAAGAAAAAGGAGGACAAACAAAATGGCTAATCAAACTTGCCCGGTCTGCGATTGGGAGATCACTGACGGCGGAGTTAAGGTCACGGTCGCGGGAAACGAGATCACAGTTTGCTGTGACGACTGCGCGACCAAGGCGATCGCCGACCACGCAAAAGCGGCGGCGTAACATCAAAAACGATGGCCCGGTCCGCGGCCGGGCTTTTCACATTTACGGAGAAATTTTAATGTCATCTCAAAAAGAAAAAGCGGAGCGATTTGCCGGTCTGCACGTTCCGGGCGAGCCGGTAATTTTATTCAACGTCTGGGACGCCGGCAGTGCGAAAGCGGTCGCCGATGCCGGAGCCAAAGCCATTGCCACCGGAAGCTGGTCGGTCGCCGCCGCCAACGGTTTCTTCGACGCCGAAGCCTTGCCGATGGATCTCGCTCTCGCGAACATCACCCGCATCGTGGGCGCTGTCGATCTGCCAGTAACGCTTGATTTCGAGGGCGGTTACGCGACCGACATCGACACACTAAAAAACAACATCGCAAAGGTCATCGATACCGGAGCGATCGGTATCAATTTCGAAGACCAGGTCATCGGCGGCAGCGGAATGCACCCGGTCGAGGATCAATCCGCACGGATCGCGGCGATTCGCGAGGTCGCGAACGAGAAAGGAATTCCGCTCTTTATCAACGCCAGAACCGACGTTTTCCTGCAAAACGAACCTTCGAAACACGCCGAGCATTTCGAAGAAGCAGTAACGCGAGCCCACGCCTACACCGAAGCCGGAGCGAGCGGCATCTTCGCCCCGGGATTGAAAGATCCTGATCTGATAAGGGAATTTTGCGAACGGGTCAAACTTCCCGTAAACATCATGGTCATGTCCGACACGCCGTCAAACGCCGAAATGGCCGCCCTCGGCGTCGGCCGCATCAGCTACGGCCCCGGACCATATCGCCAGGCTATGGAAGCCTTAGCAAATGCTGCGAGAGAGTTATTTTAAGAATTTTGCCCGCGAAATACGCGAAAGATCGCGAAAAAAAGAGAGCTCATTTTAGGAATGGTCTATGCTCGTTTGAAGCATGTATTATTTCGCGTCTTTTCGCGTATTTCGTGGCCAAAAAAATTTCCTCTTGCGTTTTGTTACCGATTTAGTTACAAAGATACATCATGCAAATTGAGTGGAAGTCGCAGAAAGAGCCGCCGTATTTGTTTCGCCAGGTCGCCGAATGGTCGGGCATCAAGCTCCACCGGGCACGCGTTCGAGCCGGGAAAATGCTCGAACATGAACCAGAGCATCACGAGATAAACGTCTCTCTTTCGGGTGCGTTCACGACCACGAAGATGAACGCGGCCGGACGTAAGGTTGCATATTTTTCCGGAAAGAACAACGTCTGCGTCACGCCAGCCGGCCAGCCGGTCAGCGCGTATTGGAAAGGCCCTATCGACGACATGGGCATCATGCTCGATCCTGATTTCGTGCGCGAAACTGCGGCTGAAAATAATCTGGCGTCGCGGTTCGAATTTGTCGAAGTTTACAAAAACGAAGACCCGCTTATCGCCCCGCTCGGCCTAGCTTTGCTTGATGAAGCTGCCAGCGAAAACGCGATGGGCAAGCTCTATGCCGATTCGCTCATCCAGACGCTGACGCTGCACGTACTGCGTTCATACAGCACAGCAAGTGCGATGATCGAGCGTGCGAACGGCGGTTTGTCGGGCTACAAGCTTCGGACAGTGAAGGAATTCATCGACGCCAATCTCGACAGCGACCTCGGCCTCGCCGAAATAGCTGCGGTTGCTAATCTGAGCCAATTCCATTTCGCCAGAGCATTTCGCAAAACCACGGGCGTCACGCCCCAACAGTACCTGATGGAACGCCGCATCGAACGAGCCAAACAGCTCCTCGCCACGGATGATCTGCCGATCGTTGAGATCAGCCTGCTCACAGGCTTCAAAAACCAAAGCCATTTCACAACGCTGTTCCGCAAATTCACAAACCTAACACCCAAAACATGGCGTGATCTGAAACTCGCTTAACTATCAAGGGACAGAAAATTATCCACAGATAAACACGGATAGACACAGATATAGGAATGAGTTGAAACATTCTTTATCTGTGTTCATCTGAGTCCATCTGTGGTTGATTCCTCTTTTCTTGGTGAGCTCGGCCAAAGTCACTTTCAGCAATCTCAGAACATCGACAGCAACCACGCGAAAGACCTGGCGGTAATGCATTTTCTAAACTCTCCTCAGACTTACAAATAGTCTGAGGAGTTTTTAGTTATGCGAACTTTATCGTTTATTTTTGTACTGATATTTGCAGCGTCAATCTCAGCACAGTCGGTGGCAGTCAAGCAGGCTTTTGGTGAGGGAACTCGACTAGCGAAAAACGGCGAGTTTGAAAAAGCTCTCGCGAGCTATCGCACGGCTCTCGCGGCATCAAAAGATGACGCGATCGACCTGAAGTTTCTCGCGCGACTGCATTACAATCTAGGCGTTTGCGAGTATCGTTTGGGACGGGCTGAGAAAGCGATCGACGAACTTCGTATCGCGATCGAATCAAAGGGCGGCGAGTATCCCGAGGCATTTTACGCACTCGGCATGGCCGAAACGGAGCGTGAAAATTGGGCGAAAGCGCGCGAAGCGTTTATCGGAGCCCTGAAAACTAACGAGCGAAACGGCGAAGCGTGGTTTGATCTGGCGTTTGCGTATCTTGGCGAGAAGGACCTTGAGCGGGCCGAAACAGCTTTCCGCAACGCCATCGCCAACAAATCCATCGACACGCCGCTCAGCCACAACAATGTCGGCGTCATTCTCGCCATTCGCGGCGACATCGACGCGGCTAAAACAGAATTCAAAGCCGCCGTCCGCACATCCGGCGGACGTTTGAAAATGGCCGAGGATAATCTAAAATTTTGCGAGACACGGGCTTCAAGTGTTGGGATCTCGAAAAAGGAGTTGATCGTTGCAGAACGAGTCCAGTAAATAAGACTCCGTGACCTCCGGGTCTTAACTCTGTGTTCTCCGTGTTAAGAAATATATCTTACGCAGCGGACGACGAGTTAGGACACATTGAGCCCTAGAAAAGGAAAGAACTATGAGCAAACAAGAAGACACAATGGCGATCCTGAAACTGTACGAGCTTCGACGTGACGAGCAAATGCGGGCTGCGAGGCAATGGTATTTTTCGGATTTTGCACCGGAAACAGCAATGGATGTAATTGCCCTTTTCCAGGGCGGCGAACGTGCGAGTGCGAATTACCGCATGATCACTTCGTACTGGGACACCGCATGCTCGCTCGTCTTAAACGGCGGAATCGACGAAAAGATGTTCACAGACGCAGGCACGGAGCACATCTTCGTCTACTCCAAGATCGCCGATCTCCTACCCGAGATCCGCGCCATATTTCGCGAGCCGGATTACCTGATACACCTGGAAACGCTCGTTAAAAAGCTCCCCGATTTCGAAGCCAAAATAGCAACGCGCAAGAAATTGGGCGAGATGTGGACAGCGAAAAAAGCGGCAGTTTCATGAAAACGGGCAGGTAAAGCTCTTTTTGTTAGCGGCTATGCCGCTCTATTTGCGGAAAAGCTATGCTTTTCCGCAAATAGGGCGGCAAGCCGCGAGAAAAAGCATTAAATGACAAGCCCAATTTCCGATCTCAAGACGCTCCTACGCTCGCTCGATCCGCATCTGCACGACGGTGTTTACGTGTATTCGTCCGTGCCGTTCGACACTGACCTGAGTTCGGTTCCGGTGATCGGCACTTTTCGCGAGGACGAAGGACTGACGATCATCCTCGCGGAATCTGACGCTGAAAAAGCGGGCTTCCCGATCCTCTTCCGCGCCGCCTGGATCACGCTGACCGTCAACTCCTCTTTCGAAGCCATCGGAATGACCGCTGCCTTCTCGACCGCACTCGGCAATGCCGGAATAAGCTGCAACGTGGTCGCTGGAGCCCTTCACGATCACGTTTTCGTGCCTATTGAACGAGCGGAAGATGCGATGTTCGTGTTAAGCGAGCTGAGCAGACGATAATGCTGTTCCCGTAAAGGTTGATCGAGAAGTGGAATGGCAGAATCTCCACAAACTGTTGAAAATAAGCATGTTACACCGTTTCAACTGTTCCATTTTTTCCGTTTCGCGAATGTGTGCAAAATGGAACAGCGATTTTGCCGCTAAGTATTAATTGGCACAACATTTGAGCCGTTCCACTTCGAGTAGCAGTGGAGCGTTTCCCTCTATCTCATCTATGAGCTTGAGGCTCGCGTTGCATCGATGAAAAGCATGGTCAAATGCAACATTTTGTGTTAGCATCGCGAAATAGATATTTTCTGCGTTCCCAAATGGCTCTCGCCCAGCATTTATCGATGTGGGAAATGATGGAACGATGGAACGGAACGGTTAAAAGATGGCACGTTACGTAATAAAACGCGACAAACAGGCTCTGCCGGAAAAGCTGACGCGGTATCGGGCGGAGCTGAATGACGAGCAGTTTGCGGTCGTAACGGCTCAGCCGAAAGCGGCTTTGGTCGTCGCGGGTGCGGGCACGGGTAAGACGCGGGCGATCACTTATCGCGTTGCGTATCTGATCGAGCACGGAGTTTCGCCGCAGCGGATATTGCTTGCGACATTTACCAATCGCGCAGCGAAGGAAATGCTGCGGCGTGTCGAGTCGCTGACCGGTTCGCAGAACGTTCACCGCGTGTGGGGCGGGACGTTTCACCGCATCGCGAATCAGATCCTGCGACGGCATGCTGCGAGCATCGGTTTCGATTCGAACTACTCGATCATGGACAGCGAGGACGCGAGCGATTTTATCAACGTCTGCATCGACGAAGCCTCGATCGACACAAAGGCAAAGCGCTTTCCGAAGGCCGATGTCATTCAGGGCATAATCTCGTACGCAAACAACACCGACCTGCCGCTCGCGAATGTGATCGTCGGCAAATATCCGTATTTCGAGCCGCTAACCCAACAGATCGAACGCATCGATGCGATCTACCAATCGCGTAAACAGGAACGCAACGTGATGGATTACGACGATCTGCTGCTCAACGTTAAACGTCTGCTGGTCGAAAAACGCGAGATCGCCGACCTGTACGCCGACCAATTTCAGCACATCCTGGTCGACGAATATCAGGACACCAACCGCCTGCAAGCCGAGATCATCGACCTGCTTGCCGTCCGCCACCGGAACGTCATGGTCGTCGGCGACGATGCCCAGTCGATCTTCGCGTGGCGTGGAGCCGAGTTTACCAACATCTACGAATTCCCCAAACGCTATCCTGAGGCTCAGCTTTTCAAGCTCGAAACCAACTATCGCTCGACACCGGAAATATTAGGTTTGGCTAACACGTCTATCTCGCACAACCGCAAGCAGTTCCCAAAGATGCTGACGGCGGTCAAGCGTTCGCGAGATTTCAAACCCGCGATGGTACCGTGCAGCGATGTTGAACAGCAATCGGCGTTCATTGCCTCGCGAATCTTGGAGCTTCGCGACGACGGCGTCGGCCTCGAAGACATCGCCGTCATGTACCGCTCGCATTACCACTCGATCGAGCTGCAGCTGGAACTGACGCGTCGAAACATCCCATACCGCATCCAGTCCGGTGTAAGATTTTTCGAACAGGCCCACATAAAAGACGTCATCTCATACCTCCGCGTGATCGTAAACCCGCGAGACGAACTGGCGTGGAAAAGGATCTTGAGAATGGTGCCGGGCGTGGGAAATGCAACGGCTAATAGGGTATTCGAAGCGATCATAACGACTAGACCGCAAGCGTCCTCGCTTGCCCGTGTAACTGATCAAACAACCCTTGAGGGGCAAAATGACACTGTTCCTCACGCCGCCGAAGCGGCGACTTTGCAAGCGGGGACGCTTGCGCTCCAGTCACTAAGAGCTGTCGGGGGCCGGATCGCGACGAGCCAGCCGTGGAAATCCTTTGTCGTGCTGCTCGAACTGCTATCCAGCCAGGAAAATCGCGACACCCCTTCGAAACAGATCGAGCTGATCCTTACTCACGGTTACGAGCAGTTTTTGCAGGAAAATTACGAGAACGCCGAAGCCCGCATCGAAGACCTGAAAGGCCTCGGAGCCTACGCCGCGAGGTACAAAACAACTGACGAATTCCTCTCAGAACTCGCACTGCTCTCGACCGAGCGGTTCAAAGAGCCAACGCCGCTCGTCGGCGAAGACGTCGTCTCGGGCGGTGACGAAGACGAACTGCTAACACTAACCAGCGTCCATCAGGCAAAAGGCCTCGAGTGGAAAGCCGTCTTCATCATCTGGGCCGCCGAAGGCAAATTCCCGTCGCCTCGCTCGCTCCGAGAGATCGACAGCGAAGAAGAAGAACGCCGCCTCTGGTACGTCGCGATCACCCGCGCCAAAGACGAGCTGTACCTGACATATCCGCTGCTAATGACGGATTACAACCGGCAAACAGTCCTTCAAAAACCCTCGAGATTCCTCACCGAATGCCCGGCGGTCTTGTACGAGATCTGGAATCTGGAGGAAGAAGCAGTGGTGTTTGATGCGCCGGTGGAGATCGGGGAGAAGAGGCAGGAGTATTTGAATTGACTTAACCGTCGGCTGCCCGCCATGCTACGAAGAAAATGAGGGCCAAAACACTAATCGGAGGTAACAAAGAGATTAAGGCGGCAATCAAAAAGCGTCGATTCTCATGTACGAAGGCATTAACACTAGAAATCACGAATGCTATTAGTGCTAGTAGGCATGAGCCCAAAATCAGCAAAACCGCTCCTTCGCTGTCGTTAGTAAAGAAGGTAAATAGACTCAAAAGGAAAGCCATAAGGATGAAGCTCGTGCCAATCCACGTGAGTATTTCTAAATTGTCTTTGTGTGAGCCGGTCATCACCTATCAAGTCCAAAATCTTGATGTCGAGCATCGTGTCGAATAACAAGAATCAGCGCGAAGTCGCTCATAATTGTAAACATTGCGTGGAAGGGAAATTTGTCAAAGTTGGCACGACGAGCTGAACCTCGTGTGATCGCGAAAGAAAGTGGACGATCACGAATCAAGTCCAGGATTCTCTCATACTCGTAGAAGAAATCCGTCGCAAGCCCGCTACCACCTTCCCGTTCATAGAACTCCATAGCTTCCACGACATCCACAGGAACGAGGCGGTGGACAACGACCTTCATATGTCGAATCTTTCAGCGATACGGCGTCGAGCTTCTTCCGGCGTTATTCCGACTTCAGGATTCGCGAGAAACTCATCATGGCGTCGCATGGCCTCGGCGTATCCTTCGTCGTCGTCACGCATAAATTCGGGAAGCGTACGAAGTAGTTTTGAGGCGAGGGTCGCGCGTTCTTTCGTTGAAAGTTGGAAAGCGAGTTCTTCTACTTTTGACATTGTTTCCATGGCAGATAGTATACACCAAGAATCTACGCTTATTGCGAGCAGGATGCTCTCCGTCAAATCGCGGGCTGCTGTTGCGACAAACAATGCAACGTTCCCAAGCCCCAGACGAGGTCGACGGCGTGGATGCCGATCACTTTGCGTTTGGGGAACAACTCGGCGAGTTTATTTAGGGCGATGCGGTCGTTGGGGTCGTTGAAGGTTGGGACGAGGACGGATGAATTGGTTATCAGGAAGTTTGCATAGCTCGCCGGTAGGCGTTGGCCGCGATAAACGAGCGGTTCGGGCATCGGGAGGAATTCGACGTGGATCTTTGAGCGGTTTTGCAGACGAAAGCCTTCGAGGCGTTCGCGGTTTTCTTCCAGGAGAGCGTAGTTGGCATCTTTGGAATTAGATTCGCGGCAGAGAACCACAGTTTTGGCATCGACGAAGCGGCATAGATCGTCTATGTGGCCATGAGTGTCATCGCCGACAATGCCTTTGTTAAGCCACAAAACGTTTGTGGCACCGAGACTCGCAGCCAAAACGGCCTCGGTTTCGCTCTTTGACAATCCAGGATTACGGACCTGAACCGTCTGGTCGAGCAAACATTCTTCCGTGGTCAGCAGATCACCTTTGCCGTTGACGTCGATGGCTCCGCCTTCGAGCACGAACGGTTTGCCGTTGTGTTTGATCGGGAAGTACTGTTTCTTGAGTTTCTTTGCGATCTTTTTGGCTATCTGGGAATCGAGTTCGTGATCATTGTATTTGGCCCAGGCGTTAAATTTGAATCCGGCAATCGCGGTTTCGGAGGCGGGATTTCCCCGCCCGCTACCGCAGGCGGTACTGACGAAGATCGGACCGAAATCACGCGTCCAGCCACGGTTCGAAGGGATTTGAAAGAACTCGACCTGTTCGGACATCGCTCCAACCTTGGTCAAAACAGCTCGGGCTTTTACCTCGTGAGCTGCGTCGTTGACGATAATGCGGGCCTTCTCGCTGTCGATCACACGCCGAACGATCTCGCCGTAAACAAAATGGATCGCCGCGATCTTCCCCGGCCAATCCGAAGCGTTATGCGGCCACCCGAGCCAGATCGCCTCGTGCGGCTCCCATTCGGCGGGCATGCGAAAGCAGTGCGATGCGGGCGACAGGTCAGAACCCGCTGCGTGAGCGGCGGGAACGTTCGTTGTTATTTTCGACTTGGCCATAGTTAGGACGTCGTGCCGCCCGCTGACGCGGGCGGTTCTGACTTAGTCGATAAAACGCTTAGTTATATCGCCGTATGCATCGATCCGCCGATCACGCAAAAATGGCCAGTGGCGACGGACTTCTTCGACTCGGGAAGGATCGACCTCGCCGTAGACGATCTGTTCGGATTCGTCAGTGGCTTCGGCAATGATGACTCCGAAAGGATCGCTGAGGAAGGTGCGGCCCCAGAATTCGATCCCCGGTGTGCCGTCTATCATTATTTCGTGGCCGACGCGGTTGACTCCGGCGACGTAAACACCGTTCGCGATCGAATGTGAACGTTGGATCGTTCGCCACGCGTCCTGCTGTTGGTGGCCGAATTCGGCCTTTTCCTCAGGATGCCAGCCGATAGCGGTTGGGTAAAAGAGAATCTCGGCTCCGCGAAGCGCGGTCAGCCTTGCACCTTCGGGGTACCATTGATCCCAGCAGATCAGTGTTCCGATGCGGCCAAAATCGGTGTCAAACGCTTTGAAACCCATATCGCCTGGCGTGAAGTAAAATTTCTCGTAATACGCCGGATCGTCCGGAATGTGCATCTTGCGATAAACACCCGCGAGCTCTTCGCGAGGTTTTACGATGACGAGACTGTTGTGATAGAGGCCGAGTGCTCGTTCCTCAAAGATCGGAGCGATGATCGTCACGCCAAATTCGTCCGCGACCTTCGCCAGAGCATTCGTCGACGGCCCTGGGATCGATTCTGCTAGGTCGAACTGACTATGGTCCTCAGCCTGGCAAAAGTACATCGACCGAAACATTTCCGGCAGACAGACGATCTTTGCACCTTTCGCAGCAGCTTCGCGAACGAATTCGACCGCCTTTTTCAAGTTGGAATCGACGTCCGTCCCCATCGCCATCTGCACGAGCCCGACCTTGTATTTCTCACGCTTTTGCATAACAAACAGGATACATCATGCATAAGTTCGAACGAAGTAAGGCGTCATAGCATGCCGCAAATATTTCTCGGCCAAAGCAACCAATCAAAAACCTCGTCGCATCTAGGGAGTTGAGACTCATTCGAAGCGGAAAATTTTTCGGAACAATTCCTGATACATTTTGTCTAAGTTAGGCAAATGCTGTGTTTGCAGTGATTTGCAGAGGTATAACTATGTCAAAGAAAAGCTTTATTGATTCAGTGAAAGTTGGTTCTCCATGTTCGGAGAGTTGGGATGAAATGACCGGAACGGACGTGGTCAGGTTCTGCTCCCATTGTGCAAAAGACGTAAATAACCTGTCCGAAATGACCAGAAAAGAGGCGACCCGACTGGTTCGGCGATCTAACGGTGATCTGTGTATTCGATACATTGCAGATCCGCGTACAAAACGCCCGATGTTTGCGGGACATCTTTTACAGATAACCCGCCGAGTTCCCGGCGTTACAGCGGGAGTTATGAGTGCTTCGCTTGCGTTGGCGTCACAGGCGTTAGCACAAAGTGAGAGCGTACCTACGCCTGAAAATCGGCCTCCGGTTCAGCGAGAAGATTCTCAGCCGAGCCCGAAACTTGAGGAAAGAACCGAGGCAAGGGGTCGCATTTCCGGAACGGTCGTTGACCCGCTTAAAGCCGTCATTCCGTCCGCAAAGGTCAAAATGATGAGCATTGATGGAACGGTCGAGACGTCCAGCAATGAAGAAGGAAAGTACGCGTTCGACAACGTTAAGCCCGGAAACTATCGCATCGAGATCTCATCGCCAGGATTCGTCACGACCGTCAGGCAAATCACCGTTTCGGGAAGTGAAAAAGCCGATGAGGAAGCTGCAATGGATGTCGAGGGCCCAAATGTCTCGGTCGAGGTCAAAGCCGACGTTGAACTCAATATTGCTTCGGTAGGTTTCGGCGGGGCGATGGCCGCCGTTGAATATACGTCGGAGCTTTCGAAGGCAGTCGCGGACGAGGACGTCGACGCGGTTCGTCAACTGATAGGAAAAGGTGCGAACGTAAATGCGAAAGAGGATAGCTACAGCAAGATCACGCCGCTTTTTATCGCCGTCGAGACTGGAAATGTTGAGATCGTTCAACTCCTTTTAGATAGCGGAGCAAAGATAAATCAGCGAGATAAAGAGAAACAGACGCCGATAATGAGGCTCGATAACGATGCAACTCCGGAATTGGTGGAGATATTGCTGAGGTTTGGAGCGAAACTTGATGTCGCGGACGCTGAGGGAAATACACCCTTGATCCTAGCGGCTGAGAACGTTGAACCTGACGTGTTAAAAAGCTTGATCGCTGCCGGTGCCCCGCCAAACGCTGCCAACAAGACCGGGCAGACCCCTTTGATGAATGCGGCGTATAGCGACCGACTCGAATGCGTTAAGGCTCTGCTCGACGCTGGTGCAAAGGTCAACCCTAAGAACAAGGATGGCGAAACGGCTCTCGATCAGGCTTCGGACGAAGAAGTGCTGAACCTTCTTAGGACTCATGGGGCTGTTTCAGGTGATCCCGAAGAAAATGCGATTAAGACTGCGCCGCGTATCGAATATTGAAAATCCGGCATTATGAACTATCATCATTCCTAATTTATGACGAAGTTCATTCTCTGGTTAGTTTTGATCGTTTCGCTAACGTTTGTTGTTAGTGCTCAAAACAAGGGCTTTATCGTTGGACGCGTGACTGAACGCTCGACCGGCCAGCCGGTCGCGTCGGCGAGGATTGAGATCGCGGGTATCGGCGAGGCTCAGGCTGACGATAAGGCCGACTACAGGTTAGAGGTCACACAGGGCGTGTATGCGATCCGCGTCTCCCACGCGGGGTTTGCGACGCTTGTGATCAATCAGGTCGGCGTGACTGCGGGGCGGGACACGGTCGTTAATGCGGAGCTGGACGTGACGCTTTCGGCCGAAGTCGAGGTGCGGAGCGAGACCTTCGCGGAAAATGTCGATCAGGCGGTGAGTAGCGTTACTCTCCGTCGCGAAGACCTTCGCACGACACCAGGCAGCGGCGGCGATCCGCTGCGGGCGATCAATTCTTTGCCCGGTGTGACGGCCGCATCGGCAGAGTTTGCCGATCTCATTGTTCGCGGCGGCACGCCGAATGAGAACCTAACGTATATCGACAACATCCCAGTTCTTGATTTTACTTATTTTACCGATCAGTACGACGGGCCGCGTGGCGGTCGGGCATCGATCCTGCCGCCGGATGCGTTTGATCGGGCTGAGTTTTCGGCGGGCGGTTTTGGATCTAAATATGGCGACAAGATGTCGTCGGTTCTCGATGTCGGCATTCGCGAGGCGAACCGGCGACGCGTCCAAGGCGTACTTTTTGCCGATTCGGGCACAATGGGTGGCAGCCTCGACGTGCCGATCACGGAACGCGGCGGCTGGCTGTTCTCGGCACGCCGCAGCTATATCGACGTCGCGCTCGATGTGGCGGGAATCGCCGACGCGGGCATTATTGGTTATCCGCGAACGTTCGATCTGACGAACAAGTTCGTCTATGACCTGACGCCGCGAAACAAGCTGACGTTCACCACTCTAAACTTCTTCGAAAAATTCAACCAGACCGACGATCAATCGCAAAACATCGATCGTCGAACCGACCGCTTCCGAATGCGGCGAACATCGCAGCGGCACATTCTCGGCACGACGCTGAGCACGACCATCAACCCCAAAACGCTTGCTCAGACTACGGTTTGGCACAATATCGACCATAACGATGGCTCATTTTTCATTCCCTACACAACCGTTTTGCAGCGGCAGCGTGACTTGCGAGATTCGCAAACAGGTGTGAAAGAAGATGTGTCATGGATGCCGAACCAAAAGGTGCGGCTTTCGTTAGGCGGCGCGTTGCAGGTCGATCGAGCAAACTACTACACATTTGAGCGGGCCGGAAATTTTTACAGTCCGTTAGAGGAAGAATATGTCGCTCCTACGCGGCAAAACCGCTTTCTCTCGAACAGGACGTCTGGAAATCTCTACGCCCAAGCTGTTATCAACATAACAAACCGTTTCTCGATCACGCCGGGCGTTCGGCTCGATCATTACGGACTAACAGGCGAAACGTTCGCAAACCCTCGGTTCGCTGCTCGGTTCAATGCATCGAACTCGGTCGCACTGACTTTTGCAACCGGTATATATCGCCAACCGCCGTCTGCCTTTCAGTTTTCACTCACGCCGCTAAATACCGATCTCAAGACACAGTCAGCCACACACATCGTCGGCGGGCTGGAATGGATGGTTCGCGAAGACACGCGGGTTCGCGTCGAGGCGTTTCGCAAAACTTACAGTGATCTAGTCGTCCAGCAGGTCGGGCCGACGCCGGCGTTTGTTTCGAACGGGCGTTTTTATAATTCAGGCAGCGGAACGGCGAGCGGTTTTGAGATTTCGGTACATCGTGCGCTCACGGGCTTTTTCACCGGCCAGGCATCGTACGGTTATCTGAAGTCCGACCGCAAACTGACCGCGAACGGCCTCGAATTCTCATCCGACCTCGAACGCCCGCACCAGCTAACGCTCATCGGCATCACAAGCTTCAAGGGATTCAACATCGCCGCCAAGTTTCGCGTTGCGAGCGGCCTGCCATATTCGCGTCGAACGCCCATCACGATCGTGCCGAATACATTTATTCAACGCATCGCCACCGCGGCTGATATCAACGCTTTGCGGCTGCCGAAATTTGCAAGCCTCGACTTACGTGCCGAAAAGCGATTCGCCTTCAAACGCGTCTCGATCTCGCCGTACATCGATATCTTCAACCTCACAAATTATCGCAGCGTCGTCCAACCCAGCTACGAATTCAACCGTCGAACTCCGCGAATGCTAGGCGAAGACAAACGTTTACCGATTTTTGGATTCCGATTCGAATTCTAGAGTGTAATGGAACGGATATCTATTGTGAACAGTGCGGTTATTGAAATAATTGCCGTTCCATTTCAGAAAATAGTTCATTCGCCCAAAAATGGAAGAGGCTGTCCGTATCAGACAGCCTCAACATTTGAATTTGCGTTAGATCTTTAGAAGTTCAAACGGAATGCAAACTGAACCTGTCTGTTCGATCCGAGGCCGATGGTGCGGCCGACGGTCGATCGGAGAAGGCCAAAGGTTGAACCTGCCGATCCTTGTGTAAACGCCTGGCCGGGCTGAACGACGTTTGACGTTGTCGCCGTGAAAGCTCCGGTCGTAGTGTTGTACGCGAGGTTCGGCAACGCGTTGTTCAGCGTGGTCGACGGGTTGGCGAAGTTCGTCTGGTTGAAGATGTTGAAGATCTCCGTCCTGAACTCGAAGTTCACCGATTCCGTAAATCTGAACCGTTTCGAGAGCGTAAAGTCGAACTGTTTGAACGACGGTCCTGATAGTTCGTTTCTCGGAAAATCTCCCCATTGTCCTGGAGCCGGCGTTGCAAACGCGGCTGGATTGATGAAGATGCGGTCACCGGTAACGGTAAACGGATCGACACCTGATACCAGATTTGGCCGACGAATGTTTCGTGAGTTACCGCCGCCCGGCGTGTTTACTACTGCAACGAAACCGGTCGGCAGATTTGGGAACGACGTGCCGAATGTCGGCAAGTTTGCGACGAAACCGTTAGCAAACGTACCGCCAGTGCCGTTCGGACAGCCGGCGGTCAGTGTGCACTGAACGACAACATCCGGACGAACGACCAGAACTTCGACAGGAACGCCGCTGCGGGCGTTGACGATGCCGCCGACCTGCCAGCCACCTAGCAGTGCGTTTCCTGCGCCTCCGAGATCCCAAGTGCGGCCTTTTCCGATCGGTAAGTCGTAGAGGGCACTCATATTGAACGTGTGGCGCACGTCAAAGTTGTTGCGGCCGCGGTCGGCTTCGAAATTGTCCAGCTGAGCCGCGGTGCGTGCTTCGTTCGAACCAGCAGTGTTGCCTTCGCTCTTTCCGAAGGTGTACTGCATATTCATCGTCAAACCGGTGCGGAAACTACGCTGCAGCGACATCTGAAGAGCATTGTAGCGATCGTCACCGCCCGACGTTTTGTAATCGACCTCAGCATACGGATTTGAGACCGTTGTGCCGCTGACGATGCTAAACTGGCGGATCGTGTTCACTCCGATCACCTGACCGGTGGCGTTCGTGCGGTTGACCACACCGACGCCAGTCGGGATGTTCGCTCCGTTGACGATCGTCGTCGAACCCGGCAGGATCTGGTTCGCAACGCTGCGGAGGAACAGATTACGGCCCTGGCTGCCGACATAAGCGATCGTTGAAGTCAGGTTGTAAGGCAACTGCTGCTGCCACGAGAAGCTGTACTGAACGATGCGCTCGGGAACCTTGTAGTTCGATGAATACGCACGCGGCTGATAGCTTCGGTTGGTTGGGTTCGCTCCAAAGTTCGAAACGATCCCCGGAATATTTGCCGGAAACGCGAGCAGAGCTCCGCTCGTGATCGTCGAGCTGATACGATCGCTCTCGATCGGCTGGATCTGATCTTCCGTCTGACCCGGTCCGTAATAGAGGCCGATGCCGCCTCGGAATACAGTTTTGCCGGCCGAGAAGAATCCGGTTCCCGATTGATCGGGCGACCATGTCAACGCGACGCGAGGTCCGAAGTTGTTCTTCGAAGACTGAAATGGCTTTTCCGTCGCAGGGCGGATCGTTCCATTGCTGATGTCGAAAAGCACCTGAAGATCGCGGTCTTCGCGAAGCGGCGAGTAGTATTCGTAACGAAGTCCGTAACTAAGGGTCAGTCCGGGTTGGATCTTCCATTCATCCTGGCCATAGCCGATGTAGTATTCCTGTTTTGCGAGACGCTGCCCGGTCGCACCATTGTTAAACGGGCTTGCGGCACTGACATCGCCGAGGTACTGAACCGACGTTGGCGTATTTGCGAGGAACGCGGCCAAATTTGAGAACGTGTAGGTCGTACCGCCGAGACGGTCTGTGTACATACGGATCTGGCGATATTCGCCGCCGAATTTGAAGTTGTGGTTGCCTCGGATATAACTCAGGCTATCGATGTAGCCGATCGAATATGGCGTGTAAGGCTGTCCGCGGCCATTGGTTGCAGAGTTAGCACGGACCAAACCGCCCGGGATCGAAATGCCTGACGAAGTTCCCTGACCAGCGATACCCGTGTTTGCGACGCTGCCCGAGATGTTCAGCGTGATAGCCGAAAAATCGAGTCCGGCGACGGTTGGTGCGAAGCCATTGATGCGGGTACGTGCTCCGTTGTAACCGAGCTTGAATTCATTGATCAGCGAACCGTCTGCCTTAAGAAGCGACTGGAAACCAAAAACGCCGTTCTGCGGAACCGCTTCGATCGTGACCACGCGGCCCGAAACGCCTTCTGGGGCGATGTCCTTACCGGAATCGCGGAAGAAGCGAAGGTAGGTCTTGTGGAGCGGATTGATCTGATAGTCGAACCTAAGTGCGACGGCTTTTTCATCGGTCTTTTGATCAGCCTGGAGCTGGAGAATATCAAAACCCGGAACCGTCGTGCCACCCTGAACAAGGGTCGCAGCCGACGAACGAAACGCCGCAATGTACGGCTGGATCGCCGGATTGACCGCGGTTGTGGTACCCGGGATAAGTGCGCCCGCAGTTGCGAGGCTCAGGCTCGGTGCTGCTTCGACAAAGTTGAGGCCAAAACGGCCACGATACTGTTCGTAACTGCCGAAGAAGAAGAGTTTGTTCTTGACGATCGGCCCACCGATCGAACCGCCGAATTGGTCGAGTTTTAAAGTGCTTTTCGCGACGCCCGGCGTCGAATTTTCAAAGAAGTTACGGGCATCAAGGCCGTCGCGTCGCAGGTATTCGAATAGCGAACCGTGAAACTGATTGCCGCCCGATTTGGTCACGACGCTGATCTGGCCGCCGGTTCCGGTGCCGAATTCTGCTGGAAAGTTGTTTGAATCCACGCGAAATTCCTGGACGTTCTCGAGGCTCGACTGTAGACGAAATGGTGAAGGGACCTCGCCGTTCAGGTTGCCCGGACTTGCGTCGATGATCGCCGTTCCCTCGACACCGTCATAACGGATAACGTTCTGTTGGTTGGCACGGCCTGAAAATCGAATGTCCGAGAACGTTCCCGTTCCGCTGTTAACGCCGCCCGGAGCCTGTAGATAAAGCTGCGAAAGCTGGCGGCCATTTACCGGCAGGCCTTCGACCTCGCGGGCGTTGACGTTCGCACTCATGCTGGCCGATGAAGTGTTAGCGATCGTGTCTTCGCCGCCGACGATATCGACCTGCACCGCAACGCCCTTGGCCTGAAGCACAAGGTCGAGGCTCAGTTGCTGCCCAACGAGCAGATCGACCGACTTTTTGGTCGTCGTTTCAAAATTAGCGCCGCTCGCCGTGACGGTATATTTTGTCGCCTTGAGCGCCACGACGAGGAAGGCTCCTTCGCCGTTTGCGGTTACCGAGCGGCTTTCGCCAGTGAGTTCGTTTGTAACGGTGACGGTCGCACCGGGGATGACGCCGCCGTTCGCATCAGCGACGGTACCGGAAATTCGGCCGTCAGCTTGAGCGAAAACGCCGATCGCGAATGCAGTGATCACGATCAATAAAATAGAGATCCTGCTTGAGAAGTCCTTAAGTCTCATAATACTCCTTAGAAAAGGTTTAAATTTGATTGCAAAGCAAAACGCACCTGCTGTCCGCAGGATCGCCCCTTGCCCGTATAAAAGTCTTTGAAATCAGGTTATCAACCGAAAGGATATGGGGGTCAGGTTACGCAGAAGTGACGCTGGTGTTAAAAGAAAGTTAATTATGCCGGGTGGCAGTGAGGAACCTCTTAATCACCGCCGATTATCAGTACAAACAGAAATGTTGCCGAAAGAAATACTTAATCAAAATTCCGTCTGCTGATTTTCATTTAGGATAGTAACAAAATGCTCAACTACCTTTGACGTCGCATCAGTCAATAGGTACGTCGATGGCTTCATAAACCCCAGAAGTTCGTCCACGGTATATGCTGCCTCATCACCAGAGCCAAAAGTTACACCCATCGTATTCGCAGTAACTATTAACTGGTTACGACGTAGATAATTTACGCCTAAACCTCTAATTATTGGCGGCTTATTGTGAACCCAATTGTCACGGTAATCTCTAGTCTTTTTCCAGTTCTGCGAGTCTCTTAAGGAGTGAACGGCTTTGGTGATTTCGTGAGTTGGTAGGTTCTTCGTGAGGTATTTGCCAACAATTGCTTGTTGACTCGAGACACCAAGCTTACTTGACTTCTTAAAATCAGCAATTTTGCTTTTAATATCAAGAATGTTGATTATTGCATTCGCAAGATGTTCAGCAGAAGCATAAAGACGGAGAGCGATATCATCTGCATAGAACTTACCGAAATATAGGGCGAGGTCTTCATTGGGTGGATCACTTTTATCTCGATACCATACGAGGTGAGCTAACGCCTCGAGTAAAGCATAGCGTGCCTCGGCAAGTGAAGATGTTGCATCTTGCAGACAGACAGCAGCTATCGGCATCGAGCTGCCTGGCGGAAAACCAATCGAGATAATGTCTGGGTTGAGTTCTAACGAGGTAATTCGAACTCCATAAACATCAGGTAGTTCACGCTCAACCCTATTCGCCGTTTCTGAATCGAGTTTCCCTCTGCTCATTCGATCTTTCAAGTCCGAAAGCACCTCTTCGAGAGGCGTTTTGCCTAAATTATGGTCGTCACGATCTCACGAATCGAGCGTTGCAGCTCGCGGTCGTCGGTGATCGGTGAGCAGATCGCGACCTCGGCCGCATCGATCGGGGCAATGCCTTTGGCGATCATTTGGGCGGCGTAGATCAGGAGGCGGGTTGAGACGCCTTCTTCTAGGCCGTGGCCGCGGAGGTTGCGAACCTTTTGTCCGATGGTGACGAGATCGGCCGCTATCGATGCGTCGATGCCGCCTTCCTTGGCGACGATCTCGGTCTCGGATTCGGCATTTGGATAGTCGAATTCCATCGCGACGAAACGCTGACGCGTCGATTGTTTGAGATCTTTTAGGATCGATTGATAGCCCGGATTGTAGCTGACGACGAGCATGAATTCCGGCGGCGCTTCGATCACTGTACCGCGTTTTTCGATCGGCAGACGGCGTCGGTCATCGGTGAGCGGGTGGATGATGACCACGGTATCTTTTCTTGCTTCGACAACCTCGTCAAGGTAGCAGATCGCCCCGGCACGCACGGCGGCGGTCAGCGGGCCGTCGTGCCAGATGGTTTCTTCGCCCTCGAGCAGGAAGCGGCCGACGAGGTCGGTGGACGAAAGGTCTTCGTGACAGGCGACGGTGATCAGCGGTCGATTGAGGCGGTGCGCCATGTATTCGACAAAGCGGGTTTTGCCGCAGCCTGTCGGGCCTTTCAGCATCGCGGGAAGCTTCGCCGCATACGCAGCTTCGAAAAGCTCGACCTCGCGTCCGACTGGCAAATAATAGGGCTCGTTTTCAACCTTGTACTGTTCGACTGCTAGTTCCATAAACAAGTATTTTCAACGCAAAGCCGCAAAGGTGCAAAGACGCAGAGAAAGATACGGTCGATCAGCAAGCGACCTACTGTTACGCGCGGTTGCTTCTTTGCGTTAAGCACGCATTAGTTTTATCGTTTCCATATGCTTACATTCGTTCAGGCCGACACGGTTGAACACGTCGATTCTGCCCGCCAACTTTTTCGCGAATATGAGAACTGGCTCGGCCTTGATCTGTGTTTTCAGGGCTTCGAGGCGGAGCTCGCCGCATTACCCGGCAAATATGCATCGCCGGACGGGAGGCTTTATCTTGCGTATTCTGATCAAAAACTCGCCGGCTGTATCGCTCTGCGTAAGCTGAGCGACGGGATATGCGAGATGAAGCGGCTTTTCATTCGCAATGAATTTCGCGGCCAAAAGATCGGGGTCGGACTTATCGAAAAGGTGATTGACGACGCCCTTGAGATCGGTTATCGGACACTTCGGCTCGATACTTTCCCGCCAAAAATGGGAAAAGCCGTGAGTCTGTACGAAACTCACGGCTTTCGGCCGATCGACCCTTATTATGACAACCCAAATGAAGACGTACTTTTTATGGAACTGTCATTGTAGGTATTACATTCCGCTGCCAAATCCCGTTCCATACGCATTCGGCGGCGGCGGGGCCATGTTGAACTGCTGTCCGGTCCATGGGAATACCTGGCGATACGCAAACGCGTTCGCGAGGAAAATGACGGGAACTGAGATGAGGAACATTCCGACGCACAGCAGCAGCATTCCGACCAAGGCGACGAGGATCTGGAAGATCATCAAGACGATCAAGCCGCCCACATTGCTCATCGCAGCCTTTGCACTCAGTTTGATCGCGTCGATCGGGCTGATATCGTTTTCCATCGCGAGCGGGACGGCGAAAAACATGACCATCCACCAGATGATAGCGATCACGGCAAATACCAAGCCTACAACCACCGCGACGATCGCAAGGCCACCCGCCAAAATGTCCTTATCAGCCTGATAAAAGTCAA
This sequence comes from Pyrinomonadaceae bacterium, assembly GCA_047600985.1. Taxonomy (GTDB): domain Bacteria; phylum Acidobacteriota; class Blastocatellia; order Pyrinomonadales; family Pyrinomonadaceae; genus OLB17. The sequence continues at coordinate 747,882 of JASGKA010000001.1, read as the reverse complement.
CGCTGCCATTTCGGCCGCTAAGCCCGAGCTGGCCGATGTCGATCGTAAATCGTAATATCTGAGCGATAACGCCCGGGATCGACTGGATCAAACCGATGACCATCAAGGGCACGAATTTCTCAAACCCCTTGAACATCATCCCAAAATCAACCGGTTCGCCCCGCATGTCACGCAGAGCGATGTAAAAAACGCCGCCCATGATCGGGCCCATGATGAAGATATTCAGACACGGAATACAGCCCGTCAGCAGCATCGCCACGATCGATACGCCGAGATACATGCCGTAATTTTTCTTCAGCATGTCCCAGGCATTGCTCACACAGCCGCCCGCATCGATCGCACCAGGCATAAATTGGAGATCATTCATAGTTTTTTCTTGAGCGTATTTTTGCCTATATAGTAGAACCTTTTTCCGAAAAACAAAATAGCCGCCTGAGATCCCGTCGTGGCAGATCTCAGGCGGCTGGTTCCAATAATGCGAAAAGGACTATCTGGGGGCGTTATCCTTTTTTGGGAACTTATCGTCCATCATCGCGGCCTGATAAACAAACGTCGCGAGGATGATCGCCATTTGCTTCATATCGTCGCCCTGAATGCGGTCGAAAACGTCCATGTTTGAGTGGTGCGTTCGGGTATCGTATTCGATCGAGTCCTGAATGAACTGGAAGCCCGGCAGGCCGATCGCGTCGAAGCTCTGGTGATCGGTTCCGCCCGTGTTGCCGAGCGAGATCGTACCGGCACGCATGTCGAGCTTGGTGTCGGGGAACCAGTTAGCCTGACGGAAAGGCTGGAACCACTGGCTAAAGATGGGGCGGACGTTGTCGTTGCCCTGCTCATAGATGCCGCGGATCTTTCCGGTTCCGTTGTCGATGTTGAAATACGCCGAGAACTTGTCGTAGTCAGGACCCTTGACGAGCTTGGGCGGGGTTGCATTAGGGTTGTTGCCGCCGCCACCGCCGCCGAAGCCGCCCGCGCCTTCCATATAGCCGAAGTGCTGACGGACATAGCCACGCGAGCCGAGCAGGCCCTGTTCCTCACCGGTCCAGAGACCGATGCGGATGGTGCGTCGCGGCGTGACGCCGATCGCTTTGAGGATACGGACTGCTTCCATCATGACAGCACAGCCCGCTGCGTTGTCGGTCGCACCGGTTCCCGCATGCCACGAGTCGAGGTGACCGCCAAGCATGACGACCTCATCTGATTTGTCGGATCCGGGGATCTCTGCGATCGTGTTGTAGCCGTTAGGATCGGCATCCTGATATTCAACGCCGACGTCGACCGTTGCCGTCACGTTCTGACCAGCGTCGATCATTCTGACCATTCGGTTAAAGTGCTCAGCGGCGACGCTGACCTGGATAGGTATGCGTGCAGCTTTGTCATAAAGGCGAACCTGTCCGGCTCCACCCTGACCCGGAGTGGCCGGTGCCGCACCTGCCGGCGGGGCAGGCTGAACCGCCGTAGCCGACTGAACAAACATTGTGCCGCCATCGCCGCGTGCCTGATCCATGATGATAGCCGCACCCTCGTCTGCTAAAAACCTAAAACGAGCCGCATTGAACTGGAAAGCACCTGCATTCGGCCCACCCGGACCTCCCGGTCCACCAGCGGGACGATTTGCCGCCGGACGCGGTGCGTTCGGGTCGGGAGCGTCGGCGAGAGCCAGTAGCTCGCTGTCGGTGTAACGTTTGCCCGGAGCCTCGAAACGAGCCGGAATTTCGCGAATAGCTCCGAGGAGAACGATCTTGCCCTTCAATTTGCCTCTGTACTGCTCGAGCTCACCTTCATTGGCGGCGTTGAAGCGAACAACCTCTGCGGTAACAGCCGTCGCGCCGGGCTTTTTGCCGGGCAGGCTGTCAGTTCCGGGTGACCATGCCTTAGGATAGGCGATCAGCGGAAATGCGATCGGTCCGTCAACCTGTGCCGAGAACCGTTTCAGGGTCCAGCCGCGTCCGAAAGGGATCGATTTTCCGGTGTTATCCGTGACTTCCCATTTTTCGAGGTGAGCGTTAGTGAGGCCGAATGCTGTGAGCTGGTCGCGGGTCCATTCGTTCGCTTTCTTTGCTCCCGGCGATGCCGTAAGCCTCGGGCCGAGGACGTCCGTCAGGTAGCTGAGTGTTTTCATTACCTGCGAATTCTTGGTGCCCTCGTCGATTATTTTGGTTCTGAGTTCCGGTGGAGCCTCATAGATCTTTGTTTGTCCAAACGTAAGCGTCGGAAGCAGGAACGCGTTGATAAGCAGCACGCCTGCGATTTTGCGTCGAAGCATAGAATTATTTCTCCTAAATTTTTGTTGGATCTTTAATCAGATTTAGCTATTTATACCACAAAACGAACGGAAACGTTTCAGCCAAAACCCCTGTTTTTACAAGCTAAAACCCACAATTTGTGTAAAGAATTGTAAACACTTGAGGTTAGGCAGTAAAAACGTAAAAACCGCCCGGAAACGGCGAACGATAGTTCACGGTTTCTGGGCGGTTAGTTCGAATGATGTCCGGTCTACTTAAATGCCTTTCGCGGCATCTTTTCATCCATCATCGCGGTCTGGTAAACGAAAGCGGCCATGATCGTCGCAGCCTGTTTCATGTCATCAGCCTGAATGCGGTCGAAGACGTCCTGATTTGAGTGGTGAGTTCGGGTATCATACTCGATCTCATCCTGGATGAATTGGAATCCGGGAAGTCCGATACGGTCGAACGATAGATGATCGGTACCGCCCGTGTTCGACATCGTCAAGGTTTTTGCTCCGAGATCCGAGAATGGAGCGAGCCAGGCTTCGAAATATGGACGAACCGCCGCATTTCCCTGCATATAAACGCCGCGGATCTTTCCGGTTCCGTTGTCGAGGTTGTAGTATGCCGAGAGTTTGTCGTAATCTGCACCTTTTGCCAGCGTCGGTTTTGCACCGCTCGGGTCCGGCATTCCAAAAAGGTTTGCTCCGCCGGTGACGTCGCCGAGGTGCTGCTTAACATACGCTGCCGAGCCGAAAAGTCCCTGCTCTTCGCCCGACCATAGCCCGACGCGGATCGTACGACGTGGTTTGAGGCCGCTGGCCATCAGGATGCGCGCAGCTTCCATCGCGACTGCGACACCGGCACCGTTGTCCGTCGCACCGGTTCCGGCGTGCCACGAATCGATATGTCCGCCGAGCATCACGAGTTCGCTCTTGAGCGTCGGGTCTGTTCCCGGGATCTCAGCGACGGTGTTGTACGCCATCTGGTCCTCGTCGTAATACTGCGTCTGGATATTGACCGTCATCTTCGGCTTTACACCCTGATTGATCATGCGGATCATGCGGTTGTAATCTTCGCTCGCGACGACCATCTGCGGGATCATTTTTGCCTCGGCTGCCTTTTGCTGCGGAGCCAGACGATTTGGATTCGTGAAGAATTCCACGATGCTCGCCGGGATCGGCTGCGCAACATCTGCACCCTGGACAAAGATCGTTCCGCCGCTGCCGTTGCCGCTGTTATCGACAGCGACGGCTGCACCTTCGTCGACCAAAAAGTTCATCATTTTGAGGCCGAGCATGAAGCGGGCGATACGCGGAGCCATCTGGGGCGACGAAAAATCGATCGTCGGAGCTGCCGGCTTTTTCGGGTCGTTTGGATCAGGAGCGGCAGCGAGTTTCGCCAACTCGTCGTCGCTCAGTCTTGCGCCCATTCCGCCGAAATCCGCCTTTATCTCACGGGCTGGCGACATGAGGACGATCTTGCCGCGGAGCTGGCCTTTGTATTTGGCAAAATCCTCGTCTTTCTTGATCTCGACGAAAACAACCTCACCGGTGATCGGCCCTTTGGTCGAAGGCGACCAGGCTTTCGGAAACGAGAGCACCGGCAGCGTCTGCGGATCGACGATCTCGGCGGAAAAGCTTTTCAAAGCCCAACCGCGGCCGAACGGGCCCCAGGCTTCGAGCTTGGCGTTCTGCATTCCCCACTTCGTCATCGTGTCGCGTGTCCATTCGTTAGCGCGTTTCAGATTTGGCGAACCGGTCAGCCGCGAGCCGATGACGTCGGTCAGATAACTGAGCGTCTGCATGACCTGCGAGCGATTCATGCCTTCATCCTTGATCTTGTCGATGTCGGCTTTAGGTGCGGTGTAAACGCCTGACTGAGCAAACGTGAGTGTTGGTACGAGGAAGGCGTAGATAAGAGCTGCGCCTATTAACTTGCGTCGAAACATTAGAAATCTCTCCTGAATTGGGTTTGGATCCAAAGAGGTAATACTAATTCACAAGCGAAAATGTTTCATTCGCTTTTGGGGCATGTTCAAAATTGAGTGCTTATCAGATCGTTGACCAAGTCAGCGTAAACGCCGGGGGAACGTTTTTGAGAACCAGCGGGCTGCGGCGTGATTTGCCGTAGCGGTTCTTCATAAATTCGCGGAGCTTGATCGCAGGCGGAAGGTAATAACCGTGTGCGTACTGGAATATCCTTAATTCACAGCCCTCGTCCATGAACTTCTGCAGTTCGACAAGAACCGCTTGGCTGATCTCTTTCGGAAGCGAAACGAACGGAAGACAGCAAACCAGGTAACGAACCTTTCCCAATCCCGAATCCTTGTGGATCGAGTAAGCATCGGTCGCGTTGCCGCAGATGATGTTCATGTCAGGGTAGTTTTCGTTGAGAGTTTTGACGAGGTCGGGGTCGAGTTCGAGGCCGAGGTATGAAGCTTTGCTTGGGACGATATCGCGAAGGAATTTTGTTATCGCTCCGGTTCCTACTCCGAGTTCGAGCACTATGTTGTGGTCGTCAGGATGGATACCCTGCAGCATTTCGGCCGCGAGTTCTGGCGAACTCGGCGCGATGGCGCCAACCTTGGCCGGGTTTTTAAGAAATGCTTGGAGGAACTGGAGATTCTCTTTCATGCGTAGCGAGGCTTTCAGCCTATATGGAGCTTCTGATTGTGACCCAATGTTACGTAATGGTTATCGAAAGCCATTTTATAATCACAATCCTCATTTTGGCAATACCCGACCTAAGATACGAGCGAACGCGGACGATAGTTCAACCGCGCCAGACCTCGGACTATCGTGCATTCTTCGCAGCCGATCTGCCGGTTGTTGGCCGCTTAGGTGCCGCCTTGGTCTTTTTGGTAAATGCTCCCGGTATTTCGGCCTCGATCAACTTCTTGACGTCTTCCAGGGTCATCGCTTCCGCATCTTCTGCCGTGGCGCGAGTTCCGTCGACCTTTTTAGGGATCGAAATGATCTTTTTGCCAAACTTAATGACCGGGCCCCAGCGGGCATTTTCAACCGAGATCTTTTCAGATTCCCAGCGATGGATATAGCGATTTGCTTCCTTGCTGATCTTCGCCTCGATCAACTCGCTCATCTCGATTTGCGACAGATTTGCAAAATCATAACGCCGCGGCACGTTGATAAAAAGGCCGTCCCATTTGATAAACGGCCCAAACCGTCCGGTGCCCTTGGCGATCGGCTTGCCGTCATATTCACCGACGGGCGCGTCAGCAACCTGTTTGGCTTTGATATAACTGATCGCCTTTTCGGTATCGACAGTGGCGAGGTCGGTGCCGCGAGGTATGGATACGAATTCGTCGCCCCATTTTATATAAGGCCCAAATCTTCCCACGCCGGCAGAAAGCTCTTTCCCCTCGTAGCTTCCCATCGCACTCTGGAGTTTGAACAGGGCAAGGGCTTCCTCAAACGTGATCGTTTCAATGCTCTGCCCGGTTGGAACCTTGGCAAACTTCGGCTTTTCCTCTTCGTCCACACTGCCGATCTGGATGATCGGGCCGTATCGAGCCATGCGAGCAACGACGGGCTTGCCGGATTCGGGATCGGTTCCGAGAATTCGCTCCGCCTTTACGCGTTCGGCTCGCTCGATCGTGTTGTCGACATCCTTTTTGAACGGCCCGTAAAACTCCTCGAGCATAACGTTCCATTCGAGCTTTCCGCCGGCGACCTCGTCGAATTCTTCCTCGATCTTGGCGGTGAAGCCATAGTCCATGATGTCGTCGAAGTGTTCTTTCAGAAAATCCGTTACGACCAAACCAAGATCGGTCGGGAAGAGCTTCGCTTTTTCCGCTCCGGTATTCTCAGAATCCTGTCGTTTGGAGATCGCATCGTTCTTTAGAACAAGAACGCGGAATGGTCGCGGCGTGCCTTCTTTATCTCTTTTTTCAACGTAGCCTCGCTTGAGGATGGTCGAGATCGTCGGTGCGTAGGTCGACGGACGGCCGATGCCGAGCTCTTCCAGCTTTTTGACCAGCGATGCTTCTGTATATCTCGGATTCGCACGGCTGAATCGCTCGGTGGCTCTGAGTTCGGACAGCGGCAAAGATTGGCCGACCGTCATTGGCGGCAGCAAACCTTCGGTCGATTCTTCCTGATCGTCTTCGTCCTTGTCTTCGCGATAGACCTTAAGAAACCCGTCAAATTTCAGCACTTCGCCGGTAGCCGTGAGTTCTTCTTTATTCGTCGAGATCTCGATCTTGACGGTGGTTTTTTCCAGTTCGGCATCGGCCATCTGCGATGCGACGGTTCGCTTCCAGATCAATTCGTAGAGTTTTTGCCATTCTTCGTCCCTGATCGTCGAAGTATTGGCGTACGTTGGGCGAATGGCTTCGTGAGCTTCCTGGGCGGATTCGTTCTTGTTCTTGAATTTCCGGGCCTGGTGATATCTGTCGCCAAACATTGAACTTACCGCCTTCTTGATGTCAGCTTGGGCGGTCTCGCTCAGGCTTACGCTGTCGGTACGCATGTAGGTGATGTGCCCGTTCTCGTAAAGCTTCTGTGCGATCTGCATAGTTCTCGCCACGCCGTAGCCGAGTTTTCTGGATGCCTCCTGCTGCAGCGTTGAGGTGGTGAAAGGCGGTGCGGGCGAGCGTTTGCCGGGCTTAACTTTTACATCCGAGACTTTGTAATTTGCGCCGAAACACCCTTTCAAAAAGGCTTCCGCGTCCTCGGCACTGTTTTGCTTTCGGCCTTCGGCCTTAAAGGTTACCTGCTTGCCGGTTATGTCATCGGCAAAGAAAAGCCCTTCGATCTTGAAGTGACTTTCCGCCTGAAATGCGTTGATTTCGCGTTCTCGGTCAGCGATCAAACGGACGGCGACGCTCTGTACGCGGCCCGCACTTAAGTTCTTATTGCTCGTACTGATCTTACGCCAAAGGACCGGGCTCAATTCGAATCCGACGATGCGATCGAGCACGCGGCGAGCCTGCTGGGCCATGACGAGATCCATATTTACCGTGCGCGGATTGCTTACAGCGGCCTCGATCGCGGGTTTGGTGATCTCGTGAAAAACGATCCTTTTGGTAGTTACGGGATTGAGGCCGAGGACTTCGCAGAGATGCCAGCTTATGGCTTCGCCCTCTCGGTCTTCGTCAGTTGCGAGCCAGACTTCGTCCGACTTTTTGGCCAATGATCTGAGCTCACCTACGACCTTTTTCTTATCATCCGGAACGATATAGCGCGGCTCGAAATCGTTTTCGATATCGATGCCCATGCTGGCTTTTTCGAGGTCGCGGATATGGCCGTAGCAGCTATTGACCTGAAAATCCCTGCCGAGGATCTTTTCGATCGTCTTCGCTTTCGCAGGGCTTTCAACTATTAACAAATTCTTTGACATATTTACGCGTGGGAAAAAAATGCGTCAGACACCTTTTTTCAGTGCTGACGTTTAAGACTAGTAACACCGTGCGAACAGCCTTGTCAATGCAAGGGTTGGACTATAACGGAAATTTGTGGAATGTCAACGATGCGATGGTTCAGATCCGGCGAGCGTAATGCTTACCCGGCAAAACGCGTATAAGGTCACGAAGGTCGAGCGATACAAGAGCGTTGTTCAGGTCACCGAACGACAGCCCACTCGATTGCAGCAAAATATCGATATGCGTCGATTCATCCGGCGTTAGCAGGCCCCAAACGGTGCGTTCCTGTGGCGTGAGATCAGCGGGAACGGGCGTTTGCTTTTTCTCGGCCTGATCGGGAACCGAGCGGTCGATCTTCGGCGGCAGGATCGCTGCGGAAACCTCGCTCGGCAATTCCGCGACGACATCCTGCCATTGCTGGACGAGCTTTGCTCCGCTTTTGATCAGGTAGTTCGTGCCGAACGAGTTTCCTGATGTGATATTTCCGGGTACGGCCATGATCTCGCGATTTTGCTCCATCGCAAGACGAGCCGTTATCAAAGAGCCGCTTCGCTCAGAAGCCTCGACGATCAAAACACCCAAGCTAAGTCCGCTTATGATTCGATTGCGGTACGGGAAGTTGTCTTTTAAAGGAGGCGTGCCGAGCGGGAATTGTGTAACGAGGCATCCGCCGTTTGCGAGGATCTCACGGGCGAGATTTGTATTTTCTTTGGGATAGACCGTGTCGATGCCGGTTCCCATCACACCGACCGTGCGGCCCTGGCCGCGAATTGCTCCGCGATGAGCTGCGGTATCGATCCCGCGAGCCAATCCGGACACAACCGTCACACCACGCGAGGCCAGATCACGCGATAACATCTCCGAGGCATTCTCGCCATACGTCGAACACATTCGCGAACCGATCACACCAACGCCCGGCTGCTCAAAACACGCCTGCCAGTCGCCCTTCACATACAATACCGGCGGCGGATCGTCGATCTCACGCAGCAAAGCCGGATAACTGCCGTCATCAAGGATCAATACATCACCGCCAAACTCCTTAACGCGTTTCAGCTCAGTCTCAGCAGAATCAAAAAACTCACGCTTGATCAGACTCTCGATGGTGGCCGGCTTGATCCGCAGCGATTCAAGCTCCGTCCGCCGGGCATGGAATATCGCCGAAGCAGAACCAAACCGCTCAAGCAGTTTCGTCGCCGCCCGCGGCCCAACGCCCGGCGTCATATTCAAAGCGATCCACTCAATCATTAGTCATCGTCTTAACTATTCACTATTAACTGTTCACTATTCACTAAAATGGCGGAGGCGTGTGGGAGTCGAACCCACTTGAGTACGCTCTCGCGCCCTCACAACGGTTTTGAAGACCGCGCCCATCACCGGACAAGTTGCGCCTCCGAGTATCAAACATTAGCCTACCAAAATTTCCATCGAGAGGGACGCGTCAGTTTAGCCAGTTTGAGTACCGCTCGTGGACGGTTCTTAGTTCTCTCGGATTCGAATTGTAAGGAAGCCACCTCAACTATCGACGACCAAAATCCGCCAAAACTAAATCTACTTGAATTGTGTGGATCGTAGGTCGTAGAAACTTCGATTTTCCCCACATTGATAAAGAGATCTTTGTCCTTTCTGAATCGAATACTGTATTTCCAGACAATCTGCGGCTCGTCCTTACAGGTCACGAAATTTAAGAGCAGTACTTCAGCTGATAAAAAATCGTCCACGGTTGGCAAAGTTGGCTGATTGAGGCGGGTGCTTGCAACAAGATTCATTCCGAATCCCTCCATTGCTATAGCTTCTATAATAACAGCCCCACCGTAGTTTCCGTTGCTCAGCTTGTACGCCAGACACGTTCCTTTCTCAAAAGGTGGCAGCTTAATAGACTTCCTCTTTCTAGCCCGAGGTTTAGCATTCTCAGCTCTTAGCTTTTCGAGAAATGCCGCCAGCACCTTTGCTCGTTTTCGAAGATCGTTTTCGGAAGCGTCTAATCGTCGCCATACATCGATGTCCGAACCACTTTCAATCGTTGAGGTCACTCGGCGAAGAAGAATCGGATCAAGCTGGCCACAGTCCCATTGGAATCTTGCCAAAGCAAACCAAAAATTATTCGCATCATCCGGGTCGTCAATCGTTTCTTGATTTTGCTTTATGAGTTTTGCCGAAGCTTCAGCGACTCCAACGCCGTCGTTATAAAGATCGAAGAAGACGCCGAACACATCGGCGTATGTGTCATTCGAGCTAATTCCCGTTCCCCAGGCTCCCATTTACTCTATAAGCAACGATGTTACCAGTGTTGCTCGTCGAGCAATGTCACTAGCTAAAATATGCTCACCCAACGTGTGAGCCCCTTTACCAGCAATGCCCAAACCATCCAAAACCGGCACGCCAAGAGCAGCTACAAAATTACCGTCCGACGCTCCCCCAACCTGGGTTTCTCCGAGTTCGTAGTCAAATCCTGCGGCGAGCTCCCGGGCAATTTGGTATAGGTCGATGACTGCTGGCGTGCGTTCCATTGGTGGTCGGTTGATGCCGCCGGCGATGGACAGAGATACGCGTTCGTCACCAGATAGAAGCGACCGAAACGCCGCGTCAACCCGTTCAGCCTCGGCCATGGAGCTGAAGCGGACATCGACTTCGCATTCGGCGTGTTCGGGGATGACGTTTGAGGTTGTGCCGCCGCGGATCGTGCAGGTGTTTACGGTCGTGCCGATCGAAGGGTTTGCGATAGCGTGAATCTCGTCGATGTGGCGGGCGAGTTCGGCGATGGCGTTGGCACCTTTTTCGGGTTCGAGGCCGGCGTGAGCGGGGATGCCGTGAGTTCTGACCGTAAACAATCCGGTTCCTTTGCGGCCCGTTTTTACTTTGCCGTCAGCCGACGGTTCGAAGACAAAACAGCGATCAGCATCTGCGGCGACCCGTTCGAGGATCGGGCGGCCCGAGAAGCTGCCGACCTCTTCGTCGCAGGATAAAAATATTGATATCGGCCGCGAAGGTTTCAGTTCGTTGACGTGCAGGAATCTGAGGGCCTCGACCATCAAAACGATGTTGGCCTTCATGTCGAAGATGCCGCAGCCGTAAAATTTGCCGTCCTCGATCCGCGTTGGGTTCAGGGCATTCGTGCCGACCGGGTGAACGGTGTCGGTGTGGCCGAGCAGCATCGTGTGTTTGCCTTCGCCCGGAAAAGCCCGGATCACGAGATGATCGCCGTCCTCACACGAGATGCGTTCGAATTCGAGATCGGCTCCGGTAGATCGAAACAGGCCCGCGACCAGATCAACTACGTCGCCGCTCCGCTCCGCGTCGTGCGACGGCGACTCGATATCCACGATCTGGCGGATCGATTCAATAAGCACCTGTTCACGAGCCTGAAAGTATTTAAGTATCTCGTTCGGATCCATTTGTTGGGAGGTTACAAGCTGATGTCGGTGATCTTGTTATCGGCCGCGTATTTCCGAGCTTCTGCCTCTGTTTTGAAGGTTTTCACGACGTCATATTCCTTCATCACCATTTTGCCGCCGACCATAAATCCCATCATCGGCCTTGCCGCAACATGCGTCGGGCACAGATCGAGCAAACCGATCTCGAGGGTTTGCTTGACCGCGCTGTTTTGTGTCACCGGATACATCACTTTTCGAATGATCTTGCAGGGAACGCCATCGGTCGATGAGACAAAATTTGGCATCGCGGCGGGAGTTCCGAACGCCTGATTAAATATCTCGCCCATTCGATATCCCGCGAGAGCAAGGCGCTCTTCGGCAACTTCGAGTGCTTTCTTTTTGTACTTGTCCGAAGGAAATTCGAAGCGTTTCAGGTCAGATGAGAAAACGTCGTTCTGAGCAAAAGTCAGGCTTTCTTTTGCCCACGCAGCGTAGTCCGACAACGCCAGGCGCGATTCCATTTTGTCGAACGGATATTTCTTCATAAAGCTCTTGGCGAGCGGTTCGAGAAAGTCGATATCGCATTCGTCCTTTGTATTCGGAATGTTCCTAACGACGATGGAATCCCAGAACCAGTGCAGGTTTTCCTGCTTGTCACGCGGTGTGCCTTTTGGGGTGAGGAAAAAAAGATTGCCGCCCTGGTCGCCTTTGGGTTCAGTTTCCGTAACTCTTGCCGATGAGTGCAGGGGTTGATGTATATCGCCAACCAGATGCTCAAGCCATGCTATCGCAAGGGCTTTCTGCGAATCTGGTGCGGTGCCCTTGATCAAAGCAACGTACTCGGCGATGTGTTCAAGCGCCTGGCCTCCGTCCTCGGGTGCCGGCAAAGTTTCGATCTTGCCGTCTTTGATGGTCCAGAACGAATCGGAATAATGCCAATTGCTCTTGTGATATTTGTACCGGTTCGTGAAGTTTCGATCGCGTATCACGTCAGCCCAGGTCGCCATGAACATGAAATAGTCGCGTTTCCGGGCATCGACGTTCTGCGAGCCATATGGCATGTAGAACGCGTTGATCTGCGAATCTTCAGGCGCTTCGAGCAGAATTTTCAGGACGCGTTCGCGAACTTCCGGGGTCATTCGCTGCCATGCGATATAGGCTGAGATCTTGTGCCCGGTATCATCCCACGCCGAAGCCGCAAGATTACCGAGTAAAAGTATTCCAGCGAACATTAATACGACCGTAAAACGTTTAATTATCATTTGCGCGAAACTCCTGAATCTTTTTGGACGATTTTAGCGAATAAACGGGGTAAGAGAAAGTAACAGGTTGATAAAGAAATTAATCAAACCTTTTTCCAGTTGCTTTCATCATAAAGTTTGCAAAAGCTTTCCCCGGTCTCGTTCTTGAAATTGAGACGGTCACGACAGAGGTAATGTGACGGAGAAAAAAAATGCAAGAAATTTTGCAACATAATTTGACACTCGAGCGTGTAGTTGATAGAAAAGAAAGTTCGCTCGGACGGAAAATAGGAATTCTGGGCAGAATTTTCGGGTGCCAGCACAAAGATCTTGGCCGCCCATTCAAAGATTTACGAGGCTCGTATCGAGCGTGCACAGAGTGCGGAGCACGCAGAAGGTTCGATACAGACAGCTTCAAGACATCGGGGAATTTCTACTATCCCCCTTCGGCACCGCTCAGTCGTTAAATGAGTGATTTATATACCCTTCATTTATACCTACCAAATGAAACCTACCGAGTGCGGCTTTCCAAAAAGCCGCACTCTTTCTTATTTAGTACTCAAGGTAAGCGTCAAACACCCAGCCTGAAACACCGTTATAGCTCGCCTGACACCAACGGCCCGACCGCGAAACAGGTTTAACGACCGGCCCGCAAGCACCGATCGTGACCGTCGCTCCGTGCGGTATCTTTAATATCCTTTCGCCGATCTCGCTGCTCGGCAGCGATCGCAAAGCGAGAAAACCATCGCTCGGCGAATTTGCCCGAGCCGTCGTGGTTGTCGTTGACGTTTTGGGGATCGTTATCTGTCCGTTGGCTGGAAGCGTAGCTTTTTTCTGCTCGTTGAGCTGCTTTTGGAGATTGGCTATCTGATCGCGAAGGTCATCGCGGTCATCTTTGGTCGCGGTTGGTGACGGTTGTGCCGGTTGGCGGACATTTGCCGGATTGGCCGGCGGATCGCTTTTTCCTGAATTGAAATAGAACAAAGCACCTGCGGCACCTGCAAGTAATAGCCCGAGAAAGATGAAAGCGATCACCGCGATCACGATCTTTAAGACAATACCGCCGCTGCCTTTATTCGATGCTGTTCGATCATGCGGAATTCCAACCGGAGCAACCTCGGTCGGCTGATCAGCCGCGGATGGAATATCGACGCGAACGGGCGAATTGATCGCCAGCGTCTCTTCCGCAACCTTATTCCTGGCCGTCCGTATTACCGTAGATTGCTCGTCATCGATCGCGGTCAGAACGCTTCCGTCCGCCAGGCAAAATCTCAGCGTTTCGTCGGGATACGTTGTGAGACACGACGGACACTGTTTCATACCCGTTATTATATAGACTAGTTACCGGCTGATATCAAACAAATGCTCGAATTCTGAGGCACTTCATAACGGTCGTCAGTTAAAATTTTGCTCATTTCTCGAAAAGATGCTATAAATTCGCAAACATAAGGAGAAATTATGATCAAGAAAGCGATCCTCGGGATCTTGGCGCTTATCGTATTGGTTGTTGTCGTATTTTGCGTCGTGGTTGCCATGCAGCCGACGGATTTTAAGGTGACGCGTTCCGCGACCTTCAACGCCCCGGCAGCGACCGTTTTTGAACAGGTAAACGACTTTCACAAATGGGAAGCCTGGTCGCCGTGGGCAAAGATCGACCCGGCGATGAAAGTCACCTATTCCGGGCCGCCATCTGGCGTCGGGTGCTCATATGCATGGGTCGGCAACAGCGACGTTGGCGAAGGCAAAATGGCGATTACCCAGAGCCATCCGAGCGAACACATTGCGATCGATCTGGAGTTCATCAAGCCGTTTCCGGCAAAGAACATCACGGAGTTTACGTTCAAGCCAAATGGCGACAAGACCGACGTTACCTGGAACATGGCCGGAAAGAACAACTTTCTGATGAAAGCGATGTGTTTGGTTGTTGATATGGATAAAATGATCGGAGCGGATTTTGAAAAAGGCCTCGCGCAGATGAAACCTATCGTTGAGGCGAAATAATTACAAGGGGAAGTTTTATGAATATCGTTCTATGGATCTTTCAGATCTTGCTCGGCTTGCTGTTCATGTTTTCGGGTGTAATGAAATTTCTCATGCCGTACGAAGAAATGGCCAAGGGAACACCGGTCAATTTGCCTCACTGGTTTTTCCTGTTTATTGGCACCTGCGAGCTGCTGGGCGGCATCGGGCTGATCGTGCCGTGGGCCACGAAGATCAAGCCGTTTCTAACGCCGCTCGCGGCTGCTTTGCTTGTCCCTATCATGATCGGAGCGGTTGTAATTACTTCCATGACACCGATGCCAGCGATGGCGGTGGTTCCGGCGATCGTCGGCTTGCTGTGTGCGTTCATCGCATGGGGCCGCAAAGCCAAAGCCTAGCATCCGCTCGACATTCGCATCCGGCGGGAATATTGTAGTTTGTAGTTAATATATTAACGCCAGATGACGGAAAGCACAGAATTAGAGGCTGCGGATCTCGCTGAAGAAACCGCAGCCGCTCAACCCGCACCACAAAAGAAGAAATTTGACCGTTCGATCATCGAAGGTCCGCTCTCGAGCGCCGTCTGGAAAATGGCGTGGCCGGCTGTGCTTACAAATCTAGTCAGCGGATTGCAAGGCTGGGTCGATCAGATCCTGGTTGGCAACTTGATCGGCTATCACGCAAACGCGGCGATCGGTGCTGCTTTTCAGATCTTTCTGCTAGTTATCACGTTCATTGCCTCTGTTTTTATCGGAATGAGTGTTCTCGTAGCTCGTTTCACCGGGGCAAACGACCACGAAAAAGTAAACCGCACCGTCTATCAGGGATTTATCACGGCCATCGCGATCTCGCTCGGTATTCTCGCACCGATCGGCTTTTTTGCTGCGCCTTATTTGCTACAGGTTGTTAGAGCAAAGCCGGATGTGGCGGCGGAAGCTCTGCCGTTTCTGCGAATAATGTTCACGTGCAGCTTCGGCCTGATGATCTATTTCATGCTGAGTGGCACGCTGCGAGCAGCGGGGGATGCACGAACACCGATGATCCTCGGCGTCGTGATGAATGTCCTGAACCTCGTGCTGAACATCATTCTCATCCGAGGCCTCGGCCCGATCCCGAGTTTTGGTACCGCGGGTTCCGCGATGGGTACCTGTATCGCCTCGGGAACGGTCGGCCTTTACGCATTGTTCAAGCTGTATCAGGGGAAATGGGTCGTCGCTTTTCCAAGATCGGGTTACGCTCCGGATTGGAAGGTGATAAAACAGCTCTTCAAATTTGGCTTACCTGCCGGAATTCAGGGGATCGCCATGAACGCCGGCGGCGTACTGATGTACGGCTTTATGGGCTCGCTCGCGATGGGTGAACAGGCACAAGCAGTTTATGCCGTGGCTTACAGCCAGTTATTTCTGCTCGTCACCTGGTCGTCAAATGCACTGATGGGAGCTTCCGCCACGGTCGCCGGGCAAAATATGGGTGCCGGCCAACCCGAACGTGCGATGGCGGGCGTTCGGACCGCGGCGGGCTTTGGCCTGACGGGTGCGGTCATCGTTGGGCTGTTTTTCTTTTTCTTCCCGCGAATGCTGCTCGGAATTTTTGGAATGAAGGACGAAAGCGCGGTGCAGATCGGTGTCGAGCTTCTGCGGGTTCTCGCTTTTTCGGGAATATTCATTACCGTGGCTCTCGCCTACACTGGCGGTTTGCAGGGAACAGGCGATACGAAAAGTCCCCTCTTTATCTCTATAATCTCGCAGGTCGCTGTGCCGCTCGGTATCTGTTTCATCATCACTCTCGTTGGCGAACTGAAGCCCCTGCACATCTGGCTCGCTATTCTCGCTGGTCACATGACACGTTGCGTTTTAAGCGTTTCCAGATTCCTACAGGGCAAATGGCGTCATATCTCGGTCGACATAGAACGCACCGCTGCCTGACCTACGGAGGTTAAAGATGCATCAAGCACTACATTTTCTGATCTGGTGCACGGCGATCAACTACGCGATCCTTATCGTTTGGTTCGTCGTTTTTATTTTTGCTCACGACTGGCTCTATCGAATGCACACACGCTGGTTCAAGATGCCGGTGGAGACTTTCGATTCGATCCATTACGCCGGGATCGCGGTGTACAAGATCGGCATCTTGCTTCTCAATCTGGTTCCGCTGATCGCTTTGCATTTTGTCTGAGAGGCCAAACTATTCCTTCGTTTGCAGCGTACTACCACAACTAAAGATCAGTAATATGAAAAGCAATCTGACCAGATGGATCGTGGTTTCGTTGTTGTTTGCATTTGCGCTTGACGCAAACGTTTCGGCACAAGCTGCGAGGCAAGTTTCTGCAAATCTCGCCCAGCAGGTCGAGATCATTCGAACCGAACACGGCGTTCCGCACATTCGAGCTGCGAATCTGCGAGCTGCTGGCTACGGTCTTGCTTGGATACAGTGTGAGGATTACGGAACGTCGACGCCGATGTCGATCCTTGGTGCGAGCGGCCGGTCGGCGACCGTCGATGGTTACGACCGCATGGAATCGGACATGCTGATAAAGCGGCACCGCGTCGTTCTCGATAAAAAATACCCGCTGCTTTCGAAAGACGTTCGCGACGTTTACGAAGGCTTTGCCGCGGGTGTGAATCGCTATATCGAGCTGCACGCGTCCGAGTTCTCTCCGAATATGCCGCGTGATTTTACTGGCCGCGACGTCGCCGCAACCGAGCTGATCCCGCTCTCGACCCGAAAAGTGCGGGCGTTTCTGAATCGGCTCAATCCGCCGTCAGCCACGCCGAATCCGGCCGGAATGGCATCAGCCAATAATGAAAGCGAGATCGGCCCCGACGAAGGTTCAAACGCGTGGGCGTTCGCTCCGAGCCGAACCAAATCGGGCAAAGCGATCCTGCTGCGAAACCCGCACCTGCAATGGACGGCAGGTTACTACGAAGCACACATGACCGTTCCGGGAGTGATCGATTTTTACGGGGATTTCCGGATCGGCGGGCCGTTCACGGTCATCGGCGGCTTCAACCGGGATCTCGGCTGGTCAACAACGAACAATTCGCAGGACCTCGACGAGATCTATTCGCTGGATGTAGATCCGAAGGCGGCTGATCGCTATTTGTTTGACGGACGCTCGGTACCGATGACGCGCGAGCTGGTAAGCGTGCAGTTTCGCAATGGCGATGGGCTTTCGAGCGAGACGCGTGAGTTTTGGTCAACTCCGCTTGGCCCTGTCATACACCGTGCAAACGGGAAGATATACGTGTTCAAATTCGCGGGCGACGGCGAGAATCGGGCGGGAGAGCAGTTCCTGAAAATGATGCGCGCGAGATCGCTCGCCGAGTGGAAGACCGCGATGAAGATGCGGGCCCGCATGACCTCGAATTTTACCTACGCCGATCGCGCCGGAAACATCTATTTTGTGTGGAACGCGGCATTGCCGCTGCTGCCGCACCGTCCGGGCGAAGAGACACTGGCGATCCCTGCCAAAGGCACGGCAGATGTCTGGACCAAGTTCGTTCCTTTCGAATCGCTGCCGCAAGTCCTCAATCCGCCGGGCGGTTACGTTCACAACGAGAATAGTTCGCCACATTTCACCAATGTTCGCGGTGCGATCAATACCAAAAACGCATTTCCAAACTTCGAGGAACCGGAACTTTCGCTACGAAGTCAGCTCGCGATCCAGCTCATCGGCGGCGACGAGAAATTCAGCCTCGAAGACGTGATGAAGCTCAAGCACAGCTATCGAATGCTCACCGCCGATCGAGTGAAGCCGGATCTCGTAGCGGCACTTAAGGCGTCGAATCCGACCGGCGAGGTTGCCGCTGCATTTAGCTTTATCGAGCGTTGGGATAACACAGCGTCCGCGGAAAGTCGCGGCTCGACGCTGTTTGAGGAATGGTGGGCGATATATTCAGGATTGCGTCGCCCCGAGCGGACGCTGTTACCAAACGAGCAACGGTTTGCGAAGGTATGGAGCGTCGCCGATCCATTAAATACGCCTGTGGGGCTTGCCGATAAAACGAGAGCCGTTGCGGCATTCACTCAGGCGATCACCGAGACTAAAAGACGCTATGGCAGTATCGATGTGGCGTGGGGCGATGTTCATCGTGTTCGGCGTGGAAATGTCAACGTTCCCGTTGGCGGCTGCGGTAATGATCTCGGATGCTTTCGGGTCCTCGGCTACAATCGCGAGCAGGACGGCAAACTCGTAGCAAACGTCGGTGATGGGTGGGTTTTGGCAGTTGAATTCGGTGACACGCCGCGAGCATTTTCGGTGCTGGCGTATGGTGAGAGCAGATCGCCGAATTCCCCTTGGTTCAGTGATCAGGCCGCGATGTTCGCCCGAGGCGAGTACAAAAAGGTGGCGTTCACGAGTGACGACATCAATGCGGCTGCCGTGGTTAAATACAAGCCCGGGCTAAAATAAAAATGGTGGTCAGGATCCCGGTAAAAATGGAACTCTGACCACCAAAATATAAACTAACGGGCTTCTATTTCTTTGGCCCAAAGAGCTTGGTATCGAGCGGAACGTTGTGTTTTACCGATCTCAGAGTGGTAACAATATTCCCATTGGCGATGTTATTGTTCACCGTTTTGAAAGGCAGCTTGATACCGTCGACGTCACGATAATCGGAATAAAGCAGTGTGTATGGGATCGACTGATCACTGGTGCTTGATGAGATCACGCCGGTCCTTTTGATCAACAAGAACGTCTTTGTTGAGTAGTATTCGATGAACGGCGTTCCTTTCTCCGACTCGAATTTGACTGTGTATGCTTCTTCGTCACCGACCTTCGCTGTGCCAGTTATTTCTACCTTCTTGTAATTTGCTCTCCAATTCAGCGGGCCGTAGAAATCGGCGGCGAGCCTGACATCCTCGAGGCGTTTACCTGTGTATTTGTCTAGCGGAGCGAACGAGACCTTGTCCTCGCCGTTGGTTCCGTCGAAGAATTCCCATTCAGTTCCGATGGTTTTACCAAGAGCGACAAAATTTGTCTCGGCGGCGGTCATATTCGGAGCCTTCGAATAATTCTTGCCAATTGCATGGACGCCCTGATTTTCGAGATCTGTGTCGAATTCGATGACGCGCGTCGTAAATTTTCGCCAATTTGCTTCGCCGCCGATCGCATCGACCGTTTTCTTTTGAAGCTCGTCAACGGTGATCGTGGGCTTGGTTTCCGCTGAGGGATCAAGGCGTTTGAATTCGAATGTTCCTTCCGGCTGCGTGACTGCGACGCCGGTTAACTTCGTTCCCTCACGCCTTACCGTAATAAAATACGATTCTGGCAGCGGTGTCATCGCAAACGTTCCATCAGCCTTCGGCGAAAGAACATAAGGCTGCTGACCGGGAATACTGAATGCGACTTTGCCATCGGTCTCGGCGATCTCGACAACACCACCGCCAGGGCCTGCATATTTGCCGACCAGCTCCTTTGTCGCAGCAGTAGTTACAGGCTGAGCGGCTGGTTTCGCATCGCCGGCGAGACGTGGCAATTTCCGGTTGCCTTGAGGCTGGATCATTTCGAGTTCCGTTGCATCGCCGGTTTCGGGTGTGAATTTGGCTCCGAAACCTTCCGGCAAACCTTCGGCTCTGAAGGTTCGCGGTGCAGTGCGGACAAGTTTGTACGGCGGCTGTCCCGGAACGACGATGAACATATCTTCGCCCTCGATCTTGATCTCGACGTTTCTCTCGGCTGTTCCGTATTTTCCGGCCAGGAACTGCATCGTCCGTAGCGGAAGTTTCACATTCTCGCCACTAGCCGGCTGCAAAATATTCGAGAAGATCATCGGCATTATGTCTGTACCAAGGCTTGAAGCTGAGACATTGGTAAGCATTGCGAACCCGAGTTTTTTCTCAGGTATCATTGCTACAAGAGAATTGAATCCGTCGATATTTCCGCCATGTTGGACCACATCGAAGTTGTTCCATTTCTGCAAAAACCAACCAAAACCGTAAGAGGTTGTGCCCGCGATCTTCATCTGCGGTTTAAGCCATTCTTCGTAGCCTTTTTCTGAAACAAGCCGCTTTCCATCGACTGTCCCACCATTCAGAACGAACCGTAGCCACTGAGCCATATCGCGGGCTGAGGAATTGATCGAACCCGCCGGAGCGACCTCGCCGATATCGCGAAACGGCTGTTTTTCCGTTACTTTTGTATCGAAATTGTACGTGTAGCCGAGCGAGTAATCTTTCGCTTTCTCCATGTCCTTGAGCGACATCGTGCTGTTGTTCATGCCCAACGGTTTGAAGATACGCTCGGGTACGAATTTTTCCCACGGAGTTTTCTGCACATTCGCCACGATCTCTCCAGCGGCGGCGAACATGATGTTCTGGTACTGGAACTTCTCACGAAGCTTTGCGGTCGGCTTTGCCTGAGCAGCGACTTGAATGAGTTCTGCCCGGTTCAATTTACCTGTGACCATTGCTAGATCTGTGCGGTTAAGACCGGACGAATGCGACAGCAGGTCGCGGATCGTGATGTTCTTGTCCGTTTCCGGATCGTACATTTTGAAATACGGCAATGCTTTCTTTGGCGAGTCCTCAAGCGACAATTTGCCCTCGTCTGCAGACATCAAAACTGACAAAGCGGTAAAAGCTTTGGTTGCCGAGCCGATCGCAAACTGAGTGTCAGGCGTAACCACGATCTTTTTTTCAAAGTCTTTATATCCGAGGCCTTTGATATAAATGATCTGATCGTCCTTGACGATCACTAGCGACATACCGGGAATCCCAAGTTCATTTCGGCGGGCTTCGACCTTTGATTCGATCTCGGCAAGGGCCCTGGTGTACTGGCTCGCAGGTGCGACCGCCGCTGAGCCGGTCTGAGCGCCAACCGAAAGCGGCAGCGAAGCTGTGATAAAAGTAAATAAGAGGAGAAATGCAAACAGATTTTGCAGACGATTATTCTTCATGGTGGTTTGTGATTTGGTTCAAGTGCTAGATACGCCCATTCCCGGGAAAATGTTCTGTTTGAAAATTAGGAAATTAGTACTAAGATTCTAGACCAAAAAGGAGAAACGGTATGCGAAAAGTGACCTTTGGCGGAGCGTGCAGTTTGGATAACTTTTTTGCCCGAGCGGATGGCGGGATGGACTGGCTCATGTGGTGTGACGGAGCGATGGAGATTGCAAACCAACTATGGCCAAAGGTCGACACGATCATCATGGGCCGAAAGACCTACGAAGTCGCGATGGCCGGGCAGGCCGGAAATGAGGAGAGCGGAAGCGAAGAAGGAGCTGAGGCGTCAGATTGAGGGATCCGAACATTCGTTTTCTCGAGGACTTTGGCTTTGGGTAAAACGACAGGCGGCGGAGAGATCGTGGCGTCGGATCCGGGTGAATTTGTTCGTGAACTAAAGCAGCAGGATGGAAAAGAGATCTGCGTCATGGGCGGCGGCAATCTCGCCCGGACGCTGCTCGAGGCTGGCGTTGTCGACGAGATCGGATTCAATGTTCACCCCGTTTTGCTCGGTTCCGGCGTTCCGCTTTTTCACGAAATGTCACGCCAGATCGATCTGGAACTGCTGGAATGTAAAGCGATGAAAAATGGATGCGTGTACGTTCTTTACCGTGTCAAAAATTAGCATCTCCGTGCCATAATGGTAGGAAATGCAAGAAACAGACCTATCCGTTACAGCTCAGATCAACCTTTATTACGATCTATATGTTCCGGAAAATATCTCAAAGCCTGCGCCCCTTTTGATCGCGGTCCATGGTTACGGGGCTCACAAACGGTACATGATGCCGCGAGGCTCGCGCCGTCGCCGGGGACAGATATGTGATCGCGGCTATCCAGGCACCGCATCCGCATTTTCGGCGGACGGACGATGGCTATCGGGTCGGTTACGGATGGCTTTCTGATCAGCGGCCTGAGGAACACATTCGGCTGCACCACAAATTTGTTTTGGACGTGATCGGCAAGCTTGAAGCAGATGGCTTGATCGATCGAGAAAAGATCTTTATGTATGGTTTTTCGCAGGCCTGCGCTCTCAATTTCCGTTTCGCTTTCACGTATCCTGACGTTCTTAAGGGCATTATCGGCGTTTGCGGCGGCATTCCGGGCGATTTGGAGACGAACGAATTGTACAAGCCTTTTCCCACCGAAACTTTTTACCTCTACGGCGATGACGACGAGTTTTATACGCAGGAACAGTTTGCGGGATTTAATTCGAAGCTTGAGTCACGATTGCCGAATTACCGCTCAAAACACTACACCGCAAAACACGAGATCACTGAAGAGATGCGTTTGGATATAGGCGATTTTTTGCTTGGATTCGAGTAGCCGAGAGCTAGTTCACCTTTACCTTCTTAACTTCAGACAGGCTTTCAAGATCAGCCGGCAGTATGACCTGCGGCTTTAGTTCGCCCATGCCGTCGATGTACATTTCCACTTTGAATTCATCAATCTTTGTTTTTTGAAGCGGGGTTTTCGGCCCAAAAACCGTAAATGTTGCGGTTTTGCCCGGTTCTCCTGAGATCGGTGCTGTAAAAGTCCTTTCGATGCGGCGTTCACCAATGCGGAATATCACATCGACGACCGTATTCAGGATCGCTGCCTGAGCATTTGGAGAAGAAACCGCAACCTGTCGTGCTGTGAAATCCGCTTTTTTATCAGAAACGTCGATACGATCTGTCTGGACGTACTCTAGCGCCCTGACGATACTTGCTGGCCCGCGAACACGGATCCGAGCCGGGATGGCAGCGGACGAATAGACCTCGAATCCCGATGCGACGTCGCCAGTGGTTTCAGGCTGAACGTCGAATTCCTTTTCTTCCACCGCTTCGATATTGACGCCAATGCGTCCCGGAACAACGTCAACCAGCTTCACGCCCTGCGGCAGCGGTACAAATACTTTATCCGGAGAAAGCGAAACGACCCAGTTTCCGGGTGCCTGATCCGTCAGATCGACAAAAGCCGTAAGTTCACCGCGAGCGATCTGATCGACCTTTCGTTTATCACCGCTGATCTCGATCTCAACCTGTTGTTGAGGCGTATTTGTGATCTGCGCATCACTTGCCACGTTGAGGCTAAGCGGAACATTGATGCGGGTTTTGGTTGGCGTACTCAAACCGGTCACGCCTAGCCACAAAGCAAGAGTGATGGCAAGAGCCACCAACTTCAAGCCCCAATCCTCAAGAAATACCTTCCTGAGGATGTGCCGGAAGAATAGCTTTTGCGGTTTATTTTGTGTCGCGAGATCGCTCATCCGATTGTCACGTCCGTTTCGACCTCAGCCATCGCTTTCGGGCTTTCGCGCCTCGACTCAACTAGTGGGATATCGAGAGCGTCGAGCAAGAGTTTTCGCAATTGCGTCGTTTCGATATTTCGGCGAACCTGACCGGCTTCGACGTAAGTAATTAGGCCGGTTTCTTCTGAAACCACAAGCGAGATCGCATCCGAGCCTTCTGTGATACCAATGGCTGCGCGGTGTCGCGTTCCAAGTTCGCGTGAGACCTCGGGATTCTTGGTCAGCGGCAGAAAGACCGAGGCGGCGGCAATGCGTTCGTTCTGGATCACGACCGCTCCGTCATGAAGCGGAGTTTCAGGATGAAATATAGACACCAGCAAGTCGTAGCTGATACGAGCATCGATCTGCACACCCGCGTCGATAAAATTGCGAAGCCCCACGTTGCGTTCGATCACGATCAACGCACCCGTTTTTGCAGTCGACAACGTTGTCACAGCAAGCACGATCTCGTCATAAACGCTGCCGCCAAACTGCCCTCGCTGTCTTTTCAGGATCGGAAAGCGGAATCGATTGGCAAAGTACATCAACGCCTGCCTGATCTCAGATTGGAATAAAACGATGATCGCGATACCGATGAATCCAACCGCGTACCGCAGAACAAACTCAAGCGTCGCTAGCTCCTGCGTGATCGATATCCAATAAAGCAGCGAAAGGATAACGATACCGACCAGCGTGGGAACTGCTCGCGTACCACGAAAGAGTTTGAGAACGACATACACGATGATAAAAACCAGCGCGATGTCGAGGACATTTCGCAGGTTGCTGATCGTCGGAATGTAGTTTTCAAGCTGCATTGACTCGGCACCTTTGAGCAGGGACGCGGAGGACGAACCGGCGTTACTGTTAAGCTAAAGAATAGCACAACAGTAAACGCTTTTATCTACAGGATTGTTCTCAGTAATCAGGGAAAAATCGACTAGATCTCGAACGGTATCTCTGCATTCTTCAGCACATTTAGCTCGTTGCTGGAGACCCTTTCGAGAAGTTTTTCGTCATCGAACATTTTGAGAAGGCCGTTGACCGTCGCATATCGAGGTTCGTCGGCGATGGTCACTGGCAGATTGATGAACGAACGCATGTACTGATCGATGCCTTCGAGCAAGGCTCCGCCGCCGGTGATGATAACGCCGCGATCATAGATATCTGCGGCAACTTCAGGCCTGAGTTCGGTGAGTGTGTCTTTGACACGGAGAGCGATACGCCGAACGATGCCTTCGACGATCGGAAAGATCTCGCCCGCAGTTACCTCGACAGCTCCGGGCCCGCCGGTCGTTACATCGCGTCCACGAACACTCATGGATTTTGAAATGTCTTCAGGCAGGAAAGTCGATGCAAATGTCGTTTTCAGCAGCTCGGTTGTTTCCTCACCAACCTGCAAACCGCGATGCCGCCGCAAGTGTGTCGCAATGCTCTCGTTGATAGCGTGGCTGCCGTATCGCTCCGATGTAGAATGAACGACCGAGCCCTTAGCAACAAAGGCAATATTCGTCGTTCCAGCTCCAATGTCCACAATAGCTGACGCACGTTTGTCGGATGGCAAAACCCCCGCACCAAAAGCCGCGGCGAGGCCTTCTTCCATCATGAAAACCTTTCCAATATGAGCTTCTTCGGCAGCGTGCAAAAGTGCTCGCTGTTCAACGTGAGTAACGTCCGATACCAGGCTCATGACCGCCTGCAGCGAAATATTAGAACCGCCGGTTTTCGCCTTCTTGACGAAATATCCGAGCATTTTCTTTGTTCGCTCAAAGTCCGCTACAACTCCGCCGATCAGCGGAGCCCTAACGTTGACATCGCGGCCCTCGCGGCCCGCCATTTCAGCGGCTTCGAGGCCGAACGCCACGATCTGGTCGGTCATCTCATTGACCGCGACCAATGATGGCTCGTCCAGAACAACGCCACGTCCTTTGACAGCGATAATGGTACTAGCTGTACCAAGATCGATCGCCATGGAATCCGTTACGAGTTTTTTAAGGGACGAGATCTTTAGCATAAGATTTCCGGCTGCTGAATGGATAACTAAAGTATATTCCTAATTTATCACAGCTTCCAACATCAAAGCTTCCAATTTACTTCGTAAAGATCGACGGGCTGCTGCCTGTTTTTTACCATTATAGGCTCGCGTCGGAACAATGGGAACACATTTCCCGCCGCCCGAGCAGTCGCGTCGCTGATCAGGATCTGGCCGCCAACAGTATTAGATTCAAGACGCGACGCGAGATTTACCGTATCGCCGATCGCGGTATACTCCGATCGGCGTTCGGAGCCGATGTAGCCGATAGTCGCAACGCCTGTATGCAATCCGATACCGATCGAGATACGCGAGAAGCCTTCGTCGCTAAGATCTTCTTTCAACTTCAGAAGTTCTCGCTGCATCGCAACTGCTGCATTCAGGGCATTTCGAGCATCTTCAGGCGTCGCCGTCGGAGCTCCGAACAGCGCCATCAGGCCGTCGCCGATGTATTTATCGAGCGTTCCGCCGTGTTCGAAGATGATCTCTGACATCGCCGTGAAGTAGTGATTCAATAGGCGAACGACATCCTCGGGATTTTCCTTTTCCGAGATCGCCGTAAATCCGCGTATGTCGGCAAAAAGCACGGTGATCATCTGATTTGCTCCGCCAAGACGGAAAGAATCAGGGTTCTCGAGCAACTGCTGCACTACATACTCGGGCATGAAACGGCTGTAATTTGCACGAGCGACCTCTTCGCGGGCGAGGCGTTTGTGGGCCTTGATCGTTTCGACT
This sequence comes from Pyrinomonadaceae bacterium, assembly GCA_047600985.1. Taxonomy (GTDB): domain Bacteria; phylum Acidobacteriota; class Blastocatellia; order Pyrinomonadales; family Pyrinomonadaceae; genus OLB17. The sequence goes on along the minus strand of JASGKA010000001.1, from coordinate 721,704 downwards.
GTAACGGCTGTTAGAGCAGCGACCGCAGAGATCATCTCCAGATGATCGGCTGAGAACGCCGCAAATGGATCGAGCCGATCGGCGTAGATCACGCCGTGTACGTCTGACGGCGTGACCAACGGAGCACAGATCGTTGAGCGAACGCCTTGGGAAACGATCGATTCAGCACCATGAAATTGCTCGTCAGTTTTCGCATCCTGAGAAAGGATCGCGACTCGGTCGCTCATTACACGATTTGTTATCGTTCGGCTAACCGCAAGCCTTTCCGTTAGTTTCTCATAGCTCACATCACGCGTTTTTGCCCCGATCTGGTAGAGCGTTTCACCGTCTTTTCTGTCTTTGCTTTCATCCACAAGCAAAGCAACGACGCGGTCTGCCGGCGTTCCGCGGAAGATCAACTCGGTAGCTTTTTCGAAGATCTCTTCCAGCTCGAAAACCGTTCCGACGGTCTTGCTCATCTCGAATAAAAGCTCTAGAACCTTAGCTTTGCGTCGCAGGTCTTTGATCTCGGCCGGTGTAGCGACAGCGTTTTCGAGCGACATGTTCGACTTGCGCCCGATGATCTCGTTAACAGAGAGCTGTACCTGCGTGTGACCGAGCGGGGCGTCGTCAAAATTTACTGTCTTTGGTTTTTCCTCACGTGGGATGGTGACGTTCTCCGTCGGCGGGACATTGATCTGCGTGGCCAGAGATACTTCAGCAAGAACCTCAAAATCGATCCGGCTTTCACCGATCAGGATGGTATCGCCATTCTCGAGTTTGTGCTCGAGCTGCATTTTGCCGTTGACGAAGATGTGATTGACGCTGCGGTAAAGCTGCCCGCCCTCGACAAATCCATCGACTATCTTAAAGCCGCCATTCTCAGGGAAAATGAACGCGTGCTTGCGTGAGACACGACGATCGTTAAGAACGACGTCATTCTCCTTGGCGCGGCCGATCGTGAACGTTTTGTTCAGATCGATCTCTGTGTGAAAGCTTCGCCCGGTCGGTTCGGTGATGGATAGTCTTGCGTTCAATGTATTCGTAATTGTAAAGCGTAAACGCTAAAATCGTAAACTGTTTTCGCAGCTAATCAACAATCAGATGATCTATTTCGATAATAATGCGACGACGCAGCTCGCACCTGAGGTTTTCGAAGCAATGCGGCCCTTTTTGCAGGGATCATTTGGAAATCCGTCGTCTGCGTATTCGTTATCCGATGAAGCTAAAAGGACAATAGCCAATACGCGCGAAAGCGTTGCAAAGTTACTTGGTGCCGCCGATCAACACGAGATCGTTTTTACTTCCGGCGGAACCGAAAGCGATAACTGGGCGATCCTCGGTGCGCTAGAGGCAGATCCCGCTAAACGCCACATCATCACGACCCGGGTTGAACACGAAGCGGTTCGTAAACTCTGTCATAAACTTGAACGCCAGAACTACCGCGTAACCTGGCTTGAAGTCGACGGATCTGGCGCACTCGATCTGGATCATTTAAGTTCCGCTCTTTGTGATGACACAGCGATCGTGTCAACGATGAGTGCGAATAACGAAACCGGTATCCTCTTTCCTGTCAGAGAGATAGGTGAAATTGTCAAAGGTCGCTCGAAAGCACTTTTCCATGTTGACGGCGTAAATGCGGTTGGCAAGATACCGGTAGATCTTAACACGACGCAAATAGATCTTTTCTCGCTCTCAGCCCACAAATTCCACGGGCCAAAAGGCGTCGGAGCGTTGTACATTCGTGACGGCGTGAAGCTTCCATCATTGCTGATCGGCGGCGGACAGGAAAGCGGACAGAGGGCCGGAACGGAAGCCGTCCACCAGATCGCGGGGCTCGGTGCAGCGGCGTCTCTGGCAATTGATCTAACGGTGACGGATGAGATCCGGCAGCTTCGCGACAATTTAGAACACAAGCTCCTCTCAACTATCCCTAATACCTATGTCAACGGCACAGCCGACCCATCCAAACGCCTGCCAAACACAACGAACATCTCATTCGAAAATACGAATGGTGAAATGATCCTTCACCGGCTCGATGAGAACAGTTTCTGCGTTTCGACTGGATCCGCGTGCAACTCGCAGGAACGAACGGCTTCGCCGGTGCTGCAGGCGATGAATATTCCATATTCACGAGCGATGGGCTCGATACGATTCTCACTTGGACGTTTTAATACAGATGCTGAAATTCAAAGCTTGCTTTCGATCCTGCCTGCTATCATAGCCGAACTCCGAACCCTCGCCGGAAGCTCCTAAATCGCGCTCCTCGAGTAATCCCCCGTTTTTACCTTGCATAAAACATTTCGTGATAATATGCGTAAAGACAAAATGACGCCTGATCTCCCGCACGCGAATAACCTATGAAATACTGTCCGGTCTGCAGCGCTCAATACGACGAAGATGTGATCAGGTTTTGTACGAAGGACGGCACGCCGCTGCTCGATGAGGCTCAGCCGAACTTCACTCAAATACCGAGCGAAACGGTTGAGGATGACGATTTTGGTCAGGAAACCATCATTCGCCGCAAGCCGATCGTCGCGGATGACCAACCGATCGCATATGATTCGCAGGGACAATCGGAACGGATAGTGATCCCAACCTCGGAGCCGCAAACGTCAACTGTCAGGCCAAGAGCGGCTCAAGGGTTTGTCGTTCCACCACCACCGCCGAATACTGCAAGGACCGTGTTTTTAACGATCATTGGGACGCTCTTTGTGCTCGGGCTCGGCGTTGGGATCTTTTGGCTGCTCAAAAAGGACACACCGGCAAACACGAACCTAAATATTAATTCGAATCAGAATACAAATCTGAACACGAATCTGGGCTTTGACTCAAACTTTAATTTCAACACAAATTTCAATACAAATTCGAACATAAATTCAAACCTTAATTTGAATTCGAATTTCAACATGAACGTGAATGCTAACGCGAATACCAAGCCCTCGCCGACGCCTTCGCCAAAACCGAGCCCAACGCCATCTCCGGTTCGATCACCGACGCCGGAACCAAGCGATTCGCCGTCGCCCACAAATACGCGGCCGCCCGTGAATACACAACCGACTCCGCTTGGAACGCCAAGGACTGGCCCACGTCCGCCGCCGATCACGAACCGGCCGCCGGGAAACGCGAATGGTTTGCGGTGACCAATTAGATCGAAATTGTCTTTACGGCCGAAACATCAACGCCGAACGCCAGCTTTGCTGAACGTTTCATGGCACTTGAGTCGCCGGTCGTAAAGAATTCGTCGGTCCCCACGGTATCAATTTTCCATTTTTTGATCTTTTGTAATAGCGATCCCGCCGGATCGATGAACTCGGTTTTATCAGAAACTAATTCCTTTAGAAGCAGCGTTATCGCTGGGTAATGTGTGCAGGCGAGGAGGATATGCGAGCAGTTCTTGATCGGATCGAGGATCTTCTTAGCCTCGTCGCGGAGTTTGTCGGAAGAGATATCACCGCTTTCGATCAGCGCTGACAGCGGTTGGGCAATGCGTTGCTGGATCTTCACGTCGTGGTCGGCAAAGCCTTTTCTATACACACCAGAAAGGACGGTTCGTCTGCCGCCGATAACGGCGAGGCTTTTTGGCTTGTACTTGATCGACGCTGCGACGGCGTTTTCGATCATGCCCTCGATTCTAACTCCCTGATCGTCCAAAAACGGGATCGCTGTGCTGGCGGCATTGCAGCCGATCACGAGATGCATGACATCCCTTTTTCTTAGAAAGGCAATAACGGAATTCAATCTAGCGACCAGTTCCTGCCGAGTCATTTTGCCGTATGGTGTTGCTCCGGTATCGGAAAGGTAGACGACCGGCACGCTAAGCTCTTCTTTTACAAGCCTATAAATGCTTATCCCGCCGATTCCCCAATCGATAATGGCTAACTTTTTCATCACGGATATGAAAGTTTCACCTCAACGTCGTTCTCCACCGGTCCGCAATCGAAAGCGACGATCCTCGAATTCCACGCCATGTTGAGCGTCTCCATTTTCTGGCCGGGGAAACGGCTTTCGAGATACCATTTCATCTCGTGCTCGGAACGGATCGGATTGTACTCGAGCATCTTTTTCCAGTCAGGATGCGAGACGAGTCTTTGCAAGGCCACGTCGAAAGCTTTGTTTTTCTTTTGTTCAGTTTTGGTTCTGAGTTTGTCTTTGAGTAGCCGAGGATATTCGCCCACCGCAACCGGAACCGTGACCATATCAATGATCAAAAACTTGCCACCGGGCCGGATCACACGCTTGATCTCTGCCAAAAGCGGATCCCAATCGAGGTAACGAAAGGACATCAATGACGTCACAGCATCAAATGAATTGTCAGGAAACGGAAGCACCGGGCCGTTGATCTTCTGGAATGAGATGTGCCCATTCTCAGCGTTTTTGAGCTTTGCACGTTCGATGATGCCACCGGATTCGTCAACGCCGGTGCCTGATCCAATGCGATCTCGCAACGCGAAAAGCAGGGCACCGTTTCCGCAGCCGATATCGAGCATATCGATCTTGCCCGGCGGAAGATGTTCGTTCAGCCAGTCCCATTCGACCTTTCGAACGCGAATGTCCTGAAACGCCGCGTCATAAAGTTCCGCCACATGATCGTATGACGTGTCGCCATCGGGCGGCCGCGGTTCGAACCGCTTCATCTCCTCAGCAGGCATAAAACCGAGCCGTTTTTGAGCGGAAGCGAGGAAACCGTGCGATTTGCGGCCTTTGCAGCCGATCGTGTATAGCTTTCCGTCAGTCCTGTCACCCGCAGCGACGTATTTTTCCTTGCTTCGCGAGAAGGTCGTGTACCAAAAAAATCCGTACGCCGGAACGTTGAAAGTCCGGGCGAAAAACGGTGCGAACCACCGAGCCGAACGGCAGCAATGGAACGCGGCGGTGCCATTATCAGCAAACGGTATCTCCATTTGCTCCCATTCGTACGGCGAAAACTGTTCTGGGAATGCGACCGTTCCATACATCGGGCCGTACATTCCCGAATGCCCCACGAAGTGAAACTCGCTGATCTCCTTTCTTGTGTCTTTCACTTCAGCGATCGCGGCCAGCACATCTCGTTTGCTTTCGACCGCTCGCGTGATCACCTCGCCCTGGAAACCCGCGTCGCGCCGCTCAGCGGCGAGCGTCTCCGCGACAACGGGAAATTGATGCCCGCCGAGACGATATTTTGTTGTGTAAATTATTAGAACGACTTGGTTTTCGCTGCTCATCGATAGGTCGCCGCACCATCGGCCTCTCCAATAGTAAGGCTTCCGCAATTGGTGAGCAACTTAGCGATGTGTTAACGAGTTTCTATTGCGGCGAGCTTGTCAGCGACCAGTTGAAGGTCCGTGACAAACCACCTATATTCCTCATCGCGGTTCTGGGAACGCAGGATTGACGAAGGATGAACAGTCGCCAAAACATTTTGGGAAAACTCCGTTCGCAGCCATTGGCCGCGCATCTGCGTAACGCGAAACTCCGGCCCGAGCAACGCTTGCGAAGCGGTCGCTCCTAAACAAACGAGAATCGGCGGACCGAGCAACTCGATCTCGGCCCAAAGCCATGGCAGACATGCCTTGATCTCGCTGGCGCGCGGCCTTTCGTGAAGACGCCGCTTGCCGGCTGGTTTCCATTTGAAGTGCTTTACCGTGTTCGTAATGTAGGTCTCGGAGCGATCGATGCCAACTTCGGCCAAAGCCTGGTCAAACAACCGGCCTGCCGGGCCGACAAAAGGGTGGCCTTTGATATCTTCCTCGTCACCGGGCTGTTCCCCCACGAAAACGAGCTTCGGCTTCAGATCACCCTCACCAAAAACGGTTTGTGTCGCATCTAGATAAAGATCGCAGCCACGACAGCCCTCAGCAGCGCGTTTCAGTGAATCGTAGTCATCTTCTGGCGGGAAATAATTAAATGCGCTTCGCTCTGGAATTTTCCGGATCATATCTAGACCTTGATACTGACGCATCAAGTTCTCATGAATATGTCAGAAACCTTACGCTGGCCTGAAGTTCATTACAGTAATCCCCGCTCTTTTACCCGCAGGTAGGCCTCAAGCAGCTTTGGTGTAAGAGATTCGGTCGTGACGTCGAGAGCCATTCCGCCAAGCGATTCGACCAGTCTCAACGCAGATCCGCGTTGGTGGATTATCTCTTCGGCGGCGGACTGTGTGAATACCTCATTGATATTCGATGGCAGAGTGCTGACCGCCGCGTTCAGATCGCGGTCGCCGATGGTTGCGACCAGCGGCAGATGTCGCGGGCGAAGCAAACGAAGCGAATTTATCAGTTCTTTTGAGCTGTCTTTGTCCACGAGATCAGTCAGGATCACAACGAACGACCGCTTCTTGGTGTTAGAGGCTATGTACTGAAATGCCCTTGCGTAGGAAGGTTCGATAAGCTCAGGTTCCAGATCATGAAGGGCTTCCAGAACCGCATCGATGTGTTCAAGTCCGCGTTTTGGCGGCAATGATCTGAGAATGCGCCGACCAAAAACGACGAGTCCGCAGTTATCGCCGGCGCGTGCCGACGCGGACATCAGAGCAAGGCTTGCGTGCAGTGCAGTGTCGAATTTCGTTTCCTCTCCGATGCCGCCCAGTCATTAGACGTCCGGCATCGAGGGCGATGATAACAGTCTGATCGCGTTCGATCTGATATTGCCGCGTCGTCAGTTTTGAACGCCTCGCGGTTGCGGTCCATGAGATATGCCGAAGTTCATCGCCGCGGACGTAGTCGCGCATCGATTCGAACTCACGTCCCTCGCCCCGTCGGATCGCTCGTCGCTGGATCGCAAGAAACGATCTGGCACCGAGAGCTTTCAGCTCCATTTCGCGGGCACGCCGCATGTTTGGATAAACTTTCACCGCTTGAGGCTCGCCGAGCGAAACCTGACACCAGACCAAACCGAGTCGCGACAAATATCGGACGGCGGTCGTGCCGAATTCATAGCGCCCGCGTTTCAGCGGCGTCAGATGATAGTAGAATTCGGCGGTCGAGTGATCCTGAACCATGAATTCCGTTTCACGCGATTCATCGAGCCGCATATCCGACGGGAATTCATCTTTTACCTGCAGCCGAAAGCTTTTGTCGGTCTCATTCTCGATCAGAACGCTTACCTTTGTCGGATCACCGATCGCAAAACGCTTGTCGAATGAGCGAGCAAGATGAAAGCCCTCGGGCAGCTTTCTACTAATGAAATAGTCAACTATCGCAGAAACCAAGAGCAGTAGGTCAAAGCCGAGTACTGCATATCTAAGCGCCGGAAATCCCCACGACAGCGAGAGCGGGACGATCGCGATCGCAAGCAGAATGTAAAAACGGCGTGAGAAAACAAATTGCATCGAGGGCTCGATTATATCATCCGCTCAATGATCAAGACCTGACAAATATTTGCGCCGTGATGCAACTATTCACGGCGTTCGCGGTTCAAATAGGTGTTTGAGGGAGAAAACACGTGAAAGCTTTATACACGATCCTGATCTGCCTGCTCCTGACCGCCGGAGTTTATTGCCAAACTGACCCACCCACGCAGCCTGCGATCGAAGACGTTTATCTTGCAAAAGACGACGGCGAAGGCAAGGCCGGTGAGATCGTAACCGAGTTCAGAACGACCGACGTTCCGATCTACTGCGTCGTCCAGCTCGATTCCCGGGCGAAAACCGTCGTTAAGATGAACTTTGTCGCGGTCGCCGTTTCTGGCGTTAAGCCCGAGACAAAGGTCGTGACGGCCTCGTACACAACGAACGGGCGTCAGAATCGCGTAAACTTCACCGGGCTCCCTGAAGACAAATGGACACCCGGGAAATATCGGGTGGATCTTTTTTTGGATGGAAAGCTTGCAAAGAATGTTGAGTTTGAGATCAAAGGTGTTGGAACCGTAAACGGAATCACATCTGCCTCTAAGTTCGTTCCGCCCGCTTCCGACCCGCCAAAAACAAAGCCGGCCAAGCGTCCAAAACCATAAAGAAATGCCCGCGAAGCTCGAAAGCTCGCGGGCACATTCATTTTAGGTTATCTCTGAAAGATTACCAACGGCTCTCACGGCCACCGCCGCCGTATCCACCGCCGCCATAACCGCCGCCGCCACCGCGATTGCGATTACCGCCGCCGCCGTAGCCGCCACGATCTTCACGCGGCTTTGCCTCGTTGACCTTGATCTGGCGTCCGGCAAATTCCTGGCCGTCGAGTTCCGAGATAGCTTTTTCGCCATCAGCCTGGTTTGCCATTTCGACAAAACCAAAACCGCGCGAGCGGCCGGTTTCACGATCTTCGACAACGCTCGCCGAATCGACAGCGCCGATACCGGCAAACAGCGATTCGAGATCCTGGCTCGACGTCTGGAACGAGAGATTACCTACATACAGTTTCATTGACATAAAAATATTTACCTTTTCCCGCTCTACGGGAATGTCCAAAGAAGTATCGAAAACGGAAAGTGCTTAGCAGAAAGGGGTTACTTCTAACAGATCCGGGCCTTCGCGTGTCTCTAGAGAGCTACTTCAAATCCAAAAAACGACCAACCCTCTTAACTTCCTAACGCGTCGGACAAACCTAGTGTGTTATCGGGGCGTACCACCGTTGATACGCGAGAGCAGGATTAACAGGAATAATGATGCACGGTTTGCGCGCAGCTTGCAATGCAAAAAAGCCGATTTTGTAGGATTTTTATCGGATCGCGGCGAAAACATCGTTGAGCTTTTCGCGGGCGATCTCTTCGCCGAGAGCGATAAATTCTTCCCGTTTCCCGATCTCATCCGCTCGTAAATGCGAGATCCGTGGCTCGATGGTAACATCGGCACGTGAGCTTTGGCTCTTTGAGGCTGAACTCAGCAATACCATTGCAGACTGCACAACCATTCCCAACGCTGTCCACGGTTTCCCGCGAAGGCTCGACCCGCATGCGAGCAGGTCGACAGCAATTACAACATCGGCACCGAGATCTCGCACGGCATCTATCGGCGTGAGTGACGTCGCACCGCCATCGACGAGCATACGTCCATTCTCATCGGTCATCGGAGCAAAAACGCCGGGGACCGCACAGCTCGCCTGGATCGCAAAGATCACATCGCCCTTGTCCCGCAGGACGACCTCTTCGCCATTAGGAAGGTCGCATGCTACGGCTGCATACGGGATCTTCAGATCTTCGAATCTTGTGACAGGAAAATGGCTAGCAAGAAAACGCCCCATCGGAGCGTTCGAGAGCATCGCAATCGGCGACATCGATGGCCTTGTCATATTTGTCCAGCCAACTTTCGCCGCCATTTCGAGGATCTGCTCAACCGACATTCCCGCCGCAAAGGCACCGCCAATGATGGACCCAGCCGAAGTCCCGGCGATCATGTCGATCGGAATATCATTCTCGACCAGCACCTTCAAAACGCCGATATGAGCAAACCCGCGTGCTCCACCGCCGGAAAGTGCGAGGCCGACTTTTTTAGTCATAGATTTAATAGTTCCGTAACAACGGAGCCAATTGATTTTAACTACTCACTATGAAAAACTTAAATCCCTAAATGACCTTGCACGAATCAACTCATTTCCCGCGTCAGAGCACGATCGCCGATATTGCGGCGGGTGAGCAGGCGTGTCCGGTGTGTTCGCGGGATACGCAGGACGAATATGTGCCTCTCGTTTCGCTTCCGGAGGATCTGGCTAAGCTGATCCGAGCAAATGCTCCTGATACAACGGATTTTCAGGCAGTTTGTGCGCGGTGCGTTCGCCTTTTTGAGCGTGCCAAAGACCATATCGTTGCTGATGCGGCAATGCAGAAGGACGGTTCGCATGTGCTGTCGACGCCGCTGCGGCTCGATGCGGATGAGCGTTTTACAGGAAGGGGCGTGACGATCGCGTTCCTCGATTCGGGCTTTTATCCGCATGTGGATCTGACCACCCCGCGAAACCGTATCCTCGCCTACCGCAGCCTGATCGATCAGGACGGCGATCTTTCATCGCTGTTTCAGCCGGATGTCGCAAGCTGGCATGGTATGATGACCTCGGTCGTGGCGGCGGGAAATGGCTCGCTATCGAACGGCTTCTACCGCGGAATGGCTCCGGACGCCGACGTAGTGCTGATCAAGCTCGCCCGCACTGGTCGCATCACTGACCAGAACATCCAGGACGGCCTCGAGTGGATACTCGAAAACCGTGAGAAATACAACATTAGAGTCGTCAACATCTCAGCCGGTGGTGACGAAGAGCTGAGCTATCTCCACGATCCGCTTTCGCAAGCAGTTGAGGCTTGTTCTGCGGCAGGAATTACCGTTGTTTGTGCGGTCGGGAACGCCGGGCATCTGCCAAACCATCCGGTTGTGCCGCCCGCGAGTGCTCCGTCGGCGATCGCAGTTGGCGGGCTGGATGATAATAATTCGATCAACCGTGCGAAACGCGGGATGTATCGCTCTTCGTACGGCCCGACGATCGACGGCCTGCAAAAGCCCGAGGTCATCGCGTCGTCGATCTGGGTTCCGGCACCGATCCTGCCGAATACGCCGACCGCGGCTCAGGCTGCATTGCTTGAGGAACTCGACAAAGCTCCCGACGAGAGGCTTCACGAAATCATCCGCGAAAATCACGGCACCGATCCCGAGCTCGACGCCGCACTCGACCGTCCGGTCCACAGCATTCGCCAGATCATCATCCTGAAGATCCGCCGCGAGAACGTCATCACCAAACACTACAAATACGTCGACGGCACCTCATTTTCAGCCCCGATCGTCTCATCCGTCGTCGCCCAGATGCTCGAGGCGAATCCTGGCCTGTCGCCATCCCAGATCAAAAAGATCCTCATCTCCACCGCCGAACGGCTGCCTCAATACGAGGTTGACCGCCAGGGCTGGGGCGTCATCGATCCACGGCGAGCGGTCGAGGCCGCACTATCGCTCAGGTAACCTTCCGCAAGTTTTGCTCTGTTTTCTCGTTCTACTTTTGTGAGTGAAAAGCTCACACGGAATTATTTTGCGAGGAAATATTATGTTTAAGCGACGAATTAATATTGTTTTTACTTCAATTTTATTGGTATTTACGGCGATCGCCGTGTCGGCACAAGAGCTGCCCAAAGGCGAGTGGAAACTCACTGCGTACAATTTCAGACAAAAGATAGCATTTCCCATCGACAAGATGAATGTCACGCTGAACATCAAGGGATCGAGCCTTGGTGGGCGTTCGGGCTGCAATGTTTACGGCGGCGACTATGCTTTCGAAGACAATGCACTGAATGTCGGAGATCTGATGTCGACAATGATGGCTTGTCAGGAACCCGCGATGCAATTTGAGCGGATATTCCTCGACACGCTGAAAAACTCGACAGAGTTTAGCCTCGAGGATGATCAATTAACGGTCACTGATCCAAAGACTGCAAGCTTTCTGCGGTTCGAACGTGCTAAGGTCTTCAAATGCGGCACAGTTACAGAATAGAACTCACGATCCCGGTTGGGCATCGTTGCGGTGCCCAGCCAGAAACAAGTACGAATACATAGCGATCCCGGTGCCCACACCGGTCGCGATCTTGACGAACGCCGGAAGGTCGGATGGCGACAGAAATCCCTCGATAGTTCCAGCGACGACCAGGAAGCACGCACACCCGATCACGATCCGGGCAGCTTCAATACCTTTCTTTTTCAAAGCCTGAGATCGCGTCAGATCGCCCGGATTTATTAACGCGTAGCCGATCATCATTCCCGCTCCGCCGCAGAAGAATATGCACGAAAGCTCGATGACGCCGTGCCCGACGACAAAACTCGCCAGCGAATTGCCGAACGGTGGATTGAGCTTGTAGCACGCCGCAAAAACGCTCCCGAGGCGCGCTCCCTCAAATGCCAGGTCGTAAAACGCTCCAATACCGAAAAAAGCCCCCATCGAAAAGACTCGAAAGGTGACCCGAATATTATTCTGGAGTATGTAGGTCGCCCCTATTTGATTGGCTTCGTTTAGGCTTTTCCACCACTCATCGCCGGAGTTGATCTTTGAAGTAATGCCGGAAAGCATCACAAAATGCGTAAAGTCCGTATCGATCCACGTAGCGACAAAGCCAAAGATCGCAAACCCCGCAAACACTCCGAACGCAACCGCCATATATCGCCAGTTCCGGCGAAAAGTCTGCGGGAATTCGTGGCTGAAGAATTTGGCGATCAGCCCCGCTCCCTGGCTTTCGGCTCGATAAATACGCCCGTGAGCGCGTATGACGAGGCTGTTGAGATAGTTGATCAATTTTTGGTCACGCGTTTCCGCTCGAGCGATCGCGAGGTCTGATGCAGCTCGCCGGTACAGCTCGCCAAACTCCCGAACCTCAAGCCGCGACAGCCCTTTCAGTCCCTTGCCGCTGAGCATCGAAAGCAGATCCTCGAGCCGCTGCCAGTTGTCTTTATGCTCGGTGAGAAAGCGGTTCATCAGAATTTAGATTTTAGATTTTGGATCCTGGATTGGCAATCCATCTCTCGAAGAGATCCCATTGCTAATCGAAGATCCAAAATCTAAAATCAAAGATCAGATGTCGGAAGCAGTTCGCAAATATCACGAGGAGGACGCCATCGGGAAGACCTATGATTTCCGCGTGGCTCGGCGTCTACTGCGGTATTTGCGTCCTTATTGGAAGATCGCGACGATCGCCCTCTTACTTACGTTACTGTCCAATCTGCTCTTCAGTACGCAAGCGCGATTTACTCAGTACGGAATCGATAATTTCATCACGCCAAAGGTAACGGACGGTATCTGGGCATTCGCGTCCTTGTTTTTTGGTGTATTCCTTTTCCGCTTCATATTTTCATACGTTCAGGAAATTCTGCTCAATAATGTCGGTCAGCGCGTGATGTTCGATCTGCGGACCGAGCTTTTTACAAAGCTTCAGCAGCAGGAGGTCGCATATTACGATCAATATCCAGTAGGCCGAACAATGACTCGGCTCACCGGAGACGTCGACTCGCTGAACGAGTTATTCACCTCGGGCGTTATCGATGTCCTTGGAGATCTGGTCATAATATTTGCGATCCTTGGCCAAATGTTTTGGCTAGATTGGAAACTCGCTCTCGTGTCTCTAATTTCGGTACCTCTCCTTTTTACTGCGACAAATTGGTTCCGAAAGCACGCTCGTAACGGTTTTGACGCTGTCAGAACGCGGAATGCGAAGCTCAACGCATTTCTTCAGGAATACATTTCCGGTGCGCAAACCGTCCAGCTTTTTAACGCGGAGGCGAAGGCGAAAGGGCGGTTTCGTGAGATCAACGACGATTACCGCAACGCGAATATCGAGACGATCTATTACTACGCGATCTTTTATCCGCTGGTCGATTTCATCGGTTCGATCGGTATCGCGTTGGTGATCGTTGCGTTCGGATTCGAAACTCTTGGCGGCTTTTCGGCGGCGGGTTCGGCTCTGACGGTCGGCATTTTGGCTTCGTTCATTCAGTATTCACTGCAGTTGTTCCAGCCGATCCGCGATCTTTCCGACAAGTTCAACGTACTCCAGGCTGCGATCGTGGCTTCGCATCGGATCTTTATTTTGCTTGATCGCGATGTTGAGATCACTTCACCTGAAAAGCCGTTGAGAACCGGAAAGGCTTCCGGCGAGATAGAGTTTCAGAACGTGTGGTTCGCTTACAAGGAAGAAGACTGGGTGCTGAAGGACGTTTCGTTCAAGGTCAACCTGTCGGAGAGCGTCGCTCTCGTTGGTCACACTGGTTCCGGAAAGACGACGATCACGAACCTGCTGATGCGTTTTTACGACGTGCAGAAGGGAAAAATACTGCTGGACGGCGTCGATGTTCGGGATTGGGACCTGCACGATCTGCGTTCGAATTTTGCGGTTGTTTTACAAGACGTTTTCTTGTTCAGCGGAACTATCGAGAACAATATCAGGCTGGGAAACACGGCGATCGACCGCGAACGCGTCGAGTGGGCGGCCTGCGAGGTTCACGCTGACGAATTCGTCCAAAAGATCGACGGCGGCTACGAGTCGCTGGTCCGCGAACGCGGTGCAGGCCTGTCGGTCGGGCAAAAGCAGCTCATCTCATTCGCCCGAGCACTCGCATTTGACCCGAAAATACTGATCCTCGACGAAGCGACCAGTTCGATCGACACTGAAACTGAGCAGCTCATTCAACAAGCTGTCGAGCGTGTAATGAACGGCCGCACTTCGCTCGTCGTTGCCCATCGGCTCTCCACAATTCAGAAATGCGACCGGATCATCGTGCTCCACCACGGTGAACTTCGCGAGATGGGGACGCACAACGAATTGCTCGCTATGCGCGGCCTTTATTGGCGGTTGTACCAGCTCCAATACTCCGACGAAAAGCTGCATCTGACCTCCGATCCGAATGCCCCGCTTCATCAAAGCGAGCCCGGTTTTGCCCACTGATACATCCGCACTTCGGCCATCTTGGCTTCGGCTTGCCGAAAACGCATCTTTTTCCCGCCAACACTAATCCAAAACACTGTTTCAGGCGAATTTAATTCTTCAATTTCATTGAGATTGAGAGTATAATTTCACCTATAGGAGTCCAAATGCTAGATAATTCGATCTTCGCGGAAAGCGCAGCAGACTGTCCGTGGCAGTCGCGCGCGATAACCGTGGAAAGAGTGGCATCGGCTAAGCTTCCGACACAGATAGGCGATTTCAGGATCGCCGGTTATCGCTCGCTCACCAGCAGCGAGGAATTTGTCGTTTTATATAAGGGCGATCTCGACGGCGATACGCCTACGCTCGTCAGGATCCATTCACAGTGCCTGACCGGCGATGTTTTTGGATCGGTCAAATGCGATTGCGGGCCGCAGCTTCACCGGGCGATGGAAATGATCGAGGCCGAAGGCCGCGGAGCGATCGTCTATCAGCAGCAGGAAGGCCGCGGCATCGGCATTATTAACAAGATACGGGCCTACGCACTTCAGGACGAAGGTGCAGATACGGTCGAGGCAAATGAGGAACTCGGATTTGCCGTCGATGCTCGCGATTATCAGCAGTGTGCTGAAATATTGTTCGATCTCGGCCTGTGCAAGGTTCGGGTGATATCAAACAATCCGGACAAGCTCGCCGCCCTCGAGCGGGCCGGTTTGCAGATCGTTGAGCGGATCCCGATCGAGGTCGCGCTCGAGGAAGAATCGGCGGAATATATGCGGACCAAGAAAGAGAAAATGGGACATTTTTTGAGCTGAATCCGGCCTACCGCGAACGAGTTTTATTGGAGTGTGTGGTTATGAAAAGATCTTTACGACGAGTCGTCCATGTTTTAATTCTCCCCACTTTGCTTCTATTTGCCCATGGGCACACTGTTGGTCAAATAACCAATTCAAACGCGATCGGTCGAAGTAATAGCCGCATCTCAGGTCATGTCTACGACGCTAATCGCCGACCGCTGGCTGACGTTTATATCGAACTGCGGGATGATGTCGAGTCGATCCTGCAACGAACCAAAACCGTTGGCGGCGGCTCCTATTCTTTCAACAACCTGACGGGCGGCCGTTACTCCATACGCGTCCGCCCATTTGGAACCGATTATGAAGAGCAGATCGGAGATGTCGAGATCGTTACGGCAGTCGGTGGCAGGGGCAACCTGACGGACATACAGTATAAAGATTTCTATTTGAAAACACGTCGCGATTCCATGAAAACCCCGACCGTAAGCGAGGTGGTGTTTGCTCAGGAGATCCCGGATGAAGCTAAGCACTCATACGATCGGGCAGTTGAAGATCTGCGCTCGAACCGTATCGATGTCGGTATCTCCGAACTGGAATCAGCTATTTCCGCCTTTCCTGACTATTTTCTTGCACTCGATCGGCTCGGCGTCGAGCTTCTAAAAAAACAAAAGTTTGCCGAGGCGGCCGTGCATTTCCAGCGTGCGGTTAAGGTTAATCCGAAATCGTCCAATAGTTGGTACGGCCTCTCATTTTCGCGTTACACCGAGCAGAAGATACCTGAATCGATCGAGGCGGCTCAAAAAGCCGCTGATCTCGCACCTGACTCGGCTGACATTAGCCTTATGCTTGGCATTGCTCAGCGTCAGGGAAAACATTACCAGGACGCCGAAAAGGCAATGTTGAAGGCGAAAAAACTTTCGAACGGCCTACTCGCTGATGCCATGTGGAATCTCGCTTTGCTTTACGTCTACAACCTGAAGAATTCTAAACTTGCAGCGGACGAACTCGAAAGCTATTTAAAGGTAAAACCCGACCATCCGGACGCTGAGAAGATCCGGCGGCTAATTAGCCAGCTTCGACTCGCATAACTTCATTACTAACCAAAACTTTAACCCGTAGATGACAGGAGACTCTCCTTTATCTAGGGTTTATTTTGCCTCTCCATAGCACCTTCGACAGAATATTAATTTCGACACCCATCATTAACATCCGAGATAGATCATCCTACGGTTCCTGAGACTGAGAGTTGCCAAATATCCAATTAGATATTCAACGTATGTTTTTTCGCTGGGTCTGCGACGACGGCCACGATCTATCGAAAGGGATCGTGGCAGGTTTTATTTCGGGAAGCGATTATAACGACTCTATATCAGATACGGTTACCTTGCTTAAGACCCTACCGTTCGAAGCTTCGATAGGCAAAGAAAAAAGGCCGCTTGAGATCAACTCAAGCGGCCGAAGGTTTGGAAATTCCGTTATCTTTAGAAGAAGAAGCGGAAACCAAAGCGAACATTACGAGCACTCTGGTAAGCATTTGCCATACCGTACGAGTTATTCTTTCTGTTCAGAATCGATGAAGTACCGTTCAGATACGTAAGGATCTGGCTCTTCAAAGCACCGGTCGTCCAAGCGTTTTCACCTGCGGTTTCAGTGTAGGCGAGACCCGTAGCTGGGTTAATAAGATTACCCGGCGAGGTCGTAACAGCTGAATACGAGGTCTGAAGTCCCGTGACGATCTTCTGATCGAACAGGTTCAGGATGTTAACGTCAGCAGCCAGCGTGTAACGATTGTCGCGGCCAAATTTGTATTTGTGCGAAACCGAGAAGTCCGTCTGGTACAGCATCGGTGTGCGGCCCATATCTCCACGTCCGTTCAGGAACAGAGGAACGATGTAGGCAACCGTGGTCGACATCGGCGTACCCGACTGGAATGTCTGGTAAACGTTGAAGTCGGTCGAGTTGGTCTTGCTGCCCTTCCAGTCAAGGATGTACGAACCATACGCGTTGAATACGTGCGGACGATCCGTTGGCAGTAAGCCATTATCCGGCTTGCCATCTGCTGTCCAACCGATGATCGGAAGGTCGAAGTAACGGTTTACGCCAGGTGACGTACGACCGGCTTCGTCCGAGCTAGCCAGACCGCCGTAGTTACCATAGAGGCGGCTGTAGGTGTAGTTAACGTTGAAGTAGTAGTTGTTCGACAGTCTGCGGTCGATCGAGATGTCAAACGCCTTGTAGTTACGCTGCGGCTTGATCGACTTCGTGTAGCCACGGAGCTGAAGAAGCTGAAGGTGAAGGCCCGAACCCGGGTTGCCAAGGATGTAAGCTTCGCTGCCCTGGTCATTTCTGACGCCGGCATCTTCAACAGCCCATTTAACGTCTTTGGTCACGAAACGTGCACGAAGAACGTAGTTGCGGCTGAGTTCCTGCTGATAACCGAAGGTGTATTCGTCCTGCTGGAATGGATGCAGATCCGGATCGACCTTACCGTCATCAAGCGTAGCGGTCGGGTTGTTCGAAGCGATACGGTAGTCATACTGGCAACGGCTGCGTGCACCCGAAGCAATGAAACCGGTCGTTGGGCAGCGGCCGCCCGGAGCGTCATTGAAGCTGCCAAGGATAGCTGCCGTAGTCAGACTGCGGAAAGTATCCGTAGGAAGGATCTCAAAGAAGTCAACGCGATAGAAATCGCCGCCGAACGAACCGCGGGGCAGTTCGAATTTCAGACGATCATAGAACTGGCCATAGCTACCGAAGATCTTCGAGGTGCCTTTGCTGTTGAGGGCATAAGCAAAACCGAAACGCGGAGCCATCTTGTCACCCCATCCGAAGTTGATCGGAGGAGCAAAACCGTTGAAAGAAGGAAGATCTTCTTTCTCAAAGCGAACACCCGCATTTACCGTCAGGCGGTTCATGAAGGTCAGCTTGTCCTGAATGTAGATCGACTGGTTGGTGTTCTGACCAATGCCTTTTGTACCGATACGGGTCAGGTCACCGACGCCGAGGATACAGTTTGTGGTCTGGCCGGTAGCACAGATCGGAGCTGATGGGGTCGAAGCGACACCGCGATCCGCGAGGGTCTGGCCGTAGTAGTAGGTGATCCAGCCGGGAGTAGCGTAACCGTTAGCTACGTCGTTGAGGATCTTGAAGTTCTGGTATCCGCCCTTGATCTCCTGTCTTACGCCAGCATTGACGAAGTAGGTAGCATCGACCTCGTAGTTCTTACGGATCGAGACGTCTCTAAGGGTGACCGAGTTCGATGGGTCGCCGCCGCCGGTGCAGCCGCCCGGAAGGGTGGTTGGAGCACCGCAGGTGTAGCGGGTTGCGCTCGGAACAAAGTAGTTACCGTTCTTTTCGTTAAGGAAGCCACGCGAGAAACGTCCGCTGATGATAAGGCTGCTAAGCGGGGTCCAGCTTGCCTGGCTCGTGAAGTTGTTTGCACTGGTGCGACCACCCTGACGTGAATAAAGGTCCTGACCGCTGTAGGTCTGGCCATTGATAACCGTCGAAGCAGGCGTACCACCGAGGCTGGCAGTCGAGAACGGGATAACGCCGTCCTGGATGAGCGGGTTCCACAGGAACGTGGCGCTCAAGCGGAGCGAATTGAATGGCGATGCATCAAGACGACCAAAAGCATTTTCGTTGCGGACGCTGTTGGTGTAGGTCTGACGCTGAACAAGTGAACGAGCTGCGACCGCTGCTGCAGTTCCGAACGCTGGGAAACCGTCCGAAGGAACGTTCGTATAGAAATCGGTCGTAACGTTGTTATTGGTGATCTGCGGCGAGTAGCTCGTCGAGAACCAAAGCTTATCTTTGATGATACGGCCGTTAAGGTTAGCGGTCGGGAAGAACTGGGTCAAACCAGCCTTTGGCGCGGTAAAGTATTCGATCTTCTGCTGGAATGAGGCACCCGAGCTGTTCGTGAAGCGAAGCAATGACGGACGAACGTCGCCGTTGAGCTTCGACGTAACGAACATCGAACCAAATTCACCATGAAGGTCGTTACTGCCGCCCTTGGTCACAACGTTGATAACACCGCCGGTCGCGCCGCCGAATTCAGCTTCAAAACCCGAAGATTTGACCTGAACTTCCTGGACGAACTGCGTTGGGATGTTGTTGTTGCTGTTAAGAACGCCGGTACGGAAGTTAGTAACTTCCTGTCCGTCGATAACGAAAACATTTTCCGAACCCGAAGCACCATCGATCGAGAAACCACCCGAAAGGCCTTCGCCGCGGGTACCAGGAGCCGTTCTGAGAACGCTGGTAAAGGTGGTACCTTTCGGCAGAAGGTCGATCTTCGCCGAGGTGACGCTGGTCTGAACTTTCGAGTCGGTCGTGTCAACCGGAGCAACGAGGTCGCCGCCCGAAACGTCCACGGTCGCATTAGCGCCTGCCGCCATCGTGAAGTTGACGGTGGTCGTGGTTTCGAGAGCAACAACCTGATTCTTCTGAGTCTGTGCCGTAAAGCCCGAAACAGCTCCAACCGAAACGTTGTACGTTCCAGCCGGGACCTGACGAACAGCATAAAAACCGTTTGAATCAGTCGTTACAGTACGGTTAAAACCGATACTGACACCGGTAATGGTAACCGTCGCGTTCGGCACAACAGCGCCGTTTTGGTCGGAAACCGTTCCGGTGATATCACCGAACTGTGACTGAGCAAGTGCACTCATGCTGAAAAGCACGACGCTCAGTACGATCGATGAAATAAAAATAAGATTTTTTCTCATGATTTTCTCCTTAAACTAAATCACTAACAAAAGCTGTCAAAATCAATTTTTTGAACAATTTTTCATCTCTTTCCATACAAATTAGAAGCCAAAGTCACACCCGCCTTAAACAAAAGCTTAAAGTGTTGTAAAATAACTATTTACGGGCACATCAGGCGCATTCTAATGCGCCTGACGGGGTCAAAATGATTCAATATTTTGAAAAATCTCCAAATTGATGGATATTTTTATGTAAATTTTTGTAAATCAGGCTTATTCGGCGTGGTATGCCAAGAGTCGTGTAGGAGTATTTCCTACACTTTCCAGGCGGGCATAACGGTACTCGTTGCATGCGTCACCATTTGCACGCCGGAGCTTTACCTTTGATAATATCGTTGAATTTCATCCTATTGGAATCGGCTACCGGAGGGCATATTGGCAGAGCGGATCTACCGTGATTCGGTACACAACATCATTCGGATAAATACCGATACTCCCGAGGGACGCCTGACCGTTTCGCTCGTCGATACGCCGGAGTTTCAACGGCTGCGGCGGATCAGGCAGCTCGGGCTTGCGTATTTTGCGTATCAGTCGGCGGAGCATTCGCGGTTCACGCATTCGCTCGGGGCATTTCACCTAGCGACGCGGATGATCGCAAAGCTTCGGCTCAGCTACACTATCCCCGACGAAGCCCAGACCGCTGTGCGCATCGCGGCTCTTGTCCACGACATCGGCCACGGACCTTTTTCCCACGTCATCGAATCGATACTCGGCTTTCACCACGAACAATTTACGATCGAAGCGGTCCTGAGCAGCGAGACCGGAATAGGAAGAGTGTTAAACACTTTCTCGCCTTCGCTCGCCGCTGACATAGCGTCGATAATTCGCGGCGATTACCCGCATCGCGCTCTGTCGCAGCTTGTTTCGTCGCAGCTCGATGTAGACCGCATGGATTATCTTTTGCGCGACAGCCTGATGACCGGAGCCAAATACGGCATCTATGATCTCGAGTGGATAATCAAGTCGATCGAGATCAACCAAGCGGACGATCACCTGTACGTTTCGGCTCCCGGCATCTACGCTGTCGAAGATTATCTGCAGGCGAGATATTATATGTATCGCCAGGTGTACTTTCACCGGACGCTGCGCTCGGCCGAGGCGATCCTGCGAGTGCTGATGAGCCGGTCACTGCACCTCGTTAAAAGCGGCGTCGAGATCTGGCAGGCTGGTGAAACGCCAATGGACAGAATACTTTCCGGCGAAAAACTCGACCTGAAACAGCATCTTGAACTCGACGACACGGACGTCATGTTCAGCATAAAACGCTGGCAGCATTCGTCCGACGCGATCCTCGCCGACCTCGCAAAACGCTTCCTCGACCGGCGGCTTTTCAAGGCGTACGACCTCGATATGCCTGAGGAGGAACGGCCGGAATTCATCCAAAAAGCAAGGCAGATCGTTGCCGACGGCGGCTTCGATCCTGACTACTATTTTGTCGAGGACAGCGCCCGCAATGCACCGTATTCGTTCTACCGAAAAGGCACGCCGGGCGACAAGAATTTGATATACGTACAGGACGGTTTCTCGCGTCCGCAGATCCGCGAGATCTCGTCAGTGAGCGCCGCGGTTCGCGGTCTGCAGGAAGGCTACCGCATTCATCGCATCTGTTTCCCAGCGGAGATGAAGGTCAAAATTGGCGAGCTTTATCATCGAAGTGTTTAACACTTTCGGCGGTTGAGGAGAGTTTTAACGCAAAAACGCTAGGGAGCAAAGGTGCAAAGGAAGATCGGTTTTTATCTTTTTCTTTTCGGCTTAGTCGGTCTCTTTGCCGCCTCAAATGATGCTCAGACCGTCGCTCTTTTGACGCCGGACAAGGCAGAGACGAGCCGGGATTTCGCGGGATCGCTCGGCGTAAGACTCGGTGAAAAATTCAAAGTTCTTGACGAATCACTAGCCGAATCCGCCTATCTCTCGGTCTCGCCGGACACGCCATTCAACCTCACGACCGAGCAGTCGAAACGCATCGGCGTCGCGATCGGATGCGATGCATATCTATTAATAAGGTCTGCGACCACGCGCCGCAGCGCGTTTCAGCGGGCGGAATATTACGAATCGTATGCTGTTATATATGGTGTGAGTTCGCGAACCGGCCGTTTGATCTACTGGAAACTGCAGAAATTCGAAGCCCCCAAACCCGAAGCCGCCGCAAAGCTGCTCGATGCGTCGATCGCTGATCTGGCCGATGAGATCGGTCCTAAATTGAAAGCGGCGTTGAAGCAGGAATTAAGCGAACCGCCTCTGCCTGATTACGACGAAGTTCCTGACGAGGCCGCCGCAGGCAAGGATTTCAAAGCTCCGATACCATTCCGGCGGATGAAGCCTGAATACACGGTGCAGGCGGCGCTATTCGACGTAAAAGCCACTGTGGACGCGTTTGTTTATCTCGATGAAAAGGGCTCGGTCACCGCGATCGAACCTGTCCGCTGGGCCGGATTCGGCCTCGACGGATCGGTCGAGCGGAACATCAGGGCGATGAACTGGCGGCCCGCGACGCGCGGAACCAAGCCAATGGCGATGAAATTTCTCGTGCGGTATAATTTCAAAAAGATCGACGACACGAACCGATGAGGACAATCCGGGCCGCCATCAGGCTTTTACTTTTTACCATCGCGACCATCGGGCTTCACTCGTTCTGGTTCGTCACGCATTTCTTTGTGCCGAACAAGGTCTATTGGCGGCAGGTGATCTTCGGAGCGTGGACGAAAAGCTTTGTTAGCATCTCGAACATGCAGATCGAGATCAGAGGCACGCCGCCGAAACCGCCGTTCTTTCTCGTCGCAAATCATTTGAGCTACACCGACATCGCCGCTCTGCGAGCCGTCGCGAAAGGCGTTTTTGTGGCTAAGGCTGAGATCGAGACGTGGTTCCTCGCGGGCCGCATCTGCCGCGATATGGGCACGATATTCATCGACCGCTCGAACCGCCGCGACATTCCGCGTGCCGGCGAATTGATCGTCGAACGACTCGATGCCGGCGAAGGCGTCGCAGTTTTTCCCGAAGGCATCTCAACCAAAGGCGACAAGGTCTATCCATTCAATTCCTCGTTTCTCGAATTCGCGGCACGCGCCGAGATCCCGGTTTCGTACGCCTCGATCAGCTACAAGGCACCTGCGGGCGAACTGCCAGCTCACATTCTCGTCTGCTGGTGGGAAGACATCAGTTTTTTTGCCCACATGTGGCGGCTTTTTAAGGCACCGGAATACACGGCCGTGATCACGTTTGGCGAGGCTCCGGTCGTGAATCCGGACCGAAAGGCCCTCGCCGCCGAGCTTCACGAACGTGTAACCGCGAGCTTCGATCCGGTTTTGTAACCTCATTCTGTAACTTTTTGGGGTATTATCCGTATTAGTTAGAAATCTTTCAGGAGCATCAACAATGAGAAATAGTTTTTTTCGTTCGATAGCGGCGATGGGAATTGCCCTATCGATATGCAGCAGCGCGTTCGCGCAGTCGTCGGGATTCGACACGACCCGCATGGACAAGTCGACCGACGCTTGCGAGGACTTTTATCAGTACGCAAACGGAACGTGGCTGAGCACCACGCAGATCCCTTCGACCGAATCGCGTTGGGGAACGTTTAACATGCTGGCCGATTCGAACAACGCCTTACTTAAAGACGTCCTCGAAAAAGCCGTTAAGGCTAACGCAGCGAAGGGATCGAACACGCAGATGATCGGCGACCTTTACGAGACCTGCATGGACGAAGCCTCGATCGAAAAGGCTGGAATTGAGCCGCTGAAGCCTTTCCTAGCACAGATCGACACCGTCAAAACGCACGACGACGTGCTAAAGCAGATCGCGAGAATGCACAATGCCGGTTTGCCGGCGGTTTTCGGATTTGGAGCGGGAGCTGACGCTAAGGATTCGAATCAGGTGATCCTGAATGCCGGCCAGGGCGGAACGAGCCTTCCGAATCGCGATTATTACACAAAGGACGATGCGAAGTCGGTCGAGACGCGGGCGAAATTCGTCGAATATATGACGGATATGTTCAAGCTTCTCGGCGATGACGCGGACGCGGCTGCGAGCCACGCCAAGACCGTCATGGAGATCCAGACGCGTCTTGCGATGGGCCAGCTCACGCCGGTCGAGCGTCGCAATCCGGACAACAGCTACAACAGGATCAAGCTGGCTGACGCTCAAAAGCTCACGCCGAATTTCTCTTGGAGCGAGTACATGAAAGAACGCGGCGTCACCTCGACGTCGGACGTAAACATGGCTCCGGTGAAATTCTTCACGGAAATGAACTCGATGATGACGGATGTCTCAGTCGAAAACTGGAAGACGTATCTTCGTTTCATGGCGGTCAACGCGACCGCGACCGCGCTGCCAAAAGCGTTTGCTGATGAGAATTTCGACTTCTTCAACCGCTATCTCAGCGGCCAGAAGGAACGTCAGCCGCGTTGGAAAACGTGTGTGCAGACCGTCGACGGTACGCTTGGTGAAGCTCTCGGCCTCGAATACGCGAAACTCGCTTTCACACCTGCCGCCAAGGCTCGCATGAACGTGCTGATCGACAACCTGATGGCGTCGCTCAAGGTCCGCATCGACGGCCTTGCGTGGATGAGCCCGGAAACGAAAAAGCAGGCTCAGGTCAAACTTTCGACCTTCAAACGCAAAATTGGGTATCCGGATAACCCACGCGGTTACAAGGGTTTGACCATCGACCGCACAAGCTTTGCAGGCAATTCGATGCGAGCGGCGGCGTTCCAGATCAAACGCAACTTCGAAGACGTCGGCAAGCCTCGCGACAAGTCACGCATGGGAATGTCGGCACCGACGGTCAACGCTTCGTACAGCCCGCAGAACAATGACATTACGTTCCCAGCCGGCATTCTGCAGCCGCCGTTCTTTAACTTTAATGCGGACGACGCTCTCAATTACGGCGCGATCGGCGGGGTTATCGGCCACGAGATCACGCATGGTTTTGACGATCAGGGAGCTCGATTCGATGCGGACGGTAACCTGAAATCATGGTGGACGCCTGAGGATACGATCAAATTTAACGAGCGTACCAAATGTGTCGTCGACCAGTTCAACGGCTACGAAGTTCAGCCGGGACTCAACATTCAGGGAGCCCTTACGCTTGGTGAGAATATCGGTGATTTCGCCGGCCTGACC
Source organism: Pyrinomonadaceae bacterium (assembly GCA_047600985.1). Classification (GTDB taxonomy): domain Bacteria; phylum Acidobacteriota; class Blastocatellia; order Pyrinomonadales; family Pyrinomonadaceae; genus OLB17. Next base: position 696,740 of record JASGKA010000001.1, on the reverse strand, counting down.
GTCTCGTATCACGCTTATCTGAAATCGATCGAAGGCAAGCCGCGGCCGAAGAATATCGACGGATTTACGCCTGAACAGCGTTTCTTCCTCGGCTGGGCTCAGGTCTGGGCAGGCAAATACACGCCCGAAGCTGAACGCCAGCAGGTCGCCGGCAACCCGCACTCGCTGCCCAAGTGGCGCGTCAACGGCCCGCTCTCAAACATGCCCGAATTCGCCCAAGCCTTCGGCTGCAAAGCCCCGGCTAAGATGATCCGCGAGAAGGTATGTGAGATCTGGTAGGATCGAGCTGATCGATTTAACGCATAAAGGCTGTCTGAAAAGACAGCCTTTTTTCTTGACTGGATCGCAAGCGTCCCGCTTGCCCACGGCGAAGCTCGCGGCAAACACAACTCGACGAGTCGACCGTGGCTGAGACTTGCAAGCGGGACGCTTGCGGTCCAGTCGGGAATAAAAAAAGGCCGGGAGAATCGCGTTCTCCCGGCCTTTTGTTTAAGAAAAAAATTGTGCTTACTGCTGTCCGACAAAATCAAAGTCGGTGAGCGTGTCGACGACCTGGATGATGCGTGGCGTGAAGCGGTACTGTTTCGAAGCTACGCTGATCGTGTAGGTTTTGCCAGATTCAACATCACCGAAACGATAGATACCGAACGAGCTTGTCGTTGCCTGGCGGCGTACACCCGCCGCGTCGGTGATAAATACCGAAGCGTTTCTGATGCCGCGGCCATCCGGCGTAACAACGCGGCCCGAGATATCAACGCCAGCGGCGCTAGAACCGATCTGGATGCTGCCGTTCGTGTACGTAGTGGTCAGTAGCGCCCCTTGAGCACTCGAAACGCTCTGCGGAGTTGGCACACTGCCAAGCGTCACCGGATAGAGGCCGAGAGTTGCATTAGCAGGAACAGTGAATGTTACGTTGACGACATTTCGTGTACCGGCGGTGTATGTATTGGTCGAATCGACTAGAACGCCGATCTGGCCGGCAGCTGCGTTATTTGTATTCAGCCCGAGGTTTGAGCTTGCCGGAACCCCATTGCCAAGTGTAACCGTCGGGTTGGTCAGTACAGTTGGATTGAAGTTAAAACTGAAGCTCGTCGAGGATTCATTGCCCTGGGAATCCAACTGGATCTGGATCGTGACCTGATTTCCCGGGTTTACCGAAGCGGTGGTCGCACGGATCACACGCTGTGCCTGGGCACTAGCGACAAAACCCGAAACTGCCAAAAACAAAACGACCCCAAGCGACAAAAAGGTCTTGCGGCACGACGAAACTGATGATTTACTCATTATCTTCACTGGCTCCTCTAAGAATAGAAAAAATTTATTCCGGCATAGGTATGGACGCAAACGTCGGTGTTAATACGGCTCACAAGGCTACGTCGGGCAACGATCGCAGGAATTCGATATGTCAAATTGTCCGAGATCTCAATACGAGAGAGATTTCAAATTGTATGCGATTAATCTAGTGCTGTCAATGATTTATTGTTTGTAACGGTTTTAACAAACCTACGCCTTTATCAAATACGATACGGTGTAGTAGGTAAATACTAATAGAAAAAGACCGCGCTTTACAACGGCCTTTCTCTCCTAATTGTTTATGGACTGACTATTCCTGCCCGACAAAGTCGAGACCGGTCAGCGTATCGGTCAGGTTAATGACACGCGATCCGAAGCGATAGCGTCTCGAGTTTACGCTGACGACATAACTCTGTCCTGCCTCAACGTCGTCAAACGAGTAGAATCCGAAAGAGCCAGTGGTCATAGCACGGCGGTTACCAGACGGATCAGTGATGACGACCATCGCACCGCGAACGCCGATGCCGTTCGCCGTGGTTATCCTCCCCGAAACGCTCACACCTGCTGCCGTAGGCCGGATCACTACATTTCCAGCTTCGTACGTTGTTGGAAGCAGCGTTCCCTGGTCGTTCGAAACACTCTGCGCGGTCGGGGTTGAATTGAAAGTTATCGGGTAAGTGCCCGCAAGCGCATTCGCGGGGATCGAGAAAGTGATCGTCAATATCTGTCGGGTCCCGGTATTGTATCTATTCGTCGAATCAAGCAGAACGCCGAGTTTTCCTTGCGCCGTCTGGCTTGTATTCAGTCCAAGGTTGGTACCTGCCGGAACACCGTTACCCGCCGCCGCACTTACATATGTAAGGACCGCCGGATTCCAATTTGCGGTGAAACTTGCCGAGGCTTCGTCTCCCTGTGAGTCCAGCTGAAATTGAACGACGACTGTTTGACCTTGATTTACCGTTGCATTGACAGCTCGGATCAAGCGTCCCGGATCAGGACCACCAAAATTCGTGACATTCCCGGCCTCGTAGGTGGTTGCAAGCAAAACACCCTGAGTACTGGAAACACTCTGAACCGCCGGACTGCCAGAGAATGTTATTGGATACGTTCCGACGGGTGTATTAGCAGCGACCGCGAATGTTACGGTCAGTATCTGACGAGTACCAGCTGCGTAAGTGTTCGTAGAATCGAGTAGAACACCAAGACGGCCCTGAGCCGTCTGGCTTGTGTTCAGGCTAAGATTCGTACCGGCAGGAACTCCATTTCCGGCGGTCGCGGAAACGTATGTCATCACGACCGAATTCCAGTTCACGGAAAAGCTCGCCGAAGATTCATCACCTTGAGAATCAAGCTGAAACTGGACAGTAACCTGCTGTCCGGGAAGTCCCGTAGTATTGACAGCCCGGATTGTGCGGCCAACCGTCGGTGAGTCCGCACGAGCAGTAACTTCCTCAGGTGAAGAAGTTACTGGAGATGTTGGGCCGCATACCGGTTTGGTCGGGAAGAGGCCGAGGTTGTAGCCGCGGATGACGGTTACGTCGCCGGATTCGATCTGGCCGTTGCCGCAGCCGTTGTTGGCGTCAAGGTTGACGTCACCGGCCTGGAACTGAACGCCGTTAGCAAGCGGCGGCAGATTACCCAATACAACCTGACGAATGTAAGCCACGTCATTTGCCAGAACCTGATTATCACCGAGCGGTCCGCCGCTGCCGTCGACCACGTCGCCTTCGGGACGCGTTTGCGTCGGCGTTGGCGTCGGGCTAGGCGTTGGAGTTCCGGTCGGGGTCGGGGTCGGGGTTGGTGTCGCACCGCCGTCGTCGTTAACGATCGTTCCCGTTCCGGTCGCTCTCGCGATCAGTCCGTTCGTTACGTTCGTCATATCGACCAGGAACGTTTCATTTGGTTCCTGAACCGTGTCGCCGTTTACATTAACAGTGATCGTCTTCGAAGTTTCCGAGGTCGAGAACGTGACGGTTCCGTTCGAAACCGCCGTGAAATCGCTCGGCGAGGTCGCCGTTCCAGGTGCCGTCGAATAGGTCACCGTCGAGCTGAACGCCGTCGGGTTGCCGGTTCGGGTAATAGTAAAGGTAAACGGTGTCGTTCCGCTGTTGCCTTCATTTGCCGAGACATCGTTGATCGAGAACGACGGTTCGATGTCATCGTTAAAGATCGTTCCGATACCGTTGCCGTCACCAGGAATGCTGGCTCCGACCGGATTCGAAAGTTTCAGCAGGAACACTTCGTTCGCTTCGAACTTGATGTCGCCGTTAACAGTGATCGCCACCGTTTGCAGCGTAGGTGAATTCGAATTGAACGTTAGACGTCCAGAACGAGCCACGTAATCGTTATCAGCGACCGTCGCCGTACCGTCAACCGTTGTGTAATCAACAGTTCGGGCAGCACCTCCGATAGGCGGCAGCTCGGACAGCGATATCTCAAAGATAAATGCCGTCGTACCCGAGTTCGTCTCGTTTCTGGTCACATTCGTGATCAGGAATTGAGGCCCAAGCGGCGTCGGCGTCGGTGTTGGCGTCGGTGTTGGCGTCGGAGTAGGCGTTGGCGTTGGCGTCGGAGTCGGCGTTGGCGTTGGCGTCGGCGTTGGCGTCGGCGTCGGTGTCGGCGTTGGCGTCGGTGTTGGTGTTGGCGTTGGCGTCGGCGTCGGCGTTGGCGTCGGCGTTGGCGTCGGCGTTGGCGTCGGCGTTGGCGTCGGCGTTGGCGTCGGCGTCGGCGTTGGCGTCGGCGTTGGCGTCGGGACTACGCACGATTTCGAGTAACGCACAGCCGTATTGTCAGGGATTGTTCCATACGCAAAGAAGAACTGGCTTGCAGCTAGTCCACTCTCATCTTCGATGCCAGCCGTCGCCTCGTCACCACCTCCGTTAGGACGCATGGGATTTTCTTTCTCCGGACGATCACCTCCACCAGAACCGGTGCTTGGCAACGTGGTGTGGACGTAATGAGCCTCGATCGCATTTGAACCCTCAAAGATCTTGATCTGGAAGGTCTGATCTGGCGATGAGAAATTGTAGTTTGGAACGCCTTTGTATTCCACGATGAATACGCGGCTGCCCGGGCTTCCGATAGTTTGGTAGAAGATGCCGTCGGCCGGTGCCGCATTGCTAGGCAGCAGGTCGGTCCAGAATCCGGCGATCACACCGTTCGGGGTATCCGAATCCGGTATATTCTGCCCCTGGCAGCATCCGGCATCGCCATCGCCATTAACGGTTATGAAACCATTCGAGCTGATGTAAAGCTCGTTGTATGTGTACCCAAAATAGTTGAATGTAAAGCCGATCGGGATCGCCGAGGTCACAGCGTCATCCACGTTCGACAGAACTTTCGTACCTGTCGCACTGATGTCCTGGAAACTGAATGTTGGCGTACTCTGGGTATACGTTCGTTCGCACAGCGGCGGCGGAAGCGGAGCCTCGACCGAACCGATATCCGAACCGTCGCCGCCCGGCGCGTTGACAACGTCAACGTCATCTATCGGCCTCGCAACATTTCGCTGGTCGACGGTCAAACCCGCAGCCGAACCTTTGTCGATAGCTGGGCTTCCCGTTCCGGGTCTGTGAGTACGTGTCGGGCCGCCATTATCGGCCAGCGAACCGAGGAATGGATCGAGCGGCGTCTCAATATTGCCAAATTGATCGTTAACAACTGCACTGAAACCGAACGCCTGTGGACCGACGACCCCGATCAGGTTATAGCCTGTCGAATTGTATCCGCCGTACACGTCCGGATCGGTTATAAAGCCTTCCGGACGTTTCCCTCTGATAGGCTGGTTTTCAGCAACTATTGTGTTTCGGATACTGACCGGCGATGAAAGTTCCGGTCGGCCGATCAATAGATTATCAACGTAGATACCGCCACCGATGCCCGAAGTAGCGTTATTGAGCGTGATCGTCGAATTGACGATGTTTCCAATGGCAGAGCCCTCGAAATAAACGCCGCCGCCATTTGAACCGCCTTCCGTTCGCTGACCGTCACGCGGCAGATTATTGAATGTCGAATTGCTGGAAACGGTCGAATTTTCCAGTCGCAGGGACGGATTCTGATTGCCATCACCGCGGAGCAGGATGCCGGCTTGGTAAATACCGCCGCCGTTATAGTTGTTCGTGTAGTTGTTGTTAATGGTCGAACGGTAGATGTTCGTTACGTTAAGACTATAGATACCGCCGCCGTAACCCTCGGCAAAATTGTCATGGATGGTCGATTCGGTAATGTTGAGGTTTGCCTGGAAATTCGTCGCGATCGCTCCGCCAACGGCAATGCCGTCGGGTGCATCCGGCGAAGATAACGAAGTCGTTGGGCGCTGTGGCGTACCGAACGATGCATAGCAATCCAAAACAGTCGACAAATTCAGGTTCAGCGTACTGAACGACCCGACCTGGATACAGCCGCCAAACGGAGCCGTTCCATAGCGGATCTCAAGTTTGTTGATCGTGACCGTCGGCGGGAGGAAAGCTCCATCCGGACGGTTGTCGGTCGGTCCAATATAGAACACGCGAGAATCGAAATTCTCAGGCCTGACGGTTACGTTTCGAGTACCACCATCGATCGTCAGGTTCTTATCGATATTGATCTGGCCTGTGTTCAACTGGACGACAAAATCGCTGGCAAACGTGATCGTACTGCCGGGACACGCGTCGATCACGGCCTGGCGAAGCGAGCCCGCACCGCTGTTGTTCGCGTTGGTGACAACAGGATTCAGAATACAACCGCTTGGCGTCGGCGTTGGAGTAGCAACCGGCGTCGGCGTCGGCGTCGGCGTTGGCGTTGGGGTCGGTGTTGGGGTCGGTGTTGGTGTTGGTGTTGGTGTTGGTGTTGGTGTTGGAACGATCGGCGTCGGTGTCGGGGTTGGAGTTGTCTGAACGACGTTGGCCGTATCAACCCCATTGTTATTAGAGGTGTTGACCTCGCCGCCGCCTGAAACTACGGCAGTATTCACGACGGTTGCCGGTGCATTTGCCGCGATATTTACGTTGACGCCGATCGAAGGCGGCGCTCCCGGATTGTACAAATTGCTGTTAGTGCAGCTGAACGAGGACGCATTGTTGTTACAAACCCACGTTCCCGGAGCTCCGCCCGGCGAAAGCGATGAGATCGTTATTCCCGTCGGCATCGTGTCAGTAACCGTAATGGGTGCCGTCGATGCCGCTCCCTGAACATTTACTGTCACACTATACGAACCAGTTCCACCCTGCGTGAACGTTCCGCCATGCGACTTAAACACGATCAGATCCGGAACTGGCGAAGGTGACGGACTCGGCGAAGGGGTTGGGGTTGGGGTTGGTACGATTCCAAATGTCGCGGTACAAGACTTACCGCCCGTATTCATTACGATGTTCGTAACAGGATTTGTGCCGGAGCAATCACCAGACCATCCGGTGAAGGTGAAGCCGGAATTTGCCGTCGCGGTCAGCTGAACGTTTTCGTTCTGTCCGAGAAATTCGAGACAATCGCCAGGACACGATATTCCGGCCGGCACGCTGGCCACCGATCCACCCGGCGTCGGCGAAAGAACTACTGTAAGCGAATTCGGCGTAGCTGTCGGTGTCGGTGACGGAGAAGGGCCGCCGCCGGCCGTACCGTTGATAACAATGTCATCGACCCCGATCAACTCATCGTTTCCTGCAGCATTCGAAGTCATTATCCTGACCTGAACAAGCGGTTGATTGTCAGCGGCGGCCGGAAGAGTCGCGCTTACAGGAGTCACAAGAGTTGCTAGACTAGGACCAGACGACGCGTCCGCAACGAATCCGGCGGCGACATTTGTGAAGTTGCCCGAATTTCCAACTCGATACTGAAGGGCGACCGCCTGCACGGCATTATCAGTACTTGCATCGAGGTCACGGAGATTGTACGCGACAGTGATGTTGGTTCGTCCAGTCGTATTCAGATAGATCAATACATATGGGGCATCCGCAGTGCCAGAACCCTAAATCGCGATCGTCGGATTCGCTATAGACGTTTCTACTTCCAGAACACCACCATTCGTCGCTGTTGCAGCTTGGTTCGCTACCACGTCTAGATCGTTTGCAACTCCGCTTGTAGTAAGCAAGGTTTGCGGATCCACGCCCGTTCCAGTAGTTATGTCCTGGCCTAAATAGCCTTCAACACCGGGCACTCCACTCCAATCGTCATTCGTAGTAATAAGTCCGGTATTTGTCCAATCTTGTGAGAACGGCAGAGTCTGCGCGGTACTGTTAAAAAACACCATCGGTTCGGGTTGGGAAGCCGAAGGTGCGATCGACATACCGAAGAATCCGCGAACGGAATCGAAGACCGAGTTCCCGGATGCGCTGGCCGGGGATGAATTGAATGCCAGAGCAACGGCTCCGAACAGGGCAAATATTGCAAGACTTACTAATAGGCGTTTGGATGAATGGACGTTCTTTGACATAACCCTCCTGAAATAGGCAGAAAAACGAATTGAAAATATAGATAGGCGTCGCTTGGACACAAAACCCCGGACGCGTGAACGCCAGGTGATACTAAAGCTCGCTGTTTGAACGAATTATAGGCGCATTTTTGCGCATTCTCAACAAAAAAATACGTTAGTTAACAGAGATTCAATAATTTTGACTTATCGAACTGTCTGATAGCCGACATTTATTTTTTTGTTTGCGATAGCGGGTCACGGACGATCGTACGCCAGATCGGCCCCATATGCAACGAATATTTTATTTTGATTCAAATACGCGAACCGAGCCCGAGATCACGCTAAGCCGTTCGTTTTGCGTGGTTTCCGATCAAAGTACGCAAAGTAATACATTTCACGCAAAATACGCATTTCCCGCATAATACGTCGTTTTAAGCAAAACAGTATTCCATTTTAGATCTGGTTGTCATAGGCTTTTCACAGGTCGGGCGAGATGCAAGCAGCGAATGAAGCCTCGGCATAACTGTCGCCCAAAATCGTCCGACCGTTACATAACATAAAACGTATGACCTTCACACAAAAAGACAAAATGAAAGCACTCGCGATCGTTCACGTATTCGAGACATCACGCCCGTTCGGCGACTATTCAGCCTGCGTCGTGCTCAACGACGGTGCCGGCGTGTCGTATGGGATCAACCAGTTCACGCACCGCTCGGGCTCGCTCGCGGCGGTCGTTCGCGAATACCTGGCCAACGGCGGGCAGCTCGGACGCGAGATATTTACCGCCGCTCTGCCGGTACTCGCCCGTAAAACTCCTGCGGCGATCGCACGGCTCGCGGGCGACGCTCTCTTCAAACGTACGCTCAAAACTGCTGCGATCACCCGCGAAATGAAAGACGCACAGCTCACCGTTGCGTACGAACGATACCTGCGGCCCGCGATCGAGATATGTGAGCGGATGCGGTTTGTGACGCCGCTTGCTCTGGCGGTCATCTACGATTCGGTGACGCACGGCTCGTTCGACCTGATCGCCGGCCGTGTCACAGCGATCGTGCGAACTGCGAAACCGGACGACCGCGAGTTCGAAAAAGCCTGGATTACCGAATACGTCCGTGCGCGTCACCGTTGGCTTACCGAGATCCGTCGCCTTCGCGTGACAAATTACCGGACCAAGTTCTTTCTCAGCCAGATCGCCATCGGCAACTGGGCACTCAAGCTCCCGGTCACCGTCCACGGCGTCCGCCTACGTGAATCTGAAATACTAGAGCGACGCGACGCCGAGTCAGAACCGGGAGCGATAGCGACTGGGTTTCCCGCCGAGGCAGAGTCAGAACTGGAAGCCGCAGCGACCGGAACTGTAAGCCCTGAAGTCAACCCCGAGCAGAACGAAGACGCCTCTGTCCTTCAAACGATCTCGAGCGTCACTACATCAGCCGCCGACAAATTCGACCGTGTTGACAGCGTAATAACGAGCGTCGCAACACGCAGCGACTCGGCGAAATCGCTATGGACAACGGTCGGCGGGACGCTTTCGCAAGCCGTCTGGGGCATCGTCGGCTTCGTCGTCGGTTTGCCCCGCATCGTCTGGATCACCGTCGCCATCATCGCCGCGTCACTGATGCTCCTCTACCTATATCGCCAAATAACCCTAGGAAAGATCCGAGAAGCGAGATCCTAGAACTGCTTACTGCTAACTGCCCACTGCCAACAATCACTATGAACGACACAAAAAACATCCTTCTGGCATGGATCAGCTCGATCTCTTCGATCGTCACCACGATCGAAGCGGGCACGCTCATCTCCATCGTCTCAGCCATCGTGCTGCCGATCATGTTTTTCACGCTCGGCAAAACAATAGATGTGGCCGTGCAGATATATCTAAAGCGGCGCGAAAAGGAAAAAAGAGACGACCCATGACGCGACGCGGCGAGCTACCCGCAACATGCGTGAATACAAAGCTCCTCAGCGGTCTGCCGACCGCTGGCAACCAAGGTGCTCGCCGCTCCAGTCACGCTGCCGCTATGAAAATCGAACTATGAACACCCAAACAAAGATATATATCGCCGCAGCTCTCGCCACGATCTCCGCGATTGCGATCTTCATATACGCATTGACGCATATAAAGATGTCAGTCAGAACCGGGAGCGATAGCGACTGGGTCGCCTCACAACATACAGAATCTGCAAAACACCATGAACACAGACATAGAAAAAGCACTAACCAACCTCCGTGCAAACAGCACGCGATACGACAAGTCGATCCGCTATTACAACGGAGATCACGACCTGGCGTTTGCGACCGAAAAATTCGAAAACACCTTCGGCACACTGTTTCGCGAATTCGCACTTAACCTTTGCCCCGTGATCTGCGATGCGGTCCGCGACAAACTCCGCGTCACTGGATTCAGCGTCGAGGCATCAACTAACAACTCGGCAAACTCTGTAAACTCTGCAACTCGCGAGATCTGGTTTCGAAATCGTATGGCGTCGCGGGCTGGCGAGATACACAAAGAAGCTCTTAAATGCGGTGACGCATATGTGTTCGTTTGGCCGGATGCTCTAGGCAAGGCAGTTTTCTATCCAAACTCCGCCTCTGGCATCACTGTCGTCCACAACGAAGGCTCTCCCGGCAGCATCACTTGGGCAGCGAAGTCGTGGACGGATGCGGATAAACGCATACGTCTGAACATCCTCTATCCCGACCGCATCGAGCGTTACATCAGCCGGACAAAAGCCGACACATTTCCCGACCCGACGGACATGATCGCCTTCGCGGACGACAGTGACGCGGGCTATTCAGTGATCGCAAATCCGTACGGCGTCGTTCCGGTGTTTCATTTTGCCAACAACGCCGACCTTGGCCAGTTGGGACGCTCGGAACTTGACGCAGCGATGCCGGTGCAGGACGGGCTGAACAAATCGGTGCTCGATATGCTGGTCGCGATGGAATATTCCGCGTTTCGCCAACGCTGGGCGGCCGGGATCGAGGTCGAATATGGCGAACAGGGCAAGTCGATCGCTCCGTTTGACAGCGGCGTCGATCATCTGTGGATCGCGGGAAATCCGTCGGCGAAATTCGGTGATTTTGAGACAGCTCAGCTCGAGCAGTTCTTAAAGGTCAAGGACAGTTTCCGCATCGACATGGCGTCGGTCACGGGCACGCCGCTGCATTACTTTTTGCAGGTCAACGCCGGGCTGCCGAGCGGCGAGGCACCCAAAAAATCAGAGACGCGCTTCATCGCCAAGGTCCGCGACCGCCAAGAAAGCTTCGGCCAGGTCTGGGCCGACGTCATGGCCTTCGCCCTCCGCATCGAACACGGCAGCGACGCCAAACTCATCACCGAATGGGAAGACCCGTCACCGCTCTCAGAACGCGAATTCCTCGAAAACATCCTCCTCAAACGCCAGATCGGCCTACCCGTCGACAAAGCCCTGATCGAGGCAGGCTACGGCGTCGCGGATGTTAGCGGCATTACAAGTTGATCAATTGTCGAAAGACTTTGACAGCTCGGTAGATCCACTTTTCGGATCAAAAAAGCGGTCGTCGAATGCGACTGAACTGCCGAGCCGATAAGGATCGCTTTCACTTTGAAAATGGCTGTCCGTCACGAACGCGAACGACTCAGCAGCGCGTCGTTCAAATTCGAGCTTTGCAACGAGTATGGGGATTCCTAATGAAAGAACGGTCAGCAAAAGAAGGACGGCCTGAAAGAGAGCGGACATTTCCCAAAGTTCTACAGGAGCGGAGCCCGACCATGACCATAGAGCTCGCAGGATCCAGCCCCACAGGCAGACCAGCGAAAGCATCGAGAGCCTATGCAATGCGGGTAGTTTTTTGAGAAATGCGACTAAAGATATCACCGGCATGACGAGCAGCAACAAGACGTAAAGGGCGAAACCGGTCGGATTAGTAGTACCACTGATGAGCGTAATGACAACCGCGACGGAGGAATATACGCCCGCAAGCAGCAGTATGCCTTGTGTAAGCAGCATCGAGAGCGACCGTTCAGGAGGTGTGTCGTTCATATCAGTCAATTACAGCAAGGGAATTGTGACACGGATTAAGGGAGAAATAAAACGATGTTGGTCGAGCTGGGTTGATCAATTGAATGATGGCGGCGGAGGCGGAACGTGCGAAACATCTGGATCACGCTCAGAAGGTACTTTTGGAGGAAAGGCAAAGGTCAGAGCTCCCCATCCGAGAAGCATGAATTGAATAAGATCAAGTCCCGCAACAACGGCAGTGGTGACAATGTTCTTCGATCCTTCATACAAGATGACATACCAAAAAAACGCCCAGATTATATTGAACGAGCCTAGAGCGTAACTAAAAAATGCGAGCCAGCGGCCAAAACGTTTTCTCCTTTGTAGAGCGAAAAACGCGGACAAGAAGAGCGGCGACGCAACGGCGGCAAGGATCAAAAAAGATATGGGAAACGGCTGTCCCGGACTTGGACGCAAAAGAGCCAAGACTGACGTAATTAATGAACCGAGGGTTAGAATCCCGAAAATTAGTAGGAGCCACTTGAAAAAGCCGATTGAGTGTTCTGGTCTGATCTCATCTCTCATGGGAATCGCTTTCTGAAAACTTACAGCAACATAAGGAGTTCTCAAAGGAGGTGCAGTTAGTTCGCCTCCGGATGTTTGAACTTATGAATTCAGATACGAACGAACCGTCTTGCTTAAAGCGAGACTTGAGATAGCAGCAGCCAGGAAGAAGGTAAGTGATCCGTTTAGAAACAAAAATGGCTGCGGACTCCGGTTGATGTAAAGATCCGCAGTTAAAAGCAGACCGACAAACAGACGAAGGCAAAGTCCGAAAAGCCACAGCATTGGAATGAGAGCAAGATATCGGCCGGATGGTCGTCGGAAATAAAGATCAATTACAGCAAGCGTCGGAATGAGTGCGAGAACGATCACTTTCAAGATCGCCCATACAGGAACGATTTCGCCGCCGATAACTCGCCATCGACCAAAGTCCGCAGATGCTGACATCGCTCCTACGAAAGCGGTGATTGAAAGAAAAACCATTGTGAGAACGATCAACGCCGGTGGAAATTTGTTTGTCATGCGTCCTTACACGCGTCGCTAAACCGGCGGTTCCCGATTTTGTTACGAGGAGAAAATTATGAATGAACAAACTGAAATAAATACACAACCAGAATTGCCGTTCGTACCCGCGTTGTCCGCGGGTGGCGCGGTGATATCGAGTAGCGAGATGCCTGTCGTTGTTCCGCCCGCTGATTCAGGCGGTTCTGACTTGGTTACGCAGCTCAGGGCTGAGAACGAACAGCTAAAAGCGACGATCCGAAACGCGGAGGCTCACCGGCAGATAACGGGAGAGTTGGGACGCGTTGGAGCGAGGTCGCCGGAGCTTTTGTTTGAGGCGGTGAAGGGCGATCTGCAGTTTGCGGATGACGGCTCGCTTGTTAATGCGGCGGCGGTCATCGACAGTCTGCGTCGCGTTTTCCCCGAGCAGTTCGGCGTCGTTACGCCGCCGGCATCGATCGACGCCGGAGCCGGAACCGCACACATCCCGCGTCTCAAGCAAAGATGCCCTCGCCAAAATGAAACCCGCCGAGATCGCAAAACTCGACTGGGAAGAGGTGAAGAGAACGCTTAGTCAGTGAACAGTGAACAACTAACAGTGAACAGTGAAGAGGTCAGAGTGCTTTTGCTTATTACTGACCACCGACCACTGACCACTGTTTCCTGATCACTATTCACTATTCACTATTAACTATCAAAGGAGATTTATGGCTTTAGATTTTATACCAACAGTTTGGGCGGCGAGGTTGCTTGCCGCTCTGGAGAAATCGCTCGTATATGGACAGACGAATGTGTGTAACCGCGATTACGAGGGTGAGATCCGTGCGAGCGGAAATACGGTGAAGATCGCGTCGATCGGCGACGTGACGGTTGACGACTATACCAAGGATACTGACATCGGCGACCCCGAGACGCTGACCGATGCCGAGCAGACGCTGCTGATCGACCAGGCGAAGTACTTCAACTTCTACGTCGATAGCATCGACCGTGCCCAGCAGAACGTAAACGTCCTCGACGAGGCGATGCGTCGCGCTTCGTGGTCGCTGCGTGACTATGCCGATAGCTTCCTCGCCACGACGATGGAAGCTGCCGTTGCCGCGGGCAACAAGATCGGCTCGACCGTCACTCCAAAGGTACCGACCAAGGACGACGCCTACGAATACCTGGTCGATCTCGGCGTCCTGCTCGATGAATCCAATGTGCCGATCGACGGTCGTTTCGTCGTTGTGCCCGCTTGGTTTCACGGGCTGCTTTTGAAGGACGAGCGTTTTGTAAAAGCCGGAACTCGTCGCTCTGACACCGCGATCCGCAATGGCGAGGTCGGCGAGGCGGCAGGCTTCGCGATCCTCAAGTCCAACAACGTCCCGAACACGACCGGCACGAAATACAAGATCATCGCCGGCCACTCGATCGCGACGAGCTATGTCGAACAGATCGTCGATGTCCAGACCTACAAACCCGAAAAACGCTTCGGCGACGCCGTCAAAGGCCTCCACGTCTACGGAGCCAAAGTCGTGCGTCCCACGGCTCTCGCGATGCTTATAGCGAGCAAGCCGTAGTGTAAGAATTCGACACGGATAGAGACGGATCACACGGATATACACGGATACGATCAATTTTATATCAGTGAAGATCCGTTAGATCCGTTAGATCCGTTGCATCCGTGTCGAATTTTGAATTCCGAATCAGCGATCTATTCGCTTAAACATATATGAATAATCTAGAAAAACTTAAACAGCTAACCGCCTGGGACGCTGAGCCCGCTTTGACAGAGGATGACCTCGACGAGCTGCTCGTGTCCGCATCCCTCGAGGACGCAAACGGCCTCGCTCCCATTAACGAAGAATGGACGCCGACATACGATCTCAATGCCGCGGCAGTCGCCGGCTGGCTCATCAAAGCCGGCCGTGCCGCCGCCACCATCGACACACCCGAATCCGGCCCGATCACGTCAAAGATATTCGACAACTGCCGAACGATGGCCGGGATCTATGCCGCGAAGCGGAAGGCCACTATAACCTTAAATAGATAGAGAACTGATATTTTGGGAAACATTGGCCGCATGCTTGGGGCCCATCGGAAAAACTAGTCTACATGGAAAACAAGCTGATGAACTTTTAGACGACCATTCACCTTAACCATCTGAATCTGGAAGAAAGGTATGTCCGCGTACAGCACTCGACCGCCAACTGATACTGAGCCGCATGATTTTGATTCCGTTTTCAGCTCCGGTCGAAACAAATAATCTGCAATTGTCGACTCGAACTCAAAAAATCTCATGGCATCGCGAAAACCTCTTGAGTTCCTACCTCCGGCATTCTTGACTCGATTTCGAAATATCGGGATCGACCGTTCCAATTTTGGCAACAGAGAATTTATGTATTTGCGTGTCTCGGCGTCGGAAAGATTAGCGTCCGAACTGTCATTTTTCACCATCGCGTCGAAGGTCTGTTTTGTGAGAATCGTTTTGACTTGTGTTGGAAGCATCTTGAAACTGAACCCTCCGGTTGAACCCGGAGAATTCGTCCCCCACATGAAGATCGCCATGAGAAAGTTTGTTTCGGCTATGTAAAAACGCCTCCTCTGAACCATGCTCATTTTTTCAGCCTGATTACTTCGGACGAACGGGGCATCACCGTGTTCCACGCAATCGTAGAAATCGGAGGTCCCAAAATCCTTAATGAGCGATTTTATGTCCATCGTATCTGCAAAGACTGCGAAGAAATGGCGGGAAAGTTCGTTGGCCTCGATGTATTCCTCCGAAGTGATCTTTTCCGCTTTCGTTTGTGCTACTGAGGAGACTACGGCGATTGCGACGATCAGTAAAACAAGGAGAAATTGACGCATATCGAAAGCATATATTATCCAATTCGCTTCACCAATAACTTTTCTTTGTGGCTCTTCACGCAATTTTCTTCTTTTGTTTTTTTACTTGTGTCTTTTTTACTAATCTCCTCGCACTGTTCGTTATCGGGAATGACGACGCCCGAAGATTTTAATTAATAAAGACCTCAGGAGAATCATGAAAGTATTCGGTAACACAAACACCATCACAGGACTCGGCACTCGCGGCCTGGTCATTTTGTTAACTATTTTGGCGGCGAGTTTCGCTGCATTAGCGCAGACGGCGACCGTTTCGGGCGCCCTTGGCAATTTTGACGTCGTCAACCATTCGGGACATCACAGTCACGGTTTCGAGGTCGAGCTCGAAGGAGTTCACGCGATAAATGTCCCGTACACATTTTCATATCAGCGTTACGGTTCGCCTCATATGACGGACACGGCGACCGGTGTGAAGATCCGTTGGGAAAGCCCATATGCGAATGGAGCATTCACGGCGACCACCGTTCCGTATGCAGGCTCGGGACAGTTCGGCGGTTCGTGCTACATGGGCAGCGCGACCTATGATTCGGCGGGATGCGAGCATTTCGGCGTTTCGCTCAATGCAAACCCGACGGCTCAGCGATACCGCTGGCTGATCGAGGACGCGGCAAATCCGGGCACGCTTATTCCCGTCGATCCGCCGGTCGCTCTGCCCGCACCATATTATTTCGTCACGCCACCGGTTCAGGAAGGCGAGGCTCCGCAGCTCGAGGCGGAATTTGAGGCACCTGAGCCAGCCGAGAATCCGGAAGTTTATGGTGACGCGCAGTGGGTCAAGGTGTTCAAACGCGAACTCAACCGCGAAGCGACGCTCGACGAACTGCTGACCGGCAACGCCATCGTTCCGCAGAACGCTGCCGAGGTCGAGGTCGAATGGGAGATCGTTCAGGACGAACCCGCAACCGGCGGCAATGGTCGCGGACGTCACCGCAACGGCGGTGCTTTGAAATTTGACACGCGTGCCGTGGTTAGACGCTACGAGACGTATGCATTCACGGGAACTTACGATCCGATCACGCACGAAGCCCTCTGCGCCGACCTCGTCTGTGCAACGCCGGCGGCGGACGAACTCGGTGATTTCATCGGTGCCCAGATGGCTGCGGCAAACGTCGTGGTCAATTCCGTAACGGTTGCCAAGACCGGAAACGGTTCGGTCGATTCCGCAGACCGCCTTATCCGCTGCGGTGCAAAATGCGCAGCCGGTTACAATGCCGGAGCGGTCGTGACGCTGACCGCAACCGCGGCAAAGGACAATGTTTTCACCGGCTGGACCGGAGCCTGCACCGGTGCCGCGACGACGTGTACTGTCACTGTGCAGAATGCGATGAACGTGACCGCAACATTCGTACCGACATACGTTTTCCAGGCGAAAACTTCCGGCAAAGGCGCAGTCACCGGCAGCTTTGGCATCAACTGCGGCAGGATCTGTTCGGCGACCGTTCCGCGAGGTTCGGCGGGAACATTCACAGCCGTCCCCGAAGCGGGATTCCGATTCTCAAGCTGGTCAGGCCCATGTGCCGGAAGCGGAGCAACCTGTAACCTGACCATCAACGCGGCAACGCAGGTCCAGGCGAACTTTGTGAAGCAGTGATGCTTTAGGATCAAGGCTTAGCTCCGTGAGGAGCGACATGTTTGTAGAAGAGCATATCGCCAAAGTTGAAAGCTCCGATAGGAGCGGCATATAGCTTCTCGCAAACATGCCGCTCCTATCGGAGCTTTTGGCGTGGTATTACGCCGTTTTCTACAAACATTTCACTCCTACGGAGCGGGGATGAAAACGCGTCGGACGTTCTAGTTCTTTGACAGCCCTTATACCTCGACGATCTCGAAGCTCGTCGTTATTTCCGCGGTCGGTCTTACTGTCGCGGCTACTGAGCAGTAGGTTTCGTCCGAGAGCCTGATCGCGTCGGCCACGGCTTTTTCGTTGATATTATGGCCCGTGACGATGTGTTTGATGTGCAGCTTGATGAATGCCTTCGGCATTTCGTCTCGACGCCAGCCTTCGATCTCGACGCGGTAGTCGGTCACGTCCTGGCGTTTTTTGTGCAGGATCGATTGGACGTCATACGCCGTGCATCCGGCGACCGCAACGAGCAGGTTTTCGAGCGGCGTCGGAGCGGCCTTGCGTTCGCCGTTGGCATCCATGAGCTGAGCGTGGCCGCTCGGCGGTGTGCCGATGAAAAAATCGTCACCGGCATATTGAACTGTTGCTTTGTATGTTCCTGTTGACATGGTTTCCTCTTTATTATCAAGCCGTCGCCGGTTTTCCGGTCGGCGTGAGCGAATCGTGGATCTCTGGTTGTTTAGTTTGCGGTTTTTTCCGGTTATTTGCCGTGACGAGCATCACCGAAACGACGATGACAGCGGCACCGAGCAGCATTTGAGCCGACAGAGTTTCGCCCGCGATCGCCCAGCCGAGAAAGACCGCGACAACCGGGTTTACATACGCATACGTCGAAACTGCCGACGGCGAAGCGTTTTGCATCAGCCAGCTGTACGCGGTGTACGCGACGAGGGCTCCGACAAAGATGAGGTACAGAAACGCGATCCACGACACGTTCGAAATGGCGTGGTAATCGAAACGCTGCCATTCTCCCGCGATCGCACTGACTACCGTCAGTATCAAACCGCCCGCGAGCATCTGCATTCCGGCGGCGAGAATGTTCGATTTTGCTGTCGGAGCGGTCGCTCCATAAAGCGAGCCGAACGCCCAACCGATAGTCGCGATCACGATCAGAACGATGCCGAGCCATTGCGAATCGCCCGTCGAACTCGCGTCAGGCCGCCCGAGAATGAGCATCGCAACGCCGATAAAGCCCACAAGCAGGCCGAGCGAGACCTTGTAATTCGGCTTGCCGCGGCCCATAAAGAGCCAGCCGAGCGTGACCATCCAGAACGGATTCGACGCGATCAGCAGGGCAGTCATGCTCGACGAAATGTAGTGTTCGCCAACGACGACCGCTCCGTTTCCAACGCCGAGCAGCAGGGCTCCGACGATGAAACTCGTCCGCCAATGAACGGCTTTCGGCTTTTCGTAACCCGGCGAAAGCCGTGCGACGCCGTACAATATTCCGCCCGCGACCAGGAAACGGACGCCGGCCATCAGAAATGTCGGCATCGTTTCGATCGCGTACTTGATCGCGAGATACGTCGATCCCCAGATCAAATAAACGGCCGCGAACGCCGCGATCAGGAAGACCAGTTTGCGTTTTTCATCTGCTGTTCGGATCGTGCTCATTGCGTTACCCCTTGGTTCAACCCTTACGTGCTTTCCCGGCGAGCGGCAAAGCGTTTGTTTCCTTGTATGTCTGCAGAACGACCGTCGTTCGCGTGCTGATGACATTCGGGATCGGTTTTATCTTCTCGCGAAGCAGCTGGCCGAGAGCCTCGGTGTCCTTCGTGCGGATCTTCAGCAGGTAGCTGTCCTCGCCAGCGACATCGTGGACCTCAAGCACCTCGGGAATCGCGACGATAGCCTTTTCCGCCTCACTGCCGCATTCGCTGGTTTTAACGGTCACGAAAACCGTCAGCCCGAATTCGACCGCCCGCGGATCGATATCCGTACGGTAACCGCGGATGACCCCACGTTCCTCGAGCTTTCTGAGGCGTTCGAGAACCGCCGACGGAGCGAGGCCGATCTGCCTTGCGATCTCAGCATTCGAAATACGTGCGTCATTCTGCAAAATCGTTAGTATCTGTTCGTCTGTGCCGTCAATCATTCGTTTTGTCGCCTCATTTGCAGAATAATCTTCGGCACTTAGCTTGTCAAGTACTTTTTTATTCGCATGGCTAGCGTAGGAGGAAATTTTCTTACCATATCTCGATTTTTACGCTATTCTTAACAAAAATATGAAAGCCGCCGTCACAGTAGAAGAAAAGACAGACGAGGTCGTCTCATATGATCCGGCAACCGGTGAGGAGATCGGACGCGTTCCGATAATGTCCGCAAATGAAGTAAATGAGGCAGTTGCGGAAGGACGAGAATGTTTCGCCACTTGGCGAACCACGAGTTTTGCGGAACGTTCGCGGCTCGTTATGAAGGCCCGCGAGGTGATACTCGGTCAGGTCGATGAGATCGCTAACCTGATCTCACGCGAATCCGGCAAGCCATTTGGCGAGGCGATCGCGATGGAGATCGCTCCGGTTTTGGACCTGATGCAGTATTTTGCGGCGTAACACCGAAAAGCTGCTAAAACCGGCAAAGATCGGCATCGGGCTTTACGGTTTGCTCGGGCGTTCGTCGAAGATCGTCTATCATCCGCTCGGTGTTGTTGGCATTATTCCGGCGTGGAACTATCCGTTCTCGATCCCGCTAGGCGAGGCTGTGATGGCTGTCATGGCGGGAAATACTGTGGTAATTAAGCCATCGGAACT
The DNA here is from genome assembly GCA_047600985.1 of Pyrinomonadaceae bacterium. Classification (GTDB taxonomy): domain Bacteria; phylum Acidobacteriota; class Blastocatellia; order Pyrinomonadales; family Pyrinomonadaceae; genus OLB17. Next base: position 676,757 of record JASGKA010000001.1, on the reverse strand, counting down.
GACGCCGATGATTGGGCTGAAGATCGGTGAGATCTTTGAAAAGGCCGGATTTCCCGATGGATGCATGCAGATCGTGACCGGCGACGGCTCGACCGGAGCAGCTCTTGTCGATGCAGCACCTGACAAGATAATGTTCACCGGTTCCGTCGCGACCGGCAAAAAGATCGCCGCAGCGGCCGCCAAAAACCTCACTTCTGTCGTGCTCGAACTCGGCGGCAAAGACCCGATGATCGTCTTCGCCGACGCCAATCTCGAACTCGCCGCCGGAGCCGCTGTTTGGGGAGCTTTCTGCAACAGCGGCCAGTCCTGCTCATCGGTCGAGCGGCTCTACGTGCACGAAAGCGTTGTGACGGAGCTGACCCGTAAGATCGTCGAGAAAACGAAACAGCTCAAGCAGGGAAACGGCCTGGGCGAAGACATTTCCATCGGAGCGATGTCGTCCGAACGCCAGATCAAGATCGTCGAGGATCATGTCAACGCGTTTCGCGAGGACGGCGCGACGATCGTGATCGGCGGCCAACGGAACGCGGACGTCCACGTCCGCCAGTCGGGATCGCAGGAGTCACACGCGGACAAGGATGTCCGCGCTCCGCTTTTCTACCAGCCCACCGTCATTTCGGGTGCGACAAACGACATGCGGGCTATGCAGGAAGAAACTTTCGGCCCGACGCTGCCGATCGCGACTTTTTCGACCGAAGAGGAAGCGATACGCCTCGCCAACGACAGCGAATTCGGCCTGACCGCCAGCGTTTGGACCCGCGACCGCGCCAAAGGCGAACGCGTCGCCCGGCAGATCGAGGCCGGTTCGGTCTGTATCAACGAAGTGCTCTACACACACGGAATCGCCCAAACGCCGTGGGGCGGCTTCAAAAACTCCGGCCGCGGCCGTACCCACGGCCGCGAAGGCCTCATGGAACTCGTCCAGCCCCAACACATCCACACCAACAATCTTTCATTGCTGCCCGACACCTGGTGGATGCCGTATTCCCCAAACGCCGTCGCTCTGTTTCGCAAAATGACGATGACTTTTTCCACTGGTTCGGTTCTAAAAACGGCAGGTCTGATGCCGCAGATGTGGAAGCGAATAAAGGAGTTAATAAAATGAAGCGAATAGCCAAAATCGTGTTTTGTTTTGCCTGGATACTTGTTCTCGGCGTTGTGCTTTTCGGTACGCGTATGTTTCCGGTGAATGGGCAAACGGGATCTGTTCCAAATACCGCGAAAAAGCCGGATTCGTCCGTGATCGATCGGTTTGACGCGGCGATGCATAAGCGATTTTTGACAGAACCATTTTTCGGAATGGCTCGGATAGCTCCGATCGGGCCGCAACCGCTTCGAAGCTCGCACCTCGGTACGTTCTCGCCGATCGATACTGAAGAAAGATCTTTGCAAACCGCTCTCGAAAACGACGGATGGGACGTCGGATTATACCTGTTTGGAAGAGTATCAACGCTGAAAGAAGAAAAACCTGGCTCCATGCCAAAATTTCGGGTAAATTACCGTTTGAACGAACCGGTACCGATAACGAGGAACATCAAAGCAAAAGATCTGCACAAATCGTCGAAGCTGATGAAGGAAGTTAAGTCGGCTTTTATCGAATTTCAAACGCCGAACAGCCCTCGTGAGAACAATTATGAATTCGCGATCGGGAAGTGGTCCTACGTTGCTCGTCCGGTCAGGGCAATAAACGAATCCTGCCTGAAATGCCACACCGATTACGTCATCACCGAAAAACTGCCGGGCGGACAGTTTAAGTTCAAAAAACGGGAGATCGGTGATGCCAATGGCGTGATCGTTTACGCTTTCGCGCGGATTGAGAGGGGAAAATAGGAGTAATTGTTTTGCGAACGTGAAAGAAAAAGTATTGCGACGGCGGATTTAGATAGTAGATAATATTATGTAGATAACTCCTTTAAGGCGGGTTTCCCATGACAAAAATTGCTCTCTCTATCGGCGTCGTATACATACTGCTTTTTCAGACGTCCTGCTCGATGGTCAAAGACTCGCGGGCGGCGGAACCGGCGGTTGCAAAGTTTCACGAACAGTTCAATCAGCGGGATTTCGCTGGGATCTACAGAGATTCTGGCGAAGGTATGAAAGGTGCTGCGAGCGAAAAGGAACTGACCGATTTTCTTGACGCGGTCTATCGAAAACTCGGTACTCATCAAAAGTCCAGTACCGTTAGCTGGTATGTAAACGTTGGCCCGCTTTCGAGTATGGTAACCCTCGTTTATGACACCGAGTTTTCCGACGGCAAGGGCAGCGAACAGTTTGTGATCAGTGTCCGCGGCGATACCGCAAAGCTCGAGGGCTATAATATCAACTCGCCGGATCTGATCCTGAAATAAGGATCGGAATTTAACTTTTATCTACTTGACCGAAGCCGCCGGGATCTTCTCAGCCCGCATCGCGGCGTGATACGCGAACGACGCGAGGACGATCGCTGATTGTTTCAGATCCTTTTCGCTGACGCGTTCGAAGGTGTCCATGTTTGTGTGATGAACGCGGGTGTCGTAGAGATCGTAGTCCTGGACGGCGTTGAAGCCGAGGACGCCGGCACGGTTGAACGTAACGTGGTCGGTGTTGCCGATCGGTTGGATGATGTTCTTTCGGGCACCGAGATCTTTGAAAGGTTCGAGCCAGGCGTCGAAGATCGGTTTTACGGCGGAATTATTCTCGAGATACCAGCCGTAGATCGGGCCTGAGCCTGGATCCTGGTTGAAATACACGTCAAACTTGTCGCGGGCGGCTTTGTTCGCATCGCCCGCGAGGTTTTTTGTGACCCATCGCTGCGAGCCGAATAATCCCTGTTCTTCACCGCTCCAGATGGCGACTTTGATGGTGCGGCGTGGTTTGGCACCGATGGCTTTGAGGATTCGCATGGCTTCAAGAGCGGCGGCGCTGCCGTCAGCATTATCGGCCGCACCGGTGCCGGAATGCCATGAATCCAAGTGAGCTCCGATCATCACGGTCTCGTCCTTCAGGTCTGTGCCGGGCAACTCGGCGAGCACGTTGTAGCCGTTCTTGTCCTCGGTATGGAATTTTGCCTGGACGTTCACGCGCAATTTAACTTTCACGCCGAGTTCGAGCATGCGAACGATCAGGTTGTAATGCTCGGCGCTCAGGATAACGCTTGGCATTGCCGCTTCGGCGTTGTCACGGCCGAGGATGAACATTGTGCCGTGTTCACCGCGATTTGGCCGCAGGATGACGCCCGCACCAGTTTCGAATATCGCTTTGTTCATCGCCGCCGGAGTGATAAATGGCGACGAGCCTTGCGGCGGACGCGGCTGGCCGATGGGCACAGCTTCTTCGAACGCCGTCGGCTGTTTGCGGTCGATTCGCTCGAAGGAATCCTGCAGAGGCTGGCTCAAGACGATCGCACCTTTGAGCTGGCCCTTCATTTTTTCGAGATCGGCAGCGGTTTTATTACCTATAAAGACCGGCGTCGCAACGATCTCACCCGCCGTCGAAGCCGACCACGCTTCGGCGTAACCGACCAGCGGCATGTAGCGAGGCTCGATCATCTCGACGGTCTGCTTCTCAAGCGTCCAACCGCGGCCGAATTCCCACGGTTCGAGCCGCGGATCGCTCAGTCCCCACTCTTTGAGCCGCGACTGTGAATATTCCGCCGCCGTTTTAGCCGCCGGCGAACCGGTCAACCGAGGCCCGATGACCTCGGTAAAATGCTCAAAAGTTTTCAAAACCTGCGAACGATTCAATCCTTCATCACGGATCTTTGCATTCATCGCCGCATCGACCGGCTCCTGAGCAGCGAGCGAACTTGAGATCAATAACGCAACGAGCGTCAGAGCGGAAACTTGTTTTAGGAACATATGGCCTACAAGTTTACCCTAACTCGCATAAATGTTGCAGCGATCGAAGTGCCGCCTTCGGTATTGGTGTTTTGGGCGTTTGCTAGTTCGATCAACTGACGATGGAGTTCGGCTTCGTTTCCGTCCGCCCGGGCTGCTTCGAAGGCGTTCATGGTCGGCCCATAATAGTCGCGGAAAAGGTCGATCACGTCGGCCGGGCTTTTGTCGGGCGATTCGAATCTAAAAGTATCCTGTTCGGTCGCTATATTCTCGACCGGAACGCCGGCCTCGCCAAAACGCTCACGGATATGGCTCTCGACGCCCCAGAGCATCGGCGAAATGAAGCCCTCGGGAGGCGGCGGCGTGAAAGCCGAGCTGATCTTCAGTACCTGCGAGACAAAAGATGTCGGGTCATTTGGTATCCAGTTTGCCATTACGACACGGCCGCCAGGACGCGTTACGCGTACGAGCTCTTTTGCGACGGATACAGGTTTTGGCGCGAACATCGCACCAAAAACAGAGATGCTAAGGTCAAAACTGTCGTCATCGACACCCGCGAGTTCACAGGCATCGCCTTCATAAAATTTGAGATTTGACAGCCTAAGATCGTCGGCCCGTTGGTTGCCTGCCTCGACCAGGTTACGGGCAATATCGATGCCCGTAACGTCGGCGCCGATCATTGCCATCGGTACGGCCGTGGTGCCGTCTCCGCAGCCGAGGTCCAGTACTTTCAACGACGGATCGACCCCGATCGAGCGAACCAGAGCCTCGCCCGAACCACGCATCATTGCCGCAAGCTTTGTAAAATCACCTTTTTCCCAGAGAGCTTTGTTTGGATTCATATTTTCTCCTTCTACTTTTACGCGAGCTTCCACTGTAAGTTCCTAAGATCCTATAATCATTTTATGACAACACGAATGCCCGCGATATTCTTTGGCCACGGAAATCCGATGAATGCCCTCGCCGATAACGGCTACACGCAGGCGTGGCGACAGCTCGGGCGGTCGATGCCGAGGCCGAAAGCTATCCTTTGCATCTCGGCACATTGGTATATTCCTGCCGTTGGCGTGACGGCGATGAAACAGCCGCGGACCATTCATGATTTTGGCGGCTTTCCGCGCGAATTATTTGAGTTCGAATATCCGGCCGCGGGCTCACCGGAGTTGGCTGAGAAAGTGAAAGACCTGCTCGGTGATGATGTTGTGCTGGACGGTTCGCAATGGGGGCTCGATCACGGAACGTGGTCCGTGCTGTGTCACGTATTTCCCGAGGCAGATGTTCCGGTCGTTCAGCTGTCGATCGATGAGACGAAACCATCGGATTGGCATTACGAATTTGCCAAAAAACTCGCACCGCTCCGTTACGAAGGCGTGCTGATCGCGGGCAGCGGAAACCTCGTCCACAATCTGCACGCCTACGCCTGGGGAAAACATGACGTCGAACCTTTCGACTGGGCGGTCAGATTTGAACAGACGGCGAGAAAACTGATGCTCGACGGCGACCATACACCGCTCGCAAACTACGAACTGATGGGCAAAGACGCTCTGCTTTCCGCTCCGACGCCAGATCATTTCCTGCCGCTTCTATACGTTCTCGGCGTCCAGCGTGAAGACGACGAGATCTCGTTCCCCGTCGAGGGCTTCGACGGCGGATCGATCTCGATGTTGTCGGTTAAGGTCGGATAAGGCTAAAGGGTCTCGGGCGACTCGACGAGTTCGGCATTCTGCTCGGGTCGATATGTTTTGATCCAGAGCAAATGAATCGTTACGCCGATGGCAACAGCTATAAGCAAAAGCGTCGGCCAGAAGCTGGCCGCGAGCAGCCAAATGCTGACGCTGATCGAGATCCACAGAACGGCGATCGTCGACACTTTCTGCCTGACCGAGATCCCTTTCCCCGATTTGTAGCCGGAGATGTATTTGCCGAGGAAGCGATTTGTAAGTAGCCAGTTGTGGAAGCGTTCAGAACTTTTTGAAAAGCAGTACGCAGCCATCAGCAGGAAGACAGTCGTCGGCATCAACGGCAGAAACATTCCCAAGACACCGAGTGCGACACACACAGTACCCAGAAAGATCAAAACCGCTTTACGAACGTCCATAGCAAAACCGCAAAGACAGTTTAATTCGGTACCAGCAGCAAGTCCAACCGATCTGTCCGGCAGAGCCGAATCAAGAACTATTCCGGCTCATCTCCGCGAACCGATCCGACCGTGATGCCGCAGCAAGGCTCTATGTCGGTTTTCATCACAAAAGCCTTGTCTCCCTTCGGTGCGGTGATCAAGAATTTGTAAGCTTTCGGATACGGCTTTTTGTGATCGAGGGCCATTCCATCGTTGTAATAGATCTGGAACCATGCGGTTTTGCCCGGTTCGAGCGTTACGGCGGCGGGCTTCATGTGCTCGGCATCTGGCCCGTTGGGGAAATCGTTGCTGTATTTCGCCTTACCATTAGCGAGGGCTTTGCCTGATTTGTTGAGAACAACGAACGTCGGAAAACCTCTGAGTGTACACGGTTTGTCGGAGAGGTTTTCGAATACGAACTTCTGATAACGTTTCCCGCCCATATCGGCGTCTTCTTCACCCGGGGTCATTTTCAGCTTCATGCACTTGTTCTGCACGACCGGAACCGTGCTTTGTGCATCTACGGCAAAGCCCATACAAAATACGAACATCGCGAGTGGGATCGCCCTAAATATCATTTTTTTCATAACGTTCCTCACTATTTATTTGTAGCACTTCTGTTTCAAAACAGTTTTCGTTCCGCCCTCGTTGAGCGTTAGGGTCGTTGTTCCACGCGTGCCGGTAAATTTGCGGTCGCCGAGGCTGAATGAGATCTTGTCGTAGTTTTTACCCGTGACTTCGGCGGGAGCGAGGACCGGATCTTTCAGTTCACCTTCCGCCTCGGAAACGAGTACGAACCAGCTTCCGGCGCTATCCGTGATATAAACCTCCATTCCGCCGACATCGCCGCCGCTGCCGGTCGAAATGTTACTGAAGGTTCCGCCACAGCCGCGTTTCAGTACTCTCGTTTGATCAAAGAACTTCGTAGTCAATGAGGTTGCACCGACCGTTCCTTTATACTGGCGATCACCATTATCGCCGGGCAGCGTGAATTCGATCGTCCGCATATCTTTGCCGCTCATTTTCGCCTTAACCAAAACCGGATCCTCGATCGAACCGTTGGGAGCCTGTGTAACCAGTGCAAATGTGTCGTTGGCCGACTGCGTCAAATAGATCGAAATGCCATAATAATCGCCCGATTCTTTGCTGGACAAGCCGATGCCGTCGTAATAACCGCTCGTACTAAATGCGGCAGGCTTTTTCTGCGCCGATGCCGTTGAAGCGATCGCGAAGCAGACGAGGATCAGAGCTGAAATTCGAACCAATGTTTTCATAATTTTCTCCCTTTTCTCAATTCATTCCAACGATCGCGAGCAGGGCAGTCAAAACCCGCTGCGTTCCAAGATAGCTGTCCGTCGAGTCAAAACTCTCGCCGACCGAGTGCATTCCCTGCCATTTGCCGCCCGAACCGATCGTAACGGCCGGAATTCCAAACCGCATCGGCATTCCGGAATCGGTGCTGCTCGCGGTCAGGTTCGGCGTGATGCCGAGAGCCTTGTCAGCGGCGAGTATTGCCTGAACGATCGGCGCATCCGGCGCTTGCAGCCCCACCGGACGCTGGCCGATCATCTGAATTTCGACGGTCAGTCTCGCCGCATCGGCTTTAGACGAATTTTCCTCATCGAGCGATGTTTGCACCGCTTTTTTGAACTCAGCATCGATCTTCTCGAGTTCACCCGCACTGATCGACCGCAGGTCGACCTCCATCGATGCTGTCTGGGCGATCGAGTTTACTGTTGTTCCGCCTTCGATCTTGCCGACATTATAGGTGGTTCGCGGATCTTTTGGAACAGAAAATTTTGAGATCTTCTCGATTGCCCGCCCGAGAGCGTGAATCGCACTCGGACGCCCGAATTCGAAATAGCTATGTCCGCCCGGCCCTCGAAACGTCACACGGTAACGGTTGCTGCCGATCTCGCGGTTGACGATGTCATATCCGGACGCGTCGAGACCAATGAAATGCGTGATCTTGCCCTTCAACTCCTCTTTTACGATATGCCCGACACCGTTCAGATTTCCGAGGCCTTCTTCGCCAACATCGGCAACGAAAATTACGTTTCCTTTCGTCTCGATCTTTGCCTCGTTCAACGCCCGAACGATCGCCAGCATCACCGCCAAACCGCGTGCATCGTCCCCGATTCCAGGCCCGCTAAGAATATTCCCGTTCCGCTTGACCTTAACATCAGTTCCCTCGGGAAACACTGTATCTAGATGGGCAGCGATCACCAGCGTTTTCGAGGGATCGGAGCCACGGCGTTCGCCGATCACGTTGCCGGCCTTGTCGATGCGGACGTTTGAAAGGCCAAGGTCGGTAAATCGCTGTTTGTAATACTTTGCCCGCTCGCCCTCTTTGAACGTCGGCGACGGAATTTCAGCGGTTTTGATCTGTTCCTCGATAGTCTCGGGCTCGATCGTGCGGATATATTCGATCGCCCGTTTTATTTTGGGCGAATTGATGTCAACCTGCGCGATTGCAGCCGACACGAATGCGAGAAGACACGCTGCGAAAAAGAGAGATCTATTCAACAAAGTGAGCATCAATGCACAAGCCCGCGCGTAAGCAAGGGCGAATCCTCCAACTACGGTGTAAAAAGACTAAATATCGAACTCCGCCAAAACCGGAGCGTGATCGCTCGGCTTGTCCCAGCCGCGCGGCGTTTTATCGATCCAGCAATCGGTGCAAAGCTCGGCGACCGGCGGCGAGGCCCAGATATGATCGATACGAAGCCCGCGGTCTTTTTCAAAGTCGTGATGAAAATTGCTCCACCACGAAAACTCGCGTTCGCCACCATTCATCTGGCGATAGAGGTCGACGAAACGCCATTTTTTCAGCTCCATTATGGCGTCGCGTTCGGGCTTCGAAAAGTGCATCTTGTTCCGCCAAAGCTGCGGATTCCAAACATCCATCTCATGCGGAGCAACGTTGATATCACCACAAAGTATCACATCATCGTCCGTCTCAAACCGCTCGTCAAAATACCTGCGAAGCCGCGCGATCCAGTCCAGTTTTCCACGAAATTTCTCAGAACCGAACTTCGTGCCGTGCGGAATATAAACGTTAACGATCCGAACCCCGTCGATCGTCACCGCGATCATCCGCCGAGCCGCGTTTTCGTCACCCGGCAGGTTTCTCTCGATGTCCACAAGCGGAAGCCTCGAAACGATCGCAACGCCGTTGTACCCGCACTCGCCATGAACCGCGTGATGCGTGTAACCGATCTCGCGAAAACGCCGATGCGGAAACTTATCGTCAACGCACTTTATCTCCTGCAAACACAAAACATCCGGCGAAGCCTCACCACACCACCGCAAAACCTGCTCGATGCGTGACGTTATCGAATTGACATTCCAGGTAGCAATCTTCAATCAAATTCACGGATCGAGCCGATCGATCCAGTAGTCAGGCTGCCTGTGCTGGTGAGCGACAGCTATGATCAAGATATGATCCGACTCGATCGAATAGAGCAGTTTGTATGGAAACTTGTGCAAAAGGCACTTTCGGATCTCTCCTCGCTCAACGGACCAAGCGAGTGGAAAACGGGCGATCCTCAACACTGCCGCTTTGACCTCCGACTTGAACCGTTCGCCGAGTCCTTCGAACTCTAGCCCGAGAAATAGGGCTGCATCGTTAAGCTCCTGCTCAGCCAAGGTTGAAAACCGAACCTTCATACCTAAGTACCGAAGACCTCTTCCATCGATACACTGCCGAGTCTGCCTTCCCGATATGCTTTTAGACGGCGTTCCGCTTCATCGGCCCATATCTCGTCGAGCTCACTGTCCGGGACGTCGAGGCTGTTCAGCAAACCCTCAACCACCCGATATTTTTCATCCGGCTTCAGCTTTAATGCTTGCTCAAGAATTTCTACGTTACTCATACGAATCCTATTTTATCTTCACTTTCAGCGTAAACGGCACACCCTTGGATTTTTCGTCATTCATGACGACGACGATCATGTATTTGCCGTTTTTGGGCAGTTCGCCGTTGTAGGTTTTGACCATGGTCGAGATGGTGTCTTCGTCAGGCGGCGGAGCCATGAGTGAGAAGATCAATTCCGGATTTTTGCCGGCGAGATCGACATCGATCGTCTGCCCGGCGTTGGCACCGAGCTTGTAAACGTAGCTCATGCCATATTTTGCAACGCCCGTTACCGTCGCCTCGTGCTTGCCCTTGGCAAACTTGATCTCCTTCCTAACGACCGTTGCCGACATGTTCTGAGCCGAGGCCGTAACGCAGCCAAAAACGAACAACAACAATACAAATCCGAATATTTTCATTTCTTTCCCCTTTATTCTGTCTATTTTAAACTGATCTGAACCGGTAATTTTGTATTTGCGGGGAATGGCCACAGCGTTCTGCCGCCGATGCCCCACGCCCACAGTGTTCCATCATTCTTAACCGCAAACGAATTGTTGCCCGCCGCAAATATCGCTTTCACACCGCTGATTCTTGGAACGACGGGTGTGAGCTGAAACGTTCCCGAAACGCCGGTGCCGAGCTGTCCCCAATCCGTATTTCCCCAACCGCGAAGCGTTCCGTCCTTGAGCAATGCGAGCGTGTGCCGCCCGGCCATTCCGACCGATATCGCCGCAACATTCGCAACTCCGGCGACCTGTCGCGGTTCGAGATACCAGCCGACGTTCATTCCGACGGTTCCATCGCGCTCACCGTTGCCGAACTGGCCCTGATAATTTGAACCCCAAACCCAAACCGTTCCGTCGCGTTTCAGGGCCGTCGAAACTCCCGGCCCGGCGGCAACCATTACGACATTTGTGAGTCCCGGCACCTCGGCCGCCGTGTCGAGCGGAAGTTCCTGCCGCGGTGCCCTTCCCAACGCTCCGTAATTATTCGCTCCCCACGAGAGCACGCGGCCATCATTCGTCAGTGCCAAAACCGCACCGTATCCGATCGAGATCTGTTTGATGTTCGAAACCTTCGGAACACGAACCGGTGATATCGCCGGGCCCGGCCAGTCGACGCCGTAACTCTGCGGGCTAGTTCCATCGCCGATCGCCCCGTTTCGCCTGCCCCACGCGTAAACGCTGCCTTCGCGTGTCAATGCCAGTGCGGTGTACGAATCAGCGATGACCGAGATCGCATTGCTAACACCTGCAACACGGACCGGAACAGTCGAGTTCACACGGCCGCCGTTACCCAATTCGCCGTCGATGCCTTGTCCCCAAGCCCAGACCGAGCCGTCATCGAGCACAGCATACGATGTTCGTTCTCCAGTCGCAGCATCAACAGCCTTGCCAGGCAGCTTTATTGCAAGCAGAGCGTTTATCGGGCCGTTGGCCGGTGAAATTTCGTGATAGTCATTCTGCCCACACCCGAGAAGCGTTCCGTCCGATAGAATGACCAATTTGCTTCGTCCGCCGACGACCTTAACCACTGTCTGCGCACCGACATACATCGAGCCGAGTGCGAAGACGAAGATCGTTAACAGTAACCGGAGCTTCATAATTGATCTCTCACATTACGGCTTTTTCTGCAGTTCCTGCATTTTGACGAGGCCTGCTTTTAGTGCCTCGATATATTCGTTCAGGTCTTTGTCCGTTCCTTTTCCTGAATTTTCGAAACGGCCCGGATTGAAGTAAAGCGTCTGTGGCTGTTGTTTGCCTTTCTCGTCGACAAAGGAATAGAAGCTGACCCAGAATTTGTCGGAATAGCGGTAATAAACATTCTCGCCGTCCTTGCCGTCCGCGGCTTTCATCAGCGTGACAAATGACTCGAGATCGCTGATCAACTTCGGTAGCTTGTCCATGTCGATCGACAGGGTCGTTCCGCCATCGAGCGTGTAGAAACGATTTGCCTGGGCATCGAACCGATAAGAAACCGTCACAACGAGGCCGAATTTTGAGTTACCGACCGGATATTTTTTCGCAAGCACGATGCTGCCGGGCGTTTCGAGCAGCTTTTCGTAACTGCTCTTTGGCGCGGGTGTCGGCGTGGGTTCCTGCGAAAGAACCGGCACCGCCATCAACACGAGAAACGAAATAAAACAAAACGATCGAAACATTTCACTACCTCTCGATCCGAATACTATTACCGACCGCAACTCGTCCGCCGGAAATGACCTTAGCATTAATTCCGCGAAGGTTATGCTTCCTGCCAAAATCGGAATTGGCGTATTTCATCGCGTCGATACCAAACCGCTCGACAAATTTCTTGCACCCGAGATGCGGTATCGCCGTCACCTCGATCACGGCTTCTCCGATCAAAAGCCGCGTCCCGACCGGCAGATTCTCCCCGCTCAGGTCGAGGTCTACGAAAAACTGATCGCCCGCGAGCGGTACTCGATCTTTATGCCCGGCGATCAGCTCAGCAAACCGGAAATTCATCAGATTCAACTGCATCTCAGGATGCCCAAGCCCGTTGTCTGTTCGCGAGCTGCCGCGTGTCAACCAATTATCACCAACCAAACCGTTTGCGACATCGAGCATTCCGCTCGCAACGACTTCACGCTTGTTCACCTTTGGACGGCGAACTAGCATCACGAGTTTGCCCTGATCGCGAGGAGCAGCCAGAACACTTTCTATTCCGGCTTCGATCTCGGCGTTTGTCAGATGTTTATCAAAAAGATCCCCGTTCATTAACTCAATTACCCAAAAACTTCTCCATCGAAACAGCGATGTCCGGAAAGGCGGCGATCACCTTTTTGTCAGTAGTTATCAAGGGTACACCAAGACGTTCTGCCAGAGATACAAACTCACAATCGTATGCAGTGCAGCCTGATGATTCCGCAAGTTCGAGTACACGTCTAGCCGCGATATTGATCTCACTGTTGCCTACAAGACGTGTCGCGACGTTGAACGCCAGAACAGCGTCTTCAATGTCCATAGAGCTGTTCCTCATCGCGGTTGCGAGGAGATTGCAAAACTCGGAACGCCAGATCGGCGGCACTGCCCATTCCGGATCCTTTCGACGCAGTGCAACCGCATCATCCGTCCGGTCACTCTCCAGGATCAGGTACGCAAGAATATTTGTATCCGAAACGATCAAAATCGCCTCTCATTTTTCGCCTTGTTGAGGATCTCTGTAGTAACGTAAACGCCTTTTTTTGCGAGATTATCTCGAAAGATGCTTATTTCTTCGAGTTCTTTTTCGTCGCTTTTGCGCTTTCCAAAGAAACTCTCCTCAAACATGATGATCGCTTCGTTATTGATGCTGCGTCGACTTCGTTTCGCTTTTTCACTCAAAGCCGCGTAGATCTCATCGGGCAGATTTTTGATAGTTAGTGTCGCCATATTTGCACTTCCAATACGGAAGTATAATGGATGCATTTGGGATGCACAACACTTTTCACTGCTCAAAATCCGCTATCACCGGCGCATGATCGCTCGGCAGGTCCAGATATCGCGGCGATTTGTCGATCACGCAGGTTTTGGCTGTTGCGGAAAGTTTTGGCGTTGTCCAGATATGATCGATACGGAGACCGTGATTCTTTTGCCACGAACCAGCACGGTAATCCCACCACGAGAATTCCTGCACTTTGCCATTGAGCCGACGAAAAACGTCCTCGAAACCCCATTGCCTGACATATTCGATCGCCGCGCGTTCGGGTTTTGAGAAATGCAGTTTACCTGCGTACGCGACCGCGTTCCAGACATCTTCCGGATAATGCCCAACGTTAAAATCGCCACAGAGCAGCACGTTCTCGTGGGCATCGCACGTCGCGTCAAAATATCGCCGCAGGCGAATCAGCCAATCGAGTTTGAACTTGAACTTATCCGACCATAGCTCCGAACCATTTGGAATATAAGTATTCACGATCCGAATGCCGCCGACCGTCGCTGCGATCATCCGCTTCGGAGCATCATCCGCGTCGCCCGGAAATCCGTATTGAACGTCCTCGATCGCAGGGCCTTTAGATAGTATCGCGACACCGTTGTAAGCCTTTTCGCCCGTAAACACAGACTTATAACCGGCTTCTTCGAGAATGCCATCCGGAAAATTCTCATCGATCGTCTTAGTCTCCTGCACACACAAAACATCCGGCTCAGCCTCACGCAGCCAGCCGATCAATTGCGGTATGCGGACATTTATCGAATTAACGTTCCACGTTGCGACCTTCATATAAGGATTTCAACACAGGAGATCGTAGGACACAAAACAAAAATTAGGATTGACAATAGGTATATTATAAGTGAATGCGTCCCGCAAATTCCCAGAAACTCTACCGTTTAACATTGACTATCTCCATAGTGATATGGCTGTTGATCTCAAACTCTTCTGCCCAGGAAAAGGGACTGGATATCGCGGATTTCGTAAAAACGGTTTCTTTTAACGAAGTCTTGACAGGTTTGGGAGACAACGACATTGCGAGCACTCTAGAGCGAAACAGGATATTGAGTCGGGCAATAGATGCACGAGGTGTAGGTTTTGAGATGAGTCCCAGTGCGAGACGCACAATAGAAGAAGCGGGTGGAAGCGAACTATTGCTGATCGCGATCGATCGAGCTCAGGCCAAACGGACCGAGGAGATCGCACGTTTGCCGGCCGAATTTACCCGATTAGATCGTCAGATTTTTTATGACCTCGACCGAAATATCGAAAATCGACAAAATGTGATCAGGCATTTACGTGAACTGCTGGACAAAATGGGCGACCCGGAGCTTTTTCAGGAGATCGCATACAGAAAACAGGTCAGATCGCTAAAAGAAAAGCTGGTTCGATACGAAAAGGACCTCTCACTGTTGATTGAGAAGCGGCAAATCCAATTGATATTCAGTCGGGTTTAGGTATGGAATTTCTTTCCCAGAACACGCCGCTGGAAAATCCCTGTATAGAGTCGTCCTTGTCTGTCATTTCCAGTCGTTTCTGACCGATCAAACAATAATTTTCATCCGCCTCGATTACGATAAAATTACGGTCGAGCTTCTTTGCCACAACGGCTGTTGTTCCGCTACCGGCAAATGGGTCGAGTATGAGATCGCTCTGGTTTGTACTAGCCAAAATTATTTTTGCGAGCAGCTTTTCAGGCTTTTGCGTCGGATGCGGAGTGTTTTCGGGCATCGACCAGAACGGAACGGTTATGTCCGTCCAGATGTTTGACGGATGCGTGTCGCGGAAGTTGCCGCTTTCGCCAGCCTTCCAGTCTTTCGGCTGGCCATTCTCTTTGTACGGAGCCATCACTTTTCGACGCAGTTTTACGGCATCGAGGTTGAAGGTGAAATGGTCCGAAACGGTGAAAAACCAGATGTCCTCGGCCGCGTTTTTCCAATTCGCCTTCGCCCCGCGGCCTTTTTCGCGTTCCCAAGTGATGCGGTTCTGGAGCTTGAAATGCCGCGATCCGACACGCTGTATCGCCGCACTCGAACGCCAGTCACCACATATATATATACTTGCCGTCGGTTTCAAAAGCGTCACGCACAGCGAAAGCCACGAATCTAGCCACGCTTCATATTCGTCCGAAGACAGTTCGCGAAAAGCCTCCTTGCCAAACGATTTCGTCAGATTATACGGCGGATCGGCAAACAGCAGGTCAAAACTTGCCTCCGGGAGTTTTTTCAGAACTTCGAATGAGTCACCGCAGATCAGGGCATTGCGAAGTTCGTTAGATTTCTCTTCCAAACCGAACAAAATGCCCGATCTCAGCCGTTTTGCCTCATCGGGCCCAACCTCGATCGTCCGATTACGCGGAGCTTTGGTCTTTGCGGGTTTTGACGAACCGTTCATAAAAGGGCTAATAAGAACTTTAGCACAGCCCGCCCTTTGATCGCCTCGCCTTCCAGCCTTCAGCACGCGGTGACACGCGAATTGCCTTAAGGTCGAGGATCAGGTGGCCGTCGCCGTCGATCGCCGGCTGTTTGAACTCGATCGTCGCCTGTGGCTGTATCCCGAATTCCGTCAGTAGTCGATACGCCCGAATGATCCGGCCGCCGTTCGCTCCGTACTTTCGGATAGGATACGCATCCTGTTCGTCGAGAGCCACAGGACGCAGCCCGAGCTTTTGACTCAGCGGATCGTACATGATCAGAACCGCCTCAGGAGCCCCGAATCGTTCATGTGTTGTACGGCTCAGCGCGATCTTCCCGACCGGGTTCAGCGTCACATACATTGCGGACCAACGAGCTGCATCGCCACGCGGCAATATCGCCCACCTGTTTTTCGAATGTTCGTTTTTCATAATGATACACTTGTATCATCGGTGAAACGATTTGTCAAGTAAAAAATGTATTGGGGCGAGAAAAGGCGTTTCCAGCATTACGCAGTAGCTCATCGGCTCTTTTCGGTGTTCATCAGTGAAGCCATCACTTCGTGGCGGCACACAGTTTGTACCCTCTCGATCAGCCGTCATTTCGCCTATGTTGATAACATTTTGTTACAAATTGATGCAATTTCTCGGTAACGCCAGACCGTCCTTGACCCTCAAAAAGGGCGCGTGATAGTCTTAACAGTTTGATAATGAGGCGCTTTGGCGCTTTGTGCGACCCTTAAACGGGGTTAACTAAGATTATGCATCTTCTGGCTCTTGCCGAATCAATTCAGCTTTTCCCTGACGGCACATTATTCATACATGTCGGGTTGATCCTCGTCATGATCTGGGTTTTAAATCGCACGCTCTATCGTCCGATCAACCGTGTTTTAGAGGCCCGCGAGAAGAATAAGGGCGGACATTCGAGCGAAGCCGTTGGCCTGCTCAAAGACGTCGAGGAAAAAGAAACGCGTTACAACCGCGAGCTGCTCGAGACACGTTCAAAAGGTTACGAACTGATCGAAAAAGAGCAGAAAGCAGCGACCGAAGCCCGTGATAAGCAGCTCAGCGACGCGAAAAACGAGGTAGCTGCAAAGATGGATTCGGGGAAAGCGGAGCTCGCGAAGCAGGCTGCCGACGCACAAGCGGCCATCCGTACGGACGCCGAAAAGATCGCGGACAGTATCGCGGCAAGCATCCTGAAAGGCTAAGTTTTGACTATGTTAGCGTTCACCACATCATTATTTCTACTTGCCGAGGGCGGCGGTTTTTACGACCGCATCTTTAATATTCCCGGCTTTGAAGCGTGGAAATTTCTAAATCTGGCGATCTTTGTCGCCTTCATGATCTACGTCGCCAAAAAGCCGCTCGGCGAGGCTTTTAAAACGAAACGCGAACAGATCCGCGCCGAATTGATCAAAGCCGAGGCCGAAAAACAGGCAGCTCTGACCAAACTCACCGCCGCCGAGGCAAAGCTCGCACAACTCGAATCTGAAAAGGAAAGCGTCATCAAGAAGGCACAGGACGAAGCAGCCTTCGAGGCGAATCGTATCGCCGAAGCTACGCAAACCGAGGTCGAACGGCTTCGGCAGCAGACCGATGCCGAGCTTGCTCGCCTGCAGACACTGTCGCGTGCTGATCTTCGCAAATTTTCGGCTGAGGAGAGCATTCGCCTCGCCGAAGAGAAACTTCGAGCCCAGATCACGGGCGATGCGGACGTGAAACTCGTTCGTGCAAACATCCAGGAGATCGGAGGGCTGAACTAAAATGAATACAGAAACCATCGCCCGCCGATATTCCACCGCCCTCGCCGACGCTGTACTCGCCGGCGGCGATACGTCGACCGTCCAAGCAGAACTCGCTGAGTGGGGCAAATTGTTTAGTGAAAATGCAGATCTGCAGTCGGTTTTTGGAAATCCGGCGATCGCGCACGAAAATAAATCCAAGGTGCTCGATGGTTTGATCGCCAAGGCGAAACCTTCGAAAACGACCGCCAATTTTCTGAAAGTTCTGCTGCAGAACGGCCGTCTCGCCGAGATTAGCGAGATCAATGAACGTTTCGCTTCGGTTCTCGACGAACGCAGCGGCCTCGTTTCGGCTGAGATCATCTCGGCTCGCGAATTGCCGGGCACCGAACGCGGCGAATTTGAAAAAAATCTCGAAAAGCTCACCGGAAAACGCGTGAGTGTAAAATATTCGGTCGATCAAAACCTGATCGGCGGCGTCGTAACCCGGATCGGCTCAACCGTCTACGACGGCTCGGTCAAAACGAAACTGGAAAATCTAAAAGAACAACTTATTGGTGGGTAGCTCGTTGATCGTGGATCGTTGTTAAAGACAACCATCCACGTTTCAACCATCCACGATCAATTTTATGGAATCAATTAAAGCTAACGAGATCAACGAGATAATTCGTGCTCAGATCGAAAATTTTGATGCTTCGATGACGGTCAACGAGGTCGGAACCGTGATCAAGGTCGGCGACGGTATCGCTGAGATCTACGGCCTGGAAAAGGTCATGGCCGGTGAGCTGCTCGAATTTGACTACGGCGTCCGCGGCCTGGCTCTCAACCTCGAAGAAGACAAGGTCGGAGCCGTGCTTTTCGGCGATTTTCAGAAGATCAAAGAGGGCGACGAAGCCAAGCGTACAAAACGCATCATGTCCGTTCCGGTTGGCGACGCCATGATCGGCCGGGTAGTTGACGCTCTTGGGAACGCGATCGACGGAAAAGGCGATATCGTTACCGATACATACATGCCTGTCGAGCAGATCGCTCCGGGAATTATCGATCGTCAGCCGGTTAAAGAGCCGCTTCAGACCGGTCTCAAAGCTATCGACGCCATGGTGCCGATCGGCCGCGGACAGCGTGAGCTGATCATCGGCGACCGCCAGACCGGTAAAACGGCTGTCGCGATCGACACGATCATCAACCAGAAGGGCAAAGACGTTATCTGCGTATACGTCGCCGTCGGGCAGAAGGCTTCGACCGTTGCTCAGGTTCGCCAGAAGCTGGAAGAATACGGTGCGATGGACTATACCATCATCGTTAACGCTTCGGCTTCGGATCCGGCAGCTATGCAGTTCCTCGCTCCGTATTCTGGATGCGCGATGGGCGAATACTTCCGCGACAACGGCCGTCACGCTCTGACGATCTATGACGATCTTTCGAAGCAGGCTGCCGCGTACCGCGAGATCTCGCTTCTGCTCCGCCGTCCGCCGGGCCGCGAAGCTTATCCTGGCGACGTTTTCTACTTGCACTCACGCCTTCTGGAACGTGCCGCAAAGATGTCCGACGCCCGCGGCGGCGGTTCATTGACCTCGCTGCCGATCATCGAAACGCAGGCTGGCGACATTTCGGCATACATCCCGACCAACGTGATCTCGATCACGGACGGCCAGATCTTCCTCGAGTCCGATCTTTTCAACTCGGGCGTGCGTCCAGCTATCAACGTGGGTAACTCTGTTTCCCGTGTGGGCGGTTCGGCACAGATCAAGGCGATGAAGCAGGTCGCCGGTACGCTGCGTATCGATCTTGCACAGTTCCGCGAGCTCGCGGCATTCGCACAGTTCGGCTCGGATCTCGACAAATCGACCCAGGCTCAGCTCGAACGCGGCAAACGCCTGACCGAGATCCTCAAGCAGCCCCAGTACAAGCCGATGGAGGTCGTCGAGCAGGTCCTGATCATTTGGACCGTCTCGAACGGCCTGGCTGACGATATCGAAGTCTCTGATCTCAAACGGTTTGAAGAAGAGCTCAATACATTTGCCAAGGAATCGCACCCAGGCGTTCTCAACACGCTCCGCGACAAAAAATCGATCGACGACGATCTAAAAGCGGCGATGAAAGAAGCGGTCGAAGATTTCAAAGCAACCCGTTGGGCAACCGCGGCGAGTGCGGCGGCTTAGTTAAGACAAATAGGACGTGTAGGACCTATACGTCCTATCTAAGATAAAGCAATGGCAAGTCTTCTGGACATGCGCCGACGTATCAAGTCGGTCAAGAATACACAACAGATCACCAAAGCGATGAAAATGGTCGCGGCGGCGAAACTCAAACGTGCGCAGGATCGTGTGACGGCTTCGCGGCCGTTTGCGACGAAGATGTCGGACGTTCTCGGAGCGCTGAGTTCAAAGGTCGCGGGCGAATTTTCGCATCCGCTACTCGACGAACGCGGCGATGAAAAATACCTCATCGTCCTCGTCAGTGCCGATAAAGGTCTTGCTGGTGCGATCAATGCGAACGTTATCAAGGAAACGCAGGCTTTCCTGAAAAATAACCAGAGCAAAGAGACCTCGATGGTCACAGTCGGCCGCAAGGGGCGTGATTTTTTCAAACGCCGTCAAGCCGTGATCCTCGACGAATACGTCGGCATCATGGGCGGCCAGGTGAAATATTCCGACGCTGCCGAGATCGCCTCCAAAGTGATCAAAACCTTTACAGAAGATACGTCGATCGATAAGGTTTTCGTGGTTTTCACTGAATTTCGCACGGTTCTCACCCAAAAGCCGGTCGTCCAGCAGCTTCTGCCGCTGACACGCACCGCTGAGGACACCGAAAACGAAGGCGTCGCTCAGGCAGAATACATCTACGAGCAGCCGCCGGCTGAGATCTTCGGAAAACTCCTGCCAAAACAGGTCGAAACCCAGATCTACCGCGGAATGATCGAAACCATTGCGTCGTTCTTTGGCTCGCAGATGACCGCCATGGACTCGGCCTCGAAGAATGCGGGCGAGCTAATTGATACTTTGACCTTAAATATGAACCGGATCCGGCAGGCGGCGATCACGAAGGAAATCATCGAAGTCGTCTCCGGAGCGGCTGCAGCATAACCAGTAAATTACCCATTTACAACAGTTAAGGCCCAAGGTCGACATGACGTTGGGCCTTACTCATTGAGGGCGAAAATCCTGCTCGCCGTCGGTCTTGGACATTTCCAGACGGTTAGTTTATCCTTTGCTTGCTTCACAACAAAAATTAAAAAGCTAGATTGGAGGGATCACTATGTTAGCAGTTGTTGGTTCTTTGGTCGCGTTCATTGGGGCGATTTGGCTCATCGTAACCGCGATCCAGACCGGACAGTCCACAGGCGATAAGGTCATTTGGGCTCTCGTCAATTTTCTTTGTCAGCCGCTCGGCGGCATCGTTTTTTATATCGTCAAAAAGCAGGGTTTGATCCCGCTCCTAATGGTTATTGGCGGTTGGGTACTGATCATCGTTGGTGGCGGTGCGAGCTTCTCGTTCGGCAATCTGCCTAACTGATGCCGCAAAAAGATCAGGCTAGTAGTTGGCGCGTATGGCTTTTTGCCTACGCGCCTCTCTTTTTGTGGATCGGAGTTATCTTTTTTCTCTCAAGCGGCAGCGGTTCGTCGGCAGAGACATCCCGGATCATCGGCCCTCTTATCGCCTACTTTTTCCCAAATGCCGATGAAGGAACGGTTGCTCTAGTTCACGCTGCAGTTCGCAAAGCAGCTCATGTTACCGAATACGCAATTCTGGCTGCTCTTGCCTCACGAGCATTCCTCAGATCGTCGATCCCGTTGCTGCAAAAGTATTGGGTTCTTTTTGTGATCGTGTTAGTTGCGGCGATCGCTTTGCTCGATGAATTCAATCAAAGTTTCAACGTCCTCAGAACCGGAACACCAATTGATTCGCTCCTCGACATCTGCGGTGGATTGCTCGCCATCTCGCTCATACGCCCGTTTGTAAACCGCAGGAAAGCAACAACTTAACCGCTTTCTCTCGCCGATCTGATCAGATCAGGTATCAGCACCGCCTCGGCCAGCGTAGCCCAGTGTCGTTTTGGAAATTCTTTCTTCATCGCATTGATCTTGAGCCGGAACGGATTAAATATCGAGCGGTAATAAAGCAACCAAAAATCTTCCATTTCGTCCCCGCTTGGAGCCATCGAACGGTCCGCCGCCGGGCTGAAGGTTAGCTCTTTTTTGTCCCAGTGAGCACAGCCTTTCGGCGTGAAGATCGAGAATTTCATCGACCCGAACCGCCGCACAAAGAATGGCGTAGCTCGCTCGACCGTCAAATGATGCGGCTCGTACCAAGCTCCAAAGATCTCTTCGTCCTCGCATTCGATCTGTCGGAATCTAACAAACGCGTGAAACTTGTGAACATCGCGGTTTACGGCCTTTTCCATTCTCTTAGCCCGAGAAATGTCAGCGTCCGACTCGATCTCGAGCAAATTCCGCTCGCCATGCGTGACGCGAAATAGTATTCGATAAAGCAAGTCCCACTTCTCCGCATCGTCGAAGCAGGCGACCGCCTCGGCAAGCTTTATGAATTTACCGGGGACACTCACCTGCCGATCAGACAACGGAGTGCCGCCATCTTGCTGAAATAGCCCGCCCTGAACTCCCGGCGTCCAGATCACTTCATCGGGTCGGACCGAGGCCGCGATCAGCGATCTCGCCGTCGTACGCCACTCTTCAAATCCGCTTCCGATACAGGCGTGGATCATTTTAGAGTTCTCCAGTTACGGCCGACGTCAATATCGGGCCCGTTGTCTCAGCGAATAGAGTCGGCTGTGCAAGTTTTGGCCGAAATGCGTTCGGCAAGGCATTACTGTCCAACTTGAAAACATCCGGGTTGTGGTCAGCGGTCGTGATGAACCATTTTGCACGCGACAGCGTAACCCGCAGACGTACCAGGTCATCAAGCCGCAGCCGTTTGAAGCGGCGGATGTTGATGATCTTGTTCACATTTCGAACGCCGATGCCGGGAATTCGAAGCAAAAGGCTTTTCGACGCCCGGTTGATATCGACCGGAAACAGCCCGCGATGACGGATCGCCCAAGCGAGTTTGGGATCTTTTTCGAGGTCGAGATTCCCGCCATCTAGCCCCTCGGTCACCTCGTGAGCCTTAAAACCGTAGTGTCTGATCAGCCAATCCGCCTCGTACAAACGATGCTCCCGCATCGGCGGCGTTTTTTCCTGTCTAAGGTTTGGATCGGTGAAATTCGCCGGCGAAAATGCCGAATAATAGACCCGCCGAAGCATAAATTTCTTGTAAAGAGCTTCCGCCTTATTCAGGATCGTCGTGTCGGAGCTCTCGCTCGCTCCGACGACCAGTTGAGTCGACTGACCTGCCCGCGCAAACTTAGCCTTTTCGCCGCGATCGGCTGCATCGTCGATGCCGTCTTTGACGTCGGCCATCGTGTCCTCGATCTCGGCGATCGTCTTTTCCGGGGCTAGTTTGTTGAGGTCTTCCTGCACCGGCATCTCGATATTCGCACTCAAACGGTCAGCGTATTTTCCCGCTTCGATCAGCAGTTCCTTCGACGCACCGGGAACCGCCTTCAGGTGAATATAGCCGCCGAAAAGATGTTCCTCACGCAGCGTTTTGGCGACCAGAACGAGTTGCTCCATCGTGTAATCCGCACTGCGAATAATGCCGGAACTCAGGAAAAGCCCCTCGATATAATTACGTTTATAGAAATTTATGGTGAGTCGAACGACCTCATCCGGCGTAAATCTCGCCCGTTTGATCTCCGAGGACTTGCGATTAATGCAGTAAGAACAGTCCCAGATACAGACGTTTGTGAGTAGCAATTTTAGAAGTGAAATGCACCGTCCGTCAGGCGTATAGCTGTGGCAGATACCCATTCCCTCGGTATTGCCGATGCCATCCACCTTTCTTTCCCGTTTCGAACCACTCGATGCACACGAAGCGTCATATTTTGCCGCATCAGCCAAAATTGCTAGCTTTCTGCTAAGTTCCATATATGAAACATTGTAACACAAGACAACGTACAGAACAATGTCTCATAGATTACACACGGCGACCGATCTGGACATTCTCGTTATGAAAAGAAATCGTTCCACTTTTGGGCACCTAAACGCAATAAACAGAGCAGTTAGCGTGAAAAACGGTGTTCCATTTACATATTGAAAAAGTGGAACACTGTTTTTGATAGTTAATTGTTGCATATAATAGGGATAAGCCGTTCCACTTGGAACGATTTTTGACATTGTTTGGAACGGCGATTTGTTTCATTTTTTGATCTGAAACGATCGCCAGAGAAACGGTGCGTCCCTCGAGCGACTCAATTCTTCCAAAATGTCGAACTTTGTGTCATATTCTATCGTTAAGAACTTCACGAAAGGAGATTTCTATGAGCATTTTCGACAAGGTTAAAGAGGCAGCATTAAATCAGTTCATTGAGGTCATCGAATGGCTCGATAATACGGGCGACACGATGGTCTATCGCTTTCCGGTCGCGGGCCAGGAGATCAA
This sequence comes from Pyrinomonadaceae bacterium, assembly GCA_047600985.1. Taxonomy (GTDB): domain Bacteria; phylum Acidobacteriota; class Blastocatellia; order Pyrinomonadales; family Pyrinomonadaceae; genus OLB17. The sequence continues at coordinate 652,882 of JASGKA010000001.1, read as the reverse complement.
GAACGGTGCACAGCTGATCGTTCGCGAATCGCAAGCGGCGGTCTTCGTTTTCGAGGGTCAGGTCGCTGATGTTTTCACACCCGGAAAATACGAGATCGACGGCGGCAATACGCCGATCCTCTCGAAGCTCGGAGCCTGGAAATACGGCTTCAACTCTCCTTTCAAATCCGAAGTTTATTTCGTCAATACCAAACAGTTCACCGACATGAAATGGGGAACGTCGAACCCGATCATGCTCCGCGACGCTGATTTCGGCATCGTGCAATTGCGTGCGTTTGGTGCATACAGCCTGCGTGTTTCAAGTCCGGGCGAGTTCATCAAGGAGATCGCAGGTACAAATGCCCAATTCAGCACTGACGATATAGAAGGCCAGTTGAAACGTGCAATCGTTACCGAATTTTCGGATGCCATCGGCGAGCTGAAGATCCCGGCACTCGACCTCGCGTCGCAGTACAAAGAGATCGGCGACAAGATCCGCGGCCATATCAATGGCGATTTTAGCAATTACGGCCTCGAGGTAACGAAATTTTACGTCGAGAACGTCAGCGTTCCTGAGGAAGTCCAGACGGCGATCAACAAACGTGCGGCGATGGGCGCGATCGGCAACGTCGATAACTATATGAAATTCCAGGCAGCCGACGCTCTTCGAGACGCTGCCCAGAACGAAGGCGGCGGTGCAGGTTTCGGGGCTCAGCTAGGAGCCGGATTTGCGATCGGCGGACAGATGGCAAATGCTTTCGGCGGACAGCAAGGTGGAGGCGGAGTTTCGCAAGCTCCACCTGCAGCTGCAACCACGCCGTGCCCAAACTGCGGCAAAGCAAACACCGCTGGAGTCAAATTCTGCTCAGAATGCGGCGGCAAAATGGAGATCGCTCAGGTTCCGTGCGTAAAATGTGGTGCAAACCTTCGCGAAGGAGCAAAGTTCTGTTCAGAATGCGGTTCGTCGCAGGAAAAAGCTAAATGCGGCAACTGTCAGTTCGAACTCGCTGCCGGAGCAAAATTCTGCCCCGAATGCGGTACCAAAACGGACGCAGCATAGTCAGAACCGCCTGCGTAAGCGGGCGACCAATAGAACGAGAGATCGGGCGAGTCATTTGCGGCTCGCCCTTTCGCTTTAGCTCTTTGCCTCACTGCAACTTTGCGTTAGAATTGCTAATTGGTTGGAGTAAACATCTTATGCCCATCAGCCCCGAACTTCTCGAGATCCTTCGCTGCCCTAAATGTAAGTCGGAATTGCAGATAGACGAAGCGCAAACGCGCTTGAAGTGCCTCAACCCGGAATGCTGCCTCGTCTACCCGATCCGCGACGAGATCCCTGTCATGCTCGTCGACGAGGCAACGGTCGAGAAATAATGGGAAACAGCGAGATCGACTGGAGCAATGTAAAACGCATTCTCGTCGTAAAGCTCCGATCCATCGGCGACACCGTCCTCGCAACGCCCTCGCTCGACGCTCTCAGGCGATTTGTTCCCAACGCCCAAATAGATATCCTGCTCGAAGACTGGGTGGCACCGTTGCTAGAAGGCCACGATGCAGTCAACAACGTGATCCGCGTTGGAAAATCAGCGTCCGAACGTCTAAAAGTCGCGCTCCACCTTCGCCGCCAAAAATACGACGTAGCATTCAACCTCCACGGCGGAACAACCGCAACATTCTTCACCGCCGCCTCGCGAGCAAAGCATCGCGTCGGGTTTGCCGATTATCAATATTCGTTTCTCTACAATCATCTTCTCTCGTCGGCTTCCGATTTCTGGCAAACTAAATTCACTCATTCGGCCGAACAGCAGCTCGCGCTGTTAGGTTTCGTAGGAGTTCCGGTTGAAGACCGTCCGAAAACACGCCTCGTCGTGAACGAAAAAGTCGCCGGCCATGTCAGAACCGCCTGCATAAGCGGGCGGCACGAACACGACGATTTCGCACTACTGCATCCTGCAAGCGCCTTCGCCACCAAGCAATGGTCAACCGAAAACTTCGCAAAAACCGCCGAATTCCTTGCCGCCAAAGGCCTGAACCTAATTGCCGTAGCTGCAAAAAATGAAACAGCGATTCTCGACGAATTGAAAAAACTTTCAACTGCACCGATCACAACATTTAACGACCTATCACTGCCCGAAATAACCGCTCTAGTTTCTCAGGCTAAGGTCTTTGTCGGGAACGATTCCGGCATCGCCCACATAGCCGCCGCTGTTGGCACACCATCGGTTGTTGTCTTTGGCTCATCGAACCGCAACCACTGGCGTCCGTGGACGGACGCTCCGAACGAGATCGTATTCAAGGAGTTCGCCTGCCAGCCTTGTCCGGGCTATCGGTGCGAGGCTTTTGGTCAGCCGCGGTGCATCCTTGAGGTTGAGCAAAGCGCCGTATTTACGGCGCTTGAGCGCGTTCTTTCGCTCTCCGATTCTTGACACCAAATCGCGCAAACACTAGTATTTATAGTTTCGACTATTGTAGCCGAAGTGTCTCTATATGTTTGAGTCGTTATCCGACAAACTAAAAAAATCGCTAAAGAATCTGCGTGGCCAGGGCACCTTGACGCCTGAGCATGTGGATGCGGCTTTGCGTGAGATTCGGATGGCTCTGCTTGAAGCGGACGTTAACTACAAGGTCGCGAAAGATTTTGTCGATGCGGTTCGTGTAAAAGCTGAGGGTCAGGAAGTTTGGCAGGATCTGAAACCGCACGAACAGGTCGTTAAGATCGTCTATGACGAACTGAGCGAACTGATGGGCGGCACTTCGTCGCGTCTTGTTTTTACCAGTAAGTCGCCGAACGTCGTGATGATCGTCGGTCTGCAGGGTTCGGGTAAAACGACCTCGACCGGTAAGATCTCGCGTTGGCTCGCCGACAATCAGGAACGCAAGCCTTTGCTCGTCTCCGTTGACGTTTATCGTCCGGCGGCTCGTGAACAGTTGAAGGTCGTGGCAAATGCCGTCGGCGTTGCCGTGTACGAGGCGAAAGAGACTTCGGACCCGATGACGATCGTTCGTGGTGCCGTGAAGCACGCGACGGAATTCGGATTTGACACGCTGATGATCGACACGGCGGGTCGTCTGCATATCGACGATGAGTTGATGGTCGAGCTCGAATCGATCAAAGCTGAGACCAAACCTGTCGAGGTGCTCTTCGTCGCTGACGCAATGACCGGACAGGATGCGGTTCGTTCGGCTGAGGTTTTTCACGAGCGTGTCGGTATCACCGGCGTTGTCCTGACAAAGATGGACGGCGACGCCCGTGGCGGTGCGGCGCTTTCGATCAAGCAGGTCATCGGTCAGCCCGTTAAGTTTGTCGGTGTCGGCGAAAAATACGACGCAATCGAGCCTTTCTATCCCGATCGTATTGCCCAGCGAATTCTCGGCATGGGCGATGTTCTGAGCCTCATTGAGGAAGTTCAGGGCAAGATCGACGAGAAAGAAGCTCAAGAGCAGCTGCGGAAAATGACGAGCAATCAGTTCACGCTCGAGGATTTCCGCAATCAGCTCGGTCAGTTCAAAAAGCTCGGCTCGATGTCAAAATTGATGAAGATGCTGCCCGAGCAACTCACCGGCGGTATGCAGATCACCGACGAGCAATCCGCCGTTGTTGATCATCAGATGCAGCGTACCGAGGCGATCATCGGCTCGATGACGAAGCTCGAACGTAATAATTACAAGGTCATCGACGCCAGCCGCAAAACTCGTATCGCGAAAGGAAGCGGCTCGACCATTGCTGAGGTCAATCAGCTCATCCGCCAATACGAGCAGATGAAAAAGATGATGTCGCAGATGAGCCGCGGCAGCGGAATGTTCGGCGGCCTGGGCCGCAAAATGATGGGCGGCCTCGCTGGCGGGCTTGGCGGCTTGCTAGGCGGAGGCGGCGATATGGGCCTCGATAGTGACGACGATTTTGGCGGAAATAACGGAAATGCAGGCGGCAATGAATCTCTGTCGCAGCGGATCAAGAAGAAAAAGAGACACAAGAAACGGAGATAGTTGGTTGCTCGTAGATCGTGGATCGTTGTCAGGAACAACGAACAACGATCCACCGACGACGAACCAGTACAAATTATGTTAGCAATTAGTTTAATGAGAATGGGCGCTAAAGGGAAACCGTTTTACCGCCTCGTGGTAAAGGAAAAACGAAGCAAGCGTGATGGTAAGTACATCGAAAACGTTGGTACTTACAACCCGATGCTGAACCCGGCAGAGGTCATTTTGAAGCATGACCGCATCAGCTACTGGATCGGCGTCGGCGCGCAGCCAACCGATACTGTCAAAAGCCTGATCAAGAACAACCCGGCTGAAGTTGCAGTTGCAGAATAGTTTACAGAGTTCTGACTCTGTAGGTGCGGTTAACCACGATGAGAGAAGCTGTCGAAAGGATCATTAAAGCTCTCGTTGGCGAGCCCGATGCTGTTGAGGTTTCGGAGAGCGGTGACGGGAAAAACGTGCGCATTGCGGTGCGTGTTGCGGAATCCGATATGGGCCGCATCATCGGCCGTGAGGGCCGCACTGTAAAAGCGATCCGCAGCATTCTCTTCATCGCCGGGCAAAAGCAGAACAAGCGATTTCAGCTCGATCTGATCGAGGATTAGGGGTTGGAAGAACTTGTTGCGATCGCCAATATCGTCAGAACCCGCGGCCTGAAAGGCGAAGTCGTTGCGGATATGCTGACCGATTTTCCTGAGCGTTTTGATTCGCTGATCGATGTCGTCGGCCTTCGCGAAAACGGCGAGCGGCTCGAATTGAAAATTGAAAAGTTCTGGTTCCAGAATGACCGCGTAGTACTCAAATTCGCAGGGTTCGATTCGGTCGAACGAGCTGAATCGCTAAGAAACATTGAGATTTGCGTTCCGGAGGATGAAGCGGTCGAGTTGGAAGACGGTGAGTTTTTCGATTGGGAACTCGAGGGCTGCAAGGTCGTCGAGACGGTCGAAGGAACGATCATCGGGGTAGTTCGCGAATTAATGCGGACCGGCGGGACAGAACTGCTGGTGGTCGATGGCGAGGCAAAAGAGTTTCTTATACCGTTCGCCGAAACGATCTGTGTTGAAGTTGATATTGAAAACAAGCTGATCCGCATCGATCCACCGGAAGGGCTTCTAGAATTTTAGCCGGAACGCAGGCTGCCAGCCTGCGAGATTCGGCGAAACACGCAGGCACGCTGCCTGCGTTCTGACATGAAGATCGATGTTTTGACAATCTTTCCCGAATTCTTCGCCGCCGTGTTTGATTTCGGGATCATTCGCCGGGCTAAACTCGCAGAGATTGTCGAGATAAACGTTCACGACATCCGTGACTTCACGACGGACAAGCACAGAATGGTAGATGATCGGCCGTTCGGTGGTGGCGACGGGATGGTTTTGAAGCCGGAACCGATCTTTGCCGCGATTGAAAATTTGATAGGAACGGGCGACCGTGAAGCCTTTCCAACGGGAACGCACGTCGTGCTGCTTTCGCCGCAGGGTAAGCCTTTCATACAGGCTGACGCTCAGAGTTTTGCTGACGAAGCGAAGCATTTGATCTTCATTTGCGGCCGTTACGAAGGCGTCGACGAACGGGTGAACGAGACACTCGTGACCGATGAGATTTCGATCGGCGACTATGTTTTGTCGGGCGGTGAACCGGCAGCGATCGTGATAGTTGACAGCATCGTCAGGCTTTTGCCGGATGCATTGGGAAGCGAGACTTCGGCGGTGAACGACTCGTTCTCAGATGGTTTGCTCGATTGCCCGCATTATACGCGGCCAGCTGAGTTTCGCGGGATGACAGTTCCCGAAGTTTTATTGAACGGCAATCATGCCGAAATTGAAAAATGGCGTCACATGAAGGCGCTGGAAAAAACCAGATCTATTAGAAAAGATCTATTAACAGGAGAAAATGGTGAAATGTAGCCGGTGCATACCGCCTACCTCTGGCCGAAAATATAATGAACAGACTAGATTTCGTCGAACAGACACAGTTAAAAGACAACGTACCAACATTTCAGCCAGGCGATACGCTTCGCGTGAGCGTCCGCATTAAGGAAGGCAACAAAGAACGGCTCCAGGCATTCGAAGGCATCTGCATCGCCATCAAACACGGCGGCGTTCGCGAAACCGTTACTGTCCGCAAGGTCAGCTTCGGCGTCGGCGTCGAGCGTATTTTCCCGTTGCACGCGACCGTGATCGATCACATCGACGTGGTTCGCCGCGGTAAAGTTCGCCGTGCGAAGCTCTATTACCTGCGTGACCTTCGCGGTAAGGCAGCTCGCATCAAAGAACGCGATACACGCGCTAAGAAAGTACGGCCGGGCAAGTAGTCGGTTAAATAAAAACACATGCGAAACGCGGGAAAATCGGATCCATTCGGTGCGGATGGATGCGATTCCCGCGTTTCTTTGTTTGATGACCTCGCCGTTTCCGGCATCGGGCTGGTTTTTGAACAGCAGGCCTGGGCAGATGGTTTTAAACTTGTCGCTGGACTCGATGAGGTCGGACGCGGCTGCATTGCCGGGCCGGTCGTTGCGGCAGCATGTATCCTCGACCCGTCAAAACCGCTTCCGGAAGGCTTAAATGATTCAAAAAAGGTTACGGAATCAAACCGCGACGAGATCGCTGCACAGCTCAAACAAACCTGCATCGCCTACACGATCGGCCAGATCGAAGCTGACGAGATCGACCGCATAAACATCCTCGAAGCGACAAAGCAGGCGATGCTCAACGCGATCGCGACACTCTCACCTTCACCTGATTTCCTTCTTATCGACGCTCTCTACCTAAAACGCTCTCCGCTGCCGCAAAAATCGATCATCAAAGGCGACTCCATCTCAGCCTCGGTCGCCGCCGCCTCGATCCTCGCAAAAACCTACCGCGACGATCTGATGAAAGCTTACGACGCCGAATTCCCGCAATACGGTTTCGCCGCTCACAAAGGCTATGGCTGTGCATCGCATTACGACGCCATTCGCGAACACGGGCCGTGCCCGCTGCACCGAATGTCCTTCAAAGGCGTAGTGGAACAGAGTGTTGATCCTACCGGATTATTTTAATGCTCGTGCTATCGTTTCTCTCGTGTAGAACATCCAATTCTCACTAAGGAGACAGCAAATAATGAGCGAAGAAGCGGCGGTTGGGAAACCGAAGGCTTTAGATACGATCCTTTTCGGCGGCCTCGCGATCGGTATTCTCGATTTTATTGACGCAAGTACATTTTTCCCGCTGTATTACGGTATAACTTTTCAGCAAGTCTGGTGGGGACCTGCTTCGGGAATTGTTGGCCGTGATGCAGCAAAAGCGGGCGGTTGGAATACCGCTTTGCTTGGCATAGTAATGCATTTCGTCGTCGCAATCTGCATCGCCACCGTCTATTATCTGTTAAGCCGAAATATCTCCCTGATGATCAGGAAGCCAGCGATTTCGGGAATGACTTTCGGAATTCTTGCCCACTACGTTATGCAGATGGTCGTCGTTCCCCTCTCAGCCCGCGGCGGCGTTCCGCTGAATGTATTTTACGAGCCCGTCGGTGCGATGCTCAACAGCCTGATCGGGCACGCGTTGCTTGTTGGGTTGCCGGTGGGGTTAATCGCTAGTTGGTCGGCTCGCAAATAGCAAATGCTAGGCATCTTTATATTGTAAGTCACCCGAACATTTGCTAGACTCACTGGTCCGTTTCAACGGTATTATCAATTAAGGAGGACAAAATAATGTCTAAGTTCAAGAAATATGAGGAAGAGTATTCCTTTTGAGATAACTAGCAAGCGACGACGCGGTTACCCTTCTGAGACTAGTGTTAAGCGAGGAGAAAGGATGGTACATGGTGACAAAGAACTGCTAGAAAAACTAGGCCGCAACGATCTATGTCCATGCGGCTCAAACCGCAGATTTCAAAAACTGTTGTCTTCGTGACGGAAAATTTGATGGTTCAATTCGCCATCACTACTTTTAGGGAATGAGGTAAAAAGCGTACTCGATTGGGTACGCTTTTTCACCTTAAAACTCAAACCATTCAGTCGGGGCTTTTGGCTTAGATATTGAGATCTTCGTTTCCGCTCTGAATAGCGGTGGACGCATTTGGAGGGCTATTTCGGCGGTTATTCTGGCCAGATTTGGTTCGTTAGCTCTTTGCGAAAGATGGGCAAGAACTACGTGGCGAGCCCGTCCATCGAAATCGTTGGTCAGCCAATCGGAGAGGTCTTCGTTCGAGAGATGTCCGGTGTGCGACATGATTCTCTGCTTGAGGTCCCACGTGTACATTGAGCAGGCCCGCAGCATATCGCGGCTGTGGTTTGATTCGACGACGATCGCATCGCAGCCCTTGAGTTTCTCTTTTATGAGGTTTGAAATGTGGCCGAAATCCATCAGTGTCGCGACTGTTACGCCATTTCTTTTTGCTAAGAACCCAAAATTGTCCACCGCATCGTGCGGCACGCTGAAAGGTTCGAAATCTATGTCGCCGATACGGAATTCTCGGGTTGATTCGATCTCGACGGTGCGATCTTTGAAGGCCACTCGACGTTTCGAGGATTCGCTGTCGCCATTCTGCCCTCCGGCACGAGTGTCATAATAAGCGTCTTCGGTAATTCGCGAAATATAAACCGGGCAATCGACAGAACTCATTAAAACCCGCAACCCGCCGACGTGGTCGCCGTGTTCGTGGGTTACCATGATCCCGTCGAGTTTGTCCGGTGAAACGCCAACCTCAGCTAGCCGTTTCACGATCTCACGCGCACTCATCCCCGCATCAACGAGTACATTTGTCGTCTCGCTTGATATTAGTACCGCGTTACCGGTAGAGCCGCTGCCAAGAACCGTAAATCTCATGTAACAAAACTAAATCACCGCAAACGCCTTTCCCGCTGAAATCGCGGCCTCAGTGCACTCGCCATCACACGACGTGAAATAAAACTCGGCACATAGCTTCCCAGCAAAGCCCCGATCTTGTTGGCGATGCCAGAAACCACCTTCGTCCGGCCGCTTTTCATTGCCCGAATCGCGGTTTCAACTACCTGCTCAACTGTCTGCTGACCCTTGACCTGCACTGGCCTGTCGATGTGTGATGCGGCAAAAAAATTCGTTTGCGTCGAACCGGGACAAAGGGCTAAAACCTGAATTCCAAAAGGTCGATTCTCCTCCGCGATCGCCTCCGAAAACGATGTGACAAAAGCTTTCGTAGCCGCGTACGTTGCCATGAATGGGATCGGTTGAAAACCCGCAGCGGACGAAACATTCACTATTGTTCCGTGTTTTCGTTCACGCATCGGTTTCAAATACGCGTGTGTTATCGCCACGAGGGCCGCAATATTTAACTCTATCATCTGCAGCTCGCGATCTATATTGAGCTTGGCAAAATCGCCACTTGAGCCGAAACCAGCGTTATTTATCAGACATTCGATCTCGATTTTGTGTTTTTGAGTTTCGGCAAAAAGCGTAAGGTCGGCATTGGGCTCGGCGAGATCAAGAACGATGTAGTGGGCCCAAATATCATGTTTGAGCATCAGCTCGTCGCACAGCTCATGCAGGGCCTTTTCTGAACGGGCAACGAGGACAAGATCGTGGCCCTCGGCTGCGAGTCTTCGGGCAAATCCTTCGCCTATACCGCTCGATGCGCCTGTGATCAGTGTTGCTTTCATAGATCATCCTCTGTTTCCGCTGCAGGCACCAGAGAAAAATAGACCGACCATGCGGCCGCAATAACGATCACAGCCGTTCCGGCAAATCTGATAATGCTTGCAACTCCTTTGGTAGATCCGAGCATTCCGAAATGGTCGAGCATGTAGTTCCAATCATGGAAACCGCCTTCGCTGCCCGTCATTCCGCTCGTTAGCATCAGCTGCATCACAACCGCGTCAGAAGCATAAACCCATACATTCAAAATACTCTGTCCGAACCAAAGCGACACAATTGCAGCCGAGTAATAGCTCCGCTGCCACACGAAATATCCGACAAAGATAAGCGGCACGATCACCTGGAACAACGAACCGCCGGCGATCATCATAAATTCGCCAAATATCCTAAACAGCAAATGCCCCGTCTCATGGATCGGCAGATCTACCATGTCGAGGAAACTGCCGTTCATCGGTGCGTAGGCGATCGACAGGAAATATAGGCTTATCAGGATCGCGAAAACGAGTTTTGGAATATTCGGTCGCATCTTACCCTAGAAATTCGTTCCGCGATATCGCATATTGCACACAGTCCATACCGTAGTGAGGCATTAGACCTTCATACTTCATTCCGCATTTTTGCATGATCTTCCACGAACCGACGTTTTCCGGATCAGCGACGGCAACGATCCGCTCAAGCCCCGCGGTCTCAAAACCATACTTTAACCACGCGTACGCGCACTCGTATCCGAACCCTTGCCGCCAATACTTCTCGATCAGATTGTATCCAACCTCGATCTCGCCGCAGTCCTCGAGCGGCTGTATCCCGCTCGTTCCGATCCTCTCGCCGGTCGATTTGAGGGTCATTATTGAGAATCCAAAACCAAATTTCGCGTGGCACTCCAGATAGAACGGAAGCCGTGCCGTAAGAGCCTCCGCGTTTTGCTTTTCACTCCCGCCCATGTAGTCTGTTAACTGCCGGAGCGGACCGCATTTCGATCAACCACGAGAGGTCGTTGGGCGTGATCTTTTCAATTATTAATCTTTCGGTTTCGAACATCGACTAAAAAAGGGAAGAAAACTTTGAGGTGCCTCGTCTAATTATCGACAAATTAACCAGAAAGGACAAAAACTATGAATAATTTGCTCGAAAACCGTCGCGATTTTCTTAGAAATGCCGCAATGGCGGCAATTGCACTTCCGCTTTTTAGCGGCTGCGAAGGCGTCTTGCTTGCGAAAGATACAAAGATCGATCTTCTGGAGCGAATTCGGAAAAATGCCAGAGAACGCGGAGCCGAAGGTATGGGAGCGATCGAGGTTCCGAGGAATGTCTCTTCGAAAACCGTTCTCTCGACCGAAACTGACAAAGGTGAACCGATGGTAATCTCCGGTCGGGTTTATCAGAGTGATGGAAAAACGCCCGCACCAAATACGCTTATCTATCTCTACCACACCGATTTCGAAGGCTATTACGGCCGCCGTCCGGACGAACCAAAGCATGGAAAGTACCGAGGCTGGATGCTGACCGACGGTGAAGGCCGGTACTCGTTCATCACGATCAAACCCGCACCATATCCCGTGAATCGTTTTGCCGCCCACATTCACATGACCGTTACGACCGAAAAAACGAGGGAAGATTGGATCGATTCGATCCTTTTCGAAGGCGACCCGCTGATCTCTACGCAAGAACGCGCGACCGCAGGTCAACGCGGTGGGTATAACCCTATCCTCACCTTAAGAAAAGGCGATGGAGGAATGTTATACGGGACCCGTGATATTAAGTTGGCATAGGGAACTAAGGAGGACATAACAATGCTATTGACTATTTTATTTTGGGGAATTCTCATGAACCCCGGCACATCTATAGAGCCGGTTCCTATTTACAAATCCATGGCCTGTGATTTCTACGGGCCTGACAACGCAGCAAAACTGCTCGGTCCGAAATTCCGCGGCGAAGACGGCGGAATGACCGAGGATGCTGAGGGGAAAAAATGGCGATGCACATTCATGCCGACCGGCGATCTATCAGCAAGGAGTCCAAAGATACACATTATGGTCATGAGCAGCCCTTCGGTCGAGGTTGCGTTGCAAGCTTTCGCTGATGTCAGAAGATCAAATTCAAAAATGCCCGGTTGGCAGGAATGGAACGGAGTTGGTGACGAGGCGATCGTGCACGGCGATGGAGAGAATTTTCACCTGATCATGGTGCGAAAAGGCACCAAATCATTCCGGATAAAGGCAAATCCCGCAGTTGGCGTTTCTCTGGAAGAATCCAAAACCATCGCACGTTCGCTCGCAGATAAGCTCGCAAGACAATAACGGAGGCCAATATGTTCAATCTACTCGCAACAACGCTGCTTACTATTTCCTCACTCTGTTATGGTTTTTTTGTTCCCGCCGCACCAAGGTATTCGTGGACGAGCGTTACCGCGGCCGCAAACTACCCGCAGGGCTATAACTTTCCCGTTTATTCAATGAGAGGTTGGATGATTGCTCTGAATAACGGCGCGTGGATATCAAAGGACGGAAAGAAATGGACCAAAACGGCCCTGCCAGACAGCGGGCTGAACTCAGGCTATCAGAAATACGTGAATTTCAACGGTGCGATCTATGCGTTAGGCTCGATGACCGGAAACTACGAGAAATTTACGGTCTCACCCAAGATCCTTCGCACCAAAGACCTCAACAGTTGGGAAACTCTAGCCGAGACTTCGAATCTCCCTCAACGTGTCTTCTACGGGATGACCGTTTTTAACGGTAAGATGTGGCTTCTCGGCGGATTTGACGGCAAGGAATATCACAACGATGTGTGGAATTCGTCAGACGGCGTCCATTGGACGCGCGTCGTCGAAAATGCCAAGTGGTCGCCGCGAAACGTTTCGGTCGCAACCGTTTTCAACGACAAGATCTGGCTTTTCGGCGGTGGTGTGATAGATGGAAACACGGACAACAATCGAAACTCATACAAAGAAGTTTGGGTTTCAAAGGACGGAATTTCATGGGAACGCGTCATGCCGAACCTCGACAAAAAGTGGGGAGGAACACCTGTGGTTTTCGACGGACGCCTATGGCTTGTCGGCATGAATCGGGGAACTGCCTTTGCAAGTGCCGTGTGGATGACCGAGGACGGCGAACACTGGAATGAACTGACCGCCCCGTGGTCACCTCGAGGAGCTGTTGCGGCTTGGGTATTCGACAATAAGTTGTACATGACAGGCGGTAAATCGTCTCACACCGAGAACGGCGAGATAAAATTCGTTTACAGCAACGATGTTTGGTCGATGTCACGAGATTCGGAGTAGAATCAGGGAACGACGATGGAGCGGCTCGCCCAGATGACCCAATTTCCGACGAACAGACACCTGCTCGCAGCCTGTAAAAATGGTGACCGCGAAGCAATGCATCATCTCTACGTCGGTAACCAGCGTCGGGTCTATTCAGTTGCTCTTAACTATTTCGGCGGCAACCGGGAATTGGCTGAGGACATTACCCAGAAAGTTTTCCTCAAATTGTTGTCTAAGCTCGATTTTCGGGGTGATTCGGAATTCACAACCTGGCTTTACCGTATCACAGTGAATGCTTGTACCGACGAGGCTAGGAAGATCAACCGGTTTGTCGATCTCTCGGGCATATTTTCCTTTGGCGAACCGCGCGGCGGCGAAATGCAGCAACTGATGGCCGAGACCGCCGAAATATCAGGATCGATCCAACGCGAGGTCGCTAAACTGCGACCCAAGCTTCGAGAACCGATCATACTGAAATACGTCGAAGGTCTTTCCTATCAAGAGATAGCCGAGGTATTGGAATGTTCGATCGGCACCGTGGCTTCGAGGCTAAATCGTGGGCATAAGATACTTGCTTCCAGGCTCGGCCATTTGAAGAGCGCAATTTAAGCTTTGATGAAACAGCAACATTATAAATCAAAAATGTCGGCGTTCGTTGACCGCGAATTGTCCAAGTCCGAGCATCAGGAGATTGCCGAACATCTGATGCAATGCTCGTCTTGCCGAAGCGAGCATGACCGCATAAGGCTGGGTGCGGCTTTTGCCAATCAACTCCAGCGGGCCGACGCTCCGGAAAACGTCTGGAATGAGATCAAAAATTCGATCGACAACGAGCGCTTCCCGCAGATGGCTCTCATTCCGAACGCCGCGTTTGGAATCAGGAATTTTGCCGGATACGCAGTAGCGTTAGTGCTGGTGGGGGTTCTGGCTTCTGCCGCCTATTTCATACTATTCCGTGGCGAACCGGATCGGGCTCGGCAAAATACGCCGGCCTTACCTGTAAAGATCGAAGCTACGCAGCAGCCTGAGATCGCGGTCGTTCCCCCGACGAACATCGTTCAGCCGAATTCGAATACGCCAACGATGACCGGTAACACAAATACGGATCCTAATTTTCCGACAACTAGTGCCTTATCAGTACCAGCATTTGAGTTTGAAACGATTTCCGGTGCACCGAAAGTAGGTGCGGCCTCCACCAACAGTCGGCTGGCCGTCGGCGATTATATGGAAACCGACACAATATCGAAAGCCCGGATTGAGGTGGCTAACATAGGTAACGTCGAGATCCAGCCGAATTCTCGCGTAAAGCTCGTAGGAACAAATCCAAAACAGCACCGCCTATCGCTCGAACGCGGTGTTCTCGAAGCAAAGATCGTAGCACCACCGCGTTTGTTCATTGTGGATACCCCGTCAGCTGTCGCGGTTGATCTGGGCTGTGCTTACAAGCTGGAAGTCGATAAGGCCGGAAATAGTTATCTGCACGTAACGAGCGGCTTTGTCGCTTTGGAACGCGGCGGCCGTGAATCGATCGTTCCTGCCGGTGCAATGTGCATCACCAAACGCGGAAGAGGTCTCGGCACACCCTTCTCGGCGGACACGAGCGAAAAATTTCGTGCCGCACTCGAGCGTTTTGATTTCTCTAACGGTGGCAGCAGTTCGGTAGAAGAGATGCTTGAGAACCGCAATTTCTACGACATGATCTCGCTGTGGCACTTGCTATCCCGTGTGAGCAGAGCCGACCGTGGGAAAGTTTTTGACGCCCTGGCCAATTACGTCACGCCGCCGGCAACCATTACTAGAGACGGCATCTTATCGCTTGATAAAGCCATGCTCGCGGCGTGGAAAACCGAGGTCGAGCGTGTTTGGTTTGAATAGAACCCGCTCACGGAGACAATCTACTAATCTTCCAGCTTTCTTCCACAAGGTCGTACCGGATGCGATCATGCAGTCGGCTCGGCCGGCCTTGCCAGAATTCGATCTGGTCGGGTTTTACTCGATAGCCTCCCCAATGCGGTGGGCGTGGGACGTTTCCGGTCGCGTATTTTACGAGCAGCTTCGCTGCCTTGGTCGCCACAACCATTTTGGAAGCGATCTCCTCGCTTTGATCTGACGCCCAAGCTCCAACCCGGCTTGTAAACGGGCGTGACTTGAAATACTCGTCCGATTCCTCGCCCGAAACTTTAGTAACCGAACCTGAGATCCGAATCTGTCGTTCGAGTTCCGGCCAGAAGAAGGTGAGAGCAGCAAATGGGTTTTCCGCCAGTTCGCGGCCTTTGTGGCTTTGGTAGTTGGTGTAGAAAACGAATCCGGCGGTGTCGAATCCTTTCAACAGCACGATTCTAGATGAGGGCCGGCCGTCGGTACTTGCAGTTGCTAAAGACATCGCCGTCGGCTCTGGAACCTGGGCAGCGATCGCCTCGTCCATCCATTTGCCGAATTGTTCGAATGGATCGGCTGAAACTTCCGATTCTGAAAGCTCCTCACGCGAATAGTCGTGTCTGATATTTGCGAGGTCTTTGTTTTCCATTCAGATCCGGTGGATGAGCAACCCGTCCTTCAATTTGGGCTCGAACCACGTCGATTTTGGCGGCATGATCTCGCCCATGTCCGAGACCGCGAACAGGTCGTCCATCGTTGTGGGAAACATCGAGAACGCCACTTTCGCCTCACACGCATCGACCATCTTCTTGAGTTCGGCTGTTCCGCGTGCTCCGCCGACGAAGGCGATTCGCGTATCCGTTCGCGGGTCACCAATGCCGAGCACCGGAGCGAGCAGGTAATTTTGCAAAATACTGACATCGAGGCCCGTTATAGCGTCGAACTTGACCGGCTGATCTGGTTTAAACCGAAGCTTGTACCACGAACCCTCGAAATACATGCTCATCTCGCCGCGTGTATCAGGCGTGTCGTCGATCGAATCGACGAGGATAAAATTGTCGCGGATCTTATCGAAAAACTCCTCTCTGTCGAGACCATTCAGATCCTTGACCACGCGATTGTAGGGCATTATGTGGAGGTCTTCGGACGGGAACATCCCGGCGATAACGTAGTTGTATTCTTCTCCGCCGTTGTGGTTGGGATTCGCGTCACGCATCTTGTCGCGGGCCAGTTTCGCACTTTCAGCACGATGGTGCCCGTCGGCGACGTATAGTGCAGGAAGCTCTTCGAATGCTTCGACCCAAACGTCCGTGAATTCCATTCGCCAGACTGTCTGCTCGACATTTTGCGGGCAACTGAAATGGTATAACGGCTCGCCAGTCACAGCGTCTGCGATCAAGTCGCGGATATCGCCGGTGTTTCGGAATGCCAGGAAGATCAAGCCGGTTTGAGCTCCGACCGTAAGCATGTGTTCGGTACGGTCTGCGACCTTGTCCGGTCGGGTTTTCTCGTGCTTTTTGATGAGCCCCGCATCATATTCGGCGATCGAACAGCAAGCGACCACGCCGGTTTGCGACCTGTCGCCGTCTTTTAGCCGGTAAACATAGATCGCGTCTTCGTCATCCTGAACGAGAACGCCGGAGCGAATGAACTCTTCCAGATTTTGCTTTGCCCGCTCGAAAACGACCTCATGCGAAGGAGTTTCGGCCGCAGAATACTCGCCCTCGGGCCGCGTGACCCGCAGGAAGCTCAGGGAATTCTCCGCGATCAGTTCGCGTACCTCGCTGTCGTATATCACGTCGTATGGAACACAAGCCACGTATTGTGCCTTGTCTGCCGGCGGGCGAAGTGCTTTGAATGGCTTAATTACTGACATATCAATACGTCGATTTGTTTCCGTTGATCAGTTCATCGAGCTTTTTCTCCTGATCCTCGATATCTTTGAGCATCTGGTCGGCGTAGCCTTGCTTGTCGATCTTCCAGACGCCGTCTTCGCGGACGAAAGGCACGGTTTCCCAGCTTCCGTATGAGTTTTTGACCTGAATTGTAGCCTTATCGCCATCTACTTTTTCGTTGCGGTATTCGACCGCGGTCTGTTTCTCGCTGATCAGGGTCTCACGTTTGACAATATCATCGACAGTCACGCCCTGGGCTTTCGCCTCTTTCTCGTGCATCTTGATCGTTGCATCGGAAAGGAGAAGCTTCATCGTCGTGTAGTCTTTAGCCTTCAGAGCCTTGATGTAGGTCATGAAGGTCTCTTTTGGAGTGGCTGGACGCTGCGGCGTGCAGGCCGCGATCGAGATGGCGAGGGCGAAAATAAGGAGTCTTGACCAATTACGCATTTTACGGATACCTTTGAACTAGTTACTCAAAACTTCAAGTATAGCTCAAAATCAGAGCGCCAAAAACGAATGGAACGCAAAATCCTCGACATCCAACAGCTCGATAACGCAATGAAAACCCTCGAAGGCTGGAAAGTAGAAGGCGATCTTCTAAAGAAAAGCTCAAAATTCGAGAACTTCGCCGAGGCACTCGCCTACGTCAACCGCATCGGGGACCTTGCCGAGGCTGCGGATCATCATCCAAACATAACTTTCGGCTGGGGATATGCATGTGTCGCTCTGACGACACATGATCGAGGCGGAATTACTGATGTGGACGTGGCTTTAGCCAAAAAGATCGACGAACTGTGATCCCTTGGCGTTCCATTTCGGAACAGCAAAAACAGATATAAACCGCTTTATATCAATAATTTACCGCCAATATTCGTGTCCCACTTTTTTAGCAGATGTGGAACAGCTTAACCCCGTTGTTATCAAGACTTTACAGCGTATTTTACTGTTCCATATTAAGATACCTGGCAAAATGGAACAGCAATAACGCCGTAAATGCTCTGTACGCTTAGGTTTACACGTCTTTTGCTGTCCCATTTAAGGACGGGACGAACTGCTAGCTTCTCGCTCGCCCTGAAAGCTAATTACCTGATAAACACCTCATCCACAAATATCCACGGATCGCCACCCGCACCGAGGTGCCATGATGGGATCTTGCCGAAATTGTAGGCTCGCATGCGGATATAGCGTGCCTTGGTCGGCGTGACGGACTGGCGGTATTCGCGGGCCGTCGGGGTTAGATCGGTTTGGGGGAATCCGGGTTTTATTTCGGCGATCTTGGTGAAGGTTTTGCCGTCGTTTGATGCTTCGAACTCCACGCGGTCTGGCATCCATATCCAGGGCAAAGCCACCTGTAGAAAGCTCGCGCCGACCTCGGAAACAGGTGTTTCACGCTGCATGTCGATCACCGCCTCATAAGTTTTGCCCTGCACACCCTGCCACTCGCCGCTCGCAAAATTCACCGTCCCGCGAATGCCGTCGATGATCGCATTGTCGCCACCGCCGGTGTATTGGCGGCTGTAGCCGGAGACGACGTGAGCGGTCCAATCATTTGGGGTACGGGTAAAAACGGCTTCGGAGGGTAAACTGTCAAGATCGCCTGGATTTTGAGCTATTGCTCGGATAAGAGTATTTGAATCGATCGCTAAAGGCTCCTTATAAAGATGCCTACTGCCCGCAAGTGCCGGATTAGATCCGTCGAGAGTGTACAAAATAGCTGCATTTGGCGTGACAGTGCTTAACGTGATGGTTGTCTTATCTGTAAATGTCCTTTTGCCGGAAATGACAGGCACGCTGACAGTCGGTACGCCAATGCTCGAAACCGGAAACTCCGTAAACGCCGACATCGCCGGGGCATCCGTCATCGTGAATTCCAGAATGCCGCCCTTCATCATGTCTTCGTGCGTAAAGAACGCTTTTTTGTGCGGTACGCCGTTGAGGGTTGCGGACTGGATGTAGAAGTTCTTTGGCGAGACGTTTTTCGCGCGGATGGTGAATGTTTTACCGTTCTCCAGCCGGTACTTCATCTCGGGGAAAAGCGGCGTGCCAAAGGCGTATTCCGCCTTGCCCGGTGCGACCTGGTAAAATCCGCTGGCGGACATGATGTACCACGCCGACATCTGGCCGCAGTCTTCGTTGCCGATCAGGCCGTCGGGTGCGGGATGGTAGAATTCGTCCATGATCCGCCGCACGAGTTTCTGAGTTTTCCACGGCTGGCCGATGTAATCGTACAGATACGTGATGTGATGCGAAGGCTCGTTGCCGTGGGCATATTGTCCGATCAGCCCGGTCAGGTCAGCCTGCTCGCGGCCGCCAAGTTTCTGGTCGGTTGCAAAAAGCTCATCGAGTTTCGCCGTGAACTTGTCGCGACCACCGTGGAGCTTCACCAGATGCTCGACATCCTGCGGGACAAAAAATGAATACTGCCACGAATTGCCCTCGGTAAAGCCGAAAGTCACTTCGTTTGGAGCAAACGGCTCGACGAAACCGCCGTTCTTTTTCGGACGGAAAAAGCCGATCTTTGGGTCGAAGAGGTTTTCGAAATATCGGGCACGAGCGGAATATTTTTCAACGTCGGACCGCAGGCGGCTCGCCTGCGTGTCTTCATTCTTCAAGCTTGTTTTTTGATCGACACTCGCAGGCGAGCCGCCTGCGTTCCGGCTGAGCATGATCTTCGCCATCTGAGCGATGCACCAGTCGTCGTACGCATACTCCATCGTTCGCGAGACGGATTCGTTTTCGTCTTCCATCGAGATATAGCCGCGCTTTTTGTAGCCAGCGAGGCCGAAATGATCGAGTTCGGCGGAGTGCTTAGCAGCGGCGTAGGCTTTTTCGTAGTCGAAGCCCGTCAACCCCTTCGCCATCGCATCCGCAATGACCGAGACCGAATGATAGCCGATCATGCAGTCCGTCTCATTCGCCGCCAGCTCCCAAACCGGCAACCGCCCACCCTGTTCGTACTGGCGGATAAACGTATTGATAAAATCCACCGTCCGCTTTTGATCAATGATCGTATAAAGCGGATGCGCCGCACGAAACGTATCCCACAGCGAGAAGATCGTATATTGATCGGAGCCCGGACGCCCTCGTCCGGAGTCGCGGTTTCCTCTGGCAAGAGAAGCGTCGCGCGAAGTACGGACGAGGGCGTCCGTGCTCCGATGAACCTTCTTATCCATCCCGAGATACGACCCATCGACATCGCTAAAAATATTCGGCTGGATCATCGTGTGATAAAGCGCCGTATAAAACGTCGTCGCCTGAGCATCCGTCCCACCCGAAACCTCGATCTTCGACAACTCCTTATTCCAAGCCGCCTTGGCATCGGCCCGAACCTTCTCAAAATCCCAACCGGGAAGCTCGGCAGCGAGATTCTTCCGCGCACCTTCGACGGAGACGTGGGAAATGGCAACTTTTAGAAGGACAGTTTCGCCTTCCTTTGCATCGAATATCAGGACCGCTTTTTTATTAACTATATCCTCATCCGGGATCGACGAGTGCTGAAGGGTACCTGTACGGAGCGAGCGAAAAGGTTTTGAGAATTCCGCGACAAAGTAGATCTTCTGATCTGTCGCCCATGAACTTGACTGGCGGAAACCTTCGATTCGTTTATGAACGCTGTCGATCCGAAGTTCCGAGTTAAGTAGCTTATCCCGCCATTTAAGATCCAGAGTAATATTCGCCTTATCGGTCTTCGGAAAGGTATATCTGTGAAGCCCGACTCGTTTCGTTGCAGTTAGCTCTGCGAATATCCCATCGTCATCCAGCTTAACTGAGTAGTAACCAGGCTCTGCTTTCTCGTTTGCGTGAGAAAACTTTGACGCATATCCGTTGGTACTTTTGTCTCCTCCTCCCGCAGTGTAATGCGGGTAGCCGACGCTCGGCATGAACAAAATATCGCAATAATCCGGAATACCCGTGCCGTTCAGGTGCGTGTGTGAAAAGCCGTAGATCGTGTCGTCGGAGTAGTGATATCCGCTGGAGCCATCCCAGTTGTCGATCCGCGTGTCGGGCGAAAGCTGAACCATCCCAAAAGGCATCGTCGCCCCCGGAAAAGTATGCCCATGCCCGCCCGTGCCGATGAACGGGTTGACCCATTTGGCAAAGTCTTTGGTTTGGGCAGTGAGCAGCGAACTAGCTGCGAGAAGTACCAGGACGATCAATATCTTGCTTTTCATCTATTTTCTTATTCTTTTCTTCTCAATTACCTCCGTCTTTAGACGGAGGCATAAGCAGTTTCGGCTAAAGCCGAGCTAGTATTTGAAACCTTACCCTCCGACTAAAGTCGGAGGCAACTGATCTATCAGACTAATTTCCAGAATTAAACACCTGCAAAGTCGAGATCACCGGACTCGCCTTTGCATCCTCGATCACGATCCTGACCTTGCTGGTCTTTGTTTTTGAAAATCTTACGATGCGTTTGTAGCCGATGGTCGTCGCGTGCGAGACGGTTTGGAATTTTGAGCCGTTCCAGGTCTCGATCGAGAACTGTTTGATGCGTTGGCCGAGAGCGATGTTTTCTTGCAAGACGACGGTGTCGATGTCGGTTTCGCGGCCGAGATCGAGTGTGAGCGTGGCGTTTGTGACGCCGTCGGCGGTGGTCCAATATGTGTCGAATGAGCTGTCGAGGACATTTGCAGCGGCAAAACGCGGACCTCGGGTGTTCGATGCAGTGATCTTTCCTTTCGCCAGATCCTCGCCGAAAGCCTTTTCGCGAGCGGCTTTGAACTCCATCAGCCTCGCGATGTCGTTCTCGTTCACGAGGCCGCGGCGGTCGACGCCGATGTTGAGCAGCAGATTGCAGTTGCGGCCGACGGAGCCGAGCCAGATATTCATTAGCTGATCGACCGTTTTGAGTTTTTTGTCTTCCTCAGTGTGATAGAACCAGCCGGGACGGATCGAGACGTCGCATTCTGCCGGTATCCACGAAGTGCCGTTTTCGTCGCCTGTGTTCAAGGCTTTCTCATCGGCGAATCCGGGAAACGAGCCTTCGTTATCGCGGGTTGACCAGTTTGTCTCGCCCGCGATTCCGCGTTCGTTGCCGACCCACCGAATATCCGGCCCGGCGTCGCTGAAGATGATCGATTCGGGCTGTTCGCGTTTTACGCCCGCGAAAAAGCCGTTGAAATCATAGACCATCCGCTTTTTGTTGTCGTTCGCCCCGTCGAGCCATGATTCGAAAACCGGGCCGTAATTGGTCAGCAGCTCATGCCATTGCTGCTTGTAGATCTGGTTATAACGCGGCGTGCCGTACAGCGGATGATTGCGGTCCCACGGCGAGATGTAGATGCCAAATTTGAGGCCATATTCGCGGGCGGCGGCCGAAAGTTCCTTGAGCACATCGCCTTTGCCGTCACGCCATTTTGAATTCTTGACCGAATACTCCGTCGTCGCCGAGGGCCACAAACAAAACCCGTCGTGATGCTTGGCAGTGATAATGATGCCCTTCATTCCCGCATCCTTCACCACGCGGGCCCACTGCCGAGCGTCAAAAGCCGTCGGGTTAAACTCGCTCGCGGAGATGCGCCCCTCGCCCCATTCGTGGTCGGTGAAGGTGTTCATCCCGAAATGAATGAACGCATAATATTCGAGCTTTTGCCAGGCGAGTTGTGACTTTGACGGAATGGGAAGGATCGGTTTTGGAGGCGTTTGGGCGTTAAGAGAGATGGCTAACATCACGATCACCGATAGCCATCCGACTCGTTTTGTACTTTGTTGACGAGACATCTCGAATTTTCCAAACCGCCGCTTCGGCGTGACTGGAGCGGCGAGCATCCTTGCTTGCCAACACCGGTTCCTCCGGCGTTTAGGATCTATGGTTTACTAAACTTGACTATTTACAACGCCCCATTAGCGTCCCGAAGCGGAACGCTGGCAAGCAGGGATGCTCGCCGCTCCAGTCAACTTCGTTCCAGTCGCTCTTGCTACAGTCAGTGAACCAATTCCCCGCCGCCGATCTGTCTCAGCCCTTGGCCTTTAATGGCCCAGCGGAAGCGGAAATGGGCGTCGCCGCCGCGGTGATTGTACATGAGCGTGATCTTGTGCCAGCCGGCTTTTAGCGGGACGATCGCGTATTTCATCTTTCGGTCAGCAGTTCCAACCTCGTCGATCATCATTTTTTCGCCAAGCGAGAATTTCGCGTCCCAGGTCGAATCGACCTGAAATTCATATATCCCATCCTGCGGAGCTTTGAAATATCCGTCAAACAAAACGCCGAACGGCTTTTTCATATCGAGCTGTTTCTCAAACTGCGTCAGCAGGATCGACTTCGTTTCGCCGGTGGTCCGCTCCTCGCCCGGGCCGAAAAGCGTATAGCCGACGCCGGGTTTGCTTTCGCCGGGAGTCACTCCGTCGCGCATCGCTCCGCGAACTATCGTCGCCGCGTAAACGACACTCTTTCGACCGGTTGGAATTTGTACGACGGTTTTGATCGTCGTCGATTTGCCGTCAACGAGCGTGATCTCGATCGGTTTGCTGTAAAGCGTCGACCTTTCGTCCGGCGTCGAACCGTCGGTGGTGTAAAAAACCTTGGTGCCCGGCCACGGCGTCAGCGTTACGAGCGTTTTCTCGTCTTGCGTGATCACGTTTTTCAGGCCTTCCGGCTCCGGGATTCGGTAATTTACATTTTGCCGGTCGAGCAAAGGCAAGTTGCCGCCGAGGCGGCGTTTGAAATCGGCGAAATTCTTGTTTTCCGGTGTCGACCAAACGCTCTCGGCGATCGCGAGCATTCGCGGGAACGCCATGTATTCTAGTTTGTCGCCGGTTTCGATGTATTCGGTCCAGAGATTTGCCTGGCCGCCGAGGATGTATTTTTGCTCGTCGGCGGTTAGCTCTTTGGGCATCGGGTCGAATTGGTAGACCTTTTCGAGGGGCAGATAACCGCCGATGTTGAGCAGTTCGTACGCCGGATCGCCCTGGCCGTAATCGAGGTAGCAATAGTCGGTCGGCGTCATGATCACGTCGTGCTTCGCCTTTGCGGCCTCAATGCCGCCTTTCATTCCGCGCCAGCTCATGATCGTCGCATTCGGGGCCACGCCGCCCTCGAGGATCTCGTCCCAGCCGATGATCTTCTTGCCTTTGGAATTAACGTATTTCTCCATTCGCCGCACGAAATAGCTCTGCACCTCGTGCTCGTCCTTGAGGTTTTCACGCTTCATCAGATCTTTTACGAACGCCGATTCCTTCCAGAAATCCTTGAGCACCTCGTCGCCGCCAATGTGAACGTACGGCGAATCGGGAAAGAGCTTGATCGTCTCGTCGAGCACGTCTTCGAGAAACTTAAAGGTCTCTTCGGTCGGACAAAAGACCTCTTTGAAAATGCCCCAGGTCTTTTTCACTTCGAACTTGTAATCACGCGCCGCGCACCCGTTTCCGAGCTCAGGATAAGCCGCCAATGCCGCCGAGGCATGGCCCGGCAGTTCGATCTCAGGAACGACGTTGATGTATCTGGCCTTGGCATACGCGACGACATCCTTGATCTCTTCCTGCGTATAAAATCCCTCGACCGGTCGGCCGTCGCCCTTAAAAACCGTCGAATAAACGCCTTCATGGCTCTCGCTGCGATACTGTCCGACGGTCGTAAGCTTTGGATATTTCTTGATCTCGATCCGCCAACCCTGATCGTCGGTCAAATGCCAATGAAACTGGTTGAATTTGTACTGAGCGAGCAGGTCGATGTACTTTTTGACGAACGAGACCGGCAGGAAATGACGCGCGACGTCTAGATGCATGCCGCGATATTTGAAACGCGGGGCGTCCCATATCACCACGCCTGGAATAGCGACCACCTTACTTCCGGTATTTGGCAACAGTTGGAACAGGGTTTGCAATCCGTGAGATTCGCCCTCAACACCAGAAGACTCGATCCAGATCTCATTCTGATCAACCTTTATACCGTAAGCTTCCGGATTCGAACTCATGTCATCCTTGTTTTGATGTCGAAGCTGGATATAGTTTGATTTCGTCGGTTTATCAACGACTTTTAGGTTGAGCCCGTAGATAGAGGCAATCCGGTCGCGCAGCATATCAGCTCCGATCCGATTTCTACCTGGAACAATAACCGTAGCTGAATTCAGCTGAAAATCACCTGAACTGGCCTTGATCGATGCAGGTCTGGGAAGAACGTTGATCCGATCGTCCTGAGCGAACGCAAAAGAAGCGAAAAGGAGACAGAACGCGGCGGCGAAGAAGGTATATTTCATGGTTGTCAGAACGGAGCTTTGGTGGTTTAGGTCTTGGCTCCAATCATAACAAATCCAAAAATTCTTTCAATTCTGTCGGCATTTCCTGCGTGAATTCCAGCCGTTCGCCGGTTTTTGGGTGGGTGAACGAGAGCTTTTCGGCGTGGAGGAAAAAACGCGGCATCGAGGCGATGGCTTTGCGGATGGTGTTATCGGCGACGGTGTTGTCGCGGCCTTCGTTATAGATCTCGTCGCCGACGACGGGGTGATTTATGTATGCCATGTGAACGCGGATCTGGTGTGTGCGGCCCGTTTTGATCTCGATGTCAAGGAGCGTGAATTTGTCAAATCGTTTCCGCACCTTCCACAGCGAAAGCGCACTGCGGCCATGATTGGCGACCTTCATGCGCAGGCGGTTGTGCTTGTTGCGGCCGATCGGCGCATCGACTTTGCCGATCGTTTGCTCGACCATCCCGTGAACGAGCGTCACATACGATTTATACACCTCTCGTTTGCGAAACTGCTCAGAAAGAGCTTCATGCATTTCGTCTGATTTCGCGACGACGATCAGTCCCGATGTGTCTTTGTCGAGGCGGTGAACGATGCCGATGCGAGTGCTTTCAGGATTGTCACGATTCTGCTCTGCAAACGATTCAGCAAAGTGAAAGGCGATCGCGTTCGCGAGCGTTCCGGTTTGAACTCCGGCGCCGGGATGGACAACCATTCCGGCCGGTTTGTTGATAACGGCAAGAAATTCGTCCTCGTAAACGATATCGAGCGGGATATTCTCAGGCTCAAAGACGCTTTCGCGAAGCTCGACCAGCTCGACCTCGACCTCATCGCCGCCGCGAACTTTGTACGAAGGCTTGACCGCCTTGTCGTTGACCAGAACGTCTTCGTTCTCGATCAGTTTTTGCAGACGCGAGCGCGACCGACCATCGATCTGCTCAGCCAGAAAGGCATCGAGACGCATTCCTTCGTAGTCTGGTTCGACGACAAAATTACTGGGGTTTTCGGCTTCGGTTATCTGTATTTCTTGAGTTTCCGTCAATTGATCTCCCTCATGCGGCCTTTACTTGAACTATCTACCGAACAGCCCGCTCAAGCAAGTTGACGATGGAAACTCTGCTTTCGCCAAACGCGATACGCTGCCAATTCGGGAGCAGCCGGTCGATGATCATAAAGAGCAAAATGCCCTCTTCTTGTGACCAGTTTTTCCCGCTGCGGCGTATGAGTTTCGATGCCGTCGCCTCGTCGAGCCCGTCGGCGATCGCGGCTCGATAGCCTGCCCAGTTTGCTACGCCTTCCATGGTGAGAAAGATGTCCTCAACCTCTTCGAATTTCTTGTTTTCACCTGTGTAATTCTGACTGCGACGTTGTTTTATTGCGCTCAGCAGAACTCTTGCCTCGAGGCGTTTTTTCGTGATATCCGTTTGCTTTGCCGCGGTACTTGCCATAGCGATCTCATCGAGATATGACGCACGAAATCGCTCATCCTTGCCGAAAGTGTTCTGAATTACATCGTCGTCAAAATTCTCAACGTCCTTTAAGCCTTTTTCTATCTCGCTGAGCCGTGCAAAGAAGTTCCGATGATATGTGTGAGTCAGTTCGTGTATATAAACAGCACGGACCAGCGTCGTAATATTATTTTCAGTTTTTAAGTGCTCGGCTTTTTTCCAGATCGACGGAAGGGCGGCGACGAAGAACGAATTCTTATCGTTATCGTAATTTGCAGCAAAACTGACCAACTGTGCTGGAATTATCTGTCCGTCGGGAAGCGCAATTTTGCCGGTGTGCGGTGCGGAATAAACCGTAACGTTCTCGCCCGCCAATGATCGAACCTCGGGCTGGGCAGTTGACTCGAAAAAAATCTTGTTTACTCCAATGTTGTAAACACAGTTTTCATCAAATAGAACAAGCCACGGCAATTTCGCTGCCTTCAATTTGAGCCCGTTTTGGCGAACCTTTTTCCAAGATCGGATCGTCTGTTCAAGCCATGTCTTATCAGTATTCTCAAGCGAACACTGGGCGATCACATTTCCGCTTAAAACGAGGGTCGCTAAAGCAAGATACAGAGCTCGTGTTGTTCGTGTGGTCTTCCTGTGGAACGAATAAGAAAGCTGAGACATAGATCGTGATCGGTCGATATCATTATCGACCAGCCACGTGTAATCGGCAAATTTCGGATGGGCTCCATTTTAGGAGCCCATCGATCGCATCTGACTATTATTCGGCGGGTTTATCGTTTGGCAGAAGCTCGACGTATTTGCCGAGGGCCTTTACCATGTCACGCATTTTTACGGATTCCTTTCTCGTGCGAACCAGAACAATGATCTTCGAACCCCATTTAGTCCGATTTTCGTCAATGTATTGGCGTCGAAGCGTATCCATACGGCGGAAATTTTCGCGATTTCGGTCGTCCTGAGCAGTGCGACGCTGACGTTCGTAATCCAGTTCGCTACGCAGATGACTGGCCGTATTTGCGGAAGGGTCAGCCGCCATTTGGCGTTCGATATCCAGCTCACGTTCCGATTTGGCGAGTGGTTCCGGCTCTGACAGCTTTAAGCTGCCAACAAACCAGTCACTAGTCGGAAGTCCGCCACCATCGAGATCCATTTCGATGCCGCGGTTAGATATTCGGACATCCGTGATCCTGGCCTGGCTACCGTTTTTAAGCGCTATGCCGTACTCCTTGAGTAAGTTGCTGCATTTAGCAGCGTTGTAGCTGACGTCGGTATTATCCAGGACAAAATCGATCCCGGAATTTATCGCCGGCAGATCCATTTTTACCAACACGGCACGACCGATCAACGCTTTCTTTATTTTCTGCTCTCCATCATCCTGTCCGCGAACGACTGGGGAAAAAGCCGCTACGACCGCAAGCAGCAACCAAAAAGACCTTCGCATATTATCCTCCTCCTGAAAGAAAATTCGGACAACACGATGTTTGTCACGCCAGAGCTTGCCGACTCAGAACGGATCGTGCTGCCAGAAAAATAGGACAAAAACCCAAGGTAGCAATGTGAACCAAGTCATGGATCACATATTTTCTACCGCAGATCGTCACAATTAACATTTAATTGAAAAACGCTTAGGTCTAGGATGTTACTCCAACTTGCGGGGCGTGTCTAGAAGTTTTTTCACGTGGGTTGTCCCCCCGGTTCTCAGGGATGAGAAGACGGTGAGGCGGCATTTACTTTTCTAAGGCGAATGATCAGAAAAACAATGGCACCGACGGCAACCAGAAGGCTAATGCCTTGTGAAGTGGAAAGTCCGGTAAGTGTAGTAAATCCAAACAGATCTCCGCGTGGGTCGTCGCGGATGAACTCGATCGAGAACCTAACGAGCGAATAAATGATGCCGTAAACGATCAGCACCTGGCCGTCGAATTTCTTGCGTTTGTGCAGCCAGAACAGCAGGCCGAAAACGGCTAGCATCGTCAGGCTTTCGATCATCTGGGTCGGGTAGAGAAATAGATCGGCTCCGTCCGGGCCGACGATAGGAACGCCGGTATATTCGTGGCCGGCTTCGGTAAAATGAACGCCGAGCGGACTATCGCAAACCTTTCCCCAACAGCAACCGGCCGCAAAACAGCCCTGCCGCCCGATCGCCTGGCCGAGAGCAACGCCGGGAGCGAAGGCATCGGCTACCTTCCAAAACGGCAGTTTATAGAGCGGAACCAAAACCGCAACGCTGATCAATCCGCCCAGCAACCCGCCATAAACCACACCACCGGACCGCAGAAAATCGAGCGAAAATACGTTGACATTATCGTCAACCATGATCATCAAAAGTTTCGACCCGACAAGCCCGCCGACCAGCACCCAAAGCCCGAGATCGTAGATCCGTTCACGAGGCAATCCGTCACGAGCCGCCAAGCGGGACGCGACGAACAAAGCCAGAAGCATCCCGAGAGCGAGAAATATACCGTAAGTAGTTACGGGAAAAGCGCCGATTCGGAATAGCTCAGGATACATATTGTAAGAAGTGAGAAGCCAGAAGTAAGAAGCCAGAAGAAACTGTCACCGATCCTGTCTGATCGCGTACATGTAACTTCCCAGCATTTTGCTTACTTCGTCGATCATCGTCCTCAGTCGATGCGTATCTCCATAACCCAAATCCCGGCAAGGATCAGATAGTAACGACATTCCTCCAGCGATCCTTGAGAGATGCTGTAAAACTTTAACTTATCTGGTTTAGTTGCTTTGCCAAACCCTTCAGCAAAATTGGCTGGGATTGAAACCGCAGCTCTTCGAAGCTGTGAAGTAAGTCCATATAATTCATGCTTAGGAAATTCATCCGTTAATCTATACGCCTCGAGCACAAAAGCATGGGCCTTTTTCCAAATCTCAACATCCTCAAAACTCCTGGCCGGCATACTCTTACTTCATCTTCTGACTACTGGCTACTGGCTTCTAACTTCTGACTCCTCTTCTTCGACAAAAACATATCTATTAGAAGCAATCCAGCCCCAATACAAATAGCCGCATCGGCAATATTGAATGTCGGATAATGCCAATTTCCGAACTGGACATCGATAAAATCGATCACAAAGCCCAATCTTAGACGGTCGACGACGTTGCCGACGATGCCTGCTAAAAGCAGGGCGAGCGAGCCGAGCACGCGGTCGTCGGTGCGTGGCGTTCGCCAGAAAAAGTACATCACGAGCGTCGCCGCGACGATAGCGACGACCGATAAGCCCCAACGCCCTGAATCGCCGTGATCGTCGAGCATCGAAAACGCCACGCCGGTATTCTGGGCGTAGGCAAGATTCAAAAATCCCGGGATGAGCGAACGATCGCCGTCAAAACGCAGCGAGCGGGCAGCCCAAGCTTTTGTCGTTTGGTCAATCATGAACACCCCGCCGGAAATGGCGAGGTAAGCGAGTTTCCATGTAAGGTCGCGTTTTGTCACTTAGTTCTTTTTTAGCTCGATCGCTGCCCGAGGTTCGGCGAAAAAGCTTTTGTTAACTATCTTCCACTCGCCGCCGAATTTCAGCAGCGTCATAAAATCGGTAAATTTCACCGTCGGATATTCCAGAATGACCGTTGCGGTCGCCGCATTGCCGACGATCTCGATCTTACCGATCCGCCGGTGATCCTTTCGCTTATCCTCGTCCGCCGCCGGCTTTCCCGTAAATGCCCGCTTGATAAAAGCGTCAAATGTCTCAGTTACAAACTTACCATCTCGAACAAACGTCATACTGCCCTCAGTATGAAACGCCTTGCGCGCAAACTCAGGATCGCCGGTCGCATGAGCCTTGATGTAATTTTCAAGAGGTATTTTGACCGCGTCGAGCTCAGAGGTTTGAGCTGAAGCAAACATCACCAAACTCAATAAAAATATCAAGGCCGCACCTAGATCTGTCTTCTTCATACGCCCAACCTCTTTCGACTAACTATTACTTCAGGTGTTTCGTCGCAACATAAGGATGTTTTGGATTCACAACAAGCTTTTGTTCACGAGGGTTTATCAGAACGTCCATATCTTCCATTGGAATAGCTCCA
The DNA here is from genome assembly GCA_047600985.1 of Pyrinomonadaceae bacterium. Classification (GTDB taxonomy): domain Bacteria; phylum Acidobacteriota; class Blastocatellia; order Pyrinomonadales; family Pyrinomonadaceae; genus OLB17. The sequence goes on along the minus strand of JASGKA010000001.1, from coordinate 622,588 downwards.
AGCAGGACCTCGGAATCGCCCGGCAGAACGACTGCCCGTACGGTCGTAGATCGATTTTCAAATCGTATGTCGACCGGTCCAACAAAATCGACTTCAAGCAAAGTTTCATCTGCGAGCGTTACAAATTGCTTCTCGAGAAAAGGTAGATCAAGCTGCGTCCGGACGGTTTCGTTTATGCAGAGGTTGTAAGCTCCGCTATCAACCAATGCGTTGACTCGAACTTGCTTTACCTGATCTTTTTCCAGAAAACCACGCCGATGCAAGGCCTGGTCATCCACATTAGTTAGATCAATTTCCGCGTACACCAATCCCATCTCATTAACTCCCGATTCATATTTCGGCCATACTTTTTTTGCTGCTGGTATAAGCTTCATCACCATTGATCCAATTATATACCTATACGATCTCAGCGAGCGCGTCGTTGCATCTTTCGCAGACGGTCGGGAATTTTTCGAATTCACCGACGCGGGTCGAATAGTTCCAGCAGCGTTCGCATTTTTCGCCATCGGCTTTCTGGATCTCGACGGCAAATTTATCGCCCTCGTGAACCTCGACCTGTGAAACGATGAAAATGTAACGCAGCTGCGAATAGTAATCGAGCAGCAATCGCGTCGTCAGTGCATCGGTCGTCAGGACAACCTTGGCTTCGAGCGAAGAACCGATCTGCTTTTCGCCGCGAGCTGTTTCGAGAGCCTTTAAGACCTCATCACGAATGCCGAATATCTTTTCCCAGTGTTCGTTCAGGCCCGAGTTATCCGCTTCGATGACCTTTGGAAATTCGGCGATGTGGACAGAAGTTTCACGCTCTCCGGGCAAGTTTTCCCACGCTTCGTCCGAAGTGAAAACGAGGATCGGTGAGAGCAGACGGCAGAGAGAATCAGCGATCTGGTACAAAGCGGTTTGAGCCGAGCGGCGTTCGATTGACTTCGGAGCAAAGATATAAAGACGATCCTTGATGATGTCAAAATATCGCGCCGAGAGTGTGACGGTACAGAAGTTGTAGAGTGCGTTGTACGCCGCCTGAAAATCGTAAACCTCGTAAGCCGCAAGCACTTTTTCGGTCAGGTCATTAAGCCCGGACAATGCCCAAAGGTCGATATCTAGCATGTCGTCCGCGCTGACGGAATCGGCCGCCGGATCGAACTGATCGAGATTTCCAAGCGCGTACCGCAGCGTATTCCGCATCTTGCGATACGCGTCCACCACACGCGAGAGTATCTCGTCCGAACACCTGACATCCTCGGTATAATCGACCGCTGCCGCCCACAAACGCAGGATCTCGGCACCGGATTTATCGATGATCTCTTGCGGAGCTGTCACATTTCCGAGTGATTTTGACTGCTTTTTGCCCTCGCCATCAACGACCCAGCCGTGCGTAATGATCTGTTTGTAAGGAGCCCGGTCATGTGCCGCGATGCCGCAGCTCAGGCTCGAATTGAACCAGCCGCGATATTGATCGCCGCCTTCGAGATAAACGTCCGCCGGGAATCGCAGCGTATCGCCGCGTGTCTCAAGTACAGCGACACAGCTCGAACCGGAATCGAACCAGACGTCGAGAATGTCGGTCTCTTTTCGGAAATCCGAACTTCCGCACGCGCATTTGAAGCCCTCGGGCAGCAGTTCATGCTCAGGCCGCGCGTACCAGGCGTCAGCCGTTTCAACCGCGAAGATATCGGCAACGTGATCGACGATCTTCGGGTCGGCGACCTCCTGATCACAAGCCTGGCAATAAAAAACAGGGATCGGAACGCCCCACGCACGCTGGCGTGAAACGCACCAGTCTGGACGCCCCTTAAACATATTCGCCATGCGGCCTTCGCCCCACGAAGGGTGCCATTTGACGTTCTCGATCTGAGCGAGAGCCTGATTTCGTAAGCCATTTTCTGAGTGTTCGCCATGCAGTTCATCCATTGAGATGAACCACTGCGGCGTCGCTCTAAAGATCACTGGATTTTTGCAACGCCAGCAGTGCGGATAGCGGTGATCGTATCGTTCGACGTTGACGAGAGCTCCACGTTCACGTAAGAATTCGACGATCTTCGGATTCGCTTCGAACACGCTTAGGCCCGCAAAATGCTCGACCTCAGCGATAAATCTGCCCGCAGCATCGACCGGTGCATAAACCTCAAGTCCGTATTTTTTGCCAACAGCAAAGTCGTCCGCACCGTGTCCCGGCGCCGTGTGAACACAGCCTGTCCCGGATTTTCCGGCGGATTTATTCTCGTGTCTCGCATCGAGTTCGACCTCGGCGTCGGCTTCACCGAGCGTGACGTGGTCGGCGTTCATGATGAGCGACGGGCGATCGAGCCAGGCGTGCATGGCTTCGAGGCGGTCGAGTTTCGAGCCTTTGAACCTGGCGATCTCTTCGTATTCGGCGAAACCGCACGTCTCGGCAAATGAGGCGGCGAGTTCGGAAGCCACAATGAATACTTCTGAATCCGAAACCTCGATCGCGGAATAATCGAAATCCGGATGAACTGTGATGCCAAGATTTGCGGGCAGCGTCCACGGTGTCGTCGTCCAGATGACGACAAATACATTCTTGCCCGCGAGAGCCGGATCGATCTGTGCCGGGTCGGATTTCATCGGGAACTTAACGTAAACCGACGGCGAATGATGCTGCTTATACTCAACCTCAGCCTCAGCGAGTGCGGTCTGATCGTGGATACACCAATAGACCGGACGCAGTCCTTTGTAGACGAAGCCGCGTTCGAGGAACCTGCCGAACAGGCGAGCGGTGGACGATTCGTATTCGGCGGACATCGTCAGGTATGGAGTTTGCCATTCGCCGAGAATGCCGAGCCGCTGAAAGTCGCGTGTCTGATTATTCATCGCGGTCGAAGCGTGATCGCGGCAGATGCGGCGAAACGTGGCGACCGGCAGATCGTTCTTGTTCTTGCCCTTCTCGTTCAGCTTTCGCTCGACGTGCGTCTCGATCGGCAGCCCGTGACAGTCGTATCCCGGCACATACGGAGCCTCAAAACCCATCATCGAACGCGTTTTGACGACAAAATCCTTGAGGATCTTATTCAGAGCAGTGCCGATATGAATGTCCGCATTCGCATACGGCGGACCGTCGTGAAGGATGAATTTCTCACGCCCTTTTCGAGCCTCAAGCACCTTGTCATAAAGCCCCATTTCCTGCCATTTCTTCAAACGTGCAGGTTCGCTCTGACCAAGATTCGCCTTCTGCGAAAAATCCGTTTTCGGCAGGTTAACTGTTTTCTTAAGATCTATTTGTTCACTCATCACTAAAATCAAAAAGCCCCAAGCTGTTAGTTAGCTTGGGACCGATAAAGAAGCAAAATTATGCCACCGCTCAACTTACGTTCAGCACCGTCCCGTAGATGGAGATGATAATTGGCGATAGCCTCCGCATAATTTCTAAATCTTATCACAAGATGGGACAATTTCCACCCACGAGCTACTCTTCCTCCACCGTACAAAGCAGCGGATATTCCCTCGCTTTTGCCAGATTCATCGCTTTGTTACACTTTACATTAGCGATCTCGTAGGGATAGATGCCGGCGATGCCGATGCCTTCGTTGTGGACCTTTAGCATGATGGTGAATGCCTCGGCGTCTTCACGGTTAAAGACGTATTGGAGGACAAAAATGACGAATTCCATCGTCGTGAAATCGTCGTTGTGGAGCAGGACCTTGTAGAGCTTTGGCTTTTCGAGCTTGATCTCGCTCTCGGTCATCACCTCGCCGCCGCCGTCGATATCGGGAAAATCAGCCATTGCTAATACGTTAGCAGGAATTGTTAACAGGGATAAAGGGGATGAAAGAGATAAAGAAATAATCTTCTTCTATCCTTTTCATCTCCTTGATCCCTGTTGAAGCTCACGCTTGAGCAGTTACAGTCGCTTTTCGTTCGAGTTTTCCCCAGCCGACCACCGCGCCGCGGATCGCGGTGAAGACGGATTTGACCATCACCCAATACATCACCTGACGATAGCCGAATCGCTGGATGACGAGCCAGCCGAGGAGTTTTTTCTGTTCGCCTTTCTCCATAAGGAATGCCGCGAAAGCTCCGAACCAATCGACGGCGAGAAACAGCGCGTAGTAGAAAAAGACCTGATTCAGATTGGTTGGTGTCGTGGCATATTCCTGCTGATGCTCGAGATAGCCGATCAGTGCGCCGACGAGCGACCAGATGAACATCAGGTCCATCAGCGGCGAGATCAGCGGGAAAAATACCTGAAAGATCCACACGTTCGGCATTGCTACGAACCCAAGCGTTCCGTATCGCGGATTGAGCAGCGCATTCTTGTGTTTCCACATGCACTGCAGCGTGCCGTACGACCAGCGGAAACGCTGTTTTGCAAGAGTTCGAAGACTATCGGGAGCTTCGGTCAAACCGATCGCATCTTCTTCGTAACCGATGTTATAGCCGAGCTTTCGAACCTGGATCGTGAGGTCCTGATCTTCGGCAAGTGTGTCCGATGAAAACCCGCCTGTCTCTTCCAATACTGTCCGTCGCCAAGCTCCAACAGAACCTGGAACGACAGTTATGCAGTTCAGCGATGCAAATGCGCGACGGTCAAAATTCTGCGACGTAACGTATTCGAGAGCCTGCCATTTTGTGACGATGTTGATGCGGTTGCCGACCTTGGCATTGCCCGCAACCGCTCCGATGCGTTCGTCGGCGAAGCGGTGTGCGAGTGCCGCGATCGTGCCGCTGGTGAACATTGTGTCAGCGTCGAGCCCTATGATTATCTCGCCTGAGGCTTTTCGCCAACCGAAGTTCAACGCCTCAGCCTTACCGCCGTTCTCTTTTTGGTAGACGGAAACCTTCGGATTATCGGCAAATGTTTTTTTCGTAAGTTCAAAAGTTCCATCCGTCGAGCCGTCATCGACGACGATGATCTCAAAATTTGGATAGTCCGAAGCGAGCAAGCTCTCGATCGTGCGGACAATGACCTTTGCCTCATTGAACGCTGGAACAATGACCGAAACCAGTGGCTGAAACTGCTCCCCGAAGTGTGTCTGTTCACGCCGACGGGAGCGTACATACTGAGCAAATGCCAGAATTCCAATTACCCCCATTCGACCGAGACCGAGAATGATGCCGAGCAGAAACAGCCACCGCATCAGCCATCCGGCGACCGAAACGCCATAAAAAACGTACGCATCGGCCTTTGCGTAAAAGGTCTTGTCCTGCGGCACCGGCGGCATAGCCTGTTCGGGCGTCATGTTGGCGAGTTCGGCGATGGTGGTGAATTCGTAGCCGCGGTTTCGCAGTTCGTGGATCAGCTTCGGCAAAGCCTCAACCGTCGCCGAACGATCACCGCCGCTGTCGTGCATCAGGACGATGTTGCCGCGTTCCTCAGGTGTAGTGATCGCGACCTGTTTCAGCACTTCCTCGACCATCTGATCCGCTGTGTGCGGCGAACCGTCGTCGTTTTTGAGCTTCCAGTCGTCTGGGTCAAGGTGGAGGCCGACGGAAATATATCCCAAATTCTGTGCCTGAACAGTTGGCTCTACTTCGTCAGGCGTTCGCGGCTCCGCGTCGCCGAAATAGGGGGCGCGGAAAAGCCGCGTCGAACGGCCGGTGAGCGATTCGATCAGGCGTTGCGTAGCGTTGAGCTCGAGATCCGTAACCTGCCGCGGCACCTCTCCGAGATTCGGGTGCGTGAACGAATGGTTGCCGATCTCCTGTCCATCGGCGACGATGCGTTTGACGAGGTCAGGATTCGTCTGGCCGTTCTCGCCGACAATGAAAAATGTTCCCTTTACATTCTCCTGCTTGAGAATATCGAGTATTTTCGGCGTCCAAACGGGGTCCGGCCCATCATCAAATGTCAGTACGATCTTTCCCGGTTTGTCTCCGGTTCGCTGGATCACGTATGACGAAGGTATTTGTTTATACCTCTCATCCGTAATGTCGCCGGTGGCCGATGTGGTCAAGGTTCGGGAACCGTCCTGCGGTTCGGCGATCACCTGGAGGATCTCGCCCGTTCCCTGAAAATCTACGTTGTAGCCGTACTTGATCGCATCAAGACCATCGGGTGTTGGAGTTGTATTCGAACCGAAGACCTTCCACAACGACGGATCTTCGCTGCCAAGCCGCCACAATGCAAAACCAGCGGGTTTGTACGTTGCTGCACTTCTGATCTGGTTGTATGCCGTTACCGCGTCGAGAAACCAGATCGAATGTTCCTTGCCGTCGTCCTCGGTGTATTCGAAATACGGGTTTCGCTCATGCGGATCGAATTTGATATCCGCGGGCGAATCGAGCGATTCCTTCGCGGCGAGCAATGCCTCCTGGAACGATATATCCTCGCCTTCCGCTTCGCCTTTCGTCCAGTTATAGCCGTAATTGCCAAAGCACACGATCGTTTTCGCAGGCGAAAGCTCGGCCATGCGTTTTTTGAGGATCGTGTCGTACCACTCCTGTCCCGCGACCGGTCCGGCACCGCCGGTCGACCAGTGCTGGTCGTACGCCATGAGCATCAGATAGTCGGTCACTCCGGCATAAGCCTTATAGTTCCAATCCGGATTATCGAAGGGTACAGCCTGTGCGAGGATCAAGCCGCGCGTCTGAAACTCAGCCCGCAGCTCGCGCATGAATGTGAAAAGATTTTCCTGCGACGCGGCCGGGACTTCCTCGATGTCGATCGTCAGCCCGCCGAATTTGTATTTCTCAATATTCTTTAGCAAAGCCGCGATCAATTTTTGCCGCTGTTGCTCGGTGGTGATCGATCTTAGAAGAATGTCTGAGTTCCACTGTTCGTTCTTGTAGTTCTGGAGCAGCGGCAGGATCGGCATTTCGGGCTTTGTCGCCTGGACGAACTGGATCGCCTCTTCTTTGATATCAAGCACTAGCGGATCGTTCTCGTCGCCTGAGAGTCTGATCCATTCGGGCACGAGCCAGTCGAGACTGTTCACGTTCTGCTTGAGCGAAGCCATGCTCGAATCGTCCCAGTTCACAAAAAATCCGACCGCAACCGGCTTTCCTTCGTTAGTCGCTCTGACGATCGCGGCGGTCTTTTCTGCGCGGTTCAGATCCGCAGCCCCGACGCGGGCGATCCGGGCTTCCTCGCGTTTCTTTCTTTCTTGTTTTGCCTTATCGCCAACCTGTTTTGCAGCCGTTTCAGCTCTCGTGACCGGTTTTTCGGGCGGATGAAAATTGATGTCAGCTTGCTGAGGCAACGCGGCGACCGGTTTGAGGCGGATCTGCGGTAAAAAAGGATTTACCAGCACGCTGATCACGAACACGGACAGCAATACCGTCACCACAACGGCGGCGAAAACACTTAGGTAGTTAACAAAATAGCGGCGGCGGCCACGTTCGTCGGAGAAAACCGGCTTATTCGGGTCGGCATTTTTTTCGAGGTTCATACTGCGGCCTCTCGGGCCTTATTTCAACACCGATACAACATTACGCTATTTTAGCCATTTTGTTTGCTGCCAAAAGAAAAATATAGACGCGAAGTGTATTTTTTGTTAGATTTCAATTGCGCTGTTTACTAAGTAATCAATTTTTGATCTTCTGCTGTTCCGGAATTGAAACCCGGCGTCAATTAGACGTTTGCTAACGCATCGGCAAATGAAAAAGAATCTGACCTCATCATCGTCGTCTGCGACCGCACGTGCGATCTCTTTTGAGAGCATCGACGCGGTCTTCAGCAGTGTGGGTCAAAAGCTTCGCGAAGGGCTTTCCGGCGAAGCGGAAAAGATCCTGACGAAAACGATCGAGGGCTTCGACCACACGCCAGATAATCTCGCCAATCTCAAACGGCTTCTCTCGTTCACATTAGAGACCCTTGGCCGTTATAAAGAATCGCTTGAAACGATACGCGAATTCGCCGATGAGGATACCTTGGCGACCCTCGGGATCGAAACGCGGGTCAAGGTGACCACGCAGCTTGCGATCGCCTACAACAATACGGGCGACCAGCCAAAAGCCATCACGCTGCTCAAAGCGAACCGCATCAATGCTGGCGAGCACGACCTAAAACATCTATTCGGTAGCATAAACATCGCTCTCGCACGTGTTTACCGTAAGCTCGCCGAGTTTCCGATCTGCCGCGATTTTGCGGAAAAGGCGCTCGACCGCTTTCGCGACGACGGCAACTGGCTTGGCATGGCTGAGGCCTATCGCGAGATCGCAAACAGCTATCACCAGGAAGGCAACAGCGAACGATCGATCGAAATTTTTCAGCAGGGAATCCAGATCATCGGCGAGAATTCCGCGCCGTTCATGCTCGGGAAGCTTTACACCGACATGTCTGGAGCATACTGGTTCCTGAGACGCCCGCAGGATGGGATCGAGTGTCTTGAGAAGTCGATCGAATTCTTCGACCAGACCGCGCACGCTCTAAATTCAGTTATCGCCTACAACAACCTCGGCATCAACCTGATGCTCATCGGCGACTGGAATAAAGCCGAAACGATGATCAAGCGAGCTCTTGAGATCGCGGAAAAAGAAGGTTCAGTACACGTCGCGGGTATTTACGATTCGCTCGGCGAACTGCAGATCCTCCGCGGCGACCTTGCCGGCGCCGAAGAGTTGCTCGAAAAGGCCGTCAGTTTTGCCGAAAGCCACAAGCATGCCTGGTACACGGTCCAGTCGTTGCGCAATGTCGCCCGTTGTTATCTCGCCCAGGGCAAGGTCAAAAAGGCGATCGCCAAAGCTCAGGAAACGATCAAACGCTGCGGAGAAATTGGCGATAAACACTACGCAAACATGGCTGGCCTCGTTCTCGCCGAGGCGTACGTCGAACAGGGACTGATCGAGGAATGTGAAACGTCACTCGCGGCGATCGAGGAAAGCGACCCGTCGGCGGATTTCTTTGTTCTCGGAAATATCCAGCGCATCCGCGGCCTCGCCGCTCTTGCGGCCGAAGACACGGAACTCGCAGTTCACCATTTCAGCCGCGGTTTGACGATATTCGAAACCGCCGAAGATCTCTATCACGCGGGCCTTATCCATCATTTACTCGGAGCGAATCTCGATAAACGAAATGGTGCCCGGGCGCGTCGGCATTTGACGTCAGCGTCGGATATTTTTAGAAAGCTCGGTTTGAAAGAAAATTTTGCCGCGGTCGGCCGCGATCTCGCTCGCGTCACTGACCAATCGGTAAATGCGGACGCGAAACCGCTCGAACGCCGGACAAATTCTGTCGTTTCGCAACTGTTGACCGTTCGGCTTGCCGAGGCGACCGCGTCGCGTGAATTGTTGTTTCGAGAACTCGTCGCCGTGCTTCAACAGGAAAGCAACGCTCGCCGCATCGTGATCGCTCAATACAACGATCAAAAGCGATTATATCCATTCATCACACACGGTTATTCGCCGCAGGAAAGCAACGATCTGGTCGGAAAGCTTAACGACGCCATCGCAAAGAATGACCAAAAAAGCTTCTCGCGGGCTAAGGATATTGCCGTCTTTCACCTTCGCGGCTCTTCGGCAGCAGCCCCGGCGGTTTTGCTTCTGAATCCGCAATCCGGAGCAGTGCTGAATGACGATAGTGCTCTCGCACCGCTGCTTCGCGTTGTAGAACTCGGTATGGACGTGATCGGGCTTCGTGAAAAGGACAAATCTGCCCCGACCGAACGCGAAGCGAGCCCATACACGTCAAACAGCCTGATGCCCGGCTTTATTCACTCTTCGCCGGCGATGACGTCGCTGGTCGAGGAAGTTTATAAGATCCGCTCGTCTGACGTGACCGTGCTTGTGACGGGCGAGAGCGGAACGGGTAAAGAGCTTGTCTCGCGTGCGATTCACGCACTTTCTAACCGGAAGGACAAGATCTTCGTGCCGTTCAACTGCACGGCCGTGGCCAAAGAACTCGCCGACGCGACGCTATTTGGATACAAGAAAGGTTCGTTCACCGGTGCGATCGCAGATTCGCCGGGAACGATCCGCACAGCTGACGGCGGAACGCTGTTTCTCGACGAGATCGGCGACCTGCCGCTCGATGTTCAGCCAAAACTGCTCAGATTTTTGCAGGAAGGCGAGATACAGCCTTTGGGCGAAAAGAAACCGCTCAAGGTCGACGTCCGCATCATCACCGCGACAAACATGCCGCTTGAGGACAAGGTGGCGGACGGGACGTTTCGCGAAGACCTTTTTTATCGGTTGAACGTAATTCGGTTACGCGTACCGCCGCTTCGCGAGCGCCGCAGCGAGATACCACCGATCGTCAATTACTATCTGAATCACTATTCGGCGCGGTTCAACAAACATCACCTCTCGATCACACCGCAGACGGTCGATATGCTGATGGTTTGCAATTGGGAAGGCAATGTACGCCAGCTCTGCAACGAGATCCAACGCGTCGTCGCCCGCGCTGTCGATAACGAGGTCATTACGCCCGATCACCTGTCACCCGAACTAAAACGAAGCGCCAAACCGCTGACGCCCTTTGACGTTGGTTCGAACGTAAAGCCCATCGCGAGCTATGACGGCTCGTTCTCGCCATTCTCAAACATCCCAACCGGAGGCACGCTAGAAAGCGCTGTCTCGGAGCTAGAAATGCAGCTTATTAAAGGAGCCCTGGCACGGCATAGCTGGAATATATCTCGAGTCGCGAATGAACTAGGCTTAACCCGCCGCGGACTTTATTTAAAGTTATCGCGTTACGGGATAGAAAAAGCGGCGTAGATTCGGACAGAACGTAAAAGCGGCGACGGCCTACTTTACGGCCGTCGTTTGCTTTTCTTTAGGATCGAAGGGATTCGCCAGGTATTTCTTGACCGATTCCTGAGCGTTGTCATAATTGTCGCCCAGGGCCTCGGCTCGCTTGTACGCAGCTACGGCTCGAGTGCGGTCGCCTTTACCGTCGTACGCATTGCCCATTTTGATGTTCGACCAGACCGAGAGCCACGCAGGATTAAGATTACCAGCGAGGGCGGCTTTGAAATTATCGATCGCGAGATCGAAGTTTCGCTGTTCGAGGAAAAGCAGGCCGAGATGGTAATAGATCCAGGAATTTGAACGGTCGAGCTTCAGAGCTGCTTCGAATTGAGCCTGAGCCTCCACATAGTTCCCTTCCTTGAATTGCTCGATGCCCCGGCGGGCGATCGACGAGACACGAAGGTCGGGTGAGATACGGAGAAGTTTATAGCCGGGATCGATCACGATATTGATCGGTTTGCCCGTCGATTCGATGTTGAAATCTACGCTCGACTCTTCCATATCGAGCTTGACAGTCTGCATTCCCTGATCGCCTTCGGAACGGAGCTGAACGTCGACCGGGAGCCGCAGATTGTCATAATTCTGTTTGACCGTTCCGCGCGTGACGAATTTACCGCCGCGAGTTCTGATGATCAAATAGTCGCTCGAGAATTCCGGTACACCGGTTCCCTCGACCCAGCGGGCGAAGAAATAACGCATCGGCTGACCGGCGATCTGCGAGGTTAGCTTTTCAAAATCGTCGATCGAGGCACTTTTGCCGCGATACTGCTGCAGATAGGTGCGAAGCAGTTGATCGAATTTCTGATCGCCAAGCGTTTCACGAAGAAGCTTAAATACGAATGCACCCTTTGCGTACATGATGTACTGATACGCGCTGCTCTGATCGTCAAGATTTGCCGGGGCACGCAGCAGCGAAGCCGTTTGTTCGAAGGTCAGCGACTTCTCAAGCAGTTCACGGCGCAGCCCGTCGAGCTTTGCTCCGTCGGTTTCCTGTTCACGCAGGCTGAAAGCACAATATTCGGCCAAGCCCTGTGATAACCACGCCTCGTCAAAGGATTTGAGACCAACAGTTAGTCCCCACCATTGATAAGCGGCCTCACGCTGCAGACGCTGGAATGTGATCTCGCGAGACTCCTCAAATGGGCGCGTCGCGATGAAAAGCATGCCCTTCGACGAGTAAAAATCGAGGCTTTCGTCGTCGATCTGAACAACGATCAGCTTTTTGCCGTAATCGGCCGCACCAAAGCGTTTGTTGTATTCGACAAGGGCTTTGCCGAGCGTTTCTCCGTAAGCCGCAACCTGAGATTCGGTGCCGGGACGTGTGTTGAACTGCAGTTCCTGATCGCTCATCCGAAGCGATTTCTGAGTGTATTTTCCGTAAGCGAAATTGCCTATCAGCGCAGGCACCGATTGAACAAACCGCGTTTTGCCGCCTGCCGTCGTAACCGGAACGTCGCTGTAACCTACAAGCTGAAATCCCGCGGGCAGAGAGATGCTGACGTCGGAGGTCGCAGGGTCTGCCGCGTAATCGTGAAACGGGAACCAGCGGGCGGCGTACATTAGATAACCGTTGTTATCACCGACCGACGCGAGGCGTTTGGAAAGAAGAGGGCCGCCCGCCGGTGTATCAAGTACGCCGCTATATTTGAATCGAAGGGTGACCGGCGTACCTTTTGTCACGTTGTCGCCGAGATCGATCCGAACGTGCGGGCCGAGGTCGCTGCTATTTGATTGGTCTTGGACGAAAGTTACATTATTTACCGGCGGCTGAACCGCTGGTTTCGGCGTGGCTTTCGCTGTTGGCGATACGGGAGCCGTCGGGGTCATGATCAGGACCTTGTCCTGCCGCGTGATCGTGTCGATCTTTAAAGAACCGTTGAGCTCGAATGCCACGGAACGGGTATCTTCGAGCGGGGTGAACGTGACGTCCACGGTCGCGGTCAGCTTTCGCTCGGATGGCGAAAGTGCGACGTCCATTGTGTAATTTGTAACGTCAAAAGGGGTGCGCTTCACCTGCTGTGCTAATACCGGCAGCGTGAGGAGTGAAGCAATAAGAGCGATCTTGGATACGCGTTTAATAAACTTTGTCATCATTCAAATAACCCGCAAAATATTCGGATAAATATAGCTTCCTTATGATGTTCGGCGCGGTGAAATCGTTTGCTTTTCCTGTATCAGGACGCAAGAAGCCCTATTCAGGTCGCATAAAATCGACCGACACGACCTTTTCCGCAATCGCGCGTCCGATCGCGACGACTGTCTGATGCTCCGGATGATCATTGTACAATTCAAGTGCCGCTCGGTCCGCAAAATCAGCGATCAGTCCTGTGTCGAATGATCTCTCAAGATGCAGAACGTCCTTCCCCACATCGAGGCGTTCGATATTCGGGATCAGTGTTTTCAGGGCGGCAAGCCGCGAACGATGTTCGTCGCGAGCAGCTTCGTCAACGTCAGGCCTGTATTTCCAACAAACTATATGTATGAGCATTTTGATATTTTCGCACGGATAACAGGAAATTTAATAGGATGGACTTGATATGAATCCTTTCCATCCAATTAGAAATCGATCAAATTTTGGATCCGATCGGCGTTTTTGAGCGAATATATTGTTATGTACAAAAGCTTCATCGAACCACTCGAATATTTTGCCACGACCGCCCTCGATGGCATTGCGGATCTGCTTGGGAACGGCGGCGGGAAGCTGCGTGATGCACCGTCAGACGGAACGGTTATGTTGCCGCAAGCACTTTATGCTCAAGCCGACGTGCAGACGGAATGGTGGTATTACACCGGCCACTGCACGACCGAAACGAGCCGCGAATTCGGATTTGAGCTCGTCTTTTTCAAACGCCGCACTGATCTCGATAAGATCGGTATCGTCCCGATGACAGCGCTCGCGAATCCGATGTATTTCGCTCATTTTGCGATCTCTGACGTGACGGCTGGGGTATTTAAGTACGACCATATTCGCAGTTTCAACAAACCGTTCGATACGCCGGTCTCGATGAGCGAAACGGCATGCGACGTGCGTCTGGGCGAATGGTCTTTACGTGAGATTGCCGGAAAACACGTCCTTCACGCGACGCTCAGCGACGGAACCGTTTTTGACGCCGTTCTCGAATCTCAGAAACCGATCGTCCTCAACGGTGAAAACGGCAGCGGCATCACCCTTAAAAAATCAGGTGCCTCGAATCACTTTTCCTACACCAGAATGAAGGTAGATGGTCAGGTGACGCGAAACGGCGATCTCGACCGCTTCAAAGGAACGGCGTGGATGGACCGCGAATACGGTATTTGGGAACAGGGCGAATGGGATTGGTTCAGCATCCAGTTCGACGACGATACTGAGTTGATGATCTACCAATTCGATGATGCCGAGGGCCACGTCAAGGGTGATTCGACCGGAACTTATGTCATGCCCGACGGAACCTGCGAATATCTAAAACGCTCGGATTTTGAGATCGAGGCAACCGATACATGGAAAAGTCCTAGGACTGGTGCCGAATATCCGAGTGGCTGGATCGTCAAGGTCGCTCGGCTAGGACTTGAGATCGACATCACGCCGTTCATAAAGGACCAGGAACTCGATACCCGCGGTTCTACAATGATCGTTTATTGGGAAGGAGCCTGTTCTGTAAACGGTAAAAAAGCCGGAACGCCGGTCAAAGGACAAGCTTATGTCGAACTCGTCGGCTATGATCGCTCGCACGAGAAGATCGGGATAACAGATTTTTTGTTTGGAAAGACGTTGGATCAGCTGAAAGAAAGCCTCCCGATCTAGATCCCGTGCAGAAGCCCGGCTCTTGGAGCAAGCCTGTGCGTAAGCAAGAGCGAAACATCTGACTTAAGTGATCCGCCCTTGCTTACGCGCGGGTTTTTGCATTTTCACACCATTCTTTCGTCACCCTGTGACGATATTCGAACATCTTCCCGATCTTCGGGAGAATAAATATCGGTGCGGCCAGCACGCCTAAAAACGACATCGGCGGTTCAAATTCGATAACATCTCTGAGCACAGTCCCGTCCAGGTGCGGCTCGATAAAATGGCCGTGTTTCCAGCTTTTGAACGGGCCCGAGATCTGTACATCCTCAAAATACCGCGGCGGATCGTATGCTGTATGTTCGGCGACCCATTGAACTGGAATCAGTCCGAAAATCTTTGTCTCGATGATCGCGCGGGAACCGATCTCGGCGATATTTGCAAGTTGAACGACTCGAGCATCCTCAAATGGCGGCACCAACCGCTCAAACGCATCCGGTAACTCATGAAATCCAAAAACCCGCTCTGGGGAGGAGTTGATAACTGTTTGCTTTTGATAGATCACACGTCTCAGGGTACCAGACTCGAAACTCGATACTGAAAACTGGTAACTGTGAATAAATTGACAGCATCGAGTTTAGAGTTGCGAGTTTTCAGTTTTTGCTCAAAACTGGTTTAATACTCAAAAACCGGTTAACTCAAGAAAGGAAGGGAATTTCTATGGCTGAAACCAGAGGCGATCTGGGAGCGATGTATAACGATCAAGTCTCGAAAGGTAAAATCTGGCAGGTAATTGGGGCGTCGTCGCTCGGGACCGTCATCGAATGGTACGATTTTTACATTTTCGGCAGCCTGACGACGACCATCTCGCCGCTGTTTTACCCACCGGGTAATGATACGTTCGCGTACATAATGTATCTCGCGACCTTCGCTGTCGGTTTTCTTGTCCGGCCGTTCGGAGCCCTGTTTTTTGGCCGTATCGGCGATGTCGTTGGTCGGAAATATGCCTTCCTCGTGACATTGCTGATCATGGGCGGTGCGACCGCTGTGCTTGGATTTCTGCCGACATTTGCGACGATCGGCTGGGCGGCACCGATAATTCTGCTGCTGCTTCGCGTTATGCAAGGCCTCGCCCTCGGCGGCGAATACGGCGGTGCTGCGGTTTATGTCGCCGAACACGTGCCGGACAATAAACGCGGTTTCTACACTTCGTTTATCCAGATCACGGCAACGTTGGGGCTTTTCATGTCGCTCGCGGTCATCCTGATCGTACAGAACACGATGTCGGCCGATCAGTTCGCCGGTAAGACCGAAGGTTTTCCCGGCTGGCGAATCCCGTTCCTCGTCTCGATCCTTCTCGTCGTCGTTTCGCTCTACATTCGCCTCAGAATGGAAGAATCGCCGATATTCCAGCAAGTAAAATCAAGCGGAATGACCTCGGCAAACCCGCTGATCGAGGCATTTACAAAATGGAAAAATCTTAAGACAGTTCTGATCTCGCTCTTCGGAGCAACCGCGGGACAAGGCGTCGTCTGGTACGCGGGCCAGTTTTTTGCCCTCTTTTATCTGCAGACGATCCTGAATGTAAACAACACATCGGCGCAGTACATCGTCGCGATCGCACTGCTGTTTGCACTTCCATTCTTCGTCTTTTTCGGAGCATTGAGCGACCGGATCGGGCGCAAATGGATCATCCTGGGCGGCTGCCTGCTTGCGATGATCACCTACATTCCGATCTACACAGGAATGCAGTCGGCCGCTGGTTCGAATGTTGTGACAGCAACGTCGCAAAAAGATCCGGTCACCGGAGCGACAAAACTCACACCCCAAACGACCGCACCGGACGGAACGCTCGTCACCGCTGAAAAGGTCCTGCCGTACACCTCGCTCGGCAATCTGCTTTCAAACTCGTCCGCCTGGAAGCTGATCTTCCTTATCTTCATCCAGGTTTTTTGGGTAACGATGGTCTACGGCCCGATCGCAGCGTATCTCGTCGAGGCGTTTCCAGCGAAGATCCGATACACAGCGCTTTCGCTGCCATATCACATCGGAAACGGTGTCTTTGGCGGGTTGCTGCCTCTCATTGGGGTATCGCTCATCGCTCAGACCGGAAATATTTTCGCCGGGTTGTACTATCCGATGGTTATCGCCGGGATCACCTTCGTAGTCGGATCGATCCTGCTAAAAGAGACTCACGGACATCGGATCTGGGAAGAAATTGGAACCAGCAGCAACGATTGATCATCGTTCGACGATCTCGCTTTGGCGCAGAATCTCCTTAACGATCAGTTGCTGATCGACATATTTGCTCCAAACGCATCGACACCAGTCTAAGATCGCCGGTTGCTTGTCTGATCGTTGGAGTACATCTCTCGCTGTCATCTCTCCGCGACCTTCCGGAAGCTCGAACCGCGGCCATTCGCGCTTACTACGAGCGAGTTTCATATGAGCGAGCTGAACTTCTCGTCCGGAAAAGCCGTGCTCCAAATGCAAATAGAGTCCGATCAACGCAAATGTGAGCTTGATCGGCTTATCGTCCGCCGTCGCGGTCTGAGCCGCAAATGCATCGACGACGTGCTGATGGATGAATTCCACATCGCCTTTTGAAAGCGTGTAGCAGCAAAGTTCGTCGTACGCTTCGCGGTCGGTCATGAAGAATGTCTGCAAAGGACTGTATTAAGCATCGACCAGACCTTTTCGATATGCCTTTCTTCCACGCGAATACTGCCCACCGAAAGCCTGAGTGTGAATTTCCCATTTAGCTTTGTATGCGATAGGTAGGCCTCGCCTGAGGTGTTGATCTCGTTCATGATCCGTTCGTTCAGATCATTGAGACCATCCTCGGAAACACTTGCAGGACTCATTCTGAAACAGACGAGAGCGAAAGGTACAGGAGCCATCAGTTCGAAATCCTTAGACTCTTCTACCCACGATGCAAACAATCGGGCAAGACGGCAGTGTTCGCGGAGCCTTGCAATCATGCCTTCGCGGCCGAAATAGCGGATGACGAACCAGAATTTCAGCGCACGGAAACGCCTTCCGAGCTGCACGCCGTAGTCCATTCCGTTTTTGACGGTTTGCTCGTCGCTCGTTTTCAGGTATTCAGCGACGAGCGAAAACGCATCTTTTAGAACGCTCAGGTCCTTGCAGTACAAGACCGAGAGATCGAACGGCGTGAATAGCCATTTGTGCGGATTGACCACGATCGAATCGGCACGGTCCCAACCCTTAAAATACTCACGAAACTCCGGCACTATCGCCGTTGAGCCCGCATATGCCGTATCAACGTGGAGCCAGATGTCGTATTTTTCGCAAATGTCGGCGATCCGATCGACCGGATCGACGCTCGATGTCGAGGTAGTGCCGATCGTCGGAATGACGCAGATCGGCTTATAGCCTGCGGCGATATCTTCCTCAATGGCCTCGGCGAGTTTTTCCGGGATCATCTCGAAGCGGTCGTTACACTTGATCTTTCGCAGAGATCTAAGCCCAAGGCCGAGCGTGATAACGCCTTTATCTATTGAGGAATGAACATGTTCCGAGCAGTAAACACGCAGCAGCGGGAGGTCGTCCCGTCCGCTCATTCCGTCGGCTCGAATGCTCAGCCCGACCTTTTCACGGGCCGCCGCGATCGGCATGCATTGTCGAAACCGAAGCCGTGTCGTAGATGATGCCCTCGAAATGCTCGGGGAGATCCATCATCTGCCGCAGCCAGTCGAGCACGACATCTTCGAGCTCGGTCGACGCCGGCGAGGTCCGCCACAGCATTGCCTTCATATCGAAAGCTGCCGTGAACATCTCGCCAAAAACGCCAACCGCCGAGGTCGAGGTCGCAAAGAGCCCGTGAAAATTTGGATGATTCCAATGCGTGACCGCCGGCAGGATCAGCCTGTCCATGTCAGCCAAAACGTCGCTAAAGTCCTCGCCGTTCTCCGGCGGCGACTTCGGTAGATTATTCTTCAACCAGTCAGGCTCGACCTGCGACAGGACGGGCAGGTTTTCCATCTCGTCGAAATAATTCGCCAGCCAATCGACGACCTTATAGCCGTATTTTCTGAAATCTTCCGACGAAATGTCACCTAACTGCTGCCTCGATCGATCGCTCATGTGAATCAATCATACACGAAGCTATTCCAGTTTTCTGGTAATCCCTATCTTTGCAGCTCGCTTGATATCCTTTTCGTTCGGGGCAAAACTATATATCCGTATCGGTTCACCGATCTCGGGCGTTACAACGTTTCCGTTAAAAGACGTCTCGCTGAACTTTACTCCGTCGGCATCGTAAGCGCTCATATACCACTTAAAAATATTTGTTTGCTTCTTGGCTTTGACAACAAAAATTACTCTGCCGTCGAGCGGATTGTATTCGTATTTAACGACCTCAAAATACTGCTCCATTTCGGAGAGATCCGGTTTAACAAAACCGGTTTCGTCTCTCTCGACCGTATCACGAGCGGTTTTCGTACCGGCTTTTTGTGTCGTCGCTTTCGCATTGTCCGGCTGGTTTTTTACGCCTGCAGTTTTGCTTTCGCCCTTTGGCGGCGGGACGTCATGATGAACGTTTTCCGGGTTGCTGGCAGCCATGTCACTCATATAACAACTCCAGTCGCCAAAGGTTGTCTTATAACAATAGCCTGTCGCCTGCGGCTCGTTGTAGGTGTTGCAGTTTGCGTCGGCAACGCGAGCCGCAGTCAAGCGGTTCTGGCACTGATAGCGCACCAAACTGCCGCGCAGCGGGTAAACCAGATGTTTCACGTCGATCTCAGATAGGATCCTGCTTCCTCTGATCGATGCGTACGAAAGTCCGCCGCCGACCTGGACTTTGACGTTTTCGACCAGATACAAGCTTCCACCCGAAACGGATTCCATTTGGCAATTGAGATATTTTAGAGCGAGAGCCGCTGTTATGGCTCCCGAAGCCGGAGCTTTTTTGTCATCGCAAGTTCGCGGATCGCGCGAGCCGTAGTTTACGCTGATCGAATTTTTCTCTTGCGCATTGACCGCAATGGTACCGAGAATGATCGCGATCACGGTCAGCAGCGATAATTTACAATGTCGTATACTTTGAAGTGTCATTTTATTTTCTCCGATCTCCTTTCAGATCTATCTATAAGGGCCGCAGCTCGCCTGTGCTCCTACAACGAACCAGTTGTCCTTTAGGTCGCGGCCGGTGACGCCCTCGAGATGGCCGCCGCGGAATGTTATCTTGCCGCCGGCGATAGAGAACGTGCCGCTTCGTTTTCCGTCGAGGTCGGTGTAGCGGCTCGCTGAGGTGACCTTGAAACCGAGGCCGATCATCATACGTCCGCCCGAGCCGGTACAGGCGTATTCGCCGATCTTGAGGCTGGAAGAGGTCTTGCCGGTTTTCTTCGGCTCTTTAACCGCGGGTGTGTCATCGTCGGTTGCAGTCGGCTTTTCACGGCGAAGCGTTCCTTCGGAAAAAACGATATAGAGGCCGGCGACCCAATCCTTAAAAGCGTTGCATTTGACGCGCATCATGTCATCGGGTTTGTTCTCGGCCACCGTGCAGGTTTGAAAGTCGGCCATTTTACCCGAGACGCTGAACTCTACCTTGTCGCCGACGTTGTACTCGCTCCTCCACGCGTCCCGCGATCCCCATTTAGCCTTCACCTCGCCCGCGAACTTCGCAACGCGGCGTATGCGGTCGGGTTTCACCCATTCGTCAAACGTACTCGCCCAGTCGGAGTAATGAATTTTGTACTGCCCGCCTTTTACCTCTAGCACCTCGGAGGCATACCAAGTTCCGCTCCATAGCACCTCGATCTTTTCGCCGACGGAGTACGTTTGAGACTGCGCAAAAGTGAGTGAGCTCGACGCAATAGCAATGCATATGGCTACGATCGCGATGCAAAAGAGATGTAGTAAGTTATGTTTGATCCGTTTTTCCATTGGGTCCTCGTAAGACTCTGACTAGATTGATGTGCCTCAATACTAAGTGCGATGAAACTGGAAAAAGCGGCTCAAATGAGCTACCTAGCATCCGCAAATTATTGTTTCCGCAACGGTCAATTCATAAAAAACCACAAAAATTCACTCGACAGTTTTTGTAATACACGTATAATATCCCTACGAAACTCTCCAACTGAGTAAATTTAGTCGCGTCGTCCAAACGAATGCGACACAAGATACGTAAACGTCAAAAAATCGGATGTGTGAAACGGGTGTCTTTTGCGATAGCGTTTCGATCGCGAGGATTTCGGCATAAATATGGCATCAGAACCAGCCGCTGAACAGGAAACACGAGAAGGATTTATTCGCGGGCTCGGGCTGCTTGATTCGACGATGATCGTCGCCGGATCGATGATCGGCTCGGGCATTTTTATCGTTTCGGCTGACATCGCCCGCCAGGTCGGATCGCCGGGCTGGCTGCTGGTCGTGTGGCTCGTCACTGGATTTTTGACGGTCGGTGCGGCTCTTTCCTATGGCGAACTAGCGGCGATGATGCCGCGTGCCGGCGGAATGTACGTCTATCTAAAAGAAGCGTACGGCCCGCTTTGGGGATTTCTTTACGGCTGGACACACTTTCTGGTTATTCAAACAGCAACCATCGCTGCTGTGTCGATCGCTTTTGCACGGTTCCTTGGCATTCTTGTTCCCTCCGTTGCGGAATCTAATTACCTGTTGGCTCCGGTACGCATCGGTTCGTCGAGCTATGCGTTTTCGGTGTCCACGGCCCAACTCGTCGGCGTTGTGATGATCGTCTTTTTGACGTTCATGAACACACGGGGATTGAAACTCGGAAAGCTAGTTCAGAACGTATTTACTTTTGCGAAAACGGGTTCGCTTTTCGCCCTCATCGTTCTCGGCATCGCGGTCGGATTGATCTCGCACGGAGATATCGCCTCGGCAAATTTCGGCGATCTGTGGACTGTTCGCGGCACCACGCAGGACGTCGGCCATGGTTTGACGGCCGTCGCTACTCTCGGGCTTTTCGTCGGTATTTGTGTTGCTCAGACGAATTCCTTATTTTCGGCCGATGCGTGGCATAACGTCACGTTTACTGCAGGTGAGGTAAAAGATCCGAAACGAAATCTGCCGCTTTCTCTCCTGCTCGGAACGGGCGGCGTTATCGCCCTTTATCTGCTCGCAAATATCGCTTATCTCGTTACGCTTCGTTTCGAAGACATTCAGAAAGTGGCGAGCGATCGAGTCGGTTCGGCAACGGCTGAGGTCATTTTCCCGGGTTTCGGCGCTACGCTGATGGCGATCGCGATCATGATCTCGACTTTCGGCTGTAACAATGGCCTGATCATCTCGGGACCGCGGGCTTATTACACGATGGCGAAGGACGGTTTGTTCTTCAAAGCCGCCGGGCAGCTCAACAAATTTCACGTTCCGGCGTGGGCGATCGTCATTCAAGGGATCTGGTCCGTCTTTTATGTTTTCCCGAAAACCGTCAAGGAAAACCCGGACGGAACGCTCGCATACGGCAATCTCTACGGCGACTTGCTCACATACGTCATTTCTTCGGCTCTGATATTTTACATTCTCGCGATCGCAGCAGTTTTCGTGCTCCGCGTGAAACAACCTGATGCCGAGCGCCCGTATAAAGCATTTGGATATCCGATAATCCCGGCTCTATACATTCTCGGAGCCTCGATCATTCTGGTCGTTCTGTTCGTCTATCAGACGACGGCAACCTGGCCAGGACTCGTAATTGTTCTTACCGGCGTGCCGGTTTACTTTATTTGGAAAGCGATGGCTGCAAAGGGCGAAACCGCCCATGAGTCATAGATAAATCAACCCTTAGGAGGTTTCAATGTCACTATTTGCGACAAAACCAATTTCAAAGATCATAGCCGAAGCATCGGAGACCGGCGAGCACGCTCTTAAAAAGACACTTAGTGCTCTCGACCTGACGATGCTCGGCATCGGTGCCATTATCGGTACCGGAATTTTCGTCCTTACCGGACAAGCTGCTGGTAAACACGCCGGCCCGGCGGTGATCATCTCGATGGTCCTTGCGGGTATCGTGAGCGCATTTGCAGCTCTCTGTTATTCGGAATTTGCGGCCAGCGTGCCTATTTCCGGTTCCGCATACGCATACGGTTACGGAACGCTTGGCGAATTTGTCGCCTGGATCATCGGCTGGGACCTCATTCTCGAATACGCCTTTGGCGCGGCTACTGTTGCCGTCGGCTGGTCAGGCTATGTCGTCAGCCTTTTCCGTGACACGCTCGGGATCAATTTCCCTCTCGCTCTGAGCGCCCCGCCCGGAACCGTCCTAAAAGATTCTGCGGGAACGGTTGTTGGCACCGGTGTGTTTAACCTTCCGGCGGCATTGATCGCAGTAGCGGTAACCTTGTTGCTCATCCGCGGCATCAAGGAATCGGCGAGCTTTAACTCGATCATCGTTATCGTCAAGATAGTCGTCGTCGTGCTATTCATCATCGCCGGTATCGGCTATGTGAACACGGCAAACATCGGTATTGGCTGTACGGTCGGAGCTCCGGGTTGCGCCCAGTTCATGCCGTTTGGATTTAGCGGCGTTGTAACCGGTGCGGCCGTTATCTTCTTTGCGTATATCGGTTTCGACGCTGTTTCGACAGCCGCACAGGAAGCAAAAAACCCACAGCGTGACATGCCGATCGGCATTCTCGGTTCGCTCGCGATCTGTACCGTTCTCTACATACTGGTCGCCGGCATCATGGTCGGCCTTGTAGATTACAAGATGCTGACGAACGCAGCTGCACCGATCGCCGTCGCGATCGACGCTGCTCTTCAGAAGGCCTCGGGTACAACGATGGGAACCATCCTTACGGTCTTCCCAACGATCATCAAGGTCGGTGCCGTGCTTGGTCTAAGCTCGACGATGGTCGTTATGACAATGGGCCAGCCGCGTGTTTTCTACTCGATGTCACGTGACGGTTTGCTTCCTGCATGGGCTGCGAAGATCCACCCGAAATTCCAGACACCGCATATTACGACCGCAATCACGGGCGTGATCGTCGCGATCCTCGCAGGCTTCGTTCCTATCAGTTTGCTGGGTGAGCTGGTTAGTATCGGAACTCTGTTCGCGTTCGTCATCGTCGGTGTCGGTATCATCATCCTGCGATCGTCGAACCCGGCTTTGAACCGCCCGTTCAAAGTTCCGTTCTCGCCATTCATCCCGATCGGTACTGTACTATCCGCGGCCTATCTGATGAACAGTCTGCCGCTCGATACGTGGATCCGTCTGATCGTCTGGATGTCTATCGGCCTGGTCATTTACTTCGCCTACAGCTATACGCACAGTAAGATCGGGATCGACGAGAACCGCGAGGGCGACGAGACCGAATCGAATTACAAACCACCGATCGCTGCTGCAATCGCGATCGTACTTGCAATGGCTCTCACCGTCTGGCAGGTTTCGCATCTGGTTTGGATCGAGATGGCAGTTCGTCTGTTCGCCTGGGGCGTGACCGGCGTACTGGTGATCGTCCTTATGTATGGAAAGGGCGACAGAAATGCGGCTCGCAGCATGCAGACCCGAAATATCGGCCTCGTGGTTACGGTATTGAACCTCTTGGTCTGGATCGGAATCACCTACTGGTTCTTTATCCACTACGCGGAACTTCACGCAGCTAAGTAGTACTGCGATCGGATCGCTATTACCGCAGAGATCGAGGAAAGACCGTTTCTTTGATCTCTGCGGTTTTTTTGACGAGTTTTTATGAAGAGCTCCTTATCTAAATGGATTCTCGTCATTGGCTGCGGACTAGTCCTCGCGATAGTTCCTCCACCAGAAGGCGTCTCGCGCGATGCGTGGATGCTGTTCGCGATCTTTATTGCGACCATCGTCGGGTCGATCGTTCAGCCCCTAACCGGCAGTGCCATGGTTCTGCTCGGGGTAATTACTCTTGCCGCTAACGCGGGTTTTGCCGATCGAGCGGGCTCTCGCTGGATTTGCCGATAAGTACGTCTGGCTTGTACTCGCTGCATTTTTTATTTCGCGGGCAATGATCAAGACCGGACTAGGCCACCGCATCGGCTTGCTTTTCATTCGTCTGATCGGCCGCAAAACCTTAGGGCTGGGCTACGCCCTTGTTTTCACCGACTTTATCCTTGCTTCATTCATACCCTCGACCGGAGCCCGCTCGGGCGGGATCATATTGCCCATCGCCCGAAGCGTCACGGAAACCTACGATTCACGCCCCGATGACGGAACTGCCGAAAAGCTCGGTACATTTCTGATGACAATGCTCTATCAATGCGAGGTCATCCTATGTGCTACATTTCTCACCGGACAAGCATCGAACGTCATCATCCGCGATCTGGTAGCCAAAAACACCTCCGTCGATATGAGTTATTCGGCATGGCTCGTGGCGGCGATCGTTCCATCTTTGATTTCGCTAACGGTCGTTCCGCTGATGATCTATCGTTTTTTCCCGCCGGACGTAAAGGAGACGCCGAACGCAGTGTCGTTTGCAAACGATGAGCTGGTAAAACTCGGTCCGGTCACACGCGCTGAGAAGATCTTACTTGCTGTTTTTATCGGCGTCGTCAGTCTTTGGCTTACCGCTCTTCTGCACGGTATCGACTCTACCGTGATCGCGTTGACAGGTATTTCCGCATTGCTCATAACGGGCGTACTGGAGTGGCGGGACCTATTCGAAGAGTCGAGTGCATGGGATGTTTTCATCTGGTACGGCGGGCTGGTAATGATGGCTGGTGAACTCGGCAAAACAGCGATCCCGTCGATCTTTGCGAGCGGCGTTGCGTCAGCAACTGGTGGATTGAGCTGGCCGATCGCCTTGGCGATTCTCGCTCTGGTGTTTTTTTACGCTCATTACGCATTTGCCTCGATCACGGCTCACGTAATGGCAATGCTGGTGCCGTTTCTACTCGTCACGATCGCCCTCGGTGCTCCGACCGGATTGACGGTCCTGATGCTTGCGTATTTTGCCAATCTAAGCGCGGGGCTGACACACTATGGAACGACGCCCGCACCGGTATATTTTGGCCTGGGCTACGTTTCGCAGCGTCGCTGGTGGACAGTCGGTCTTATTGCTTCGATCCTGAATATCGCGATATGGTCAACGATCGGACTCGGTTGGTGGAAACTGCTCGGCTGGTGGTAATTCGACATTCACGACCATTTAGATCAAAAGAAAAACGGCTGCCATTTCTGACAGCCGTTTTTTTTATCCTTCCAACAAAAGCTTAGTTCGCGTCTGTCGGAGTGAGGCCCGCGACCGGAGCGTCGATCTTATCAAGAGCATCCTTGTAGATCTTGATATAACCGCCTGATTCCATTTTCTGCTTGGCTGCGGCAAGGTAATCAGTAAAAACTGCCTGACGTTTCTTACCAAGCATGGTCTCGAGCAGGCTGCTCCGCTGTTTGGCAAAATCGGCGGTGTTGGCATCTTCACGCTTGGTCACGCCCACGACATACCAGTTGTCACCGACCTTGATCGGTGTTTTGCTGACATCTCCGACCTTCATTGCGAAAAGTGCATCCTCGAGAGCCTCGCTCGTTCCGGCCGTTGGACCTTCGCCGAGCGGAGAACCGAGGATCAGGTTCTTTTGATCTTTCGCCGTCATGCCTTTCGCCGTTGCAGCCGCTCCGAGCGTGCTTGCGGATGTCGCACCGGCAGCGATCTGCTTGGCGATCTCCTCGACCTGGGCACGAGCTTTTTCGAGTTTAACAACATCAACGATCTGAGCCTTTACCTCTTCGAAATCAGCGTCACGCGGATCTTTCTTATCGGTGAGCATAGGGATCGCGAAACCGTTCTGGATCGGCGTTTTTTCGCCGACATCGCCAACGTTCGCAAGCGGCCCGATGCCTTCCTCGAACTGCGGCGAAATGCCGATGTTTGGAACGTCATCGCCAGGCTTCACAAAAGCCGTTTCTTTGACCATATCAGCAGCCGACATATTTGCTTCTGCAGCAAATGTCTGTGCCGTTTTCACCGGATCTTTGGTTTCTTTTAGCGAAGTTACGATCTTTTGTGCGAGTTCGGCTGCGACAGCGTAAGCTTTGCGATTACGCAGGCTGACCTCGATCTCTTTCTTCGCCTGATCGTAAGATTTCGGCACATCTTCACCGCGACGGAGAATGAAGTAGCGTCCCTGATAGCTGATCGGTTCGGTAATTTCGCCCGGCTTCATTTTGAGCAAACGCTGATAAGGATCGTCGGCCTTGTTCGGGTTTTCACGAACGGGGCCAGCGAGTTTTCCGCCATTCTGAGCCGTAGCAGGATTTTCCGAATGTCCTTTTGCAAGCGTTGCAAAGGCTTCCTCGGTCACGACCGGTCCATCTTTCTTGGCCTGCTGGACGAGTTCAGATGCTTTAGCTGAAACCTGGCCGTCGAGTTCCGGCTTGGCGACACGGAGCACGATCTCCTGACCATTCACACCTGCAAGCTTTTTGTCTGCCGGCAGAGCGTCGTATTCGGTTTTGAGGTCGGCATCAGAGATCTGCATCTTTTCGCCGAGTTTCGCGGTGTTTACAAAGACGTATTTGATCTTCTTCTGCGGAACGCTGATGTAATAGCTCTGCTTGTTCTTTTCAAAGTACTCTTTCAGCTCGGCGTCGGTCGGATTGATCGTTTTTGCGAGTTCCGTGCTGTTGACCGCGACGTAATTAACGTCAAATTTGGAGTTCTTTCGCTGAAAATCGTTGAGAACCTCTTCTTCCGAGACGCTCACACCTGAGGTCAGGAAAGCGTTCAGTTTCTGTGCGCTGATATCATCGCGAACGCTCTGTTCATAGGTCGAAACGCTGCCAAACTGCTCCTTAACATTCTGCTCGTACTGTGCCTGATCGAACGGCGTACCGTCGGTCGATTTGTTCTGTTCACGCAGTCTCGCAGCAACCTCGGCGTCACTCGCTGTCAGGCCCAAGCGTTCGGCTTCGAGCCGCGTGATGCGGCTGCTGATCAGGCCGTCAAGCACCATTTTGCTGGGAAATGACTGGCCGCGAGCAAACTGTGCATAGTTTTCCTTCTGACGAACAAGCTCGCCGACCGAGATCTTCTGGCCGGAAACCGACGCCACCGTCTCGTCGCTCTGCGCGAGATTTGCCGAAACCGCATTGTTACGGGCCGGCGTATAGAAAAACACAAGGCTGCCCACCATCAGGATGGCAAACACAAAGAGAACAAAATTTCTCGTCTTTTCAAGACGGGTAAAGAACTTTAGCATCGAAAAACACCTATACCTTCTGAAATACTGACCGTTGGTCGAATTGAGACAATCCCCAATCTTAGCAAAAACGCGCCCGAAAGCCAATTAAATAAGGGCTTTGCGCAAGTCGCGCCGACCAAAATAGAAGGCTTTTTTGCGAGAAAACGCTTCGCGCCGGTTGTTGTTCGCAAAACAAGATGCGATTTACTTGCGGTTTAGTTTCAATTCACTGATTATAAAAGCGTTCTGAGCCGCTTTATGTTAAGTAAAAAGATCGAGTCGGTCGGCATCGTCGTAAAGCCCGGCCATGCAGAAGCCAAGGCTACCGCCGCGGAGCTATCGGCATGGCTGCGGAAGCACGATCTCGCTGAATGCGGCGAACTGGTTTCCGCTGGTGACATCTCGGGCGGGCGAGCCCCGAAGATGACGGCCGACCTCATCGTCGTCCTCGGCGGCGACGGCACAATGATTTCGACCGCACGCCTGGTTCGCGACCCGGACACACTGGTTCTTGGTATCAACTACGGCAGTCTCGGCTATCTCACGGATTTTCGAATCGAAGAGATGTTTCCCGCCGTCGAAGCGATAATCGCGGGAAACTACGAGATCGACCGCCGCGTGATGCTCGAGGCCGAACATTGGCGGGGCGAAGAACGACTCGCTACCGGACGAATTCTAAACGACGTCGTCGTAAACAAAGCCGCGCTCGCCCGCATCATCGAGATCGACGTAAAACTCAACGGTCTTTTCGTCACCACCTTCCGCGCCGACGGCCTGATCGTCGCCACACCAACCGGCTCGACCGCCTACAACCTCTCAGCCGGCGGCCCGATCGTTTACCCGTCGATGAACGCCGTCGTCCTCACACCGATCTGCCCGTTCACGCTCACCAATCGCCCGATCGTCGTCCCCGACAGCGCCGCCATCGAACTAACGCTCCACCACGAAAACGAAGGCGTCGTCCTCAGCCTCGACGGTCAAACCGGCTACCCAATGCGAGCCAAAGACCGCATCGTGATCCGCAAAAGCGAAACCACCTTCAACCTGGTCCAACCTGCAAATCGTAATTACTTTGATGTTTTGAGAGATAAGTTGAAGTGGGGTCGTTAGCAAGAATATAACCACATAGGTCACATAGGTCTTAAATCTGACTATGTGTTCTATCGTCCTATGTGGTTAAAAATTCTATTGACTGAATAAACTGATCTGATCGTCATCCTCATTCCCAAATCCCTCAGGAAACCACTGAAACTTGCCCAGATCGCACTTTCCGGCTGCACTGAAAACTATACCCTCGGCTTCGAGCATTTCCTGCTGGAGATTCATCGGAATGGTGAGCCGTCCGGTCGAGCATTTGCCTTGGGAATTGATTACTCGGTGCCAGGGGACGGTTTCGCCGGCTCCATGCATAACGTAGCCGACAGTTCGGGCTGTGTAGCCTTCGCCTAGGATGATCGCGAGCTGTCCGTAGGTCATGACCATCGCGGGCGGTATTTGCCGCACTACGGCGTAAACCTTTTCGCGGTAGAGTGGATCGTTGACGATATTCACAGGTTTACTTCGCGAGCTTTACTTTCAGGGCTGTGACCTGACGCACCCAGCGGGCATGCTTCTTTTCGCCGGTCGCAATCACTTGCCACGGACCGATCTTTTCGAGATCTTTGCCATCGCGTTTGTCTGCAAGAATGACGATCTTATCGGTAAAATCGGGATCGAGATCCGTTAAAGAATAGACCGCGTGATAACCATCTGCGGCTTCAACCACAAGATATTGAGCGATCATCGAGCCCTTAAGATCCTTGCCGAGCTTCGCTCCTGCACCTGCGAGGATCTCACGAAGTTCGTACCCAGAATACGTCGCCTCGACGCCGTCATGATCTTTGGCTTTGACCTCTTTGCGTGTGAGTTTTGCTAGGTCTGCGGCCTTCATTTTCAAAGACTTGCCGCCTTCGACCTCGACGGAAAGCTCGGTGATCGAAACCGGTTTCATCGGCTCATGTTTTTCCTGAGCAAGACCCGGAACCGTAAAAAATAGAGCAACAAAGCTTAAAATTACAACTAATTTCATAATTCAGATCTCACGCAGAAACGTTCTCGCCGGTGAACCATCCCCGGTCGCTCCGTCGTATTTCAAAGGCGAGCAGATAAGCTCGTAATCACCCGCCGGAACCTCGCGAAGGTCGACGCCTTCCAAAATAACAACCTCTTTTTCCAGCAAAGTAATATGCACCGGATGTCCCGGCGAGCCGCTTTTTTCTATTGACAGATAATCTATGCCGACGAGAACGATGCCATTATCAACCAGCAATTTCGCCGTCGCTGGTGTCAGATAGGAAAAGTCGGTTCGAAATCCAAACTCGGGCGTCGCCCAGAATGACGAGTTTTGTGTTTTGAACAACACGCGGCTCACACCGTCGAGATCACCAACGTGTTTCGGCTCGATCGCGATCACGTCTTGCGAAACTTCAACCACGCGGCACGGGCCCACGAGTTTGTTGGTGTCGAGTTCGTGAACTCGTTTTGCACCGTCGATAAAATGGTTCGGTGCATCAACGTGCGTCGCCGTGTGAACACCCAGCGAGATCTGCGAAACGTTGGCCGACGAACCAGCAGCGATCGCCTTGAACGAATTGATCTCAACACCAGGATCGCCTTTGTAGATCGGCGTTTCGGCGCTGATGGCGACGGTTATGTCGTGTATTTTCTTCATTTTACCACCGTAAATTTGCCGCTGACCTTGGTGAGTTTTGTGATAGCGTTTGCACCAACCTTGCGATATTTGCTGTTCTCACCAGAGAAGTATTTTTGCTTGTAGAAAACCGGCACTGGGCCCGGTTTTGCCGTCAGCTTCCAGACCGAAACCGCTTCCGTATCCGCAAACTCTTCGGCTTTATACCAGCCGATACCTTTTGGAATTCCGCCCGCAAATTCCATCAGATCGACGCCAACGCCGCCTTGTCCTTGATGCATTCCGCCGGAATATTCGAGCGTGAATTCGTCGAGCCCGTTCTGATTTATATCCGGAACGGCTCCGATCCCGACCGTCCAACTGCTGTCGGAAACGTAGCTGCCAACGACCTTTCCGTCCTCGATCAAAACGAGGCCGACCCAGCCGAAACCGTTCCCGGTCTGGCAAAACTGATAAAAAATGAGCGTTTGCTTCGCTCCGGCTTTCGAGAAAGCTCCATTCGCGACTCCCGCGACGTCGATCGAATCCGCGTTGCACGTGTCCGTCATGATCGCCTTCTTCACCGCCGGCATTGCCGAGTCGAAAAGTGCCTGCTGCGTGGCGGAAAGCTTCACCTCGGCATCTTCTTTGGTCGGGTCGTTAACAACGACGGTTCCCTGAGAAAAAACGCACAATGTACAACTCGCAAACACGGCGAGAGCGAACGCAAAGTTTCTCGGTCTCATAATAGATAGAGCATAGTTCAAAGCGGCACTCGCGCACAAGATTTGCTTTCTGCAGGGCATTGAACTTACGCTTGACCCTATGGATATCGAACACATTGAAAAAGGCGGCCGCGGTGCTTTTATCGTTCGCGGTGATGGAAAGCGAATCGCCGAAATGGCATACAAAACCGAAGGCGATACGGCATTTACGATCGACCACACCGAGGTTGACGAGAGCCTTCGCGGGCAAAAGATCGGCGATAAACTGCTCGCCGCGGCGGTCGAACACGCTCGCAAGAACAATTTGAAGATCCACGCCACGTGCTCATTCGCGCTCAAAAAACTGCATGGAAATGCAGAGTACGCCGACGTTTTCGAGGATCAGTAAATGCATCAGCCACGCATTTCAGCCTCAAGCTACTCGAACACGGCTCCGCTCGTCTGGTCGTTCCTTTACGGCAAAAATCACGGCAAGGCCGAGCTGATCATGGACACAGCTCCGGCCCGTTCGGCGGAATTGCTGACCCAGGACCGCGTCGATGCAGCCCTCGTTCCCGTGATCGCATATCAAATGATCGAAGGCGTTCGGCTCATTCCCGATGTTTGTGTCGGAGCGAGAGAGCGTGTTCGCAGCGTGTGTCTCGTCACTAAAGGAGCAGATCTTGGCGATGTTCGCAGTGTTTCTCTCGATAATTCGTCGCGAACGTCCGTCGCTCTGACAAAGATAATCTTCCGCGAATTCCTCGGTTTCGAACCGGAATGGAAAACCGCGCAGCCGAATATCGACGCAATGCTCGCTGATGCAGACGCGGCTTTGCTGATCGGCGATCCTGCCCTCCGCCTCTCGGCAGACTCCAGACTCCAGACTCCAAACGCCGGACTCCGCTATTTCGATCTGGCCGAACTCTGGAAACATAACACCGGTTTTGGCTTCGTCTTCGCCATGTGGATGACCCGCCGCGACAGCGCCTCGATCGATTTCGCCGCCGCCCGTGATGAAGGCCTGGCTCACATTGACGAGATCATCGCCAACTACGAAACCGACATCCAACTCGGCCGTGATGAAATGCGGAAATACCTGTCCGAGAATATTTCCTACTCAGTGGACGATTCGATGAAGAGCGGAATGGAACTGTATTTCAAGCTCGCGGAAAAACACGGATTGATCGAAAGGGCAAAGGAATTGCAGTTTGTCGTCTAAACTATTTTTTCCCTACGACGGCATTGACCAGATTGGCAACGACCACGACGATCCCGAATATCCAGACCGGAATAAAGAACAGGTACCCGCCGGTTTGCTGACCCATCAGCCATTTTTCTTTGCCTTTGCTGCGTGACCGTAGAATGAGGTCCGCTGCGATCAGTAACGCACCTACGCCGCACATCGTCGCGGCATTTGGCCATTTGAGCAGGTAGCCGGGAAGTGCGATCAAAAGCGCTGACAGAACAACCATTCCGAGCCCGACAAGGTTTCCGTTTATCATTTATTTTTGAATTCTCCTTGCTGATGTGAACGGAGGCAACCGCTCTCGCTTGCGGTTAGTATTCCATCATTGGGCGTTTTAGCTGACGGTTTAGGACGTCACCCACGATGTTGCCGTCGTTTTCCTTGAGGTGTTCGACGACGATGAGAGCCTGGTGGATGCGAAGGTCTACGTCCTTTGACCGTGAGAGCAGATACAGCAGCGATCGCTGTTTTCCTTTGCCGAGAGCGTGGAACAGGCGGTCGCCTTCGGGGTCTTGGTTTAGGACTTCTTCAAATTCCTCGGGCATCGGCAGGCCGTATTTGCTTTCGTCTTTGACGAGCACGACATCGACCATATCACCCGCGACCACACCGACCTCGTCGCGCTTTTTTTGTTGACGATAATGTAAAACAGCTCACCCCACGGAAGAAGAGCACATTGAAACGGCTCGCTGCCGTTTATCGTGCAGACCACGCGTCTGTATTTGTCCGGAAACTGAAATTTGTCAACGACCGAGCCCTCAACGATCAAAAAATGCCAGCCCGACCCGGTCGACGAGATTGTCAACTCGGTCTTGAATTTCACCTGTTTTGCCGGTTTCGCCATTTCTTATTCCGTTGCAAAAGCCCGCGCGTAAGCAAGGGCGAATCGCGGATGTTTCGTGTTTCGCCCTTGCTCACGCGCGGGCTTCTGGATAAAGATCTTATCTTTCGAACCGCAACGTGCCATTAACAGCCAATCGCATTGCCAAGTGCTGTTCGCTGTATACGAAATTGCCGTCAGAACGCTTGAGCATCTCAATACCTGTCAGGCAGCGGACGATGCGGCGGTCGGGGTCTTTTACAAAGACCACGAGCTTGAGCATCAAGCGCTGATCGCCGGGCGAAAGTGCATTGAACAGCCGCTCGCCTTCCGCATCCTGACGCAGGACCTCGGCAAATTCCTCGGGCATTGGCATGCCGTATTTGCTCTCGTCTTTGCGGAGCTCGACCGTTACGGTATCGCCGACGTCAACGCCCAGAGCTTTCCTGAGCTGTTTGCTGAGCGTGAGAAAATAATCGCCCTTGCTCGGAAACAGCGAACAATTGAACGCCGTGCCGCCATTTAGCGAACACAACACACGCCGTAGATTTCCCTTAAACCCAAAATCCGTGACCAACGCCTTCTCAACCCGCAAAATATGCCAGGGCGGATCGCTGTCGGTGATCTCGATGATGGATTTAAATTTCACGCTCTCGGCCATACGGATTTATTTCACCACAGAGGACGCTGAGAACACAGAGAAGATCTGTAAAATTTTCTTGTGCCTTCTCCGTGCCCTCCGTGTCCTCTGTGGTGAAATCTCCTCTCTTTGATAGAATTAAGACGTGAAAAGCGACATTCAACCCATACTCGATAAAGCCCTCGGCGGCGAACGCCTGACGACCGACGATTGTACCGCACTGCTCGAGTCAAACGATTTTGTCCGCATCGGCCTCGCCGCTGACGAGATCCGTCAACGAAAAAATCCTGGCGATGTTGTCACCTACATTATCGACCGCAACATCAATTACACCAACGTCTGCAACGTCGTCTGCACCTTCTGCGCGTTCTATAGACGCCCCGGAAAGCCTGATACATACGTGCATTCGATGGAAGAGATCGAGAAACGCATCGACGAAACCATTGCCCTCGGCGGCACCGGCGTTCTGATGCAGGGCGGGCTGCATCCGGATTTTAATATCGAGTGGTACGAAGATCTGCTTTCAAAGCTGCATGCAAAATATCCCAAGTTCCAGCTCCATTGCTTTTCACCACCTGAGATCCACAATATTTCGCTGATCTCAAAGCTGGATTACGAAACGATCCTCGGGCGTCTGCGTGCCGCTGGCCTCAACTCAATGCCGGGCGGCGGCGGCGAGATTCTTGATGACGAAGTAAGAAAACGCGTCTCGACCAAATGCACGACGCAGGAATGGCTCGACGTGATGCGTGCCGTTCACAAGGTCGGAATGATCTCGACCGGCACGATGATGTTCGGCATTGGCGATCGTATCGAACACCGCGTCCGCCACCTCGACCGCATCCGTGAGGTTCAGGACGAAGCTCTCTCGGCAAAAGCGATCGATCCAAATTATGGCGAATTCACGGCATTCATCCCCTGGACCTTCCAACGCGAAAACACGGCACTCGGCCGTAAGATCACCGAAGAACCGACAGGCATCGACTACCTAAAAATGCTCGCCGTCTCGCGATTGTTCTTAGATAACATCCAACACATCCAGGCATCATGGCTGACCCAAGGCATCAAACTAGGCCAAACCAGTTTACGTTTCGGTGCCGACGACATGGGCTCAATCATGATCGAAGAAAACGTAGTCTCAGCCGCCGGAGCCCACAACGAGGCCAACGAACGCGACCTAAGATACCAGATCCGCGAAGCCGGCTACACACCCCAGCAGCGTGACATCATGTACAACCACGTAAACCGCGAAAACGTCGACGCTCTGGACAAAAGCGATTCGATGAAGCTAAAACAGCTGAGCGTAGCGTTTGCGGATTAGTAACGTATTCGTCTGAGTTAATGAAGAATTCGATCCCATCTCCCTGGCTTGGCCCAACTCGTGGATATCTCTTCGACTGGATCACTCAGAAGTGGGTTCAACTTACGGGGCGAAAAGTTGATCTCGATTTACATAGATGGCTTGACGGGCCGATCGGCGAGACTTCTGGAATCGGCGGAGATTATTTCAACCGCCTTTCGGAGACGGATGGTCTCGAAATACGGCCGAATTTGTCGGAAGTAGGCCTTATAAAAGATCTGACCATACTTGAAAGCGACACTTTCAAGGTGGATCAACTCGATCCACAAGTGAAGGATTTCTATGAGCGTACATCGACTTATGATCTAGACGTTTGGGCTGAGTGGTCGAGCATCTTCAGACCTTTTGGCAAATTACTCGCTTTCTTCTTTAGTCGCCGTTTACAACAGCTAAACGTTCCTCTTTCGCCCCTCGAAACTAGCCATGGTATGACCAGTGAGGTTATTCAATTAGCTGAAGCCGAGTCAGGAACCATCAAATACGTAGCGTGGCTTAGACATCTGGTCGGAACTGGACACGTCCTTTATGCCGGCTGTTACTCTACAAGTATGGTTCCGGGGTTTGACGGAGTTTGTGTAAAGGTTGTCTTTCCGCTGCCAAATGGAAATGCGATCGTCCTAATGAGACCGTCAATTGGCAGCGATGGATCCCTTACTGTTACTTCTTACGGACGCAAGTTCGGGGATCCCGGCTTCTATTTTGTTGTACACGAGAGTAATGCGGACGTTACTGCACGATATGTGCGCACAATGCGAGAAAGCATTCATGTATACTCCGATGCGAAGTCCGTTTTAAGGGCCGACCACGTTCTGAATATTTTCGGGTTTGTTTTTCTACGCTTACATTACCGAATGGTGCCAAAGCTGAGGTAATTTTCGAGTCAACCTGTTAAGAAAAATGCAAAATAATGTGACAAACTAGTCGGCGTGGGAGCAAAGATCGCCGTTTTCATTTTGACGACCGCCGTGTGCCTGGCCGCGGCGGTCGTTTTGTTTTTTGGGATGATACTCGCGATGAATGGCTACAGCGAGAGCGACGCCATTTGGGGCATGATCGTTTATGCTGCTCTTGCGGTATTCACGGCGATCATCGCGGGCGGCGGAGCGGTTTATTTGTACGGGCTTTTTGCAGCAAAATATGGTGCGATCCGCTCGGCTCTGATCGCGATCCCAGTCAGCTCGCTCGTCGGCATTGTGATCGAGACACTTTGCAGCGTCGTCGGGATATTGGTTGCTGAGTTTGTGCGGGTAAATTTCTGATATGCCGGCATTTGTACTCGAAACATGGATCAACGCCTCGCCCGAAACGTGTTTTGATCTGATGCGGGATGTTCGACTTCATACGAAAACCACAGCTCAAACAAACGAGAAGGTGGTCGCAGGAGTAACTGAAGGAAAGATCGGCCTCGGCCAGACAGTTACGTTCGAGGGAACGCATTTCGGAATTCGTCAGCGGCTTACAGTCAAGGTTGTCGAATTCGAACGGCCAGATCTGTTCGTCGACGAAATGATCGAGGGCACACTCGAAGTGTTCAGGCACGTACACGAGTTTTCGAGTATTGATGGCGGTACGCTGATGCGTGACACGTTAAGTTGGAGATCGCCTTTCGGATTTCTAGGCAGACTGGCGGACAAGCTGTTCATCGAATCGCATCTTCGCGAACTCGTTATCGATCGTAATGCGATCCTAAAAGAGATCGCCGAAAGCGGTTCGAGCGGTGGTGGAGAGCGGTGAAATTCGCGTAATATCGAGAACAATGTCTCAAATAATCCTGCGTTCTTCACTTTTGTTTCTGTTTTTATGGCTCTCCGCCGCGCTCGTATCGGCACAGAGCAAGATCGAGAACGTCATTCTGATCACGCTCGACGGCGCACGAACGCAGGAAATATTCGGCGGCCTGGACTCCGACATTTTTCGCAGCGTGAACAAGAATTTCGAGAAAACGGCCGCTTACAAAAACTATAACGCCGCGACTGCCGGTGAGCGGCGTGAGCGGCTAATGCCTTTCTTTTGGGGAACGCTACTTAAAAACCACGGCTCGATCGCCGGTAATCGCGAGTTGAAAAGCTCGGTTCAGACGACGAACAAGCTGTTCTTTTCTTATCCCGGTTATTCCGAGATATTGACCGGCGAAGCTCACGACGATGTGATCAAGAGCAATGGCCACCCGCAAAATCCATATCCGTCATTCCTCGATTTTCTCACACGTAAGCTCGGCAAAGGGCCAAATGCAGTTGCCGAGTTCTCATCGTGGGACGCCTTTATGCGTATTGCGACCAATAAACCAGGTTCATTTGTCGTAAACGCCGCGTACGAAACTTACCCGACCAAAAACGCCGAGATATACGAGCTGTTTCGCCTGCAGTCCGAGGTGCTCGCCCCGTGGCCGAGCGTGAGGCACGACTATTTTACCTTCAAGCTGGCGATGGCTCACATGAAGGAGTTTCAGACCCGTGCGATACACATCGGCTTTGACGAGACTGACGACTACGCCCACGACAAAAATTACGAACGCGTCCTCGACGCGCTGCACAAGACCGACGTTTGGCTTAACGAGCTGTGGACTTTCATCGAGAACGATCCGCGATATCGAGGCAAAACCGCGCTGATCATCACGACGGATCATGGCCGTGGAAATTCGACAAAGGACTGGTCGGATCACGGCGAGGACGTTCCCGAGGCACAAAATATATGGATGGCTTTCGCGGTTCCCGGCGTCAAACACCGCGGTGAATGGAAAAATACCGAGCCCGTCTATCAGAATCAGATCGCCGCGACACTTTGCCGTTTGATGGGTTTTGATTATAGTGAGAACAATTCGAATGCCGGCAAGCCAGTCGCTCGGCTATTCCAAAAGCCATGATCGAAACTTACGAGGAATTTTGGGATTTCTACGTTCGTGAGCATTCCAAACCGCTCACACGGACGCTCCATTTTATCGGGACTTCGCTTGGGATCTTGCTCCTGATTTGGTTCATTGGTCGAGGAACGTGGTATTACTTTCCGTTGTGTTTCGTGAGCGGTTACGGCTTCGCATGGTTTGCTCATTTTGCGGTTGAAAAAAATAAACCTGCGTCTTTCAAATACCCCCTCTGGTCATTCATCTCAGACTACAAAATGATGTGGTTTATGATGAACGGCAAAATGGCCGCCGAGGTCGAACGCGTCTTCGCTAAAACGGAATAGAATGCTCTTCATGATCATCGAGACCTTTCGAAACGGCGATCCGCGGCCGGTTTACGAAAGATTTGCCGAACGCGGGAGGCTCGCTCCGGCCGGTGTCGAGTACATTTCGAGTTGGGTAAACGAATCGCTGACAAAATGCTTTCAGATAATGAATGCAGAAAGCCGCGAACAGATCGACGAATGGATCGCCAACTGGGAAGACATTGTTTCATTCGAAATCGTCCCGGTCATAACCTCAGCAGAAGCGGCGGAACGCGTCGCATCTTTGAGCAGATGATCAAGCCGCATGCTGCGAGATCAATTCCAGCGAGCGGTCAAAACGGTACGAGACTCCAAAGTGCCCGCCGTCGAATTCCTCATGAATGTGATCAATTCCGTGTTCTCTAAACCGTTTAGACAATATCCTGGCTCCGACATCGAGATTGAATTCATCACTTTTTCCGGCGTCCAGAAATAAGAGTCTTAACGACATCAGATCTGCCAAGTGCTTTTCGACAAGTCGCACAGGATCGTGTTCCAGCCAACGCTGCCAGACGTCGTCGCGCAATTCACCGGTTTCCAGATCGAATGGCAAATCAAAATCCGCTCCGTTAGGCGAATAACACGCGCTCATTCCGATCGTGTTGATCGCTGCGTGGGCGTCGCGGCCGTGTTTTTCGGTGGACCAGATCTTTTCCATGAAGGCTCTTGGGTCACCTTTGATCACGCGAAAAGCTTTGGCAAAATCCTGCGGCAGGCAGTATTCGAAATAGCAGTCACCCGCGATCGAGCAGAT
Source organism: Pyrinomonadaceae bacterium (assembly GCA_047600985.1). GTDB lineage: Bacteria > Acidobacteriota > Blastocatellia > Pyrinomonadales > Pyrinomonadaceae > OLB17. The sequence continues at coordinate 583,651 of JASGKA010000001.1, read as the reverse complement.
CATCGAAAACTGATCCGCATGCCGCATTCCCATTATCAGCGAACCGTAACCGCCGGACGATTTACCCATCGCGGCCCGCGAATCACGTGAAGCGAGCGTTCGAAATGTCTCATCGACCAACGGCACGATCTCTTGCGTCAAATAGTCTTCGTATCTACCCGTCGCGGTCGAATTTATATATTGCGATCCGCCATAATATGTAAAACAATCAGGCATGACGACGATCATCGGTTTGATCGTTCCCGCAGCGATCAGGCGATCCATTCGCTCGGCGATATTTGGAGTGAATGCAGAATCGTTCATCAGCATCTGCCCTCGGCCGGTGAAACCGGTCAGGCAATAGACTGTGGGATATCTTTCTTCGCTCTCGTCGTAACCCGGCGGCAGATAAACAAAAAGATCCCGCTCGTGCGGATCGCCGAGCGGATTTCCCTTTAATACAGAGCTTTCGTGACGTAAGTTCGAGACCGTGCCGCGTGGTTGATCGGTGAATCTGTTCATTTTTCCGAGATTATAGCGTAGAATTCGAGAATATGTTCGCTGACGAGCTGATCAACATAGATTCAAACGCGCTGAATACGACGATCGAATTCCTAACGGCGATGGTCACGCCTGCCCTGCTTATTTCAGCAACCGGTTCGCTCGTGCTTTCAACTTCGACGCGGCTTGGGCGCGTGGTTGACCGCGTTCGTCAGCTCGAGGTGCGGCTGGGCGAGCTGATCTATGTCGAGGACCGCGACGAAGTGCCGCTTTACGACAAACGCATCGAGGTCATCGTTGATCTGCTCGACAAGGTCACGAGCCGTTCGCGAATTTTGCAGCGCGCTCTCGGCACCTTTTACTATGGTATCGGAGCGTTCGTTTTGACCAGTGTACTGATCGCGATCGCGGCGTTTTTTGCAAAGTACCGAATGCTGCAGCTCATCCCGATCGCCTTCGGTATCGGCGGCATTATGTGCTTGTTCTGGGGCAGTTTACTGATGATCAAAGAGACCAGAATGGCGACGGCGACCGTTAATGCCGAAATGGATTTCACCTGGGAGCTCGCCCGCAAAGTCGCCCCGGACGACATCAGCAACAAATACGCAAAACACGGCAAACACAACGGTATGAACACCGCCAAAATAAAGGAAAAACGTGAACGCAAAGTATCTAACACTCTTGGCGGAGAATAGGCTCGAGGAACGCGTCCTCGCTCTCGAAAACCTGCTCGCCTCCTGCACTGTTTGCCCCAAAGATTGCGGCAACAACCGCCTGAATGACGAGATCGCAGCGTGCTACAGCGGCCGTTTGCCGATCGTCTCGAGCTACACCGCCCATTTTGGCGAAGAACCATGTCTTTCCGGCACGAACGGAGCCGGAAATATCTTTTTCGGCAACTGCAATCTCCGCTGCGTTTACTGCCAGAATTATCAGATCTCGCAAACCTGGAAAACACAGAAAAAGAACGAGATAACCCACGAACGCCTCGCCGAAATGATGCTTGAGCTGCAGGAACGTGGCTGTCACAACATCGGCTTCGTCTCGCCCACGCATTTTGCACCGCAGATGGCTCGCGGGATTCTGCTCGCGGCCCAGCAAGGCCTCACGCTGCCGATCGTTTACAACACGAACGCCTACGATTCGGTCGAGGTGCTGCGGCTTCTCGACGGCATCGTCGACATCTATCTGCCCGATCTAAAATACGCCGATTCCGACGCCGGATTTCAATATTCAAAAGTTCGCGATTACAAAGAACACGCCCGTGCCGCGATCAAGGAAATGCACCGCCAGATGGGCGACACGCTGCAGTTTGGCGACGACGGCCTGCTAAAACGCGGGCTGCTCATCCGTCTGCTGGTGCTGCCGAACGGCATCGCCGACATCGAATCAAACCTCCGCTGGATCCGCGACGAACTCTCCCCCAAAACGGCCATCTCACTCATGGCCCAATACTACGCCACAAACAAAGCTGCGACGGACGATAGGTATATTTTGCTGTCCCGGCGAATCAGCGAAGGTGAATGGTTCGAAGCCGTCTCGTTACTCGAAGATCTCGGCATGGAAGAAGGCTTCATGCAGGAATACGAATCGGCCTCGCATTATTACCGGCCCGATTTTACAGATGCGGAGAAGCCGTTTAAGGATATTAGGGATTTTCAAGAAACCATCTAAATGGAGAGCCAAGATGAGAAAATACTATTTTTCTATCGTCAGCATCTTGATCCTGGTTTTGTCACTATTAGCATTTTCTGACAACCTGATCACCGATATTGGACAGGAAAGCAACAGAGACCCCAAATTTGTCATTCACGGGTTGATATTGTTTCTGTGGATGCTGACGTTCGTTATCCAGGCGAACTTTATCCGAAAGGACAACCTGGAAGCTCACAAGCGGATCGGAATGTTTGGGATGATCGTGGCCGTCGGGGTAGTGTTGAGCACACTTTACATCTTCGTTGCGACATTTAACGGCTGGAACGAACTCACATTTTTTGCAAAAGCTAACCGCTTCTTTATGGCGAGTTTTGCCGTTTTGATCTTTGCGGCGTACAGGTTTAGGTCCGTTCCGGAAAAGCACAAGAGACTCATACTGGTCGCGATATTCTACATGCTCGAGCCGATCCTGAGCCGTTCGCTCGGGCTGGTGAATATTAGCCTTTTTCTAACGATCCCGCTGGTCTGGAACGCGTTTTTTATCTCGTTGCTGATCTACGACTGGGCAACGATCAGACGGCTGCATTTTATTTCCTATATGGGCTTTTTGTGGTTTTATGTCGTCTGGACAGCGTGTGTTCTAATGGAGATCTACAAATAAAACGAATATGAAAGTTGGAAATTCAGCTCCGGAATTTACCTTGCCTGACGGCGACGGAAACTCGTGGACGCTCAGCGAACATCGAGGCAAACCTGTCGTTCTGCTCTTTTATCCGGGCGACAACACGCCGGTTTGCACGGCGCAGCTTTGTTCGGTTCGGGACCATTGGTCGGAGTATCAGGCGACCGGTGCTGAGGTTGTCGGGATCTCGACTGACACTGTCGAGTCGCATAAAGGTTTCGCTGAGAAAAACCAATTGCCGCTGCGGCTTTTGTCTGACACGGATCGCAAAGTTTCTGAGATGTACGATATGAAATCGTGGCTGCCGGGACGATCGGCTCGCGGCGTGGTTGTGGTCGACGGCGAGGGAAAGATCGCGTATCACAAGGTGCAAACTGTTAGCCTGTTCAAACCGTCAGACGATGACGTTCTGGCTGCGATACTTTTGGCAAAAGGGTATTAAGAAGGTCACCACAGAGGACACTGAGATCACTGAGAACACGCGGAAATTGATCGCTGATCCCCAGCCTCTCCTCACTCTGTGCCCTCTGTGTTCTCTGTGGTAAAATCCTTGTAATATGGCTTTATTTGGTGACAAGTTCAAATGCGGACGCTGCGGTCAGAAAACGGAGCCGATCGGTTACGCTCCGATACCGACGGAGTTGGGGCAACAAATCGGTGCTGAGATGTGTCAAGATTGCTGGAAAGAGTGGCTGCAAAAGCAGAATCAGCTCATTAACCACTTTGGGCTCGACGTGTCGAATCCAGATTCGCACCAATTCCTTTTCGACAACATGAAGATCTTCTTCTACAACGAAGGCGTCGACCTTGCTCAGATCGATACGTCAAAAGAGGGAAGCGTTAACTGGTAATGCGTATTTTGTGGATAGTTGTTCTGCTCGCCGGAATCTGGTTTCTCGCCAGTGCCGCTACAACTAACGGGCTCTTGCCAAGCGGCCACGGTTTCGGGCGGATCTCCGAGATCGTTCTCGGCATATTCTTTGTCGCCTACTCGCTTTTTCGGATTCTCGGAGCGAGACGAAAACTTTCGGAATAAGTTATAAGTGATAAGTTAGAACTGATAAGTTCAGACGTCTGAAGTTTTCACTTCTCAGTTACAACTTATAACTTATTCCGAAAAAACCTCTGTTACTTCGCCTTCTCAAACTTCAGCGAAACCGAATTCATACAATATCTGAGTCCCGTCGGTTTCGGGCCGTCTTCGAAAACGTGGCCGAGGTGTGAGCCGCAGCGGGCACATTCGACCTCAGTGCGTTCCATGCCGAGCGTTTTGTCGGTCTTTTCGACGACGTTCTTTTTGTTGATCGGCTGAAAGAAGCTCGGCCAACCCGTACCGGATTCAAATTTGGCTTTTGAGCTGAAAAGCTTGAGGTGACACGCGGCACAGTAGTAATCACCGTCCTCATGATCGTCCGCATACTCACCCGAAAACGCCCTTTCGGTGCCCTCTTCGCGAAGAACGTGATATGCGTCAGGCGAAAGCTCTTTTTTCCATTCTTCGTCAGATTTTACAACCTTCTGCCCGTCGAAAACATCGTCCGCACCTGGTTTCGCGGCCGTTTTTGACGGTGTCGAGCTTGCGACGGGCTCGACGGTCTTGGTGGTTTCAGTTGCGGCTTTGCTGGCGCAAGCAATGCCGATCACGGCAGTAATTCCGGCGATCACTAGAATTGACGAAAATGTTCGATCTATCTTCATAATAAATAATGTAGCAGAGAAGGCTCTGGCATTGTTACTATTCGATTCGACGCAAAAAATATTCCGGATTCATTGGAATAATCGCAGCTACGGAAAGCATATCTTATACCGGCGGGCAAATATGTTTGGTTTCGGGCGAGAGCGGGAAAAAGAATGGGCGGCATTTGAGGCTGAGGCCGTGCCGTTAATGCCTGACGTGTATCGTGTCGCATATTGGCTCGCCCGCGACAAGGAAACTGCCGAAGACCTGACACAGGAAACTTTCGCCCAGGCGTTAAAGTCGTTTCATCGATATTCGCCCGAGACCAACTGCCGTGCCTGGCTCATCACGATACTTTATCGGGTAAACGGAAAACGCCGGATGAAGCTCGGCCAGCTAAAGCTCGTCGAGGATACTGAGGAACAGATCGCCGCGACCGTCGCATTCGAACCGCCGATCCCGCAGAACCTCAAGGACGAAGACATCATACAAGCGATCCGCCGCGTGCCAACTAAGTTCGCTCAGGTCGTCCTGCTGACGGATGTCGAGGAATTTTCCTATAAAGAGGCAGCCGAGCTGTTGCAGGTTCCGATCGGAACGATCATGTCGCGGCTTCATCGCGGGCGGCGGTTGTTGAGACAGGAATTGACGGATCTTGACGCAGGCAGACGGATCGCCTCAGAACGCTAGAAAAGGAGGTCAGCATTATGAATTGCAAAGAATTAAAAGCAATGATGGAATCGTACATCAGCGACGAACTGCTGATCGAGACCAACCACGATGTGCTGAGGCATCTCGAAAACTGCGCCGACTGCCGTAACGAAATGTCGTCGCGCCGTGCTCTGAAAACTCAACTCAAACATGCCGTTATCGCGGAAAGCGATTCAGCGATAGATCCGTTTTTCCGCTCGCGGCTTACCGCTGAATTGAAGGAAACTGCTTTCCGCCCAAATTTCATCGAGAAAATAGGCTTGCGGTCTCTCGCCGTCGGACTAGCCTGTTTGGTCCTCGCGTTCGCCGGAACGCTCGTCTGGATGAACCGCGGTTTGTTCACCAGCAACACCGACATTGCCGGCGCGGTTCGTGCCTCCTGGGCGGAATTGACGACGCTTGCCGTCGGTGACCACGAGAATTGCGCCGTTTCATTTCATCTGAAAGAAGCTCCGATCTCGCTCGACGAAGCCGCATCAAAATTTGGAGCGTATAATAAAGACCTTGATAAGGCAGTGATGTCGGCTCTTAAATCGTCGCCTGATCTTTCCAATGACGTTCAGTTTCTCGAAGCGCACTCGTGCATCTACGACGGCCGTCGGTTCGCTCACGTCGTCGTCAAACAAAAGGGAAAGGTGGTATCACTGCTTTTGACAGATACAGATCTGCCAGCAGAAGACGATCTGGTCAAAACCGCACTGTATGACGGAGCCGTGCGTGCGGCGGGATTTCTGGCAGGGCATCATGCAGTTTTCGTGGTTTCGCAGTTGGCTGACAATGAAAATGTTGCGATAGCGAACGCGGTCGCTCCGGCGATCAGAACACACATCGAGAAACCGGTCGCTTCGATTAGGCGAATAGATATCAGGTAATGCACAAACAGCTCGAAAAAAAACATCCGCTCGCGATCCGTTGGATGCATTGGATCAATTTTCCGCTCCTGACGATGATGATCTGGAGTGGAATGCTGATCTATTGGGCAAATCCTGTGTATTCGCTCTGGATCGGCAGCTACGAGGTTTTCAAATTCTTCCCGCCGTGGTTTAACGAGTTTCTCGGCATCCCGTATCGCCTGGCCGAAGGCCTGCAGATACATTTCTTTTTCATGTGGCTTTTCGCCATAAATGGTTTGATCTATGTGGTTTACACGATCGTGACTGGCGAATGGCGGACGATTCTCCCAGTTCCGTCATCGCTCAAACGCGCGGCAGTGGTCGCTCTTCACGACGCACACATCGCAAAAGCAAAGCCCAAACAGGGCAAATATAACGACGCTCAGCGTATCGCGTATACGACGATAATAGCGATGGGAGCCGGTTCGATCATCACGGGACTTTCAATCTACAAACCGCTCCAGCTATCGTGGCTCACGGCCCTGCTCGGCGGCTATCAAACTGCACGATGGCTGCATTTTTGGCTGACGATCGGGTTTGTTGCGTTCTTTTTGATCCATGTCATTCAGGTTGTGCTCGCGGGATGGAGTAATTTCCGTTCGATGATCACGGGATACGAGATCGTCGATGCGGTCGAGCCGGAAGCTAAGAACGAGGAGGCTGCTGTATGAGTGACGAACAGAAAGATGTACTTCTCGAACGCGTTCGCGAGTTCGAAAAGCGAACAGGCCACACGGTCGATTCCTTTCCCGAAGACCCGGCGAACACTGCCTCGATCCTCAAAGAAAAACGCCATCTCAGCGAACCGCTTTCGTCTGAAGAGGCGAAAGAACAGATGGCAGCGCGTTCGCGGCGAGGCTTCCTGGTCGGCGGTGCGGCGGCTCTGATCGGTGTTTTCGGCTGGCGTTGGATGAGCAGCGAGACGAAGACCGGGCTTTACCGGCGTGCTTTCGAGCTTAACGAAAAGATCAGCCAGGTTTTCTTCAGCCCGGCAAAGCTCGCGAAACAATTCCGACCCGACCAGGTCACACAGCCGCGAACCAACGGTTTCGCCGGGCTCGAAGGCGATTTCGACGCATCAACCTGGACCCTCCGCGTCGCCGGGCTCGCCGGCCGCACCGAAGACCTCGTTCTGACCCTCGATGACATCAAAAAACTGCCTCGGACCGAGATGATCACCGAGCTAAAGTGCATCGAGGGCTGGAGTTATATCGTAAAATGGGCAGGCGTCAGATTTTCGGACTTTTTGGAATATTGTTTACAAAAGGCGGGGATCGGGATTCCTTATGAACTTAAGTTCCTCGTCAACGTCTCGAAGTACGTGTCTATGTCCACGCCCGACGAGAAATACTACGTCGGGTGGGACATGCCGAGTATCCTGCATCCGCAGACACTGCTCGCGTACGAGATGAACGACGAGCCGCTGCGGCCGGAAAACGGTGCACCGCTCCGCATCGCCAGCCCGACAAAGTACGGAATCAAACAGATAAAACGCATTGGCAGGATAGAATTTACCAATGAACGCCCCCGCGATTTCTGGGCCGAACCACAATGGGGCTACGATTGGTACGCGGGCCACTAGTCCGGCTTTGCCTTACGGCATCGCTCGGAACAGTATTTGACCTCGTCCCAGACCTTTTCCCAGCGTTTTCGCCAGGAAAAAGGACGGTTGCAGCGAATACAGATCTTTGTTGGCAGGGTAGTTTTTGTAAAACGCTTTTTCGGTTCCACTAGACGATGATACTCGACCGGCTTGAGATCATAAATGAGGAATTTCACGCCGCCGAGGTCGAGCCGGTGATGCTTGATATTCTGCTCGCCGAAGGTTGGCGGCATTTTGGAACGCACTTTTTTAGATACAACTTCGGCATCCACGAGGACGAGATACGACGCGTACTTCCGCTGCGGATCCGCGTGAACGACCTGCGGTTATCCAAAAGCCAACGTCGCGTATTGAACAAAAACCTTGATCTGCGGACCGAGATAGCACCGATATCGATCTCATCCGAGATCCACGACCTCTTCCACCGCCACAAATCCCGTTTCAAAAGCGGCGTTCCCGATTCGATCTTCGATTTTGTCTCACGTGACCTCATTGGCCCGACCGATTGCCGGATGCTGACAGCCAAGCACAACGACGAACTCGTAGCCACCAGTTTTTTTGACCTTGGCGAATCGTCCGTCTCCAGCATCTACGGCATTTTCGACCCCGAACGATCCAATCGCAGCCTCGGCATCTACACGATGCTCAAAGAAATAGAATTCGCCCGCGAACACGCCAAGCCGCTCTACTACCACGGCTACGCATACGAGGGCGAATCATTCTACGATTACAAAAAAAGATTTGGGGCGTTGGAGATCTATGACTGGAAAGGCACTTGGGCGGAGCCGTAGACTGGAGCGGCAAGCATCCCTGCTTGCCACACCGCAGCTTCTGCGGTGTTACGACGTCCAATATATTTCAACTTGAATCAAACCTCGGCTCGTAACGCCGGAGGAACCGGCGTGGCAAGCGGGACGCTTGCGCTCCAGTCGGTCTACAAACCTTTCATATACGCCACCAGCTGATCAAGCGCCGCTCCCCAGCCGTGTTCGAAGCCCATTTCTTCGTGTTTCTTACGATCCTCTTCGCTGCCGTGGATGACGGTCGCGGTGTATTTTGTACCTTCGCCCGCAGGTTCGATAGCAATGATCGCAGTGAAAAGCATATCGGCCTTATTCTCAGCCGCCGTCGGGCGAAAACTTGGTTTCATCGCCGACGTCCAGATCAGGCGTCGGTTTTCGACTACGTCCAGAAAACATCCTGTTCCCGGAAACTCCTCGCCCTCGGGCGACTGCATAACTGTACGAAAAATACCGCCTGGTTTCAGATCGATCTCGCAGTCGATCGTCTTCCACGGAGCCGGTGTGAACCAGTGAAGGATATGCTCAGGCGTCGTCCACGCCGCCCAGACGAGTTCGGCTTTCACATCGACGGTTCGTTCCAATCTGAGGTCGTATTTCGGGTCAAAATCAAGATAAAGTTCAGTCACTATTTTATTTCTCCTTTATTGAAAGCAAGTAATTATCCAAACTGTCGAGCCGTTTCTCCCACAACTTTCGCTGCTCAGCCATCCAGCTCTCTGCCGCCTTTAGCGGCTGCGGTATCAGGTAATATGTCCGCACACGGCCGGACTTTTTCGATCTGACCAAACCGCATTTCTCAAGCACACCGAGATGCTGCGTAAACGACGGCAGGGCCATATCAAAGCCGCTTTTCAGCTCGCTCACCGCCGCCGGTCCCGCACTCAGACGCCCCACAACCGCTCGCCGCGTGGGATCGCCAAGGGCGTGGAAAACTCGATCAACCTGAACATTTTGGTTAGGCATATACCTAACTATACACACATGAATTAGTAAGGTCAACACCTAAGTAATAATTGTTCTGGAACAAAGTTTTTCAGACGTTGTCTAAAACCTAAAAGGGAGGTAGATATGAAAACGTTTACAAACCCACTCGACGAGATCAGGATCGCGTCGCCATGCTCGTCGAATTGGAATGATATGTATGGAAACCAACGAAAGAGGTTTTGCAGCGAATGCAAGCTGAACGTTTACAACCTCTCTGACATGACACGATCGGACGCCGAATCATTTTTACTTAGGGCCGAGGGCCGAGTCTGTCTTCGCGTCTATAGACGCAGCGACGGCTCGGTGATCACTAATGATTGTCCTATTCGAATCCAGAAGATCAGGAAGAACGCGTTGCGGATTGCCACCGCCATACTCGCATTAATAGCCGGTTTAATGAGTGGAATTAGCTCCTATCGCTCGTACGTTTGGCTCGTTGAGCTTGTTTCCTTCCCTGATGACGAAAACCAGCGTTCGTACGAAGCCTCCGGGGTGAGCTTTGGAATCACCGACGGCATTCTTGAGAATCTTTCTGATGTGCAGGAACGATTGCAGGTTCTTCGAAGATAACTTTTTCTTCCTTAGCGGCACTAATGTTCTGGAACAAACGCTTCCGCCGAGCGTCTAAGAATTTGGAGGCCTGATGAGTAAATTCAACAACCCGCTAGACAATATCCGCGTAGCTTCACCCTGCAATGCAAACTGGGACGAGATGTTCGGAGATGACCGCAAACGCTATTGCGGCGCCTGCTCTAAAAACGTCTACAACCTGTCAAACATGTCCCGCCTCGAAGCCGAAAACCTGCTCATTAACTCAGAGGGCCGTTTGTGCGTACGCTATTTTCGCCGCGCCGACGGGACTGTTCTAACCCAGGATTGTCCCATTGGATGGCAGGCGATAAAGAAGCGAGTATCGCGCATCGCAACAGCCGCTGTTTCGATGGTGGCTGGTCTATTTACCGGAATTTTCGCTCTCAACTTGTTAAATGAAAAACGGTACGAAACGACGATGGGAGTAATGACAGTACCAACGTCACACGAAATGGACGACGCAAGATCTAATCCGATTCAGGGCGGAATCACTCCGATGGATTTCGATCAGGGCGAAGTTGGCCCGACGATCGGACGGCCTGAGATCACGATCCAACCAAAGCATTTTATAAAGCGAAGTCAGCGACGAAAATAAGATCTTATCCGAGAGGGTTGTTTAGCAGCATAAAACGCAGATTTAAGAATATTCTCGATCTGCGTTTATCTGCGGCTAAATATTTCCAATGCGTCACACCGGAGGAACGCCGTTTGCAAGCGGGACGCTTGCGGTCCAGTCAATACCTACCAGATACGGCAAAAGTCTTTCCTTACCATTGGGTCGTTCGCTTTGCATTGGAATGCTTTGGCGAATTCGGGCATGTTGGACATCGGGCCGTTTACGCGGAAGCGGGCGATGGCGTGGGGGTCATTTTGTGCCTGGAAAGCCTCGCCCTGCGGCGTTGAGACCTCGGCCCAGGCTTGTGCCCAACCGAGGAAGAATCGCTGTTCGGGCGTGAGATTGTCGATGTTTGCCGGTTTGGCTTTGCCCTGCATCGATTTTTCGAAAGCCGCGAACGCCATCGTCAGGCCGCCGAGATCGGCAGTGTTCTCGCCGAGCGTCAGCTTGCCGTTCATGAACACATCGCCGCCGACCTTGTATTTGTTGAACTGATCGACAACGCAAGCGGTGCGTTCGTCAAACGTCTTGCGGTCGGCGTCGGTCCACCACGTTTTCAGGTTGCCCTGGGCGTCGTATTTGCTGCCCTCGTCGTCAAAACCATGGATCATCTCGTGACCGATGACGGCACCGATGCCGCCGTAGTTGATGGCGTCGTCGGCTGCCGAATCAAAGAACGGCGGCTGCAAAATTCCGGCCGGGAAGACGATCTCGTTGAACTGCGGGTTGTTATAAGCGTTCACCGTCGGCGGCGTCATTCCCCACTCTGTCTTATCGACGGGCTTGCCGGCCTTTTCCATATTCCGCTTGATCTCGAACTCGTTCGCCCGCAAGCTGTTTTGAAAATACGAGCTACGTGAGATCTCCAGGCCCTTGTAACCTTTCAATCTGTCGGGATAACCGATCTTCCGCGTGTACGCGGCAAGCTTTTCGAGAGCACGCTTTTTGGTGGCGTCGCTCATCCAGTCGAGCTTTTGAATGCGTTCTTTATACGCGGCAAACAGGTTGTCGATCAGCTCGTTCATCCGCTTTTTCGCGGCGGGTGTGAACGAGGTTTTTACAAACTCCTGCCCGAGCGATTCGCCGAGCGTATTGTCGGCCTCGGCGGTGCAGATCTTCCAGCGGGCCTGCTGTTCCTGAACACCGAACAGGTATTTTGCCGAGAAATTGAAATTCTCGTCGCGAAACGCCTTCGAGAGATTGCTCGACGAATTTACGATCGCGACCCATTTCATATAGGTCTTCCAATCGCTCAGCGGTACCTCAACGAGCATTTTGCTCATTTCTTCGAAATATTTCGGCTGGCCGACATTGACCTCTTTCAGGACCGAAACGCCGCGTGACGACAGATAATCGGGCCACGAGAAATTCGGGGTCATCTGAGCAAGCTCGACGAGCGATTTCTTGTTATAGTTCGCTTCGGAATCGCGAAGGTCGACCGGTGATTTTGCGGCCGCGGCAAAACGCTTTTGGATGCCCGTTACGACGGCGGTTTCCGCAGCGGCGGTTTCGGCGGAGTCACCTGCAAGTTTGAGCATATTGGTCATAAACTCGGCGTATTTCTGCCGCGTTTCGACCGATTTTGCATCGTCCTTGAACCAATAATCGCGGTTCGGCAGCCCGACGCCGCCCTGAGACGCGTTTGCGATGTTAACGTTGCTGTCCTTATCGTCCGCGCCGATGCCGAAGCGGAAAAATCCGCCGAGGCCTCGATCGTGAAACATGGCGATCTCCTTCTGCAGATCCTTCTGGTTTGAGATCTTGGCGATCTCAGCCAGGATCGGCTGGATCGGCGTCACGCCGGCCTTGTCCAACGCTGCCTCGTCCATGCATGACGCGTAAAAATCGCCGACGAGCTGTGTATCGCTGCCCTTGGCGGCATTCGTGGTTTTAGCGGCGTTTTCGACGACCTTTTTGAGAACGCTCTGGTTGTTCTCATAAACGATCGTAAAGCTGCCCCAGCTCGGGTATTCGGCCGGGATCTTGGTCGTTTTCAGCCAGGTGCCGTTGGCGTACTGGTAAAAATCGTTACACGCCTCAACCGACGTATCCATCCGGCTCGTGTCAAAGCCCTTGCTCTGACCCAACGTCACCATCGAAACCGAAAATAGCACTATCAGAGCTGTGAAATATTTAGTAACAGAAGACATTCGTGAAAAAACTCCTCAAGGGTAATATTTAGAAAGACTAACTAATTACGAACAGGACGGTAAACAGTTTCAAACCTGCGTCTCCGCCTCTAACCAAGCAGGCGAAGAATCTTAGGGAAATTAACCGCAGATGAACGCAGATAGACGCCGATCTTTTTTAGCACCTATCTGCGTCATCTGCGTTCATCTGCGGTTAAATTTTCTTAACTTTATAGCGTCTTCGTCCACGCGATATACTTCTTCGAATCAAACTTCTTCCCCGTGCTGCCGCTCGTCATGTATCTGATCTGGCCGAAGACCTCGCGTTCCATCCACGGTCTATCGTGCTTGCCGAAGCACCATAGGATGCCGGTGTAGCTGTTCGGGTTGCGGCCGTCGAGGCAGTATTTGTTGTTGAGGTGGACGAGCGTCTCGAACGCCACCTCGTACGTCGGCGTCCAGGCGATGACGTTTTTGCCCCAGAGCATTCGCACGTAATTGTGCATCTCGCCGGTCGCGACCATCTCGCGTTGGGCGGCGTTCCACAGCTCGTCGTGAGTTTCGCCGTTCTCGAGTTGTTCCAGGGAATAGGTGAACTGACGCTCGTCTCCAGCATGCTTACGCATCGTGCGATGAACCCAGTCGGGCAGAGCGTCGAGCGAATCGTATTTGTCGTTGAACAAGGTCATGTTGTACGACAGCTCGCGGCGGACGATCAGTTCCTCTAAGTAAGCATCTATCGATTCCTGCGGAGCGTCAGCTTCCTGCACCGCCAGAGCGATCTCAAGAGCGGACAAATACCCGAAATGCATATAAGACGACAGCCGCGACGAACCGTCGCGGTCAGGCTTGCTGCGGGCCGCGTCGTAGTCGTGCAATATCTCATCGACAAACTTCTTCAGCCGTTTCCGCCCGGCCGCCGTGCCGCCTTTGTATTGATCAGACGGCGGAACGGTGTGGTCGATGTCGCATTCTGCGACGAGCTTGGCGATGTTGTCGGCGGTGACGAGCGTCTCGGGGCAATCGACCTTGAGATCGCCGCTTTTTATATCGACATTCTCGAACGGCAGCGGTTTTAGATAACGGTCGAGCAGCCTCGTTATCTTCGGCCTGATCGTGTACGCGGCGTATTCTTCCTTGTCGAATTTCGACATCGGAACCACACCGTTCGAATCGACGGCGAAAACCGGGATCTCGGCCCGCTCGGCGATCCTGCTATTGTGCTCCGGGATGATAAAACACGGGAAGTCGTCGGTCACGATCAATGCCGCATCTTTAGCCAGTTTCGCAACCGTTTGCTTTGGCGAATTCTTATCCTTCTGAAGATAAAAGACGTAGCGAATCCCGAGCTTCTCAAACGCAGCTCGTTTTTCCTCAACGCCTTCCAAAATGAACGTATGAATTCGATCGCTCGCCCACGGGTAGTAATATTTCAACCCCTCATAAATCACGAGCGGCAACTTCAGTTCGTTCGCCCGGCGGATCGCGTATATCAACGAATGATTATTATCCACCCGCTTATACATCTGCATCCAATACAACACGTATCGGGCTTTTTCGTTTACTGGTTTATCGTTGAGCTGTAGAACTCTTTCGTTGATCCGCATTGTCAGTGTCAGAACCGCCTGCGTAAGCGGGCGGGTCGAGTGTTAGTATCGTAATATATTCGGGAGAGGAATGAACTTGCGTTTTCTACATTTGCCGCAATTTTTGCCGTTGGTTAGATCTTTCCGCCCGTTCACGCAGGCGGTTCTGACGCTCTGTGCTCTCTGTGTCCTCTGTGGTGAAATAACCGCCCAGGATTTCAAAACCCTAAAACCCGGCGTCGAATACGCCGAGGTCACCAAAGAGATCAGCGGGCTCAAGGTCAATATGAACCTGCTGAGGCTCGACCTCAAAAAGGTCCGCATCGACGTCCACCACGCCATGGACGCCGCCATCGGCACCGAGAAAACCTCATCGATCGCCACGCGTCACGGAGCGTTTGCGGCAATAAATGCGGGATTTTTTAGGTTAGATACCAGTATTTGGGCGGGTGACTCCGCCGGAATCTTAAAGATTGATGGAAAGGTTTTAAGTGAGGGTGCAAATAACCGCGTTGGGTTGATGATTAAAAATTCAGAACTATCGACCGAAGTTGCTATTGCTAATCTCAGTACGATGGTCGCCTTGATTAGAAACGTTGTTCCTGTTCGATTGAAAAGTCGAGACAAAGTAAGCTGGATGGTGTCTGGCGTAAATCGTGAACGCAAGAGTGACGAACTTCTAATATATACACCCGAGTTCGGACGAACAACACTGACAAATCCCGATGGGTTGGAGATAGTTGTTTCAAACGGAAAAGTAACCGGCGTTTTCTTGAAACAAGGAAGCAGCCCAATCCCTAATGATGGATTTGTAATTTCGGCAAGCGGAAAGTACGTACTCGACCTGAGCAACGTCTTGATTGCTGATCGGTTCGTCTTCGGAATACCTGGAGCAAACGTCAGATCATCCATCTATACCGGAAGCGATAATCGAATGGTTTCTCTTTTCGAAGACATCACCAATGGCGTTCCCCAGCTCATCAAAAACTCCAAGATCGACATCACCTGGCAAGAAGAGAAATCAAGCAAATCCTTCGTCGAAACCCGCCATCCGCGAACGGCGGTTGCCAAACTAAAAGACGGTAAATTCCTGATGATAACGGTCGATGGCCGGACGGAATCGAGCGGCGGGATCGGGTTGCAGGATCTGGCAGAATATCTGCTCTCGCTCGGGGCGACCGACGCTATGAATCTCGACGGAGGCGGATCGACCACGATGTTCGTCGATGGCAAGGTCGTCAATCATCCATCCGACAAGGAAGGCGAGCGAAAGGTCAGCGACGCGCTGCTCGTCACGCTCAGAAGAAAGTGAGCCAAATCCTTCGACACGGCTTCAGAATCAGACGCTTCGGCATTTGGCTCGATCTCACCTGAACAATCTTGATATTAGCGCCGTAATAGTGCTAGATTCTCGCATAAGTTCTAAGATCAAAAACCAATTTATGAAACGATTCCTGATAGCGTTTTGCCTATTCGTCTCTCTCGCTCAGCTCATCTCAGCTCAGGCCCCGGCCCGAAAGACCATCTCGTCCGTCACCGAAAAGCTGCAAAAGATCGACGGTTTTGTGCCGCTCTATATCGATCAGGATGCGGGCAAGATCTATATCGAAATCTCGCGGTTTAACAAGGAGTTTCTCTACCTCGTGAGCCTACCGACCGGCGTCGGATCTAACCCGCTCGGGCTCGACCGCGGGCAGTTGGGAACGACCAAGGTCGTGCAGTTCGAGCGTGCCGGGAACAAGGTTCTACTGATGCAGCCAAACTACGAGTTCCGGGCCCTCGGCGGTGATCCGGCACAGCGGAAATCGGTCGAGGAATCGTTTGCGAAGTCTGTAATTTGGGGCTTTAGAGTCGAAGCAAGTGATGGCGACAAGGTTCTGGTCGATGCGACAAGTTTCCTGATCCGTGACGCTCACGGCGTCGGTGATCGCATCAATCAGCAGCGTCAGGGCAACTACAATTTTGACGAAAGCCGCAGTGCTCTCTACCTGCCGAATACAAAAGGATTCCCAAAAAATACCGAGGTCGAGGCGACCATCACGCTAACCGCCGGCGGCGATACGAATAACCTCGTCAATCAGGTAACGCCGACCGGAAAGCACGTGACGGTCCGCGAACGCCACTCGTTTGTCGAGCTGCCTGACGACAAGTACAAACCGCGAAAATTCGACCCGCGAACCGGCGGCATCGGTATCAGCTTTTACGATTACGGCACCGACATCAACGAAGACCTCGAAAAACGCTGGATACAACGGCATCGCCTAGAGAAAAAAGACCCGAATGCCGCTATCAGCGATCCGGTAAAACCGATCATCTATTACGTCGACAACGGTGCACCGAAGGCGATCCAGGACGCGTTGATCGAAGGGGCTTCGTGGTGGAATCAGGCGTACGAAGCGGCCGGTTTTCGCAACGCTTTCCAAGTCAAGGTCCTGCCGCCCGACGCCGACCCGATGGACATCCGCTACAACGTCATCAATTGGGTCCACCGCTCAACCCGCGGCTGGTCGATCGGCGACAGCGTGGTCGACCCGCGAACCGGCGAAGTGCTCAAGGGCGATGTAACGCTCGATTCGCAGCGTGCACGGCAGGATTTCCTGCTCGGTGCCGGAATGTCGCCGCAGTACAAATCGGGCCTGGCGTGTGAATTCGGAATGATGCCTGACGTTGATTACCTCGCCGCTGACGATTCCGCTCCTGAGATCACCGCGATGTCCTACGCACGCATCCGGCAGCTTTCGGCACACGAGGTCGGCCACACGCTCGGGTTTACGCACAATTTTGCAGGCAGTACATACGACCGCGGCTCGGTCATGGACTATCCCGCTCCGCTGGTTAGGATCGTCAACGGAAAGCTCGATTTTTCCGAAGCATACGCGGTCGGTATCGGCAAATTTGACAAGTTCGCAGTGCGATACGCATACGCTCAATTCCCGCCTGGAGCGAACGAAGATGCCGAGCTTTACAAGATCGTTTACGACGGCATCGCATCGGGAATGCTCTTCCTCGGCGATCAGGACGCGCGGCCTGCGAACGCCGCTAACCGCTTTGCAAACCTCTGGGACAACGGCCCGGACCCGGTCGATTCGCTGCGGCACGAGATGAAGGTCCGGCGTATCGGGCTCGATCAGTTCGGCGTTAAAAACATCCCGGTCGGAACGCCGATGTCGTTCCTCGAAAACGCGTTCCTGCCGCTTTATCTGCATCATCGGTACCAATTGACGGCCGCTTCAAAGACCATCGGCGGCATCGATTACACACACTCGGTACGCGGGCCGGCCGGCCCTGAGCCTTCGCCGATCGCCGGGATAGTGCCCGCCGACAAACAGCGAAACGCTCTAAAAGCCGTGCTTGAAACGATAGACCCGAAAGAGCTTGCGATCCCCGAAAACGTCCTCAGCCTCATCCCGCCGACGGCGTATGGATACGGTTCGGGACGCTCGGAACTGTTCCAAAAGCGGACTGCACCGATGTTCGATCCCGTTGGAGCGGCAGAGATCGCTGCCGATATGGCCGTCAGTGCTCTGCTAGAACCGAGCCGTGCTGCCCGCACGATCAACCAGAATGCGAGAAACAAATCGAACCCGCATTTCCGCGAAGTGGTCGATGCGCTGATGAAGGCAACCTGGGGAACCGCGATGCCCGCCGATGCAAATCAGGCGATGATCGAACGAGCGATCCAAAGCCTCGTCGTCTCGCGTCTGATGGACCTCGCCGCCAACGACCGTGCCCAGCCGCAGGTTCGCTCGGTCGCGTCCGAAGCCCTGCGTTCGCTGCTCGCAACGCTCAAACGCACTCCGGCAGCCGGCGACAACGGCCCGCATTACCGCTCGACCGCCGAAGACATCGAGCGATTCCTGACCCGGCCCGACGCACCGCGCAAGCAGACGTCACCGCTCGCAACTCCGCCGGGAGACCCGATCGGTTAGGTCGGGATGGATCTTTGACAATTTAGATGGCCGCTATCGCGTTATCCGGTTCAGATATCGGCGAACGGCATCGGGCGAGAACTCATTCGAGATCATGCCGATATAGTTGTCAGGCCGCAGGATGATGAAGAACGACGCTGACGCACCAAAGATCTCGGCAACATTCGGATATAGCGGAATAACGGTACTGTCGATCATGCCGCTCCATTCCTGCATCAGATCCTCGGGAAGCGGCGGTATTTCTGACTGACCGTCGTGAAAGACGATGAGGTGAAACCGCGGTTCGTGCAGCCGGTCGTAAATGCTGGCTCCGTCGATCTCAAACCAAGGCATTCGCATTCCGGCCGTGATCTTAAAGTCGCCAACCGTCTCGGCGAGCGACATCTTGCAGTAGTTGATCGCGATCTGCGAGATACGAGGGAAGATGAATCGCCGTACGATCGAAAGCCGGGTAATGAACTTCGCAATGTTTGGAAATACGTGCATACGGACGAACGCCGCGACCGGATTTGGATCAGCAACCAGCCCAAAGAAGCGATCGGTCGTCCGCGTCAGGGTTTCGGCATTAGGCAACCGTTCCTCGTTGTAGGTATTCAGAAGTTCGCCGCTGGCTTTGCCTTTGACGGCCATCGCGAGTTTCCAGGCGAGATTGTAGCCATCCTGAATGCCGGTATTCATTCCCTGAGCTCCGGCCGGCGAATGGATATGAGCCGAGTCACCGGCTAGGAAGCAGCGGCCGACCGAGAACTTATCCACATGCCGCGTGTGCACCTTATAGGTCGAAAACCAGTGGACTTTCGTGATATCAAAGTCGATCTGTGCGTCAGTCCTGAGCTGCTGCTCGATCTCTTCGTACAGGATGTCGCCTTCGTCTTTGGCAAACTCCTCGGGAAACGTTCCGACAATACGGTAACGGTTGTCGCCGCTCATGCTGAAAACGACCAAGAGGTTGTTCTTCATCAGGAAAGCGAAAAGCCCGCCGGTACCGTATTTCCAATCGATATCGACATCGGCAACGTAGAACATACGCTCAAACGTGCTGCCCGAAAATTCGAGTCCGAGCGAATGGCGGACGAGGCTCTTTGCCCCGTCACAGGCGACAAGATACTTAGCATTGATGTTGTTAACTGTGCCGTTGGAATTTTTGATGGTTGCGGTCACGCAGCTTTCAGTTTGAGCGAACGATTCTAGCTCGGTCTGCCATGAAATGTGACGGCCGTGATCTTTGATAAAGTCGTGCAGCAGCGTCTCGTGTTTGCCCTGCTCGACGATCAGAACATAAGGATACGGGCTCATTCCAGCACCGAGGTTCTGAAAGTCGATCTCGCCTCGCTCCTCACCATCGACGAAGAGCTTCGCACCACCGGCTTTGGTCCCGAGCGAGATCAGCTTGTCAGCCAAGCCGATCTGCTCGTATATCTCGAGCGTCCTGGCCTGAACGCCGATGGCTTTTGAGAAGGGAGTTGTCGTTTCCTTTTTGTCGATGAAGACGAAATCGACATCGTGTCTGATCAATTGACAGGCGAGTGCCAGACCCGTCGGTCCGGCTCCAACGATTAGAACGTCTGTATCCATGACGGCAGTTTAATCGCTTTTAATGTTTTATGAAACAAGTAATAAATAGAGATCACAGGTTTTCGAGCAAGGTTTTGCTCGGCCTGGCGGCCGTCTGCCTGCTTTTCCCGGTCGCGGTTCTCGCAGATAAGGTCGATGACTATGTGCGGGCCCAAATGGCGGAACGTCACGTGCCGGGTGCGGCCGTCGCAGTAATACAGAAAGGGCGTGTCGTCAGGATGAAAGGCTACGGGCTCGCAAGCGTCGAGTTTGACGCTCCTGTGACGGTCGATACGGTCTTTGAGATTGGTTCCGTTTCAAAACAGATGACGGCGGCCGCGATCTTGCTTCTCGTCGAGGATGGCAAGGTAAAACTCGACGAAAAGATCTCAGCTTATCTACCGAACACGCCCGAGGCGTGGAAAAATGTAACGGTCCGAAATCTGCTCACGCATTCGTCCGGGATCAAGAGCTATACGAGCCTCGACGGATTTGAGCTTTCGCGGAGGCTCACCGTGAACCAGTTTATAGCAAAACTCGCTCCTCATCCGCTCGAATTTACGCCCGGTGAACGCAACATCTACAGTAACAGCGGCTTTAATCTGCTGGCGTTGATCGTCGAGTCACGTTCGGGAACGAAGTATATCGAGTTCATGCGAAAGCGCATCTTCGGGCCGCTCGGCATGACGAAAACGACCGATCGCGATCCGCAGTTCATTGTCAAAAACCGTGCGAATGGCTACGAGTGGGAAAACGATCACCTCGCCGGCCGCGACGCGAGCCTCACCGACCTGACCGGAGCCGGTTCGATCGTTTCCACCATCGGCGACATGGTCAAATGGAGCAAAGCAGTCGGCGGTAACACCTTCCTGAAACAATCGAGCCGCAAGGAATGGTGGACAAAGTTCATCTTTAACAACGGAAAGGAATCGCCATACGGCTTCGGCTGGCGTATCTCCGAAATTCGCGGCCACAAACTGATCGGCCACACCGGGCAAACCGCCGGATTTGGCTCGGCTCACTTCCGCTATCCAGATTCCGACACGATCGTGATCGCTCTAACAAATATCGGCGAAAACGGAGTCGGTGGTGCGATCGCCGCAGGCGTTGCAAAGCTGTACATCCCGTCAATGTCGCTCGCCGCGATGAAGCCGGTCTCGGATCAGGAAAGCGCGCTGAAGGCAAAGTTCGCAAAAGCTCTCGCCTCACGACTGACAAATACTCCTGACGCAACATTGATATCGTCAACGCTTATTCAGTCGCTATCGACCCAGCGCGCGAAAGATGCGAATACGCGTATAGCGTCTTTTGGAAACGCGAAAAAGATAGACCTCGTCGGCGTGGAAAAGGGCGATGTTCGGACCAGCCACTTATTCAGAGCGGATACGGGACGGCGAATATTCCTATGGCGCGTCGTGTTCGACGACGATGCGAAGATCAGTGAAATGACACTTGATGAGGAGGAATGAAGAAAAACATTGACTAAAATGCAGATCGTAAGGCAAGCTAGCCTAACGCTTTTCTAACCTATGCGAACCATCACTTCGCTATTCTTACTGACTCTTGGTTTGTGTGTTCCGGCGCTTGGCCAGAGCGTCCAATCGCTTGCAGTTGGCACAGCGATCGAACGTGAGATAAAAGGCGGTGAGACACATTCGTTTTCCGTGGATCTCGCTGCCGGACAAACAGCCCGAATCGATGTCGAGCAAAAAGGCGTCGATATCGCTCTCGCCGCGAGCGGCCCCGATGGCAAGCAGTATCTGACCAGCGAATCGCCGAGCGGAGTTTTGGGCAGCGATCTGATCCTCGTTACCGCCGTTAATGCCGGAGTTCATCGGGTCAACATCATGCCGTCAGACCCACGTGCGGCGATGGGAAAATACACGGTCAAGCTATCTGAGATCAGACAAACGACCGCGGAAGACGATGCAATAAACGAAGCGTCGCAAAAAATCACTAAGGTCGCGGACGATGCAACGGTTCTACGCCAAAACGGCACCCGCGACGGCCGTCGAAAGGCGATCGAGAAGTTTCAGGAGGTCATCGATCTTTCGCATATTAAGAAGGACAAGGTTTGGGAGATCGTAGCCCTCATCACAACTGGTTTGCTGTACGAACAGCTCGGCGAGGTACAGCGTTCGCTTGACTACTACCTCAGCGGCCTAGCCCTCGCCCGCGAGGTCGGCAACCGCCAGTATCAAGGCTCGGCGATCAATAACCTCGCGGTCGGTTACCTGACGCTCGGCGAATATGAAACTTCGGTCTCATATCTCACCCAGGCACTTGCTCTGCAAACCGAATCGGGAAATCGACGTGGTCAGGGTGTTGTTTTCAACAATCTGGGCACGGCACATCTGATGCTCGGCAATCTGGTGAGGTCAGAAGAATATTACCGTCAGGCACTCGCGGTTCGACGCGAGGTCAAGGATGAACGCGGTGAGGGTTTTGCACTGAACAATCTCGGTCAGGTCTTCCTGCAATCGGGCGATTACCCGTCCGCTCGCGATCTTCTGGATCAGGCATTGGCTCTCAGAAAAAGGATCGCGGATAAGCAGGGCGAAGCGGTCACGCTGCGAAATCTGGGCAAGCTCTTCTTCAAGATCGGCAACAATGCCGAAGCCGCTAACTATCTAAAACAAGCCGGCACGCTCAGCAACGAGCTTGGCGACCGGCGTGTCGAAGCCGACACGTACTTTTGGCTCGCATCGATCGAGGCTCGATCAGGTGATGTCTCCAAAGGTATCCAGTACGTCGAGAAGGGCCTCGGCATCATCGAGCAGATCCGCGGCGAGATAATCAATCCGCAGCTTCGCACCGGGTATTTTTCGACTGTTGCACAGTATTACGAACTTTACGCCGACCTGCTCGTCTCGCGCGGCGAAAAGAATAATGACGAGAAGGATATCGCACTTGCCCTACAGGTCAGCGAACGCGCCCGAGCCCGAACCCTAGTCGAACTGCTGCAGGAAGCACGAGTTGATATTAAAAAAGGCAGCGATGAGAAAAAGCTGGACGAACTTCAGGACACGCTGAACACAAAATATCGTGACCGCACAACGCTGCTCTCTGGAAAACCGACGACAGAGCAAGTTGCGAAGATAACCGGCGAGATCAACAACTTGACGGCAGAGATCGAGAATCTGCAGGTCAAGGTTCGCCGCGAAAACCCTGCCTACGCCGATCTAACCTACGGCTCGGCCTTGTCGTCGAGCGAGATCCGCGACCTGCTCGACGACAAGACCGTCCTTTTAGAATACAAGCTCGGCGATACGCGTTCATTGCTGTGGCTCGTGACGAAGAATACAGTCCGCGTTTTTTCTCTACCCGCCCGAAAGGAAATAGAACCGATCGCTGCGAGCTATCACAAAGCCGTTTCCGGCGGACAAGCCGGAAACGCCGAGGTAGCCAGACTCGAAAAGGATCTGAATCGGATCTTGCTTGCTCAGGTTTCAGGCCTTATTGGAAAAGATCGCGTTGTGGTTGTCGCCGATGGCGTTTTGCAGTTCATACCGTTTTCTGCCCTGCCAGGGCTTGCAGGTAATGAAACTATCGGGATCCCATCTGCGGGAGTGCTCGCCGAGCTGCGTCGAACAGCGACCGAGCGAAAAGCCGGCCCACAAAAGCTCGCGATATTCGCTGATCCGGTTTTTGAATCAAACGATTCGCGGTTAACGAATCTAGCTGAGCCTGTGAAGAGTAAGGTTCAGCGCGATGTCAACCCGGGAGCTGAGCTGTCGCGGCTGCTCGCCTCCAGAACCGAAGCACGTGAGATCGCCGGACTTTTCCCGGCTGATCAGGTAAAGATCAATCTCGATTTCGATGCAAATCTTGACGGAGTCTCGGGCGATAGCTTGAAGCAATTTAATATCATCCACTTTGCCACGCACGGTTTGCTCGATTCTCAGCGGCCGGAATCATCGAGCCTGGTTTTCTCGCTCTTTGGAAAGGACGGCAAACCGCGTGACGGCTTCATGCGGCTCAAGGACGTTTACGATTTAAACTTGAAGAGCGATCTGGTCGTTCTATCGGCTTGTCAGACGGCGCTTGGTAAAGACATTCGAGGCGAAGGTTTGATCGGTTTGACGCGTGGATTCATGTTCGCGGGAGCATCACGTGTGGTCGCTAGCCTTTGGAAAGTCGATGATGCAGCGACGGCTGAATTTATGAAGCGATTCTATCGCGGCATAGTCAAAGAAAAGCTCGCTCCGGCAACTGCTCTAAAAAAGGCTCAAAATGAACTGAAAGCGATACCGAGATATCGCTATCCATATTACTGGGCAGGATTTACGCTGCAGGGAGATTGGCGTTAGCACTTTCGTCAGAAACGAATTTCCACTAGAATAGCGTCGATTGAACGACGCTTCAGCTCAGACCACTTTTGATGCATTTCTTGCTTTGCTCGACGCCGACCGTGCGGCAGCCGGAACAAAGTACGAACAACTGCGCCTCCGCCTCGAACGCTTCTTTGAATGGCGTGGCTGCGAAGCTTCTGATGAACTGACGGACATTTGCCTCGATCGGGTTCAGAAAAAGATCGCGGAAGGCGAGATAATACAAAATGTCACAGCATTTGCCGCCACGATCGCTCAATTTGTCTACAAGGAAAGCCTGCGTAGCAAGTCGCGGCTAACTGATTCAATTGATTCCGAAGACGCTCCTGAGATAGCTGCTCCTGAAATTGAAGTCGACGAGGACGATCGTTTGAACTGCCTCGAAACCTGCCTCGCTGGGTTTCAGATCAATGACCGGAATCTGATCGTCTCCTATTACGACACAGACGAAAAGACCATGATCGCATCGCGCAAGCGGCTCGCAGATTCGCTTGCCGTGTCGCTAAATACGCTGAGAATAAAGGTATGCCGTTTGAAGGCAAAGCTCGAGAAATGTACCAAGGACTGTTGCCGCGGCGTTTGAATCAGCGGATCAATGAAATGTTTTTGCAGTTTTTTGCACTAGGTACAGGAATTAAGTAGTGAACCTAAATGAAGAACAACTGAACGCAGACGCCCGGCGTTTCTTCCTGGGCGCAATGAGCGACCAAGAACGCCAAACATTCGAATCTGCTTTTATTGCGGACGAAACTGCTTTCGATCAGGTTAGAGCGGTCGAGGACGAGATCGTCGAGCAGTATGTTCGCGGTACTTTGCCGGCAAGCGATCGCGAGTTGTTCGCTGCCCATTACCTGGTGTCTGCCGCCAACCGCGAGCGTGTCGATCTAACGAGGTCAATGATCGGCAAATTTGCGGCAGATCGAGCGGTCAATGATCTAGCGAACGAAGAGCGAGGTTCTTTCTGGAGCTCTATACTGGCTTTCTTCGCGGGTAATCGTCTGGCATTCGGCTCGGCGTTTTTGGTTCTTGCGTTGATCGCCGCCGGGTGGTTCGCGCTCTCGCGAAAACCCGCTATTGATGTCGCTCACAACGCGGCACCAACGCCGGAATCTAAGCCAACGATACAAACGCCGATCGAAATACCGCAGATCTCATCCGGAAACGACAATGGAACCGTTTCCGAATCGAATCGCCCAACGCCAACGCCGCTGCCGCGAAATGATAATAAACCGCCTGAGAAGCTGCCGGAATCACCGCGGGCGAGCACGCCCGTTCTCGCACTCTTCGCCGGATCCGTCCGCGGCGGCGGCGGTATGCCTCAACTTGATCTGCCCAAAACAGCCAACGGAGCCCGCCTCCAGCTTAACCTGGAAAGCAGCGACTACGAAAGGTACTCTGCCCAGGTAGCCGATCCGGATGGACGTATCGTTGCCAGCAGCTCGAATATCAAACCAACTGGCAAACGCGTCGAGGTCTTCGTTCCCACCGCACGTCTTAAAAATGGCGAATATACTGTTCAGCTATCCGGAATGAACAAGAATAACACCAGGGAATCAGTCGCTGATTTCGCTTTCAGAGTTATTCAGAGATAGAGATATCCACAATCAATGCAATGACTTAGAGGGGCGATTTAATTCGTCTCTCATTTTTTTTGCGGTGGAGTGAAATGTTTTTTGGCTGGCGCTCACTAATACCAGACACCTACAAAAGGAGAACCATCATGAAACGAATTCTTTTAATAATCACTGTCACTTTTTCGGTCGCGATCGCGGCACACGCCCAGGAAAAATGTTACATGATCGACGCGAACATGGGCTTCGCGAACAACGCTCTGCAAAGCTCGCTTAATAACACATGGAACGTGATCTCGGACGATATGCAGAAACTGCTTTTCACACCCGATGCGTGGAAAGCGGAGATGGCAAAGACGATTAACTGCCCCGTCGCGAGCTTCCCGGCAAACTGGATGGACCGCGTAAAAGAAAACGCAGACAAGCTCAAAGCTATTGCCGATACCAACGGCAAATCACTGGCATGGAAAGATCGTCCGTTTCAACGCCCGGTAGAGCAGGCATTGGTCAAATCAAAATACACGGCGAAATACCCAGGCCTGACTATCTACAAGATTGGCTCGAACTATAAAGACTGGAATGTTTTTAAGAATTCGCTTGGTATCCCTACCAATCGTTACGTTCGGGGCGAGTTGCTCGTGAAGATCCCAGGCCGACCATACTGTCAAGCACAGGAGTGGGTAGTAAAACAGGCTTATAAAGACGGCAGCTATGGACCTTCGGTGGCTGAGAATGTCGGCGGATCCGGCTATTTCGTTATGTGCCCGTAGTAAGAAAATTCAAGGAGTTATACACAAATGAAAGCAACAATATTAAAAGCCGTTTCCCTATTCACGATCATTTTTGCGATCGGAATAGCCACGGCAGATGCCCAGCCCGGTGCGGCACAGGTCAAGCGCGATGTATCAGGACCTAAGACCATCTCCGTCACCGTTCATGGGAACGGAACGCGCGTATGGAGCAAAGGCTACTCGAAATGGGTTTGGGACGTTCCATACTCAGCAAAGGTTAAAAGCGAGGAACCCGGAGTCAACATTCTCGTCGAAGCGACTGCATCGTACGATATCGCAGGTGGTCGTTATATCTATTGGAAGTCGTTCGTCGGCTCGAATCTTTACGAAGGAATCCCAAATCCGACCGATGCCGAGGTCGCTGCACTTCTGACCCAATTCGGACCTCAAAAGGTGATGATGGGCGACTTTTACAATGCCGTCGGCGGTATCGAGAGTATCAAGCTTGCGGCAAAACCACGCTTCGAATGGCACACGCTGAACTCCGTTTCCTTTACGGTAATGGTCACCTTCAAGCAAAAAATCGACTACACGACCACGCGCCGCGTTTCGAAACCGTATCGCGCTCGGCTCTACCGTGATGGTAAGGCGATGGCATGGAAAAACATTCTTGGTACCGGTGAACTTAACGATGACGAAGTGGAGATCGTGTTATAGGAGTCAAAGAGATCGATCTGGAGAGATAACAAAATGAAAAAACTGATTGTAATTACGATGTGCTCACTTTTTATTTCAGCGTGCGGTGGAGCAGGTGGTGGTTCAAGCCTCAGCATTAAAGCTGGTGGTGCAGACGTACCAATGAGCGTCAAATCGAGCGGTTCGGACAAGAGCGTATTCACATACACACCCGGACCGGGCCAACAGCCGATCACAGCTACTTCGTTCTCTGCAATGTTTGGCAACTACGAAATGGATACGACCAACTTTGCCACGATGAAGAAGAAACTGGCATCGGCGGATCAAGCGAGAGTTTCGTTTTCCTTCTATGGCGAATCCGGCTCTGGCCTGAAGGACGAGGTAAAACCTGGAACTTATAAGGTAGATAAAGAAGGCAGATTCATGTCGGTCAGCACGGTTACCGTCACGACATTTGCGGACGGAAAGGACAAGGAAACGTACTTCGACCTGCGAGCAGCGGACGCAAAGGGTGAGATAAAGATTACTTCCGTAACAGCCGATGCCGTAAGCGGTTCGATCGATGTTTCGCAGGGTGACAATTCCGTCAAAGGTAACTTTACGGCAAAGGTAGCAAAAAAATAACTAGTTTTGAGGAGGAAACCAATGAAATTTTTTAGACAGATCTCTATTGTGGCGATGATCACGATCTTCGTAGCCACAATTGCAGCAACTCCATTCGACCAGCCGTTCATGCAGGCGGCACTGAACGATCTGAAGGAAGCCCAGAATCACCTGAAGAATGCGACGGCCGACAAAGGCGGCAACCGCCAGCGGGCGATGGATTTCACCGCTGGAGCTATCACCGCAGTGAACAAAGGCATTGACTATGACCGCACCCACATCACGCCGCGGCCAGGCCGTCGGAATAGCACTGACGTTGAAGCATTGCCCGCTTCACCTGATCAGCCGAATATGGAAAAGGCCCGAGAATCGCTCAAGAATGCCCTTGCAAACTTACGCAAGGCATCGGCCGATAAAGGCGGCTATCGCGAACAAGCGATGGCGATGACAAACAACGCCATCAACTCGGTCAACGCCGGGATCCAGTACGACCGGACTCATTAAGATTCTCGTGAGTTTGGGTCTAAAGAAAGGCTGTCCGCTAGGGCAGCCTTTTTAAACTGCTGGATCTTTCGAATTAATAGCTTAGAAGTTTAATACAAGCTTCGCGTCCGCCACATCGACCAAAACACTGCCGCCATCGGTCAGTCTGCCAAACAGGATCTCGCTCGCAAGCGGCTGTTTGACGCAGTCATGGATAAGGCGTGACATCGGTCGAGCTCCGTAGCGGGCGTCAAAGCCGTTTTTCGCGAGCCATTCCCGCGCATCTTCCGTGAGTTTTACGAGGACGCGTTTTTCAGCAAGTTGGCCGTTGAGCTCTTTGACAAATTTGTCGACGATCAGCTTGATCACGTCGAGATCGAGAGCCTTAAATGGCACCCACGCGTCGAGACGGTTGCGAAATTCCGGGGTGAATGTACGTTCGATCGCACCTTTCGCATTGCCTTTTGTCTCAGAACCGTTGCGGAAACCCATACCGCCGCTCGAAAGCTCGCGAGCTCCGGCGTTGGTCGTCATGATCAGAATGACGTTGCGAAAATCGGCTTTTTTGCCGTTGTTATCGGTCAGCGTCGCGCTGTCCATGACCTGGAGCAGCAGGTTGAACAGATTCGGATGAGCTTTTTCGATCTCGTCGAGAACGAGGACAGCGTGTGGCGTTCTCATTATCGCCTCTGTAAGCAAACCGCCTTGGTCGAATCCAACATATCCCGGCGGAGCTCCGATGAGCCGCGAAACGGTGTGCGGTTCGGCGTATTCGCTCATGTCGTAGCGGAGGAATTCGACACCGAGCGTTTCGGCGAGCTGTTTCGAAACCTCAGTTTTTCCAACACCGGTCGGACCTGAGAACAGGAACGAACCGACAGGTTTCGTCTGTGCCCCCAACCCGGCACGCGAGATCTGAATGGCGTCAACGATCGCATCGATCGCGTCGTCCTGGCCAAATATCGATTTCTTAATGTCTTCACGGAGCGTTTTCAAACGAGCCTTTTCATCTGCAACGACAGTCTTCGGCGGGATCTTTGCCATGCGGGCGATGGTGTTTTCGACCATCTGAACCGAGACTTTCTTCGGACGTTTGCTCGGCGGCAAGAGCTTGACGGAAGCTCCGACCTCGTCGATAACATCGATCGCTTTGTCCGGCAAAAAACGATCGTTGATATACTTTCCAGCGAGTTCCGAAGCGGTTTTCAGCGATTCGTTTGAGTATTTGACGCCGTGGTGCGACTCGTAAAACTTCTTGAGGCCTTTTAGGATCTGGAACGTCTCGTCAACGGTAGGCTCATTGATGTCGATACGTTGGAATCGGCGAGCAAGAGCGCGGTCCCGGTCGAAAGCGGCCTTGTATTCCGAATGTGTCGTCGAACCGATGCAGCGAAGGTCGCCCGCCGCTAGCGCTGGTTTAAGAATATTCGAAGCATCCATCGAGCCGCCCGAAACGGCTCCGGCTCCAACGATCGTGTGGATCTCGTCGATGAAAAGGATCGCGTTCTCTTCCTGCTTGATCTCGTTGATTATCGCCTTGAACCGCTGTTCAAAATCGCCGCGATAACGCGTTCCGGCGAGAACGGCTCCCATATCGAGCGAGAAAAGTTTCGCGTTTTGCAGTATCTCAGGAACGTCGCCTTCACTGATCTTGAGCGCGAGTCCCTCAGCCAACGCGGTTTTGCCAACTCCTGGCTCGCCGACGTAGAGTGGATTGTTTTTCTTGCGGCGGCACAGAACCTGGATGGTACGTTCGATCTCAGCCGCTCGTCCGACGATCGGGTCGATCTCGCCCGCGGCAGCACGTGCAACGAGTTCGACTGTGAAGGATTCGAGCGGATTCTTACGCGGCTGCGAGCCCATTCCGTCAAATTCGTCGTCGTCATCGATGCCATCCGGCAGCATGTCGCCGTGGTCTATCTTTGAGATGCCGTGCGAGATGTAATTTAGAATGTCGAGCCGTGTAACTCCCTGTTGCAACAGCAGATACACTGCATACGAATGCTCCGCCTGATACATCGACGCCAGAATATTCCCGCCATCTACCGCATGCTGACCGCTGCCCTGTGCCTGCAGCTCCGCATAATGGATCGTTGACTGAAACGTCGGCATCAGCTCCGGCGGCTGCTTCATCCCCGGAGGCATTTTCTCAAGCTGCGTCTCAAAATACTCTTCGAGAGCCCGAGCCAGCTCATCTATCTGTGCCCCGCAGTTGTACAAGATCTCACGCGCGGCCGAATCCTCGAGCAATGCAAACAGCAAATGCTCCAGCGTCACATACTCATGGTTATGCCTGACCGCCTCATCGAGTGCGTAGCTTAATGTTTCCTGTAATTCTCGCGTTAACATCTATATCTTCGACTGTTTTCCAATTCTAACAGCCAAACAAATCTCATCCAAGAACAAATTTTTGAGCCAATTTTATCGTTTCATTTCGACTGTTCCATTTATCCTCGTTTTTTTGTTCCAAGTGGAACAGGTTATCGTGTTTACATACAACAGTTAAGTGCTCCAAATACTGTTCCATTTTTTCTTATTCGAAATAAATAACGTGGAACAGCTAAATGCTGCAAATATTATCTTTAGCGAGTTCCACCTGTTAGACGCAACTAGAGGTCGCGAAAAACGTCCAAAAATGTAACCTTATTGGTCATATAATCTGTTGACATGATCCAGTTCGGTGCTGGAACTTCCAATATGCGTTATTTGCAACCGGCAGGAAGACTGATCTTCCTCACTCTCATACTTTGTCCTTTTTCATACGGTGCGACCTTTGTTGTTACAAAAACTGCTGATACCAACGACGGCCTCTGCGACGCAGATTGCAGCCTACGCGAAGCGGTCGCGGCTGCCAATGCGGCAAACACCAATGACGATATACGGTTCTCGGCTCTTTTCTCGGCTCCTGCGACCATTGATCTGACGCTTGGTGAGATCGTGGTGGCAAATAGCGGAACGCTTTCGATAGTCGGCTTCGATGCTCAATTCACAACGATCGGCGGAAATAACCAGAGCCGCATCTTCTTTGCCGCCCCGGGTTCCAACCTTTCGCTCGCCAACCTTTCACTGAGACGCGGCAATTCCGTCGGGTCGCAATTTTCCGGTAACGGTGGGGCGGTGGCTCTTTACTCAGCTCGATTGGCCGTAAGTAACTGTGCGTTCTACGAGAATTCATCGACAGGAAATGGCGGGGCGATATATGATTTTTACCTTTCCACTGTTTCCGTCTCAAATTCCGATCTCCACGACAACACGGCAGCTGACGGCGGGGCGATCTTTGTCCATGGCTCGACTCTGGAGGTCACGAACGGCTCGTTCACAAATAACGTTACGAGCGGCGGCGGCGGTGCGGTATATCACTATTCCGGATCGGCATCGATCCTGAACTCTTCGTTTTCATCCAATTCGGCTGCCGGCGGCGGCGGCCTGTATTCCAATGGCGGTGTCACGATCGCAAATTCCTCTTTCCAGCAAAATGCCGCGAGGACCGACACTGGCGGAGCGATACACCTGGAAGGCGGATCATTTGAGATCACCGATTCACGCGTAGCAAGCAATACGGCACGTTTTGGCGGCGGCGGGCTTTATTTATACTTCGGCGGAGCTGTCCGCAGATGTGTCATACGCGGCAATTCAACAAATGGTGATGGCGGAGCGATAACTAACTATTTTGGGACGCTGACGGTCGAAAAGTCTGTCATTGCTGGAAATACGGCCGATACGGGCGGTGGGCTTCGCGTCGGAAACGGCGGAATCGTAAGCGGTTCGAGTATCGAAAACAACACCGCTACGGATGTCGGCGGCGGCATTTACGGAGGCGGAACTTTCACCAACACGACCATCAGCGGAAATGCTGCAACTGGTGACGGCGGTGGAATGAGAGGCGGCGGGACGTTTACGAACGTAACCGTGACGAACAACCGTGCAGCGAGCGGGGCGGGAATATTCAGTCCAGGACCGGCTATTAACGCCCGAAACTCGATCTTCGCAAACAACACGACGTACGTTTCTACTCAGGAAGACGTCCACGGATCTTTAAATTCTCAGGGTTATAACCTGATCAAAAGCACGCTCAGCGCTGATATTACCGGCGACACTACGACCAATATCACCGGCGTCGATCCGCTTCTGTTCCCACTGACGCGTGGTGACACGCCGAATTTTCATGGGTTGAGCCCGAACAGCCCTGCACTCGATAAAGGCTCTAGCAGTGGTTCGACGACAGACCAACGCGGCTTCACAAGGCCGTTCGATTTTCCCTCGATCACGAACGCTGTAGGTGGTGACGGTGCGGATATCGGAGCGGTCGAGAGGCAGACGGCGGACAATTTCGGCTACGAAGCCGATCTCGGCACGCGTCCGACGGGCGACGGTATGGTCTTGTCGAATGACGTTTATTTGCTGCGGCAGATCGTGCTCGGAAACCTCGGTCTCGACTCAACGACCAACGAATTTCAGCGTGCCGACTGTGCACCGCTCGCAACGCGCGGTGACGGCGTACTGAATACCGCTGACGTGGTTCAGGCACGGCGTTTCGCTGTCGGGTTTGATCCGATCGTAAGCATCGGCGGGCCAAGTTCACAGTCTCTTACCGAAGCAGTTTTTGGACGCGCAGAGGATAACGGCTTTCTCGCCGCGACCCAATTCCAGATAACTTCGCAAACTGCCGCACGAGGCGAGCGGGTTTCGCTTCCGGTCGAAATGATCACGAACAGCAAGGTCGGAGCGGTATCGTTTACCGTTGAATTCGACCCCGCGACGCTGCAGGATCCACGCATAACGGCTCCGAATGGCGTAAATGTTTCCCTAAACACTCGATACGCGAATAAAGGGAAGATCGGCGTGCTCGTCGATTCAGACCGATCGCTCGCGAGCGCAGCGGATCGGAAAATTGTAATGATAGAGTTCACCGTCGCACCGAAGGCGGAAACCGGAAACTCGGCAGTGTCTTTCGGGGGCGACGTTATCGGAAAAAGCGTCGCCAGCGTTAAAGCTGAAAATATGAGAGCCGCTTGGACTGACGGCTACGTTTTGATCCGGTAGTTAGAGAGCGATCCTCACACCCTCCGACGCGATCGGACAGACATACATCTCAAACGCGATACTGGTGCTCGAATAGACATCGGCGATCGCGTTTTTTATTGTTTCGGCGGTCGATGCGTTTTCGCTCAGCATAAATATCGACGGGCCCGAGCCTGAGATTCCGCCGCCAAGGGCTCCGGCGGTGAGGCTGGCGGATTTTACTTCGTCAAATTTGGTGATCAGCGATTTGCGGACGGGTTCGACTATGTTGTCTTCGAGCGAGCGGGCGATCAGATCGTAGTCGCCCTTGGCAAGGGCAGCGACGAGCGAGCCGAGGTTGCTCCAGTTTCGGATGGCGCTTTTGAGCGGGACCTCTTTGGGCAGGATCGCGCGGGCTTCGCTGGTTTTTATTTCGATCTGCGGATGAATGACGGTCGCAAAAAGCGGCGGAAAATCTATCTCGACGATATCGAGCGGCTCGGTCGAGCGAACAAGCGTGAAGCCGCCGTAAATGCACGGTGCAAGATTATCCGCATGACGCGAACCAGAAGCGAGAGCTTCGCCGGCCATGGCGAGGTCGACGAGTTCGAGTTTTGAGAAGCGGTTGTCGACGAGAGCGTTTGCGGCAACGACCGCACCGCATGCACTCGCCGCGCTCGAACCGATGCCACTGCCGGGCATGATGTTTTTCGTGATCTCGACCTCGAAGCCGAAATCGACCTTTGCCGCTTCAAGAAACGCGAGCAAGGCGACACCGGCGACATTCTTCCAGGGGTCGGTCGGCAGGTCGTATTCGTCGCGGTTGATGATACGAACGATCGGCTCGTCAATCTTTCGTAAGGTCATCTCGTCGCACGGTTCCGAAAGTGCAAATCCGAGGCAATCGAACCCGCAGACGACATTCGCCACGGTCGCGGGAGCAAGCACACTAATTTCATCCATATTTTAGAAATCGAACCTTTCGGTTATCATTAAGTTTGATTATATTTGCCGCAAGAATATAACTGAAAAGGTTTTATTGCTGGTTGCGGTATGAAAACGTTCAGATAGATGCACTACTTTAGCACAAACCGCACTTCGCCTCATGTCTCGTTCGGTCAGGCCGTACTCAATGGCCAGCCCGACGACAAAGGCCTCTATTTCCCGTCCGAGATACCAAAACTCTCAGCCGATTTCCTCGCGGGGTTCCGTTCAAGCTCGAACGCTCAGATCGCCTTCGCCGTGATCCGCCCATACGTCGGCGGCGAGATACCCGACGAAGAGCTCTTCAAGATATGCGAGGATACGGTCAATTTCGATTTCCCGCTTGTTCCGATCACCGACCGGGTCTCGACACTCGAACTCTTTCACGGGCCGACGCTTGCATTCAAGGATGTCGGTGCACGATTCATGAGCCGCTGCCTCGGTTATTTTTCGCGCGGCAACAAAGAGAAAACGATCGTCATTGTCGCGACTTCCGGTGACACCGGCGGTGCGGTCGCAGCGGGCTTTCACGGCGTCGCGGATATCGAGGTCGTGATCCTGTATCCAAAAGGCAAGGTCAGCAAAGTGCAGGAACTGCAGCTTACGACACTCGGTGGAAATGTAACTACATTGGAATTAC
Organism: Pyrinomonadaceae bacterium; assembly: GCA_047600985.1. Classification (GTDB taxonomy): domain Bacteria; phylum Acidobacteriota; class Blastocatellia; order Pyrinomonadales; family Pyrinomonadaceae; genus OLB17. The sequence continues at coordinate 548,716 of JASGKA010000001.1, read as the reverse complement.
ATGGCAATTTTGACGATTGTCAGGCCCTCGCAAAACAGGCTCTCGCCGACAGCGACTTGCAGACCAAAGTTAACCTGACATCCGCAAACTCGATCAACGTCGCCCGCTGGCTGCCGCAGCAGTTCTATTATTTCTACGCCCTGAAACAATGGGAAGGCGAACCGCCCGTGATCTCGGTCCCGAGCGGTAACTTCGGCAATCTGGCATCCGGAATTCTTGCTCATATTTCAGGCTTGCCGGTCTCGAAATTCATCGCAGCCTGCAATGCAAACGATGTCGTTCCAAGATTTCTGCGGTCCGAAAATTATGAACCGCGCGAATCCGTTGCCACGCTCTCGAACGCAATGGACGTCGGCAGCCCGAGTAATTTTGTGAGAATTCTTGAGATATTCGGCAACAAGTTTGTAGATTTGAAAGAGAAACTCGAATCGGTTTCCATCTCAGACGAGACGACCGCCACGACGATGCGGGACGTATATTCACAATGTAATTACATTCTGGACCCGCACGGAGCTGTCGGTTTTCGGGCTCTCGATGACTATTTGAAAACGCATGACGGAGCGAAGGGCATCGTGCTCGAAACGGCACATCCGGTTAAGTTTGACTCAGTAACCGACATTGTCGGAACGCAAGGAGATGTTCCAAACGGTGTTGCGGAGCTGTTTGAAAAAGATAAGGTTAGTATTGAGATGGATAACGATTACGGTCGTTTGAAAGAGATCCTGCTTAGTAAGATATGAAGGTTTTAAAGTTTGGCGGGTCGTCGGTCGGCAGTGCGGCGACGATGGAAAAGGTTATAGATATCGTTCGCGAAGCCCTTGCAGAAGGGCCATGTGCGGTCGTTTTGTCGGCGATGCAGGGCACGACCGACGCATTGATCGAGGCCGGGCGTTCGGCGGAACGCGGCGATGACGGCTACATCGAGATACTCAGCAATATTAATGACAAGCACACCGCGGCCGTCGCGGAGCTGTTCGGCGACGAGAAACACGATGCTATCTCCGATTTTCTCGAATCGACCGTCGGCGAACTCAGCAGCCTCTGCGAAGGCGTCCGCCTCGTCCGCGAGCTTTCGCCAAAGACGCTTGACCGCATCCTCAGCTTTGGCGAGATCGTCTCGACACGCGTCGTTTCGGCAAAACTCGACGCGATGGGCGTGAAGAACAAATGGATGGACAGCCGCCAGATCATCAAGACCAATTCCAACCACAACAACGCGGCGGTAGATTTCACCGAGACCAATCAATTGATGAAGGACGCGATCGGCAATGCTGGTGCCGATCTGACGATCTTTCCCGGATTTATCTCCTCGGATGCCGGCGGCTTTACGACGACGCTCGGCCGCGGCGGTTCGGATTATACAGCGGCGATCATCGCAGCGGCGGTTGATGCCGATATTCTGGAGATCTGGACCGACGTTTCCGGAATGATGACGGCGGATCCGCGATTTGTCCGCAATGTTCGGCAGATCCCTCGAATCACCTACCGTGAGGCAATGGAGCTTTCGCACTTTGGGGCAAAGGTGATCTATCCGCCGACGATCCAGCCGGTGATGGCAAAGGGAATTCCGGTTCTCGTCAAAAACACTTTCGCACCGAACGATTTCGGCACGCTGATCGAATCTGAATCGCAAGCCGAATCAGACATCATTCGCGGCATTACAAGTATCGACAAGATCACGGTCGTGAGCCTCGAGGGCAGCGGCATGGTCGGGATTCCCGGCTTCTCAAAACGCCTTTTCGACGCACTCTCGCGAGCTGAGATCAATGTTATTCTTATTACTCAGAGTTCATCCGAACATTCGATCTGCGTGGCAATCGAGGATAAATTTGCGAACCGTGCGAAACGCGTGGTCGATATCGAATTTGAAAATGAGATCAGGCTCGGCCGCATCGAACCGCTGCGTGTCGAGACCGGATTCTCGATCCTCGCCCTCGTCGGCGACAACATGAAGGAACACACCGGCGTCAGCGGCAAGATGTTCACGACGCTCGGCAACAACGGCATCAACATCCACGCGATCGCCCAGGGCTCAAGCGAACGAAATATCTCGGCGATCATCGCGTCGAAAGACGTACGCAAAGCAGTCAACACGCTGCACGAAGCATTTTTCTCAGACGGCAACAAGCAGGTGAACGTCTACATCGCCGGTGTCGGAACCGTCGGAAGCCGTCTGGTAGAACAGCTCCGCACACAGGCCGAACTTCTCGCCGACGAGCTGCGGCTCAACCTCCGCGTCGTCGGCCTCGCCAACAGCAAGCGGGCCCTCATCGATAACGAAGGCGTCGATCTCGAGGGATATAAAGATTCGCTGCCAACCGCATCGCAAACGAATGTCGGGGAGTTTACGGACGCGATCCTCGAGGAAAATCTGCGAAATTCGATCTTCGTCGACGTGACCGCAAGTGCTGAGGTTGTTGATACTTACGAGAAACTGCTTTCGAAAAGCGTCGCGGTCATCGCGTGCAACAAGGTCGCGGCTTCGTCGGAATATAAACGCTATTCCGGATTCAAATCGACGGCGCGTGAGTTTGGAACGAACTTCTTTTTCGAAACAAACGTCGGTGCCGGACTTCCGGTCATCCACACGCTCGGCGATCTGGTCCGCAGCGGCGACCGTGTTGATAGGATCGAGGCTGTTCTGTCCGGAACGCTCAATTTCGTATTCAATAACTACGACGGAACGCGAAAATTTGCCGAGGTCGTTCGCCAAGCTCAGGACGAAGGCTACACCGAACCCGATCCGCGGCTCGACCTGAGCGGAACCGACGTCGCCCGCAAGATCCTGATCCTCGCCCGCGAATCCGGATATAAGATCGAGATGGAGGACATTTCAAACAATGGATTCCTGCCCGACTCATGCCTCGCTGGAAGCGTCGATGATTTTTATAAGGAACTCGAACGCCATGACGATCATTTCCGCGGCCTGCTCGAAAAGGCTGCGGTCCAGGGTCTTACGCTCAAATACATCGCCTCATTCCACGACGGCCAGGCCTCGGTTGGTTTGCAGTCGATCGGGCCCGATCATAATTTTGCCAATTTGTCGGGCAAGGACAATGCCGTTCTGTTCTACACAAAACGCTATTTCGAACAGCCGCTCGTCATCAAAGGTGCAGGTGCAGGTGCCGACGTGACCGCGGCCGGAGTTTTTGCCGACATTATCAGAGCTGCCCGATCATAAGCCTCTATGGCTAGCAATATCATTCCGTGCATTTCCGAGTGTTTCGTGGTTTAATTTCTTACCGCCCAAACACGAGAAACGCACGGAATTTTTATTGGAAGTATCTCAAGCTATGCCGAAAATTCGCTTTGTTTTATCGCTGCTCATCGTCACCATCTCGTCGATAAACACGTTGTATGCGCAAAGTAATTACATTCCGCCAGCGGGCAGTTGGGAACGTCGAACGCCGGACCAGGCAAAAATTGACCCTGTAAAACTGAAGGAAGCAATAGATTTTGCGATCGCCAGCGAAGCGAAAGGTGTTCGCAGCCAGGAGCTTGGCTTGACGCAAAGCTTTGGTCAGGCTCCGTTTGGCGAACTGGTCGGGCCGACCAAGGATCGCGGCGACGCGACCGGTGTTATCATCCGAAACGGCTATCTTGTCGCCGAATGGGGCGATCCGCTGCGTGTAGATATGACGCACAGCGTGACGAAAAGCTTTCTCGCATCGGTCGTCGGAATGGCGTTTGACCGTAAGCTGATCCGCAGCCTGCAGGACAAGGCCATCGATTACAACGCTCCTGTCGTACCGTACAAACCCGTCCAGCGTTATGACGACGCTGACCAATTCGGCAAGTCAAAACAGCTCGACATTTACGCGACCGAACATAATCGCAAGATCACGTGGGAACATCTGCTGCGGCAGACTAGTGATTGGGAAGGCACACTGTGGGGCAAGCCGGATTGGGCTGACAGGCCGGACCGTGATCCGTCGAAATGGCTCGGCCGCGTTCGCGGTGAGCCGGGAACGGTTTACGAATACAACGACGTTCGCGTCAACGCCCTCGCACTCGCTGCTCTCAACGTTTGGCGAAAACCGCTTCCGCAGGTTCTGAAAGAAAACCTGATGGACGACATCGGAGCCTCGAACACCTGGCGTTGGTTCGGTTATGAGAATTCTTACGTCGTCATCGACGGCCAGATCATGCAGTCGGTCAGCGGCGGCGGGCATTGGGGTGGCGGAATGTTCATAAATGCTTACGATATGGCACGCTTCGGATTGCTGACCGAACGCGGTGGCAAATGGGGCAGCAAGCAGATCCTGTCGCCGGAATTCGTCCGCCAGGCAAAAACGCCAACCAGCGTTCAGCCGACCGCCGGATTTATGAACTGGTTCCTCAACCCCGACAGAAAGCTCTATTCCAACGCCCCGACCGGCATCGTCGTTCACACCGGAAACGGTACGAACATCATCTACTGCGACCCTGAGAACGATCTCGTCGTCGTCGTTCGCTGGATCGAGAACAACAAGATCAACGATTTCCTCGGCAAGCTGCTCGCAAGCCTCAAAAACTAAATCAAAATGTCTGCCAAAACCATCAAATTCACCGGTGCGAGCCTGATCTTCCTCGGCGTTTATCTGAACATCCCGTTCTCTATCCTCGGAGCGATCTTTGATTACCCGAACATCCTCCGCCAGCCGACCGGTGAGGTTCTGACGCGTTTTCATGCGGGCGGCACGACGCTGATCGCGACGTGGTATGCCTTCGCGCTTGCAGCCGTGCTGATGGTGCTCGTCGTCCTGCTCGTCTATCCGGTTTTGCGATCGACCAATGAAAACCTGATGCGGATCGCCACCGCGTTCGGCGTCCTCGCCGGGATCATGCAGGTCATCGGCCTTATCCGTTGGGTTTTCGTCGTCCCGTCGCTCGCGAACGCCTACACCGACCCGGCCGCAACCGAAGCAACCCGAGCCGCAACCGTCATCGTCTTCAACACGATCCACCAATACGCCGGCGTCGCCATCGGCGAACACCTCGGCCAACTCTTCACCGCCACCTGGGCAATGCTGGTCTCGGTTTCTTTATATAAAACCTCGCGATATCAAAGCATCGCGGGAATCGTGATCGCGGCACTTATGTTTGTCGGATTGGTCGAGGGATTTGCGACGGTGATCAAATTCAATCCGGGAGTATTTGGTGCTCTGACGCCGGTAGCCTTTATTGCTTTGTCGTTGTGGATGATCGTACTCGGGATCCAGATATTGAGACGTAAACCGCAATAAAAAAGAGGCTTGAGTATCCTTCAAGCCTCTCTATTAGATCGGTCAACCTTCGATCATATCCTCAACGGCATAACAATATATTTGTAGTCATACGTCGTCTCGCCAGCTATCGACATTTGGGTTTGGGCGTTGGAGTCTTTGAAGTCGAAGGTGATCCTCAGCGGTGCTTTGCCTTCTTTTGCAGGGGCGGTGGCTGCCGCGGTGCCTGAGCTATCGGAATCCGGGGCCGACTCGCTGTCAGACGCCGTGAGGAATACATCGCCGGTGGCGGCGTTTGTTAGGAATTCAAGCAGGTACTGCCAGTTGAATCCGAGCTGGACCGGTTCGCCGGCGTAGTCGGCCTGGACGACCTCGGTGCCTTCGCCCTCTTCGGCGGATTGGGCGGTGACCTCGATCTCGCCTTCGCGGACGTTGAGGCGGATCGAGCGGTTGCGGTCGTCGGCGATCAGGGACATGCGTCGGACGGCGTTTCTCATTTCTTCGAGGTCAAAGACGACGGATTTGTCGTTGTCCTTCGGCATGACCATTTCGTAATTCGGGAACTGGCCCGATAGTTTGCGCGTGATCAGCAGGCGGCCTTCGGTTTCGAAGTAGATGTGGTTCGGGTCCTCGCCAAACGAAACTTCGCCGACTCCGCGGGAAAGCTTGATCAACTCGAGCAGAGCTTTTTTCGGGATCAGCGTATCCATCACAGCTTCCTTGTCGTCGATGGCACGTTCGACATAGGCGAGACGGTGGCCGTCGGTCGTGACCATTTTTGCCGAACCGTCGCCGATGACGAATTTGGCTCCCGAGAGCGTAAATCGTGATTGCTCGTTCGTGATGGCAAAGGCCGTGTTGCGGATGAAGTAAGCGAACGTGTCGGCTGAAAGCTTGAGCGGCGTCGATTTGAACTGCGGTATCTCGGGGAACTGGTCACGGTTGACGCCCGCCAGGCGATAGCTCGCACGGCTCGATTTCATTGTGACCCATTCGTTGTCCTCTTTCTTGAAATGCACGTCGCCGCTGTCGAGTGCCCGGACGATATCAAACAGCTTGCGTGCCTGGATGCAAATCGCACCCGATCTGATGATCTCGGCCTCGGCGTCGCAGCGGATCGTGCAGTCGAGGTCGGTGCCGACGATGCGGATCTCGCCCTCGCCGAGTGATTCGATCAGGATGTTCGACAGAACAGGGATCGTCGTCTTACGCTCGACCACGCCCTGGATGTATCCCAATTCTTCTTTCAATACGCTCTGTTTGATCTTGAATTCCATAAACTTACTGCTCCCTGTTTATCGCCGACCCGGCGATTCTTCATCTAAACTCTGTCGCCCGTTTACACGGGCCCTGATTCTTTTTGATTTCAATTCTACAGCTTTCGCAAAGCCTTCACCTGTAGCTACTATTCTTTCGCTGCGTTGCAGCTAAAACCTTCTCGCCTTTTCCTAAACCTATTTAAAGATCATATAAGAATTAGATCTTAGTAGTAAGAAATAGTGCCCTGTGAAAATGTGCAAAAGCGGCCTAAGCCCTTATAAAATAACCTTTTTTCGCTCCACAATGTCCTGTGGAAAACTTGTGGAAAAGTATCATTGCCTGTGCAAAGGTTAGATGACTCTCTCTTTTCCACCGATGTCCACAACCGCGTTTTTCTATGATTTGCGGATAAGTGGAAAACTGCTATTCAAATATCTGTAAATAAACAACTTACACCGAACATCAGGCTTTGCATTATGTGGAAAAGATTTACACGGAATTAACGTTAAATAACCTTTAATTAGTTGCAAAGACTATCGATAAGGTCTTTTATCTCCCTGTGGAAATTTCGGTCGTCTTTATCGAGTGCTTCCATCTTGCTGACCGAGTGCATCACGGTCGTGTGATGCTTGCCGCCGAACTCTTTTCCGATCTCCGGAAAGCTGTGTCTGGTCAAGCGTTTACACAGATACATAGCCATCTGTCGCGGCACGGCGATCGCTCTCGTGTTGCTCTTCGACTTTAATTCCTCGACCGTCATGCCGTAATGCGTCGCCACTGTGCGGGCGATATGATCTATGGTCAGGCCCGCAGGACGCTCGGCGTCGAGGATGTTCTTCATCGATTCCTGAGCGAGCTGCTTGGTGATCGGAACGCCCTTCATCGACGAGATGGCGACGAGGCGAACAAGCGAACCTTCGAGCTCACGGACATTACTCTTGACTTTGCCGGCGACATAGATCGCGATGTCGTCATCCAGGCGAATGCCGTCCATATCGGCCTTACGCTGCAGGATGGCGACCTTTGTTTCGAGATCGGGCGGTTCGAGATCGGCGATCAAACCCCACTGGAAACGAGAATGCAGCCTTTCCTCAAGCGTCGGTATTTCCTGCGGAGGACAATCGCTCGAGACGACGATCTGCTTCTGCCCGTTGTGAAGCGTATTGAAAGTATGAAAAAACTCTTCCTGGGTACGTTCCTTGCCCGCCATGAACTGCACGTCATCCATCAGCAGGACATCGATCGATCGGTATTTGTCGCGGAACGACGAAGTCTTATTAAATCTGATCGCATTGATCAGCTCGTTCATAAAACGCTCTGACGTGATGTATGCGACACGCATATGCGGGCTGCGAGCCTTTATCGTATTGCCGATCGCGTGCATCAGGTGAGTTTTGCCCAGACCAACGCCGCCATATATAAACAGCGGATTGTAGGTCGAGCCCGGCGTTTCAGCCGTAGCCTTGGCTGCGGCGTGTGCGAACTGGTTGCAGGAACCAACGACGAACTTATCAAATGTGTATCGCGGATTCAGCCCGTCGTCGACCGGATCGATGTCGATCACATGGGCGTGGCTCACGGGCACTGCGGAAACCTGGGCTCCGGATTTTTTAGGTGAAAAGAAAAAGTCAGCTTCTTCTTCGAATTGCTGCGGAACCGGCCGCTCCGGGTCTATTCTCCATTCGATCGAATAGCCGCTGAGGTTCATTTCCTCGAACGTCTGGATCAGCAGATCGTTGTAGTACAGGCAGACCCAGTCTTTGATAACCTGACCGGTCCTGAGGGCGATGATCTGTGAATCTTCATCAACGCCGTCGCATGAAATAGGGCGAAACCAGTTGTTATAAACGTCGGAGTTAAGCCGGGCCTTGATATTGCTCAGAGTCTCGGTCCAAATGGCAGATTTTGCGGAGATATCTTTCAATTTAATAGTTTCGAGAAAGCGCTTAACGCGGGGCGAATTCTCTTATGCAAAATTAATGTCGGCCCGTGGCCGCAAGCGGTGCTTTTTCCTCACACGCCAGGAAACAAAAAGTCGTTTTGTTTTGGTGGTTTCCGTCTCCTCTGAAGCTTGATACGCCGGAAATTATCAACAGCTTTTCCACAATGAAAAACGATAAGCGCATAAACTTTAATGTAATGCATTAAAGCCTTTATTTTCAATACTTTACGGCGTTTCTATTACTAGGAAACGGGTAACAGACTAACACGAATAATGCCCTCGCGCAAACCGAAATCCACAGGTTTTTTTCGCGAGGTTTAACATCAATTTAACTTGCTGTTATCACAACAATTCGGGCCAAAATTCGAATGTGTTAGACTAAGAAAACGGACCGGATTTCGTCAAAAAAGTGGCAAAAAAAGACGAAAAAAATGAAAAAAATTTTCACGGTGAGAAGAAAAATTCTCCCGCGTTGCTGCCACTGCTTGAGAAGGCCTGCGAAGGGCTCATTTACGTCAGCGAAACCGACGCTCCCGTGACAGCTTTTGTCTCAGATCACAAACTTTCGGACGGTGGAGATATCATACAACAACTCGTGGGGAAAACCGACGAACCGGTGAGCGAGAGCGATTTTGGGCAGTTCTTTGCCAGGTTGACCGCGATAAAGGATTGGCACGGTGAGCGTGAAAAGGCGAGGGCAAAAAAATTCCTCGACCTGCAAAAGCTGATCGAGGAAAATCTGAGTGACAGAAAGGTTTTTAGGGTTGGTAGTGTTCGTTTAAGGATCTTTGTCGTTGGCTTTGACAGCGAGCACCGAGTTGCAGGCGTCACGACGAACGCTGTCGAGACCTGATAATTATTTAGCGGCCACGCGACTGCCGCCACTTGTCGATTTAACCACTCTCGAAGGCGTGCCCGAATATAGGACCTTGCTCGCACCAGATGCATCAGCTCTGAGTTCGCCCGAAACGTTCAACGTAACGCCGCTTGCTCCGCTTGCGTCGATATTAGCGTCACCGACCTTCAATTCCTCAGCATCGATCTTTGTAGCTCCGCTGACATCGACATTGAGTTTGGCTGCCTCGCCGGTGATCTTTACTTTTGACGCACCTGACGAATCGATCCCGAATTCGTCCGTTTTGACGTTATTAGCCGTCACGTTTGCGACGCCGGAAACGTCAAGATGCTCGATCTCGGGAGCATTCACTCGAACACGGATCGGCCCGGCCGGAGCGATCTTTTTCGAGGTTTCGATATAGAGCGTTCCGCCGCGAACCTCGGTTTTGATGTACTGCAGCAGATTATCATCAGCCTCGACCTCGACCGAGAATTCCTTTTGGGCAGTGATCTCGACCTGGAAAACTCCGCCAACATCGACGCTCTTAAAACCCGCGGCGTTTCTCGCCTCGGTGGCTAAATTTCCCGAGCCTTTGACTCCCTTAAAATTGAAGGAGAAGTTGAAGAACGGGCGATCTGACTTACCGAACGAGAAGATACTTCCGACCGCGATGCCGATTATCAGGGCCGCAGCGAAAACCATAATTCCTATCTTTTTCATATAAATCCCTCCGAATTAATGCGTGTGAGCTGACAAGACAAACGAAGCGCGTTTGATAAAAGTTCGCAAGAAATATGTGTGCTTCCCGTACTGTTTACAGTTGAAGATCGCATCTCGCTGAAAATGCACCGTTTACGTTGTGTTTTTGGCGAAGGTTCGGTCTATAATCAACGGCGAAATTCCCCTTAAAACAATGGCTAAATACACTCTTCGCGAGAAATTCCGGTATCACTTTGAGAACACCATGTCCGGCGGGCCTATTGCGGTTATCCGCTGGCTGGGCCTGGTTTCCTTAGTTTCCGTGGTCGTGCTCGGAGCGATCATTCTTATCCTCGGCATAACCGGTTCGGCTGAACCCGACGCCGAACCGCTCGGCTTTATCGAGGGCACCTGGAAGAGCCTCATGGCAACGCTCGACCCCGGAACAATGGGCGGCGACGAAGGCTGGGATTTTCGCATCGTCCGATTTATCGCGACACTGATCGGCATTTTCCTGATCTCGATCCTCATCGGTTCGATCGCTTCGGGCATAGATCAAAAGATCGAGGAGCTGAAGCGCGGGCGTTCACGTGTGCTTAATGGCAATCACACGTTGATCCTCGGGTGGTCGCCGAAGATATTTACCATCATTACCGAGATCATCGAGGCGAATTCAAATCAGAAGAAACCCTGCATAGTCGTGCTCTCTGAAATGGACAAGGTCGAGGCTGAAGAAGAGATAAAGGCTCGGATTCCCGATTGCAAGAATACCAAGATCGTCGTTCGCAGCGGCTCGACGCTCGAGTCTTCTGCTGCCGAAATGGTCAACATCAACGAAGCTCGATCTATCATCGTTCTCGCCCCTGAGGTCGAGAATCCCGATACGCACGTCATAAAAACCGTTCTCGGCATCACGAACGGGCGTCACCGCAAGACGGAACCTTACCACATCGTTGCCGAGATCAAAGACGAACGAAATATGGAAGCCGCCGAGCTGGTCGGCAACGGCGAAGCGGTTTACGTTCTCTCAGAAGATCTGATCGCCCGCGTGATCGCTCAAACCTGCCGGCAATCAGGCCTGAGCGTTGTTTACAGCGATCTGATGCAGTTCGAGGGTGATGAGATATATTTTGAGGAGATTCCATCGTCGCTGGTAGGAAAAACGTATCGTGATTCTCTATTTGCGTACGAAGATTCGTCAATTATTGGCGTTTTTACTAATGACAGTGAAGTTTTGATCAATCCGCCGATGGATCGCGTCTTCAATGAAGGTGACAGCGTGATCGCTATTTCGGAAGACGACGATACGGTCGTCGCGAACGGCAAAACGGATCTGAAAGTCGATAATTCTCTATTCAACCACAGCGAAGAGGACGGGCTTCGCGAAGAAAATACTCTCGTTTTGGGCTGGAACGACAAGGGCGGCCGCATCATTGCCGAGCTGGATAATTATGTAAAAGCCGGCTCAAACGTTCTGGTCGTTGCCGGCGATCCGGCTGTTGAGGCCGAAGTTGCAAAGGTCGAAGCAGAGCTTTCCAACCAAAAGATCGCCTTTTGCGAGGGTGACACCGGCGAGAAAAAGACGTTGCTCGATATAAATACGCAAAGCTTTGACCACATCATTGTACTCAGCAATCGCGATATCGACATCCAGGAAAGCGATGCGAAAACGTTGATATCGCTGCTGCACCTTCGCGGAATTTCTGAGAGTTTGGGAGTCGACTACAGCATCGTCACCGAAATGCTGGACATGCGTAACCGCGAGCTGGGTGTCGTTGCCAAGGCTGATGATTTTGTCGTTAGTGACAACCTGATCAGTCTGATGCTCAGCCAATTGAGCGAAAACCGTGAGTTGAAAAGGGTGTACGACATCCTGTTCGAGGCCGAGGGTTCGGAGATATATCTGAAACCGGTTTCCCGCTACGTCAAAACCGGAACTGAAATGGATTTCTACACGGTCGTTGCCGCCGCCGCGGAGCTTAACGAATCGGCTATCGGCTATCGTGTAACGAGCCAATGTCATGACGCCGACAACCAATACGGCGTAAATCTTAATCCAAATAAATCGAAACGCGTACGATTTAACCAGGACGACATGATCATCGTCTTGAGCGAGGATTAAAAAAATCAAGGCGAGCCCGACGCGGACTCGCCTTTTTTGGTTGACGATAGAAGAAAGGCTACTTTTTAGGTGTAGCGGTCGCGGACGGTACCGCTTCTTTCTTCATGTTGGTGTTGTCGATCTTTTTTACCTCCGGCGAAGCTCCCGGTTTTGCCGGGGACGCGGTCGGCGAACCCGTTGGTGATGCAACAGGCGAAGCGACCGGGCTCGGTGAAGCAGCCGATGCCGGAGTCGCAGCAGGCTTGTTCGGCGGCGTGTCAGGCGTGCAAGCACCCAAAACCGCAACCGAAGCCGCTAAAACAGTCGATAACATTATTGATCTTCTCATTGTATTTCTCCTTGTGCTCGTTCGTTGGACGAGCGAAACGGAACCACGGACGGGCCGTCCGCGAGGCTTTGAAGACACAGCCGGAATGATCCTGAATGTCTTTCCGCAAACGACCTCGCGAAAGGTATATCTGCCACTCAAAATCAACACTGCGCCCGTAAGAACGTGTGAGTTGGAGAAACTTGCAGAAATAAATGAGAAATTTTTAGTTGCAAAGGCCCTTGTCTACGTAGACCTTTTTGCCGCTCGCGTTCAGGTAGTAACAACCGCCGCGTGTGCCTTTCATATAGGTGCGGCCATCGACCGTTTTTGCCGAACCCGTTCCGGTAGAGACGATGGTCGCCGGCTTCGGAGCATTCGGCGGCGTTGTCGGCCCGGCTTTCATTTCTGCCTGGGCTTTCGCCTCGGCATCCGGATTTGGAACCGTCGTCGCTTGCCACGCGACGGCCTGCCACTTGCCCGAGCGTTTTATGAAAGTTCCCGTGTTCAGATGATTGGTAACCGACTTCGTTCCGTCAGCTTTTGTCGTGTTGCCGACCAATTTGAACGCGACGACCGCTGCGTTGCCGTATTGCTGGATCTTGATATCCTCAGCCGTATAAACCGTCACCGGATCGCCTTCCTTCCGAGCCGGAGCCGACCGAACGCCCTTCATCAAGTCAGGCTTGTTCGTCCGAACGCCAGCCGACCGCGTATAGATCAGATCCTCAGCCCAAAATCGGTCGTGCACCGCCGCATCATTTTTTCCAGCACCGGCGAGGAATTCGTTGAGCAGCCTCGTCAATTCAGGTGCGTCCGGAGCCGTCTGACCTATGACGTAAAAGGCAGAAAACAGGATCGTAAAAATGAGCAATAGAAATTTATTCATAAGCGAAGCCTCACGACGAGTAAGTTATAGGAACTTGGGCAATCAGTTCAAGTACGCGTTAAAGATTCTAAAATGACTGGTCAGATGACTGGTCATCTATGGTAAAATAAGCTCTATGAAGATAATAGCCAAAACGATAAATGCCACTGAGTTTAAGGCTAAATGCCTGCAGATCTTTGATGAGCTTGGACCAGAGGGAATAATAGTCGAAAAACGTGGAAAGCCGGTAGCAAGAGTTTTACCATGTGAGACCGTCGATAATTCCGCACTGATCGGATCAATGAAGGGCGAGATAGTAGTAAAAGGCGGTATTTTTTCGACTGGAGTGAAGTGGGATGCTGAATCTTGATACGCACATTCTTGTCAAGATGCTCGCAGGAGACCTCACTCCGGGAGAAAGCGATTTGATCTTGAATGAAGATCTGGCTATATCGGATATCGTTTTCTGGGAACTGTCGAAACTTGTTCAGCTGGGCCGCATTCAGATCGACCTGGACAGCGTATTGTTTCGGCGAGCTTTGCGGAGCCTGACCGTCATTCCCGTCTCGCTGGCGATCGCTCGTCAAAGCACCCAACTCGATTTCTCGTCCGATCCAGCCGACGAGATCATTGCAGCGACAAGCGTGGTCGAGAAGGTGCCGTTGCTTACCCGAGATAAAAAGATACTTTCATCGCGGATGGTTCCGTTCGCAAATAAATCCTACTCGTAACGTAGCGACTCGATCGGATTCAAACGGCTCGCCCTGATCGCTGGCAGCACGCCGGCGATGAATGCGATCGTGCAAACCAGAAACATCACCATCAGGATCGACGGGATCGTGAAAACGAATAGCGTGTAGCCTTCAAAAGATGCAGAGTACATCGTGATCAGAACCTGATTTGCTATAAACCCGACGATCATTCCGGCGACGATTCCGATCAGGGCTCCCCAGAAGCCGATGAGGACGGATTCGAGTGAGAAGACCGCAAATATCTTGCCGCGTCCCATTCCGAGGGCTTTTTGCAGTCCGATCTCTTTCGTTCGCTCAAGGACAGCGATGACAAGCGTATTGATAATGCCGAATGACGCCGCAAGCAAAGCTATCGCCGCGACGAGACCCATTCCGATCTTGAATATTCCGATCGCATCGTACGTACGTTTTTGCTGGTCGGCGATCGTTTCCGCCTTAAAGCCCTTGTCGTCGAGAGCTTTCTTGACAGCCTCGATCTTCGCAGCGTCGGTCGTGTTTAGCTGGATCGTGAAACCCATGAATTTTCCGAATTTTGAAGGGTCGAGCTGCTCGTTATAGATCGATTTTGCGGTCTGCGAATCTACGAACGCTCGGGTCATGGTCATAAATCCCTTCGTCGAGATGCCGACGATCTTCAGCGACCGGTTGAGCGGCGTTTTGCCGAAATTCTTGTAGCCGAGAATGATCTGTTTGCCAACCAAGGTCTCAAAATTCGGGTCGAGCGTTTTAGCGAGATCGAGCGGGATGACGATCTGGTCCGGTCCGGTTATCGTGGTTCCAGCCTCGGTTTTTTGAGTCAGTCCCTGCGAAAGCATTCCTACATAGACGGCATATTTTTTCTGCCCGTCGAGCGAAAGGTAGTCGTTGCTGATCTCATAACGCGGCGTGATCGTCTTTATATCAGGGACGTCTTTCAAGGCGGTCTCGACCTGCGGCAAGGTCACGAAAAGCGATGTCGGATCGATCATTTCGGCGGGCGGAGGTTCGTTCGAGTCCGTGCTTTCCTTGTATTCCGGTGGAGCGTTCTTGGTTTTTTCCTCGTCCTTAGGCTTTTCGATCTTGCGGTTGACGAAAATGATAGCGTCGCCCTCGATCACCTTAACCTGCTGTTCAACATAGCTCCGCAATCCGTCACCAATGCCATTGGTCATCGTCAGCGTGAACGAGCCGATAAAAATGGCGGCAACGGTGAGAAAAGTTCTCAGCTTGTTCCTAAACAGATTGCGGTTCGCGATCTTGATCAAATCCCAGAATCTCATCGTGCCCACGCCTCCCCTTTCAATTCGCGAACTATTTTTCCGTCCTTCATCTCGACGATCCGCTCGCATTTATTTGCGAGGTCGGGGTCGTGGGTGACGATAACGAGCGTTATTCCTTGGTGACTATTAAGGTCGAAAAGGAGCCTCTCGACCGATTCTCCGGTGTTCGAATCAAGATTTCCGGTCGGTTCGTCGGCAAAGATGACCTGCGGTTTGGTGATCAGGGCCCTCGCGATACAAACACGCTGCTTCTCGCCGCCGGAAAGATCCTTTGCCTTTTTCTCGGCTTTATCGTCCAGACCGACGGCTTGCAAAGCCTCATTCGCATTGCTCGTCATGTCAAAATCAGACGCTCCGCGAATTCGCATTGGCAGCACGACATTCTCAAAAACCGTGTCGCGTCCGTTGAGGAAAAACTGTTGAAAAACAAAACCGAATTTCTCATTCCGCAGCCGGTTCTTTTCCTGTTCCGACATTGACGAAGTATCGTCGCCATCGACGTAAACATAGCCTTCGGTAGGGCCGTCGAGACAGGCGAGCAGGTGCATCATCGTCGATTTTCCGCTGCCCGATTTGCCGACGATAGCCACGCAATCGCCCTTTGCGATCTTCAGATCAACGCTGCTCAGAGCATTAAACCCAACGCCGTCGCTGACATAGGTTTTCGAAAGCCCGCTCGCTTCGAGCATTGGCCGCGTGTCTGTTCCAGGCCGTTCTGCGATCGCGACGACTGGTTCACGAGGAGCTTCCACCAGGACCTGATCGATCGTATGATCTGGTTCATCAATAACCGGTTCTGCTTCCGGTTCGCCTGGCGGCATCGGGATCATCGGCGACGGCTCAGGTTCGACAACGGGAACTCGTTTTTTCCGAACAGGTTTTACAGGTTCCGCGATCTCCTCAACAACCGGCGGCGGAGACGGTTCTGAAACAGCGACGACCGGGATCTGTTCGACTGGAAGTTCCGGTTCATGTGTCGGCTGCGGGATCTCATCCTTCGGTTTTACCGTGCGTTTCCTTGGCGGTTTTGGGGTTTCGGGCGGAACTTCTCCGGTCAGTTCTGCGAGCAGAGCATCGACGGCACGCTTGTCGGCGGCTTCGCGTTCGCGATCGACGGTGCGGCTGGTGTTGCTGTTGAATTGCACACCATTCTCGAGCGTCCAAAACGCACGATTCAGCAACGCATACATCGTCACGATCTCACGCTGCGGCTCTGGCAGGCCGAGAGCGTCCATGACAGCATTGCTGTAAACAGTGCCGTAATGCGTACCGTACCAGCTCGCCTTTATCCGCCCGATAGCCTCGAGCGGATCGCCCTGAGCGAGGCTGTCGAGATCGACGAGGCCCGAGAATTTGCCTTCGTGGACCATGACGTTTTTTCCGGCGATGTCTCCGAAATACGTGTACGGCCGAATGCGGTCAAAATAGCCTTTGTATTTGGAATTGACGTAGGCGAGCACATTTACCAGCTTGTCATCGAGCACGCCGGTCTGCTTTCCCCAATTGGTCACAACCCGCGTAACGCGAGCGACCTCAGCAGACCACGAATCAACAAGGTCTTTGTCATCGCCCCACAAAACACCAAATCTACCGTTGTTCGGCACAGTGCTTAACTGCCTGAAAACATTCGCGACCTCAGCTCCGATCGCTTTCAATTCGCCATCGGAAAGCGTCTCGATAACGTCCCTCAGATCACGGCCCGGCAGTTTGTTCTGGATCTGAAACGCCATCGGCAGCCACGTTTTTGAATAATCCTCAGCCAGTATCTCAGGCACCTTGATGCCTTTCGACTTGAACAGCGGAATATTATTATGCGAGCCAAGCATATACCGCGGCTCTTCCTTCAGCCGAAAGATGTATTCCCGCTCGCCGATCGCAACGGAATAAACCTCATTGCAAATGCCCGTCGTCATCCGCGTAATGCTCGACGGTACTGCTCCGAATTCCTTTTGTGCGATCCGATCGATCGCTTCCTTATGAATAATATCGTTCATCTAGCTGTAAAAACGACGATCCGGCAGGCGTGCAAAATTTCACGGAAACGGTCGTAAGTTTCCAGTACGAAGTTCGCTCGCCGTTAGTTCTTAACTATTTCTTTGAAATTGTACTTACGTCTGTCGCACTTTGATTTAACGTTTTCGGATCACCGACATAAGTAACATGGCTCGCACCTGTAGCTGAGGCGTTGAGTTCGCTGGTTGCGGAAACTGTTACGCTGCTGGCTCCTACCGATTCAACGTTGGCTTTTTCTGCGGACAGGCTTTCCGTGTCGACATTGCTGGCACCGACGGCTTTTACTTTGAGGGACTTTGTCTCGCCTGCGATCTTAGCCTTGGCTGCACCGGTTGCGTTGAGGGAAAACTCATCACCCTTGACCCCAGAAATGTTTGCGTTTGTCGCACCCGTTAATTCAAGGCTTGTGAGCAGCGGCAGTGTGATCGTGACATTGACGCGCGACTTGGTATCGATGCCGTCCTTCAGCGAAATGACGAGCGTGTCACCGTCTAGCTTGGTTACTACGTTTGCGACGATATTATCGTCGGCCTTGACGATAACGCTGTAGCCATTGGTGACCTTAATGTCCAGATCTATGGCGTTTTCGGCTTTGATCTTTTTGAAATCGACTATGTTTCGCGAGTCGGTTTTGCTGACGCCCGAACCGACGATCGATGGCTCGCCGGGCTTCATTTTGATCCCGCAGCCGCCGCAAACCAAGACCGTCAAAAGCATTCCAAGGATACAGATCTTCATACGTTACCTCTATTTTCGGTTTTATAAATGATAGGGCTTGACCACAAGTTTTCAAACCTGCTAAATGCTCACTCTAAATTCTCGGGAATGTGATGTACCTCTACGAAGTCTGTTCTCCATATATCTATTTCAAACAAGCTGCCATTTTGATCGACATTCAGGGCCACATAAACTTTCGTCCCGTCGGTATCATCGAATTCCAGATCGCTTACCGTCGTACCAAATTTTCGATTTGGTGAGACACTCGGCGGAACGAATCTCAAGCTGCCCATCCCACCGTCGGGTAAAGATTCGACTAGGAAGTCATTTGTGTCGTCCTGGATAATTGCCGAGCTTTTCGCACGTTTGATCAATGCGCGCAGTAGCCTTTGCTCGTCAACGGTCATTCTTCTAGATCGCATCTTTCCTCATTTCGCGTAGATGTAAAACTGAATTGCCTGCAAGATCCCGATGAAAAATCCGAACAAGGCACCGAACAGCTCGATCGTTCTTAAATGTTCCTTCGCGACCGACATAACCAGCGATTCCAACTTCTCCGGCGGGTAATTGCGTATCTTTTCGCGGACCATACCGGCAACGTCGAATTCGGCGACCGCGTCGGGCAGCTTGGTGTGAACGGCTGAGATGATCGCGTCGGTTAGCGAAGTGCTCGCTGTTCGCAGCTTTGCTTCCGGTATGTGGTCGCCGAGCTTGCCGATCGGTTTTGATAGCAGCCGGTCGATCTGGCCGGCGAGGATGTCGTTGATGATGTTCGACGTTTCTTCTCGCGAAATGATATCCACGAGGCCCGAGGCGAGCATGCGTTTGAGCTTTTCTTCGGATTCCGGATGAATGATCTGCAGGATCGCGTCGATGCTGTGCGGGCGGAGTTTGTTGAGCGTTTCGCGGATGTATTTTGATATCCCGACGATCGTTTCTTCGCTCTGAAGCAGGCCGAGAACGACCTTGGTCACCTGCTCTTTAAATCGCACAAGCTGTTCCGGGGCGACGGCACCGATCACGACAGGAAGCGGTTTGGCGAGAGCGTTGTCGATGCTTGTTCCGATGAACGACCGTGCCTCCTCGACGAAAAATGCTCCGCTCAATGCTTCCTCGATCCGTTTCGGCAGGCTGTCGTTGACCAGGTCGTCGACCTCATCGAGCAGTGTTTCGCGCGAGACGAATATCTTCTTAAAGAACGACAGATTCTCGTAATAATCGTGGACCTCGTGCTTGATCAGCGAGCTGATCTGGTTTCGCGTTTTCTCAGTCGCGGCGATCTCGGCGATCTGGCGGATCGCGGGCTCGATCTGCTCGTTCGCCTTCTCCTTTAATAATGCAACCGCGTCGTCCGTGAACATCTTGCCGAGCGGCGTTTCGGAATTGATCAGGTCATCGATCCGTCGGCTGATGAAATCTCGGATATTCGTTTCCAGAGCCGGCGATTTAACCGCTGTACGGATTCGAGCATCAAGAAAGCCAGTGATCTTCGCGAAAGCCTCGTCATCGACGACCTCGGAAACGCGTTTTCCAAGCACATCATCCACGCGCCGCGTGACAAAACCGCGTATCGTCTCAAGCGATTCCTCGCTCTTGAGCACCGAGCGGATATGCTCCGCCAGCTTCAACTGCAACGCCGAGATCGCATCCAGAACCGGCTCACGCACATTCTTAGGCAAAGCCTCGATCAGCGAAGGATAGTCCTCGGACAAGATCTCGTTGGTGTAAGAATCGACGACGTTCTGTATCTTTCGCCGCAGAAAATCGTTGCCGGTGAGCTGCTGGATGATCGTGTCCTGAGAAACAAGCTCCTCACCAACCGCTTTTCCTATAGCGTTTGCAAGCCGATCACGATGCCGCGGGATCATTCCTTGCGGAAAGATCGTAAAACCAAAAAGCCTGACCGGATTTCGCGGCCGGAACAGCATCCGCACCGCCAGCCACGCTCCGGCATATCCGTGGCCGGTCGCAAAAATGATCAGCAGCGTGATCTGAACCCAGATGTTTTTGAAAATAGGAGCGAGAGAATTGATAATATCCTGCAGAACTTCCATATCGACTTTGCAGGGCTAAACCGACTCGCCGAGCGGCGAAGCTGTGCTTCGCCGGAACCTGCCTTGTTAAATCTTGCGGCTATGCCGCCCGTCTACTTTCAGCCTATAGAGGCGGCGGCGAAGCCGCGACCGTTTATTTGTCTACTCGGAAAAGCACAGCTTTTCCGCTCGGCAAATTTTATTAAAAGATCTGGAACCCTTTCGATCTCAAACAAAACTCCGCAAACTCTGCCAGCCAGTCGTGCGTGACGCTGTAGTTTTTCCACTGTTCGTCACCATCGCGGTGCAGCGTCATGTCGTCCGGCTCGTCGGTGATGCTTAGGTCTGAGTACATACGTTTGTTCGGTGCGAGTTTCGGCAATACCTCGTCCTGTATTCGTTGTCCTATCTCGCGGGCATCTTCCATCGAAATTTTCACGCCCGTCGCGTTATAACCCATCTGCCGCAAGCTACCCTCGCCCAGGATGTCGAGGCTGCGTATCAGCTCGACAGCCGCTTTCCAACTCCATACGTTCGCCGAGAACTCGAAGTTCTCGCTGCTGAGATCGGTCAATGTAAAACTCATATTTGTGTCCTGTAAAAATGCTAAACGGCAAACGCGTGTTTGGTCAATGAGTTTCGGGGATGAAAGCGATATAATTTGGTTTTAACGTGAAATGAAGCATCAGATCCCGGTCAGGATAATAGTTTTGCGGCCTTTGGACGGAGTTTCGATGCTCGTGCAGCGTGGCAAAGACGAACTTCTGTCGCCGACATCGAAATCTGCTGAACAGTTGGTCTTCGACTTTGAATTGACTGTAGACACGACTGAGACGCGGCCGAATTTTCTGGGCAAATATGCTCAAGGGCCAAAAGATGCACGGTTCGTGTACGTAAATTCCGGCACGTACGCCGACCAGCATTCGATGTATGGCCGCCGGGCGAAAGTATCGCTGATGGACATCACGGGCGAACAGATACAACAGGTCATCTCAAAAGCCGGAACCGTTCTCGAAACCGAATTCGAAGGCGTCGGTCGCGATGGCGGCCCGACCTGTGCGAGCGTCAAAGGCATCGTCTGGAAGGTGGCAAAAGCGTGAACGTCGAAGCATACCTATCTCGAATCGGCCTCAACCGCCGCGACATCCGCTGCGATCTCGAAACGCTGCGAACGCTCCAGCTCCAGCATTTGCTGAACGTGCCGTTCGAGAATCTGGACATCCACTGGAATGTTCCGATCGTGCTGGATACCGAGCGGTTTTACGCGAAGATCGTTGAAAACAAACGCGGCGGGTATTGCTACGAACTGAACGGCCTCTTCAACGAGTTGCTCAAATCACTCGGCTTTCACACGCATCTCGTTTCGGGCCGCGTATTCATGGGCGAACGCGGCTACAGTCCCGATTTCGACCACATGGGCATTGTCGTGAAGATCGGTGACGAAGAATACCTCGCAGATGTCGGCTTTGGAGACTTCGCATCGGTGCCGCTAAAGCTTGATCCGTCCGACGAACAAACCGACCGAGAAGACACGTTCTACGTCAGACCGACCGAACATGGCGAGTTTGAGATCGAAAAGCTGATCGACGGCAAATGGACGCCCGAGCTGCTTTTTGGTCGAAGCGGTCATGATCTAACGGATTTTGGCGACCGGAACGAGTTTCAACAGCACTCGCCGGATTCGCATTTTAAGATGCGGAAGATATGTTCGATATTGACCTCCGCTGGACGGAAGACTTTGACGAATAACAAGTTCATCGTGACGACAAAAGGCGAGCGAACCGAGACTGAACTCGCATCCGACGAAAAATTTGACGAGATACTGATGCAAGAGTTCGGCATTCAGAGATATTAATATGGCTCAATCAATCTCATACGCCGATGCCGGCGTTTCTATAGATAATGCAAACCTAGCGGTCGCGAAGATCCGCGAATACGCACGCTCGACGTTTAACGAACGCACGCTGACCGAGATCGGCAGTTTTGGCGGGATGTTTGCCGGGGCTTTTCCGAATATGTCGGAGCCGATACTGGTCGCCTCGGCCGACGGTGTCGGGACGAAGCTTAAACTGGCCTTCGACACCGGCATTCACAACACCGTCGGAGCCGATCTCGTAAATCACTGCGTCAACGACATTCTGGTGCAAGGTGCGCGGCCGCTGTTCTTTCTCGACTATTTCGCAACCGGAAAACTCGAACCGGAAGTCACCGCTTCGGTCGTCGAAGGCATGGCTCGGGCCTGCCGCGAGAACGGCTGCGTCCTGCTCGGCGGCGAAACTGCGGAAATGCCTTCGATGTATGCCGACGGCGAATATGACCTCGCCGGTTTCATTGTCGGCGTAGTCGATAAACCAAAGGTGATAGATGGCAAGTCGATCAAACCCGGCGATGTAGTTCTAGGTATTCCCTCAACGGGCCTGCAAACCAACGGCTATTCCCTTGCCCGTAAACTATTCTTCGAGGTCGGCGGCTACACGCCCGATTCCTACATCGACGAACTCGGCACCACCGTCGGCGAAGCCCTGCTCGCTACCCATGCAAGCTTCTTGCCACAAATCGGGCCGCTTTTGGATGAAACTACAAGAACGGACGAGGCCGTCCGTGCTCCATTGATCAAAGGCCTCGTCCACATAACCGGCGGCGGCTTCACCGAAAACATCCCCCGCATCTTACCCGAAGGCGTATCAGTAGAAATAAACCGAGGCACCTGGCCCGAACTTCCCATATTCGGCCTAATGCAGCGGCTAGGAAATGTCTCCGACCACGAAATGTTCCGGACATTTAATATGGGAATCGGGATGGTAGTCGTGTGTAGTAATGAATCGAGCCGGCAAATTCTTGCTTCCATTCCAAATGCAGTTGAAATTGGTCGGGTACGAGATGGAGAAATGAATGTGGAGATACTTTTCTAGAATCGGATTTTTCTCGCTTTGGCTTGTTTTAGCGGCCAACTATATTTCCGGACAAGCACTGATCATTCAGCAAGACACTCCTTTCGAATCTTCTTCATTGACAGCACGCGTCATGCACCAAGGAGAAGAGCCAATAGCCGGAGCAACGGTAGAGTGGTTGCGATCAGGGTGGGGTGAAGTTAGAAGTGTGAAGACTACGAATGCAAATGGGTATTTCTCATTCGGTGTTTCCCGGCCAGGTGTGTACTGGCTGAGACTACATGCCCCAGGGTTTCAACAGCATTTGATTAAACTTCGGGTAAAGAAACGTTTCCGAGTTTGGCCAAAACTGGTAATGGATGTAGCAACATAGGTCTTTACTGCTAAGCTCACATGAAAATAGGAATTCTGATTTCAGGCCGCGGGTCCAACATGGTTGCGTTGGTTGATGCTGTGAAAAGCGGCGAAATACCGGCTAGCGAAGTTGCGGTTGTGATCAGTGACAAGGCCGACGCGGGTGGGCTCGCGAAAGCTCAGGAACGCGGGGTTGAAACGGTCGTTGTCGAGCGAAATGGCCGCAAACGGGCCGAACACGATGCCGAGATCATCGCCGAGCTTCAAAAACGCGGAGTCGAGCTCGTCTGCCTCGCCGGCTACATGCGTCTGCTGTCGCCCTCATTCGTCCAGGCATTCCCAAACCGCATCATCAACATCCACCCGAGCCTGCTCCCCGCATTTCCCGGCCTCGACGCCCAAAAACAGGCCTTCGACGCCGGTGTCCCAGTCACCGGCTGCACCGTTCATTACGTTGACGAGTTGTTGGATCACGGCGAGGTCATTTTGCAAAAGGAAGTGGCCGTTCTTGGCGACGATACGGTTGAGACCTTGTCTGCTCGGATCCTAGAACAGGAGCACAACGCTTATATTGATGCGGTTAAAATGGTGCTATCGAAGTAGTCATGAGAATACTGTGGCCAACAATTTTTCTAATTTTCTTAGTGGCTGGTGGCGATATACCCGTTTATTCCCAACAGAAGATCGAAAAGGATTTGGTGATAACTCTTGAAAGATCTGTATGCTATGGATCGTGTCCGTCCTATTCTCTTACAATTAACTCTGATGGGGCTGTAAGATTTACTCCGTTAGAGAACCCCGTCTACCGCGGAGAAGCTGACGGCCCAAAACTTCCGCTTGAAGGCTCGATAGCTGTAGATAAGTTAAACGAGTTGTTGACTGAATTCGAAAAGATCAAATTCTATTCCTTGCGCAAGCAGTACGGCTCTGCGGGTAATTCAAAAACCGAGACGAGGTGCCGGGTATATATGACCGACTTTCCATCGGCAAAAATTTCCATAATAAGGAACGGAAAAAAGAAATCTGTTTATCACTGTCTCGGTTGTCATGGACCTAAGATACTAGACGCTCTCACCGCATTAGAAGATAAAATCGACGAAACCGTTGATGTTAAAAGATGGACTTCACAATATGGTTGGGGTGCTGCATCGGTGTGGGATGTTCAACTCAAAAAAGAGCCTTTGCCTCCTACAAAGCCACAATAATTCGCTGGGGACTCTGTGGCTAATCATCTTTCTTTGTACGGGTCGGATGATTCAGCGCCCGGTTTGAGATCTTGGCGGTTCTGAGGTTTAGGATCAGGGTTCCGTCTTCGTCGATCTCGGCGTCGGGGAATTCGAGGGTTTCGCGGATCTGGAGGCTGCATTCGGTTATCAGGCGATAGGCGGCGATCTTGCGGCCGCCGTGTCTGCCAGATTTGGCGGCGATGAAAGCGTTGGTCATTTTCGCACCTGTCGGTTTGAGGCCGATCGAGTGGTTCGGCTCGTCGTACATAAGCTTGAACGCCGCCGGCGAATCCATGCGTTCGTGGGCCGCCCGGTTCAGCACGATCGTTCCTTTGCTGTTCATCGTCACATAAATTCCCGCCCACTGTGCCCGCTGGCCATCAACCGGTATCTCCTTCCAATTTCGTTTCATCTGTATTTCCTCCGTGGTCGAGAAGTGTAACATAAAAGAATATCTGTTGCATAGATGAAAGCATAAAAGGAAAAGTTGTGTTATTTACAAGTGATTTTTTGCGTATGCGAAGTATTTGGTTCGACGACCGAGAAGGCAAAAGCCGCGGTGATGATGATATGGATGATGGCGTGTTTTAGCGGCCGGATGATCATCTGACCGCCGAGGCATGATGAGCAGGGTTGCGATTCTTCGATTTCCACCAAAAAACGGTTCGGGGACGATACCTTTTCGGTTCGGCGGGACGGTGTTTTGGTTCGGTGATCGTGTCGTTGTGGGGACGCAGGGACGCAAAACGCGTCCCTGCGTTTCCATTTACGAGTCTCCGTCGACTTTCGATTCGAAATGCAGCGTTGTCATGCCGCCCTGGTCGTCGGCGAACTGGAGCATATCGATACTCTTGTCAGTATCGTACTGAGCCGAGATCCCGCGAACGCTCTTTAGCTCGTCGCTCATTGTTTCCATTGAGCCGTGCTCTTCATAATTTCGAACAACCGTCACCGTATTTCCGGCGATCGAGATAGATTCAAAATTGCCTTCCTGCTCCTCTTCCTTAAAACCGCCGTTCGGGCCAAATACCTCGAATCTGGCTCGGCGGCCGCGATTTTTGTGAGTAAAATCACTCAGGAAAGTTGCCCATTCGTTTGGTTCTACTGCTGCGATCATTGTCATTTGCGTTTACTCCTTGATCTTAATATTCGGTAACAGGCAGCGGATTTCGCCCGGTGAAATCACGCTGGTGCCAATATGGATATGTCGTGTTTCGCTGGCTCGCCCGGTCGAGCTTCTCGATCTGCTCCGGCGTCAGCGACCAGCCGACGGCTTCTAGATTTTGTTTTAGCTGCTCTTCGTTCCTGGCTCCGATGATTACGGACGAAACGGTCGGCCGCATCAGCAGCCAGTTCAGAGCGATCTGCGGAACAGTTTTTCCGGTTTCCTCAGCAACGGCGTCGAGAGCATCGACCACATTATATAGATATTCGTCATCGATCACCGGCCCGCCGTCGGCGGCATTGTGCAGGCGGCTCGTTTCGGGCAGCGGCTGTCCGCGGCGGATCTTGCCCGTCAAACGGCCCCAGCCAAGCGGGCTCCAGACGATCGTCCCGACGCCCTGATCAAGCCCGAGCGGCATCAGTTCCCACTCAAAATCACGCCCGACGAGCGAATAATAAGCTTGGTGCCCGACGTACCTTTCGAGACCGTATCTGTCGGAAACAGCAAGCGACTTCATCAAGTGCCAGCCTGAGAAATTGGAGCACGCGATGTAACGAACCTTGCCCGATCGCACCAGCCCGTCCAGCGTCCGCAAGGTTTCCTCGACCGGCGTCGAAGCGTCAAACCCGTGCATCGTGTAGATGTCGATGTAATCGGTTTTCAGCCGCCGCAAACTGTCCTCGACCGCGTTCAGAAGGTGAAACCGCGAAGATCCGATGTCATTCGGCCCTTCGCCCATTTTGAATGTCGCCTTAGTCGAGATCAAAACCTTGTCACGACGGCCCTTTATCGCCTCGCCCAGAACCTCTTCCGATTGCCCCCACGAATAAATGTCGGCCGTATCAAACAGGTTGACCCCATGATCCAAACAAACATCCACCATCCGGGAAGCCTCAGCCACATCCGTCTCACCCCAATGCTTAAAAAACTCCGCCCCACTCCCAAAAGTAGCCGTCCCAAAACTAAGCACCGGAACCTTCAAACCCGACTTTCCGAAATGTCTGTATTCCATGCCTTAATTTTAGAGTCTAAGCCACCGAAATCAAGCACGGGCCGCATTGAAAATGAGTGTCGGATCGCCATTTAGGTATGTTATTATCGTCCGTATGGCCGTTTTGATCGACACATTTGCAGAAGCTATATCAGTAAATGACGCAGGCGTTTGGCGCGTTGCCGGTAGCCGCGTGTCGGTCGATTCGGTTCTCAATGCCTTTAACTCGGGAGCAACTCCCGAGGAGATCATCTGGCAATTCGATACGCTCGAGTTGAAAGACGTCTATGCGGTCATAAATTTCTACCTCCACAACCGTGAGCGTGTAGATCGATACTTGCGTGACAGTGAGAAAGAACAGCAACAGATCCTGCGAAGGGTAAGAAAAGATTTTCCCGTGCAGCCGGAACTCTTAGAACGCTTGCGTGAGCGTCGCCGTTCGAGTAAATGATCAGATTTCTTGCTGACGAAGATTTTGATGGCAGGATCGTTCGTGGTTTGAGGCGGTCATATCCTTTGATTGACCTGCTTAGAATACAAGACGCAGGACTTCGTACCTTCCACGACGCTCGTATTCTCGAATTTGCTGCCGAAAATAACCGGGTCCTTTTAACAAGCGATATTCGCACCATGGGCGGACATGCGTACGATCGTGTTGCCAGAGGTCTTCTGATTCCCGGAGTTATCCTTGTTCCTCAGTCTTATCCGATTCGCACTGCTATTGAAGAAATTTCGTTGATAGCGGAGCTTTTTGAGCCTGCCGACTTATTAAATACAGTTAGACGTTTACCAATTAGTTAGGAGGCAAGCACAACATATTGTGTCATAGAGAGTCGTTTGCGAATTGACAGTACATGATGAGACGGTTGACATTTCGATGTGCTCCATCCGTACAAGACGCCCGTTTTTATTAGGTTTTTGCTTTGACAAGTAGGCTGTTTGGCGCGTAAACTCTAGGTTTTCACTTTCGAGTGGGATCTTAATGGAGAGCGACTATGCCGAAGAGAACTTATCAACCGAACAACAGACGTCGTGCGAAGAAGCACGGATTTCGTGCACGCATGGCGACCAAGAATGGCCGCGCGGTGCTCAAACGCCGCCGTGCGAAAGGACGCAAGCGATTAACAGTTCACCATTATTAAGTTTTGGCCTGCCGAAAGAGGATCGGATAGCGAAACGCGCCGATTTTCTGCGGGTCTATGAACAAGGTGTCCGTTTTGAAGGCCGTTTTATGACGGTTTTCATTTTGCCCGTTGGTTTGGAGCGGCACCGCGTCGGCATAACCGCTACCAAAAAGGCGATCGGCAAGGCTCACGACCGCAACCGCGCAAAGCGGCTATTGCGCGAAAGCTTTAGGCTAAGCCGGGCTGAGCTGGATGCTGTTGAAACGAAGTATGACTGGGTTTTGAACGCCCGCCGAAGCATTTTACGAGGAAAGCTCGATAAGCCGCTGGCGGAATTTCAGCAGATAGCCGAACGCGTGCGAAAGGCCGAAGAGTTGTTACCACAGAGAACACAGAGAGACACAGAGGAAGATCAGGCCGTCAACGGCTCTTTATGATTCTCAGTGGACTCCGTGCCCTCTGTGGTAAATTGCTTTAAAGCGATGAAGTTTTTGGTTCTCGATATTCTGGGCATTTATAAGGCGTTCCTTTCGCCGTTTTTGCCGCCCGCGTGCCGGTTTGAACCGACGTGTTCCGAATATGCGAGAGAGGCCGTCGAGAAATACGGTGCATTGCGCGGAACATGGATGGGATTCACGCGTATTTTAAGATGTCAGCCGCTGTGTAAGGGCGGGCATGATCCAGTGAAGTGATTTTGGATTTGCGATTTTAGATTTTGGATTGGTTTGGATTTAATGCCGATCCAAGATCCCGGATCTAGGATCCAAAATGTAAAGATGGAAAATCAAGGCAACAATAGCAGTAATCAATCTCGTTTCCTGATCGCCGCCGTCCTGTCGATGGCGATACTTTTTGGTTGGCAGTACTTCTTTGCCCCCAAACCGCCGGTCGATAACGCGAATTCCAATACGGCCGCAAACACCGCCGCGAATGCGAACACGGCGACCGCATCGCCGACACCGGCTGCTCCGGCTCCGCAGCCTGAAACTGCTGCAGCGACCACACCGGATACGACTCCGAACCGCACGATCACGATCAAATCGCCGCTTTACGAGGTCAAACTAGATTCGAAAGGTGCGGTCGCAACGAGTTGGGTGATCGTTAAGAACAAATCACCGCGCGGCGATTTTGCCGTTTATGCCGACGGTTCAAATTCTGCGGATGAAAAGCCTCTTCAGTTGATCTCGGAGGAAGCTCTGAAACGCAGCCCGCGTGAGATTCCGTTTCGGCTCGCAACCGACGATCAGGGCCTGAATACGCTTATTAACGATCGTAATTATTCGATCTCGGTTCCGGAAGAGAACATTACGCTCGCCGACGGACAGGAAAAGCAGATAGATTTCACGATGACCGACGCGAGCGGCGTTGAGGTCAAAAAATCATTCCTTTTCAGAGCGAACAGCTACGTCGCCGACCTCGGCGTCACTGTAAAACGCGGCGGACAGCCCGTTCCGAACACAAAGCTCCTGATCGGAGCCAGCATCGGCGACCACGCGATAAACAATCATAATTTCTATCACATTGAGTCCGAAACTGTTGCTTGGGTCAATGGCGATGTGAAGCGTCATCAGGGGAACTATACGTTTACGTACGACGCGAACGGCCAGGCTTCGCTGTCGGATGCCGGAACAGTCGATTGGGCTGGCGTCGGCGATGCTTACTTTGCGATGCTCGCGATCCCCGCTTCGCAGGCACAGGGCGTCGAGTATAAGGCTTCGAAATATGACGTGCAGACGCGGCCGTATTTTGAAAGCATTTTTAGATGGATACTCCGCGATGCCAAAACGACCGAGACGCGGCATTTGGTCACGGTCTATTTGCCGATCGCGGCAGACGGCGGTATTACGAAGGTTTTCACAGGAACGAAAGACTATTTCCTGCTAGCCGATCTGAGCGCGAACTCCGCAACTCAGCTCGGACGCCAGGTCGAGATCACCAACGTAATCAATTTCAGCAACTATTGGTGGCTCAGATGGCTCACAAAGCCCCTCTCGATCCCGATCCTATACGCGCTCAACTTTTTCAACGGCCTGACGCACAATTACGGCGTCGCGATCATCGTCTTCACGTTCCTGTTCTACTCGCTGCTATTCCCACTGAGATGGTCGCAGTCGCGGTCGTTCAAGAAGGCTTCGGGCAACGCTCCGAAGATGAAGGCGATCCAGGATCAGATCAAGGAACTCCAGAAGAAAGGCGTTCCCAACGACGATCCACGCATGCGGCAGCTTCAGATGGATCAGCTAAAAATGACCAAGGACGCCCTGCCCATCGGTGGCTGCCTGCCAATGCTGCTCCAATTCCCGCTGCTCATCGCATTCTACACGGCAGTAACGGTTTCGCTCGAGGTCAGGCAGGCAACATTCATCTGGCTGCCGGATCTCTCGGCTGCAGACCCTTGGCACATCCTTGAATTTGCATTCGCTCTGTCGATGATCCTATCGATGAAGTTCACCCCCCAGGCAGCTGTTGTGACGCCGGAACAGGCGATGCAGCAGAAAATGATGACTTATCTCATGCCGGCTATGATGTTGTGGGTAATGTGGGCGGCACCTTCCGGATTATTACTCTACTGGTTCTTTGGTAATATCGTTAGTTTTGGCCAGCAGATGCTGATCAACCGCATGAACAAAACAAATACGCCGCCGGGAACCGAGATAGTCGATACTGTTCCTAAAGGAGCCAAGAAGGTTAAGCCAAAACTGTCTGCAACATAGTAGGTGATGTAAGCGTTGAATTTATACGTAAGACAGTCGAGAACTGTCTGGCAGATATATGAATCAAACTTGTGACAATGCGAGAGAGTTCCTATCCGGTCTGGTTTCGGATATGCGTTTTGATTTGAGCGTCTCTTCGGAATGGACGGACGAAGGTTGTTTGTTGAACCTCAGCGGTGAGGATTCGCACTATGCGCTCGCTGAGAACGGCGAGTTACTCGATGCTTTTGAGGTCGTTTTGTTTCAGGCATTTGGCCGTGAGTTAGATCGCGAGCATCGATTTGTGGTTGATGCCGAAGGATTTCGACAGACGCGAAAGGCCGAGCTGCATGCGATGGCGCGCTTTGCGGCGGATCAGGTCCGTAAGAATGGTCGGCCGTTCACCTTCGGAGTACTGAATTCAACCGAACGCCGCATTATTCACATGACGCTTCAAAAGGAAGAAGATCTCTTTACCGAATCGGTCGGTGACGGACGGGAGCGGAGGTTACAGGTTCGTTTACAGTAGTTAAGAATAGGTAACGCAGAGGCAAAGGGCACATTGAGAATCATCCTTCTCTGTGCCCTTTGGTGTCTTTGTGGTGAAATGAATACATGCCAGATACGATCGTAGCTTTAGCAACCCCAACTGGTCGCAGCGGAATCGGCGTTATACGCCTCAGCGGTGATTCTGCCGTCGCTATCCTGTCCAGGATCGTCGGTAACGCATCGTATTCTCCGGACGCGCAACGGGCTTCGCTAAAGAAATTGATCGATCCCTCTACGAGCGATGTGCTTGACGAGGCTATTATTACTTACTTCAAAGCCCCACATTCTTTCACGGGTGAAGACGTTGTCGAGATCGCATGTCATGGATCGCCGGTGCTGTTACGGCAAGTTTTGGACATCTGTCTTGCTCAGGAAGCACGCTTGGCCGAAGCAGGTGAATTTTCCCTGCGAGCATTGGCGAACGGTCGGATGGATCTGTCAGAAGCCGAGGCCATTCGTGATCTGATCGATGCCCAGACTACGGCATCTGCCCGCCAAGCGGTTCGTCAATTGCGGGGAGAATTTTCAAATCATCTACAGCCTATCAAAGATGAACTGTTAAATATGATCGTCATTCTGGAGTCCGCTCTGGAGTTTGTCGAGGACGATCTGCCCGAAATGCAGGCTGAAGGCGTAAAAACAAGGCTCCGGTCAATCATTGCGGAGATAGAGCAGTTAGCTTCAACGTTTAAGGCTGGAAGGTTGATCCGGGATGGATTGAGAGTCGCCTTAGTAGGGCGACCCAATGTAGGTAAGTCAAGTCTTTTCAATACGTTACTTGGTAGTGAGCGAGCGATAGTAACCGATATTGCGGGAACTACGCGCGACCAGATCCACGAGCGATTTACGATTGCCGATATACCGATTTCACTGATCGATACGGCTGGGCTTCGTGAGACGACGGATACGGTCGAGAGCATCGGCGTTGAACGATCGCGGGCGACGATGGCGGATGCTGATATCGTTGTTGTTATGCTTGACGCAAGCGTACAAACCTCCGACGAGGATCGCGATATACTAGCGAGCGTCAAAGATCTGAATTACATCGTCGCCCTCAACAAGATCGACAAGGTTCCATCTACCGATGTAGACCGCATCGTTGCTGCCGAAGGATCGAGTCTCGCATACCTGCGCGAGCGTCTGGTTCCCCTTTCCGCAAAGACGGGAGAGGGTTTGGAAGACCTAAAACGAAGTATCGTCCAGCCATTTGGAGCGGAAGATGTTTCGACGGCTGGGTTTCTGGTTACGGACGCCAGGCACCATGATCTGCTTACACGATCGAAGGATGAGATCGAGCACTCGCTCGATCTTTTAAACGATAAGATGAGCGAAGAGATCGTGCTAATCGGTCTTCACAACGCACTTCGATATCTTGGCCAGATCACAGGCGAAACGACGACCGAGGATATGCTAACGCGAATATTCTCAACGTTTTGCATCGGGAAGTAACCGACGACTCATACAAATTCATTGCGCTTTTCCGGCCAATTCACTATATTTAAAAGTTTCGCCGCTGGGATCGGTTGAGTTTTGTTATGTTCGACGAGAGTTTTGACGTGATAGTGATCGGGGCGGGCCACGCAGGGTGCGAGGCTGCGTCGGCGTCCGCTCGTCTTGGTGCGGAAACTGCTCTCGTCACAATTAACCTCGACCTGATCGGACAGATGTCCTGTAACCCAGCGGTTGGCGGTATCGCGAAGGGTCATGTCGTACGAGAGATCGATGCTCTCGGCGGGATCATGGGGCGAGTCATTGATCGAACGGGGATCCAGTTTCGATTATTGAATCGATCCCGAGGTCCCGCAGTCCAGTCTCCACGGGCTCAGGCTGACCGGAGTTTGTATCGAACCGAGATGCGGCGGGTGCTCGAAGCTACGCCTAATCTCCATCTACGACAAGGTGTTGTGGTCGATCTGATCGTTGAAAATAGCAAGGTTATAGGCGTCATACTCCAGGATTCGAGGCGGTTTTCGGCGAAAGCCGTCGTGATAGCGACTGGGACCTTTCTGAACGGTACAATTCACGCGGGCCGCGAGACCTTCTCGGCTGGCAGGGCCGGTGAACCGGCTTCGATCGAACTGGCGGAGAGTTTGAAAGCGCATGGTTTTCCCGTAGGTCGGTTAAAGACAGGAACTCCGCCGAGGCTCGATGGGCGGACGATCGACTGGGACGCCTTTGAACCCCAGCCACCCGATGAAAAGCCAGTTGCATTTTCCTTCGCTACTGACGGAATTGTGCAAGATCAGATACGGTGTTTCATAGGTTATACAAACGATCACCTGCACCAGACGATACGCGACAATTTACATCAATCTCCTCTGTATTCAGGGAAGATAACCGGGATCGGCCCGCGGTATTGCCCGTCGATCGAAGACAAGGTCGTGAAGTTTGCTGATAAGAACCGGCATCAGTTATTCCTCGAGCCCGAGGGGAAGGACACGAATGAGGTTTATCTCAATGGCTTCTCAACGTCGTTGCCGTCGGCTCTGCAGCTCGAGTTGCTGAGAATGGTCGAGGGATTTGAGAAGGTTCAGATAATTAGGCCCGGCTATGCGATCGAATACGATTTTATCGACCCGCGGGAAATGCGGGCGACGATGGAGTCGACTAGAGTGGACGGCCTTTTCCTGGCCGGGCAAATCAATGGCACTACCGGTTATGAGGAAGCGGCCTGTCAGGGCCTGATGGCCGGAATAAATGCCGCGTTCTCGACGCAGAATCGTGAGCCGTTCGTCCTAGGGCGGGACGAGGCATATATTGGGGTTCTGACCGATGATCTGATCAGGCACGGGGTCGATGAACCCTACCGGCTTTTCACATCGCGGGCCGAGGCAAGATTGACGCTCCGCCATGACAATGCGGACACACGACTGTCGCCTAAAGGCAGGGAAGCCGGACTCTTGGCGGATACGGATTGGGAGCGATACAATTCAAAGCGCGACCGTATTTCCAGTCTGCGAAACCTTCTCGACCACACGCGCTTCAGGCGTTCTTCTGCTGAATATGCTGCTGTATCCCAATTGCTCGGGGTTGATCTGGGTGATTCGATCACGCTGTCACAGCTTGCGATGCGGCAAGGGGTCAATTCGGACCTGATCAAACGTCTGCTTCCCGCCGACATGGCCGCATCTCTGCGAGATACGGAGCTTGAGACGGCTCTGGCGGATTCACTGTACAGCGGTTATATCGAGAAGCAAAAGGTTGCGACGGAACGGGTGAATCACCATGACGCTCTCAAAGTTCCGGAACATTTCCAGTTCGCATCGATCGGTGGGCTTTCGGCTGAAATGGTCGAAAGGCTCGAGCGGGCCCGGCCCCGCAATTTTGCCCAGGTTCGTAATCTTGCGGGGTTAACGCCAGCTGCGGTTTCGTCAGTCCTAGTTCACCTCACGGCAAACGCTGCAAGCCAAACCAGCCGAAACTGATCGTTTTTCCATCCATTCATAAAAACTGTGAATCCATTCACGGTTTTCAAATTCTTTACAGATCAACAAGATGGGAGAATGTTCCGCACTTCTTCAAAGATTCTGAAAAAGTGTGAATCGATTCACACTCCTACCATACGTATCAATCCGAATCTTTAGAGACTCAAAGCTTTCCTCAAATCAACCAAACGACAAAGTGTGAATCGATTCACACTTTTGATCTAAAGATAGCTGACAGCATCCCGCTAGGATTTCCCACGATTATCAAGCGAACAGCGAAAAGTGTGAATCGATTCACACTTTTGGAATAAAGATAGCCGACAGAATCTCGCTAGAACTTCCCCGATCATCAACGAACAGCGAAAAGTGTGAATCGATTCACACTTTTAATGATTTAGAGAATGAGTTCGCCGTGTGATAACTTAAATAGTTGCAGGTTTCGTTACAAAATGGGCAAGGTAATAGCGGTAGCTAATCAAAAAGGCGGCGTTGGGAAGACTACGACCGCTGTCAATCTATCAGCGGCTCTCGCGGCCGAAGGCAAAAAGGTGCTGCTCGTGGATGCCGATCCACAAGCGAATGCGACATCCGGTGCGGGCGTTCCACGTATTACGGGGCGGAAAACTCTCTATAATGCGTTGGTTTCGGGCGATTCACCCCGCGAAATGGTGCTCCCGACTGACATCGATACACTTTGGGTACTTCCAGCGGATAAGAATCTTGCCGGGGCAGAGATCGAGCTCGTCGAACGGGCTAACCGGAACTATGCTTTGCGGGAAACGATCGCACAGGTTCGGGATTATTTTCATTACGTTATGATCGATTGTCCGCCATCGCTTGGTGTTCTAACGGTCAACAGTCTGACGGCGGCCGATTCGCTGCTCGTACCGATCCAGTGCGAATACTACGCTCTTGAAGGCGTGACCGAGCTTTTCGATACGCTTGCCCGGTTAAGACGCGAACTGAATCCGAAATTAGCGATCGAGGGCCTGCTGTTGACGATGTTCGATGAGCGGACCAATCTTTCGTCGGCTGTTGCCAAGGACCTTCGCGATTTTTACGGGTCGCAGGTGCTTCAGACAGTTATCCCGCGAAATGTTCGCCTGGCCGAGGCACCGAGCTTTGGCAAACCGATACTGCTGTACGATCCGCGTTCGCGCGGTGCCGAGAGTTATGTCCAACTCGCCAAGGAGATAATAAAGAATGGCTAGACAAACATTGGGAAGAGGTTTGAGTGCATTGCTCGGGGACGAACAGCCAACACCAGCTGGCGACGCTCCGTCGTACGAGATCGACATCGACCTGATCGAGCCGAATCCGGAGCAGCCGCGTACACGGTTTGCCGAGGCTAATCTTGAGGAGTTGACACGATCCATCAGGGCGAACGGCGTCATACAGCCGATCGTTGTCCGCAAATTCGGGAATCGTTATCAGATCGTTGCCGGAGAACGCCGTTGGCGAGCCTCGCAGCGTGCGGAACTGCGAAGAATACCAGCGGTCGTAAAAGAAGTATCTGACGAAAAACTGCTTGAGATCGCACTGATCGAGAACATTCAGCGGCATGAGCTAAACCCGCTTGAAGAAGCCCGTGCTTATCGCAAACTTATTGATACCATTGGACTTACGCAGGAACAGGTTGCGGACAGGATCGGCAAGGAAAGATCGTCCGTGGCCGCGAGTATGCGGCTGCTTCGGCTTTCAGATGAAGTCCAGAGGCTTGTTGAAGAAGGCGGTCTGAGCGCCGCCCACGGGCGAGTGCTGCTTTCGACCGACGACGCGAACATTCAGAAGGTCGCTGCAAAAGCGGCGATCGAGCATAATTGGTCTGTCCGCGAAACAGAAAAAGCTTTGCGGCGTATCAAGAAAGGCGACCTGCCAGATGATAACTCGCCAAAACCGGATCGCGTCGTCGACCCTAACGTAAAGGCCGCCGAGACGAAGCTCATGCGGGCGTTGAATACGAACGTTAAGATCCACAATGGCAAAAAGGGCATCGGTGGAAAGATCGAGATCGAATACTACAGCCTCGACGATCTCGACCGTATTTTTGAGGTTATCTTAAAGAAATAAAAGGAGTTACGGGAATGCAGAAGCGTTTGACGGAGATGGTCGACTGTGCTGGTTGAGTGGCAAAACTCGCACCGAGCGACCTTGCTCAAGTTTTGAGCAAACTTCCGAGACAGAGCAGCGAAAACGTGATCGTCGGTTTCGATACAGCCGACGACGCGGGTGTTTTTCGTCTTTCGGACGAGGTCGCGCTGGTTCAAACGCTGGATTTCTTTACTCCTGTTGCTGACGATCCCGAGATATACGGCAGGGTTGCGGCGATCAATTCCCTCAACGACGTTTATGCAATGGGCGGCACGCCGATCTCGGCTTTGTCGATAGTTTGCTATCCGCAAAAAGGTGACTGGGATATTCTCGGCGACATTCTAAAAGGCGGCCAGGCAGCGATGACCGACGCCGGCGTAGTGATCCTCGGCGGCCATTCGGTCGATGATAAGGAAATGAAGTTCGGTTATTCCGTAACCGGCGTTATTCATCCGGACAAGGTCGTTACAAATTCGGGAGCGAAACCCGGCGATGTTCTGATCCTGACCAAACCGATCGGCACGGGAGCCATAAACACAGCGGTCAAACGTGGTGTCGCGAGCCCCGAAACTGAGGCTGCTGCGATCAAAGCAATGACAACTTCGGCGGCTCGCGCGTCTAAAGCCATGCAGGCGGTTGGAGCAAATGCCTGTACAGATGTCACGGGATTTGGTCTGATCGGTCACGCATTCGAAATGGCAAAGGCGAGTGGCGTGACGTTAAATATTGATTCTAAAGCAGTTCCGCTGCTGCCGGACGTTTTGGAACTGATCTCTCAGGGAATGTTAACGCGCGGGGACAAGAACAATCGCGTTTATGTCGGCGAAACCGTTAGAATAGAGGAAAGCGTTTCGGGTGAGATGCAGAGTGCTCTGTACGACCCGCAGACGGCGGGCGGTTTGCTTATCAGCCTGCCGGCATCAAACGCCGCGAAGTTTCTGCAAGAGGTCGATGGTGCGGTCATCATCGGCAGCGTCGCGGCGGGCAGTAATTATTGCATCGAGGTAAGTTAAGTGTTTTTGTTTATCTTCGAATCCATCGGAACCTCCGAACTGATCCTTGTCGGCGTCGTCGCGTTGATCTTCCTCGGCCCGCGAAAGCTGCCCGAGATCGCCAGAAAGGCCGGGAAGATAATGACCGAGTTTCGCGGAACCGCCAACGAATTCAAGGAGACCTGGGAAAAAGAGGTCAATTTCGAAGAAGAGAAGCGGAATTTCAGCCTTGGGCTTCTGGACGAAGAGGACAAGGTGGCCCACGACGGATCTGGAGCGACGGCCGAGACGACAACGGTCATTCCGGACGCTCCCGCTATACGTGCGGCAGATCCCGAGGCTTTTAAACATATGATCGAAGCCGGCGTTCCAAACGAACCCGCCGAAAATTCACCCGCTAGCGATAAGAAGAACTGGCTCTAGAACTGATGAAAGAACTCGAAAAAGGCCAGGAACCAGAAGCCGGCGGGCAGATGTCATTTCTCGAACATCTGGACGAGCTGCGCAAACGCCTCGTGCGGTCCGCGATCATTCTCGTGGTAGCGTTCATTGTCTGCTTCTATTTTTCGGAATCTATCTACAACTTTCTTAGTATTCCGATCCGTCGAGCCCTGAATGAAGCATCACGCCGCGAAGTGCCACAGCAAGGCGGTCTACACGGAACCGAGGGCGTTATTCCGATCAACAACCTAAAAGAGGGTGACAGCGGACGCTATGTATTTGATGAGTCGAGCAAGATCGGTCCGGCGATCCTGCCGCCAGGAACGACGGTTGGTGCCATTGTTGGTCGAGACCCTGACGGTAATCTAGGACTGTTCACAACCGAAAAGATATTCACCGGAAACGCGATAATTTCCGAGGGTATCAAGCTGCCGATCCCATTTGACGGGGTCGCGATCAGTCAGCCGATCGTCGATGAGCAAATGACCGTAACCACGGCGATGGAACCTTACATGATCTATGTAACGGTTTCATTCTATGCGGCGATCGCTTTCGCGCTGCCGCTGCTGCTGTGGCAGGTGTGGCTCTTTATTTCCCCGGCTCTCTACAAACACGAACGCGCTTACGTGACGCCCTTTATCGGCCTTTCGTCGGTTTCCTTCGTTCTCGGTGTGGCGTTCGCGTACTATATTTTGTTCCCGCCGGCGGCGAGTTATTTGCTCGGCGTGGGTCACGAATTCAAACTCCTGCTCAAAGCCAACGATTATCTAGATCTCATTACGATCATCATGCTGGCCATGGGATTGATATTCCAGATGCCCGCGATCACTTATGTTCTCGCCCGGATCGGGCTTGTAACGGCCGGTTGGATGATCAAAACATGGAAAATTGCCCTCATTGTCATTTTGATCGTAGCTGCGGTTGTGTCGCCAACTAACGACATTCCTAACATGATGTTGTTTGCCGCACCGATGGTGCTTCTATATGTTGTGTCCATCTTCATCGCGTGGCTTTTCAGCAAGAAACGGCAGACCGATGCTGAATTCGATCGCGATGCTGCGGCCTAGCTGGAAAGCAACCAAAAGGGCGCCCATTTGCATCTTGAATAGTTAGGCAGAAGTGTCTAATATCTTTTAGATAAAGGGTTATTGGAGATCCGCGGGGCCAAGTCTGTCGATCTCTCATGGAGTTTTACCGCTATGTCAAAAGTAATGCGTTTTCAAAATTTTCTGATGGCCACTATCGTGGCCGGGCTGGGAACTGCGGCGGTCGTCGCACAGCCGCCGACGAAAAAGGATCCGAACACCGATCCGATGACCAACGAGCGCAAAGTCTCTGCCGAAGCCAATAAGGTTTTCAAGAAATGGCTGGATAATGACGTCGCATATATCATTACGGATCAGGAGAAAAAAGCTTTCAAGGCTCTGCAGACCGACGAGGAGCGTGAGAATTTCATCGAGAATTTCTGGCGTCGCCGCGACCCGAATCCGGACACCGAAGAAAACGAGTACCGTGAAGAATATTACGAACGCATCGCATACGCCAATCAGCATTTCGCATCTGGAATCCCCGGATGGAAAACCGACCGCGGCCGCGTTTACATAGCCCACGGCAAACCCGATTCGGTCGAGGCTCATCCATCCGGCGGTTCGTATGATCGGCCAAGCTGGGAAGGCGGCGGTTCGACGAGTACATACCCGTTCGAGATCTGGTTCTATCGCCATCTAGAAGGCATCGGCGATGGCCTCGAGATCGAGTTCGTCGATCCGACTGGAACTGGTGAATATCGCATGGCACGCAACGCGGATGAAAAAGATGCGTTGAAAATGGTTCCTGGTGCTGGACTGACAACGTCCGAACAACTGGGTCTTTCAGATAAGGCTGATCGCATTACAGGAAATAACAGCTACAACCAGAACTATCAACGCGAGCAGGATACAATGTTCCGCCGTCTCGAGATCATGAATGGCCTGCAACGTCCGCCGACAGTTAAGTTTAGCGATCTGCAGGGAATAGCTGGCGGGGACTCAGGCGTGATCGACAGCAATCCGCTCAATTTTGACCTTCGCGTGGATTTCTTCCGCCAGTCGGACGATCGTGTGATAACGGCATTCACGGTTCAATCCAGCAACAAGGAATTGACGTTCGAAGAGGTAGGCGGCCTGAAGCAGGCGACGATGAATATTTTTGGCCGTATTACAGCCGTATCTGGAAAACGATCTGGTATTTTCGAAGACTCTGTGTCAGCAACCGCCACCACGGACGAGCTGAACGAGGCCCGGGACCGAAAATCTGTTTATCAGAAGGCGATTGCCCTTACCCCTGGCACTTACAAGGTCGACGTGGTCGTTCGTGACGTAAAATCGGGTAACAAGGGAATTCAAAACCTTGGCTTTGTAGTTCCGCGTTACGATGAAAAAAGGCTTTCTACATCATCGCTGATCATGGCTTCAAAACTTCGTGCGACAACGGACCGCGACATCGGTCAGTCTTTCGTTATTGGAAACGCCAAGGTCATTCCAAACCTGACCGGCTCTTACAAACAGGGACAAGAGGTCGGTTTGTATATGCAGGTCTACAACGCCGGCATCGATCAGACGACCCTTCGACCGGCGGTCGACGTTGATTATGTTCTCAGCAAAGACGGAAAAGTTCTGTTGACGCAGAAAGAAGATTGGGGCGGGCTGAGCGATTCAGGCCAGCGACTTACGCTCGCTAGATTACTTCCCACAACGCTCATGCCGCTTGGCGATTATGAATTGAAGGTGATCATCAAGGATCGCGTTCCGGGAGCCGACGGCAAGACACAGACGATCGAGAACAAAGGTAAGTTCACGATCACTAACTAGGAAGTTGGTTTAGTAATGATCAGCCGCCGTGTTGTAGAAACGCGGCGGCTTTTTTATTTGCCTGCCCGCCGCTTTACCTCGATCACGGGCGAATTCTTTCCCTCGCTGGTCGCAAATATCGATGAACCGTCGGCACTGTAGCAAACCGACTCGCCGCCTTTTCGCTTTCCGAGGTCCACGGACACGCCGGGCTGTTTCCAGACGCTGTCGAAATCTTTTTCGCCCTCGGGCAAAACGTATTCGTATGCCTGAGTGTAATCGCAGATGATGACGCGCCGTCCATCGGGCGAAATGTCGCCGCCGGTCAGAAAGCCATTCGGGATAGCCGGAACTGACAGATCACCTATCTTTTGAGCCTTTTGCACGGTCTGTCCGTTGAAATCAGGCTTGATGCGGTAAATTCCAGCCGGGCCGCTGACGCGTTTGGTTACGACGTAAATATCGCCTGTCGTTGGATGGACGAGGAGCGATTCCGCATCCTGATCGGCGTCAGGATATGAGAAATTAACTGTCTCTGCCGCGGCCGTCGTCATTGGCTCCTTTCGCGAAGAGTTGGCAGTCGATGGATCGACCGCCGGCTCGGCAATACGAAAAACGCTGTGCTCAGGCCGTCTCGCTTTGTTGTCGCCGATCTCGCCGATGTAGATATAGCACTTGCCCTGAGACTTGATCGACGCAATATCTTCCCAGTCGATATTCTCAACATTTGGGACCTGCCACGTGCCGAGGCTCGCACCGGATTCGTCAATAGCGTAAACGAACGCTTCGTCGCCTGAGTCGTTGTGGGTCCAGAGAACATTCTTCTGGCATTTCGAGGCGGTGATGCCGCTGCTCTCGATGATGTCGGCCGAGCGTATCTGCCCATTGACCTTTGGTTCGTCGTAGCTGGAATTCGCCGTTTTTATCTCGCTTCCCGACGAAACAGAGCCGCAGGCGGTGCAAAGAGCGCAAGCGGTCGAGGCAAATATGACAAATCCACAGATTTTAGCTATCATTCTTTTCGACATACTTCGCTCTAAAACATTATAACGTAGAGGTTATTGCGGCAGTTCAAAACTTATTGTCAAAGTTTTCGTAAGGTGTAGCGTGATGATCGTTGGAACCGAATGGCTGATCGAGGCAACGGGCTGTGAGCCCGATTCTCTGCGCGACGAAAACAAGATCCGATCAATAATGTCCTCCGTGATCAGCGATCTCGGCCTCCGCTCCATCGGCTCCGTTTGGCATAAATTCGATGGCGAAGGCGGCGTCACCGGCCTGATCGCCCTCACCGAATCGCACCTCGCGTGCCACACGTACCCAGAATACGGAACCGCGACCTTCAACCTTTATTGCTGCCGTACGCGGCCTGAGTGGAATTGGGAAGGCGAACTGAAAGCGGCCCTTGGCTCCGCGCAGGTAAGTGTTACGAAGATCGAACGCGGTTACGCCGCCAATGAACGGCAAGATCAAAGCTCCAAGATCGAAGATCAAAGATCAACTGCAGCCGGAGGTCAGCAATGAGCGTACTTACGGCAAACTGTCCGTCGTGCGGCGGGCCGATAGAATTTAAGGGCGGCTCGACGATCGTTCTGGTCTGCCCTTTCTGCCGTTCTGCGATCTCGCGAACAGACCGAGCACTCGAAGACCTGGGCAAGGTCGCCGATATCGTCGATTCCGAATCACCTCTAAAGCTCGGCCTCAAAGGCACATACAAAGACGCAAGATTTGAACTCACGGGACGTGCTCAGAACCGCCACGAACTCGGCGGATCGTGGGATGAGTGGTACGCGACGTTTTCCAACGGCTGGGTCGGCTGGCTCGCCGAGGCTCAGGGACGTTTTTATCTGACGTTTTATCAGCCGCTGCCAGCGGGTGTTTCGCTGCCGTCGTTCGAAGGTCTGCAGCTCGGCCAGGTCGTTAGTGAGATCCCAAACTCCACGCCGCTCATGGTGCAGGAAAAAGGCCGCGGAACCTCGATCGCTGCCGAAGGCGAAATTCCATATAAGCTCACGCCGAACGAGAATTTTGAATTTGCGGACCTTGCCGGAAAGAACAATGCATTCGCG
The DNA here is from genome assembly GCA_047600985.1 of Pyrinomonadaceae bacterium. Classification (GTDB taxonomy): domain Bacteria; phylum Acidobacteriota; class Blastocatellia; order Pyrinomonadales; family Pyrinomonadaceae; genus OLB17. The sequence continues at coordinate 505,863 of JASGKA010000001.1, read as the reverse complement.
ACGATCGATTACAGCATGTCGCCGCCTTGGGTATTTGTCGGCACGCAGGTTACGCTTGAGGAGATCGGGCTGGGTGATGCGAAATCGGTAAAACGCGAGGGCAAAAGTGTTTCAGCCGCCGGAATGCCGTGCCCGAACTGCGGCGGTCCGATGAATCTGATCGCTCCGGATAAGTCGGAACGTGTCACGTGCCCGAACTGCGATTCGCTGCTCGACGTAAACCAGGGTAACCTCAGCTATCTCAAATCTCTGACGCCGCCGGCGAATGCTCCTGAGTTCGTTGCACCGATCGGTGCGGAAGGGACGTTTCCCGGTGACGTTAAATTCAAGATCATTGGGGCTGTCGTTCGCAGCGTCACGATAGATGGCATCCAGTATTTCTGGCACGAGTATCTGCTCTACAATCCGATGATCGGATTCCGCTGGCTCGTGCATTCTGATAATCATTGGAATTTTGTCGAACCGGTCAATCCGGCAGATGTTGAGACGACAAACGTTTTCGCCGCGGGCTCGACCGTTAAATATAACGGGCGGACATTCAAGATATTTCAGTCAGCCTGGGCCGTAACCGAATATGTAAAAGGCGAATTCTACTGGCGCGTTGAGCAGGGCGAAAGGGTTCAGGCGATCGATTACGTCGCGGCTCCTGTCATGCTTTCACAGGAGGTCTCGCCCACCGAGATCAATTGGTCAGCCGGCACCTACATGACCAATGACGAAGTCGAGAAGGCTTTTGGCATCTCCGGACTGCCGCGTCCGTGGGGAGTTGGGCCTAATCAGCCCTTCACCGGCAGATTTTATTACACGTGGGGAGCGTTGCCGCTGCTTGCTCTGTTTGTGGTCGCGATCTTCATGATCCCGCTCAGCGGATTGACGAATACGGTGCTGAATCAGGAAGTCGTGCTTCCGCCGCTGGCCAACGCAACGACGCCAGCCGCAGTTTTCAGCCAGGCATTTGATCTTAAGGCGAACCGCAACGTACGTATTACCGCCGGAGCACAGGTTGATAATTCCTGGGCGGATCTCGACATCGATCTCGTCAAAGACGGAACGACCGAAGAGATCGAATCGGTCAACATTCCCGTCGAATATTACACCGGCAGCGACAGCGACGGAGCGTGGTCTGAGGGCGGTAAAACAAGCGACGCGACAGTGTCATCGCTACCGGCCGGGAAATACACGCTCCGTGTCGAGGGCACCTGGCAAAACTGGCAGGCTCAGATGCCCGTTACGGTTAAAGTCGAGCAAAATGTTAATCGCGGCGTAAATTTCATCTGTGCGTTGCTGATATTGCTTATAATGCCGGTCATCGGACTGATACGAAAGGTATCGTTCGAAGGCGGCAGGTGGAAGGATAGTATGTTCGGTTCGTCCGCATCGAGCGGGTCCGACGATTCGGAATAGTTCTATTTAGCTTTTACCAATATCGTTATGTTAAAAAAACTGTACATGGTTTTCGGCGTAGGCGTTTTGGGCTTTTACGCGATGTCGTCGTGGTTTGGCTGGGAGCTGGCCAATTCAGGCAGTAAATCGCGTCTGGGTGTGCCGTTCTTTTATTCAGGATTTCGTGGAGGAAAATAATGTTGAATCTTGCAGCAATCGCCCCGACTCTGGGCTTGATAGTAAAACTTGAGGAGCTGATGCCGGTTTTGGCGACGACGACGATATTCGTACTTATCGGCCTGGTCGTCTTTGCGATCGCGTTCTTCATCGTCGTCATGGTCGCACCTTTTTCCGTCAAAAAAGAGATCGAGGAAGATCAGAACACCTCGCTCGCCATCATCATCGGCGCCATTATCATCGGCGTTGCGATGATAATCTCGGCCGCGATCCAGGGCAATTAGTGAAAGGATGAAGGCAAACGGATAAAGGATAAAGGTTGATCTTTTACCTTGTCGTTTATCCTTTGTCCGGCATTCCTTTTATGAAGAGCACTCCGCTACTTTTTCTCAACGTCATAATCATCGCGACCTGCGGCCTAATTTATGAGCTGCTGGCCGCAACGGTTTCATCCTACGTTCTCGGCGATTCCGTCACCCAATTTTCATTCATTATCGGCGTCTATCTGTTTGCGATGGGCGTCGGCTCGTATCTCTCAAAGTACGTCGAAAAGAACGTAGCCGAAAAGTTTATCGATATCGAACTCGCCGTCGCCGTGATCGGCGGATTTTCGGCTCCGCTACTTTTTCTGACCTTTGCTTACGTCTCGTATTTTGGGATCATCCTTTACACATCGGTTTTCATAATCGGAACGCTCGTCGGCCTGGAAATCCCGCTTCTGATGCGGATCCTAAAAGACAAGCTCGATTTCAAAGATCTCGTATCCCGCGTCCTCGCTCTCGATTATGTCGGAGCACTCGTTGCCTCGCTCCTGTTCCCGATATTTCTCGTTCCAAAGCTCGGCCTTAATCGAACCTCACTGGTCTTCGGAATGCTGAACGCCATAGTCGGCATCTGGGCAACCTGGCTGCTCGAACCATTGCTGGCAAAACGCACGATAACGATCCTGCGGATCAAAGGTTTTGTAGTGATAGTGTTGCTCGCGATCGGAATGATCAAAGCCGACCGCCTGACCACCTTTGCCGAGGACGGCTTGTTTGTTGACAACATAATCTACGCCAAAAGCTCGTCGTATCAACGCATCGTCGTTACGAAAGGAAAGGTCGGTTATTCGCTCTTTCTAAACGGAAATCTGCAGTTCAACTCATTCGACGAATACCGCTATCACGAAGCGCTCGTCCATCCCGCATTCGCCGCATTTCCGGGCGACGCCAAACGCGTCCTGATCCTCGGCGGCGGCGATGGTTTAGCGGCGCGTGAGATATTGAAATACAAGTCGGTCGAATTCGTCCAAATGGTCGACCTCGATCCGGAAATGACGCGAGTCTCATATTCGGTTCCGGTACTCGGTGAGCTGAATCACCACTCATTCGACGACCCGCGAATGCACGTGACAAACGCCGACGCGTACGTCTGGATGGACCAACAGCAGATCGAGCCCTTCGACATTGCGATCGTTGATTTTCCCGACCCGAACAACTTCGCTCTCGGCAAGCTGTACACCACACGGTTCTACAACCTGCTGAAACAAAAGCTCAAACCCGAATCATCCGTCGTCATCCAGACAACATCACCGCTTATCGCCCGAAACTCATTCTGGTGCGTAATGAAAACGCTCGAAACCAGCGGCTACACCGTCAAACCATACCAAACGACCGTCCCCAGCTTCGGCATCTGGGGCTACGCTCTCGCAAAACTGCAGCTATTCGAAACACCAAAAAAACCGCCGTCGGGCATCGAACTTCGATTCTTGAATAACGATACCTTTGCCTCGATGTTTGAATTCCCGAGCGATACTTCGAAACCGAACGAAGAGCTGGAAGTTAATAGACTCGATAATCAGGCTTTGGTTCGATATTACGAAACTGAGTGGAGGCGGTTTGAGCAGTAATTTTGGCAGGGATGAAGGGGATGAAAGGGATAAGAAAAGATGCTTTATGAAGAGCTGACATCAGAGATTATCAAAGCCTGCTTCGAGGTGAGCAACGAGCTTGGAGTTGGATATGTTGAATCTGTGTATGAAAATGCACTCTTTGTTGCTTTGATCCAAAAAGGACTCAAAGTCGAGCGCCAGGTCTCCCTGAAAGTAAAGTTTCGCGGCGTGATAGTCGGCGATTTTAAGGCTGATATGATCGTTGAAGGCAAGATAATGCTCGAATTGAAAGCGGTCGAGGCTCAGGCAAAAGAGCATTATGCTCAATTACTAAACTACCTCAAAACAACCGGCATCGAGGTTGGGCTGGTAGTTAATTTCGGAACAACGCGGCTTCAGTACAGAAGATTCGATAATAGGTTTGGGCCGGAACTCAGCTATGATGAAGCATTGCGAAGGTTGCTAGACTAAATCCCTTTTATCCCCTTTATCCCTGTTATCTTATTTCCGATGATTCTTACTCGCCGTGAATTACTAGCGACCTTCCTCGGTGCACCGATAGCGATGGCCGCATGTCGAACTGCGGGCCCGCAGCCATTTCCGGATGGCGAGATCGTTGGGCAATCGGTATCGCTTGGGCACATTTTACGGGAAAATCGTGGTTTCGAGGTTCCTTCGGATAAATGGGAAACAAAGAAAGTTGCCATTATCGGCGGCGGGATCGCGGGTTTGTCAGCGGCGTGGAAATTGAAGAAAGACAATTTTGACGATTTCGTCCTGTTGGAATTAGAGAAAGAAGTTGGCGGAACGTCGGCTAGCGGGAAAGGTGATCAGGTCGGGTATCCCTGGGCTGCTCACTATTTGCCGGTTCCTTTTCAGGAGAATACGGAATTGGTATCGCTGCTAGAAGAGATGTCGCTGCTTGAGGGCCGCGGGCCTGAGGGTGAGATCTTGGCGAAGGAGCAGTTCCTGTGCCGCGAGCCAGAGGAGCGGGTTTACTATAAGGGCCGCTGGTACGAAGGGCTTTATCTGCAGGTCGGGGCAAGCGAGGATGATAAGCGGCAGTTTGCTGAGTTTCAAAAGATCGTCGACGGCTGGGTGAATTGGCGTGATGAGTCTGGGAAGCGGGCTTTTGTTGTGCCGCTCGCAAATTGCTCGACCGATGCTGAAGTTACCGCGCTGGATAAGATCTCATTTGGTGACTGGCTACGGCAAAAAGGTTTTACGTCGGAGCGGTTGTTTTGGTATTGCGATTACGCAACGCGTGACGATTACGGGCTGAAGGCAGATCAGGCTTCGGCGTGGGTCGGGTTGTTTTATTTTTGTTCGCGGGTTCGCAAGAGCGGTGTGGAGTCGCAGCCTTTCATCACGTGTCCTGAAGGCAACGGCCAGTTTGTCCATCATTTTCTCGATAAGGTGAAGGACAACGTGCGGAGGTCACACATCGTTGTTTCGCTTGTGCCGACCGACAAAGGTGTCGATGTGATCTGTCTCGTCGACGGCGAGATACGGGGTTTTCACTGCGAAAAAGCAATCTATGCTTCGCCGATGTTTACGGCGCCGTATGTTATCCGTGGATTTCGCGAGGAGTCGCCGTTTGCCGCGGCTGAGTTTCAACACAATGCGTGGTTTGTTGCGAACCTTTTTCTTAAGGATCGGCCGAAACCGAGGTTTGCAAAAGATTTTCCGCTCGCATGGGACAACGTCATTTACGAGAGTCCATCGCTCGGTTATGTGACGGCTACGCATCAAAAGGGAATCGATTACGGCCCGACGATCCTGACCTATTACTACCCGATGTGCCACGAACCGAATGGCCGGACGACGCTTTTTAACTACGACTGGAAACAGCTCGCCGACGTTTGTTTGACAGATCTCTCACGCGCACATTCCGACATTTACGAACTAACAACCCGCATCGACATCATGCGTTGGGGCCACGCGATGATCAGCCCGCGGCCAAACTTCATCCACAGCGGCGTTCGTGAAAAGGCAATGAAGCCGTACCGCAACATTCATTTCGCCCACACAGACCTAAGCGGCATCGCACTTTTTGAGGAAGCGTTTTATCATGGATTGCGGGCGGCAGGTGAGGTATTGGGAGTACGTAAATCGTGACCGATTTGGAGTATAAGAAAGCAATTGATGCGGTCTGTAAGAGGCCGAAGCTTTACACCCCAACAGGCTAATTTTTTGAGATAGTATCCTTTATTGACGGACTTGGCACATCCCTTAAAGGGAGAACATATCACTCACCACTCACTCCATTTGGAAAATGGTTGGGAAAGAAGTTTGGAAAGGAGAGAAACTTCCCATTGGATTGGACTGAGTTTTTTGATCTATTTCCGGAAAATGATAAGGCGATCGGGAATTTTCAGACGCTGTTTGAGGAATTCACCCAAAGCTGCAAAACAGAATAGTGGACGCGACTCTATCAAAACCGAATTACTGGCTCTTTTCCCGCGAGATCGATCTGTCGGTCTTTCTCGGCAGTGCAGTTTTGTCTCTTTTGCTGCTCGCGGTCGGTTCGCAGATCGGGGTTTTGAATGGTGATTCGCCGGAATGGACGTGGGTGACCGGTGTTTTGCTGATCGATGTCGCCCATGTTTGGTCGACATCGTTTCGGGTCTATTTCGACAAAGAGGAGCTTAAACGCCGGGCTCCGTTATACATTTTTGTCCCCATTGCGGGATACGCAATAGGCGTCGCTTTGTATTCCGAGGGCGAGCTTGTTTTCTGGAAAGTGCTGGCGGCGGTAGCGGTCTTCCATTTTGTGCGGCAGCAATATGGTTGGGTCAATCTTTACCGGCGGCGTTTGGGCGAGACGGAGCGTTGGACTTCGTGGATCGATGCTTCGGCGGTGTATCTGGCGAGTGTTTATCCGCTGGCGTTTTGGATGACATCGCTGCCGCGAAATTTCGAATGGTTCGTGCAGAACGATTTCATTCCGATCCCGGCGTTGGTGGAGAAGGTTTTGTTTCCGGTATATGTGTTGGTGCTAACCGCGTATTTCGCGAAATCGATCTATCAATACTTCACGACCGGTTTCCTGAATATCGGCAAAGACATCATCGTCGCAACGACCGCGATCTGCTGGTACGTCGGCATCGTTTATTTCAATTCCGACTATGCCTTTACCGTCACAAACGTCATCATCCACGGCGTTCCGTATTTCGCACTGATCTACGTCTACGCTAAATACCGCCGTGAAACCGCCGGTCCGGTTTACCGAACACTTTCATCAAACTGGCTGATCTTCCTCGCAACGCTGTGGGCTCTGGCATACGTAGAAGAGCTATTCTGGCACCGCGGCGTTTGGCACGAAAAGCAATGGCTCTTCGGCAGTGACTGGAACTGGGGAAATCTAAAAATGTACCTCGTTCCGCTCCTCGCTTTGCCGCAAATGACACATTACGTCCTCGACGGCTTTATTTGGCGACGCGGAAGCCATCCGGAGTTTCGCTTATTCTGACGATTTTGGCGGTTCATTTGGCAACCAGGATTCGACGCCCTTCGGCACAGAAAGCAGTACCGTCTGGTCTTTGCGGTCGCGCACTATTTTAAAGGTGACGACTTTTTCTTTCTTCTCTTTGATCGCCCGAACAAAGTCGAGGGCGCTTTTAAAAGCCACGCCGTCGATATCCACGATCAAGTCTCCCGGCTTAATTCCCGCCTTTGACGCCGGTGAATCATCCTGTACTGAACCGATCAGCAACCCATCTTCTACGCCAAAATATTCGGTAAGTTGTTTAGTCAGGGGAATAATCCCCATACCTATGTGAGAAAGTGGCGATGTCCTCCTTTTACTAGCCACAAGAACCGTATTAGGCCCGACCTCTACAGAAAACAATCCTTCCTGCGCGTAAATAAAGTCCAGTGCCTCAGGCGTTGTTACATTTTTAAGTTGGATGGACGTTTTTCGCGGCAGCCCGAACGACTCACTATCTAATAACACATTAATATCTATGTCACGCGCCAGCTCCTTTATCAGGAACTGTAGGTCGATACCTGCGGAAAAGGGCAGATCGCGCATTCTGGGCGCTGCGGCAGATGGCTTTTGGCCATCGGGTGCTTGCCCATTTACGATAGCAAAAGAAAAGGCAAGAATGAGAACCAAAACAAACGACCTAATAAACATGGGAACCTCCAAATCGTTATTTCTCAAGTAGCGTACCATCATTCTACTGAAAGAGATATATAAATTGGACGCAAAAAAGGCGGCCCGAAGCCGCCTTACCATCGAAATTCTAATTAAAACTAGATGATGTGTCCCGACCGAAAGACCATTGGTCTCGGAGCGGTCGGCGCAACCATCGGCGTCGCCGGATTTGCCGGAGCTCGCGGTGCTGCGGGCGGCATGATGATGCGGCCTTCGCCGTCTTTGGTGTCGAACAGGAAACCGGTGTCTTTCGATGCTTCGGGTGTGACCGAGATCGTTTGGCGTTTGCCGTCGCGGACGATCGTTAGCTGAACGTCGCCTTCTTTTTTGCTGTTCACCTCGCGGATCAGGTCGAGCTGGCTGGTGGCGGCTTTGCTGTTTACCTCGACGATGATATCGCCGGCTTTGAGGCCAGCTTTGGCGGCTGGAGAATTCTCACGAACCTCGTTGATCATCAAACCGTCCTCGACGCCAAAGTGCTGGGCGAGTTGTTTGGTCAGGTCAGTCACGCCGACGCCGATCTGACGGCCCGAGCCGGATGTCCACGAGAACGACTGGCCTTCGCCGCCCGGGAAAGTGAACGATTTGAACATTTCGCCATCGGGGAAGTTCTTGAGCATTGGCATTGGCGACATTGGAGCCATCGGCTGCATTTCCTTGAATTGCGGCATGGCTTTCAGTTCATCGAGATTCAATTTACCGAATGCTTCAGGCGAGCTGAACGAGAAATTCTTACCTTCGCCAAAAAAAGCACCCGGACGCTTGCCGAGCGTTGCAGTGATCTCCTGCTCACTGCCGCCGCGAAGCACGGTGACCCTGACCTGATGATCGACGTCGATCTCGGAGATAAGCCGCGTGAGTTTGCGGGTGCTTGCGATCTCTTCGCCATTGAGGCGGAGAATTACGTCGCCTTCTTTTATGCCTGCCGTCGCCGCGGGCGAATTTTCCATCACCTTTTCAACTGCCACACCGCGGACTTCGCGAAGGCCGTATTTTGCGAAATTCTCTTTGGTGACCTCTGTAGTCTGCACACCAAGGTAACCGCCGTCGCCGTCAAACGCGAATGCGAACGTCTGCGGAGCTAGCGTCTTTTCCTTCTTCGGCTCCGGCGTCTGGCCGATCACAAACGTGAACGCCGACGTAACGATCATCACCGAACTCAAATATCGATTAAACATAAAAATGCCTCCAAAATATGGTTTCGTACATAGTAAAGACGAAGCTTTCTACGTAGTGGTTACGATTTTTGTTGCTCTTTTATCATCAAATGGTTGCATCTCGGCTATGAAATCGGACGTGAAAATCAGTTTTCTTCATTGATCTTATTCGCGGTCTTTGACTTACAACTTAAAGAGAGATCGATTCCATTTCCGAGGTTCGAAACCGTGACATTGACTTCCAACTCTCCTTTAACAAATCGTGTCGTACGGCTGAGCGTATCAGCTGGTTCGCTCTGCCAACCCTCAGATTTGAACCATATTTTGAAATCGCTTTCCAACAGCTCTCTATCTCCAGGATTTGAGTAAAAGTAAAGAATTCCTGTGCCGTTGTGTAACTTAGCTTTGCCGAGTAAACTCGCTTCCATTGGAACCGGCACCGCCCCGCATAGATCATCGAGTGCTTTAAGTTCCGGTGAACGTCGAATCATCTCTTCGACTTGTTGCGTACGGCGTTCAAATGGATATTGTAGGCATCCAACCTGCAAGAATACGAGGCATAGTAGACTTAGAATCAACCGCATTCGAGTCAGCGAACTTGTAATCATTATCCTCGGCTCAATCTCTTTAGTTTCTCGACAGCCGCCTCAAGCGTCTCGTCTTTCTTGCAGAAACAAAATCTTACAAGCTGCGAGCCGCCGCCGTTTCTGTAGAATGACGAGCCCGGCACGACCGCGACGCCGATCTCGCGGATGAGGTGTTTCGTGAATTCTATATCGTTGGCAAAGCCGAAATCCGAGATGTCGCACATTACGTAGTACGCACCCTGCGGCATATCGCATTTGAAACCGGCGTTCTGAAGCGCGGGGATCAGGAAATCTCGCTTTCGCTGATACTCGACCTGCAGTTCGTCGTAATACGACGGCGGCAAACTCATCGCGTACGCACCGGCGTGCTGCAGCGGGTTGGCGGCACCGACGGTGAGAAAATCGTGGACCTTGCGAATCGCAGATGTGATATCGGGCGGAGCGATGCAGTAACCGACACGCCAACCGGTGACGGAATAGGTTTTTGAGAGCGAATTTACGACGACCGTTCGCTCGCGCATTCCCTCGATATTTGCCATGCAGGTGTGGCTCAGCGGATCGTCATCGGCGTGGCCGGTGTAGATGATGTGTTCGTAGATCTCGTCCGTGAAGCACAGTGCGTCGAACTCTTTGCAGAGGTCGGCGATGAATTCGAGTTCGTCCCTTGTATAGACTTTGCCGGTTGGGTTGTTCGGATTGCAGATGATGATCGCCTTCGTTTTTTCGTTGAATGCGGCACGCAGCTCTTCGCGGTCGAAGATAAATCCATTCTCGGTCCGATACAGTGGAACGTGCCGCGGCGTCGCGTCCGACAGGATCGCGTCCGGTTCGTAGTTCTCGTAAAACGGGTCGAAAACGATGACTTCCTCGGTCGGGTCGACCGTCGCCATCATCGCGGCGATCATCCCCTCGGTCGAACCGCACGTTACAGTGATCTCAGCTTCCGGATCGAGATCGAGCCCGAGAAACCACATCGTCTTCTTCGCGATCGCATCGCGAAAACTCTTAACGCCCCACGTCACCGCGTATTGGTTGTGATCATCATTGATCGTCTCGATAGCCTTTTGCTTGATGTCCGCCGGAGCGGACCAATCGGGAAAACCTTGGCCGAGATTGACGGCACCGTACTTTACCGCTTCACGCGACATCTCGCGGATGACGGATTCTGTAAAACTGGCGGCCTTTCGGGAAATGCGTGATCTGGATGGTTTTGGTTGTGTCATGCCTTTTCGCTCTCCATCCATAAAACATCGATTTGATCTTTCGGACGGCCTGTTGCTTTCTTATTTTTTATCAACTCAAGTTTCCCGATCAGGGGAATATTCATGCCTTCGATTTCAACAAAATCACAGCCTTGCCAAGCTTCTTCGATCTCGACTCCGTCAATGCTGTTGATGATATCAATCCGCTGAGGCGGCAATCCGATCTGGAAAACAGTGCCGGGACTTAAAAGATCGGCTTTTTCCAGTCCGAGTAGCGGCGCCCCAAATTTATCGAGGGCACGCATTACAGCGTCGGCATTCGCGGCGTCCGGTCGGATGAGTAGATCTATATCACCGGTTGCACGGGTCCAGCCGTGAAAGGACATTGCGTAACTGCCGACCACCAAAAAATCAACCTTTTCTTCGCAAAACGCGGACAACATGTCTATGAAGTTCTGATGAAGCATCTTTTTCTCTTTTAAATGCCCAGGCGTTTTGCGAAAGCTGCCATGTTATTTCGAGACGTTCCTGAGGCGTGGTCGTACTTCTAAGATCGGCAGCGTCCGTCTGCTCATTGAGCTTCACAACCCTAACTTTGCGATCAACTGTTTCCATGCTTATTAATATTTTATCACGATATCAATAGCGAACTACCCAGCGGCCCGACTCATCAAACACACTTCGCCCCGAACGCGCCCTCGTACGCGCTGCAAATATAGTTGTTTCGCCCGCCAACGTGCGATAAACTCTAGCGCTACGTATATATCGGAGGTTTTTTCCCGTATGAAGAACTTATATATCCTTTCGACTATCCTTTCAGTATTTCTCACAGGCTCACTTTTCGCTCAGAACGAGGTTGCAAAACTTGTCCAATCCACAACAGTCTCGCCAACCGGTGAGCCCGATATCAAAGGAGCCGTTTTCGGCCCTGGCGATGAGATCTCTGGCAAATTCATCGGCGATACGGACTATGACTTTACCGTAACCGTCGATGAGAATGGCCGGATCGAGCTGCCATTTTCTGATGGAAAACAGATCGTCGCTCAGTGCAAAACGATACCGCAGCTGAAAACCGAGATAACTGCCGTTCTGACGAAATATCTCAAGAATCCGCAGTGGAATCTTCGGGCAGACAAACGCGTCGTTTCGCCGGTCAGAGTTTTTGGTGAAGTAAACTCGCCATCGCCTATCGAGATGAGACGCAGAGCGACTTTGCTTGAAGTTGTCTCATTCGCTAATGGTGAAACAAAAGACGCTGGTCGCGTTGTCCAGGTATATCGACCATTGCGAAAGCAGTGTTCTGAAGCCGACGATTCACAGAATTGGACCCCAGAGAGCGGTGATCCGAATGAGATCCCTTCAAGAACCTTCAAATTATCGGCGATGAAACTCGGATTGCCCTCGGATAATCCGATAATCTTGCCGGGTGACGTTATTTACATTCCTCAGGCATCGCCTATCTATCTTGTAGGTGAAGTTCGACAGCCCGGATCATATCTACTTAAAAAGGATGGTGGAACGACGCTATTTGAGGCAATAGGGTTGGCAAAGGGTGTAAATCCGGAAGCCAAAAGTAAAGAAGTAATGATCTATCGAAAAAAATCGGGTTCGACTAAACAGGATGTGCTAGTTGCAAACCTGGACAAGATCAAGAAAGGTGACGAGCCCGATGTCTTTCTTGAACCCTACGATATGGTCGTCGTCGATAAAGCCAAAAAGCCTATCGCTCTAATGATCGCAGAGTTTGCTGTCGGAGCTGCAAAACAAGTCGTTTCCTCAGCGGCAAACACCGGTGGTATGCGTGTGATGTACTAGATTCTGCTGGTGTTGGCTTTTCTGAATTGCCTCCAGCTTTAGCTGGAGGTAGGGATAGCACCAACCCCGGGCTTTAGCCCAACAATGCTCCCGCGTTACCCTAGTCTTAATGTGCGAGGGCACGAATTTGATGCGCGAAGTTCGGCTAAAAGCCATGTTCTTTAGGCTTACCACCTCCGGCTAAAGCCGGAGGCAATTCATAAGAGAAAATCTAACAAAGGGAATTTTCTAAAACCAAACACTTGTTCAGGGACGTGCGTTATCGGCGTCCCTGTACATTTTGTCGATCACGTCGCGGTATTTTTCGTCTATCACGCGGCGTTTTATTTTGAGGGTTGGAGTTAGTTCGCCGGTTTCGACTGAGAATTCGTTTACGAGCAGGGCGAACTTTTTGACGCGTTCGTATTGAGCAAGCGTCGGTGTCATCGCGTCGATCTGGCGGTTGATCAGATCGATTATGCGTGGGTTTGAGCAATATTCGTCCGGCGTGTGGATGTCGAGCTCCTTAAGCTTCGCGTAGCTTTCGAGCATTTCGAAATTTGGCACGATCAAGGCCGCCGCAAACTTTCGCTCGTTGCCGACGAGAACCGCCTGATTCACAAACCGCGAAGCCCGCAGCATCTGTTCGATGTGCGTCGGAGCGATGTATTTGCCGCCTGAGGTTTTGAATAGCTCTTTTTTGCGGTCGGTTATCTTGAGAAAGCCGTCAGCATCAACTTCGCCGATATCGCCGGTGCGGAAAAATCCGTCGTCGGTGAATGCGTCCTTGGTCGCTTCGGGCTTGTGATAATAGCCGAGCATAACATTCGGCCCCTTTACCTCGATCTCGCCATCCCCGGCGATGCGAACCTCGACGTCACGGATCGGCTGACCGACGGTACCGACGCGGAATGCGGTTGGGTTATTCGACGAAATGACTGGCGAGGTTTCGGTCAACCCATAGCCCTGCATGATCGAAATCCCGGCTCCGGTAAATATTAGATAAATATCGTCAGAAAGAGCCGCACCGCCCGTGATGCAAAACCGCAGCCGCCCGCCGAAAAAATCGCGAAACTTCGAATAGATGATCGCGTCGGCAATACCGTGCTTTGCCATCAGCGCCATCGGGATCGGGTGGCCGTGCTCCTGCGTCGTCGCGTATTCCTTGGCCACTTCCATCGCCCAGTCGAATATCATCTCGTTAACGCGTCCCGACAAAGCCGCTTTCAGACGCGCCCGTTCGAAAACCTTCTCAAAAATACGCGGAACACCAACAAAGATCGTCGGCCTGACTTCTTTCAAATTATCCGGAGCCTTATCGATCGATTCGGCATAGAAAACCCGCATGCCGGCACGAATGTAAACGTACATTCCGCCGCGTTCGAAAACGTGCGAAAGCGGCAGAACCGACAGCGAAACGTCGTCGGGCGAGAAATCGTATTTTTCGCTCGCGTTGACGACATTCGAAACCAAATTTACGTGGCTCAGCATCACGCCTTTTGGTTCGCCGGTTGTCCCGCTCGTGTAAATTAGCGTGGCGATATCGGAAGATACAATGTCGTGTCGAAGTTCGGCTGAGAGATCAGGCTTTTCTTCGCGAAGCCGTGCTCCCATCGATTCCAAAACTGAGAGCGATATCACCGGGCCGTCGACCATCGGGCCTGAGTCGAACAGAACGAATTTTTCCAGCGACTTGCAGTCTTTGATCGCGGGCAAGATGCGTTCGTACGTTGCCTGGTCCTGCAAAAAGAAAACGCGAGCCTCGGAATCGTCGATGATGTACTGGATCGCGTTATTGGCGGAGGTCGTGTAGATCGGAACATCGATCACGCCGCCGAACTGACAACCAGCATCCGCGAGCGTCCACTCCGGGGAATTTGCAGCGAGGATCGCGGCACGGTCGCCTTTACGCAGGCCGATCGAATAAAGGCCGAGAGCGATATTCTCAGAACGACGGATTATCTCAGCCGACGAGATCGGCAGCCATTCGCCGTTCTTCTTGTAGTTGAGAGCGTCAGGCAGGTCGAACTTCTTTGCCGAAGCGAGAAACAGATCTGCAAGCGTCGGTGGATAATCGGCAAAATATACCGCGTCCGATAAAATGCCGTTTTTGACCTGTTCCTGCGCTCCGTCGATCATTTTGCGAGAATGCCTCCGAGAAAGATCTTCAAAACTTCACCAGCCATAGGTTCGAGCGGGTACGATTTTACCGACAAGACCCAATTCGTCACCATCTCATCGAGAGCTCCATACAAAATCTTTGCGGCAACGACCGGTTTTATATCATCACGAAAAACGCCAGCTTTTTGCCCATCCGCAATGGTCGTACGAATGATGTCGAGATAATCGCTGAATCCCGCTGCCGAAAATTCCTGCATGAACTTGGTCGAGCCGCGAAGCTCCACCTGAAACACGATAGCCATATCGCGGTCGGCTCCGAGACGGCTAAGATGCAGTTCGGCGATCCGTTTTAGCTTTGCAGTCGGATCGTCGAGCTGTGCGATCTCCGCCTTGCCCTCAGAGATGAACTCGGCCATCGCGCGGTCAAAGATCGAATGCAGTATCTCGTCCTTGCTCTTAAAATAAAGATAAACGGTCCCGTCAGCGATCCCGGCTTCGCCCGCGATATCCGAAACCTTCGAATTAAAATAACCACGGCCCGCGAAAACCTTGGTCGCGGCTCGCAGGATCGCTTCTCTCTTATCGGTAACGACAGCTCGGGCTGACGAACCATTGCGCACAGGTTTCGGCATAAAAACGCAGTTATGAATGAATCGTCATTCAGTATGCATCTAGGCTATAACAAATGCGAAATTGAAATCAAGAAAAATGTTTGGCGGGAATAAAAGAAATGGCGGAGAGGACAGGACTCGAACCTGCAAGCGATCACTCGCGGTAGTTTTCAAGACTACTGCCTTACCAATTAGGCTACCTCTCCGCACGAGAGGCGAAATCAAAATATAACCGATACGGCGAGGCGAAACAAATAAAAATTACGGCTTCGCCGCGGTTTTTGCCGAAAACTGCCGTCTTAGCTCCGCTTTTACCTTCTCAACACCCTTGATGCCTTGTTCCTTGACGACGATCTTGCCTTCGCGGTCGAGCACGAAGTGCATCGGAAACGGAACGCTCAGATTGCCGTCTTTGTCGGGTTTGCCGAATTTGCTGAGGATAGTTATCGCCGCGTCGGGAATGACCTGATATTTGAACGGATTCTTTGCAAGGAATTTTTGCAGCTCGGCTTTCTTACTCGCTGCGGGAGCTAGAAATACTACGTCGCTGTTTCCTTTATACTCATCGACCAGGGCGTTCAGGAGCTTGATCTCCTCGATACAGTTCGGGCAGTTGATGAACCAGAGATTGAGGACGACCACCTTGCCGCGCAGCTTTTCGATATCAACGCGCGTTCCGTCCATCGTTGATTCCACAAATGTCGGTCTGTTTGGATCGGTTTGAGCTGCGAGCGGAATGAAGCAAAGCAGAAGCAGAGCGAGAGCAAAAACGGTTTTCATAACCATTTTTTATTCCCGATCGCCGCGAATGTCAACGCAAAAGCTTCGAGATCGCCGAATCGAGCGGGCCGGTCTTGTCATAACCGCTGGAGCGAAACTGAACGACGCCCGACTGATCGATCACAAAGAACGACGGAAATCCCATATCTAGATTGCCGCTGCGATCACGATCGGCGTATTGCAGTACAGTGCCAAAGCTGTTTGGAATGATCTGGAATTTGAACGGATTAGTGCGAATGTAGCCGTTGATCTTTTCTTCGTTTTCCATCGAAAGTGCGAGGAATATCACCTTTGACGGGTCGAACCTTGAGGTCATCGCATTCAGCTTTGGCAATTCATGATGGCAGATCGCGCAGCGTGTCGACCAGAACGTCATCACTACGACGCGGCCACGAAGCTCGCTAAGTTCGACGGGCGAGCCATCGAGTTTCGTGCCCGAAAATGCAGGAGCCGCCGCACCGATCTTAATGCTCTGCTGCGCAAAAGCGGCCATGGTGAATACAACTGTGATGGCGAGGATCGAGATGAAGCGGGTCATGTTTCTCTAGGCTTAAGAATGTTCAATACTCTATTTAAACATATTAACAATATTTCGCGGGATTCAGAATTTTATTCACCGTCCCGAGATGCAGAAGCCCGCGCGTAAGCAAGGGCGTATCATAATACCTGCGAAGGGCGCACTCTTCCGCATTCTGATAAAATCTACCTGAATGCTCCTCGAATCTATCGAAGCTCAAAATTTCCGCAATCTTAACGGCGAAATTCGATTTTCTCACGGCCTCAACGTCCTCGTCGGCGAGAACGGCCAGGGCAAGACGAATTGGCTCGAGGCGATCGCAGTGCTGGCTTCGACGCGGTCGTTTCGGACGACGAGATTGTTAGATGCCGTAAAATTCGAAAATGACACGGCAATGATCCGCGGCGATGTGCGCGAATCTGCCGAGATTGTCCGCGAGCTTCGCATAATAATCTCGGGCAACACAAAGACACTACTCGTAAACGACAAAAAGGAAACGGTCAACCGTTATCTCGGCCAGCTCCATGCTGTTAGTTTTTAATTCGGACGAGCTTGATATCGTTCGCGGCCAACCGGATTCGAGACGACGGTTTCTCGACGCCGGCATCGTTTCTCTTCATCCGCCGTTCATTCAGGTCTTTACCGACTATAATCGGGTTATCAAACAAAAGAACGCGTTGCTGCAATCCGCCCGTGACAACGAACTGCCGATCGAAAAGGTAGCAGAAAGCCTCGAACCTTGGAATGAACAGCTCGCCAAACTCGCTGCTAAGATCCACCGTGCCCGGGTTCGCTTTATCGAACGTATCAATGAGGTCCTCGAAAAAAAGCTATTCGGCCGCGAAGAGCTGTCGATCCGCTATCTCTCTTCGCTCGAGGACAAAGGTGATCTAACAGATTACGAAAACCTGATCACCGAACGCCTCGCGCTTCGCGTCCAGGCTGAGGTCGTTTCCGGCCACGCGCTGATCGGTACGCACCGCGACGACATGGAGCTAAAATTCGATGGCCACGACATCCGCAGATTCGGCTCCGCCGGCCAACAGCGAAGTACGTTGCTATTGCTTCAGCTCGCCAACATCTCCGTCTTCAACGCCACCCGCGGCGAATATCCACTATTCCTCATCGACGACATCGACGCCGAACTCGACTACCGACGCATCGGCAAACTGCTCGAGTTCCTGGACGGCAAAACGCAGACATTCGTGACGACATCGAAGGAAAGTTTTGTCGAGAAATTTGGTTCGTCTGCGAGCACCTTCAAAGTCGAGAACGGTGCGGTCAGTATTGCGTGAAGTATTGATATCTATTGCCTCAACCCGCTGTGCTTCCGACGAAAAAAATGTTAAAATAATGTGTTATTTTGCGATCCGCAAATTTGCTCTATCTGCTCTCGCCTGACCCTTATTGAGAACAGATCAGAGCTATTAATTAATAAGGTTTTAGACAGAGGTTTTTACATTGGCTACAGCACAACCAGAATACGGGGCAGATTCCATTACAGTCCTTGAGGGGCGCGATGCGGTACGCAAGCGTCCGGCGATGTACATCGGTTCGACGAGCGACATCGGTTTGCATCATCTTGTTTACGAGGTGGTGGACAATTCGGTGGATGAGGCTCTCGCGGGATATTGCGACACGATCGAGGTCACTATCCATATGGATAACTCGATCACGGTCGTCGATAACGGACGCGGCATTCCGACCGACATCCACAAGCAGGAAGGCCGCTCGGCGGCTGAGGTCGTGATGACCGTTCTGCACGCGGGCGGCAAGTTCGACTCGAATTCCTACAAAGTTTCCGGCGGTTTGCACGGCGTCGGCGTTTCTTGCGTAAACTTCCTGAGCGAATATCTGCGTCTCGAGATCTGGCGTGACGGAAAGACGCACGAGATGGAATTCGAATCCGGCATTCCAACCGGGCCGCTCAAACAGACCGGAACGACCAACAAACGCGGCACGAAGATAACTTTCCGTCCCGATTCGACCATCTTTGAAACGACGATCTACAGCTTTGAAAAGCTATCCGAGCGACTGCGTGAAAAAGCCTTTCTTAATAAAGGCATTCGCATTCATATCAAAGACGAACGCGAAGAGCCGGAAAAATCGCACGAGTTCTATTACAAGGGCGGCATTGCGGAGTTTGTAAAGCATCTCAACCGAAACAAAGCTCCGCTCCATGACGAGCCGTTGTATTTTGAAACCGCGTCGGATGATCTCTCGATCGAGATCTCGATGCAGTACAACGACAGCTACGACGAAAAGATCTTTTCGTTCGCCAACAACATCAACACCGTCGACGGCGGCACGCACCTTTCCGGTTTTCGCGGTGCGATCACGCGTACCATCAACAACTACGCGGAATCGTCGGGCATGGTCAAAAATGCGAAGGTCACCCTTACGGGCGACGACGTTCGCGAAGGTCTCGTCGCGGTGATCTCGGTCAAAATTCCGCAGCCGCAGTTCGAAGGGCAGACGAAAGGTAAACTCAATTCACCGGTGAAAGGCCCGGTCGAGTCGTTCCTGAACGAAAAACTCGGCGAGTTTTTCGAACAAAATCCGGGCGTTGCCAAAAAGATCGTTGGCAAGGCTGTTGACGCTGCCCGCGCTCGCGACGCTGCCCGAAAGGCGAGAGAAATTGTCCGAAAGAGCGCTCTCGGTACCTCAACTTTGCCCGGAAAGCTCGCAGACTGTCAGGAAAAAGATCCGGCTTTGTCCGAGATCTACATCGTTGAGGGAGATTCCGCAGGCGGTTCGGCAAAGCAGGGCCGTGATCGTAAGAATCAGGCAGTGCTGCCGCTCAAGGGTAAAATTCTCAACGTTGAAAAGGCCCGATTCGACAAAATGCTCGGCCACGGCGAGATCAAAGCTTTGATCACGGCGCTTGGAACCGGCATCGGAAAAGAAGATTTTGACGTTTCAAAACTCCGTTACCACAAGATCTGCCTGATGACCGACGCTGACGTCGACGGCTCGCACATCCGCACGCTTCTGCTGACATTCTTTTATCGTCAGATGCCGGAACTGCTTGAGAACGGCTACGTTTACATCGCGCAGCCGCCGCTTTATAAAGTAAAACGCGGTAAAAAGGAAGAATACATCAAGGACGAAAAGGCGATGTTCCGCTACCTGATGCGGATGGCAACGGGCGATTCTCAGATCACGTCGGCCGGGAACGCGATCGAGGGCCGCGCTCTTTCCAAGGCTTTGGAGCAGACCAAGGAACTCGGCAACTACACCGAACGCATCGCCCGCCGGCTCTACAGCGACCAGCGTCTCGCTGACATTCTGCTCGAGGCATTCGCCGGAAAGGACGGCGTGATCACCAAAAACCCGATGCGTATTCGCAAGGTCTTCGGTGAACAGGAACTGATGGCCGAGGTCGAAGGCAAGCTGATCGACGCCGGCTACAACACCGAGCTGACCAATGACGAAGAGCACGGCCTGTGGGAGATCGACATCTCGTACCCGAACGGCCAGCGGCTGAAAATAGACTGGAACCTCGCGAGCTACGTTGAGTTTCAAAAGGCGGTTGAGATCAAAAAGATGCTGACCGTCGATTTCCCGGGACCGTTCGTGCTCGGCGAAAACGGCAAGAGCGAGACCGTCAGCACGCACGAAGACCTGCTCGACAAAGTGATGGCGATGGCCAAAAAAGACCTGACCATCCAGCGTTACAAAGGTTTGGGCGAAATGAACCCCGAGCAGCTTTGGGAAACAACGATGGACCCCGAAAAACGCACGATGCTCCAGGTTCAGATCGAAGACGCCATCGAAACCGACGGCATCTTCACTGTCCTAATGGGCGACCAGGTCGAGCCCCGACGTAAATTCATTGAAGACAACGCTCTGGATGTGAAGAATCTGGACGTCTAAATGGTTTCGAATAGACTTTATCCAATGCCCGTTTTCATCCGTGAGAACGGGCATTTTCTCATGCAAAAAAATATATTTGCTTTTTGCCGTCAACCTGCATTACTCTCCAATAAACAAAGCGCTCTCCTCGCTGAAAAAAATCCGTCACTCAAACGGGAATCAAACTCTTCCATCTCGTGATTACATCTAATAAGGCACAGTTATGAAAAAAGTATTTACGCTCGCGGGCCGCTCTCTCTTATTAGTCATCGCATTGTCATTTGCGGCATTAGCACAAACGCCGACTCCAACGCCGCAGAATGATGTCGATGATGTGGTCAAGATCACGACGAAACTCGTTCAGGTCGATGTCGTCGTCACCGACAAAAAAGGCAATCAGGTCCGCGATCTTGGGGCGGCGGATTTTCAGCTCTTGCAGGATGGAAAGGCGCAAAAGATCACAGGTGTGACATATGTGCCGATCGACTCGGCACAGGTGACAAATACGATCGCTTCCAATAGCAGTACGAAAAATGGGACAGTTCCACCACCGCCAACGAAGCGATCAAGCGGCGAGGGCGGGCGTGTTATCGCGATCATCGTCGATGACGGCAGCTGTGCCGCATCGCTGTGGGGAATTAATGGTGCAAAGGACGGCATCAAGCGATTTATCAACGAGCAAATGCTTCCGGATGATTACATCGCGATCTATCGAACACGGGCCGGCAGCAGTTCGTTTCAGCAATACACTTCCGACAAAACAGTTCTACTTAGGGCGATAGATCAGATCCGCTGGTATCCGGGAATGGCATGCGGCAGCGATGATGGCAGTTTTAATGCTAAGGGAGAGCGAACAAAAAGTGACGGCGCTACCGGGGTCGATACCGTTGGGCAGGAATCCGCGACCGAGAAAAAGTTGCGGGAGTATCGCGAAGATGCGATCAGTAATAATCAGGTTGTCGGAACGCTTGGGGTGTTGCGTTACGCGATCCGCGGTTTGGAAAAAGCGCCCGGGCGCAAGCTAATGTTCGTTTTCTCTGACAGCCTTGCCTTTCGCAATCGCCAAAATCAGACACTTAGTGCAAAAGAAGCTCTTCGGGATGTGACCGACGCCGCAAACCGCGCAGGTGTTGTTGTAAACACTTTGTCACTCCGCGGTTCTGACACGATGGGCATGATCGAGGCACGCGACGACGTCAACCCTGACGCCGCCGAGTCGACGCGGAACGGACGTCAGGCTGACGCTGAAAAAGCAAAAGAAGGCTTAGCCGTGTTAGCTTACGATACCGGCGGCGATTTTTATCAGGGCCAGGCGCGGCTTAATGTACCGATGAGCGAGGTTCTTCGTCGCGAATCCGGCTACTATCTGCTTGCCTACGAACCTGGCGAAGGTGCCTTCAAAGACAAAAAGTTCAATAAGATCGAGGTCAACGTCAAGATCCCCGATCTAAAGGTAAGTTACCGGGCAGGATACATCGGCGTACCCGATACGGAGATCGTTAAAAGAAAGAGTAAGAGCGCCGAGAGCGATCTCTATGATGCGATCGCCTCGCCGCTGCCGAAGCCGGGGCTGAATATCGATCTTTCGGCGTTCTTTGGGAATTCAGCTCAGACGGGCAATTATGTTCGTTCGCTGATGCACATCGACGGCAGCGCTCTCGTATTCACCGACGAGCCCAACGGCCAGAAAAAAGCAGTTCTCGATATCGTCGCCGTGACGATGAATGAAAAGAACGACGTAATAGACGATTTCAACCGCACACACACGTTGAAATTCGATCCCGTTACAGCCGAGCGTATCCAGCGGGACGGATTGACCTACTCTACGGACATTCCAGTAAAAGAGCCGGGCAGCTACACCTTTCGCGTCGCGGTTCGCGATGGCAACAGCAAACAGATCGGCTCATCGAGCCAGGTCGTTCAGATCCCGGACCTTAAACGTTCCGACATTTTTCTTTCAGGCCTGAGCATTGCCGGTGCCGACGAAAAGGGGAATTTCGAAAAGCTGGGCCCCACAACCGCCGAAACCGCGATCGGCCTTCCGGCCTCGACCGCGGTGCCGTCGATCCGCCGTTTCAAACGCGGCTCGGTTGTCGCTTATTCTTACTCGATCTACAACGCCCGGATGGGCGCCGACAACCAGCCAAAGATCACGCTCCAGGTCAACCTCTACAAGAACGGCAAACTCCTCGTCGAAGGAACACCAACACCGTGGAAGCCCGAAAACCAGAGCGACCTCGCACGCATAAACGATTTTGGATACATGCGTCTAGCCCAGACCGAAGCTGGCGAATATACGTTACAGTTGATCGTCCGCGACACGCTCGGTGGCAAAGATTCGGTTGCGAGTCAGTGGATCGACTTCGAAGTGGTTGACTAACGACGGAACATATCGAGAACCAGTAGTTGTCATTAATCTCATGTCTCCGGTGTCCTTATTATGATGAAACACATAATAGCGGCGGCGGTATTCGTTACCTTTGCTCTCGGTGTGCTGTTTGCACAAGATCCACAAAAAGTTCCACGCTTCGAGACCGGAATGTGTCCGTTGCAGATTCCTGATGGTGTAAAGGCGGAATGTGGGAATCTGTTCGTTTCCGAGAATCGGAGTAAACCCACGAGTCGCGTGATCGCTCTTCCGGTCATTGTGGTTAAAAGCAATTCGGCGACACCGCAGCCAGATCCTGTGGTTTACACCGCCGGCGGTCCGGGAGCGAGTTCGTTGGGACGCGTTCGCGGGGCGAGAGGTTTGGAACCATATACTAAGGGGCGTGATTTCATAATCTTCGAGCAGCGTGGTACGAATTCCACCGGCCCAAACATGGCCTGTCCTGAGGTCAACGAAGCTCATCACCGCTCAGCAGCCGAAGATATGAATGACGCTGCTGCACTAAAAACCGAGATCGCCGCCGTAAAAACCTGCCGCGAACGCCTGATCCGCGAAGGCTACGACCTCGCCGCCTACAACAGCGAAGCGAGCGCCGCCGATCTCGAAGACCTTCGCCGCGCGCTCAAGATCGACAAATGGAATCTGTACGGCATCTCATACAGCACGCGGCTGATGCTCACGTACATTCGTCTGTTTCCGGCAGGCGTTCGGTCCGTCATTCTCGATTCCGTCCTGCCGCCAACCGCGAATTACGACGAAACGAGTGTTGACAGCGTCGAAGCCTCGCTCAAAAAGATTTTTGCCACATGTGTAAGTGATTCGGAATGCAACGCTAAATATCCCCGGCTCAAACAAACATTTTTCGACCTAGTAAAGGCGGCCGACAAAGATCCATTTGTCATTAACGCCACGGAAAACGTCAAAACCATCCCGATCCGACTACGCGGAGCCGACATCGTCGATTACATCTACGAGCTGCTCGAAAGCACCGAGGCTCTGCCGGATATTCCGTTCGTGATCGATAAATTATCGAGACGTGACTACGCCGATCTGAACCACTTTCGCCGCACTGCCGAAGGGAAACTCACGAGCACAGGCTTTGTCTGGGGAATGCGTTACTCCGTCTGGTGCCGCGAGGAAATACCTTTTCAGGATATGAAAACCATTCGTTCGCAGTTATCGGAAAAACGCGGCCTTGGCGGCTTCGGCATTCAAACATCATTCCCCGAGATCTGCAAAGCCTGGAACATTCCGCCCGCATCAAAGGCTGAAGATCGTCCGGTTCGGAGCGACATCCCCGCACTGATCTTCGCCGGCGAATACGACCCCGACACACCGCCTGCGTGGGGCAAAATGGTGGCCGAACGGTTCCCAAACAGCCATTTCTACGAGGTAAAAAACACCACCCACGGCGTTCTCTTTTCAAGCCGCTGCGCGGTGACCGAGATCGTCCCTTCGTTCCTGAGTGATCCGGCCAAAAAGCCGGATGATGCGTGTCTGACGAGCGAAAAAATGAAATTCCGTTAACATGCGTTTGCGCTGTGCCGCAGCAGAAGTTGCGTTATTTCAAAAGCTCAGGGCGTGACACCGAGTTTCTCTAGCTCAAATCTTGGACTTTGGAAATCCGGTTTTGCCGCGATCGGCAGAGCGGAAATCGGCAACAGCTTTATCACGGTCACCTTTCGATAAATGAAGCGTGCCGCGGTGATAAAAGGCTGTGTAGTTCTTGGGGTCTTTCGAGATCGCAATCGCAAAATCGGCAAACGCGTCATCATTGTTCTTAAGAGCTTTGTGCGACATACCGCGAAACGCGTAGTAGTTTGCGCTCGGATACAGCCGAATAGCCTCAGTAAAATCCAGCAGGGCAAGCGAATGCTTGTCGAGCCTCTGATAAGCAATTCCGCGTGCAAAAAGCGTCGACATCTGTTTCGGATCAGCCTTTATCGCGGCAGAATAATCCGGAATGGACTTCGCATACTCGTTCATCGAATAGTACATTTCTGCCCGCTGATAGTACGCTCTCGCCGAAACGCCGTCGATCTCGATCGCCTTTGCAAGATCGGCAAACGCTAGCTCGGCCGAGCCTTTTTGCTTGTAAGCAAATGCTCGCGAGATATAGCAGTCATAAGTTCCCACGTTCCCAAACTGCCGAATGCACGCCGAATATTGTGCGATCGCACCATCCGTATCGCCCACGATCATGCGGTCGGTCCCCAGTTTCTGAAAGTCGGCGGGTTTGCTCGCTGAACTTGAAACCGTCGGCTGCGTCACCGTCGGAGCTTGCGAAGCCGCTGGCTTTGATGTAGTCGCCGCCGTCTGCTTGTTCTTGCCCAAGATCTTCTCGACGTTCGCGAGTGTTTTGAGCGAACGTATCTGCGTCGCATATTTCTGATCGATCGCGACGGCGCGGTTAAAATCCGCTTCCGCGAGGTCCGACTTGTCTTGTTTCAAATAGGATCTCGCCGCGGTTGTACAGATAATACGCGTCGTTGGGAGCCAGCTCGACCGCCTTGGTCAGATCCGCAAGGGCCTTGTCCAGATCGCCTTTTTCCTTGTAAAGCAATGCGCGAAACGCCCATGCGATATCCATCTTCGGGTCGAACAGAACGGCCTTTGAATAATCCGCGATGGCTGCGTCATTCTCCTTCTTCCCTGCGTAAACTCGCGCACGGTTGTAAAAAGCGTCCGCGTAATTCGCTTTGAGCTCAATAGCCTTATTCAGGTCGGCGAGCGCTTTTTCCGGCTGCCGCATCGAAAAATACGTTTCGCCGCGTTGATTCCAAGCCTTAAAATGAGCCGGATCGATCGCGATAACAGCCGAAAAATCCTCGACCGCGAGTCCATACCCGATCGCGATCGAGCGTGCGAGCCCGCGGTTAAAGAGACAGCGCGTGTCGCGCGGAGCGAGCTTCAGACATTCGGTGTACGACGCGCTAGCGTCCTCGTACTTCTTTTGCCGAAGCTGTTCATTGCCCTGCGTCAATAACGAATCCGGCGTCTGAGCGAGCCCGGCCATCACAAACGCCAATACACAAAAACCGATGCGAGCTATCGTCATAAATATCTTCATAAATATAGGGCGAACGAGCGGATATCGACCGATATTTTAGCAGAAGCCGCACCGCGTTGGTAACTTATTCCCGACTCTGCTACCTTGTGAAAAAACCTTTCTCGGAGCGATCAACATGAAGCCCTTCTCGTCCGTGTTTTTAGCACTCGCGTTATGCATTTCCGCACTCGCCCAGGTCGATTACGACAGGTCGTACAAACCGGCGGTTTTCACTGATCCGCAGCGGCTCGAGAAGATAAAAGCGGCGTTCCCCGCGATCGAGAAGATCTACAAGGATCACGCCACCAAGAACCATTTCCCCGGCATCGCATTTGGAATTGTGGTGGATGGAAAGCTCGTGTTTGCGGGCAATGACGGCTACACGGACATCGATAAAAAGACGCCGGTGACGTCGCAATCGCTGTTTCGGATCGCGTCGATGAGCAAGAGCTTCACGGCGATGGCGATCCTGAAGCTGCGTGACGACGGTAAACTAAAGCTCGACGATCCGGCGTATCTCTACGTTCCCGAGCTGAAAAAGCAGCGATACCCGACTGCCGATTCGACGCCGATCACGATCCGCCAACTGCTCACGCACGGGGCAGGCTTTCCCGAAGACAACCCGTGGGGCGACCGCCAGCTTGCCGACACTGACAAGGATCTCGCCAACCTGCTCAATGGCCGCGTCACGTTCTCAAACCCGCCGGGCATCGCCTACGAATACGCCAATCTCGGCTTCGCCCTTCTGGGCCGCATCGTTACCAAAGTCTCGGGCATGCCGTATCAGCGGTACATCCGCGAAAACATCTGGCGGCCGCTCGGCATGACGACCTCCGAATGGGAATACGCCAACGTCGCCCTTGACAAGCTCGCTCACGGTTACCGCTGGCAGCGTGAACGCTGGAACGAGGAAACGCTGCTGCACGATACGCCGGACGGTTCGTGGGGTTCGATGGGCGGCATGATCTCGTCGATCGACGAATTCAGCAAATATATGGCGTTTCACCTCTCCGCCTGGCCGCCGTCGAACGCCGCCGAGACCGGCCCGGTCAAACGCGCGTCGGTGCGCGAAATGCATCATCCATGGCGGTTCAATGGCCTCACGCCAAATTTCACATATCCCGGCGGCAGAGTTTGCGCGACCGCGAGTGCGTATAGCTACGGTTTGGGATGGCTGCGCGATTGCGAATCGCGTGTGTACATCGGCCACAGCGGCGGCCTGCCGGGCTTTGGCAGCCAGTGGCGGATCATGCCCGAATACGGCATCGGCGTCGTGGCATTCGGCAACGTCACCTACGCGAGCCTCGGAACCGTCAATCTCCAGGTCCTCGACCTCATAATCAAAACGGCCGACCTCAAGCCCCGCCAGCTTCCCGTCTCCGACATCCTCGCAAAACGAAAAGCCGAACTGCTAAAGGTCATCCCGTCCTGGGAAACCGGCGAAAAGTCCGGCATATTCGCCGAAAACTTCTTCCCCGATAACCCCATCGACCTCCTAAAACGCGACTACGCCACCCTCTTCACCAAAGCCGGCAAGATCCTGAAGATCGGCGAACTAATCCCCGAAAACCAGCTCCGCGGCCGGTTCCTGTTGGAGTGCGAAAACACCAACATCGAAGTCTACTTCACCCTAACCCCCGAAAATCCCCCACTGATCCAGGAACTGCGTGTGCGTGAGGTGCCAAAGGCTGCGAACTAGATATTTTCCAGAAACTGGAACAATCCCGAAGGTTCGTTGTCGGTCAAACATTCGAAGTGTATCTGAACCAAGACTAGTTTTTTTCTAGGATGTGCAGATATTCCATTGTATCGGTCGCCTTGTGGTTTCGGGCATCAGTCTTATCTGCTTTGAACCGTTGATAGGTTATCTGGGAAAGATCATAACGGCCGTACTTGGACATTATTCGCTGAACTTCATCAACGCTCATTAGGCCTTCATTATTGTAACTAAGGAAGATATGAGTGAATTTTGCATTCTTGATCAAGTCCTCAAAAACGCCCGAAATCTCATTTTTCTGACACCACTTTGAACGTACATACTTTCGAAGCCCGGTTTTTCCCTGCGGCTCAAACGGTTTGTATTCAGCAATGGTATTTAGCAAGTGGTAATTTGAACCGTATTGACGGTGGTTGTATGGCGGGTCAAGGTAAAGAATGTCACCTTCAATGCGCTTTATAACCTCGTTAGCATCCTCATTATATACATCGTGCTCAGCGTCATTTAATTCAAAGTTAGCCGGATTAAGAACTAAAGATTTTTGGGCAGTTTTCTTTAGATGTTTGAGAAACGCGCCATATACGCTCGCAGTATTCGCTAATGCATCTGCGCTTTCTATGAGGCTCGCGAGAAGGAAATAGTACATTCCTTCACCGACGACCTTGCTCTCTTTCCACTCTTCAATCTTCTCTCGGATCGCATCAATCCGACGACCATTTTCATCACTAAAATACTGACGACCATTACCTCCTCCATCGCAATAATTATTGAAAATGAAACCGTCTTTTCCTTCTAATTGATTCAACTCACTCAAGAAAAGCAGGTAGTCCAGTGGCGTATGATTGCCAATGTAATTTCTGTTTAAGACATAGCTGTAGTATTCCACATCATTCGCAATAATCTTCTTAGAGTCGCGCTTGAATGATCGACCTATAGCGCCAGTTCCTGCGAAGATATCGCAAACAATCTTTTCCTTCGTTTCTCCTGCAATTTTGTAGATCTCGCTCTTAATGAACTTGGTGAGTTTATATTTTGACCCGATGTAATTCATTTTTCTGTTTCGCTACCCAATCCTAAACTTTATATGTTCGCTAAACAAACCTTCTTCAATCGCTATCATCTTTAATGATTTCTAGAGGACTAACCGAGAAATACTTTGCTAAATCGACGACATTGCTTTTCACTGGCTCAAACTTATCCGACAAAATGTTTGAGAGCTGCGTTGCGGATATGCCCAGCTCATTGGCTAGCTCTTTAAATGTCAATAATTCTCGTTTCGCCATCAATTCGAGCACTTTGGATTTGTTTACTTTCGACATTCTAAACTACGCTATCATCTACCGTCAAGTATATTATGAAGATTCTTTAAGTATTTTATGAATCATTTGATTTCAAGGTTTGTCGGAACGCGATAGGGTCGTGCCAAAAACATCCGCCGCAACGGATTTTCTCATCGTACGCCAATCCTCCCTGCGTAAACGAAATTGTATAGCCGAGTCTTCTCGCATCGTATCGTTCGCCAGTAGCCTTGCATTCCTTGCAAAATTGGCGCTTCGCCGTATTAGCATGGGTACTTAGAGGTTGAAAATCAGATTCTAGCTGCGTCGCGGGATTCATTACTCTCGGGTCATCTTTTCTACCATCCTTGTGATCAACTTGTACGCCAGACGTGCCAAGTACGACACAACGCTTTTGTCTGATAGCCAAAAGAATATCCCGCCTGATTTGTTGAGTTCCAGGATCATCTTGCCTGAAGCCATTCAATCTAACTTGATCAACCCGGTTTCCAGCTGTTAGAGAAGCATCACGTTCGAGAATATAGATTTTCGCCAGATTGCCATCGGAGCGTGCCCAATCAGCACCGTTACCAAAAACCAAAGGAGCATATCGGCCGACAAACTCGGTTACTCGAACCCAACGCGAAATTCCTTCTGCATTGGGTTGAGCAAGCTCCAAAAAGAGTTCATTTTTCGTTGGCATTAGTGAATATTCGCTCTCTAAATCTCAAAGGACTGAATAATATCAAATGTAGCCGAATTCGTATCAATTTCGTTAAAGGCGAGAATGTTTGCGTCCTTATCAATCGAATACTCTATATAGCGAATCGGTCTTGCCAGATTTAACTTGTCGAAATCATGAAAGCTATCAAATCGGCCGGATTTTTCTTTGTTTCTCATCTTTTTACCGATAAGAATTGGTTGAATGGACTGCTCGGGCGTCGCAAGATCAAAACGAGATCGGAGCCAAATGCAGTATTTTTTTATCTGACTAACGATATTAACCGGAATCAGACCCGCCTTTATTTCGACAACATTGAAGGTTTCCATTTGCTTAATCCGACTGATGCTCACTAGATCCATCATTTGTACGGCCGCCCCAGAATATACTTCGTTGCCAAACCAAGATACTTCTTCACCAAAAACTGCGGCTGGCAAGTATTCCATTAAAAGTGCGTGTATATAATGTTCGTCGAATTCTCCTCGCAAGATTGATTGCTTAAGATCCACATTCCTAGCAATCTCTCCCTCATATTCTGCGTCCTCAAGGCCCCGCGAAATCAATCCACCGTTGAAACTATAAGATTCAAACTCTAACACAGCATTATCGTTCACTGCGGCGAGTTTATTCTGAATAATTTCAAATTCGCTAGGAAATATAGGACTACACCCTCGCGTGCCGACCAATTTCCGGTAAAGAATACTCCATAGCACATCCTTAGTGGCTCTCGGCAAAATGTCGATTAGATCAAATTCATCGACCCCTCGTTGAAACACTCTAAATGGTCTGATGAGTGCGCGATATCGGAGGTTTATTGTCGAGATGCGGCCATCGCGTTTACGAATAGAGGGATTAGCAGCCTCCAAATATTGAGGGAGGCTGGAGTGGAAAAAAGGACGAGATGCGACCTCAAATACACCATAGAATCTCTTTAATCCCATCAAATAAAAAACTACCTTATCCCCAACCCTCAGCCGTTCAATGTCTTTCCACAGCCCGATGTCGAAGGATACTATGCCATTCCTGTCAGTCTTTCCAGTTCCGACAAAAAAATGCTCTAGGTGAAATTTGAAGCTAGTCTCGTCGACAATGAAGAGGTGGTAGTTTTCCACTATCTAAAATTCCTTCTTAAATACAAAAATATATTCGTGTTTGAAAATGAAATAATCACTCTTGAGAGCTCGAATCTTCCAAATACTGTTTTGACCAATCTTGCCTCGATTTCCTTCGATATTTTTTACGATAATTCCCTTCAGCCTGACTCGAAAATTTCGCTTAATCATGTCCATACAATAGAACGATAAGGGTATGACCTCACTGTTTTTGTACACGTCGCCTAATACAATTCCAAAGTATCGATTCTTTTCAAGGTACTGAAGAGAATTTTCTGACACTGCCTTGAGTTTTTCTAGGAAAATCTTTATGTCAGCGATGTGCGATAGGTCATTATTCTTGTCAGTAAACTTTACGATGTCCAAATATGGCGGATGCATCAAAACAAACTGTACGCCTTTAGTGCCTAACTTTTTAAAACCCCGTCCGACCGACGATTCGACAGCTGCGGCGTCAGTCGAATCGCATTCTTCGATAAAAGTACGATCGTCTCCAAAAATACGGTCACGAGTAGACTCTATATAGTCAATCATTTCCGGATTGATATCGAGTCCAATATATCTCCGGCCCAATTCTTCGCATTCAAACAATGTGGTACCACTTCCTGCGAATGGCTCAAAAACGACTTCGTCGGCTTTCGTATAGCGCCGAACTAATTGATTGGGAATCTGTGGGATGAAATTACCATGATAGATGTTTTTATGCTTACCAGTTTTTGTTCGTTCACCAATAAGCCACAGAGAATCCGTGTTAATGTCACACTCCCTCCATTGATCGAGCTCGATATCATTGAATTTAGGCATTAATATTTCTTGTTCGCTCAAATCCGAGATTTGATGTGATGGAACAATTCTATAACACGATTCCCAGACGTGAAACCCCGATAACGAGCCTTAAGGCATCAACTGTTCGGCCTGAGCCACATGCGGCTGTTTGCTAGATCGAGTGTCACGATGTATTGGCTGAGGAAGGGTTGGCCTAGGTTGCCGTCCATGATTAGGTCGGTGACCAGGACGGGGCTGTCGGTGGGGATGTTGGGGGCGGCGAGGTGTTTTAGGCGTTGGTCCTTGGCGGTGGGGTCGAGGCCGAAGAGGGCGGCGTGATCTTTGGAGATGAGCGAGACGCCGCCGGCTCCGGAATCGAGCGTGAGCCAGGTCATCCCGGCCGAGGTCGGAACTCCGGCAAAAACGCTCAGGCACCGAGCCGAGCATTCGCGCGAGACGCGAAGCGGCATTTCGCGCATTGACTTTGTACGTTTGGCGAGGCTTTTGGGTGTTTCGATCGTGATAGTCGCGGCGGTCTGGTCGATGGTGATGGCTTTGCCGTCAAAGGCGTCGAGCGAGAGTATGCCGTCCGGCGTGCGGTCGCCCGCAAAACGGTCGCCGAAATCGAATTTCCCGACGCTCACCTTTGTCAGCGAAACGCCGCCTGCACGCAGTTCGACATCATCGCAATGCGGCCCGCTCGCCTTCTCGCCGAACATGTTGTAACCCGTCGTCCGGCCCCAGAATTTGCAGTCGATGCCCTCAAGGAATTTCTCCGTCAGCAGCGTCACTCCGCCGCCCGTGTCGAACAGGAAATCACCCTCCTTGCCTTTCACCATCAAATGCACCGTCCAAAGCGCCTTCCGAAACCGCTGCAGTTTTATCACCTGCGGCGTTTTTGTATTCTGAGCCGCCACGATGCCGAAGCTTGTGAGGAAAAGTACGGCAATAAAAACGAATTGAAGTCTTTTGATCATCAGATAAACGCCCATCCGCATGAACACACCGCACGCCCGGCAAATGTGACGGTAAATTTTTTAACATCAACGCCGATATCAACAGAGAGGTCTTTACTCAAAAAATTTAACGCGTAGCGGCTGTAAATATAAGAATTTACGCTGTTTACAGGATTTCCGCTGTTCCAAAATCGTTCCATTTCGTGTTATGTTTTAAAAAATGGAACAGTAAAATCGCTGTAAATGATTGAAAATACGTGGGTTAGTGCCGTTCCAGCATCAAAAAAAGTGGAACAGTGAAAGAAGGTGTAAGTATTTGATCACACACGAGTTAACCAGTTCCACCGGAACACGAAAATGGAACAATTTTGGGACGTTTTCGACCGTTTCGCGTCCCAGGCATTGAAATTCAGGTTTTGAGGGACGCAAAGTGCGTCCCTGCGACACTAGACGACGTCTTGCCGCGCCGTGCCTTCGATCTCGAGAACCAGATCGGCTCCGTAGGCTTTGGCGGGCGTTTGGAAGCCGGGTTTGAAGTTGCCGGCGAGGATCTTTTCGGCGATGTTCAGGGCGGCGATGGCGGTCAGAGTGTAGCCTTCGGGGCCTTGTTGGCGCGATTCGACACGGTTGCCTTCGGAGTCGGATGCCTCGCCCCACATCAGGGTTTTGCCTTTGGCACGCTCCTCATCCGAAGGCCCGCCGGGCGGGATGTTTCGCTGTAAGTACTTCTGAATAAAGCCCATAGCCATTAGCCAGCCGAGGTAGCGCGTGGTTTTCATCATTTTCAGAGCCGACGGCGGGACGACGGTGTAGACCTCGATATTTGGAATGCCGGTCGAGTGAAACGCGGTCGAAACGTCGCCCCAAGGGATCGTAACGCCGGTGCGACGCACTTCGCCGAGGTCGATCTCGCGGGTCTTCCAGCCAGCCGGAACAGGCGTGATCTTGCCGTCTTTGCGAACGGCACCGCCGCGGCCGACGTTCATCGTCATCGTCGCCTGCGTGCCGTGCGACATCCGGCCCATGCCGTACCACGCCAGCGTCAGATGAGTTGCGGACGGCAGACGGTTTTTCAGATGCATCGCGAGACAATCGGATGGTACCACGTCAAATCCGACACCGGGCATAACCATTATCCCGGCCTCGACTGCCTTATTCCCCATAGCTGCGCAGGTCTCAAATACGCTGATCTCGCCGGTGATGTCGGTGTAATGCTTTTTGTTGCGCAAACAGGCTTTGACCATCGGAACGCTCGTGATCGAGAACGGCCCCGCACAATGCAGCACCATGTCAACCTCCTGCAAGGCCGCATCGAGCTTGGTGTCGTCTTCGAGCGAGAAAATGCGGTATTCGAAATCGTATTTGGCCGCGAGTTCGCTGATCTTCGCCTCGTTTCGACCCGCGAGAATGGGCTTCAACCCACGCTCCGCCGCAAACCGCGTGATCAATTCGCCCGTGTAGCCGTTCGCTCCGTAGATCAGGAATTTGTTTGTCATGGTGTTAGGAATTTTCACGCAAAACCGATGGTTACGCAAAGTTGGTCGAGGATTTTCTGCACACGACCGACTTGTCCGTCGGTGAGGCGAACCTTGTGCCGTGTGGGTGGTTTGGGGAATTGGTGAGCAGGTCTTTGACCACGCCGGTGGTTTGTTTGCCGGTGCGTTGGTCTTGTTTGAGGACGATCGCGACGGACATTCCGGGGCGGATGTTGTTTCTGATGCGGTGCGGCATTTTAGGTGGTTTCGAGAATGCGGCGGAGCAGCATCAGCTGGCCGAGATGATAGGCGTTGTGGTCGGCTACGAGCAGGACTTCGCGAAGCAGCGTTTGGCCCGTCCCATGTGGGAATGGTGCGTACAGGTCAGTGTTTTCGTCCGAAACGAGGTCGCGAATGGCTTGCAGATCTGCGAGGATCTGCTCGGTCGAACGCCGCCAGTCCTCGGCTATCGCGACGTCATTGGGCCAGTAACCGTCGGGGAAATCAGGTGAAACGTGGCTCGCATCGCGGCTAAATTCCAGAATGTCCCACTGTGCGAGCCGGATGTGCTCGAGCAGTTCCCACGGCGTGTGCGGCGAATGGTCGATACGCGTGTTTATCTGGTTGATGGGAAAGCCCGAGATCGCGGCTTTGAGGGCGATGTGGGCCGATTTGCCTTCAAGCAGTTCGAGTAGATGTTCGCGCAAGATTGTCTGATCGTTCATAAACCTAAAATAGCGTCAGTCGCCGATCCTGTGTAGCTTTGAGTTTATCCAAAAAATGGAGGCGGTCAATATCTATCGCACCCAGAGCCTCGAGATGCGGCGTCATTACTTGAGCGTCAAGCCAGGTTGCTCCTTTCTCTCGTAGGTGGTCGATTAGGAACAGCAACGCAAGTTTTGACGCGTTAGGAGTTTTGTAAAACATCGATTCGCCGCAAAAAACACCGCCCGCGTCGATGCCGTAAAGTCCGCCGGCGAGAGTGTTGTCAGGGTTCCAGGCTTCGATGCTGTGGGCCATGCCTTGGCGGTGGAGTTCGGTGTAGACGTCGATGAATTCGGGCGAGATCCAGGTTCCGCCCTGGCCGGGACGATACGCAAGAGCACATTGGCGGATGACTTCGGGGAAAGCTTGGTCGATCGTGAACGTGAGATTGGTCTTTCTTCTAACTTTTTCCAAGCTGCGTGGTACCGTTAGATCTTCGAAATCCAGCACCGCTCGCCACTCCGGGCAATGCCACGGCAGCGGCAGGCCTTCGGTGTTCCAGGGGAAAATGCCTTTGTGATAAGCCTCGCGGACGTTATCGACCGTTAGCGGAGTGCCGAATGAGACGACATCGTGCGAGCGGAAATAGTAATCCCCGATCGCGACCCATTCGGGGTAACGGTACGTTCGCGGATCGGGGAAGACATTCAGCATAAGAAAGATTTAACCACAGAGGGCACAGACGACACGGAGTATTTAACAAAGATTTTCCATGAACTCTGTGTCCTCTGTGGTGAATCGGCCAATTACACCTGTTTGAGTTTCCACTTTCCGCGTTTGAATAGCAGAGCGGCTGAAACAGCAAGCATTGAGAACGAGATGGTGATCGCCCAAAATACGCCTTGCGGGCCCCAGCTGAAGTGCTTTGAAAGCACGTAGGCGAGCGGTATCTCGAGCATCCAGAATATGATGAAGTTGAGATACGTCGGCGTCCAGGTGTCGCCCGCACCGTTGAATGAGCTTTCCATCACCATCCCGAGACCGTAAAACGCGTAGCCGTAGCCGACGATTCGCAGACAGTCGCGGCCGAATGCCGCAACTTCCGGTTCGTGCGTGAAGATCCCGATCACCGAGCCTGAGAAAATCACGAATATCATTCCCGCAACGCCGAGCAGGACGGCGTTCAAAATGCCTGCCGTCCAGACGGAGCGTTCGGCACGATCCGGCTGTCCGGCACCGAGGTTTTGGCCAACGAGCGTTGCTGCGGCGTTTGAAAGACCGACAGCCGGCAGCAGGACAAACATGATCACGCGCAATCCGATCTGATAACCGGCGAGAGCAACGGTTCCGAATCCAGAAAGGATCATCACAAGGCCTGTCCAACTCAACGTCGCGATCAGGAATTGCAGAACTGCGGTTGCCGAAAGCGTGATCAATGACCACAGCAGTTTCGGGTCGAAAGTCCAGTGTTCGCGTTTCACATTCAAACGGCCGTTATCGCGTATAAATAGCGCCCACACCGCAAACAGCACGCCCGTTCCGCGTCCGCAGACAGTTGCCACTGCCGCACCGGTCACGCCGAGTTCCGGAAACGGCCCGATGCCGAAAATGAAGAGCGGACAGAACACTATGTTCAATCCATTCGCGATTATCAGCACGCGCAGGGCGATCGCGGCGTCACCGGCTCCGCGAAAGATGCCGTTGAGCAGGAATAAGAACACGATAACGATGTTCGTGCCTAGCATTATCCGCATGAATGGCGTTCCGAGCTCGATCACGTGTGGTTCGGCACCGAGTAGATGGAAAAGCTTCGGTGCAAATATCACGCCCGCCGTTCCCATCGCGAGTGCGACGATCACACCGAGATAGACGATATGCGTGGCGGTTCGTGCGGCTCCGTCTAGATCTTGCTCGCCGACACGGCGGGCGACGGTCGCGGTCGCGCCGATCGACAGACCGATCGCGACGGCGTAGGTCAGTACCAGAATTGATTCCGTCAGGCCGACTACGGCGATCGATTCGGCGCCGAGTTTGGAGACGAAGAATGTATCGACGATCGCAAAGAGCGATTCCATCGACATCTCGAGGATCATCGGGATAGCGAGAATGATCAGTGCGGCCGGGATCGATCCTTTTGTAAAATCGCGGTTCGTCCCGACGACGGCTTCGCGAAGCACGCCCAATATCGAATTATCTGTCTCATGCGCAGACGAGGTCGCATCATTTAATGACATAACAAAAACCTTTTATGAAATGAAAGAAAAGGCCGATGCTAAAAGAGAGCGGTGGCTGGGTGACTCGTATCGCATTGCCGCGTGGGATCTCGCGGTGAACGAGCAGTACAGACGTGGAATTAAAGGGCAGACGGCTTCATAGTTCTGCGACTATAGCACAGCGATCTTTCGTTTGTGAAGTCTTGAGTTATAAACTCTTTCGAAACTATAATTCCCTATCCAACGGTAAACTCGTATGCAAAACGAATCGCGTCGCTCGTTTCTAAAGCGAATAGCTGCATTCTCTGCCGCAATGCTCGCCAGCAAAGCGGGCGTCCGTGCGGCGTATGCCGAGCAGACGCGTCCCTTCGAATTCCTGGTCGTTGGCGATTCGTTGATCTGGGGACAAGGGCTCGCAGAACGAGAAAAATTCTACTCGCTGACCGCCGAATGGCTTCGCCGCGAGGCGTTTTCCAACCAACGCGACGTCAATCTCACGGTCAACGCCCATTCCGGCTCAACGCTCAAATTCCACGCCGACGAAGCCGAAAAGTACCGCAAGATCGGCCGCGAAGAAACCTACGAATTCAAGCCCGAGGTAAATGTCGGCTTCCCGAGCATCTGGAAACAGATCGAGGTCGCGGCGGATAATTACACAAAAGCCGCAAAGGCCGGAGCGGACCTAATAATGCTGACTGGCGGCATAACCGACATCTCCGTTGCGAAACTGCTCGACCCGTTCAGCGATATTAAAAAACTTCCGCCGATGATCGAAAAACATTTACTTCACGACGTTTTCGACGTGATCGAACACGCGGCAAAGCTGCACCCGAACGCCACTATCGCCGTCGTCGGCTATTACCCGATCATCTCGCCAAGAACCTCACGAAGCGGTATGTTCAACGGCTGGCTCGAATCGATGAGCTTCCCGCGTTTTCTCAAACCGGTAGCGAATAATCCGCTCACGCGGAAAGTCTATTTCAACCGCATCGGCCGCAGAGCCACCGAGCGTTCCCGTCTCTGGATCCGCGAATCGAACCGTTGTTTGCAAGCTGCGGTCGACAAACTCAACGCCAAGTTCCCTTCGCCCCGAGCGGTTTTTATCGAATCACCGATCACCGAAGACACATGTCTCGAGACGCCGAAAACCCTGCTTTTCCGCATTCACAAAAATGGTGCAGTCGACGATCCGCTCTACGCGTCACGCAAAACCCAATGCAGCGAAGCTCTGCCAAAGCTGAAAAAAGAAACCAAAATAGATTACCCCGTCCGCCTCTGCGAGATCGCCGCCGTTGGCCACCCGAACACGGCCGGGTCGCAGGCTTATGCAGATGCAATCACTAAGAGGCTTCGGACTTTTGGTCTCGGAAAGACTTAATTGCTAGATAGGTCTACCTCGGTCAGTTTGCGGTAATCTCCGCGGCCAAGTTTTGGAATGCAGTGGTCTGCGGCCGATATTCGGCTTCGGAATGGTCGAATATTTCGTCGAGTTCCTTTTCCACCGAGCCGTGCCCGGCAGGGATCGCCTTGATCATCGGCTCGAAACTCTTGAAATCATAGAGTTTATTGTCCAAAAGGTGCGAGCCCGTGACGTTCGTCAGCGCCGTCATCATGGTCGGACGGATGTAGGGCGTTTCCATCTCAAGTTCGTTGATCAGGCGTTTGACGCGCGCACGCTTGAGGTTCGGCTGGGCTCCGCAGAGGTTGCACGGGATTATCGGAAACTGCTGTTCCTCGGCGTATTTGGCGATCTCGGCTTCCTGGCAATAGGCGAGCGGGCGGATGATCGTGTTTCGCCCGTCATCGCTCCTAAGTATTGGCGGCATTGCCTTTAGCTGGCCGACGTAGAAGAGATTCATCAGGAAAGTAGCGATGATATCGTCTGCGTGGTGGCCGAGAGCGATCTTCGTACAGCCTTCTTCGACGGCGGTTGTGTACAAAATACCGCGGCGAAGCCGTGAACAGAGCGAGCAGTACGTTTTGCCTTCGGGAATGTGGGCGGTCACGACCGAGTAGGTATCTTCCTCGACGATGCGGAACGGCACGCCTCGAGTCGTGAGGTAATTCGGCAGCACTTCCTCAGGAAAATCGGGCTGTTTTTGGTCGAGATTGACCGCCAGTAGCTCGAAATTCACAGGCGCACGCCGCTGCACGTCCAGTAGCAGATCAAGCATCGCGTAGCTGTCCTTTCCGCCCGAAAGGCAGACCATTATCCGATCGCCCTCCTCGATCATCGAGAAATCCGCGATCGCCCGGCCGATCTTTTTAAGCAATTTGCCTTTTGTTTTACTCTCGCTCTGCAACTATTTACTTCTCCACTCGAAAACTCTAGATTTTGACACGCGCCGCCGACTTTGACAACCATAAAAAATGACTAGACACTTCACTCAAACCTAACTATTATCTATCTTAAGGGAAATTTCGATAGAACTGAGGTCGCGTGCCGGTGCCATCACTGCCTGATTTGAAAGGCGGATTTTCCGACTTTCCCGCCAACAAAAAATTTAGAGAGGCTAAGTAGAACATATGATCAGAATGGGCAGAGGCA
This sequence comes from Pyrinomonadaceae bacterium, assembly GCA_047600985.1. Taxonomy (GTDB): domain Bacteria; phylum Acidobacteriota; class Blastocatellia; order Pyrinomonadales; family Pyrinomonadaceae; genus OLB17. Next base: position 466,720 of record JASGKA010000001.1, on the reverse strand, counting down.
ACAAACCCGACCACACCGAATACAACGACCAACCAACCCCCGAACAAGCTTACCGCTACGCCGAACAAGCCGCCGCTTCGACCGGCTCACGCGCCATTTCCGAAAGCGACAGCATGGCCCGCGACATCAAAGAAGGCCGCCTGAGCGGCTTCGTCGGGCATGGAACGACCTTGACCGGCGAGACTCAATTCCACGCTATGCTCCGTGTTGACGGGCATTTGATCGGAACTGTTTCATCCGATTCCGGCACCCTGATCATCGGAACTAATGGCCAGGTCGATGCAAATATCCATGTTGCGGCCGCCATGATCAATGGAACCGTGAATGGAGACATAGTTGCTACGGAAAAGCTGCAACTCGGTCGCACGGCCCGTGTACTTGGCAATATTCACAGCCCGCGACTCATTGTCGAAGAGGGCGCAATACTCGAAGGAAGCTGCTCGATGCTCAAGGCCCGCGAGGTTCAGGAAGAAGAAGCTGTTGCAGCCGCTGTTCAATACGAACAGCCCGCCGAACCGGTCGCAGACGCCGCACCGCTTTATCTTGCTGATGACGATGATGACGAAGAATCGGCCGAGGCTGCTTCGGTCTAATCTCGCAACGTTCTTATTTTAGTTAAGGCGGGAATCCCCGCCTTTTTTTGTCAACTACCATTTTAAAAAGGAGACCAACATGCTAAACGAATTCAAGGCCTTTATTGCTCGCGGTAACGTTCTCGATCTCGCGATCGGCGTGATTTTGGGGGCTGCTTTTGGAAAGATCGTTACTACCTTTACCGAAGGCATCATAATGCCTTTCGTCGGTCTCGTAACCGGCGGCATGGATTTCAAGACGAAGTTTTACGACCTGAGCGGTAAACTTGGTGCGGGTGCGACACCAGAACAGATCGATGCTGCCGTCAAAGGCGGAGCGCCGCTCGTGCGTTACGGGCAATTGATCTCGGATATTCTTACGTTCCTGATCGTTGGCTTTGTGATGTTTCTGATAGCGAAAGCCGCGATGGAATACTTCAAGAAACTTGCGGCTCAGACACCGCCTCCGCCGCAGGAAGCTCTACTAACCGAGATCCGCGATATTTTGAAAGAGAAAGCGGCCTAAGTTTTCGAATATCGACCAGGAAAAAGGGTGCTAACAGCATCCTTTTTTGTTTAAAAAGTAAGTTTTTAAGGGCGTGATGCAGATGTCGAGCGGAACGTCATATAGGTTCCTATCCTCGATCGGTTCGACGGGTTGAAAAAGGCTGACCCCAACTTTCAACACATCGCGGCGGCAAGTCGCGAGGAATCGATCATACATCCCTTTTCCGTAACCGACGCGGTGACGATTCGTATCAAAACACAACAGCGGTACGATCACCAGAGCGATCTCGACCGGCGTGATCTGTTCACCGCCCGGCGGTTCCCGTATACCCCAACTATTTTCTACTAATTCCGTCGTCGGGCCGAAGGTTACGCTCTCAAAAGTTCCGGTATCGAGATCGGTCCGAGGTGCCGCGGTGACGATATCGGGAAACTCGAGCCAGATCCGACGTACGATCAATTCGGTGTCGACCTCATTGAATTTTCGGATCGGGATGAACGAGTGCAGCATTTTTACCGCTGCGACATCGACGTTTTCAAAGAACTGCTCAGCGATAAGCCCGCTCATCTCGGCGACGTTCTGACCGGACAACGAGGCTCGTTTTTCGAGATACAGCTTTCTGAGTTCAGCTTTTTTCATGGCGGTCTCTGATGATCCAGCCGCCTCCGACCACTTCTTCGCTGGTTTCCAGATCGTAAAAGATGGTCGCCTGTCCGGGTGTTATTGCACGCTGCGGTTCGTCAAATACGATCCGCGCATGGCTGTCGGGAAGCGGATGAATTGTGGCGGCTGCCGGTTCGTGGCGATAGCGTATTTTGACGTTTGCCCTGACCGGTTCGGCGGGCTCGGCGAAAGCTACCCAGTTCACGCCCTTCGCCGTAAATTCAATAGCCTCAAGGTCTTCCGCCTCTCCGACAATGATCTGATTTCTCGCTCGCTCGATCTGAACGACGTATAGTGGTTTCTCATGTGCGATGCCCAATCCGCGGCGTTGGCCGATCGTGTAGCGGTGAATTCCGGTGTGAGTTCCAACCGCTTCGCCGGCGGTGTTGACGATCTCGCCGCCCTCGGGTAATTCGCTTTCGCGGCCCTCGTGGTCGAGGTAGCGGTCGATGAACTCGCTGTATTTCCCATCCGGCACGAAGCAGATCTCCTGCGATTCCTGCTTTTCGGCGGTGTAGAGATTTGCTCCGCGGGCGATGTCGCGGACCTCGGTTTTCGCCATTTCCCCAAGCGGAAAATGTGCCCGTGAAAGCTGATCCTGATTCAATTCCCAGAGGAAATAGCTCTGGTCCTTCCAATGATTCTTGCCGCGAAATAACCGGTAACGGTTCGCAGCTTCGTCATAAACGACCCGTGCAAAATGCCCCGTCGCAACCTTGTCACAACCGAGCGAAACCGCCATTTTATCAAGCGAAGCGAATTTCAAACGCGAGTTGCAAGCCACGCACGGTATCGGTGTTTCGCCGTCGAGATAGCTCTGGACGAACGGCTCGACGACGTCGCGTTCGAAATCCTTCTCCAGATTCAGAACATAGAATGGGAACCCGAGCCCCTCGGCGACACGCCTGGCGTCATAGACATCATCGAGCGAGCAGCACCGCGACGGGAGCGGATCACCGTTCTCATCGACACTGATGCCGCGCCGCTGATTCCACAACTGCATGGTGAAGCCAACCAGCTCATGCCCCTGTTCCTTTAACAAAGCAGCCGCAGCCGAACTATCGACACCACCGCTCATTGCTACCGCGATCTTCATAACCTCTGGTTTCATAATGACAGCCCGCACGCATCCGAATCAAGTAGTTCCTGCGACGCCTGCGTCCCTCGGTCCATCGGCGTCCCTGAAACTCCGAACCGTTCGGCCTCGGTCACCGAACCGTTTTTACCCATTCGCCGAACCGTTTTTTACGTCCAGTGACGCAAAATTGATCCACGCGTTTATATCCCGCGATGCTTCGCACATTAATGGCACCGTTGATAGGAAATTTTACCCCTCGGTTTTCGGATCTGACGAATCGTCTTTACAAGATTGTATTATCTATGCAACAATACGTAATACACGAAATCACATGAAGGGATGATGAGAATATGTTTTCAGAATGGGTCGAGATAAAACGAGATGATGTGCTGCCGCAGTATTCCGGTCTGCACATAACGATGAATCAGAAAGGCTACATCGTGATGAGCCGCGTTACTCACGAGCAGTTGGGTTCGCCCGCATGGTTTCGGCTGCTTTACGATGAGGCAAACCATCGCATCGGCCTCAAACCCGTCGAGCCGTCGACGCCGCATGCTTATCCTGCCCTAAAAAGCAACCGCACAGGCATCATGGTCCGGGCTTACAGACTTATGCGCGAAAAGCGATTATCGCTGCCCCACACGATGCAGTTTGACGATGCGGCGATCGACACCGACGGTATCTTGGTCCTCGACCTCAGAACCGCCCGCCCCAGCCGCCGTGCAAAGGCCCGTAACGAGAGGGATATAGGAAGTAACCACGAATAGACACGAAGGAACACGAATAAGAGATCGTGTTCTTGTCCGTGTTTTCTGTGCGTTCCGTGGTCAAAAAACCTGAAACCGGGTTAACCACGAATTTACGCGAAGGAACACGAATAAGAGATCGTGTTCTCGTCTTGTTCCGTGTTTTCCGTGCGTTCCGTGGTCAAGAAACCTGAAACCCGGTTAACCACGAATTTACACGAACAGACACGAATCAGAGAATTCAGCCTCTTCCTATTAGTGATACTTCGTGCTATTTCGTGGCTAAAAATTCCTGAGATCCCATGTGGAAAGAACTCAACCAAAAGACACGCCTCAAACGCACGCTGCAGCCGTATGCGTCGATCAATCCGCGAGGCGAGATCGTGCTGAACCCAACGGTCTTCGCCAAGCTGAACGGTATCTATTACGTCTCGCTCCGCTACGAAGACGAGACCGGCACGATCGTCATCGCCCGCCCGAACGCAGGCCGCCACATCTACCGCGTCCGCCCCTTCGGCCGCAAAGGCCGCCTCCGCGTCATCCGTGCCAAACGCTTCCTAACCCACCTCCGCCTCCGCATCCCGGAAACTCTAAGGTTCACCGACATCCGGTTCAACCAGGACCCCGATCGCGTGATCTTAAGCTTACAAGCCTGCCAGAGCGGTCCGCGTTTCGCGGCAAATAGCCACGCCCTTCAGGGCGTGGTAAGCATCGAGTCAGACCCTCAGCTCGTTTTAACGGGCTTACCCGATCGGTCGCCTTAAACCAGCCCCGAGCAAGGACGTTAAAACGCCCTGATCGTCTGCAACCCAACCAAAACCACGCCCTAAACAGCGTGGCTATTTGCCCTTCGGGGGAAACCATCTCATAACGCCAGCATCGTCTCCTGAGCTCCGTTAGGAGCCGAGTGTTTGTAGAAGAAATTGCGCGAGTTGCGGAAAGCTCCGTCAGGTGCGGCATGTTGTCGGGCAAACGTGGGTCACGTGCCGCCCCCAACGGGGCTCAGTCGGCGTTTCGGCGATCCACGTTCTACAAACATCTCGCTCCTACGGAGCTACGGAGGCTTCGATGCAGGCAAGATGCCCTAGTAGGTTGAGTTGACGCCTTAGACTTTGGGCGACGGCATTCATAGACTTGCTCAAAGGACGGGAATAATCGACACTCAACATATGAGACTAGATGCTTTGCTTGTTACTAAGCGGTTGAAAGAAACTGAAGTGACTGGAAGGGACCTTGCCCGAGAATTGGCTAGTGATCGTTCTCGAATAATATATTCACCCGCGTTTCGAAGACTTTCGCGAAAGGCTCAAGTTTTCTCCCTAGAAAGCAATGCAGCGGTTCGAAGCCGAATCACTCATTCGTTAGAGGTCTCTGACGTAGGTAGGCTGATTGCCGACGGGGTTGCGTCTAAATTACAGGAACGGGACCTCATTGGACAAGAGTTCCGGCTCCCTATTATTTATGCCGTGGAGTGTGCTTGTCTGGTACATGACATTGGAAATCCTCCTTTTGGTCACTTTGGAGAGGCAGCAATACAGCGTTGGTTTGCGGAAGAAGGAATGAATTCCTTCCACGAAGCTACTCAATCGAGTGCTGAAACTAATCCCAAAGAGCATGCCGAAGTCAGTCTTAGAATGAAAGAACTGATGGAGGACTTTAAACAATTTGATGGGAATCCTCAGGGCTTGCGCATACTTTTGCGGCTTAAAACTGACCGAGATGCATTCAGCTATAACCTAACTTACACTACTTTGCTATCGTTTCTTAAATACACGAGATCTGCGGTAGAGGAGAAACGAGATAGTGACGAGCTCACGAAGAAGGCAGGCTATTTTGAATCAGAGCGCGATACCGTTGAACGCATGAAGGCTGATCTTGGATTAGCGAAGGATTCGCGATATCCCCTCGCTTACATAATGGAAGCAGCTGACGATATAGCATACTGCATTTGTGATATTGAAGATGGCTTAGAGAAGAGAATTCTTCGCTATGATGAGTTCTTTAACGATGTGTCAAAAGAGTGGAAGTTAGTTTCAAAAAGTGACGACAAATTCCCCCTCGGAGTTTGGCCCGCCAACGATGAGCCAGATGAAGCTGATTTCTTCAGATTCAAAATAAGTTATACTCAGGATGCAATCAAAGCCGCCGTGAGCTACTTTGTCGACTCTCTCGACGAGATTATTGAGGGTAAGCGTGCCAGCTTATTCGACGCCGAGTCGCTGGAGTATAAAGCCTTTCAGTGCCTTAAAAAGTTCTCCCGAAAGAAACTATTTCGATGCTTCGAGGCCGAAGATATTGAATTGGCCGGCAATGAAATTGTTCACGGCCTCCTCGAAAAATTCGCACCGCTCCTCAGACTAACTGAAGACAAATTTAGAAATTTGATTCTAGCTAGAGCGGAGCCGGATAAAGGAAAGGGTCTTGATGTTCAATGGCGCCTGTTCAATCGTCTTCCGAAAAAGCATGTGAAGGCTTACGAGTACCACCTACAGGAAAGTCGTGGGTTTCCAGAATGGTATTTCCGGGCCCATCTCATAGTTGATTATATTTCGGGGATGACAGACCACTTCGCTCTCGAACAGTATCAACTTCTTTGCGGAATTAAAATAGAGCAGAATAGATAATGACTGATCATCCGGTTACTCAACTTTCTTCTTGGGTTGCACAACAAACGCAGGAATTCTCACTCGAATTTAGCAAATATGTTTACCGGAGCTATGGCGAAACTCTTTCTCGCGAAGTTTTCACTGTTCCAGCTCGAACTGTGAATGCCGAATGGTTGAGCGATCAGGTTAACAAACTCACGTACGAGCAGGAACTCGCGTTTCATTCTCGTGTTCGCCTATCGAATGATAAGGTTTGTCATGTTCCTTTGATTGATTTCATATATGTGAAATCACCTGAGGAGGTGCACCACAAGTTGGTACCTGTAAACAAAGAAATCTATCACAATCCGACATTTTACGGGACGGGAAACTCACTTCACGGATATTATTTTTGTCTTCTTGGCGAAGAAAGGTGGCGAAACTTTTTGGGCCAGATATTGCTTTGTAACTATCCGCCGCACGCTGGCGACGAAGTTGTTGATAGCCGCTGGGTCGGACATTCCCTAATCCATGGCTTTAGTGCTTTGAGGTGGAGCAGGAAGACAGATAAGTATAAAGCAGTGCCGTCACTTGCTGGATACCCAAAATGAGTGTTATCGATTATTGGACCCAATGGTTCTTGAGATAGCAAGTTTTACGGACGGGCCAAGGCTCCCCAAAAAAGGAAGGCCCCGAGACTATGAGATAAGATCGAATTATCAGTATGTCGGGAAAACCGACATACTGACGCCGAACCTATCCATTCCTAACTCTCAATGCATATCAAAGAGCAAGAACTCCGTATTGTCGCTCTTGGCTTTTAGCTCTAGTTTCTGGACTTCGCTGATCGCGGCTCCGTCGCCGGCTTTTAGGGCCTCTCCGTTTAGGTCGAGTGAGCCGCTGATCAGTTGGATCCAGGCGTGGCGGTTTGGGGCGATGTCGTACGCAACTTCGTCGCCGGTCTTTAGGACCGAGGCGTAGAGGTTTACGTCCTGGTTGATGTGGACCGAGCCGTCGTCGCCGCCGCGTGACGCGATGAGTTTTAGCTTGCCCTGTTTGGTTTCCGGGGCGAAGTATTTCTGCTCGTAGCCTGGGGTCAGGTCTGCTTTTTCGGGCAGGATCCAGATCTGGAGCAGGTGCGTTTCGTCGGTTGGGCTGCTGTATTCGCTGTGGAGCACGCCCGTTCCGGCGGTCATTCGCTGGATCTCGTTCGCGCGGACGGTTTCGCCGTTGCCCATCGAATCGCGGTGCGAAAGCTCGCCCGAGATGACGTAGGTCAGGATCTCCATATCGCGATGCCCGTGCTTCGGAAAGCCCTGATCTGCCTGGATGCGGTCTTCGTTAATGACCCGCAGGCTGCGAAAGCCCATGTGTTTCGGGTCGAAATAATCCGCAAATGAAAATGAAAACTTGGTATCGAGCCAACCATGATTAGCTGCCCCGCGTTCGTTCGATCGTCTGATTCTGATCATCGTAAATCTCCTTTGATATTTAGATATTACAGTGCGGGCTGCGTGGTGTAATCATCAATTGCGGTGAGGTTGACGTAGTTATTTCGGGTGATTTTCAAGGCCGAGGTCGACGAATCACGGCCATTACCACACCGTAAACAAAGGAATAGAAGATAGCGGTGAAGGGCATAAAGAATATTTCGCCCCCATGCCCCGAACTACCGGGCAGAACTAACAACGGCCACAAGTACAGCCATAGAAAAACCTGGGATAGTGGGTCTGGATTCCGCACGTCAAGGAAAATTGAAATAGCTACAAAAGCCACGATGAGTGCTATTTGGATTCCGAGTGCGATTCCGAAAAACTTCAAAAACCTAAGGGTGGGATATTTCTGCCAAGAGCCCATATGATCTGTGATTATAGCTATTTCTTGCGAGCGATCATCAGGCCGTCGCGGATCGGGAAGAGGACGTTATCGACGCGGTCGTCGGCCAGGATCTTTTGGTTGTAGTTGTGCAGAGCTAACGTGTTCTCATCTTTAAATTCCTCAAGTACCTTGCCGCTCCAGAGGACGTTGTCGGCGATGATGAAGCCGCCGGGGCGGACCTTGTCGAAGACGAGATCGTAATAGTTTGAGTAATTCGGCTTGTCGGCGTCGATGAAGACGAGGTCGAAGGTCTCGGAGAGATTCGGGATGATATCGGTGCCGAGGCCGAGGATGAATTCGATCCGGTGGCGGTACTCGGTCTTTTCGACGTAGGAACGCGCGACCTTGTTGGTGTCTTCCTGTATGTCCAATGTAATTACCTTGCCGCCGTCAGCGAGGCCTTCGGCAAAACAGAGTGCGGAATAGCCGAGGTACGTCCCGATCTCAAGCACGACCTTTGGCCGGATCATGTGCGAAAACATCGACAAAATTCGCCCCTGGACAAAGCCCGAGAGCATCGACGAGTCTTCGTAATGGGCGTAGCAATGCTCGCGAAGCTCGGCGAGGACGGAGCTTTCGCCGGATGTGAAGCTTTCTGCGTAATCGGTCAGTAGGTTTTTTATTTCATTCATAGGTCAACTCTTACAAGTCCGCGTTTGATCGCCGTCGTCGTCGCGGATGTTCGATCGGAAACGCCGATCTTGCCGAAGATATTCTGAACGTGTGTTTTTACCGTGTTTTCCGAGATGTCGAGGGCAAAAGCGATCTCTTTGTTCGACATTCCGCCGACGATCATGCGGAGGACGTTCGATTCGGTGGCGGTCAGCTCTTCGCTGCCGACGTGTTCGCTGAGGATCTCGGCGATGTCCGCGGGAATATATTTGCGGCCCGCGTTCACGGTGCGGATGGCTTTCAGCAGCTCGTCGGGCTCGACGTCTTTGCAGATGTAGCCGAGGGCACCTTTTTTCAAAGCCCGCGTGATCTCAGCGTCACCGGCGTGTTCGGCGAGGACGATGATCTTTGCCGACGGTGTAGCTACAAAGTAATTATCCAGGTCATCGATCGAGCAGGAATCTGGAAATCGTAGGCCTACGATCGCGACGTCCGGCTTAAGTTCGCCAAAACTTTTCAGCCCGTCAGCCGCATTATCCGCTTCGCCGATCAGCTCGACATCGTCCGTCGCAGCGAGGACGGTCTTGATCCCGAGCCGCGTGAGTGTTTGGTTTTCGATGAGGAGCGTCTTGATCGGCATGTGTTATTTTGAGCGGCGAGCGATACCGCCGATCAGCGAAGCCGGAGCAAAAAGAAAGATCGCGGCGATCTGCGTGTAATGTTCGCCCGACGATTTGAAAAACGAGAATGCGGCAAACGCGGCCATCAAAACCGCAAGGACGATGTTCACTGAGAGCGAGTTCGCGGCAGCGATAAATTTGGCAACATATCCGCCGATAAACGCGAAAACACAGCCAAAAACGACTACGCCAAACTTGGTCATCAGCCCCGTTTCCGCGTGCGGGTCGATCCCGCTCAGATTAAAAAGCAGCACCGCCGACACCGCAAAGATCAGGTAACCGACAATGACTGCTGCGATGTTGCGAACGATCTTCATTTAGCAGCCAAACCTGCCGCAAATTCGACTATCGGGCGGATCAGATCGGTGTCGTAATTCGTCTTGACGTTCTGCATCACGGCGGTTATGCGTTCGAGGCCCATTCCGGTGTCGACGGACGGAGCCGGAAGCGGAGTGAGTTTGAACGTGCCGTCCGCCTCCTGCGTACGGTTGTACTGCATGAAGACGAGATTCCAGATCTCCATCGTGGTGTCGCCTTCGCCATTGACCCACTTCGGATGATTCTTTTCGGAATCGTGCGGATCGTCACCCATATAATAATGTATCTCCGAACACGGCCCGCACGGCCCGGTGTCGCCCATCTGCCAGAAATTGTCCTTGCGGCCGTAACCGAGAACGCGTTCGGGCTTGGCACCAACTGATTCCCACAGCGCACGGGCTTCGTCGTCCGGACCGACTTCGGCATCACCTTCGAAAACCGAGAACCAGAGACGTTCTTCGTCGAGCTTCAGTTCGTTGACCAGAAAATCCCACGCGTACGTGATCGCTTCCTTCTTAAAGTAGTCACCGAACGAAAAATTTCCCAGCATTTCAAAAAACGTGTGATGCCGTGCCGTCTTCCCAACCTCGTCGAGATCATTATGCTTGCCGCCCGCCCGAATGCACTTCTGCGAAGTCGCCGCGCGTTTGTAATCACGCTTTTCATCGCCGAGGAATACATCCTTGAACTGGTTCATCCCCGCATTCGTGAACAAAAGCGTCGGGTCATTAGCCGGCAAAAGCGGCGAAGAATGCACGATCTTATGATCGTGGCGCTCAAAATACTCAAGGAATTTAGCTCTGATCTCGTTTCCCGTCATAGCTTCATTTTGCGGTAAAAGGAAAAGAGCGTCAAACCAATTAACCGACAGTAAAAGCGACAGCGCCGATCGCTTCGATCCGTAAATGGAAAAACGCCGATCGATAGTATTATCCCAGGTCCGAAAAAAGTTACAGAAACATCACGTATCCTGAGGATTTTTCTTGACTTAACAGGAATATTTGTTAGATTAGCGCTCTAATACTTACTTCCAGAAATCAAGCGTTCAGCGACTCGGTCCTACTGGGTCGACGGAGGAGAATAATGTTGCATATTTTAAAGCTCAGATTTACGAGCGTCGCATTCATTTTCGGTCTGATAGCGTTGGCAGGAATTGGGGCAAACGCGCAGGATCGGGTTCCAGTTTCACCCAATGTCGAGCGGCAGATACAAGATATCTACGCGATCAAGGCCTCACTCTCGGCAGGTGAGAAGAAGATGACCTCTAGTTTGGTATTTGCCGGCCGTCAGGCTCGTTCCAGCAACTTCCGGATCGGTACCTCGGATGCCCCTTTGACCGTCGATACATCAATGATCGACGCGGACGGCATGGTCGAGGTCGATATTGATGCCCAGGTCACCGACGGATTGCTCAAAAAGATCGTCGCGCTGAACGGTCGCGTGGTAAGTGCGTTTCCGAAATACCGCAGCATCCGGGCTTTCTTGCCGATCACTGCGATCGATACGTTCGCAGCGGAAAGCAGCGTTCGCTCGGTCCGTGAAGCCGAGAAGCCAATGCTCAACTCAGCATCTGCTTTCTCTGAGTCGCTCAGAGCCTCGGTTCAAAGCCAACCTGCTGTTCCATTCCCATTCGTTGGCTCCCTGACGACGCAAGGATATATCTCGCATCGTGCGAAGGAAGTTGCCGCGTTAGGAATTACCGGTGCCGGTATTAAAGTTGGCGTTCTCTCTGACAGTGCATCGGCAGCTCGCGTTTCCGCCTTGATGACAAGCGGCGACCTCGGACCTGGAACCACGGTTCTCCCTGGCCAGGCGAGCAGCGGTACGGACGAAGGAACCGCGATGATGGAGATCGTCCAGGATATGGCTCCTGGAGCTCAGGTCTACTTCGCGACTGCTAACGGCGGCCAGGCACAGATGGCGACCAATATCACTGCTTTAGCTGCTGCAGGCTGCAAAGTGATCGTTGATGACATTTCATATTTTGCCGAGCCGTCATTTCAGGACGGCCCGATCTCTCAGGCGATAAACGCCTTTACAGCTGCCGGAGGAATATACTTTTCGTCCGCAGCAAACTCGGGAAGTTTACTTAAGGGAACATCAGGAACCTGGGAAGGTGATTTTTTAAGCGGCGGTAATATAACCGGTCCGATCGCGACTGCCGGCGAAACCGGTCTCGTTCATAATTTCGGACCAAATACTTTCAATGCATTAACTGGAGCGAGCAGAAATATTAGTCTTAAATGGTCTGATCCGCTCGGCGGCAGCACGAACGACTACGATGTCTTTGTGCTAAACCCTGCAGGAACGACGATCAAGGGGTTTTCGGCGGCGGTGCAGAACGGCACTCAGGATCCGGTCGAATTTATCCAACTTCCTGCCTCAGGAGCAAATTCCGCGGCTGTTGGCGATCGGGTCGTCGTTGTTCTATTTTCGGGCGCAACGAGAGCGATCAGGATCGATACGCATCGAGGTATCCTCACGACGGGAACTACCGGGTCAACTTTTGGCCACAACGCGGCTGCAAGTGTGGTAACGGTCGCCGCGACATCATGGAACAGTGCAAAGCTCGGCACCGTGCCATTTACCGGGGCGGCGAACGGTATCGAGACCTTTAGTTCCGATGGCCCACGTAAGATCTTCTATAACTCGAACGGATCCGTTATTACACCAGGAAATCTGCTTTTTGGAACCAACGGAGGCAATACGCTTCAAAAGCCGGATATCACGGCGGCTGATGGTGTCAGTACCAAGACGCCGGGCTTCTTCCCATTCTACGGAACTTCCGCGGCAGCACCGCACGGAGCGGGCATCGCGGCCCTGGTCTTTGCGGCTAAACCTACGCTGACCGGTGCCCAGGTGCGACAGATCATAGCGAGTACAGCACTCGATAATATGGCGGCGGGTTTCGACATTAACGGCGGCAGCGGTGTTGCTATGGCACTTGCATCGGTTCAGGCAGCTCAGGCATTGCCTTGAGTTCGCTGACGAAGCTGTTTATATGATTTTCGGATCGTAGTATCCACATTTTTGATCACGATCCTAGTGCTGAAAGATTTCAGCCACCGGCTTTGTAAGAGCCTCGGAGGTTTCCATGCGTAAAGCTTTTCTAACTTATCTATTTTTGTTCTTGATCGTTGTGGCGGCGGCATCGACCAGTATGGCCGCGACGCTAGTTAATACGAGTGTGACTTTAACCGCGGCGGATCCGACCCAACTCGGACGTTTGAGCCGCTCTGGCGTACCGAGCGACTGGTCCGTTGGGAAGGCGTTTCCCGGGGTTCTGAATGCCGCGACGTCATATAATTACCAAACCTTCACGGTTGATCCGTTAGCTTCCGGATATCCTTATGTCCAGATCTCCATGGATGACACTGCCTCATCCCCCTCTCTGTTTGTCTCAGCCTATCTGGATGCTTACCTGCCGGGCTCACTAAGTACTAACTATCTTGGAGACGCCGGATCCTCAGGTAACAGTTTCCTTAATCCTGGATTTTTTCAGGTGGTGGTTCCCGCCGGACACCAGCTTGTAATCGTTGTTGGGCAAAGTGCGTCGGGTGCTGCTGGGCTTGGAACGCCGATTAACATTCGGGTTGAAGGATTTACCGATACACAGTACTCAGATATTGCGATCTTTCCTCCAGTCTTTACGCCATCGGCAGCGATCTCGAGACAGCAAGGTTCTACTGGCGGACCAGCTGTTCAAGTTGGAACCGTAACAGACGCGGACACGCCGATCGCGAACCTGACGGTGACGCAGATCGCGGGTGGAACGGCGACGGGAGTGACGGTAAGTGGAATCACGGTGAATCCAGGAACAGGAGCGGTCAGTGCGGTTGTGAGTGCTTCGTGCTCTGCAACAGCAGGAACGGTCCGCTTCCAGGTCTCAGATGGTACAAATACCGGAACAGGCGACCTGCAGGTGAACATCACGGCGAACACCGCCCCGACCCTGACAGCCCCGGCGAATCAGACAGTGGTGTTCGGGCAGGGAGCAGCTTATCCGACGACGTCGAGCGATAACGGAACGATGACGTATTCGGTTGTGAGCACGACACCGGCGATGACGACACCGCCGAGCATCAGCCCGACAGGAGTTGTTTCGGTAGCGAACTCAGGCCCGATCGGAGCTCATACGATAGTTATCAGAGCGACCGATAACTGCGGAGCATTCACCGATGCTTCGTTCACCGTAACAGTGAACCAGGCCGCAACGACGACCGTGGTGCAGACCGCTCAGAACGCCCCGACATACGGCCAGTCGACGACGATCACAGCCTCGGTCGCGGCGAATCCGCCGGGAGGAGGAGTTCCGCAGGGAACCGTGAACTTCCTCGACGGAGCAACACCGATCGCCGCCTGCCAGAACGTGGCCCTCAACGGCCTCGGATCGGCAGCATGTTCGCTGAACACACTCGGAGCGGGAACGCATACGATCAACGTCAACTACTCGGGCAACACGAACTATCTCGCAAGCTCGGGATCGGCACAACAGACGGTGCTCAAAGCCGCACTGAACATCACGGCATCGAGCCATAATGTGACGTATGGCGATGCGGTACCGACGATCACACCGACATTCTCGGGCTTCGTGCTCGGAGAAAGCTCGGCTAACCTTACGACGCAGCCAAACTGCTCGACAACGTACACACAGGGAGCGGGAGCGGCAGGCTCGCCGTACCCGACAAGCTGTACTGGAGCAGTATCGGCGAACTATGCGTTCAACTACATAAACGGTTCGATCAACGTCGCCAAGAAAGGCCTGACGGTGACGGCTGACAACAAGACGCGAGCCTACGGAGCAGCTAACCCTGCTTTGACGGCGACGATCACCGGCTTTATCGGAGCGGACAATGCCGGAAACAGCACAACGGGAACGGCCGGACTCTCGACGACAGCGACGGCGACGAGCCCGGTCGGGAACTACCCGATCACGGCGACACTCGGAACATTGGCGTCTTCGAACTACACGTTCACGACGTTCAACGCCGGAACGCTGAGCATAACGGCTGTCCAACTCACAGTGACGGCTAACAACCAGACGAGAGTGTACGGAGCACCGAACCCGACGTTGACGTACTCGATCACGGGCTTTGTCAACGGTGAAGGAGTAGGAGTGGTGACCGGAACACCGAGCATCACAACAACGGCCAACGCGACGAGTGCACCGGGAACGTATCCGATCACTACAGCCGTGGGAACGCTGGCAGCTCCGAACTACACGTTCACGACAGCTAACGGCACCTTAACGGTCACACAGGCCGCAACGACCACGACGATCACGAACGCGGCAGCCCTCGGCAATCCGACCTCGGCCGGACAGAGCTATGCCGTCAACTGGTCGACCACACCGGTAGCACCTGCAACCGGAACCCCGACCGGAAACGTCACTGTCACGGACGGAACGCAGACCTGTACGGCAGCAGTAGCAGCAGGAACCTGTAACCTGACCTCGGCGACATCGGGCACGAAGACCATCACGGCGACCTATGCAGGTGATGCGAACTTCACGGGCAGCACGTCGCAAAGTGTCCAGCACAACGTCGTCAACGGCCTGACGGGTAACGTTAAGCAGTTCATCGCCTTCGGAACGAACACGAATCTCGCAGGCGTTACGATGACTTTGCTCAACACGGGAACTCAGCAGGCAGTAACGACAACGACGGATGCGAACGGCAACTACTCGTTCTCGACCGCACTCGGACAGAGCTACACCATCACTCCGAGCGGACTGGGCAAGGCCTTCGAAGCGACGAGCCGAACCTACACGAACGTCGCCGGAAACATCTCGGGTGCGGACTTTATCGCCTACGACGTTCCGGGACCGAATGCCATCCCGCGAAGTGCCCGTGTATCGAGCCAGATCGCGACACAGGGCCAGCCTGTGACCGTTCCGGTGCTGATCACAACGACCGGAGTCGAGACAAAGGTCTCATTCTCGGTCGAATACCCGACGGGCCCGCTCGGCGTCCCGACGGTGACATGCGGCACGGGAGCAGTCAACTGCACCCTCACCGTCAACAACTCGCTGTCAGGTAAGGTGGGCATCACCGTGACGCCGTTCAACTCGAACCCGCTGACAGCGGGAACAAGAGAGCTCGTGAAGATCACCTTCCCGACGCAATCCAACCCGGCAACGAGTGCGGCGATCAAATTCGGCGACTTCCCGACAGCGAAAGACGTCAGGAACGCCGAGAACAACCCGCTCCCAATGCTCTACTGGACCGACGGCCTGGTATCCTTCACCGGCGGAACGCTGCTTGACGGAGCCACGATCTCGGGCCGAGTGACCACCGCAGCCGGCCAGGGCCTCAGAAACGCCACGGTCACGCTGATCGACACGGCTGGCGGAAGACGAACGACGATCACGAGCAGCTTCGGCAACTACCAGTTCGAAAACCTCGAACTCGGAAGAGACTACATGCTCGTGGTAACCAGCAAACGCTTCAGATTCGCAACGCAAACGGTCAACCTGACCGGCAACCTCGCTGACGTGAACCTGATCGGACTGGAATGACCTCAACGATCGCAAGATCGCTAACCCAAACAAAAAGGCGGGCCCCAAAAGGACCCGCCTTTTTCCTTTACGATCCGAACAGTTCATCCTGATCGATCCTTAAATAAGCATTGCCTGTTCGGCACGGCGGACGGCTTCGAGGCGGGTGTGAGCTCCGAGTTTTTTTAGGATGTGCTGGATGTGATTGTTTGTCGTCGTCCGGCTGATGAAGAGAGAATCGGCGATCCTGGCCGTGGTTTCACCGCGCGACAGGCAATGAAGTATCTCGGTCTCACGCTCGGTCAGTTTGGCGAGATTGGTCGGTGCTTTTTTGGCGGAGAGGATCTCGGCGACGTTAACATTTGGCAGGCTGGTTTCGTTGACGACGAAATCGCGGACGAGCAATTCAAACCTTTTCTGCAGGTCGGCGGGCCGAACGATGTGGATCGTGTATCGCGGCGTCGTGTCTGCCGCCTCGACCATCAGGACCGAGACGTTGCACCACTGACGCTTGCCGTTCGCATTGACCTGGATCTCGTAGCTCTTGATCGGCTGGTGAGCGCGTGCCTGATGTTGGATGGTGCATTCCGTGCTGCAGGTGCGTCCGCACTCATCGACTCCCTGGACCACCTCTGAACAAAACCGCCCGACAGCATCTGACTCCATCAAGTTAAAAAGCTGGGCCGCCGACGCATTCCACGCGACGACCAATCCGTTCGAGTCGAGGGCAAATGTCGGGTCATTCGTTCCCTCGACCAGCTTTTTTACTTCGCCAAGTTTCATCTGATCAACATCATCATAAAAATGATTCGAACTAATTATTGTTCGGAAAACCCCCTAATTACAAACTATTAGCGGATAAAAATATCTGATTTTTGGACATCTGCCGATGGTTTTCTCAAAAAGCACCGGATACGGCATCAAGGCTCTGGCCTATTTGGCCCGGCAGGACGATCTCAGGATCTGCGGGCTGAACGAGATAGCTGCGAGTGAAAACATCCCATCGGAATATTTGAGAAAACTGCTTGCCGAGCTTCGCAGGCACCGCATGGTGCGATCGGCGAAGGGTATTTACGGAGGCTATATTTTGGCACAAGCGGCGAAAGATATAACGCTCTGGGATGTGTTCAGCGTTCTGGATCAGGACCCGTATCTCGATGAATGCGTGCTCTGTCACGCCCGCGACCGGGATCCGGAATGCCCGTTCTGCATGGAATGGAAACGCATCAGAGAAGACCTGATGTCGCATTTGAAAGGCAAGACCATCGCCGATTTTGCAGCTTATCCAAAGGGGCCGACGCAATGACACTGACATGGATAGCGATCATCGCAAGTCTGCTGATGGGCAGTGCCGGAGCACTGATATTCATCTTTGCGGCACGAAGCGATTATTTTCGCGACATTGAGGAGACGAAATATCAGGTGTTCTGGTCGGATATCGAAGAACTCGTAAACGAAGTCGAGGAGGACAAACAACATGAGCGATAAGCATGACGCTCACGAAGAGGAAAACAGCTCGCCGATGTCACGGCGAAAGGTGCTGGCGTGGCTGACGAGTATGGGAATACTCGGCTCGGGCATCGTCACGGCATTTTCAAATCTGGTGTTCATCAAGCCGCGAGCGACCTATGGTGCGCCGACGCGGTTCAGTATCGGAACGCCGGATAAATTTCCTCCAGGAACACGGATCGCCCTTGGTCCGCAGAAGGTAGCCGTTATTCGCGAGGGCGATAAGATGGCGGCCATCTCGATCACATGTACGCATCTGGGCTGCATTGTCGGTGTCGCAGATACCGGCTTTGCTTGTCCGTGTCACGGATCCCGATTCGACCAGGACGGCAACGTCACGGGCGGCCCGGCACCGAAGCCGCTGCCGTGGTTCGAACTTACGCTTGCACCGAACGGTGAACTCGAGATCGATAAGGGCAAAGAGATCAACGCCGGTAAATGGTTTACAGTATGAGCGAGCAATCCACTACAAAAAACATCCTGAATGTCTTTCGGAATATGCCGATGGCCGTCTGGTCGTCGCTTTTCCGGCATAACCTGCCGCATACGAACCTCGGGCGTTCGCAGACGAGTTTTACAAACTTTTTCCTGCACATGCACCCGGTCAAGGTGCACAAAAACACGCTCAAACCGTGGTTCACGATGGGCCTCGGGCTGATGAGCATGTTCCTGTTCCTGATCCTTGTCGTGACGGGAGTGCTGCTGATGTTCTATTACGTTCCGTCGACGACGCAGGCGTACGACCGCATGCTCGACCTGCGAGGTTCGGTCGCTTTCGGCGTTTTTCTGCGAAATATGCACCGCTGGTCGGCCCATGGAATGGTCGCCGTGGTCTTTCTGCACATGTGCCGCGTGTTCTTTACGGCGTCGTACAAGAAGCCGCGCGAGTTCAACTGGGTAATCGGTGTGCTGCTGTTCCTGATCACGCTGTTCCTCAGCTTCACGGGCTATCTGCTGCCGTGGGATCAGCTCGCATTCTGGGCGATCACGGTCGGTACGGCGATCGCGGGTTATGCACCGGTTTTTGGAAACGAGATCCGCTTTTTGCTGCTCGGTGATACTACCGTCGGGCAGGAAGCTTTGCTTAGATTCTACGTGCTGCACGTCGCGGTCCTGCCGCTCGTGATGACAACGCTGATCGCGATCCATTTCTGGCGCATCCGCAAGGACGGCGGCCTGTCGCGGCCTGAGAGTGCGGACATCGTCGAAACTGCTGCGGTTACGACAACAGCTATGCCCGCACCGGCACTCGCCTTTGCCGGAGCCGAAGGCATCAACATCATCGAGAAGAAACGCTACGGCGTTCAGGGCCTTGTTCGCGGGCCGTTCACCAAGGCCGGTAACGTTCCCGACAACTCGGTCTACAGCTGGCCAAATCTGCTGCTTGCGGAATTGTTCGTTTTCATCCTCACGGTACTGGGCATCCTGGTCGTTTCTTATTTCTTCAACGCTCCGCTCGAGGAGCCCGTGAATGTCCTGCATCCGCCGAATCCAGCAAAAGCTCCGTGGTATTTCCTCGGGCTGCAGGAGATGGTCAGTTACTCGGCATTCTGGGGCGGCGTCGGAATTCCGGGGCTCGAGGTATTGATACTTCTCGCTCTGCCGTATTTCGACCGGGGCAAGAAAGGCATCGGTGTTTGGTTCTCTCGTGAACGCCTGCTGGCAAATACACTGTTCGCCACATTCGTGGTGGTCAACATCATTCTGATCATCATCGGAACATTTTTCAGAGGCCAGAATTGGGAGTTCGTATCGCCGTTCTAGAGCGGTTAGAGGATTAGTATGAAGACGCGATTATCACTGGCAATTGCAAGTATCACGATCCTGGTCGTGCATGGCCTGGTGTTTTACCAGCAGTTCTTTCACAAGTGGGAAAATTATCAGACATCCTACTTCGATCAGGCTCGAACGTTAGCCAAGACTGATGCCGAACGCGAGGTTCTCGCATCACGCAAGCCGAAGATCGAGCAGATCATCGTCACCCAATTCGGCGGCGAGCGTGTCGACCGCTGCACGACCTGTCACATCGGCTCCGACGACCCTCGATTCAAGGACGCTCCGCATCCGTACAAAGCCCATCCATTTACCGAGGAAATGGGCGACAAGCAGGTTGACGGAAAGTTCGAGCGACGCCACAAGTTCCCCGATATGGGCTGCACCGTCTGTCACGACGGCCAGGGCCGCGGGCTCGAGGAATTCTACGCTCACGGCGAGGATGAATTCTGGACCGAGCCGATGACCGGTTACGTTACACAGGAAAACTGGCGTGCGGATTTCAAAGACAAGCTGAAAGGCAAAGATTTCATGCAGGCCAACTGCCGCTCAGTGCCACACGGAAAAGGATTTCAAGGGAACACCCGCAGTTAACAAGGGCCGCGAGCTTTTTATTCAGAAAAACTGTTATGGCTGCCACCGTATCGAGGGAATTTCGAACGGCACGCTCGGACCTGATCTGACCGAGGTCGGCAAGAAGTGGAAGGTCGATTACATCTGGGAATCGATCGTCGATCCGCGTGCCAACAGCAAAACGTCCTTCATGCCGAAGTTCAACCTTACGGATGAAGAGGTTCGCTCGCTCGTTATTTTTCTGAAGAGCCGCCGCGGTTTCAACTATGCCGAGACGACGCTCGACCGCTACCGGGCAACGCTTGGCAAAGGCCCGACGACGCCGGCTCCGGTCGCATCCGGTACCGAACCCGCGAAGGGAGCCGCAACCACCGGCGAGCAGTTGATCGCTGAGAGAGCATGCGTCGCGTGTCACAAGCTCGGCGACAAGGACGGTGGCATCGCACCAGATCTTTCGTTCGAGGGATTGATGAAGGATGAGAAATGGCTGCTCGGCCATTTCAAGGATCCGCGATCGGTCGTTCCTGATTCGATCATGCCGACGTTCCTGTTCAGCGATGGCGATTTTCAGTCGATGACGAGCTATCTCGCGAGCCTAAAAACTCCGCCCGCGTTGACCGAACCTAAACAGATCTACGAGAACCTGTGCATGCGTTGCCACGGCGACAAGGGCGATGGACACGGAATGATCGCGACATATCTCGATCCATATCCGCGTGATTTCACCAACGCAGGATTCATGAACAGCAAGACTGACGAACGCCTGATGAATTCGATCAAGAACGGCGTCGGCGGCACTTCGATGCCGTCGTGGGGCAAGGTCCTGAACGACGAGCAGATCAAGGGCGTTCTCGCGTACATCAATCAGAACTTTACGAAAGAAGCTCGACGCGAGATCAAACCGCGCGACGTGCCCGAGCAAAACCCGGTCGCTCTTACCAGCGAGTCGATCGCACGCGGCGAACAGTCGTTCATGACGCGTTGCGTCGGCTGCCACGGACGAAAAGCCGACGGCAAGGGCCCGAATTCGCTCGACATTCTGCCGCGTCCGCGCAATCTGCTCAACACGGCATTTATCAATAACGCAAACGACCGCAGGTTGTTTGAATCGATCCTGTACGGCGTTCAGGGAACCGCAATGCCGCCGTGGATCGATTATGGGCTGACCAAGAACGATGTCGGCGATCTCGTGAATTACATCCGCAGCCTGAATGCGAACAAAAAAGAGATCGCAGAACTGACAGCTCTCAGCCATTAGGAAACTATCGGAGGCTCTATGCAAAAAGAGGAAACAATCATTGATGCCGGCGAGATACCAGTCGCTGCGTCAGCCACATACACGGATTCGGTCCATGAGGATACGACGGCGAAACTGTTCATCATCAGTTCCCTGGTATATTTCGCTATCGTCGGCGTGGTCGCCCTCATCATCGCGGCCAAATTCTCGTTCCCGTCATTTCTCGGCACGATACCGCAATTGACCTATGGACGGCTCCGCCCGCTGCACGTCAACGGAATGCTTTTCGGCTGGCTGCTCGCGTGCGATATGGCACTGATGTATTACATCGTGCCGCGACTCTGCGGCGTGAAGATCTGGAGCGAAAAACTCGGCATCGCGACCGTTGCCCTTTGGAACGTCATCATTCTTGGTGCCGTCGTCTCGCTGCTCATGGGCTGGAATCAGGGCTGGGAATACGCCGAACTGCCGACGCCGCTTGATGTCGGTGTTGTGGTCGCGTGGATAATGTTCGGCATTAACATCTTCATGACGGTCGCAAATCGCAAGTACAAGGCGATGTACGTCTCGCTCTGGTACGCAATGGGAACGATCCTCTGGACGGCTTTCGTATATCTGACCGGAAACTTCGCGACACTCTTTACCACAGGCGTCAATCAGGCAAATCTGAACTGGATGTACGTCCACAACGCCGTGGGTTTGATCTTTACACCGGTCGGCCTCGCGATCGCATACTATTTCATTCCGAAATCGTCGAACACGCCGCTCTACAGCCACAAGCTGTCAATGATCGGTTTCTGGTCGCTAGCGTTCGTTTATGTATGGACGGGTGCTCACCACATGATCCACGGCCCGATCTCGCAGTGGCTGCAGACGATCACGATCGCGTTTTCGGTAATGCTGCTGGTTCCGGTATGGGCGGCGGTTTACAACTTCTTTTCCACGATGAAAGGCCAATGGCATCAGCTTCGCGAGAATGTCTCACTCAAATTCCTGATGTCCGGCGTCGTTTTTTATCTCCTGACTTGTTTTCAGGGGCCGATGCACAGCCTGCGTGCCGTGAACGCCATCGTGTCAAAGACCGACTGGATCCCCGGCCACGCACACATGGCTGTGCTCGGAGCTTTTTCTTTCTTCGCGATCGCTGGTGTTTATTACGTCGTTCCGCGAATGTTCAAAACCGAGCTTTATTCGAACGCCCTTGCAAACTGGAGTTTCTGGCTGTTCCTGGTCGGCGGCCTCGGATTTTTCGTCACGCTGTGGCTGGGCGGATTCTGGCAGGGCTGGCAGTGGAATAACCCGGCGATACCGTTCATTGACACCGTGGTCGCTCTCAAGCCTATCTGGCACACACGACTCGCGTCAGGCTTCCTGATGTTCGGCGGTATTGTCACTTTTGGTTATAACATTCTCGCCACGATCGTCGCGGCAGGTGGAAAGGAGGGCGGCGTCGAGCCTGCGGTAAACGCAGCCTAAGACGGAGGAAAATATGTTACACAAAGCTGATTATAACGCTGTATTCTTTGTCGCCGCTGCGCTGGTGCTGTTCTTTACGGGCGGCCTGCTGACGACCGTTGCTCCGCCGCTGATCGACCAGAGCTGGTCGAAGCCATTCGAGAACACCGATCCGGCCAACGGTCCGACCGGCAAACTGAGACAACTCAATGACCTTGAGCTGAAAGGCCGGGCGATCTACGTTCGTGAGGGCTGCTGGTATTGCCATACGCAGCAGATCCGGACGCTGCTCGCCGACACCAAACGTTACGGCTGGCGCGGCGTGGATGCGCCGATCTCGACGCCGGATGAATTCGTCTACGACAGTCCGCATCTTTTTGGAACCAAGCGAACCGGACCCGACCTGGCACGCGTCGGCGGTAAATACAACGAACAGTGGCACATGGCACACTTCCGCAATCCGGCTGACCTCGTGCCCGGATCGATCATGCCGCCATTCCCGTGGATCGCTAATGACCCACAGGAATTCTCGGCGATCGTCGCCTACTTACAGACGCTCGGCAGAGCCAAGAACTGGCGGCCGGACAACGATTATGAGAAATAACGTCTGACACGAGGACACATGGACTACACATATCCGAGCGTTTATTTTTCGTACTTCTTTTTTCTGATAGTTGCCTGCGGAGCTCTCTATTTCTTTTTCCGCTCACGACGTGACGGTTATTGGGGGCAACACAGCGAGGAGGTCAAATATCAGATGCTCGACGACGACGAAACAGGAGGCAAGTATGGACGAGAACAATGAAAATAACGAGCTAAAGGAATATGCCGGCGGTTGGATGACCGAGAAGCGCGGCACCGACGCACCGATCTTTCTGAAGGTCGCGTTCGGCGTCATCACGCTCAGCTGCCTGACGTATCTGATCGTTTATATGAACGGCGAGACCGATCATGCGGACCGCGGCGTGCTCGTTCAGGCGTTCAACAAGGCAACGGGTACGGCGAACGGATTCATGTATTTCGTCGGCGGGCTCGTCTTCATTTACATCTGCATTCTGGTCGCATTTGCATTTAAGAAATTCCGTGACTAAAGGATCGTCATGAGTGAAGAAACTCTACAATTCGAAGCGGTCGACAGCAAAGACGCCGATTATTGGATGAAGATGGTCAAGTGCCAGGACGCTTGCCCGGTTCACACCAATGCGTGCGGCTACGTGACCGCGATCGCCGAGGGACGTGACCTCGACGCATACAAGATCGCCCGGGCGACAAATCCCTTCGCATCGATCTGCGGCCGCGTTTGCGGTGCCCCGTGCGAAGCCAATTGCCGCCGCGGCTCGCTCGACACGCCGATCACGATCCGTGCGTTGAAGCGGTTCGTGAATGAGAAATATGGCCCTGAGACTGGCGATTTTACCTACTACCGCGAAGGCTGTAACACCAAAATGCTGCCGCCCGAACAGGGCGAAGGCGAACGTATCGCCGTCGTCGGAGCAGGCGTTGCGGGACTCACCGTTGCCCACGATCTGGTTCAGCTCGGCTACAAAGTGACCGTTTTTGAGGCGTACGACGAACCGGGCGGCATGCTCACCGCGGGCGTTCCGATCTATCGTTTGCCGCGTGAACTCGTCAATGCCGAGATCAACGCGATCCTGTCGATGGGCGTCGAGCTCAAGTGCAACATGCGTTTGGGCAAGGATTTTACGATCGCTTCGCTTCGCAAAGAAGGCTACAAAGCGATCTTCCTCGGCATCGGCCTGCAAAAAGGCCGCAAGATACCGATCGAAGGTGCGGACATGCCGCAGGTCTTTGACGGACTCGATTTCCTGCGTGCCTTCAACGAAGGCAAGCCGATGGAGCTCGGCCGGCGCATCGTCGTCATCGGCGGTGGAAATGTGGCCTACGACGTCGCACGTTCCGCAGTCCGCCCGGCAAAGGTACCGATGGCCGACGCCGCGTCGGATATGGAACGGACGGAGCGGATCGCATACGACGTTGCCCGCTCGGCATTGCGGCTGAGCGGCGACAAAGAGGTTCACATCGTCTGTCTCGAAAAACGCAGCGAAATGCCTGCCGATGAGATCGAGATCGACGAAGGCGAAGAAGAAGGCATTCGCCTGCACGACGGCCGCGGCCCGCGTGTCATCCTCAATGAGGAAGGTTATGTAACCGGCCTTCGAACCGTCAAATGTCTCTCTGTTTTCGACGAGAACGGCAAGTTCAGCCCGAAATATGACGAAGACGTGATCGAGGATATCGCGGCAGACACGATCATGTTCGCGATCGGCCAGCAGTCAGATCTTTCGTTCCTTGCCCCGGACGACGGCGTCGAGGAGGCGAACGGGCTGATCAAGGTCGATCCCGACACCTATCAGACGACGGCTCCGGACGTTTTCGCGTGCGGCGATGTGGCTCACGGCCCGCGGCTCTTTATTCACGCTATTGCCTCGGCACAGATCGCCGCACGGTCGATGCACGATTACCTTCGCGGAACCCGAACCGACGTCGTCGTCAAGAAAAGCTGGCTGCCCGCGACGTACACGATGGAGGAAGGTTGGGACCAGATGCGGCGAAAACTGCCGCCGGCTCTCAACAGCGAACTCCGAGCGTCGTCGAACGAGATCGTCGAGATCAACTATCCGGAAGCGGAAGCACGACGGCAGGCCGCTCGCTGTTTGCGGTGCAATGTGAACACGATATTCGACACGTCGATCTGCGTTGCGTGCAACGGCTGCGTCGATGTTTGCCCCGAGAATCTGATCAAACTCGTCGGGCTCGAACAGGTTCGCTCAGACGGTTACCTGATGCAGGTCGCGTCCGACACGCTTGGCATAACCGACAGCGATCTGGCGGGTTACACCAACGACGAGCTGGCCGAACTCGGCGGAATAATGCTCAAAGACGAATCGACCTGCATCCGATGCGCGATGTGCGCTTCGCGATGCCCGACGAACGCGATCCTGATGAAGGAATTCCAATTCTCGCGTGAGTGCGTCACCATTCACGCCCGGAATCCGAAGATCAAATATGAAACTGCGATGTCATGAGCATGTATGCGTATATTTTCGCGGTTTTCACCGGGAAAGTTGAAAAACGAGTGAAACCGGAATGAGCAATATTTGGGAGTTTTACGTCATATTTGCCCTCGGGCTCGTCAGCAGTTTGCATTGCGTGTCGATGTGCGGCCCGATAGTGCTTTCGTACAGTCTTCCGCTCGGTTCTAAGAGATTCGGTTCGCAGGTTCTGGCCCACCTCGCCTATAACGCCGGGCGTATTTTGACGTACTCCGCGCTCGGAGCGATCGCGGGTTTGTTTGGCGGCACCGTAGGTTTTATCGGCGAACTCGCCGGCTTTCAAAACGTCGCCGCAATATTTGCCGGTCTTCTCATGGTCGCAGCCGGAATTCTGATGCTCGACCTGATACCTAACAAGCGGCTGCAGAGGTTTAACCCGCTCCTTTACACCTCGAGGTTCCTTCGTCCCCTCGGCAGCCGCTTTTCCTCATCGACCGTCGGCAGCAAATTTTCGCTTGGCCTGATCCTCGGATTTCTGCCCTGCGGGCTCATCTATGCCGCGCTGCTCAAATCGATATCAACAGGCACGGCGCTTGCAGGTGCTATAACCATGATGGCCTTTGGACTCGGAACTGCGGGCTCGCTCTTAGCCATCGGAATTTTTTCGTCGGCCCTCGGCATCAAGCTCAGCCGCTGGGGCAGCCGCGTCGCAGCGGTGAGTGTGCTGCTGCTTGGGATATTTATGGTAGCTCGCGGCGTGATGCCGATGGCTGCTGCTCAGCCAAAAGGGGAGGACGCCGTACCGGAATGCCCGCTGCATCCCGGAATGCGTATGCAAGACAATGCTCATTGATGCAAACCCCACAACTGCAAAACCTGCCGAAACGCTGCCGCTGGCGAAGGATAAGCCGCGAGTGCGCAAACGGCTGCCCGTAATAGATAAAAATTTTCAGCTCCCAAAATACAATTGGCATCGCCTCAGACGTGTTATTCACGTGCTCTGCGTTCTCGTGTTTGTTTCGCTGCCATTCTTCAATGTGGTGCGGTTCGATATTCCGCGGGAGAGGTTTTACTTTGCCGGCTTCGAACTTTGGATAAACGAATTCGCGATCATCTTCTTTTCAATGATGTTCCTGCTGTTTGTCGTAACGGCCGCGTCGATGCTCTACGGGCGCGTATATTGCGGATATCTTTGCCCGCAAATGATCTTTAGCGAAGCGTCGATCAACCTCGAGGAACGCGTCAAAACCTTCGTCAACAAACACTTCGCCAAGCGCAGCCAGGCCACGCGGCTTTGGATGAACCGCGTCGCTGTTTATTCAGTTCTCGGTGTCGCATCCGTTTTTCTCGCATTCGTTTTTATCTCGTATTTTGTCGAACCGCGTGACCTTTTCGGCCGCCTGACCTCGTTCGACATCGTCACGGCCGGCGGCATTGCCGGAGCCGCCGTAACGGTCGTAACGTTTCTCGATTTTGCTTTCTTGAGGCAGCGTTTCTGCACGACGGTTTGTCCGTATGGTTATTTGCAGGGAATTCTGGGCGATAACAATACGCTTGTCGTCCAATACCGCGACCCGGAGGAGATCTGCATCGAATGCACAAAATGCGTCCGCGTTTGTCACATGGGCATCGACATACGCAATTCGCCATACCAGATCGAGTGCATCCACTGCGGCGAATGCGTCGATGCCTGCAAGCTGATAATGGGCAAATTCGGCAAGGACACGCTGATCCATTACGCGTGGGGCGAAAAGGGCGAATTGCTCGGCGAGAAAGCCAAGTGGTATCGCCGTCTCGGCCTTCGCGATGCAAAGCGGGTCGCTGTGTTTGCGATCATTCTGATCTACGCTACCGTGCTCGCGACCGCGTTCTCACTTCGTCACAACGTGCTCGTCCGCGTGATGCCCGACCGCTCGACGCTCTATCGCGTCGGCGATGACAGCAGGGTTTACAATACATTTCGGCTGATACTCGCAAATCGCGGCGGCAAAGATGCGACGGTTCACCTTGCGGTCAACGGCCTGCCCGACGCCCGGATCGAACTCGAGAGTGCGGATCTCAATTTGCCCGCGGGCGAGTCGTCAGAGCAGCGATTTGAGATCTCAGTTCCGGCAGGTAAGTTGGCGGAACAAGTGAATCATTTTGAGATCACCGGCACCGTCTCGCCGGATGCGACGACGAACCAGTTTGCCGAGACATTTATCGTTCCAGTGGAGAAGAAATGAAAAAAGCTATAACCACATTTTTCAGCGAAAATCAGGGCCGCCTCGTGCAGGGCGCTCTTACGGCGATCACCGTGATCTTTATCGGAATTCTGATCGCCGCGTATTTCATATCAAAGAGTGCGAATCCGATCTTTCTCGACGAAAAAGGCCGCCCGCTCGAATCGCAGACCAGCTCACGCAGCTACTAACTTATGGACGGAAAAGTCGTGACGATCGAATGCTCTCTCTGCGGCCTCAACGCAGGCCGCAATCCTTTCGGGCATGATTTTGAGGGCGGGAGGCGTGAATTCTGCTGTCTCGGCTGTCTGAACGTTTACACGATCCTGCTCGAAAGCGGCGTGATCGCCCGCGGCGAGGACATTCGCGGAACCGAAATATTCAAACAAAGCCTCGCTCTCGGACTCATATCGAATCCTGACAAAGAAGCATCAAAACCAGCGATCCCGGTTGACGCACTGACAAAGGAAACGCTGCTGCACGTGTCCGGAATGTGGTGTACGGCGTGTTCGTGGCTGATCGAGCACAGCCTCGAAAAGGAACACGGCGTGGTTTCCGCCGAGGCATTCTTCGCGTCTGATCTCGTCAAGGTCAAATACTGTCCGCAGTTTCTGCCGCCCGAGCGGATCACGAAACGCATCGAGCAGCTCGGTTACAAAGCGAGCGAATTCGACCCTGACAGCGAAACGTCGGCAAAGGAGAAACGCGATCTCACACTGCGTATCGGCATCGCAGGTTTTCTGTGGATGAATATTATGACGCTGAGCATTCCGCTCTATGTCGGATATTTTCAGGAGATATCGCCGAGCGTACGTGTTCTATTTCCGTTCATTTTGATGGTTCTTTCGGCTCCGGTGATCTTTTACAGTGCCTGGCCGATACTTCATCTCGCATGGAGCGGTCTTAGGAACCGCACGATTCGAATGGAAACGCTGCTTGCGACCGGCATTCTCGCGGCTTATGTTTACAGCTCGATCCAGGCATTTCGCGGGGAAACGGTAGTTTATTTTGACACTGCGGCGGCGATCGTTACGCTCGTTCTGCTCGGGAAAATGATGGAAAAAGGAGCGAAGGAACGCACCACCCGTGCGATCTCGATGCTCTACCGCCTCATGCCGAAAAAGGTGCGCCTCTTTGCCGACGGTGCCGAGCGTTTTGTTGCCATCGATGCTCTGAACGAGGGCGATGAGTTCGTCGTCAAAGCCGGTGAACGCGTCCCGGCAGACGGCATCGTCGTCGAAGGCACTTCGTATACGGACGAATCGCTTCTCTCGGGCGAATCGAACCCGATCGATAAAGAACCGGGAAGCTTGCTCATTTCCGGAAGCCTCAATGCCGGAAACGTGCTGCGTGTTCGGGCGACAAAGGTCGGTTCTGATACCACGCTTGTCCAGATCATCGCCCTCGTCGAACACGCGATCAGCAGCCGTTCGGCGATCGAGCGAACCGTGGATAAGGTTTCGCGGGTGTTTGTTCCAAGCGTCATTGTCGCGGCGATCGCGACCTTCGCGTTTTGTTACGGGACGGGCTGGACGACGATCGACGAAGCGATGATGCGGGCCATCACGATCCTCGTCATCGCGTGTCCATGTGCCCTCGGCCTCGCAACGCCGCTCGCCATCACGGCGGCAGTCGGAGCGGCGTCGCGGAACGGAATTCTGGTAAGCGACGCGATGGTGCTCGAAAAGATCCGTGACCTCGATGTTGTTGCCTTCGACAAGACTGGCACGATCACGGACGGCAAATTCGATTTGCTCGATGTTGCACTCGCAAACACTATGGCAGCAGCAGCTCCCGGCAGATCTGCGGCAGCTATCGGAACATTTGAGGAGAGATATCTTCCACTGATCGCATCCCTCGAACGCCTTTCAGAACATCCACTCGGCAAAGCGGTCGTCGCATACGCCGATGCTCGCGGAGCTGAGGTTTACGACGCCGGTGAGGTCAAGGTTGTGAAGGGCCTGGGAATTTCGGGCGTTGTCTCGGGGAAACCGATATTCGTCGGGAATCAGCGGCTCGCGGCCGAATTCAATTGCCACATCGACGCGGCGCTAGCTGTCAGAGCCGAAGAATGGGAATCAGAGGGCAGAACGATCGCATATTTTGGTACGAATGGCGAAGTTCACGGCGTTTTGTCATTCGGCGACCGGATAAAACCGGAAGCAGCAGACGTCATCCGCGATCTGAGATCGAGAGGCATCAGGTCGATCATTCTTTCGGGCGATTCGCCGGCGACGACGCAATTTGTCGCCCTTCAGGTCGGAGCTGACGATTTTTGTGCTTCCGCTCTCCCGCTCGATAAAACGGCGGCGATCGAGACGCTTCAGAAAGAAGGAAACATCGTCGCCATGATCGGCGACGGCATCAACGACGCTCCGGCTCTCGCCCAGGCAGATCTCGGGATCGCGATGGGTTCAGGTACCGACATCGCAATGAAGGCTGCGGATGTGGTTCTGGTCGGAGATTCGCTCGCCAAGCTCCTCGCCGTGACCGACCTCTCGAAAAAGACGTGGCGCATCGTTCGGCAGAATCTGTTCTGGGCGTTCTTTTACAACACGCTCGGCATGAGCCTCGCGGTAACGGGCGTTCTCAATCCGATCGCCGCTGCCGGAGCGATGTTCCTCTCCAGCTTGAGCGTCATCGGCAATTCCATGCGGCTCAATCGAAAGAAAGCGTAGATACAATAAGGGCGTGAGTTGAGATAGTTCTCAGTTCACGCCCAATTTCTGCTTACCTTGCGGCTTTCTTGCTTTCGAGGATCTGAATGTAGTTGCTGCGCTCGTAAGCCGTCGGGTCGGCGAGATGCTGCTGGCTCATGTTCCCCTTGAACGAATCGATCGACTGGAACGGCATATCCTTCATATACAGCTCAAGGTCGGCCAGCGTTTGTTTGATCCACGGAATTCCGTGACTGAGTATCGCTGACGCGCACATACCGACGTCGGCACCGGCGAGCAGGTATTTGATGAGTTCGGTCGAGCTGTGAATTCCGGTCGTCGCTGCCAGCGAAACCGGAACCCTGCAGTGCAGAATAGCGATCCACAACAGCGGCAAACGTATCTCGGAACGAACGCTCAGATCGAGATTCTGGACGACCGCAAGTTCCTCGATATCGAAGTCCGGCTGGTAGAACCGATTGAACAATACAAGAGCTTCCGCTCCCGCTGCTTGCAGCCGTTTCGCCATATTTCCGATCGACGAAAAATAGGGGTTGAGTTTTACCGCGATCGGTATCGAGATCGTTTCGCGAAGGAGCTTTACGATGTCCACGTAACGCTGCTCCACGTCGGCAGAAGTCGTGTTGATGTCAGCCGGGATGAAGAAGATATTCACCTCGAGCCCATCGGCTCCGGCCTGTTCGATCTCTTTGGCGTATTCGATCCAGCCCTCAGGCGTGATTCCGTTGAGACTGCCGATGATCGGAATATTGACGCGCTCTTTCGCTTTGCGGATGATATCGAGATATTTCGCGGTGCCGACGGCATAATCGTTCATCTCGGGGAAAAAGTATGACGATTCTGCCGAGGCGTTTGAGGTCAGTTGCTCGATCTGCTCGAACCGCTCGGTTTCCAGCCGGATCTGTTCCTCAAAAAGCGAGAACATCACGACAGCTCCTGCCCCCGCGTCTTCCATTGCGACGATATTATCAACACGCTGCGACAGCGGATTTGCCGATACGACGAGCGGCGACCGCAGCTGCAAACCCATATAATTTGTACTTAGATCGGGCATATTTCCTCCTTGCTTCACTAAAAAACGGGCTGAAACGAGCTCGCACCAAACCCTGCCATTTCCTCGTAGGTCTTCCAGCGGAGATCCGCGATCTCCTGTGCGAGCGTCATCAACCGCTCGGCTTCCTGCGGCGCGGTTTGCGTCAGAACCTTGTAGCGAAGCTCGTTGTAGGCGTATTCCTTCAGCTTGATCGACGGCTTTGGCGAATCGAGAACGAACGGGTTTTTTCCTGCCTTTCTCAATACCGGGTTGTATCGGATCAACGGCCAGTAACCGCTCGAGACGGCGAGTTTCTGCTGATTCAAGCCTTTTTCCATGTCGATGCCGTGAGCGATGCAATGGCTGTAGGCGAGAATTAGCGACGGCCCGTCGTACGCCTCGGCTTCGCGAAGAGCGAGCAGAGTTTGCTGCGGATTTGCACCCATCGCGATCTGTGCAACGTAGACGTTGCCGTACGAAATGGCCTGCAGGGCAAGGTCTTTTTTGCCCACGCGTTTCCCGGCGGCAGCGAATTTTGCCGACGCGGCGGTCGGCGTTGCCTTCGACATCTGGCCGCCTGTGTTCGAGTAAACCTCGGTATCGAGGACCAGAACATTGATATTCCGCCCCGTCGCCAGTGCGTGATCGAGACCGCCGGCACCAATGTCGTATGCCCAGCCGTCGCCGCCGATCAGCCAGACACTGCGATGCACGAGCTGGTCGGCAACCGAACGCAGGTGCTTCGCTTCGGGGGTATCGACGCGGGCAAGCTTTACTTTCAACTCGGCGACACGCAGACGCTGTTTTTTGATCTCGCTCTCAAGGTGCTGCGGAGCCGCGGTCAGTCCGTCGACCAATTCGTCGCCGAGCTCGGGCCTGAGAATGTTCAAAAGCTGGTGAGCCGTCGCGAGCTGTTTATCAGCGGTAAGCCGCATACCGAGTCCGAACTCGGCATTGTCCTCGAATAGGGAATTTGACCACGCCGGCCCTTGCCCACAGGCATTCGATGTCCACGGCGTCGTCGGCAGATTGCCGCCGTAGATCGATGAACAGCCGGTGGCATTGGCAACCAATAGGCGGTCGCCGAAAAGCTGCGTCAGGACCTTGATATACGGCGTCTCGCCGCATCCCGCACACGCTCCCGAGAATTCAAAATACGGTTCGAGAAACTGCACGCCGTGAACCGTCGAAAAATCGACCTCAGGCTTTTCGTTTTGCGGAAGTTTTTCAAAAAAGTCGATCCGTTCGCGATCGGGTTCAAGGTCCGCGGCTTTGTCGGCGAGGTTGATGGCCCGTCTGTTTTTACCTCCCGGTGCGTCGACGGGACAGGCCTCGTAACAAAGGTTGCAGCCGGTGCAATCTTCGAGATAGACGTTCAGTGAATATCTTGTTTCCGGAAAGCCGCGGGCGTTGATCGGGGATGACTTGAACCCCGCCGGAGCCTCTTTGAGATGATCTTTATGGAAGAACTTGGAGCGAATAACGCTGTGCGGGCAGACGAAACTGCAGTTTCCGCATTGGATGCAATTCTCCTGATCCCATTCGGCAACGCGGCTCGAAACGTTTCGCTTTTCCCATTTCGATGTCCCGTTTGGATACGTTCCATCCACCGGCATAGCACTCACAGGGATCGAGTCGCCGTGTCCTGCGATCATCATTTGCGTGACCGTGCGGACAAATTCCGGAGCTTTGATCGAGATGCCGTTCGCTTTTGTTTCGAGAGCGGTTGTTTCGGCCGGGATCTCGACTTCAAAAAGATTAGCGAGGGTTTGATCGACCGCTACAAAATTTTTCTCGACAACCGCGCGGCCTTTCTTAGAGTAGGTTTTTTCGATGGCTTTTTTGATCTGAGCGATCGCCTCGTCAGGCGGCAGGACGCCGGAGAGCTTGAAAAAGCAGGTCTGCATGATCGTATTGATACGGCCAGCCATGCCTGTTTTTTGGGCGACATCATCGGCATTGATAACGTGCAGTTTGATCTTCTTGTCGATGATCGCCCGTTGCACCGCGAGCGGGATGCGATCCCAGACCTCGCGCGTGCCGTACGGGCTATTAAGCAGAAACGTCGAGCCCTCTTTTGCAAGGGAAAGCATTTCTACCTTCTCGAGAAAATTAAATTGATGACAGGCGATAAAATCTGCCGAGCTGATCAGATACGGAGCCTTGATCGGATCCTTGCCAAACCGCAGATGCGAGACGGTCATCGCGCCGGATTTTTTAGAATCGTAAACAAAATAACCCTGGGCCGAAAGGTCGGTATTCTCGCCGATTATTTTGATGCTGTTCTTATTCGCACCGACCGTTCCATCCGCACCGAGGCCGAAGAACAAAGCCTGTGTCCAGCCTGATTCGTCGAGCTTGAACGAAGGATCGACATCAAGGCTGGTCATTCCCACGTCGTCGATAATGCCGACAGTGAAATGATTCTTCGGCGTTTCGGCTTTCAGGTTGTCGAAGACGGTCTTTGCCATCGCGGGTGTGAATTCTTTTGATGAGAGCCCGTAACGGCCGCCTATGACCAACGGCATCGACGCAAGCGTTTTGTTCGAAACAGCTTCCATCAGCGTGATCATCACATCCTGATAGAGCGGCTCGCCTGACGCACCGGATTCTTTTGTTCGGTCGAGAACGGCGATGTTTCGGGTCGTCGAAGGGAGCGTCGCGATAAAGTCCTCGGCCGGGAACGGACGATAAAGAGTTATCTGCAGAACTCCGGTTTTCTCACCTCGGGCGGCAAGAAACGCCGCCGTCTCGGATGCGGTCTCAACACCTGATCCCATGATGACTATCACGTTCTCAGCGTCCGCCGCCCCGTAGTATTTGACCGGCAGATATTCTCGTCCCGTAAGCTCACCGAATTTCCGCATCTCTTCCTTCAGGATCGAGGGAACTGCGGCATAAAAAGTGTTGACGGTTTCGCGTCCCTGGAAATAAACGTCCGGATTTTGGGCGGTACCGCGAATGAAAGGCTTGTCGGGATTGAGTGCCCGGTTGCGGTGTTCGATGACCAGGTCGTCATCGATCATTCCGCGGATCTGTTGGTCGGAAAGGAAATCGATCTTGTTCACCTCGTGCGAGGTTCGGAAACCATCGAAGAAGTGGATGAACGGGATCCGCGATCGCAGCGTCGCTGCCTGCGCGATCAGCGCCATGTCGTGAGCTTCCTGAACGCTTGACGAAGCGAGCAGTGCAAAGCCCGTCGTCCTGGCCGCCATCACATCCTGATGGTCGCCGAAAATTGAAAGCCCCTGAGCTGCCAGGGAACGGGCCGCGACGTGGAAGACCGAGGCAGTTAGTTCGCCCGCGATCTTGTACATATTGGGCAGCATCAGCATTAGGCCCTGTGATGCAGTAAAGGTCGTTGTCAGCGAGCCAGTCTGCAGAGCTCCATGAACGGTACCCGCAGCTCCGCCTTCGCTCTGCATTTCGACGACGTCGGGAATGTTGCCCCAGATGTTCTTAATGTCCTTCGCCGACCATTCGTCGGCAAATTCCGCCATCGCGGACGAAGGTGTTATCGGATAGATCGCGCAAACTTCGTTTACGCGGTATGCGACATGGACGGCGGCTTCGTTGCCGTCGAGTGTTACGGGTTGTGGTTTAGAGTCGCTCATTTAGATAGTTACGGCCTCCGGTTCCGCTGTCATATCGATCGCATGACACGGGCATTGCTCAAAACAGGTTCCGCAGCCGGTGCAGAGGTTATAGTTGAACCGGTAACGCATACCGTGCCCCAGTTTAATGATCGCGTTCTCAGGGCAGGCTCCGAAACAGCCGTCGCATTCGAAGCAGTTGCCGCACGAGTAGCATCGCTGAGCCTCGTAACGGGCTTCCTCTTCCGACAATCCGGAAACTATCTCTTCAAAACCTGTCACTGCTTTTTCGGGTTCGATGTGAGCATGTTCGCGGGCTTCGGCGGTGGTTCGATACCAGATGTGGAGCTGTTCGACCGGAACGATAGGATTATTGGCCGGTTTTTCGTAAGTCTTCTCAGACAGCCAGGCGTCGATGTTGGGGGCGGCTTTCTTGCCGTGTCCGGTGGCGACAGTGACGGTTCGTTCGCTCGGCACCATATCGCCGCCAGCGAATATGCCGGCATGGCCTGTCATCATGTGCTGATCGACCAGCACAGTTCCGTCGCTGTCGAATTTGACGCCTTCAACTCCCTCGAGGAAACCGGTTTCTGTCGCCTGACCGAGAGCAAGAATTACGGAATCTGCTTCCAGCGTTTCAAATGTTCCGGTCGGCACAGGCCTTCCGTCTTTGATCTCCATCCGCTCGACGGTCAGCGTTGACGTATCCATATCGCGGATCGTTGTTAGCCAATGGATCTTGATACCTTCGCTCAGGGCTTCGTCAGCTTCGAAATCATGTGCGGGCATGTGTTCGCGGTCGCGGCGATAGATGATGAGAGCTTCTTCCGCACCGAGCCGTTTTGCGGTTCTCGCTGCATCCATGGCCGTATTTCCGCCGCCGTAGATAGCAACGCGGCGGCCGATCGATGGCGTATTGCCGAGTTCAACATCTTTCAAGAATGTGACAGCGTCGAGGATCTTGCTCGCATCTCTTGCTGGTATCTCAGTTTTCTTTCCAATATGAGCTCCGATCGCGATAAATACTGCGTCAAAGTTTCCGGCCTTTTTCTCAGCGAGGATGTCATCGACCTTATGATCGAGGACTATCTTTACGCCCATGTCTTCGATACGCTTGATCTCGGCTCTGAGAATGTTTCTTGGTAAACGGTAAGCCGGAATGCCGAAATTCATCATACCGCCGGCGATCGGGCCGGCTTCATAGATGGTTACTTCATGACCGAACCGAGCCAGGTGATATGCAGCCGAGAGGCCGCTCGGGCCTGCACCGATCACGAGGACACGCTTACCCGTATGCCGCTTTGGCGGTGCGAAGGACCAGTTCTCAGCGATCGCCATGTCACCCAGGAATCGTTCGACCGAATGAATGCTAACGGATGTATCGACCGAGCCGCGATTACAGGAATTCTCACACGGGTGATAGCAGACGCGCCCATGTATCGCAGCCATCGGATTGTCGTCGGTCAGGCATTTCCACGCCTCGTAATAACGCCCGGCCTGAGCATGTGAGAGCCACGCCTGTATGTTTTCACCCGCAGGACACGCGTTGTTGCATGGTGGAAAAAAGTCAGTGTAGACAGGTCGCCTGCTGCGTGTTGGTCCCGTGCCTGCACCATGTTCATTTAGATCAGGTTTTCTGGTTAGATCGGTCGTTGGTTGTGATATTTCACTTTTCATAACAAGCCACGGGAATTCAATAACGACCATATGAATCCGCAAGCTGCGTGCCAAGTGCCTATTAACATAAATGGTTGAATTTATTGTGGTTTAGCTGATTCTAGCCGTGGATCAGGCGCGAAATATCACATAGAGCGACACATGTACTAGAAAATCTTCACGGTCTGAATATTGCGATAGAGCTAATATGCAGAAAGAGGCTGCGGTTAGGCAGCCTCTTCTCGCTGATGGGTTTCTGCCTATATACGGCACGCGGATAACTGAAGGAGGTTTATACCCTGGAGCCTGCTGTTGCAGTCGAGTATGGCGGGATATTGCTGATAGCTTTTTTGGAACCGATCGCTGATCGAACCGCCTCAATGAGTTCGTCGGGTCCGAAGGGCTTTTCAAGGAAAGCCGTTTCGCTTCCGAGGGTGATGATCTCGTCATCAAGCGGTTGTCCGCTGTACCCGGACATTAATATGGATCGCATGTCAGGGCGAATCCTTGACGCCGCCGTTTGCAGGTCAGTTCCGCTGATTCCGGGCATGACCATGTCGGTTAGGAGAAGGTCGATCGTTTCAGCAAACGTATTACAGAATTCAAGAGCATCCTCGCCATTATCGACCGCGAACACCTTATATCCGTGTCTCGTCAACACATTCTGGATGAGATTACGAACCACCTGTTCGTCCTCAACGAGCAGGATCGTGCCGGATTTAGCATCGGTTTCTGGTATGGCGAGTGGGCGAGTTTTGATCTCCGTAGTTTCGGCTGCGTGAGGCAGATAGACCCTGAATATTGAGCCTTTACCTGGCTCGCTCTCTACCGAAATGTCGCCGCCTGACTGTTTGACGATACCATATACGGTCGAGAGGCCGAGGCCGGTACCTTTACCGGTATCCTTCGTCGTGAAGAACGGTTCGAAAAGGCGGCGAAGCGTGTGATCGTCCATTCCGATCCCGGTATCTCTAACAGTGAGTTCGACGAAATGTCCCGTCGTTACTACGACGTTGTCGTCAGAAAGGTGACCGTCTAGATAGCGGTTGCGAGTAGCGATCGTCAGCGTTCCGCCATTTGGCATTGCATCGCCAGCGTTGACGACCAGGTTTACGATAACCTGGGTAATTTGGCTCGGGTCGATCTTTACGTTACCGAGCTTTGGGTCGAGATCGATACGAAACTGAATATCCTCTTTGACTATGCGTCTCAGCATTCGTTCCGTGTCAGTGACCGCTACATTCAAATTATGAACGACCGGGCTCAACACCCTTCGGCGGCTGAACGATAGAAGTTGGGTCGTCAATGCGGCTGCCCGAGTGCCGGCATTATTGATCTCGAGGATGTAGTCGCGGAGCGGGTCGTCCTCGGCCATATTCTGTAGCGTCAGATCGCTGTATCCCGATATTGCCGTCAGGATGTTGTTGAAGTCGTGTGCGACTCCGCCAGCCAGTACGCCGATCGCTTCCATCTTCTGAGCTTGAACAAGCTGCGCCTCGAGCTGCTTGCGTTCCGAGACGTCACGGATAACGGTCAGCGTGTTTCCATCAGGCATGATGGTTGCGATGACCTCGCCAGGGAATGTCGAACCATCCTTTCGTCGATATTGCCACTCCTGGTAATATTCGAGGTCGGTATTTAGACCAAACAAGGTTTCGCCGAGATGCGCGACTTCCCGCGGGACGAAGATGTTTGTTGCGTGCAGCCCGATAAATTCCTCACGGCTATAACCAAGCATGCGGCAAAGCGTCTCGTTAGCATCAATATAAAAGCTCTCCGAATTGGCGATCGCAATTCCATCCGGTGAATATTCAAATAGGGTTCTATATCGTTCTTCGCTGGATTCTCGAGCGAGTTCAGCACGGGTTCGATCGGTTACGTCTGTAACGACGGCAACCACTGAGACAACCTCACCCTCGACCTCAGTGGGTTCATAACGAACGTCAAAATACCGCGTACCCATTAGGGTCGGGCACCGCAGTTCGTAGCTAAAGCTCTGTCCCGCAAACGCGCGTTCGAGGCTCGGGCCTATTTGTTTCTCGTAAAGACTCGAGTGAACCTCTGAGACTTTACGACCGTTGATGTTGATCGTCGGCAGCTCAAATAGTTCGGCATAGGCTGTGTTGACGAAAACAAACCGTCGGTTGCTGTTGATCATCACCAAGCCGACCTGAGCTTTTTCGGTTACGAGTTTCAGTCGATCCTCGCTTACCTTGTGCCTTGCTTCGGCACGGCGGAGTTCGGTTACATCCACCATTGACGAGATGACCCTTTGCTCGTCGTTCATCTCAACAAACACAGCCCCGACGATAACGCTACGGCGTTTGCCAGCGCGGGTGGTTATCTCGATCTCGCGGTCTATGATCGTATTGTGGTCGGTCAGATAGGAACAGAGCTCGTCCTCAGTGGCGGCGGAGATCAGCCCGCAATCAACCACGGTTTTTCCCTTGATGCTGGCAAGATCCCAACCAGTCAGCTCGGTGAATTCACTATTTACTTCAATAAAAGTTTTGTCGCTCCAGCGACTAACGGTCATTGACACCGGACAACTGCCAAAAACCTCCGCTAGACGGGCTTCATTAAGTCTAAGAGCATCTGAGGTCCGGATCCGCTCGGTAACATCGATCGAGTGCACAAGGCGGGCATTCCCGTTCGACTTGGATAGTTCCTGCGTCGTTAGTTCAGCATAAAAGACTTGTCCATCCTTTTTTCGGTGCTTGGAAACTACGATCGAACTGCCCCGGCGAGTTTCAATCTCAGAAATAGAAGTCGCCTCTAGGTCATCATCTTCCTGCCGGAGATCTTGCAGCGAAAGAGAGCGGAATTCTGGGAGCGTGTATCCGTACACCTCTATCGCCGCCCTATTGACCGCTACGAATCTTTCCGTTTGTTGATCGATCAGAAATACTGGGAACGGGCTATGGTCGAATAGTGAGTCAAAGTTATTCTCATGCTGACGTGCCCTTGAGATGTACTTTCGAACCGAGCTCGTTGCAAGGACGAGTATTGAGCCGATGAGCAGAAAACTGCCGAATTGCAATGTGCGAGGAACTTCGGGTTGGAGGTCGTACAGTTGAGGTAGAAGCAGGAACTGGGCTCCAACAGCGGACAAGATCTCAGCCACAATGCCGGGCCCGCGGCCTAGTAGCCATGATGCGGCTGCAACCGCACCAAAAAATAGAGCGAACGGGGTTTGTGTCGCGACTTGCTCGATCTGGATGGTTGCCAGAAGCGCAATGCATACAATAATTACGGCACCGCTATAGCGCGCCAGAGGGGTTTGGGAAAAACTCAGCATCCGGTCACTCGATTATCCTCCCGAACGGCCGGCCGAGACCGGCTCTCCGCAAAACAAAGGGATAACAACCCGAGTATTCTGCCTTACTAAATCGTTTTAGTTGGGCGGCAGAATGTAATGCTTGGGTCTGAACTGTACCGCAGAGAAACCGCCGAAAAAACGGTTAACCGTACGATCATAAGGCCATTTGCCGCTAGCCCTACTGTCAGACACCTTCAACCTAAATTGAAAGTTCAAGAAGCGAAAACCAGAAAATCTTTCACTTTTCTCTTATTCGTCAAAGGTGGGATTCCAAAGCAGTACCACTATATGCAGAAAATGGGAGCGTGTCAAGTACGATGGATGGTGCTACTTAAAGTAATGGTTTAGAAATTAAATATGCGCTGGTGTTGTGTGCGTCGAGATACTTTGAACATCGATCAGATCACCGTGGAAAGTAGGTTCCTCGATAGTGAGCGGCAGTGCGATCGTGAAAGTTGTGCCGCGGCCAATTTCGCTGTTAACGTCGATCGAGCCTTTATGTTTCTCGACGATCACCCTGTGCGAGATCGCGAGGCCCTGTCCGGTACCTTTGCCGACTTCCTTGGTAGTAAAAAATGGATCAAAGATCTTCTTGATCGTCTCGTCGGTCATTCCTGTTCCCGTGTCGGTTACGCTGATCTCCGCATGGTCACCCTTGTTTCTGGTACGGATCGTAATAGTTCCCTTTGTTCCGGAATCGTTCGTGACAACATCGGCGATCGCGTGAGCCGCATTGACGATCATGTTCAGGATAACCTGATTGAATTCGCTTGCGAGACACGGCACCAATGGCAGATCGCGATCGTAGTCGGTAACAACCACGGCCACGTATTTCCATTCGTTACTGGCGACGGTAATAGTGCTCTCGATTGCCTTGTTCAGGTCCGTCGCATGGAAGTCGTTGGATCCCGGATGTGCAAAATCCTTCATTGACTGTACGATCTTGCTGATCCGCCCGACGCCGTCAAGGGCCTGGGCCAGGGCTCGTGGAACTTCGTCGTTCAGATATTCGATGTCAGCTTTTTGGACGGCGCTTATAAATCGATCGATCTCAGGTGGAGCGGCATCATTGATCACGTCGGTAGCGAGTTTCAAAACGGAGCTGTATTCGTCAAAGCTGTCACGTAAGAACTTCACGTTGTCACCGACATATTGCGTCGGTGTATTGATCTCGTGCGCGATACCTGCGGCAAGCTGGCCGATGGATTCGAGTTTCTGGGCCTGACGCAGCTGATGCTCGAGATTCTTTCGCTCAGTCAGGTCGGTGGCGATCCCGAGAATATATTCAACCCCGCTCGTGCCCATGAGCGGACGCTTGACCGACTGCAGCCAGTGGATATTCCCATCCGCATCGAGGACCTTTTCTTCCTGATTGATATACTCCTGCCGATTGGTGATAACAAAATGATCCGAGAGGTCGTATCTTGCCGAAAATTCGTTTGAGCCGATCAGCTGCTGGTCGGTCTTTCCGATAACGGATTTGACGTCGAGCCCGTGCAGGTTTGCGAAGGCTTCATTGGTGAGAACATAGCGGCCAAGCTTGTCTTTTACGTAGATGAGATTGGGTACGTTATCGATAACGCGATTCAGAAAGCTCTTCGCGTCGAACATCTCGTTTTCGGCCCGTTTACGGTCAATTGCAACTGCGATCTGGTCGCCGATCGATGAGAGCAGTTCCAGATCACGCTGGCCGTAAACTGATCCGTCGTCGTAATGCTGAACCGCGAGGACACCGATCACGCCTTTTGGCGTTCTGAGCGGAACGCCGAGCCAAACCTTGGGCCGCCTGCCGATCATTTCGATCTCGCCATCTTCGATCAAGGATCCGATCGCCGCGTCGGTGAGCAGCATGGGTTCGCCGATACGAAACGCATAGCCGGTCAAGCCGCTTCCGAGTTTTCCGGGAGGCGGGACAAGTTCGTATTTATCGACAAAAAACTCCATGTCGAGCGTCGATGTCTTGGGATCATAGAGTGCGACAAAGCAGTTCTCCGAATACAGGAAGCGACTTATCGAGTAGTAGATGTGATCCAGCAGTTCCTTTACGTTCGATGTGGTGCTCACGCCCTGAATGGTCTCGAGTATCACCTGCGATTCCGCAACAGCCTGTTTCAGCTCGGTCACGTCGCGAACTACCGTAAGTATTTCCGATTCGCCGCAGACGACGATGCGACATTCGTAATGCTTGATCTTGTCGTTTTGACTTAAAACAAATTCCAATATCTGCGGCTCGCCGGTCTTGAGCGACTTGTCAGCAAGGTCGATGATCCGGTTTGAGATGTGGGGCGGCAGAACGTCGAAGATCAGCTTATCCTTCCATTCTTCGGACTCGATGA
This sequence comes from Pyrinomonadaceae bacterium, assembly GCA_047600985.1. Classification (GTDB taxonomy): domain Bacteria; phylum Acidobacteriota; class Blastocatellia; order Pyrinomonadales; family Pyrinomonadaceae; genus OLB17. The sequence continues at coordinate 424,186 of JASGKA010000001.1, read as the reverse complement.
ACATATTGTCAGATCGAGAAGGGATCACATCCAGGAATCTGCCTTTGTTGTCGGTTCGCCAAATGGCATCCGGCATCGCATCGAGCAGAGCCTTGTTGTTCGCCTCGCTTTTCTGCAGCTCGATGTTGCTCCACATCAGCTCCATCGTCCGTTCCTCGACACGCTGCTCGAGATTCTCATTGATCGCCTTGAAATCCTGACTCGCCTTTCTCAGACGGTAGATCACGAACGCAAGATATGCGAGCAAAACTCCCAGGAAAATGAACAGATAGGTGATCAAGTGTTTTACGACGGCGAGCGTACGCCTGTCTCGTTCATATCGGCACTCTGGATCGAAACCTTAATTTCGGCGACTCTGCGTGGCACTAAAGTTGCACTCTCGATTCGAACCAGGTCCCGGAGGCCACAGATCTCATGGCAAATACGCCGATACAAAACCTACTCAATCGAGCCAGCCGGCTCTCACATTTGACCGTTCCGATCGGAGCGGTCGTGATCTTGCTTGTTCTGCTTGTGCCGCTGCCGAACTTCCTTCTGGACGTTCTGATCAGCATCAATTTGATGATCGCGGTCGTCGTTTTGCTGGCGTCGATGTACGCCATCGAACCGGTGAAATTCACGTCGTTTCCCAACATATTGCTGCTGACGACGTTGTTTCGCCTGGCTCTCAATCTGGCGACGTCACGCCTCATTCTGACCGATGGAAACCTCGGTTCGAACGCGGCAGGCTCTGTGATCAAGGCATTCGGAGAGTTCGTTATCGGCGGCAATTTCGTCATCGGTGTCGTCATATTTCTCATACTGCTGGTCATACAATTTCTCGTGGTTAACCACGGTGCGGTTCGTACATCTGAGGTAACCGCTCGTTTCACCTTGGACGCGATGCCGGGCAAACAGATGGCTGTCGATGCCGATCTTGCAGCGGGAATGATCGACGAAGCTGAGGCCAAGCGCCGACGTGAAGACATTAGCGGGGCGGCCGAATTTCACGGTGCAATGGACGGTGCGATCCGCTTCACACAGCGTGACGCGGTGGCGTCGATAATCATCGTCGCGGTCAATATTTGTGCGGGTTTCGCGGTCGGCGTGCTTCAGCATGGAATGCCGCTCGATCAGGCTCTGAAGAACTACACGATCCTCACGGTCGGCGACGGCGTCGCGGCTGCTGTTCCGTCACTCTTCATCTCTGTCGCCGCCGCAATTATCACGACTAGATCGGCAACAACGTCCAGCATGGGTGCCGAAATGAGCGGCCAATTGCTGACCAATCCTCGGCCGCTTTTGATCGCTGCCGGCGTGCTTTTGTTTCTCGGTATTCTGCCGGGAATGCCGCATTTTGCGTTTATTTCATTGGCCGCAGGCGTTGGCGGTGTCGGTTATCTTTCGATCCAGCAGGCTAAGGGTGCGGCCGAAAAACAGCTCGATGAAGCAAGCGTTCAGCAGCAGGCAGATGCGGCAAAAGCTCCTGAGAAAATGGAGACACTGCTGCGTGTCGACGCTCTCTCGCTCGAGGTCGGTTACGGCCTTATCGGGCTCGTCAGCAGTGATGATTCATTCCTCAATCGGATACGAGAAATACGCCGCCAATCCGCGCTTGAAATGGGCATAATTGTTCCATCTGTTCATGTCACGGACAATCTGCAGCTGCCTCCGCGTGAATACGCGATCCTGCTCAGAGGCGAGCGTATCGCTCAGGGCGAGATACATCCCGACGCCTGGCTGGCGATCGACCCGGGCGTCGTTCGAGAACAAGTTACGGGCATTGAGACAACTGATCCGGCGTTTGGAATGCCTGCTGTTTGGGTTCGCCGAAACGAGGACCGTGATCGTGCGGTTTCTTCGGGCTACACCGTGGTCGACTCAACGACCGTGATCTGTACGCACCTTGCCGAACTCATCAAGAACTTCGCTCACGAGCTGCTCGGTCGCCAGGAAACGCGTACGCTGCTCGACACTCTGGCAGAGACACATCCCAAGACGGTCGAGGAAGCAACGCCGAAAGTACTCTCGCTCGGCGAGGTTCAGCGTGTGCTCCAAAATCTGCTTCGCGAGCGTGTTCCGATCCGCGATCTGACGACCATCCTCGAATCCATCACGGATGTCGGCGTCGTGACGCGAGATGTCAACGCCTTGACAGAAGCGGCACGCGCATCGCTTGCCCGAACCATATCCGGAAGCCTCTCGAACGAGAACGGCGAACTAACTGTTCTGACCCTCGATCCGCGTCTCGAATCGCAGCTCGCCGAACGTCTCGGACTGCTCGGCGGTGCGTCGCAGCAGGTTATCGAGCCGGAATTCGGCAAGCAGCTGCTTGAAAAGATCGAGACCGCATGCCGTGCGGCAGTTATGTCTCAGCCAGTGATCTTGTGCTCTTCGATGGTGCGTCCGCACCTTCGCAGGCTTACGGAACGGTTCTTGCCTGAGCTGGTAGTGATGGCCCACGGTGAGGTCGCTCCCAATGTCCGATTGGTCTCGATGGGAATGGTCGGATAGGCATCAGGAACTTAGAAATAACAACATCATCGATCTATGACGAACGTAAAGAAATACCGGGCAACGACAACACGCGAAGCTCTCGAGCTGATCAAACAGGATCTCGGCGAGGACGCATTTGTTCTTGAAACAAAGCGTGTCAAGACCGGCGGCTTTATGGGCATCAGATCGAAGATGCAGGTTGAGGTCAGTGCAGCAGCTCCCGCGATGTTCGCTAAGACTGAAGCTCCGGCTCCTGCGAAAAAGGCGAAAGGCAAAGGCATTCCGTCGCATGGCATTCTGAATCTCGGCGAGGACGGCGGCACGTACACACGGCCCGCTGCTCGGATCGATCAGCGAAAAGAGAACCTGATCTCGGCATTGTCCGCCAGAGCGTCGGCGTCGAATGATTTCGAACGGGAAATGTCGGTGCGGACGCGTTCGTTTGAACCCGTCGAGCTTAGCCCTGAGGCTCCAAAGGTTGTATTTCCAAAACGCGAGGTTCCAAAACCGGATGTTGAGCTTGCAGTCAGCAAGAGCGACCGTACAGCGACCGCAGCAGCACCCGCGACAGCACCCGTAGCGTCGCGTGAGCTTGAGTTGTTACGTGCAGAACTCCGCGAAGTGAAATTTTCTCTCGGTGCGTACGCAAATCTTCAGCCGAGCAATCCGTGGAGCAGCGATATCGATCTAGATATCTTCGGCGGCGTGTTCGATGCACCGTTTCAGGGTATTTTTACCGATCTCACGGGCGTGGGAATTCCGGGCGAAATGGCCCGCAAGTTCATCTCGGACATCGTTCCGCTCCACAAGGCAAATCCGGTCGCAGCCGCCCATTTGACGAGAGCAACACTGCTGCGGGCTTTGACCACCAATCTTAAATTCGAGCAGGACGCCTTGCAGCGTGAAGTTCCGGCAGTAATGGCAGTGATCGGACCGACCGGCGTCGGCAAAACTACGACCATCGCAAAGCTCGCCGCCCGCGTTTCGCTTCACGAGCATCGCCGTGTCGAACTCGTTACCCTCGACACATATCGCATCGCCGCTGTCGAACAGCTCAAAACTTACGCCGAGATCATCGGTGCCGGTTGCCATGTCGTGCGAAGCGTTCTGGAGCTCGAAGCGGTTCTCAAACGCCTTCCGGTCGATGCGACCGTTCTCATCGATACGACGGGCCGAAGCCCGCACGATCTGGCGGATCAATTCGAGCTGTCTGACTTTTTGCAGAACAATCTCTCGATCCGCAAATGCCTGGCGGTGCAGGCGACAACGCATCCGGTTGATTCGCTTGCCGCGATCAAGAAATTTGAAATGTACGGTGCCGACTGCCTCGCGATCACCAAGATCGACGAAACCATGCGTCCAGGAGCCGTTCTCGAAACTATCGTTCACAGCGGCCTGCCGCTCGCTTACTTCTGCACCGGACAGCGTGTTCCCGAGGACCTGCAGATCGCGACAGCCGTTTCACTAACCGACCGCATACTAGCTAACAAAAAATAATCAAACAGAATAATGATCGGTGATCAAGCAGCAACACTTAGAACAATGACCTCAACCGTTCCGAACATGGACACGATCTCGCGTGCCGGTACGACCACGCTTCAGAGCCGGTCGATAGCAATTACAGGCGGCAAGGGCGGCGTCGGGAAATCGAACCTGTCGGTGAATCTCGCACTCGAACTCGGCTTGCTCGGTAATCAGGTCGGACTGCTCGATGCAGATTTCGCTCTCGCGAATGCCGACCTGCTCTGTGGTGTGTCGCCGAGTTTTCACCTTGGCCATGTCGTCGGCGGGCTCAAGGAGATCGACGAAATAACGATAAATCTCGCCGATTCTGTGCAACTGATACCCGGAGGAAGCGGTGTCGAAGACCTCGCGAGCTTTTCGCTGACTGACAATCCAAAGGTTTTTGAAAAGGTTCGGCAGTTTGATGAAAGCCTCGATTTTTTGCTCATCGACACAGCGGCGGGCATAGCCGAGAACGTTTCCGGCATTCTCACATCGGCATCGGAAGTGATCGTTGTGGTGACGCCGGATCCGACATCGATCGTCGATGCCTACGCAACCATAAAGGTCATTCTCCGCCGCTCGCCGGGCAAAGCGATCTCGGTCGTTGTCAACAATATCGTCGGTGTGGGTGATGCGGAACAGGTCTATCAGTCGATCAACGCGGCGGTTCACGGCTTTCTCGATCATCATCTGAATTTTCTTGGGATGATCCCACACGACTCACACGTTCAGGAAGCGATCAGGAAGCAGGTTCCGGTCGTGAGATATGCTCCGGGTTCGCCGGCGAGCCGTGCTATCAGGCTGATCGCCAAGCAGCTAAGTGGACAGGATCGGAACAATCCGGGATTTCCGAGGATCAGATCGTTTTGGGATTCGCTCGCGGAGAATTAGTTGGGTTTTATAGCAAATGCTCGGTTATTCAGAAACAAATACATATACCCGCACGGCTGCCCTCGCACCGGTCAGTCGCTCGAAGGAATCGCGAGACGACCTGATCCTCGCGCATCTGCCGAAGGTCCGCTACATAGCCGATCGCATAGCCGCAAAGCTGCCGCCGTCGGTTGAGCGAGACGATCTGTACGGAGCAGGCGTTGTCGGGCTGATCGATGCAGTCGAGCGTTTCGACGCTTCACGAGGTATCGCGTTCACGACATTTGCCGAGCTTCGAGTTCGCGGTGCGATCCTCGATAATCTGCGGCTTTCAGATTGGGCGTCGCGTACTACTCGCCGCCGCGCACGCGAGATTCACGCGGCATATTCGCATCTTGAACAGAAACACGGCCGAGCCGTCACCGAGGAAGAGGTCGCCGAGCATCTGAGCATGCCGCTTCCGGAGCTTCGCGAAACGCTTCGGGACATCCGCGGGCTCAAGGTGAGCAATCTCGATGAGCGTGACGAAGAGACTGGCTTATGCGTTTCCGACCTGATCTCTGACAATTCGCTATCACCGCTCGAGGAACTCGGAAATCTGGAAAATCGGCAGAATCTCGCAAAAGCGATCGAAAAGCTGCCGGAACGAGAAAGACAAGTGATCGCTCTTTATTACGTCGAAGAGCTGACCATGAAAGAGATCGGCGAGGTGCTCGGTGTGACCGAGTCGAGAGTTTCGCAGCTGCGTTCGCAGGCGATCGTGAGGTTGAAAGCAAACCTTCCCAAGTAATTAAATGAGCGATACCGAAGAACTATTATCAGCAGAAGAAATGTCGGCACTGATGCCGCCCGCTCCAACGGGTGACGCAGGTTCGTACGGCAAACGGCCGATCGTTGCGTACAACTTTCGCCGTCCGGACCGCCTCTCGAAGGAAGAGATCCGTTCGCTCTATCTGCTCCACGACATGTTCGCCCATGGGCTGTCATCGAGCCTGCCGCTGTTCATGCGTGCGGTGTCCGAGGTCAACCTGATCTCGGTCGACCAGCAGTCATATGGCGACTATCTGAAAGGTCTGTCCGACCCGACGTGCATCTTTACGGTATCGGCAAAGTCGCTCCACGGCGTTTTTGCTATCGAGATCGGTTCGTCGATCGCCTTTTCGGTTATCGACAGAATGCTGGGCGGTGAAGGCAAGGGATTAACGACTCCGCGTGCCGCAACCGACATCGAGCTTCAGGTACTCGAAGGATTCCTGACCGTCGTCAACGAAAGCTATCGCGAAGCGTGGAAAACGCATGTCGAATTCGAAACTGAGGTCGTCGGCCGTGAGACTCGTCCTCAGTTGCTGCAGATCGTTCCGCCGAATGGGATCGTCGTGACGATCGTTTATCAGGTCCAGATCGGCGATGCGAAAGGCTTGATGAGCATTTGTCTGCCGGTCGAACTGCTGGAGCCGGTTATCAAGAAAGCGACCATGAACGCCTACTCGTCCGGTGTTCCAACCTCGCCCGAAGCTACGAATTCACTGCTCAAAAAGGTCTCGACGATCAATTTTGCCGTCACGTCCGATCTCGAAAAGGTTTCGTCGGCTGTCTCGGACCTGATGAGTTTGTCGGTTGGTGACGTTTTGAGAACGAACCACAGCGTCGATCGTCCGATCAACATCTGTGTGGCGGATTCGAACAAATTTGTGGGCCGTCTCGGCTCGCTCGACGGAAAGCTCGTGGTGCAGATCACCGGCGATTATGAGAGCCACGTCAACGGCTGATAGGAAGTAGGAAGTATGCAACAGCAAGTAACACCTGTAAATTTTGAACGCCTCTACGATGTCGAGATGAACGTGACCGTTCGCTTCGGCAAGACGCAAATGCCGCTGCGAGATGTTGTGCGTTTCGGCGTCGGTTCGATGATCGAACTTAACCGCACGGTCGATGAGCCGGTCGAACTGCTCGTCAACGATTCACCGTTCGCACACGGCGAGGTAGTCGTGATCGACGGTTATTACGGCGTGCGCATCACGGATATCGGTTCTGAAGAGGATCGTTCACGAAAGATAATGTCCGAGCCGACGCCGATGCCCGCTCCGGAACAGTTCGGAGCACCTGCCGGGACTTTGGCAGACGAACCAGCCGAAGAGCCCATCGCCGATCAGGAAGAAACAGGCGAGGTGGCGGAATGAACCTGAACCTCAATAGCTTACCGCTCGAACAACAGATCATGCTTGCCGCCGCTGCGGTCGCGGTGCTTTGCCTGCTGACGACACTAGTCGCTCTCATCAAGCAGCGAAAATCGCGTCGCCTTATCCTTTCGGATCAGGAACAGATCGAGGAGTTGCAGGCGACGGTCAAGAGATTAAAAGAAACCATTGACGTCAATGCGGAACACGTTTCTGAAATGTCGCGTCGTCTCGTCTGGCTCGATACACGGATCCGTCAGCCGAAATTGGCGGCGGAAGAAGTGATCGACGATTCGTCCGAGGCTCCAAAACTCAACATCACGGAACGTCGCCACCGCGTCGTCACGCTCGCATCGCGTGGACAAAGCCCGGAAGCGATCGCTTCGACGATCGGGATGATGCCCGGCGAGGTCGAATTGATCCTCAGTCTCGACCAGGCCGCACGGAGCGGGAGGTAAAACACATGAACTACGGACTCTACTCAATATTCCTCGGAATGCGGGCACGGCAAAATACGCTCGAAACGCAGGCAAACAATATCGCAAACGCGTCGACCGCCGGATTCAAGGCCCAGCGAATGATCTACAGCACGTTCGAGGCTGAGAAGAAAGGTACGGGCGACCGTCAGCTTTTGGTGGCAGGAGCGTCGGCCGCGAACAGCACGGATTTCTCGGTCGGCTCGATGCAGCAGACGGGCCGCGGGCTCGATGTTGCGATCGAGGGCGATGCCTTCCTTCAGATCCAGACGCCTCGCGGTGTTCGTTACACGCGGGCTGGGAACATGACCGTGAATGACAGCGGCCAGCTCGTCAACAAGAATGGCGACTTGATGGTCGGCGAAAAAGGCCCGATCACTGTCCCACGCGACAGCCAGATATCGATCGGCAAACGCGGCGTCATGTCCGCCGGCGGCAAGGATATCGATACGCTGAAGCTCGTCCGCTTTAACAATCCCGCTGCGGCTCTGATGAAGGACGGCGATTCGATGTTCACGCTCACCGGAGCCGAGGCTCCGCAGGACGCGACCGACTCGAAAGTCATCCAGGGTTCACTCGAAGGATCGAATATCAACAGCGTGACCGAAATGGTCTCGATGATAAATAACAACCGCGAGTTCGAATCGCTGCAAAAATCTCTTACCTTGCTGGTCAACGATATGGGCCGAAAGATCTCAGGCGAGATCGGCAAGCTGTAAGCGACACGGCCGGAGCCGAGGAGCTACCGGTTCTATCACAATAGGAGTAATTTATGCCAAACAGAGCACTTTTGACCGCTGCGACCGGAATGCAGGTTCAGCAGCAGAACGTCGACAACATCGCCAATAACCTTGCCAACGCCTCGACCACAGGATTCAAGCGAACGCGTCTCGAATTTCAGGATCTGATGTATCAGAACATGAGAAGCGCAGGCGCCGCCGCGAACGCCTCAACACCTCTACCGGTTGGCCTTCAGATCGGAATGGGTGCGCGGTCGATCGCCAGTGAGAAGATATTTACCCAGGGCGACGCAAAGCAAACCGAGGGGAAGCTCGACATGCTGATCAGCGGAAGCGGTTTTTTCCAGATCCGGCAGCAGAATGGCGAGATCGCATACACGCGTTCCGGTAACTTCCATTTGAACGAACAGGGACAGATCGTAACGGCACAGGGCGATACGCTCGAGCCATCGATAACGATTCCGACCGAAAATACGTCGATCTTCATTGGAAAGGACGGTACGGTTTCTACCACGACGTCCGGCCAGGCAAATGCGCAAACCATCGGGCAGATCCAGCTCGCCATTTTTGCTAATCCGGCCGGTCTCGAAGCCATGGGCAGCAATTTGTTCAAGGCAACCGGCGCGTCAGGCCAGGCAACTGTCGGAAACGCGAATGCAAATGGCATCGGCGCGATCGAACAGGGATATGTTGAAGGCTCAAATGTCAGCGTTGTCGAAGAGTTGGTAAACATGATCTCGGCGCAACGCGTTTACGAGACGAATTCAAAGGTCATCACGACCGCTGACCGTATGCTTGGCACGATCAATCAGGCGGTGAACTAGTTCTTTGATACGGAGGAGCCGTTATGAAAGCAGCGACAGCGAGCATTAAGAATTTCAGCCTCGCGGCGGCGGTTGCGTTGCTGTGCTGCTTTTCCGCGAGCGGTCAATCGCGAGATCTGATCAAGGTCGCTAGTGAATCGACGGTTAATTCCGACATCGTCGAGCTCGGCATGATCGCGCGGATCAATGCTGATCAGACACGAAGCGACCGGCTCAAAGGCATCACGCTCGGTTACGCTCCGGGTATCGGGGCCGCTCGCGAACTACAGCGACCGCAGATCGAGCTTGCGATAAAGGCCGCCGGATTCAACGACGATGTTTTGCTCGAAACTCCGGCAAGGATCCTGGTCAAGCGAGCTTCGCAGAACGTTCCCGCTCTCCAGATCCGCGAGGCCGTCGAGAAAGCCATTCAGAGCCGGTACAACGATCCCAAAGTTTCAACCCAGATCCTGAATATCGACGTTCCCACAGATCTCGCCGTTCCGACGGGCGAGATAGATATCAAGGCGACGATCTCCGGCGTACGGAGCCTGTTCGAGAAATTCCAGGTTCCCGTCGAGGTTCGCATCGATGGGAAGATCGTGCGGACCTTTTCGGCAACCGCTGAGATCGCCGTATTTTCTGAGGTTCTTGTCGCCGCAAACGACCTGCCGATCGACAAACGGCTCGCTCCCGGCGATGTCAAATTAGCAAAGGTCCGTTTGGAAAAGCCGATCACGAGCTACCTGCGAGATCCCGCAGTTTTACGCGGCGTTCAGATGATCAAGCCGCTCGAGGCGGGCAGGCCGTTGAGTACGGATTCGTTCGCCGCTGCGATCGTCGTAAAGCTCGGTGATACCGTCCGGATCGAAGCCGGAGCGGGTCGGATCAAGATAGTAGCAACTGGTGAAGCGAGTGCAAATGGAAGGATCGGCGACCGCATCACCGTTGTTAACAAGCAATCAAAAAACACCTTGCAGGCCTACGTCGTCGATGAAGGCCTGGTTCGCGTCAGGTTCTAAATATATGAAGTACAAGATATTAACGATCGCATTGTTGGTAGCCGCGGTGTCCGTCACCGCAAGCGCACAAAAGAAAAAGACGGGTCCGAAAGGCCAGCCGAAACTGACAGTTGTTCAGGTGGACGAACACCCGCCGCAGATCGTCGTCGTGCATCCGCCGAAACCGACGAACGGCTCGCTTTTTACCGACAGCTCGGTCAATGCGAATCTGCTCCGTGATTTTAAGGCGCGTCAGACCGGCGATCTCGTGTTCATCGATGTCGTTGAAACAAGCACCGCGAACGTCACCTCGAACGCCAAGCGCGATCGCGATTCCGGAAATCTCGGCGGCCTCGTACCACTGGTTGCCGGCCTTCCGATCAATGGAGCCGCGGTCGTCGCACCGGTGATGGGCGAGCTTGGGCAACGCCAATTCGAAGGCAAAGGCTCGACCGGGCGGACGAGCACGGTTCGTTCCCGAATCACCGCCCGCGTTCTCGAAGTGCTGCCGAATGGCGATCTACGCATCGAGGCGGTCAAGATGGTCAAGATAAATAAGGAGACCGAACAGCTCGCGGTAACGGGCATTGTTCGCCAAAACGACCTCGGAAATGACAACTCGATACCGACCACGCTTGTCGGTGATCTGCGTGTCGAATTCAATGGCAAGGGAATTGCATCTGCAGATAATGGGCCGGGTTGGCTGTGGCGTTTGTTTGACAAGATCAACCCGTTCTAGGTTCGATAAAAATGGTTAGAAGTATAACAAAACATTGGCTTTATGGCGTCGCCGCGATCCTTTTCGCGGTTTCGCCGCTGGCCGTTTACTGTCAGAATACAGACGGCGGGATGAATATCCGCGTCAAGGATTTGGCGGACATCGAGGGCGTGCGGTCGAACCAGCTGATCGGCTACGGCCTCGTCGTCGGACTCAACCGTACCGGTGACCGCGTACAGCAAAATATCTACGCCCGCCAGACGCTTCAGAACCTGCTCGAACGCATGGGCATTTCGACAAATGCTGCCGGATTGAAACCCGAGAATATCGCGACGGTGCTGGTCACGGCCACGCTGCCGCCGTTCGCACGGCCCGGTTCGAGGATCGACGCGACCGTTTCCTCGATCGGCGACGCAAAAAGCCTCCAGGGCGGAACGCTGATACTTACATCGCTCAAGGGCTTAGACGGACAGGTCTACGCCATTGCTCAGGGCTCGATCTCGATCGGCGGAATTTCGGCAGGAAACCAGGGAAACTCGGTCGAGATCAATCACCCAACTGTCGGCCGCGTCCCGAACGGAGCAAACGTCGAACGTGCCGTCCCGACCGATCTCGCAACGAACAACCAGCTCACGATGGTTCTGCGGAATGAAGATTTCTCGACCGCTTCGCGGCTGAACGATGTCATCAACATGAAATTCGGCCCCGGGACCGCTCACGCTCTCGACGGACGTAACATCGACGTCATCGTTCCGGACACATACAGCAATAACCGCGTCCGCTTTATCGCCGAACTCGAAAGCCTCAGCCTGCGGCCCGACAAGATCGCGAAGATCGTGATCAACGAACGCACCGGCACGATCGTTATGGGCAGCGAAGTAAAGATCGCATCGGTCGCGATCTCGCAGGGCGGCGTTTCGGTCAAGATCGGCACGGAATACGACGTTTCACAGCCCGGGCCGCTTTCACCGGGCGGCCAGACCTTTGTTGTGCCGAATACCTCGATCGAGGTCAAGGACAAAAAGCCGGAATCGGTGATCCTGCCCGACGGAGCGACGGTCGATGAGGTCGTTCGCGGATTGAGGTCGGTCGGCGTCTCAGCACGTGACATTATCAGTATTTTACAGGCGATCAAATCCGCCGGGGCGATGAACGCAGAGCTCGAACTGCAGTAATTAGAATGAACATTTCAGCCATCGAACAAGTCACAACCATGCGTAAGGAGTTGGAAAAGGCAACTCCGGAACAACTGCGCAAAGTGGCTGTCGATTTTGAGACATTACTGCTTACCCAGCTTACCGCGACGATGAACAAGACCGCCTACGAAAGCTCCGATGGTGATGATGAACCGCTTTTCGGCAGCGATGGCGGCACCGATATGAGCAAGCAGCTCTTTTCCGAACAGATCGCAAAATCGATCTCGGAAGCAGGCGGAATAGGCCTCGCGAATGTCCTCATGAAGCAATGGGGCGTTGAACCCGCGAAGATCGCCGCCAGCCAAAAGGGTTTTCAGAACGCGATCTCGGCAGTTAAGGACATCAAGAGCGAAGCTGTCTCAACCAAAGGCTTCCCGTCGATCAACCGGTCCGCAAAAGCCCAGCCGATCGAGAGACTTGAGTTTGCGGGTGATCCGAACGACGCGCAGGTGATCTCGACTTTCGAGGAATCGGCGAGGTCCGAGGGCCTGGAAGAATCGATGAGAAATCTCGTTCTCGACGGACGAGTTGTCAACACGACCCGCTCGCGGCTCGCGCCGAACGCTCCGGTCACCCTGGATTCGGGGGTCAATGAAGCAAAACCCGTGTCGGCCGCACCTGAATCAAGAACGGTCTCAGGGCCGCTCGATTATCACTATCCGGTCAACGGCCGATTGACCTCGGATATGGGCAGCCGCATTCATCCGATCGATCGCACGAGGAAGTTTCACGCCGGGCTCGATCTCGCCGTTGCTCCGAATACGAACGTGGGAGCCGCTGCCGAGGGCGTCGTAAGTTTCGCCGGCTGGTCTGGCGGCTATGGAAATCTGTTGGTGGTCAAACATCCGGACGGACGCGAGACGCGTTATGGCCACCTCAACAAACTGCTCGTCAAGGAGGGCGACGCAGTTTCGGCCGGGCAAGTTGTTGCGTTATCAGGGTCAACGGGGAAATCTACCGGTCCGCACGTGCATTTTGAGATACGTGAGAACGGTCAAGTTTTGAATCCGCTCAATATTTTGACTAAAGGTTTAGAATAGATTGCCGAAAGGCAGGTATTGGGAAACCTTTTTTCGAGAGAAAACGATGATGGGAAAGATAAACATAAATAGATTGAGCGGCCCAGACCCGATTCGGGCGGAGCTTCAACGCGATGTTAAAGGCAGCGCGGTTGATACCGGCCTGAACATAGAGAAAAGAGCGCCTATCAGCGAGGACAAGCTGGATATTTCCGGCCGTGCATCCGAAGTCGGACGCCTCGTCGATCAGCTGAAAGCTATGCCGGACGTTCGGCAGGCCCGCGTAGATGCTCTCAAGGAACTGGTCGCTGCCGGGTCGTACAACCCGGAAGCGTCTGATATCGCCGACGCAATTCTAAAGAACGACTGATCCCATACATCGACTAAAAAGGGAGTAAATATCTCACCTTCGGCATCGACGTAGCGGATCTCTTGTTCTTGGGAGCAGTAAACTCACATGCAAGATGACCTGATACGAAAGATCGCCGATCTGATGGCCGAACAATCGGCCGCCTACACCAGCCTTCAATCGTTAACCACACATCTGATCGCGGCATTGACCCGCAGCGAACCAACGGCGATCGAGTCGCTTTCCCGCACCGGCGAAACAGAAATGTTTCGTATGCGGGCAAGGCTGCTCGAGATCACGTCTGCGCTCACTGATTTTGGCAAGTTTCGCGCCGACCAGTCCGAACCGCAGCCGCTCGATAAGGCCGCCCGCGAAGCATTTGAGACCGAGGCGAATAAGCTTCTCGAAGCCGCTCGCGGCTATCAGAAGGTCGCCGGACGCGCCGCGAGCCTCGCGCTTGGCGGTTCGTCATTTGCCGCTGCGTCGATCCAGATGTGCGGCGTTCCGCCGTCGACCTATCGTGCTCCGGTATTGAAATACGGCCGGGGAGCAACTGTATGAGCATTAATTTTTCTGCATTCGAGATCGGCCGCCGTGCCCTCAACGCCAATCAGCTTGGCATCGAGGTCACCGGGCAGAATATCGCCAACGTCAACACGCCTGGCTACACACGCCGCCGCGTCGAACTCGTCGAATCCGCGTATCAAGGCGCTCACGGTTTAACAATGGGAACCGGCGTTTCGATCGCCGGTGTCCATTCGTTTCGCGATATTTTTATTCAATCCAGGATCCAAACCGAAACCGGCATCGCCGGCCGCCTGACCGCCGAACGCGACTCGCTCGCTCCGGTCGAAACGGCCTTGCAGGGCAGTGAAAGCGGCGGTTTGCAGAGCTCGATCAATGCGTATTTCGGAGCTTTTCGCGATCTCGAGGCAAATCCTAATTCGGTCGCACTTCGATCGCTAGTCGGCCAGCGTGGTGCTGCTCTCGCAAACGCATTTCACACGACATCGCAGAGGCTTGACGATATCCGCAAGACGACCGATCAGCAGCTTCGCTCGACTGTTGATCAAGCAAATTCGCTCTCAACTCAGATCGCCGACCTGAACGATAAGATCCGCTCGGTCGAGGCAACCGGCGTCGAAGCATCGAGCTTTCGCGATCAGCGCGACGTCGCGGTCAATAAACTCGCCGAACTGACGGGTGCCCGCAGCACGGACAACAACGACGGCACGATATCAATGACTTTGCCGGACGGCCGTGCCCTCGTTCTGGGCGACACATCGAGCAAGCTTGAAGTAACCGACACGCCGCCGCTTGGTTTAGCCGCGATAACGCTCGACGGGCAGCCGGCGGTTTTCACCGACGGTTCGATCGCCGGTTATCAGAATGCGATCACCGAGGTGACAAAGCAGTTGGGCGACCTCGACAGTCTCGCCGCCGCCGTTGTCTCGCGAGTCAACACGCTGCACACGTCGGGAACTGACCTCGATGGAAACGCGGGGGTTAATTTCTTCAACGACACGCCAGCCGTCACGGCAGCTAACATTTCAGTCAACGCAGCCATCACCGGCAATCCGCGGCTGATCGTGGCATCGCCCGTGACGCAGCCCGGCCAAACCGGAACGATCGCGGGTCAGATCGCTAATTTGCTGACGGATCAAAATACAACGGCCGGAACGCGGACCGGTTCGATCAGCTCGATATTCGGCTCGATGATCTCGGACGCCGGCGAACGCGTCGCTACTGCTGACAACAATCTCCAAACGCAGGCGGCGATCCTTTCTCAGGCGACCGCTCAGCGAGACGCTGTCTCGGGCGTTTCGCTTGACGAAGAGGCGATCAACCTCCTGCAGTATCAAAAAGCATTCGAAGCGGCTTCGCGATTTATCAAGATCGCTGACGAGATGACGCAGATGATCCTTTCTCTCGCGCAGTAATAATAACGGTGTAAAACCATGAATTTCAGAGTCTCAGACAGCACAACCTCCTCAAATCTCAGCTCGCGGATCAATTCCCAGCGAAGCCGCCTCGGCATGCTCCAGGAACAGCTCACGAGCGGCAAACGCATCAACCGCGCGTCCGACGATCCGTCGGGAATGGAAATGGTCCTCAATCTGCGTACATCGCAGACCGAGATCGCGCAGTTTCAGCGGAGCAATCAGGCAGCGAATCAAAAACTCGTTGCTGCTGACGACGCTCTGAACACATACGGAAACACATTGGATCGCGTCCGTACACTCATTACGCAGGGACTTAGCGACACGTCGACGCAGGTCGCAAAGAATGCTCTCGCGACCGAGCTTGAATCCTTGCGTGGCCGTATTCTGGCGACTGCAAACACCGCCAATAACGGTGAATATCTCTTCGGCGGCATTCGACAGAATGAGGCTCCGTTCGATCCTACGACGGCTGTTGCCTCGCCGAATCCGACCTCAGCTCAGTACATCCAGATCGAGCCCGGTTCAACTGCTATCGCAGTCGGCGTCACGGCTGATACAGTTTTTAGCGACGCGACATCAACGATCTTTACGGACCTGACGAATGCCATCGCTGCACTTCGCGGAACCGGAGATCCGGTCGCTGACCGGGCCACGCTCGAAGCGACGAGTGCGCGGATGACGGTCTATAACGATCAGGCCAACACCGCGCGTGCGATCATCGGGGCGAATATGAACGCTACTGATATAGCCGCCGACACGCTAAAGAGCAATTTCCTGTCGCTCGATATGAGGGCTTCGGATATTGAATCGGTCGATTTCGCCGAGGCTGCACTTGGTGTGGCTGATGCCGAACGCTCGCTCGAAGCGACGCTTCAGTTAGCAGGCCGCGGCCGCCGTTCGCTTTTTGATTACCTGGGCTAAAGGCCAATAAACATATGTCTGTCATCACCATAAAGGGAAAGCAAGTTCCCTACGATGAGAAAAATATCATTACCTTTGCCGAGGGCCTGATCGGAATGCCCGAGATGCGCCGTGCGGTTCTCGTGCCGATGGATGAATTCGAGCCTTTTTGCTGGCTCGCGTCGGTCGAGAGCGAAAAGACGCGGTTCGTCGTGGTTGACCCGAACGTCGTTTTCGACGGCTACGAGCCATTTCCGGCTGAGCAGGTCGCGGGTAAAGACGTGCAGACGCTTGCGATCGTTAAGATCTCGTCCGATTGGCACAAGACGACGATCAATCTGCGTGCGCCGCTGGTGATCAATAACGAAACGCACGCCGGTGCCCAGCTAATTTTGAGCGACAGCAAATACCAGTTTGCCGAATCGCTGATGCAGGATCAATCATGCTAGTTCTATCCCGCCGCAGCGGCCAAAAGATCGTGATCGGGAACGAGGTCGTCGTCGACGTCCTCGGGATCAGCGGCGATGGCGTCAGGCTCGGCATTTCGGCTCCCGGCGAGACGTCGGTTCACCGGTACGAAGTTTTTGCCGAGATCCAGGAAGCGAACCGTGCGGCCGAGGCTGCGACGGACGATCTCGAAAATATTGCACTCGGAAATCTCTCACAGATGGTACGTAAGAATAAAGAAAATGAAGCGATTTGATTGGACGATCTGGCTTGGAATAGCGGTTGGTGCATTGGCGATCATCGGCGGTGCGTGGAATGAGAACCTGAATATCAGCGTCCTCTGGCATCCGTCTGCGGCTCTCATCGTTTGCGGCGGAACGCTAGGTGCGGTGATCGTTCGCCGCGGTTTGAGCGGTATCATGAGCGCGCTCAAAGCCGTTTGGGAGCTTCGCCATCGCGACGACGAAGACAAGAACCACAACATCGAGATCGCCAAGCTCGCGTGGCTCTCGCGTTCCGCAAATAAGAACGGCGTCAAAGCCTACGAAGATTACGCCGAGGCCAGCGGCGATGTGCTCGTCGCTCAAGGCCTGACGCTCGTTGCCGACCGCGTCAAACGCGAACAGGTCGAAGAGGTCCTCAAACGCCGCCTCGCCCTCGAATACGACGAAGGAATGCACGATACCGCAACAATGGACGCTGCGGGCGGATTTGCTCCGACATTTGGAATTCTCGGTGCGGTTTTGGGGCTCATCAGCGTGCTTCGCGTTCTGGATAAGCCGGAATTGCTCGGCGTCGGTATTGCGACCGCTTTCGTCGCGACCATTTACGGCTTGAGCCTTGCGAATCTGATCTTTTTCCCGCTCGCCGCCCGCCTTCGCGAACGCCACGAATCGCGTATGGCACGCCGCGAGCAATTGTCATCGGTCATCCTTGCCCTTGTCGGTAACGAGACGCCGCAGGCGATCATGAGCCAGTTCAATCTTCCTAAATGAGAAACCGCTTTTCCCGAACATTTGACGAACACGATCACCGCAACCGCGATCGTTGGCTGGTTTCCTACGCCGATCTGATGACGCTTTTGCTGGCGTTCTTTATAGTGATGTACGCTGCGAGTGACAAGGAGCGTGCGAAACAGATCGTCGAAGGCTTTTCGAACATGAGCAGCGGCGGCAGCGGGATCTTGCCCGGCAACGAGACCGAAAAAACCGACCGTGCCAAATTTGAAGAAGCCCTGATGGCAAATCCCGTTCTGATGCAGAAAACAAAGATGCGTCAGACAAAGGACGGCCTCGTCATTTCGCTCTCCGAAGCAGGTTTCTTCGCTCCCGGTGAAGCCGTGATCGACACGCAGGCTGACGGTGTTATCGCGACCATCGCGGAATCGGTGAAAGCCGAATCGGCAAATATCCGCATCGAGGGCCATACTGACTCGACGCCGATCTCGAATGCAAAGTACCCATCCAACTGGGAACTCTCGACGGCACGGGCCGCGAGCGTGCTGATGCGTTTAACCGAAAAAGGCATCGAGCCATCGAGGCTTTCGGCCGCCGGATATGGCGGTTTTCAGCCGGTTGCAGACAATGCGACGCCAGAGGGGCGTGCGCAAAATCGTCGTGTAGATGTGGTGATTCTGGCACGTTAAACAAATTTAAAAAATTTACGGTGGAGGCCTAAAGTAAAAAAATATTCTTCCGATAAGCCTATGTGCGAATCGCAAACGGCGGTTCGATCCTATTCTAAATTAACTAACGGATGACCAATGCACGGATGCGGCGGTCACACAATGTTCACGGAGGAACAAAACTAAAATGGCAAATTTTTCACTCGTAAATAACACCGCGTCATCAGGCTCACAGTATCGCCTGCAGTCGACCAGCACCAGCCTGAACAAAACACTTCAGCGTCTGTCGTCAGGTCTTCGTATCAACAAATCGGGCGATGACGCAGCCGGTTTGGCAATTGCTAACACCTTCCGCAGCGACAGTGCTGTCCTTTCACAGGGCGTACGTAATGCTAACGACGGTCTTTCAACACTGCAGATCATCGACGGCGGTTTGAACACGATCTCGAATCTTCTCGATCGTGCCGCTTCGCTGGCTTCGCAGTCGGCTTCGGGAACCTTCAACGGTGACCGCAACACCCTGCAGGCTGAGCTCGGCAAGGTATTTAACGAAATCGATCGTCAGGCACAGAACATCGGCCTCGGCGGTGCAACTGGTACGGACGAAGGCCGCTTCAACAAAGCGATCAACGTGTTCATCGGCGGCGGAGCAAACGCAAACGCAGCCGGTAACAGTGTTGCTATCGATCTTTCGAGCAGCCGCGTCGACAAGACCGGACTTGATCTGAACAACCTGAACATCGGTACCGGAACCGGTAACGTGACGGGTGCTAACAGCATCGCTTCGGGCTTGACCGCAAACGAAACCCTGACCTTCAGGACCGTCGGATCGAGCGGCCAGCTCGGCAACTTCACGATCGCTCTCTCGGGCGGCGTTTCGGCGTCGAACGTGCTTGATACGATCAACAACGATGCAAATGCACAGGCAAACGGCATCTCGGCTTCATTGGATTCGACCGGCAAGCTCGTATTGTCGTCGGCCAGCTTCTTCGCAGTTTCGTCCAGCCTCGCCGCTGGTGCAGGCCAGACCAGCATCGCTTCGGCAGCTGGTGACATCTCTGTAACCGGTGCAGCCAGCAAGGTTACGAAGACCGTTGCAGCAGCTACCGCGGCTGGTTCACAGTCTGTCAGCTTCACCGGTGAAGAGATCGGCTACCCTGACACGGCGAAGAGCGTTTCGTTCACAACTTCGACCACTGCAGCAACTGGTGCAGGCAACCTGGTAACGGCGGTCAACGGTAATACCGATCTCCGCGCAGCCGGCGTTTTCGCGATCCAGTCGAAAGCGGATGGATCAGAAGTGCAGTTCGTGTCGTTGAAAGCATTTACCGTAGCTGTTTCGAATGACGCTACCGCAGGTGCAAACAACAACATCACTTCGCAGAATCCAACCCTCGCTACGGCTGGCACCTTGACCGGTGGTGAAGCTGGTGCAAAGACCGCTCTTGCCGCTATCAAGTCAGCTATCGCTGCTCTTGGTGACGTTCAGGGTAAAGTCGGTGCGGGACAGAACAACCTGGAACAGGCTATCGACCTTGCTTCGACGCAGATCGTTAACTTCCAGGCTGCTGAATCTTCGATCCGCGACGCTGACGTCGCTGCTGAAGCTTCGAACATGGCCAGACTATCGACCCTGCAGCAGGCCGGCGTTGCCGCTCTTGCTCAGGCCAACCAGTCGAGCCAGGCTCTTCTCTCATTGCTCAGATAATTGAGGTTGGTAAGCGAGGATCTCCCACTCCACGCCCCAAATAGATTTTTGAGTAGGTGAGATATGCGAAGTCCGAGGGCGAAGATATGGTGATGAATCTTCGCCTTCGGACATTTTAGCTGGGGCCTGAAATAAGGAGGCGAGCTATGCAAACGAGTTCTATACATGTTACCGGCGATATCAGGGTGCCAAACGATATCGTGCCGGTCCCAAAAGTAAAAGCAGAAAAGGCACCCGAACCAAAGCAAGTTGAATCCGGCATCAATACGCCGGAACTTGCAAAATTGAAAGCAGCACTTAGCGAACACAATATTTCGCTCAAGTTCAGCCGGGACGATGCTACCAAACGGATCGTCGTCGAGATGATCGACCAAAAAACGGGCGATGCCATACGGCAGTTCCCGACCGAGGTTTCCCTCAGTCTCGCGGCAAATTTTATGAAGCTTCAGGGCGTTTTTCTAAACATCCAGAAGTAACTGTTCAAGATTATGGCAACCACGAGTTTTAGCGGCGTCGGCAGCGGTATCGATTTCAGCGTGATCAGGGATGCGATCCTCGATCAGCGAACGCGTCCCGTGACGCAGATGCAGACAAAGGTCAGCGACTTTAACAGCCGTATTGAGTCTCTAAAACAGCTCAATACGGCACTCGCCGCTTTAACGACCGCGTCCGAGGGCCTTACCAGCCGCGATCTCGGTACCGGCCGCAGTGCCAACAGTACTGATGGCTCGATCCTTTCGGTCGCGGCCAGCTCGACTGCAAGTATCGGCAGTTTTGACGTAACGGTCAACCGTCTGGCTTCAAACCTGGCCCAATCATCGAGATCCTATACATCCAAGACGGCCGCCGTACTCGCCGGGGCCGCGACCACCGCAACATTTGAGCTTCGCAAAGGCGGAGCCGCGACCGGAACGGCGATAACGATCGACTCGCAGAACAACACGCTCGAGGGGCTTCGCGATGCGATCAACGCGGCGAACGCCGGCGTGACCGCAAATATTGTCGATGTCAACGGCGATGGAGCCGGCAATCAGCTCGTTCTCAGCTCAAAAGATACCGGTGCTGTCGGCCGTGTGGAACTGGTCGAGACCACAGCGACCGGCACGCTCACTGATCTTAATATTCGCTCGCTCAACCCGCCCGACGGCGACGTTGCAAAGCTTGATGCGTCATTAACGATCAGCGGCCTCACGATAACACGCTCGACCAACACCGTTTCCGACGCCGTTTCAGGCGTCACGCTCAATCTCAAAAAAACAGGTTCGACCGGCGTCAACGTTACCCAGTCGACCGATATCGAAAACAAGCTTCGAGCGTTCATCGGAGCATACAACACGATCCAGGACGCGATCGCGACCCAGTATAAAAAAGATTCCAAGGACCGTCCGACGGGTGTTCTCGCGGGTGATTCCACGCTTCGGAACGTTCAGCGGCAGCTTCGCGATGCGTCAGGTGCGTTGTCGCTCGACAACGGCGGAACGTTTACCGGACTGACCGATCTCGGTATCACGAAAGATGCCGACGGCAAGCTTTCGCTCGATTCGACCATTTTCAACCAAAAGCTTAAGGACAATCCCGACGACGTAAAGGCTTTGCTCTATGGTGCGGCTGACGCACAGCAGGGCCTGTTTGAAAAATTCACGACCGTTTCCAAGAGCCTCAGCGACAGCATCACCGGCAGTGTTCAAAACGCGATCACCGGCTATCAGTCGTCTGTCACGAGCCTAAATAAACGGATCGCCGACCGGCTCGAAGCTCTGCAGTCGCTCAAGGCAACGCTGACCAAGCAGTTTTCGGTCACTGACGCCGCGATCGGCCAGTTGAACAGCCAGGGAACGGCTTTGACCAATATCATGACTTCGCTGAATAATGCGAATAAGAACTCGTAACTGATTAAGGGCTAAAGGTTTCCAGCCGCGTGCCGATAAGTGATTTGCGTTCAAGAGAACGACCAAAACACCATGTACGCTAAACCAAAAGGCATCTCAAGTTACGGCCGACAGGCAAATACCGAAACCGATCCGATCCGCCAGGTGGTTATGCTCTATGACGGAGCTATCAAGTTTCTTAACCTGACAGCGATCGATATCGAAGCCGGAGATATGGCGGCAAAGAGCGAGCATTCGCGTCGGGCACTCGACATTTTGACGTATTTGCAGTCGATACTCGATTTTGAAAAAGGACAGGACGTCGCGGTAAACCTCGACAACCTTTACCGCAGCATCACGGCAATGGTCCTCAAGGCAAGTGCCAAAACCGACGCCGCAATGATGCGAAAGGCAGGCGATCTGCTTGTTCCCGTTCGCGACGCGTGGCAGGTAAATGCCGGAAGAAGCATCGCACCCGCTCCGCAGTACGCACCGCGACCGACCGAGCGTTTTGCAATGGTTGGATAACGATTCGCCTGCACGGGCCGGCAGGTAAAAGATATGCCCTTTTCAGAGGTTAGTATGGCAACGTTAGACAAGGTCAAGAACAATTCGGAATCCCTCATCGAACTGCTCGGAGCCCAGTGCACCGACCTCGAACAGCTACTTGCTCTCGCTCGCGAAGAAACGATCGCTGCCCAGGAAGGCAAGTTCCTCAAGATCTGGGACATCGTCTCTGAACGCGCCGCCATCGGCAAACGCCTCGAAACATACCATCGCCAGATCAGCGAACTCCGCGGCAATCTCGAAGCCGCCGGTGAGAACGTCAGCCAGTTCGACATAACCAACCGTGTCGTCGAACTCGCCAACTCGACCCTCGTCCAGGACCAGAAAACAAGATCACTGCTCACCGCCAGCCGCGCCGAAGCCACCGAAGGCCTCAAAGCCCTCAACAAAGGCCACGCCGGCAGCAACGCTTATCTCAAAGAAAACACGCGAGGACTATCCTACAGCCGAAATTTCTAGACACGTTTTCAGTGACGCACGAAACCGCTTGTCCCATGTCCCACTACCTCGACGCGCGCACTTTGTGATGATCTGAATATACAAAAAGCTCGTAACTTATTGACCTTATACAGGTTATTCAAATACAGGTTCTCCTCAAAAATTCATTTTGCGGAGAACCTGTAACAATTTGTATTCATTTTGTATTACAAATTGTTACAGCTCCAGTGACGCTTTAGCCGTTGACGCAGTATAAATTTTCAAAGAACCATCGCACGATGATCTATTACGGAAAATATGCAACAAAGTTTCATAAATAGCACAAATAACGTACAAAATCACGCGATAATTTAAACGGCAGCTTTCATTGCCGCCGCCGTTTCTGTCTCCGATCTCAAGACACAGCCGTTTCGTCGTCCGGCCCTGTATCGATATTTAGTCGTTTAATTTTCTCGACCAGCGTTGTGCGCTTCATGTTGAGGAGTTTGGCGGCTTGCATTTTATTGCCGCCGGTCTTGTCGAGGGTTTGGAGCAGTAGGTCGCGTTCGATCTGCGAGACGACCTCTGAAAAATCAATGCCTTCGTCCGGAATGGATCGCGGAACGTAGCTCGCGCCGAGGCTAACCTGGAAGAGGCTCGTTTGATTGCGGATCTCCTCGGGCAGGTGCTCGATCTTTACTTCGGTTCCCATTCCGGAAAAGACTGCGGCCCGCTCCATGGCATTTTGCAATTGGCGGACGTTGCCGGGGAAGCTGTACGAGATCAGCGAATGATATGCCTCGTCAGCGATCCGCTTTGGCGGCAGGCCAGTAGTCTTACAAAACCGGTCAAGCAATCCCTGAGCAATTGGCAGAATGTCATCCGGCCGCTCACGAAGCGCGGGCACACTCAAATGTACGACATTCAAACGATGATACAGATCGGCTCTGAACGACCCGTCGGCGATCTTGCTCTCAAGGTCCGCACTCGTGGCGGCAATGACGCGAACGTCAACCTTTATCGTTTTCGATGAACCCAGTCGCTCAAACTCACTTTCCTGCAGTATTCGAAGCAGTTTCGCCTGCAGGGCGAGATTCATATCGCCGATCTCGTCCATGAAAAGCGTTCCGCCATCAGCCTGTTCGAATCGGCCCTTGCGGTCGGTCTGCGCACCTGTGAACGCGCCTTTGACGTGGCCGAAAAGTTCGTCCTCGAGGAGCTGTTCCGGTATCGCGGCACAATTCATTGCAATGAAATTACTCTTCGAGCGGTCGCTGGAATTGTGGATAGCCTTGGCGATCAGTTCTTTTCCTGTGCCGGTCTCACCGGTCACGAGGACGTTGATCTTGTAGGGAGCGATGACGTTGACCTGCTCCAAAACGTTTAGCATGACCACCGAGGTCGCGATTATCTCGGGGCTAACGGCATTTCGGGACGGAACGATCGGCTCCGGAGTTTGAATTCGCTGCAATGCCACCTGGATCGCTCCGGCGAGGTCTTTGAGCGAGATCGGTTTTCGTAGGAAATCGGCCGCACCGAGCTTCATCGCCTCGACCGCCATGTCGATGGATGCGTAACCCGTCATCACGATCATGTATGTGAACGGATGCAGTTGGATACAGATCGGAAGCAGTTCGAGCCCGCTTTTGCCGGGCAGATTGACATCGGTGAGCAGTACGTCAAAGCTTTCCGTCTTCAGAATATCGATAGCCGCCTCAGCCGAACTCGCGCCCGTCAGGCTGTGGCCCTCTTGTGTGAGTGCCTCGACCAACAGGTTGCGAAGCCGTGTATCGTCTTCGACTACGAGTATCTTTGCTTTCATGGCAGAGCGGATAGAGAGCCGCCGAAAAACGCGAGATCGGCAGTGTCCGATTTTGAATGTACTACGAATTCGAGTGTCAACAAAATGACAGCCGTCACAGGCGCATCCGACACCAAAACCTAAGTTACATCACTTTTTCACGAAAACACAGCATTTTTTTGGGTTTTTCTTGAGGCACGCCCTTTGCAATGCCCTAAAGCGGAGGTGTGTCCATGGAATTATTAGGCACCGACAATGTAACAAACCTGCTGCAAAAATTCCTCGACGTACAGAGCCTTCGCTCGCAGACGATCGCCGGAAACATCGCAAACGCCGACACGCCAGGGTACATCGCTAAGGAAGTCGACTTCGAACAATATTTGAAAGATGCCGCCCGTGAGAGCGCATTGCCGAAATATCAGCAGAGCGAACTGAGAATGAGCAGCAAGCCGAACGTGATCGAACAGCCGCAGACAACGATCGGGCTCGATGGAAACACGGTCGACACCGGACGCGAAATGGCCGACCTCGCTCAGGCGGGCAGCAGCTTTAATTTCGGAGCAAAAATGCTGCAGTCACGATTGAAACTCCTACGCACTGCTATCCGCGAGGGCAAATAGTTATGTCTCTTTATACGATCTTCAAAATATCCGCCCAGGGTATGACCGCTCAACGCGAAAGGCTCGAAGCGTCGTCCGCCAATCTCGCCAACGCGAATTCGACCCGCTCGACCGACGGCAAACCATATCAGCGGCGCGATGTCGTATTTACTGCCATCGATGTCAACGACAAATGGAATGAGGTTTCGGCCGAAGGCGGGCTCGAAAACAGAATGAAGCCGCAAGGTGTGAAATCAGAGGTAATTGCCAGGGATCTGAATCAAACGCCGACTAGGCAATTTCAACCCTGGAATCCGGACGCCGACGCTCAGGGATACGTAAATATGCCTGACGTAGATCCGCTCGAAGAGACAGTAAACATGATGTCGGCGGCACGTGCGTTTGAAGCAAACGCCACAGTTTTTGGAACAGCAAAAGAAATGGCCCGCGTCAGCCTTAACCTCGGCGACGCCTAAAAATAATGCAGATCGGAAATATAACTCCAACAACACCGCTAACAGGCGGATTGACCAGCACAAGAGGCATCTCAGGCGGTGCCGACGGTTTTGGATCGGCCATCAAGGACGCGGTCGAATCTATTGACCAAACCCAGAAAAGTGCTGAGGACGAGATCTCAAAAGCCGTCACTGGCGATTCACCGGATCTGCACAAGACCATCATCGCACTGCAGACCGCCGACCTTAAGTTCCAACTCGGACTTCAGGTCCGCAACAAGCTGATCGGGGCTTTTGACGAAGTCATGAGAATGCCGGTTTAGTTACCGTTTGAACAGAAATGGCATCACCACTCACACAGTTCAAAGATATTTGGGGCCGCATGTCGGCTTCGGGCCGCATCGCGACCGTTGCTGCCGTCGTCGGAACGCTCGGCCTGATCGGATCACTTTTCTACTACGGCTCGCAGCCGAACTACGCAG
Organism: Pyrinomonadaceae bacterium; assembly: GCA_047600985.1. GTDB lineage: Bacteria > Acidobacteriota > Blastocatellia > Pyrinomonadales > Pyrinomonadaceae > OLB17. The sequence goes on along the minus strand of JASGKA010000001.1, from coordinate 398,045 downwards.
TGCTATTCTCCGACATCAACTCCGACGATGCCGGGAAGGTAATGGAAAAGCTGAAGGTCGCCAATGTGCCGTACTCCCTCTCGGATGGCGGCAAAACGATCCTGGTTCCGCAAGATAAAGTCAGCGAGCTCCGCATCCAAATGGCTGCCGACGGTGCGATCTCGGGTGGACATGTCGGCTATGAGCTTTTCGACAAAACAAGTTTTGGTGCGACTGATTTCACACAGCAAGTAAACTACCGCCGCGCGATCGAAGGCGAACTCGCAAAAACCCTGGAGGGAATGGACGAGATCGAAACCGCCCGCGTGATCGTCACGCCGAAGAAGGAATCCGTTTTTACAGACAAGGAAGAGGGAGCCAAGGCTGCCGTTTCAGTTAGGGTCAGACAAAACAAGGAGCTTTCGGCCGAACGAGCAAACGCGATCGTCAGTCTCGTGGCGAGTTCGATCGAAGGCCTCGAACCGACAGGCGTTTCCGTAATGGACACGTCCGGACGACTTTTGGTGGCAGCTGGTAAAAACCGTCCGTCGGGACTTGGCGAATCAGGCGGCTTTACCTCGCAGCTCGAATCGAAGCGTAAATTCGAAGCCGAAAGTGCCGCGCGCGTCGCTGCCTTGATCGAACCCGTCGTTGGATTGAATCGTGTGCGGGCCGATGTTTCTGCGGATATAGATTTCAGCCAGACCGAGCAAAGCGAAGAGAAATTTGATCCGAAATCGCAGGTCGTTCGTTCGCAGCAGGTCGGACAAGAGATCCGCAACAATCCGGTCCAGCAGGTGAACGCTCCTGTTGGAGCAAGATCCAACAACCCGCAGACGATGCCGACGCCGGTTCCGCCCGCAAGCGCGACGGCCGCGGCAACCGCTGACCAGCGAAATACGTCGACCGTGAACTACGAGATCGACAAGATCACTCGTAAGACCATCGGCGGCGGCGGACGTATCAACAAATTGAGCGTTTCGGTGGCGGTCGATAACAAGATCGTCGAGGGTGTCGAAGTCGCTCGCACACCGGAGGAGATCGAGCAGATCAAAAGCCTCGTCGGTGCCGCGATCGGAATTGACGCGAACCGAGGCGACACGGTCGTCGTGCAGTCGATGCCGTTCAGCAAACCCGCGTTGGACCCGGCTCCGCCGGAGACTTTCCTAGAGAAGAACAAGGTTCTGGTACCGACCGTTGTGAAATATGGAACGCTGGTCCTGATCGCAATTCTTCTGCTGATCTTCGTGATAAGGCCGGCCCGTAAGGCTTTGAAGGCAGCTGCAGTGGTGCCCGAAGAGACCAAACTGCTCGAAGCGCCGGAATTTGAGGAACGTCGCGCTGCAGTGGCCGAAACACCCCGACAGATCGACAGCGGATCGCCGGAACTTCAGCAGATGATGACAGTATCAGAACTCCAAGCCGAGATCGACGGCGAAACCGAGCAGAGAAATACCGAGGCCGACCGCATTGAGGCGATCCGCAAACAGATCGCTGCCCAGAGCATTGATGATACGGATCTTGTTGTCAGCACGATGCGTGGCTGGCTCCGTGAGACCGAAACCGCTTAGTAATTTCAAGTAAAAGACGATGACCGCGACAGCAGAGCAACCAACCGAAGCCTTGATCGTACCGCCCACCGATGATGTATCGATGGCGATCTCTATTCGTCCGCCTGAGGAGATCTCCGGTGCGCGAAAGGCCGCCATCCTGTGCCTATCGCTCGGCGAAGAAGCCGCGACAGCTCTGTTCAAGCATCTGGACGAGGAAGAAGTGCAAATGCTTTCAAAAGAGCTTGCGATGATGCCCAACGTCAAATCGCAGGTCTCGGACAGCATTGTCGAAGAGTTTCATCAACTGCTCACCGCCCGTAACTACGTCCAAACAGGCGGCGTCGATTATGCGAAAAAGCTTCTGGTTAACAGCTTTGGAGCGGAACATGCGAAAAAACTGACTGATAAGGTCATGCACGCGATCGAGGCTCCGGCGAGTTTTGAAGCGTTGCAAAAGACCGATCCGCAGCAGCTCGCAAAGATGTTCCAGTCTGAAAATGTCCAGACGATCGCGGTCGTGCTGGCTCACCTTGACCCGACAACCGCTTCGACGGTGTTGAAACAGCTTCCCGAAGCCAGCCGCAGCGAGGTCGTATTGCGGCTTGCGAATCTGCAGACGGTTTCCCAAGACGTCGTAAAACGCGTTGCAAATATTCTGAATCAGAAGCTTTCAACGGTCAGCGGCGTCAGCCGAACTCGCGTCGGCGGCATTCGCGCGGTTGCGGATATCTGCAACAGTCTTGATCGGGAAACGATGCGGCTCATGCTCGAACAGATCGAGGGTGAAAATCCCGAACTCTCGCTCGAGATCCGCAGCCTCATGGTCACATTCGAAGATCTGCTGCTTATCGACGATGCTGGAATTCGCGAGATCATGCAGCGGGTGGACAAGAAGGTTCTCGCTCTCGCACTCAAGGGAACGATGCCGGAATTGCAGGATCGTTTCTACACGAACATGTCGAGCCGTGCCGTCGAGATGATGAAGGAAGAAATGGATTTCATGGGCCAGGTCAAGCTGAAAGACGTTACCGGAGCTCAACGCGAGGTCGTCGAGATCCTAAGATTGCTCGACGAACAGGGTGTTGTAAGCCTCGGCGGCGGCGGCGGAGGTGACGAATATGTTAGCTAGGGTCGTAAAAGCTGCGGCTGCGTCAGGAACGATGCCGATCCGCATTCCATTGATCGGCGGTGATGGTGTTCAGTCATTTTCGAGCGGCGTTCAGCAGTTCATGGTTCCGGAACTTGAGCCGATCGAGATCGTCACCGAGCCTGAGCCTTTCTTAGCGGTCGAGGACGATTTGACTGCTGATGATCTGCTTATGAGAGCGCAGGAGGAAGCTGCGAGGATCATAGCGCAGGCCGAGGAACACGCCGTAACTATTGAGCAGATCGCCAGCGAAAAGGCTGTTCAGAGAGCGAAGGCTGAGCTGGCGGCTGAGAATGCTGAGGTTTTCGCGGGGCTTCGAGATCAACTGGCAAACACGATCGTCGAAGTCGGAGCGATCGGCAATGATCTGACTACCAACATCGAGCAGGAACTCGTTGAACTCGCGATCCAGATCGCCAAAAAGGTAGTTGCCCGCGAGGTGACTATCGATCGCGAGATCGCTCTTACGCTCGTAAAGGTCTCGCTCGCAAAGCTTCACAATCGCTCGATCGCCGAGGTGCATTTGAATCCTGAGGACTACGCTCATGTAAAAGATCGCTTGGACCAGCTCGATTTCCGCGGAAAGATCGACCTCGTCGAGGACAGATCGATCACGATCGGCGGATGCCTCATCCATACGGAGACGGGCGATATCGACGCCCGCATCGAATCGCAGTTTGACGAAATTTCCCACGGCCTTTTGAACTAAACGATGTTTGCAGCTTACGCACAAAAACTTGAGAAGATCGACACGGTGAGATCCATCGGCCGCGTGACGCGTGCCGTCGGCCTCGTGATCGAATCGCAAGGGCCGACAGTTTCGGTTGGCGATCTGTGCTATCTGCCGACCGCAAAAGGCGAGCGTTCGACGATGCTTGAGGTCGTCGGGTTTCGCGATAACAACGTGCTGCTGATGCCGCTTGGACAGATGCCGCCGGTTCGCGTCGGAGATTCAATAATCGCGGCGGGAGTGAGCAGCCAGGTCGGAGTTGGAGAAGAATTATTGGGACGCACTATCGACGCACTGGGGCGGCCGCTCGACGGCCTCGGTGATGTACGAACGAGCGAATCGTATCCGCTGAACCGCGACACGACGAATCCGCTCGCGAGGGCGAATATCGATGAGCCATTGGAAACCGGCGTTCGCGTGATCGACGGGTTTCTGACGGTCGGAGCCGGACAGCGTATCGGGATCTTTGGCGGGTCGGGCGTTGGAAAATCGACGCTACTCGGAATGATGGCAAACCGCTCTTCGGCGGACATCAATGTCATCGCTCTGATCGGCGAACGCGGCCGCGAGGTTCGGGAATTCATCGAGAACGAGATCGGCGAAGAAGGGATGAAACGCAGCGTGCTGGTTGTTTCGACCTCAGACGATTCGGCTTTGGTGCGAATTCGTGCAGCTTTGGCCGCAACGTCGATCGCTGAATATTTTAAAGATCAGGGAGCCAATGTGCTTCTGATCATGGATTCGGTGACGCGATTCTGCATGGCGCAGCGTGAGATCGGGCTTGCGGCGGGTGAGCCGCCGTCGTCGAAAGGCTATACGCCGTCCGTTTTCGCATTGCTGCCGCGACTTTTGGAACGAGCCGGCAGATTCGAAGATGCCGGTTCGATCACTGCTTTTTACACAGTTTTGGTCGAAGGCGACGATATGAATGAGCCGATCGCCGACGCCGTTCGCTCGATCCTGGATGGCCACATTGTTCTTTCGAGGGCCTTAGCTGCACGAAATCACTATCCATGCATCGACGTTCTCAATTCCGCGTCGCGGCTATTTTCGATCGTTGCTCAATCCGAGCATCGGCTGCAAGCCGGGAAACTTCGCGAATTGATGGCCGCCTACGAAAAAGCCGAAGACCTCATCAACATCGGTGCATATCAGAAGGGCAGCAATCCGTCGATCGATCTTGCGATCGAGCGGCATGACGAGATAAACGCTTTCCTAAAGCAGCGTCGCGACGAGGCTGCTGATTTTGATGGATCGCTCGAACAAATGATGCAGATACGCACATGAAGAAGTTCAAATTCACATTAGATTCGGTCCACAAGGTCCGCGAGATCAAACAAGACCGCGAAAGCGTCATCCTGAACGAGCTGCGGGCACAAGCCGACCGTGCCGCTGAGCGTATCGCTCATATCGAAGCGATGCGGCGTGAGGCGATCGAGAACTACACTCGCCGGATCGCCGCGGGCGAGCGACTGGATGCACTTGAGATGGAGCTGAGTTCAAAACATTTCGCATCGCTCGATCTGCTACAGAAAGATGCGGAGGCTGTTCTCGCTCAGCGGCGAAAGGCTTGCGACATACAGATCGGAGCTCTGACGGAAGCGATGCGTGACGTGAGGATCACCGCGAATCTACGCGAGACGCAGCGAGAGCGGCACAACAGCGAATATGAACGCCGCGAGCAGAACGGCGTCGACGAACTCGTAAGCAATAATTTTGCCAGGCGAATACTGGAGGCTAAATGATAAATATGTTCCCAACATCGGCTATCGATCCGTTTCCAAAAAGCGGCTTCCCGGGCGGCGATCCTTACGATCAGTACAACGATCTGTTCGCATCGCTTTTCACCTTTCCGGCTCCGACTCCGGCTCCGCTAACTGAGCCGATCATCCAGCCGGTAGCGGACGGCAATACCGGTGAAGGACTTTATGCTCTGCCCGGAGAAGCGGCAACTGGCGTAACTAAGCCGTTGTCAGACGGAATGGCTGATATTCTCGGGCTTTTTCCCGCCGGTAAAGACTTGAAAAAGAAGCCGGTACAGATCGGAAGCGAAGAATTGCCGCTTTCCGATGTCGAGCCCAAAAAAGAAGATGCTCGTTTTCTGGGACCGCCGATTCCTGCGATCCCGGGCAATGCGGCCGAAACAGCTCCGCTCGATGACGGCCACAACCAAGATCCGGAAGATGTATGTTCGATGCCGGTCGATGGGAAAGTGCCGCCGCCGAAAGTGGATGCTAAAAACTCTGTTCAGCCAATAGACGTAAAAGTTGATCGCCGGAAACATGACGACGACCATTCGATCGAATTTGAAGTGCTCGAACTACCGACCGATCCGGCTACTTCGGTCCACAAGACCGAGGCTGAGCACACCCGCGCGAAATTCAGCCTGCGACGATCGCTCGCGATCCCGCCCCAAACGGCGACATGATGGCCGCCGCCGCCGGAGCGTTGAATTCAGGTAAATGGCAGCCGGTCGAGACGACGCCGAAAATATGGACCGCGGATCTGAAGGAACATAAGGTTGCGAAGAAGATCGAGAACGCTACGTTGCTGGAAACCTTTACAAATAACGTAGTTGCCGACAATTCGGTAGCTTTGGGGGCGAAAAATAAGGCGACGGTCAGAAATCTTTGGGAAGGGGCAGAGACATTTGTCGAGCTCAAAGATCAGGCCGAGGAAAGGCCGCAGGCTGAACTCGCGACCGAGTTTTCGTTCGATTCCGCTCTCAACGGCGGTTCGGCTTTGGGCAAAACGGAAAAACCGATAGGGGCTGAGGTAAAAGCTCGTCGAATGATCCTGGATCAGGTCGGGTCGAGCCTGACCGATCTCGCTCTTCAGCATAAGGAAGGTGCGGGCGAACGCGTATTAAAGATCAAGCTAAAGCCGGCTGAACTCGGTACGGTCGAGATCACTCTTTCGAAAAACGCCGATGGCGTGATCGACGCACACTTTAAGACCGACAACCCGCACACGCAGCACATGCTGAGCGAAACGCTGGCACAGCTCCGGGATTCGCTTGAGAATTCGGGGATGAAGGTCGGAAACCTCGAAACTTCGTGCTCAAACTCGTTCTCAGGTGGCAACGCCGCTGGCGGAGAACGAGAACGGCAAACATTTTCAACGCCCCGTGAACAGCTGTTTGAGCAGCCGCAGTTCAGTGCGTCAACCAAATCCAATGACGAGAGCAAACTAGATCGTCTATTGAATCTGCGGGCATAGCCGCTACAGAAAAAAGGAGAATTAACCATGTCAACATCAGTAAGCGGAGTTTCGGCAACAAATCCGATGCAATCCGCAGTCACCACATCAACCACGACGCCAACTAGCGGAACAGCCGAACGAAATTTGTTCATGACGCTGCTTGTCGCTCAGTTAAAGAATCAGGATCCGCTCGCACCTCAGGATGGAACGGCATTCGTTGCCCAGCTCGCGCAGTTCAACTCGCTCGATCAACTCGTCGGGATCAGACAATCGATCGATGACCTAAATACCAAGATGACCACGAAACGTACGACGGATCAGCCAATAACAACATAGTTCGGAGCAATACAAAGAAGGAGAAATATCATGTCATTTTCATTTAACACCGCCCTCTCGGGCCTCAACGCAAACAGCAACGCGCTGAATGTCATCGGCAACAACATCGCGAACGCAAATACGATCGGCTTTCGCAGCGGACAGATCACGTTCATGGATGTTTTCGCCAACAGCTACGGTGCTCGTTTGAACGGGGCCGGTAACTCGCTCGGTATCGGCAACGGTGTCAGAACAGGTGCGATCCATACCGACTTTTCACAAGGTGCGTTGAATGAATCAAGCTCACCACTGCATGCCGGAATTTCCGGAAACGGCTTCTTTGTAGTTCAGAACAGCGACGGCAGCCGCGGCTATACACGGGCAGGTGATTTTACTGTGAACAATCAAGGCCTGCTCGTATCGAATACCGGCGGCCAGGTTCAGGGATTCCAGGCGGTAGGCGGCGTTGTTTCGCCGGGTTCGTCGCTGTCAAACCTGAAATTCCCCTTGGGACAGATCTTTCCACCGAAGATCACGACGGAAGCGACTTTCAAGTTTAACCTTAACGCCAAAACGAAGGTCGATGATTTCTACACCGTCTCAACCCAAGTCTATGATTCGCTCGGCGGCGCGCACAAAATGGAGATGAAATTCACAAAGCAGACCGACGGCTCGTTCCTGATGGAAGCATCGCTCGATGGCAATCCAGCCGAAGTTGATGCGGACGGATCTGGTCCAGCGGCATCGACCAGCTTTACTTTCGACGCCGATGGCCAGTTGCTGACACCCGCCGAGACACTTCAGATCATCCCTGATCAGGCTGAACTTGCTCCGGCAACTTTGCCAACGATTGATGTCCATCTTTTCGAACTCGATGACGCTGGCGATCCGATAAAATCTTTTGTGACTTCTTATGCTTCGGCATCAAGCCAAGGATCGAACTCGCAGGATGGATATGCGCCAGGCGATCTCAATAGTGCCGCGATCGATGAGGACGGCAATGTTTTTGGTGTTTATTCAAACGGTCAGTCGCAGATCATCGGCCAACTTGCTCTTGCTGTCTTCGATTCGAACGACGGTTTGGCACACGCCGGATCGAATATGTTCACGGAAACTCCCGCCTCCGGACAGCCAAATATCGGAGCGGCAAATACCGGCAATCGTGGTTCGATCGCGGGCGGATATCTGGAGCAGAGCAACGTCAATATCACCAATGAATTTGTTGAATTGATCGAAGCTCAGCGTGGTTTTCAGGCGAATTCGCGTGTGATCACGACAGCCAATCAAACATTCCAGGATCTGCTGCAAATGGTCTAAAGTTTAACAACGTTTGACCGATAAGTGACAGTGAGCCTCGAAAGGGCTTTACCGGGATGAAGCTATCCTAAGTAGCTCAACTACAGGTAATTAGGGGTTTTGAGAGCCAAAACACCCCTTTTACCTGTAGTCGATTTAAACCGGCGAGATCTGGTTCCCTTTCATAAACCATATGTTACTAATTGTCGGCATTATCGTTGTCATGGGCTGCGTCCTTGGCGGATTTTTGATGATCAACGGGCCACTCGGCACATTGGTCCAGCCGTCCGAGTTTGTCGTTATCGGCGGAGCCGTAATTGGGGCGACGCTTGCCGCAAACCCAGCTAAATTCCTGATGCGTATCATGGCTCTCCTGCCGGTCGCATTAAAGGGTTCTCCCTACAACAAAAAGACCTACATGGAAGTGCTGCAGATGCAGTACGACATGTTCATTAATTCGAAAAAAGGCGGCCTGCTTTCGATCGAAGAAGATGTCAACAATCCGCACTCATCAGCGATCTTTACAAAATATCCTAGCTTTGTTGCGAACCACCACGCTGTCGATTTCTTTTGCGACGCGATGAAGATGCTCGTCAACGGAGCCTGCTCGGCCGAGGAGCTCGAGATCATGCTCGACGCCGAAATGGAAACGCACCACGATGAAGGTGCCATTGTTCCTACGCTGTTGCAGAGAGCATCGGACGCACTTCCGGGCCTCGGTATCGTTGCCGCCGTGCTCGGCATCGTCGTGACGATGCAGCATCTTGACGGTCCGCCCGAAGAACTCGGCCACCACGTCGGAGCCGCACTCGTCGGAACCTTCCTCGGTCTGCTGCTCTCCTACGGATTTCTCGCTCCGATCGCTTCGAATATCGAAAACCTAGCCCATGACGAGGGACGATATTTCGGCTGCATCAAGGCCGGACTCGTCGCTTTTGCAAATGGTGCGGCTCCGATGACAGCCGTCGAATTTGCACGCAAAACAATTTTTAGTTTCGATCGCCCTGCAACCAGCGAGATCGAACCGTTGCTCAGAGAGATCAAGCCTCGCTAGACATAGCCTTTTATGGACGCCAAGACAGAAGAACCACCAAAACCTCGCCGGCGCGTCAAAAAAGCGCGTGGCCATGGCGGCCATCACGGCGGAGCCTGGAAAGTAGCGTATGCCGACTTTGTGACGGCGATGATGGCGCTCTTCCTGGTTTTGTGGCTGGTTTCGCAGGCAGATACTAAGCTGAAGCAGGCGATCGCATCCTACTTCCGCTCGCCCGGTGTTTTTGACACTCAGCAGGGCGGCATCCTTTCCGGTAACAAGAAGGTAAGTAAAGAGCCGGAAAAACAGGATCTGATCGAGAACGAACAAGCCTTACTCGGTGTCGCTGAGGCTCTGCAGAAAGAATTTGAAACGAAGCCTGAATTTGCTAAAGCCAAAGACCGCGTCAAGATCGAAGTGACGGACGAAGGCCTGCGGATTCAGCTCGTTGATAAAGCTGATCGCGTCTCGTTTGCCTCCGGCAGCGCGGAGCTTGGCGATGACGCCAAATCGGTTCTCGAAGAGATCGCTGGCGGGATTTGCAGCCTTCCTAACAAGATCAACATCGGCGGTCACACTGACGCCCGCGTCTTCGGATCAGATAACGGCTATACGAACTGGGAACTATCAACCGATCGAGCGAACGCCGCACGCCGTACACTTGAGGCAAACTGCGTAAGGCCTGAGCAGATACGCCGCGTGATCGGCTTCGCCGATACCGAGCTGCTTGTTCCGGGCGATCCGTATTCACCAGCTAACCGCCGCATCAGCATTACTGTCCTTAAGCTGACCGAAGCTCCAGATCCGAAAGAGCTTAAGAAGGATAAGGATCAGCCGGAAGCGGATCCAAAGCCCAAGAATCAGAGCAAGATCGACCCCGAAACTTCGGGCGAGACAAAGCTCGCCAAGAAAAAGCTAGAAACCGAGGGCTCGGTCGTCGTCGGTGAGGCTGACAAGGTGCCCGACAAACCTAAGATCAAATGATCCTAACCCCTTCGGATCACGTCTTCCGCAACGCAAATCGCGAAACCATCATGAAAAAACTAACCCTCCACAATCTCAGTTCATTGTTGATCCTGCTAGCGTTGTTGATCGGGATCTCTTTTGCTACCTCCTGCAGCAAGGCTGACGCTACGACCAAGAAGGAGAAATCCAAAAAGGCCTCGAAAGAAGAGCCAGAACCGGAAACTGACGAGGCAGAGACTAAAAAGAGCGAAGAGCCTGAAACTGCTGAGTCGAAAACCGATGAGAAAAAAGGCGAATCAACAAAGGAGCCTTCGAAGTCGGACGATAAGAAGAAACCGACCGACGAAAAGACGGCGGCCAAAGCTGCGGAAAAAGATCCCAAGACGGTCGCCAATGAGATCTGGGCAAATCTTTCGGCGGGGAACAAGCGATTCATGGCTGGCAAGCATACGACGGTCAACTACGCATCCGCCAGGAAAGGGCTTGTCAAAGGCCAGCACCCGGACGTGATCGTGCTCGGCTGCGCCGATAGCCGCGTTCCGCCGGAATTCCTTTTCGATAAGAACCTCGGTGAACTCTTCGTTGTAAGGGACGCTGGGAATATTCCTGACCAGGTCTCGCTCGGAAGTATCGAATACGCCGTTGAACATCTCCACGCAAAAGCTCTGCTGATCCTAGGTCACGAAAGCTGCGGTGCGGTTGCGGCGGCCGTGTCGGGCGAAAAGATGCCGACCGCCAACTTATCGGCGATCGTTGAAAGCATCACGCCTGCTTTCGAAGGGTCGAAAACCTGCATTATCGGCGAGCCAAGCAATTTATCTTGTGTCGAGCTAAACGTAAAGCAGAGCTCGGAGGATGTAATCTCACGAAGTCCTATCCTCAAAAAGGCTGTGAAAGAGGGCGAACTTTCGGTCATTCGGGCGGTTTACAAACTCGAGACAGGAGAGGTTGTACGTCTCGATTAGTCCACCCAAAACAGTTTTTCATTTACAACCCGGCTGCCCAGAACGTTTTCGTTTTCATGGGAGCCGGGTTTTCTATGCGTCGGTTAGTTGACACCGCAGTCAAAAAAGAGTCGGAAACCAAACTATTCGCATCAACGTGGAGCAGCTAACCTTAATAAATTCAACACATTGGACTTTGGCACACATTTCGCAAAGTCCATCAGCGGAGGAATATCCATGTCGGAGACAGCAAACGAAACAGCAGTAGCGAACGCCGAAGCACCTGCAGAGAAGAAGGGCGGTAAGAAATTTATCCTTATCGGTATCGTTCTGGTTCTACTGCTCGGCGGTGGCGGGGCAGGATTTTATTTTTGGCGCGTAGCAGGGGCTCAGGCCGCTGCTGATGGCGAACCAGAAAAAAAGGCGGGGGAAAAGAAAGCTTCCACAAAAAAAGCTGACGTAGAACCGGACGAGGAAGAGCCAAAAACGTCCAAGAAAACAGGAGCGATCAAGAGCGCTATTCCTGCAGACGAAGATGTAAAAACCGTCGTCGAACTGCCCCCATTTATCGTCAACCTCGCTGATACCGAGCAGGCTCGTTATCTCAGGATGACAGTTAGCCTGGGTGTCGCTGCCGAGGGAAGTGAAAAACCCGATCAACTATTTATGACGCGCGTTCGCAATGCGATGCTAGCCGTTCTGTCGGAGAAGAGCTCGGATCAGATCTTAACGGTTGAAGGGAAAACGAAACTCCGCAAGGAGCTCCTTCAGGCAGCGAAAGCTGCGTCTGAGGAGCCAGAGGTGAAGGCGATCTATATAACGGACTTCATCGTCCAGCTTTAAGAACAACATGAAAGCCGAGAACGAAAAGATACTTGCGTCGTGGGCCGATTTTCTCGATCTACCGTTGTCACTCTCCCTTGAGTTGGGGCGGGCACGGATGTCGGTTCGCGAGATCCTCGATCTAAAAGAATCGAGCATCGTCAAACTCGGGCGTTCGACCGGCGAGGGTGTGGACATTCGTGCGGATAACAAACCGCTGATGCGTGGCGAGATCGTAGTTATTGAGGACCGGGCAGGCGTTCGGATAAGCGAGATATTAACGGATACAAACTAGTGAATTGCAATAGATTTTTAAATTCATTTGCCGTCTTGCTGGTAACGATCGTTCTTGTACCTTCGATCTTTTCTCAGGCACCAAAGCAGACCCCCGCAAATGAACCCGCTCCCCAAGTGATGACCGAGGATGACCGGCTGCCGTTCATGCAGAGTGAGGATACTCCGGCTCCTCAGGAACCGAGCTCGGGTGGATTGATCCTAAAGTCGATCGGAGCCTTGCTGCTTGTGATCGGGTTACTGTTCTTTGGAACATGGACGCTCAAAAAACTTGGCATCGGCAATGGAAAAGGCAAAAGCGGCGAAGAGCTCAACCTGACCGTTCTTTCCACGCTATCTATGGGGAACGGGCGAACGATCTCGACCATACGTTTCGGTGAGCGGGTTCTGCTTGTCGGAGCTACGCCGCAGAATTTTACCCTTTTGGCCGAAGAACAGCCGCTATCGGACGAAGTGTATTCACGGAACCCGAGGTCGGTAGCAGAGTTATTAGAAGATGAAGAGCCGTCGTTTGACGACGAATTCGAGATCGCTCAGCAAAAGCTAAATATGTGGCAAACTCGCGGAGGTGCCGCATGACAAGACTGCTGATCCTGCCGCTTCTACTTTTCGCATTCGTTGGTTTTGCGTCGCTAACCGTCGAGGCTCAGGCTCCTGTTCAAGCACCTGCGGCTGCACCGCAAACGTCGGGAACACCCGAACAGACCATAGATCTGGCGAAAACCGCCAATAGCTCGACACCGCTTCAGATCGTGGTGATGCTGACGCTACTCAGCTTTATCCCGGCGATCTTGATCTCGATGACGTGCTTTACGCGGCTCATCGTGGTATTTCATTTCCTTCGGCAGGCACTCGGTACGCAGGAAGCGCCGAATAATCAGATCCTCATCGGGCTCGCTCTTTTCATCACGCTTTTCGTGATGAGCCCAACGATCAAACAGGTTTATGAAGGTGCGTACAAGCCAATGACCGAGGGAGCGATGTCGCAAAGCGACGCTCTCGAAAAAGGTTTGATCCCGCTGCGCGCGTATATGTTCAAGCACACACGCGAGAAGGATCTTTCGCTATTTCTGCGATTATCGAAAAGTGCTCGGCCTAACACCGCAGATGACGTTCCGACGACTGCTCTGATCCCGGCGTATATGATCTCGGAGCTCAAAACGGCGTTCCAGATCGGATTCGTTTTGTTTTTGCCATTTCTGATCATCGACCTTGCCGTTTCAAGCGTTCTGCTTTCGATGGGAATGATGCAGCTGCCGCCGGTGATCGTTTCAATGCCGCTAAAAATACTGCTGTTTGTGATGGTCGACGGCTGGTACCTGATCGTGACATCGCTCGTGAAAAGTGTTCTGTAGATATGAATGATGCTCTTGTTACATCGATGATCCAAAACGCCCTGACGACACTAATGTGGATCGTCGGGCCGATGCTCGCGGTCGCAATTGCGGTCGGCGTCGTGGTCAGTCTCATCCAAACATTGACGTCGATCCAGGATCAAACGTTTTCCTTTGCACCTCGCGTTATTGCGATATTTGCAGTGTTTTTGATCACTTTTCCATGGATCTTGCGTGTGCTGATCACCTTCACATCATCGATATTGTCCGACTTCACGCCGTTCATTAAATAATTTCAGTGGAAACATTCGAAGTCCCGCTCAGGCCAATTCTCGTATTTCTCGTTGTGCTGGCCAGGGTCGGCGGCATGGTGACGTTTGCGCCATTTTGGTCAAACAAGGTGGCGAGTCCAAAGATCCGTATCGTCCTGGCGTTCGTTCTCGCGATGGCACTAACGCCGATCATTCTGACTCGCATCGAAACGCCACCTGCTGATCTTGGCCCACTTACCGTGGTCATCGTGGGCGAGATCCTGATCGGAATGGTGTTTGGATTTGTCGGTCGGATCGTTTTCAGTGCTCTGGAACTCGCAACATTCCTGATCAGTTCGCAGATGGGATTTTCGCTTGCAGGAACGATCGATCCTTCAACGCAAGCCCAAACGACTGCATTCGGTATCGTCGGCCAGATGCTCGGGCTGATGGTCCTGCTGGCGATGGACGGGCATCACTGGTTTCTGGCGGCGACCGTGAAAAGCTTTTCGGTGACGGCTCCGGGAACATTCGATCTTTCGCCTGCGCTGCTCGATATTATTTTGAAGCTCTCGGCAAGTTCCCTCGTTGTGGGCGTTACACTTGCTGCTCCCGCCATCATCGTTCTGCTCGCTGTCGAATTCGCACTAGAGTTGTTTGGCCGAACTGCGCCGCAATTTCAAGTCTTCATACTCGGTTTTCCGATCAAGATCGCCGTCGGTCTTTCGCTCATTGGAGCATCGCTCTATTTCATTCCGGGTGCAGTAAGAGACGTTTTGGGGAACATTTATCACGGCCTCGTGAGCGCGATGGGAGCCATGTGATATGTCAATGGAGCGCACAGAAAAGGCCACTCCAAAACGGCGGGAGGACGCCAGAAAGAAAGGCCAGATCGCTCGTGGGGCGGAACTGCCGGCCGCGTTGTCATTTCTCGGCGCACTCGTAATGCTGAAGTTCCTCGCTGAGGATATGTTCGGCCGCGTTGGCTACAACGTGCGCACCGCTGCTTACAGCATCTCGCATTTCAAGCCGCTCACAGACGTCGATCTTCATGTGCTGCTGCTCGATGCGGGCAAGATGCTGCTGATGTTCGCCTTGCCGATAATAATGATCGGATTTGTCGGTGTCGTAGCCGGAAACTTTGCGCAGGGCGGGCTTTCATTCGCTGGCGAAGCACTGATGCCGAAAGCCGAGAAATTCAGCCCGGCAAAGAATATCAAGCGAATCTTTGGCCCGGATTCAGTGGTCAACCTCGGCAAATCGCTGATCAAGCTTATTTTTATCGCTGTTGTTGCGTACGGGATACTCTCTCCGGTTATAGAATCGGCACCGACATTTGTTAATGCTCCGCTCGGAACGGTCGCTGTAAAGCTCGGAGAGACACTATACAGCCTTGCACTTCGTTGCGGCATCGTTCTCATAGTTCTGGCAGTCGCCGACTACGGTTATGCCTGGTACAAACACGAGAAGTCGTTGCGAATGAGCAAACAGGATATTCGTGACGAATTCAAACAGCAGGAAGGCGATCCGATGTTGAAAGGCCAACGCCGACGCGCAGCGAGGGCACTTGTACAGCGAAGATCGATCGCCGATGTTCCAACCGCCTCGGTCGTGATCACCAATCCGACACACTTTGCCGTTGCTCTTCGTTACGACCGCGACAAAGATGCCGCCCCGATCGTTGTTGCGAAGGGAGCCGACGTGATAGCCGCGAAGATCCGTGAGATCGCACGCGAAAATGACATCCCACTAGTCGAAAATCCGCCGCTTGCTCGCGCTCTATTCAAAGCCGTCGAACCGAAACAAATGATCCCGGTCGAATTTTTCGCGGCGGTAGCCGAGATTCTCGCCTATGTATTTCGACAAAAAGAGAGTTAAACTAATAGGTCTGTCGAAACTTCCTGAAGATGCAGCATTCACCCGCATACAATCCTGCACACGAGGCGATGACCTTCCTCGACGTATCACCTCTTCCAGCTATAATTGCGGATCGGGAGCGTCGAATCGTGGCGCTGAATAACTCGGCCAAGTCGTTTCTCGGCTCGGGCAGTATAGAAATGCGCGGGGCTCGTCTTGTAGACTGGGTTCGCTCAGCAGAGTCGATCGTTTGGTTGAACGAAAAGCTTTCGTCAAGCGAAGCGCAAGATCATATCGATCTGTGCGAATTCGTTTGCGGCGATGGAATTTATGTTTGGGGAGAAATTCATGCACGCTCAATTTCTGAAGGCCAGTGGCTACTGTTGATCAATGATATTTCAGACCGTAAGAAGGCTGAAAAGTCGTTGCTGGCATCCGAAAAGCAGCGATGGAAGATGCAGCGAACCGAGGCTCTTGAAAGACTTGCGGGCGGCATTGCTCATGATTTCAATAATTTTCTTGCGGTCATTCTTCTTCAGACCGATATGATCAACCTCCAACTTACGGAGGATCATCCACTCCTCAATCGTGTAAACGAGATCCGCGCTGTATCGAATGATGCTGCGTCGATCGTTCGTCAGTTGCTTGCGTTCGGACGCCGTCAATCGATGAACCCTTCTCCGACAGTCTTGAATGATCTGCTCGAGGCTTCCTTTCGGGACCTCAAGGCACTTCTTGGCGAGCGCGTAGAATTGATCCTCGATCTCGATACCGATCTTGGCGTCTGTTTTGTTGATTCGAGTCAGATCGCACAAGCGTTGATGTACCTCGTGCTAAATGCTCGGGATGCGATGGAGGATGGCGGCCACCTGACAATAAGAACGACCAACATCGATCGCGGCGGCCGTCGAGTCCATAAAACCCAGACGAGCGGCGAATATATACAGATAGAAGTCACTGATACCGGAAGCGGCATCGACCCGAGGTTCATCGACCACTTGTTCGAACCATTTTTTTCGACGAAGGGATCGAATCGATCAACAGGTCTTGGCCTGGCAACAGTTTACGGGATCATCAAGCAATGCGGCGGATATATCTGGGTGAACAGCGAACCGAACAACGGCACAACATTCAAGATACAATTTCCACGCGTCGATCAGGGTAAAGCAAGATCCAAGGCGGAGGTTCCGATTCTACCGTCATCTCAGATGCAGACGGTCCTGCTTGTCGAGGACGAGGTTTCAGTCCGTAAGGTTGTAGCCGAAGGGTTGCGAAAAGAAGGTTATCGTGTCCTCGAAGCGTCGAATGGCAGAGATGCGATCGACATTGCTCGGACCTTTCCTGGTGCGATCGAACTAATAATCGCGGATTACTCAATGCCGGTTATGAACGGAGCCGAGGCAGTTGCGAAGATCAAAGAGTTTCACATGGCGTCCCGGGTGTTGTTTATCTCGGGCGATCCGGGCACCTTTATCGAAGGCACGGCAAGCGTCGCCGATGCAATGTTCTTAGACAAGCCTTTCTCGATGGCTACACTGATCAAGACAGTCGGAAATGCAATGGTACAATAGTGTCACGTCGTCCGGGCCACAGCCGTAAGTTCGACAGGTACGCTAACATTGATGCTATTGCCGACCATTCCGGTCTCGACCAGATTTAAGAGGCGCAAAATTAATGACGGCGTGATCTCCTGACCTGCGGGAAGAAGAGTTGATCCTCGCAAAGATACAAGCGGACCGTCAAGATACATACCCGGCTGCAGATCGCCAACACCTAATTTCTGTCTTTCAAAATTTTCATTTGTTGCATCGACCGAAGCTTGAAGAGCGTGGACCACATTCGGATCGTACCAACCTGCACGGTCGTATAATTCTAGAATAGCGCTGTGCGGACTCAACTCGTTGGAGATCAGCCTATCATAATCGATCACGACCTTGAGGATCCGGGAACCGACGATCAGGTCGTTTGATGCATTTTGAGGATCATCTGCAAAACGCCGGTTCTGGCCGAGGATGATCGCGGCAACGTTTTCCATCCGAGGGATCCTGATCACCAGATCATGCCCTACCTGCGGGTGTTGGTTATACAGTCCTGTCTCTCTGTTTGAAAGTGATGTGTTGGCGGCGACTTTCTGCAGTATCTCTTCGGGAACGCTTACGCAGCCAATCTGCGAAAGCATCGCCGCGAACTCGATCTCCCAGACTTTCTCTACCTTTAGCCGTTCAGCCAGATCTTTTGCTAGCTTTCTGATCCTTCCGGATCGGTTGAAAGCGGTAGGATTTACGATCGAAAGTATATCCAGCAAAACTTGCAGGCTGCGGCTCAGGGTTTGTTCTAGCAGATGTTTTTCGGCCATGACCAGCCGATATTGTTCGAGTCCTGCGAAAAGCGTTTCGGTAAGCCGTTCAGGTGGGCATGGCTTAGTAAGAAAACGAAAAATACTGCCTTCGTTAACTGCATCGATCGCGGTTTGCTGGTCCGAGTTACCTGTCAGCATCATTCGAACCGTCTTGGGCGCGAGGTGCTTTACTTGGCTCAACAGCTCGATGCCATTCATGCCCGGCATTCTCATATCAGAAAGCACGACGGCAAAAGCGGCTTCGCGGCGAATCATCGCGAGTGCCTGCTCGCCGCTCTCGGCGACCGAAATATCAAAATCCTTTCGGAGCGTACGCCGAAAAGCGTCGAGGACGTTGGTTTCATCATCCACGCATAGAATTCTTGTATTCGTATAATTCATTTTTCTACCATGCCGCTAGAACCGGATCAGCCGTTTGGGCGCCGAAAACCTCTCGCCAGACCGGAAGTCGGTCAGAATACCCGACCTGATCGAGGTAGTCCAGATTCAGCTTTGTATCGCAGCTGTCTTCTTCAAATTGAGAACTCCGCAATATTCCGTTTGCGGCATGTACTGCGGTAAGTGCGGTAAAGCCTTCGCCCGGTTGAGCATGTGGTTCATGGTGGAAAGCTACGGCGCGTACAACTTCTTGGGGCAGGCCCCAAAGTCCAAGTAGGTAAGCGCCAACGTCGGCGTGGGTCGCACCAAAAACCTGTGTTTCTGCATCGATCATCGAGATGTGCTCGGCGGCGGCGAGATCGCAAGTCGCTTTGAATTTATCGGGGAGATTTACTGCCAGAATGATACGGCCAACGTCGTGAAGCAGGCCGGCCGTGAATGCATCACTGCCGGCAGAGCTTTTTTCGATAGCTGCGATGTTGCTCGCGGCAACAGCGACAGACATGCTGTGAGCCCAAAGCTCAGAAAATATTGCGTCTGGCGCCCGTTTTTCAAATTGAGAGATCACGCCAACACCCAGCGTGAGGCCACTTATTGTATCCAGACCTAAGAATTCAACTGCCGTGCGAACATCCGAAACCGGCCGGGAAAGCCCAAAGAAGGCAGAGTTAACGATCTGCAAGATCTTTACGGTCATCCCAATATCCTTTCGGATTATCTCTGCCACCCTTCGCGTCGAGCATTCGGGCTTCCCGAGTTCGTCAACAAGTTCGACATAGATGCCCGGCAGGCTGGGAACGGACGGCAGTTGTGAGACGAGCCGACGCAGAGTTTGATCCGTCAACAATTCTCGTTGAGCGCAAACGCTTTCGATCGTGGCTGTCAGCACATCGGGGTCGGAAGGTTTCGAGAGGTATTGATGAGCTGAGCCGACCGATCGCATGTTGCCCTCTTTCTCGGAGTAACCAGAAAGGATGACCCGGACGACGTGCGGATACCTTTCACTAACGCGTTCGAGTAGTTCGGAGCCATCCATTCCCGGCATCTTCATATCGGAAACTATGACGTCTATGTCGTTCGCCGCAAGGATCTGTAGGGCGTCATCGCCACTGCTGGCAAAATGCATGGTCCAATCGGACCGCTTCCCACGCAACGCGCGCTGCAAACCGCTCAGGATATTAGGTTCATCGTCGACGAAAAGAACATTGATCATAAATCGGAGGGATGGCGCAAGGGTAGCCGCCGAAGACACTGATTTCATATCGGCATTTTTTGACTATCCTTTAGCAAATTTCTACATGGCTTCATGTTGAGATCACGCCCAATAAAGTATATTGAAGCTATGCTTCGATATCGCACTTCGATCCTCAGTATGCTGATTTTCTTGATCGCTCTTTCGTATTCGGCTCATGCCGAGGAGTTTGTGAGAGTAAAGGGTCATACGTTTTATCGTGGAGCTACGCCCTACCACTTTGTTGGTGCAAACTACTGGTACGGTAGCTTGCTTGGTCTCGAAAAAGATAAAAAACGTGGCGTCGACAGACTTCGCCGTGAGCTCGATTTTCTAAAGGCTAACGGAGTGACCAATCTCCGTTTGCTGGCGGGAGCGGAGGGAACGGGAATGCTAAATGGTGTGAATCGCGTTGGGCCGTCCCTGCAGCCGGAGAATGGAAAGTTTGACGAGTCGGCTCTGGGCGGCCTCGACCTGATCCTTGCGGAAATGGGCAAGAGGAAAATGACCGCCGTTATCTTTTTCAGCAACAACTGGGAGTGGAGCGGCGGTTTTCAACAATATTTGATCTGGAACGGGGTCGTTTCTGACAAATGGCTGACGGAAAAGCCGTCTTGGGATGAATTGCGTGATATAGTCGCCAAGTTTTACTCTTGCGAACCGTGCAAGGACGGTTATGATCGACAGGTAAAGTTAGTGCTCGACCGTAAGAATCGATACACAGGAAAAGCGTACGTTGAGGATCCAACCATCATGGCGTGGGAACTCGCTAACGAGCCTCGCCCGATGCGTCCCGCTGCAAACGAATACTACAAACGATGGATTTCGGAGACCGCAGCGATGATCAGGTCGGTCGATAAGAAGCACTTGATCACGACCGGCCACGAAGGCTGGATCGGAACACAGGATGTAAAATTATTCGAGACTGTCCACGCCGATAAGAATATCGACTATCTTACGATCCACATATGGCCAAAGAACTGGGGTTGGTTCGCCGATAAGAAGATGGCAGAAGATCTGCCAAAATCGATCGCCGAAACCGAAAAGTATATCGCTGAAAACCTGGCAGTCGCTACAAAGCTGGATAAGCCGATGGTGATCGAGGAATTTGGGATGCCGCGCGATGGTCAATCGTTTTCGCCAAAAAGCACTACGTCGATCAGAGATACGTATTACAAAAAGATATTCTCCTACATTGGAAATCAGCCAAGCGGAAAGTCTCAGATCGCAGGTGCAAATTTTTGGGCCTTCGGCGGGACGGCTAGGCCTATCGAGGGACAGGTCTTTTGGAAAAAAGGCGATGCACTGATGGGAGATCCGCCGATGGAAGAACAGGGGCTGAATTCAGTTTTTGATACCGACCACACAACATGGAAGGTTATCCGGTCGACGGCGAAAGCGATCTCAGGAAAAATAAGGTAGCGGTTACAAGGGAGAACCTTCGGTTTTTAGCACGGCCGGGTTCTTTGGATTTACTTTCTTCAATTTCTCGATCGTTGCTTTCAGGCTTTCTTTGTCGCCTTTTTCACTATAAGCGAGGGCGAGGTTTTGTAGGCTGATCTCGTGTTCAGGATTTATGCCGAGAGAGGTTTTGTACTCTTTAATAGCTCGATCTATGTCACGAGGTTCGCGAAGGAAATATGTAAGACCGAGATCAGTGCGAACGCTAATATTTTTCGGATCTTTCTCGAGGGCTTTCAGATACCATGTTTCCGCTATCTCATATTTCTCGGCATCAAAATAGGCATTGCCCGCTTTGATGATCGGCTCCGCTTCTGTCGGTTTTAGCTTACTGGCTGCCTCATAATATTTCGCGGCGTCTTCAAAACGTTGGATCTGATAGTAAAGGTCGGCAGCGGTCATTTGGGCTTCGAAATTCTGCGGCTGTTGCTTGGCTTTCTCGATCGATTCCATTACCTGGGCAACCGGAGCGGTTTGGGTCGAGTCACCACTGGAACCGCCCAGAGGCGGATGATCGGGCGGCATCGCGGGATTTGTGGATGTGGAGGAAGTATTTGCCGATTGAGCAGAGGTTTTGTCGAATCCGGTCTTATTGACGCTGTTAGCGAATACAAATCCAACAACAAGGCCTACGATCAGCCCGAACACGCCGAACATTATGTTTTCCTTTTTCATTACTATTTAATAGTAATCCCGATGGACTCCAAAAATCTATTCGGCCGTTCGCCACCGATCAGTGCGAAAACGAAATCGTTCTTTATCGTACCGACTTCCTGTTTTGTTACAACATCTTCGAGAACCACCTCATTTTCACGCATCTCCTTGATGCCGACGCCAAATTTTAGATCGAGGATGCCGTTCTCGGCGCACGAATAGAGCTGGAATTTGTTGCCGAACTTGACCGTCGGTGCAAGGTAATCTCGAACGAGAACTGTGACCTTGTTCATGTCTTCCGGCTTACGATGCGTGATTGCGGCTCCGTCGCGAACTGCCACCAGATCAACCGCCGCTTCGACCGCTACGTTTCCACCGCCTACCACGACCAGGTGCTTACCTCGAAAATCCATCGGATTGGAGAGTCCATAGATAACTTTCTGTTGCTCACGGCCGTCGATGACGGCCTTGAGATCTTCATTCGGCAAACGCAGCTTATTGGGAGCACCGCGCAGCCCGATCGCGATAACGACCCTCCTAGCTCGGTATGTTTGCGGAGTTTTGTCATCGCCGCGTTCTGTCTGAACAACGAAATAGTCGCCGTCGTCAGCTCGGTTCACGGATTTGCAGCTTTCATTCTCATTAATGACAACATTTTTCTCCGCGAGGCTGTTGAGCCAGATATTAAGGATATTCTCGCGCTGATCGCCCGGAATTTTGGTCTGGAGCTGGTCGATTATATCAGCCTTGAAGTTATCTAAAAGCCCTTCGCGGTGCGGAAGAAATTGTGACCTGTAAACGTTCGCCCACTCGCCTTGGCCTTTCGATCTCAGAAAAGTCACGACGCGTTTTTTCAGCTCCTTTTCGATCTTTTCAGAAAGTAGCGGCGATAGCTCGGCCTGTAGGGCTTTCGGGATCTTCGCTATCACTTGAGCCTGAATTAACGGAGCCTGTTCGTGTGCAAAGTTGACGAGTTCCGGTCCAACCGCATCGATAACGGTTTGACTATCGTCCGCGGCAACACCGTATTTCGCCTTCGCGAGTCCGAGTCCGGTCACAGGAATGCCGCCGAACCAATCCTTTGTGTCCGGTTTGAAGAAAATGTACTTGCCCTTTGGATACAGGTCTATAGTCGAAAGTATTTTTGTTTGTTCGATGCCAACGTACCGAAGTTTCGCATCACTAGCGGTCGCTGCTGCGGAGGCTCCACCCGGGCCGATCCCGATGATCGCGACGTCGTATTCTGCCTTCGGTTCGAGCGGAGCGGCTGCGAGATCGGAAACGATATGTGCGATGACATCTGCTCCTTCTTTGACCGCGTTTTTGATAAGCGGAACGCCCGAGACATCACCAATGATGAAACAGCCGGGAACATTGGTCTGAAACGTTGCTCCGTCGCGGGTCGGTGTTGGCAGTGAACGAACCTCTTTGGCGGTGTTGATCACGATGCATGCCTTCGGATTGACCGGACACTCGGCCTGACAAGCTGTGTCTTCCATGCAGAGGTCGGGTGCGATCGCCGAGGCCGTTCCGTCGACGATCGCGAGAACATCATGCGGGCACGCATCAACGCAAGCCTGGCAGCCGATGCATCGTTCCGGAAAGATCACGGGATGCGGATAGCTCGGCCCACGATATTTTTCAAGGCCGAGTTCTTTTAGTTCAGTACCGTTTAGTGTGCGGATCTGCGCAGGCGGCGCGGCTTTTTCATCGCGAGCCCGGAAAAAGCCAAATGCACGGGCAGAATCGCTCACTATTACGAACAAACCAGACGCTAGGCCAACCAAACCAAGGCTCGCCCATCCGATCCAGGTGAGTCCGCCATACCTTGGCATCGATTCGGGCACCATCATCTGGTTCAGCCAGATGAGAAGCCCAAGAACTGTCAGGCATGAAAGTATGTGAAAAAATTTCATTGGCCACTCACCTTCTTGATCTGGTTGATGACAGCGTCTTTTCTTCGGGTCAATGCGTCCGGCGTTAGAAATTCGCTCCACCGTCCCGCACTGTACGGATGCTGAACATGGCACGAAATGCAGTTCGCCGGAACAGTTCCAAACCTTTGGTCACGACCGACAGCATCGGCCGCGGTGGTGTGACATGCCGCACAAGTTTGTCGCGGCGTCGTCCGATCGATCGGGTCGAAACTGTTATGGCAGGTCGAACACGAGACAAGGCCTTTCGAGTCTGCCTTAACGCCCGCCGGAGCTTTTAACCGCGCGACGTGGATCGTATGAAAATGACGGCTGAGCCTGGCTTGTTCGTCTTTGTCACCGGTTGCTGAATTGTTGATCTCGGGGATCGCATCTGCGACTTCCTTGTAAACGCCTTTCCATTTCCAGACGCCGTCCACGATCGGATAGCCATACGATCCTGAATGAGCCGTTCGAACCGTTTTTCCGTTATAGGTCTTTGTATTGTTGTCGCTGTGACACTCAGCACAGCTTTGTATCGCGGTTGCCTTCATTTGAAAATCGGACCCTTGATGCTCCTTGTGGCAAATCGTACACGTAATTCCAGCCTGTTCATTAGCCTTCGTATTTGACGCGTGGAATTCTGTGCCCTGATGGCATTTGACGCATGAGTTTTCGAGAGGCTCGTTCGGAGTATGGCAGGTTGTACAGGAATTGCCGTTAGATGTTGCGGCAATTGTACTTCCTTCAATTTTCTGAGCGTGCGGACTCGATAACGGTTTCGGTGCGTATGTTTGCGGATACCGCAGATACGCGAAAACTCCAACCGCACCGACCAATAGGAAAGCCCAAATAAAAAGACCAAATCGCCACGGCCTGCGCAAATCACCAGTCGGCCGCCAATTGAACATCGCTTTGCCAGGTTTCGGCTTCTCGGTGGGCCTCAGACGCGTTCCCCAGTCTTCCTTTTCTCTGGTTCGTTTTTCCCAGAATACTTTGAGCACACCGTCAGCTGCCGGTGGCGGCGGAGCTTTGGCGGCAACAGGTGTCGTTGACAGTCCACCGGTAGTTTTTGGTAATTTCTCGGTAAATTGCGACTCAACCACTAGCAACAAGTCATCGTTAAAACGCCCGACGGTAAGAGTGAAAGGCCCGATCTGTATCGTATCGCCATCCGCCAAAATGTCGTCTTTTTGCGGACCAAGCAGTCTGCCGTTCAGCGTGAGAACGTTGGAAGTCGAAAGGTTGATGAGAAAATATTTCCCGTCGTGAAAGTTGATCCCGGCATGAATTCTGGAGACGGTTTTGTGATCGAGAACGATCTC
Source organism: Pyrinomonadaceae bacterium (assembly GCA_047600985.1). Taxonomy (GTDB): domain Bacteria; phylum Acidobacteriota; class Blastocatellia; order Pyrinomonadales; family Pyrinomonadaceae; genus OLB17. Next base: position 373,002 of record JASGKA010000001.1, on the reverse strand, counting down.
GCAGGTATCGAGACGGCCGATGAAAATACCGTCTTTACCAACCGTAAACGTCGGTTTTTCGAGATCGGAGTACGATATCGTAAATTTTCCCGTTTCTTGGCTCATCAGATCCTAGCGAACGTTAAAATAAACCACCTGAGCGATGTGTATCAACATCAGGACCAGCATAATGGACGTGAACAGCACGTGCGGTGCGACCCAGATCTTTAGCAGTTTATGAAGCAGCACGAGCGCATCGACGCGTCGCAGCGTTGCCGCATTCTCGACAGCATCGATAAGCCGGGAATCGTCCGCTCGGGACATACCCGACGTCGCGTCACGAAACTCTTCACGAGCTTCGGCGAGCATGGACTGAAGATCCTCTTGTTTCAGGTATTGCCTGATCAGATATCGAAGTCCGAGAAAGCGTCGGCGTACCTTTCGCTGTATCAGGGCTTTGAGATCCGGGTTCGTCGTTCCATCGGTTGTACGAACAAGTTCTGCGCGTAATTCCTCGCGACGGGCCTGCAGATCCTCCACGAGGAGCGGCTCACGTTCTATCCTTGTCATGAACCTTGGGACGATCAAATAACAAGCCGCACCAAATATCCCTGTCGCGATCACAAGATCGAATGTAATCATCAAAAACGTCGTAAGCATTCCGCCCGAGCTGGAACCGCCATGAACCAAGAGCAATACACCGGCAAAAACTCCCAGATAAACGTGCGAAAGCATCCAGTATCGCAACGCACCGGCTCGTCGACGATAGATCTGTTTCCGGGCCGGATATGCCATCACCCAAACGATCCCGGCCAAACCCGTCAGCCCGGTTGTCCAACGCATCGTTACCCATGTCCCTGGACTTAGAGCCAGATCCTGAGAGAATTTCTGGGTTGCCCAGATCGCCGCTCCACCGCCAACTAGGACGATCAGAAAACCAAGCACATGCCAAAGTACCGAGCGAAGATCGAATTTGTGAATGTTGACACCGATCGCATGTGTCTTGCTTCGCTGGATGAGGCCGAGTGTTTCATTGACTTCGCCAAAGTATTCCCTTGGATTGACTCGAACGAGAGCCCCGGTTGGACAGTTTTCTTCGCACGAATATTTTGCCGTCTTCTTGCCTGGCTTATTTAAGCCGGTGTCTTTGCAAAGATTACATTTGACGGCCAAAAGGTCCTCAGTTTGCGTAACTGCTTCCGGCAACACGGAACGGCCGAGGGAAAAGGCGGACAAGGCCTTGGAAAACACACGCTTGCCCACCTTTTTCTTTGGATCGGGTTTGGCGATCATTGAAATCGCGTTATAAGGACACTGGGTAGCACAGTCGCCGCAGCCAATACAGGTTTTGGGTTCAATGTCGATCTCCCCATCCGGGAAACGCGCTATGGCTCCCGTCGGGCAGCCTGTCAGGCATTCAGGATCCTGGCAATGCATGCATACGGATGGAGCGAGGACGCTTTGCATGTTCCACGCATTTGGCTTTGTCGGACGCTCTATGTGGATGCCGCGACGAACGAGACGAGAATTACCGTGAACCTTGTGACAAGCGAGCGAGCAGTTGCCGCAGCGAATGCACTTCGCCATGTCCATCACCAGCAAGTTGACGCCGTCGACAACGCCGGTTTCGATCTCCCGGCTCGCTGCAGTAATAACGCGGGTATCTTTGGGATGCGACGGGATGTCGGACTTTCCGGCGGATGACCTTAAAAATGGTGTTACAGCGGAGCTCAGCGGCTTGTCGTCTCGCAACCTCGATATTGCGACCTCGATCACCTCGGTGCGGCCACGAACCGTAGCCGTGTACTTCCAATCGCCGGGTGCGTCGACCGCCTCGATCCCAAGGCACGTTCCTGCTCCGAGAAAATCAAGTCCGACGGATTCATCCGTTTCGATGAGCAGATCGGCAGCTTTCGGATTGAACTCGACTCCCGACACGCGCTGGATCCACCCGCTGCGAACAAAAACTACTCGATTAACGGGATCGCCTTCACGAAAAAGGACATGATCTTTTTCATACACCGCAAACCGAGCGGCATCGTTCAATCTGGTGACCAGATCGCGGTCGAGATCGAGGTGAGTGAAATCCTTTATTTCGTTCAGTGTGAGCGTTAATCCGTAATTACGATAATTCCGGTCGAGAGCACGGCCAAATTTTGGGAGTTTTCTAAGGAGTCGGATCGCCGGACGGGTGAATTCCAGAACTCGAGCTACTTCCGAGCCTTGAGAAACGGAAACAGATGCTGTTCGGGGTGTGCCGGAAAGCAGGGCCATTTCGCCGAATGAGCTGCCTGGTAAGATCTCACCGACTTTTCGTTTGTTGCCGCCTGGCTCCGTAACGGAGGCGTCCAGTCGTCCGCTGACGAGGATGTAAAAAATGCTGCTTTCCCAAGAGTTTTCCTGAACGATCACTTCGCCGGGAGCGAATTCGAGGAGGCGTGTGTACGGACCCACCTTCTTACCACGATAGCTCCGGCCGAACAGAATGATATCCATGTCGAGTTCATTTTTGAACTCTCCATTGGGTAGTTTTTCGACCAGTTCTGAGACGATGTCAACATCACGAAATGCCTCAATTATCTGCTCGTGCTTTTCGATTTCACGTGCCATGAGCCGCCTGTGACCGTCGCGGTTGAAGTTTCTTTATCTAAATCTGGACCAATAGATAAATATCCCCGCAGCAGCAATCACCGCAAGGGTTAAGAAAAAGATCGCAATAAGAACGCCGAAAATGATCCATTTCTTTGTCGCAGACGATCTTGGAGCCGACGGCATCACTCCAGTACCCGATGTCGGGACGGCTGCAACCGGAGCAAGTATCTCAACGCGTTTTTCAACCGGATCGGGTGCCTTTGATATATTCAGGCCCATGTCCGACAGCATCTGGTTATACATCGTTTGGCCAAGCTGAACCGTGCTGTCCATCGTGTCGAAATTCGACGTTTGTGAGCGTTTCTGCTCTTCAACGAATGCGTGACCGCAGCCAGGGCAAAAAGCCTTGGCTTCGTCCACCATTTCGCTGCACTTCTCGCATTGCCTCAAACCCATTTGTTAATTCTTAACATGGCAGATAAGGCAGTCCTTACTGGTGGCGAACCCCTTTTTTCCTTTCAGTTCCGGTCTCGCCTTAAAGGCGGCATCGTGGCACGTATTGCAATTCACGTGATACGAGTATTCATTGTTCAGAGCTTTACCATTCAGCTCTGGCATCTCCTTTCCGTCCGGAACATTGCCTTCCTGGAAATGGCACGCACGGCACTCATTGACCTTCTGAGTCGAGGCTTGCCAAGTCGCCATTGTGAGCTCAACATCGCGTTCGGATGTTTTCAGGGGCGGCTTAAGAGCTGATTTTGGCTGATCAGTGTGGTGACATTCCACACAGGTGATAGTGGATTTGCCATCCGGGCTATATTTACCTTCGGCGTGGGTCTCGTGGTCAAATTTCGCTTCGCCGTACTCGGACAGGCTATCTTTACCCAAAAGAAAGGCTTTCGTGATCTTCTTATCGCCTGCGGATGCTGCGGGTGGCTTTGCCGCTGCGTTGGCGGAGTTGGTGGGCGAGGCCGTTGCAGCAGGCTTGGCGGCAATCTGGGCGTCTGGTTTCGCAGTGCTAGACGACGTGCACGAAAATAGGATCAAAACTCCGAGCCCGAAGGCAAAGACTACCGCCAATTTAGCCAGATGTTTCATATATTTCTTTGCACCTATTAGAACCTCATTTGGTCGATGATGTCAATGTTTTTACGGTTTCGTCGGATCCGCAAGATCAGATTCTAAACCGCAACTATTTTCGGCACGGATCGCCAGCGAGCATGTCAAAACTTAATCCCGTATGGCAGCGCGCACAACTTGTAACATCAGCAAAATTTCCATCCCCGAACGCCCTCGCTCCGTTGTGGCAGGTTGCACAATTATTTGACCCGCCGCAGTGTTGCGAAACCGCAATGTGAGTAACCTGCTGACCCTGCCGTGCCTTAGCTCGAATGTCGTGGCAATCGCTGCAACTTACCTGCCCGTGGTCTCCGTGGCTAAAGCTTCCCTTGAATGCCGTCCGTCCCGGCGATGTTCGGCTGTAGGGAGCGATCTCATGACAGGTGCTGCATGAACCGATCTTACTCTCAGCGGTGTGGCAGGTGTAACAGTTGTTATGTGCCTGAAACCCCGCCGGGATAGTTTTTCCGGCTCCCGCGGATTGATGGCACGATGCGCATCCAGCCGGAGGTCTTCCGGCTCCATTGTCATGATCGGCGTGATCGAACTTCATATTGAAGCCTTCGCGGAAACGAACCGGAAAATCCTTCATCGGCGGCGGATTTACATTCAGATCCTTATGACAGATCGAACACATCACTTTGTCGCGATCCATCAAACTGCGGTCGGTGAACTGGTTCAAATGGCATCCAATGCAGGAATCATGACCGGCAAATTCCATGTCGAGCGAACGGCCTTCGCGTTGATGACAGGAAAAACACTGAAACTGTTTGTGCTCGGGGATCGTGTGCGAGAATGCTTCGAAAGTCTTGTTCGAGGCTTTTACGGCTATCGGCTCCGGAGTTTCTGAAGCTGTTAGTGGAACTACGGTTTTAGCTGATTGCTGTATGCAGCTTGCCGCAAATACTGAACACGCGGCGATCACGAGCAGAGATTTCACCAAATTCTTGTGTTTTGATCCCTCGGCCATCTCTTACTCTAACGATTTTCATGACTCGCCGGCATTGGATATCTTCCGACGGCGGTTGTGTGACAGTACGTACACTGGAACGCGGGAAGGCCCTTGTCGGCATTTTCCTTACGCTTCGCAACCTCTTTTGCGACATCCTCCGCGTGATTATGACACGAAACGCATGCGACAAATGGTACATCGGCGTCTTTCATCGTTCTCACGTCTGAATTCTGAGAGATGCGAAGGTGGCACGTCATGCAATCGCGAACCGAATGCTCTTTTTGCTGGTGGTCAAATTTGAACGAATATCGCTTTATCGTGTTCGATTCAAAGTGTTTTGCGGTCAGACTATGGCAGCCGGCGCAATTGGTTCCGGTTGGCTGAACGCCCTGATAATGACAGGCGAAACACGTTGCATGCCCACTCGGCATGTCTTTGAAAAAGCTCGGCTTAGGAACGAATGAGTCTGACGTCGCGTCTGCGAGCGGTTTTTCGGTGGCCGGAGTTCGCGCGGCGAGTTTTGGCAGAGCGGATGTTGTCTGATGGCAGATCGCACAGTTGTTGAACTGAGGCGGATCATCCGCATTAAAAGGCTGGCGAAAACTCGCATTTACGAAATGAGCGACGGCCACATCCGACCTTCGCGTGTTCGAGGCAATTATGTCCTGGTGTACGCTGTGCGGAAATATCGTGTTGAATTCCTGAGAGTTTCCTTTCCCTGGAAATGGATAACGCGGAGCACTTTTTGGGGTTGAACCGGGAGTGTGACACGCGCTGCAAAGGGTCAAAAACTGCCGTCCGCTGTGACAGCTATTGCAGGCTGTGTGTCCCGGGAAATCGGCGACATCCGGATAACCGCGTACACCGACCCAGTTCGGGGTCGGATTCTTGTGACACGAGCTGCAATCTACCTTTTTGTGAGCGGAAGTAGAGTGTAGGAACGAGTCGCGTTTTTGAGCCGAAAGTTCGTACGCCGATCCCACAGCGAGCAGGATCGCAGCGAGGGCAAGTAGGTGTTTTACGACAGCACGACTCATTTCGCTTCACATACTCCGGCTGAACATTTTGGCAATTCTTTGACGACGATCTCGCATTTTTTTACCGTTTTCCCGGGATCGGGAACTTGAAGTGCGAGCGTTACCTTTTTCGCGGCCCCGATCTCAACTTCACAGGCCCAAAGGTAACTCTTGCCGGCGAATTCGAGCGGAATGATGTTCGTTACGAGAAAGGTCTCCGTTGGCTTTCCACCGGTGTTAAGGGGAATATCGATGAAGATAGCCTTAACCGAAACACTGTCGGTCATCGACGATTGGACCGGCTTCACCGGACCCAGGATCGTATTGATCGATGCCTTTTGCTGTTTGTAAAAACCATCACGGAGATCGGGAGCGAGATTCGTCGTGAGCCACTGTTGAGCGATGGTCGGTTTGTTGCGAAATTGCTTGAGGCCTTTGTCGTAGGCGGCCTGGAATTCAGGCACTTTTTTTGTATCTTCCGGAGTGATCGCCCGGCAATAAGGCGACTCACACTCTTCAGCCTTTAGCCACGCAATGAATTCCGTGCTTGCCTTCTGCATACAGTAGAAGCAATCACGCGACGTGACCGAAGCCGATTTCATTTTTTCAACCAGAGACTTATTAGCTTCCAGTCCGCCGCGTAAGAGATAAAAGCGTTTACGAGTAAGTTTCTCCAGTTTCCCGCCGATCTTTACTCGCCCTGATACCTCGAGCGATCCTGCAGACTGCGCTGAAACATAAACCGTTCCCGCCGGTATGAGTAGAACGATTACCGCTATCCAGCGTAGAACGGCCATTTTTATTATTCATCCAGGAACGGCCGGGCCGGGAATTTGAGGAACGGAAGTCGGACCCCGCGAACGAAGGTTCTGTCCGATCTGATCGTGTCGGCTGGTGCAAAGCTGTTCGCTCCGCCTGCGGCAATAAGGTCGTCTTGGTCGATACCGTCGCCGCTCACGCCGATCGCGCCGACTAGTGTCGAGCCACGATATATCGGCAGCCCGCCGGCGAAGATCTGAATTCCGTTTCGCACCTCGTTGATCGACGTGCACGGACATGCTGCCATAAGGAATTCTTTTTTATTGAATTCGATTCCGCGGCAGGCAGCTGGAGGCGAGGTGAAAAATGATCGAATGATCTCGGTCTGAAGCCCAACGTTAAAAGGACTCCAATCGGCGAGTTGAGTACTGAAGGGGCCTGCCTGAGTTCCATTTATTCCATCGGGAAACAGAGGCCGATGCAGGAATCCAACAGCGCGGTCACTGAATGCGATCGATCCATTGAGTCCGATACCATCCGCGGCCGCTCTAGTAACAAACGAGCCGAATCCCGCGGCAGTCAGCTTCGCGCCTGCATCGGATCGCGCGAAGAAATTTGATGTCCTGGCTTTTTGAACTGCGACGTCGAGGCCGAAAACCGGAGCGTCAAGTTGACGGAAAATGCCTAGCACCTTTCCATCGGTATCGACGACCGATATTGTGACGCGGGCATTGCTACCGATCGGTTGTCTAATTCCCGCTCGGGTGCGATTAGCGGTTGCTACAGCATTTCCCAAAATGGTTTGCACATCAGCGACGCTCAGTGCCGATCCCGCGATCACCGGAAACCGTGAACTATATTGTCCGCTTATCCCATTCAAAACTCCGGGCACAAAGTCGGATGCGGGAGCTGCTCTGACAACGGCAGTTACGGCTCCAGGAAGCGACGCAAAGGCTATTAGGTTCACGCTTTCCGGAGTAGCAATATTTGCAAACGGAAAACGAATGCCCTCGACCAGGATATTGTCAGCACGGATAAGTTCCGGAGATTCGAAGCCCTTGCTCGCGTAAACTGCGATCGCCTCCTCATACGATTGGTCGTTGTCTGCAGGATTTCGATCAATAGTATAAAGTCCATCGCCTTCGACACCGACACCTCCGACCGCAACGCCGTTTTTGTAAAGCGGAATGCCGCCGGGATCACCGGACAAACCGACGGGAAGTGCCGCGATCGCTATGTCGGAACAAGGAAGCGTCGAAAACTGAACGCCGTACAGCGGGCCGCCGGGACGGTTGTCGATCAGCGACGGAAAGTGTTCCTGGATAATGAATGATGCTGTACGAGTGGTAAATGCGTTCCCGCCCGTAGAAAAGATCCCGGCCGTACCGGCTTTAGAATTCGAGGCTGCAGACGAAGGTATAGATATATTCTCGAGCCCTTGGCCGGCTCGGCCAACACTGCGGATGAGCGTGTTCGGGGCCGCTCCGGTCATTGCGAAGGTTCCCAGCAAGTTGCCTTCTTTGTCGGTCACCGAAACAGTGACCTTTTGATTGATCGCAACGGCTTTTGAAACAGCTTGGGCGATGACAGTCTGTACGTCAGCGACCGTAAGACTCTGTGAATCTGCCGAGGTTGCAAGGACAAGCATGATAACGAATCCCGCAAAGAATTCGATCCTTTTTAGCGTGGATATTGTTTTCATGATGCGTACGAATATTATACAAACACGTTTCAGAGTCAAGTTTTTTCACCGACAAACGGGTAAAAAATTGTTATTCGTACCGAATTGTGTTACAAGGTTTGTCAGCATTCTAGTTCCTGTTTTGAGAGTCAGTCTTTATGATGTCGAGTTTTTACAAACTTGCTCTACTGATTGCGACTTCGGTAATTTTCGGGGTGGTGGTGGGCACGAGTAATGCCCAATCCTCGAATGGAAGGATCACAGGAAAGGTCACTTTTCCCGATGGAAAGCCTGCCGCTGGCGTCCTGGTGACCGCAACTAATCAATCAAATACTGATGCCGATTCCGCCAGAACGAGGTCTGACGGCAGTTATTCCATAAAAGTTGACTCGGGAGCCTACAGAATTACGGTCGCGGCTCCGTTCGAGGCAAGATTTGATCGTGGAAAGATCGTCGAATACGGCTCTTTCGCAAGTATTATCTGTGACGAGTCGAAGAAGAAATGCCCGACTCTTGAAAATGTGATCATCGAAGGAGTTGATCGGAAGATCGATTTCACCGTTGCGGATCCATCCAAAGAGATTCCCGCCGAAGGCCAGCCAGCTCCCGACAAAAACGCAATCCCCGATCGGCGTGAGGTACGCGATCGTTGGCGGATCGCTTATCCGGAATATGACAGATACGGGGACAAAGGCGCTCGCGGACGTGATATTCCATTCCGGCGGGGCCGTTGGTACAACCCGTACGATCAGAACGTGCTGAAAGGCGACAGGCCGATCATAGGAAATGATTATTTCTTGATCCTTTCTGGCGTCAGTACAACCGGAGCGGAGCTTCGCCGAACGCCGTCGGGAAACAATGTCAGCTCCGCAAATCCGGACAGCAATAACTTCTTTGGCAGACCTGAAAGCTTCTCCTTGAGCGAGACCTTGCAGGTTTCATTCGAGTTTTTTAAAGGGCAAACTGTCTTTCGGCCACGTACTTGGGCCGTAAAGATCTCTCCAACTTTCAGCCTTCCCAACTATCTGAATGCTCGAGAAAACGGCATCGTGAACATCGACGTTCGTCGCGGTACGACTAGAACGGATTACCACGTGTCGCTGGAGGAGGCGTTCGGCGAGGTCAAGTTATTCGACACAAATGATAACTTTGACGCTGTCTCGGCGCGCGTCGGGATCCAGTCCTTCAATGCAGATTTTCGCGGATTTTTGTACTCGGACAACAACCTCGGAGCAAGAGTTTTCGGAGGTTTCTCAAACAACAAGACACAATTCAATCTCGCGTGGTTTCACCAGCTTGAAAAGGACACAAACAGCGGGCTCAACGCATTCGAATTTCGTAAACAGAATGTTTATATAGCCAATATCTTCCGGCAGGATTTCCTGACTAAAGGCTATACGATCCAGGCGGTTGGTGCGTATAACGATGACCGGGGAGACATTCATTACGATACGAATGGCTTTCTTGTTCGGCCGACTCTGGTTGGAGATGCGAGACAGCACAATGTTCAAGCTGGATACGTCGGATTCAACGGCGACGGACATATCGGCGTTTTGAATCTCACGAATTCATACTATTTTGCGTTCGGAAAAGACAGCCACAATCCGATCGCGGGTAAGAAGACTGATATCCGTGCTCACATGGCGGCGGTCGAGGCTTCGATAGACAAGAACTGGCTTCGCTTTCGTGCCTCTGCCTTCTTCGCGTCGGGTGACAGTAAACCGACTGACAACAAGGCAACCGGGTTCGACGCGATCCTCGATGACCCAAATTTCGTCGGCGGGCAATTCTCGTACTGGAACCGTCAGGGGATTCGGCTGGTTTCGACCGAGGTAGGACTCGTTCAGAGCAACAGCCTGTTGCCGACGCTGCGATCGAGCAAGACCGAGGGCCAAGCCAATTTCGTCAATCCCGGGATCTTTATTTACAACGCCGGGGTTGATGCCGAATTGACGCAAACATTTAAGGCGATATTTAATGCAAATTATCTGCGATTTCACCGGACAGAGCCGCTTGAATATGTGCTGTTTCAGCCGAACGTTCGACACGAGATCGGGTATGATCTGAGCCTCGGGGCCGTTTACAGGCCTTTCCTGATCAATAACCTGACATTCACTTTTGGCGGAAGTATGTTTTTCGCAGGCGACGGTTTTAGAGATATTTATACGAATCGTGCTAGCAATTGCCCGATACCGAATTTTTGTACTGGTGATGTCGTCAACCCGTCGAAACCGCAATATTCGTTGTTTGGACAGATGAAACTGATCTTTTAGGCGAGGGCATTTTGGGTATGAGAGCAAAATCCGACATGGTTGTGCGAATCAAGTTGATCGTTTTGTTAGCATTCACCTGTTTGCTCGTTGCCGCCTTTTGGAAGGTCAGTTCGTTTGCGGATATGACGGTAAAAGCCCAGGACAAACCGCCAGCTAACGCCGCCGCTCCAACGCCAGTTCCCGCCGCAACCGCTGCACCCACGGTCGAAGCCGCCCCAAAACTCGAGGGTTGTATCAAATGCCACAACAATATCGAGCCGATGCACCGCTACAATGCGACCGGCGATGTTTTTGACACTATTAAAGAAGGCAAGGACGCCCAGGGACTGACTTGCACGGCCTGCCACGGCGGTAATCCTGCGGCTACGACCCAAAAAGAGGCTCACGTGCAGCCTAAATTCCCCAAAGAATGGGGCTGCAAAAATGGCGATTGTTCAAGCAAGAATCCTGAGCGCACAAATGCATTGATAGCCAAGGAAAGCCGCGAGTTTGTGCGTTTCGTCAACCCCGGTGATTTCCGTGTCATCCAACAATCATGCGGCGAGTGTCACGCCGATCAGAATCGGAACGTTTCACAAGGCAACATGGCTCACGGTGCGATGCTGTGGGGAGCGGCATTATACAACAACGGCGGTTTTCCCATTAAGGACGCTCACTTTGGCGAGAGTTACAACGAAGACGGAGCTCCGCAGGCGCTATTTCAAAGCCCTAAACCTACCCGCGAACAGCAGGCGAAAAAAGGCTTTCTAGAGTCGATCTATCCGCTTCCACGTTGGGAACTGTCGCAGCCAGGCAACATACTTCGCGTCTTTGAACGTGGCGGAAAACGACGCCTTGAGGTTGGAAATCCAGATAAGGAAGAAGAAGGCGGAAAGCCGGACAAAGGTCTCAGTCCACGCGGACTCGGCACAAACAATAGAACTGACCCGGTTTATCTTGGCTTGCAGAAAACGCGTCTACTCGATCCAACGCTGAATTTCCTCGGAACGAACGATCAGGCCGGTGATTATCGCTCCGCCGGATGCACTGCCTGCCACGTGGTCTATGCGAACGATACAAGTGTTACGGCCGCGGGCCACTATGCGCAAGCCGGAAATCAGGGCTTTTCGCAATCGGCGGACAAGAGCATTCCTAAGAACGAATCGGGTCACCCGATCAAACATCAATTTACATCGCAGATCCCGACAACCCAGTGCATGACCTGTCATATGCATCCCGGTACCGACATGGTTGCGACCTATCTCGGTCGGACGTGGTGGGACAACGAGTCGGACGGCAAAATGATGTATCCGCAGGACAAGCAGATCAACCCAAGCCAGTCAGATGAGATCGCCAAACTGCAAAAGAATCCCGAGGGTTCCTCAGTCCGAGGGCTTTGGTCCGACTCGATCTTTCTGCAAAAGACGGGAACTGACGAATTCAACAGCAAATTGAAGAATGTACAGTTCGCCGATTCGCATGGTCACGGATGGATGTTCAAGAACGTCTACAAGAAAGACCGCAAGGGTAATCTGCTTGATGCGGATGATAAGATCGTCGCTCCTGAGGATCCTGATAAATTCAAAAAGGCGGTTCATTTACAGGACATTCACCTCGAAAAGGGAATGCACTGCGTGGATTGTCACTTCCGCCAGGACGGCCATGGAACGGGCATTTTATACAACGAACCGCGAGCGGCTATCGAGGTCGGCTGTGTAGATTGCCATGGATCTGCCAAAGAAAAAGCTAATACGTTGACCAGCGGACCGGCCGCGATGCCTATCACGGCTCGTGGTGAGATAACACTTCGAGAAAGGGCCAAAAAACCGCTGATCGGACGCGATCTTACGCGGCTGCAGTTTCGTGGCACAGACGGGCGACGCCAGTCGGTTTTGCAGGTCCTTGCGACCGCGGCTCAGGCTACTGCCAAAAAATGCGTCGACGAAAAAGGGCAGCCAGTGGTCTTCAAGCAAGGCGACATTGTCCAGAACTCGATCGTCGAGCCAGGAAAATGCTGGAAAGTAAAACAGACGGCCGATACAATTACGCCGGGCAATCCCGATTACAACGAAAAAAGCGCGTACGCTAAGACGATGCAGCGGGACGCAAAAACCTGGGGCGATGCCAAGACGACCGAGGAAATGCTGGCTCATCGCGAGAGCAGTATGACTTGTTACGCCTGTCATACTTCGTGGGTGACGAGCTGCTTTGGCTGCCATCTGAGTATGGAGGCCAACCGCAAAACGCCGATGCGCCATAACGAAGGAGGCGATTCGCGAAACTTTACGTCCTATAATTTCCAGGTTCTGCGTGACGATATTTTCATGCTGGGTAAGGACGGAACCGTGACCGGCCACATGGTCGCTCCTGTCCGGTCGAGTTCCGCGGTTCTTGTCAGTTCACGCAATCAGAATCGGGAGTGGATCTATTCGCAGCAGCAAACCCTGTCGGCTGAGGGCTTTTCGGGTCAGGCATTTAATACGCACGTTCCACACACAGTTCGCGGCAAGGAAACGCAGGGCTGTACGGATTGTCACGTCTCCAAGGACAAGGATAATAACGCCTGGCTCGCACAGGTTCTGCTTCAGGGCACGAACTTCGTTAACTTCATGGGCCGCTACATTTACATAGCGGGAACCGATGCTCTCGAGGCTGTCGCTGTTACGGAACACACTGAACCACAAGCCGTTTACGGCAGCAATCTGCATAAGCTGGCTTATAAGGATAACTACGATAAATTTGTTCGCGATGGACGCGAACTCGACGAGGTTTACGAAAACAAAGGCAGGCCTGAGGTCTTGCAGGTTCAGGTTCGCGGTGAGTACGCGTATGTCGCCGCTGGGAAAGGCGGACTTCGTGTCTACGATGTAGCTCAGATCGATCACAAGGGATTCTCGGAACGCATAACGACAGCGCCAGTTTCGCCTCTGGGGCAGAAATTTTACGTGCCGACGAAATATGCAACCGCCGTTGCCGCGCCGTCAACGCTGGCGGTGGATCCGACCCGTTGGCGTACGGTTTTGAAGGACGACGGTACCTACGGTCAGGTTCCTCCGGAAGAAGCGTTGCGGCTCAATGCCGAGGCCGCGAAAGCCGGAAGGCCTGCACCTGCGGTCAATGAGGAAGGGCCGATACATCCGCTTTACGGATATCTGTACGTAGCCGATAAAATTGAAGGCCTCATCCTCGTCGGTGCGGGAACACTGCTTGACGGCGATCCTCGAAATAATTTCCTGAGCCGCGCGTTGACCTACAACCCGAAAGGAATCTTGACAGGAGCGAACAATATCACTATCGCCGGGAACTACGCTTATATAACCACCGAGAAGGAGCTAGTAATTATCGATCTCACGACGCCGCTTCAGCCCAAGGTTGTGAAGCAGATACCTTTCGACCAGCCGACTGCGGTGGCGGTTCAGTTTCTTTATGCGTTCGTGGTCGACCATGCCGGCATGCATGTTCTGGATATCAAGGAACTCCAAAGCAAGGGCGAGGTTGCGAAGGTAGAAGGAGCGTCAGTTCCGCTCGCACATGCCCATGATATCTACCTTGCACGCACTTACGCCTACGTCGCAAATGGGGAGGATGGTGTGGCGATCATTGACATTGAAAGGCCTCAGCAGCCGAAACTTGATCAGACTTTTAACGCTGGTGGGACGATCAATGATGCTCATGCCGTCAAGGTCGCGATGACGAACGCCAGCCTTTATGCGTACGTCGCCGACGGCAAGAACGGGCTCAAAGTTCTACAGTTGACTGATCCTGAAACGATGCCGACGTATGCGGGGTTCAGTCCGCGGCCGGCCCCGCAGTTGATAGCGACCTTTAAGACAAAGGGCGAGGCTGTCGGGCTTTCGAAAGGGCTGGACCGCGACCGGGCGGTGGACGAAAGCGGAAATCAGATCGCCGTGTTCGGTCGACGCGGGGCACGGCCCTTTGGGTATGAAGATGTGATGCGAATGCTGAGGACCAACAGCGGAACCGGCGACTTCTTTACCGTTTCTGATCAGCCGATCAAATAGTATTTCGTATTTTTTAGTGGGTATTAAAGGCCGTCATTCGAGACGGCCTTTTTCGTCTGAAGCAGAGAGCATTGCCAGAAACTCTTCACATCGTATCAAACGATTTCTAGACAACTTGTAGCGATTCGCGGTCAATTGGTAAAACCCATAATAGAAATTGCACGCGATTGGTCAAAACAACCTTGACATCAAATCGGGTCTTGGTCATAATAATTTTGCTTTCCGCCTTAAGTAATATCGAATGATTTTGCTAAATAGCAGTTTCTACAAGTTCGATTCGAATTTCGCGGCTTGATTTAATTGGTGTTACCAATTCCTATTTGAGTCCGTAAATATAGCAGCTAAGATCGGCTGCGACGAGAAAGGCGGCTGAACACCCATCAATAAAAGGACCTAGAGTTATGAAAAGAAGTTTTAAAAGCAGATCGAGTTTTATCGGCGGCCTGATGCTCGCGTTCATCGTGTTTGCATCGATGGCAATGGCGCAGGAGTTTCGCGGTACGATCACCGGCGTGGTTAGCGATCCTAATGGAGCGGTCGTGCCGAATGCGACCGTGGTCATTAGAAATGTCGAGACCAATATTTCCACGACGCTGACGACCAATGACGATGGTGCGTATGTTGCCCCGCTGCTCAATCCCGGCAAGTATTCGATCACTGTGACAGGCGGCGGTTTCAAAAAGTCATTTCGCGACGGCGTGATGCTGAACGTCAACGACCGCTTATCGGTCGACGTCAAGCTGGAGATCGGAACGGAATCGGAGCAGGTCACGATCGTCGCCGACTCTGAGCTGATAGAAAAAGGATCGGTCTCAACTGGGACCGTAGTGACCGCAAAACAGATCGAGGAGCTGCCGCTGTCCGAGGGCGCTGCCTATAACCTTGCTCTCCAGGCTCCGGGCGTTGCGTACACGGGAAATCCGTTGTTCACCGGCCCGACGTCTAACGGTAACCTTGCCGCCTTTCGTACGAACGGCGTTGGCGGCAACCAGATAACGCTCGATGGTTCGCCAAATCTTGGTTTTGATGGTTCGGTAGCGTACACGCCTCCATCGGATGCGGTTTCGCAGTTCAAGATCCAGACGAGCAGCTTTGATGCTCAGAATGGTTTCACGGCGGGCTCGACGGTTAACGTGGCCGTCAAGAACGGCACGAACAAATTCCATGGCGGCGGTTCATATTTCGACCGCAGCACTAAATTCACATCGAATAACTTCTTCAGCAACAAAGCCAGCGTCGAGCGTCCGAGCCGTCACTATTACCGCTACGGCGGCCAGGTGAATGGTCCTATCGTTAAAGACAAGACGTTTTTCATGGCTTCGTATGAAAAGCAGTACAACCGCGTTCCCGCACCGGCCCTTTTCAGCGTGCCGACCGCGAAAATGCGAACTGGTGACTTTTCCGAACTTCTTTCCGCCGGCATCCTGATCTATGATCCGGCGACCGCGTTCCGCGGAACCACGGCGTGCGTTCCGGCTACGACCGGTACGACGATCGTTTGCCGAACACCGTTTGCCGGAAATATCATTCCGACCGCCCGCATCAACACGGCGGCGATGAATTTCCTTAAAATGTATCCGCTGCCAAATCTGCCGGGTACGACCAACAATTTCTTCTCAAATAACACGAACATCCTGCCGTACAAAACATTCCTGACGCGCATCGATCACAACATCAGCGACAGTCAGCGTATTTTTGGAAAGGCGTTTTGGAGCACCCAGTACGACGACAAATTCAATTTTCTCGAAACGGCTGACGCCTTTACCCGCGGATTCGAATACCGCGTTAACAAAGGCGGTAGTGTAGGTTACACCGCAACTCTCTCGTCAAACCTTATCTTCGACCTTCGAGGTAACTATAACCAGTTCACACAGGAGCGTGTACCTGCCAATCCAAAATCTGCGGCCGAGCTTGGCTTTACGGGCATCGCGGCTATCACTAGCTCAACGATGGTCTCGCGATTCAACTTTACGAACTACGACACCTTCGGCCCGCAGCGTTCGGACTATAACGAAGGTTTGACGCGTAAATTCAAGGAACTCTCGATCCAGCCAGCGTTCACGCATATCGTTGGCGATCACACGTTCCGCTACGGCTACGATTTCCGTCGGTTGGGCGAATATCGTATTACTAACGGCAACAACGCGGGTAACTTCACAACCACCGGAACCTACACGGCACAGGCGTCATCGGGCAGCTTGATCACTACCAATTCGTCGATCAATGGCCCTGGAGCTGTCGGCCGCGATCTGGCGTCGTTCCTGCTTGGCATTACGACGAGCGGCACGCTCGATAAGGGCGTTTCTTATGACGTCCACTCGAACTATCAGGGCTGGTTCATTCAGGACGACTGGCGCGCAACGTCGAATCTGACCTTCAACCTCGGTCTTCGTTACGAGATCGAACCCGCTGTCAGAGAGCGTTACGGCAATTTCGTGGTGGGTTACAACGCTACCGTCGCAAATCCACTCGGGCCGTCGGCTCTCGCCAATTATAACGCCAGCGTTCCGGCTGGTATCCCGATCAATGCGTATCAGAATCTTTTGGGCGGCTTGATATTTGCCGACAGCAACAAGGCCCCGCAGCAGAAGATGGATGTGAACAACATCCAGCCTCGCGTAGGTGTTTCGTATTCGCTGAACTCGAAAACGGTTATCCGCGGCGGATTCGGTATCTTTACGGCACCTTTCCAACTTTCGGGCATCACCGCTCCTCTCGTCCAGACCGGCTACACGCCGTCAACGACATTCTCGGCTTCGACAGACAATGGTTTGACGTTCGCAGGAACGCTCAATAATCCGTTCCCAACGGGCCTCAATCCGGCTACCGGTTCGTCGCTCGGTCTTGTGACGTCTGTCGGGGCTACGCTCGGAACGATCGGTGGTACGGGCCCGACTGCAGCGGTTCTGCCAAACGGTCAGCGAAAGAACGCAAATTCAGCACGCGCGATCCTCGGTGTTCAGCGTGAACTGCCCGGACAGATCGGGCTCGAAGCGACGGTCGTCTATTCGCACGGCTACGACCTTGCCGTTCAGCGTCAGCTCAACTATGTTCCGACGCAATATCTGAACAATCTGGCCGGCGTGACGGATTTCACGACAATCACAAATGCGATCTCGACGGCGAGCACGTTCCTGACGGCGACGGTTGCAAATCCGTTCCGCGGACTGGTTCCGACCAACTCGACTTGGAATGCAGCGACGCTCGCCCGATTTCGCCTTATCACGGCAAATCCGCAGTTTCAGGATCTTGCTACAACGGAATACAACGGAACGAGCGACTATGCATCGTTCCAGGTTCAGGCCGTGAAACGTTATTCCAAGGGGCTGTCGCTCAACGCGAGCTACACGTTCGCGTACGATCATGAAAAGGTCCGCCGCCTTAATCCGCAGGATGCTGACCTGATCGACACGATCTCGACCAACAGCCGCCCGCACCGCTTTACGTTCTCGAGCATCTACGAACTGCCATTTGGCAAGAATCGCTCGTTCGGCAGTAAATGGAACGGCTGGGTCGACGGCTTCCTCGGCGGCTGGCAGCTGCAGGCGATCTACGAACGTCAAAGCGGCGAACCGCTCGTCCTCGGCAACGTCTATTACAACGGCGATCCGAAACAGCTCAAAAACAAGCTCGGTCAGTATGACAGTCAGGGCCGCCGCTATGGCGTAGACATTCCGGCTTTCGATACGGCAGGATTCTTCCTGGCTAACCCGACGACCGGTGCTTTAACGGTTCCCGCATTCGGAAATAACTACACAACGTCCTCACAGAACGTTCTGCGTTATATGCCGTATGTGCTAAATAACTTCCGGAATCAGTATTTCCAGAAATTCGACGCCGGGCTGACCAAAAACTTCCGTATCCGCGAGGGTATGAAGCTGCAGGTCAGGGTCGAGGGCATCAACGTGATGAACTGGGTCAACTTCACCGGCCTGAACCTCGGGCCATCAACCGGAACGACCTCGACATTCGGATTGGTCAATGCCCAGCGTAACCTGCCGAGAGATATTCAGCTCGGTGCTCGATTCTCGTTCTAGTCTGGGCGAGTTCTAAATTGGACTTTGCGTCGCATGGGTCACGCTCATGCGACGCATTGTTCACAATAGTTGCCTGCAACCGGCAGGCAAAAAACGGTATCGAAATCGTGCAGGAATCTGCAGCAGATCAAAGGGGAAGCTCGGCTCTACATGAGAAAAGCAGTTTTTGTTAACCTCGTCATCTTTCTCTCAATTTCAGCCATTGCTGCCTTTGGGCAGAAACCGGATCTCGTTGTTGCAGCTGATGGCAGCGGGAATTTCAAGACCGTGCAGGAAGCTGTTAACAAGGTCCCCGAAAACAATTCAAAACGGTTCGTGATCGCGATCAAGCCCGGAACGTACAACGAGCAGATTCGCGTTCCTGCTACGAAACCGTACATTTCATTCATCGGCACCGATGCTGCGAAAACAATTCTCGCCTTTAAGATCTCAAACAAGGACGCCGGATCGACCTCGGCCGCGTATGCGACATATGTCGGCGGGCACGACTTTTACGCAGAGAATATAACGTTCGAGAACTCATTCGGAAAGCCTTCGCCGGCCGGCGGACAAGCCGTTGCTCTGCTTGTCGAGGCTGACCGCGCGGTGTTTAAGAAATGCCGTTTTATCGGCTGGCAGGACACGCTCTACGCCAAGAATGGCCGACAATATTACATCGACAGCTACATCGACGGGACGGTAGATTTCATCTTCGGCCAGGCGGCAGCTGTGTTCGAGGGCTGTGAGATCAAGAGCAAGGGCGATGGTTATCTGACCGCTCCGATGCGGTTCGCGGCGACGGAACCTGCGGGGTTTGTTTTCAACAAATGCCGACTTACCGCCGAGAATACAGAAAAAGGCGTTTATCTCGGGCGTCCGTGGCGTGACTATGGCCGCACCGTTTTTCTCAACACCGAGATGGGCGAGCATATCAAGCCCGAAGGCTGGCATCACTGGCAGCCGGAACGCGAGAAGACCGCGTATTTTGCCGAGTTCAAATCCTCGGGGAAAGGAGCAAACGACGCGACTCGCGTGAAATGGGCTCATTCGCTAACCGAAACTGAGGCCGCAGCGTTCTCGGCCGAGAACTTTCTCAAAGGCAAAGACGGCTGGAACCCAAAGACCGCGAACGACGCCTGGCTCGAAAAGACAAAGCCGGACTGGAAACTCGTCTCGTGGGGCGGCGACATCCTGAAAATGCCCGCTCTTTGGTATCAGACCGACGAGGCTGCACGGATCGGCGATCAGTTGCTCATATATCAAAAGGATAATGGCGGCTGGGAAAAGAACACCGATCACGCCGCAATGCTGACCCAGGCCGAGCGAACTGAACTCGCCGCCAAACACGCTGACATCAGCGAAACAACCATCGACAACCGCACCAGCTACACGCAGGTCGCGTATCTCGGCAAACTCATAACCGCAAGCCTGCTCAAAACCGCTCCGCCGACTAATTTCCCGAAATACAAAGAGGCGTTCAACAAAGGGCTCGATTATCTGCTTTCTTCGCAGTATGAAAACGGCGGATTTCCGCAGTTCTTTCCGCTCAAAAAAGGTTATTACACGCACATTACGTTCAACGACGACGCGATGATCGGTGTGCTGACGGTGCTCCGGGACATCGGGAATGCAAAGGACGATTATAAATTCGTCGACGAAGCTCACCGTGCAAAAGCCGCCGCCGCTGCCGCGAAAGCTTTGCCGCTGATACTGAAGCTTCAGGTCGAGATCGGCGGGAAAAAGACGGTTTGGGTACAGCAGTACGACGAAGTGACGCTGAAACCCGCTTGGGCTCGTAAATTTGAGCCGCCGTGTCTGACATCAAGCGAGAGCGTCGGCATCGTTCGGTATTTGATGGCTGAAAAACAGACGCCAGAGATAACCGCCGCAATTGAGGCAGCGATAAGGTGGTTTCAGGAAAACAA
Organism: Pyrinomonadaceae bacterium; assembly: GCA_047600985.1. Taxonomy (GTDB): domain Bacteria; phylum Acidobacteriota; class Blastocatellia; order Pyrinomonadales; family Pyrinomonadaceae; genus OLB17. The sequence goes on along the minus strand of JASGKA010000001.1, from coordinate 352,689 downwards.
GCTGACGGGCCTTCGCTGGGAACGCGTGAAAGGCGATAATGTTGTCATCAAGGACAAAGACGCCGCACCGCTATGGTCGCGGTTTTATGAATTCGAGACGATGAAACCGATCTTTATCGGCCGTGATTCCGTCATCAAATACGACGTTGCCCAGATCGAGGCCGAACGCCGCAACGGCTATGCGTGGTACATCGAAAACCCGCGGAACCTACTCGAGAACGACTATCCGAAGTGGAAGGCAAAGCAAGGAAAATAAGACATCTTTTTATGCACAACAGACGAGATTTCATCAAAACGTTGGCGATCGGAGCGGCGGGAATTGCCGTTTTTCCGACTTTAACCTTTGGCCAATCGGATCCGTGGAAAACGGAATATCCCAAGATCCTCGCGCGGATCAAGCCGCCGACGTTTAAGAAAAAGGATTACGACATACTGAATTTTGGAGCGAAAGCCGGCGGGCAGTTCGATTGCCGCGAGGCGATAAACAAGGCGATCGATACCTGCAGTAAGGAAGGCGGCGGCCGTGTCGTGGTTCCGGCGGGCGAATTTCTGACGGGTGCGATCAGGCTCAAATCGAACGTCAATCTGTACGTTTCGAAGGGAGCGACGCTCAAATTCTCAATGGACCCAAAGGCTTACATGCCGATCGTTCACACCCGTTGGGAAGGCATGGAGCTGATGCACATTTCGCCGCTGATCTACGCGTACGAGCAAACAAATATTGGCATCACCGGCGAAGGAACGCTCGACGGACAGGGCAAATCTTTCTTCTGGAAATGGCACGGCAATCCACGCTACGGTGGCGATCCGAACGTCATCAGCCAGCGGGCAGCACGTGCCAGGCTTTATGAAATGATGGACAAGAACGTGCCGGTAGCGGAACGGATCTTCGGCGGCCCACAGGACTATTTGCGTCCGCAGTTCATACAGCCGTACAAGTGCAAAAACGTTTTGATCGAAGGCGTCAAGATCGTCGATTCGCCAATGTGGGAAGTGCATCCTGTGCTATGCGAAAACGTGATCGTGCGAAAGCTTCACATCGCCACACACGGGCCAAACAATGACGGCTGCGATCCGGAATCGTGCAAAGACGTGCTGATCGAGGACTGCTTTTTTGACACCGGCGATGACTGCATCGCGATCAAATCGGGTCGAAATAACGATGGCCGCCGACTCGCCACTCCGACCGAGAACGTCATCGTCCGCGGTTGCGAAATGAAGGACGGCCACGGCGGCGTGACGATCGGCAGCGAGATCTCAGGCGGAGTTCGTAATGTTTTCGCCGAAAACAATAAGATGGACAGCCCGAATCTTGATCACGCTCTGCGTGTGAAAAACAACGCTTCGCGCGGCGGCTTGCTCGAGAATTTCTACTTCAGAAATATCACCGTCGGGCAGGTAGCACACGCTTTGATCACGATCGATTTCAACTACGAGGAAGGTGCCAAAGGCGGATTTACGCCGGTGATGCGGAACTTTGTGGTCGATGGTTTGAAGAGCGGCAAGAGCAAGTACGGCGTTGATATTCAGGGCCTCGACGCTGCCCCGATCTATGATGTGTCGATCTCAAACAGCACTTTCGACAACGTCGCCGACAGCAACGTGATCAAAAACGTAAAAGGCATAAAGCTAAACAACGTGAAATTTAACGGGGCCGCCGTTACCGAGCTTACGGCTAAAACTGTGGAGAAGGCGAAATGATCAACAGACGTGATTTTGTGAAAACTACGAGCCTTGCAGCGGCTTCGGCTTTACTATCCCGCACCGTTCCAGCCACGGTAACGCCGCTTGCCCGGCGGCGTTATGCCATGGTTGGCACGGGCCATCGCGGCACCGGAATGTGGGGCAAGGACATCTTCGAACGCTATGCGAACGAGGTCGAGTTCGTTGGGCTTTGCGACAAGAATGGCAAGCGTGCCGAAGCCGGACGAAAGCTGATCGGTGCGAGCTGCCCGACGTTCACGAATTTCGAAGAAATGGTCGCGAAGTCCAAGCCGGACCTTTTGATGGTAACGACGATGGATTCGACGCATCATCAGTTCATTACGAAGGCTCTTGCGATGGGGATCGATGTGATAACCGAAAAGCCGATGGTCACGCAGGCCGTTGACTGTCAGGCTGTTCTCGACGCTGAGAAGAAACACAATCGAAAGATCACCGTCGCGTTCAACTATCGTTATGCACCCAAACATCAGAAAATAAAAGAGATATTGCAGGCAGGCGAGATCGGGAAGATCACGTCGGTCGATTTCGCTTGGTATCTTGACACGTCGCACGGAGCGGATTACTTCCGCCGCTGGCATCGTCTGAAATCCGGCGGCGGCAGTCTTTGGGTGCACAAGGCGACGCATCATTTTGATCTCGTGAACTGGTGGCTCGGCGCCGATCCGGTCGAGGTGACAGCTTACGGAGACCTGAATGTTTACGGCAAGGCCGGTGAATATCGCCACACGAATTGCCGCACATGTCCGCACAAGGCGAAATGCCCGTTCTTCTGGGACCTCACAAAAGATGCCCGTCTGATGAAACTTTATGCGGAATGCGAGGACGTCGACGGTTATATGCGCGACGGCTGTGTGTTTAAGGAGGACATCGATATTTACGACACGATGTCGGCGGGTGTTAAGTATTCGAATGGCGTCACGATGAGCTATTCTTTGAATGCTTCGATGCCTATCGAGGGTTATCGTATCGCTTTCAACGGAACCAAAGGCCGGCTCGAGGTTCGCGATTACGAACGTCAGTCATGGCAGGAGCCTCAGCAGTCTGAGATCTATCTGATCAAAAGTTTTCCACGGAGCCGCGAGCGCATCGACATGCCGAACGTTACAACCGGTCACGGCGGCGGCGATGATAAGCTGCGGGATGTTATATTTAAGAATGCCCAGGTTCCAGAACATCTGAAATTGCCCGATTCGCGTGCCGGTGCGATGTCTTGCCTAACAGGCATCGCAGCGAGGACGAGTATCGAGCAGAAACGGGCGGTGAAGATCGGCGATCTGGTGCGAATATGATCTCGATCGGCAGGGCAGCACGGGTCGGCATTTTCCTTACGTTCTTGTGCGTCTCCGCGTCTGCTCAGTTAACCGTTTTTCTGGCGGGCGATTCGACTTTGGCGGTTAAAACTGCGGACAGGCGTCCTGAAACCGGTTGGGGCGAGATGCTTCAGCAGTATTTCGATCCGGCAAAGGTAAAGATCGAAAATCGGGCACAAAATGGCCGCAGTACGCGGACATTTATCGAGCAAGGCCACTGGCAACGGATAGTTGATGATCTGAAAAAGGATGATTACGTCTTCGTCCAGTTCGGCCACAATGATAGTGCCAAGGACAGGCCGGACCGATATACGCCGCCTGAAGATTTCAAGAAGAACCTGATCCGATTTATCGCGGACGTAAAAGGCAAAAAGGCGAATATCGTGCTGATGACACCAGTAATGCGGCGGCGGTTTGATAAGGATGGGAAGTTTGTCGATGTTCACGGCGAATATCCGGATATTTTTCGCACTGTCGCAAAAGAGCAGAAAGTGCCGCTCATCGATATGCACCGCAAGAGCGAAGCGGTGATCGTGAAATACGGTGTCGAGGGGTCGAAGGCGTTATTTTTGCAGCTAAAACCGGGCGAGCATCCGAATTTTCTGAATGGCGTTGATGACAACACGCACTTTCGTCCGCTCGGGGCTGAAGAAATGGCAAAACTCGCAGTTGCGGGCATTCGCGAGGACAAGTTAAAACTGGCTAAGTATCTGAAGAAATGAGTTTTACTAGGATCATTGGGTTTGTCGTATTTGCTGCGATCCTTACGCTCGCTTCCGTGTTTTCGGCGGCTGCGCAGATAACGATCTATATTGCCGGCGACTCTACCGCCGCAAATAAAAATGCGGATCGTCGGCCTGAAACAGGTTGGGGCGAGATGCTCCAGCAATATTTTGATCCGACGAAAGTAAAGGTCGACAATCGGGCGTTGAACGGCCGCAGCACGAAGTCATTCGTCGATGAAGGACAATGGAAAAAGATCATCGATGTGCTGAAAAAGGACGACTTTGTCTTTATCGAGTTCGGTCATAACGACGAAAAGAAGGACAAGCCGGCGGTTTACGCGTCGCCAGACGATTACAAGACAAATCTGTCGCGGTTCATTCACGAGGTTCGGGCGAAGGGGGCGACGCCGGTTCTGATGACGCCGGTTTCGCGGCGGAAATTTGAGAACGACGTGCTGGTCAAAACCCACGGCGACTATCCCGACGCCGTAAAAGCTGTCGGCAAGGCCGAAAACGTCGCCGTGATCGACATGGAGACCAAAAGTGCAGCGGTTTTGACGCGGTACGGAAAAGATGGCTCGACAAAGTTGTTTCTACAGCTCAAGCCGGGCGAGCACGTCAATTATCCGAAGGGCGTTGAAGACAACACGCATTTTTCGCCTCTCGGTGCCGAGGAAATGGCAAAACTCGCGGTCGAAGGTATCCGCGAAAATAAGATCAAGCTGGTGAAGTATCTGAGGAAATAATGAGACTTAAGCGTTTGCAGATAATTATTTTGCTGGCTGTTTTTGCGGCCGGTCTGTCAGCGCAGACGAATGAGTTTCACGACAAGCTTTTGCCGGCTCCGCTCGATGGCGGTTTCAGGATGGATGGTTATTGGGTTTGGTGCGGTTCGGTCATCAAGGGTGATGACGGCAAATATCATATGTTTGCGTCCCGATGGCCGAAACCGCCGGGATTTGGGCCATATTGGCTGACGAATTCCGAGATCGTTCACGCAATTTCCGACAAGCCGGCTGGCCCGTACAAATTTAATGACGTCGCTCTGCCGCCTCGCGGCGAGGAATTCTGGGACGGGCAAATGACTCACAATCCGGCGATCAGGAAATATAAAGATACGTACTTGCTGTATTACACCGGAACGACCTACAAAGGAAAACGACCGGGTTTAGACTTTCGGATAAATGACGATTCACCGACCAAACTCGATGCTCACCAGCACGAACGCATCGGCCTTGCCACCTCAAAGTCGCCGTACGGCCCGTGGAAACGGCTTGATAAGCCGATCCTGGATGTAAAGGCCGACTCGTGGGATCGTTATCTAACGAGCAACGCCGCTCCGCTTGTGCTTAAAGACGGACGTGTAATGCTTTATTATAAAGGAGTTACGCGGCTGACGGTTCACGCGATCGGTTTGGCGATCGCTGACAGGTTTGACGGTGAGTACAAACGAGTTTCAAACGAGCCGCTGAACATGGGCATCGGTGCCGAAGATCCATTTATCTGGATGGAAAAGGGCAAGTACAAAGCCCTGATGCTCGATCACGAACGTAAATATTCGCCCGACAAAGAGATCTTTTTCGCAACGTCTAACGACGGGATAAAATGGACGGTACCACAGCCCGGGATCGCGGTTTCGAGGAACATCCTGTGGGCTGACGGCACGACAACGAAAGTCGGCAAGACCGAGCGGCCCCACGTTTTGATCGAAAACGGCAAACCGACACACGTTTTCTTCGCCGTAAGCGGAACTATCAACGGACAAGGCGCGAGTTGGAACCAGTCGATCCCTCTGAAAAAATAGAATTTATGAAAAGCACGATCATTCTTGTACTTCTCTTTTTGCTAACCGTCGGTACGATGGCTCAAAAGCCCGTTTCCGAGCAGCTTGCCGACACAGCGATGAACCGCATCTGGGTCGATGCCCGAAATCAGCCGGGCATTCCGCCGAGATGGAATTATGAGCAGGGCGTCATTCACAAAGCTATTCAGGCAATGTGGTACGCGACCGGCGATGCCAAATATTTCAACCATATCCAAAAGGGTATGGATAACTGGATAGACGAAAAAGGCGAGCACAAGGATTACAAGATCGACGAATACAACATCGACCACGTCACTCCGATGACCTCGATGCTGATGCTCTATCGTGCGACGGGTAATGAGAAATACCGCAAAATGGTCGAGATCGGCCGCACGCAGCTGCGATCACATCCGCGAACGAACGAAGGTGGCTTTTGGCACAAAAAGATCTATCCATATCAGATGTGGCTCGACGGGCTGTACATGGGTGAGCCTTTTTATGCGGAATACTCGATGTTCTTTAACGAGGACAATTGGAACGACATCGCAAATCAGTTCGTTTGGATGGAAAAGCATTCGCGAGACGCGAAAACGGGTCTGCTTTATCACGGCTGGGACGAGTCGAAGCAGCAAAAATGGGCTAACAAAACGACAGGCCAATCACCACATTTCTGGGGACGAGCGATGGGTTGGTACGCGATGGGCTTAATCGACGTGTTGGAATATTTTCCGCAGAACAATCCCCGTCGTTCGGAGCTGATCGCTATCCTGAACCGCACTGCGGCGGCGGTCGAAAAGGTCCAGGACAAGAAAAGTGGCGTCTGGTGGGACATTCTCGATCTCGGCGGCAAGGAGAAAAATTACCTTGAATCGTCAGCATCGGCGATGTTCGTTTACGCACTCGCACGCGGCGTTCGCGAGGGATATTTGCCTGAAAAGTACATGAAGGTCGCTTCGACCGGTTGGGCAGGTATCAAGAAGGAATTCATAAAAGTGAACGCTCAGGGCCAAACTGATTGGGAAGGAACCGTTTCCGTTTCCGGCCTCGGCGGTAATCCGTACCGCGACGGCAGTTACGATTACTACATGAGCGAAAAGCTCCGTACGAACGACGCCAAGGGCCTCGGCCCGGCAATCCGTGCGGCTCTCGAGATGGAAGCGTACGAAAAAGGCTGGTCAGCTCGCGGTAAGACGGTTCTCCTCGACGATTATTTCAATCACGAGATCCGAAAAAACAAACTTGGCGTTGACGAACTGTGGCATTACAAAGCGAACGAACTGCTCGATTCCGGTTTCGCGATCTTTATGAACACGTTCCGTACGTCAGGCGGCAAGGTGGAGCAGCTTTCGACAGCTCCGACGGAAGCGAATCTCGCGGGTGCGAGCGTTTACGTCATCGTAGATCCTGATACTGAAAAAGAGACGGCAAATCCTCAATTCGTCGGCCCTAACAATGTGAAAGCGATCGCTGACTGGGTCAAAAAAGGCGGTGTGCTCGCACTGTTTGGCAACGACGGGCAGAATGCTGAGCTGGATAAATTTAATACCTTGTCGGAAACGTTTGGGATCAAATTCAACAAGGACCGAAAGTTTGAGGTCTTGAACAATGATTACAAAATGGGCCGCGTGATGATCCCAGCGGGCAATCCGATCTTCCCGAATACCAAAGAGATCTACATCAAGGAGGTCTCGACATTGTCACTGTCGAAAGACGCAAAATCAGTGTTGACCGTCAATGGTGACGTTTTGATAGCAATGACAAAATACGGCAAAGGTTCGGTCTTTGTGATCGGCGACCCGTGGCTGTATAACGAATACACCGATGGCCGACGGCTGCCGTACGAATACGAGAATTTCAAAGCCGCTCAGGACCTCAGCAAATGGCTGATCGCTCAATCAAGGAAATAAGTAATTATGAGAAAACAGATCATTTTTTCGCTTTTCGCTATTCTAATTGCAGCCGGTGCGGCCGCTGCACAACGGCAGCCTTCGGTCGCAATCAAGCCTTTCGTTGTAAAGTCGAAACAGTCTGTAGCCGATCTCGAAAAGAAACTCGCGGGCGACAAGACCGATCCGGATCCGAAAAATCCGACGCTAACCAAGGTCGAGGACATCATTGGCGGTGCCGGAATGGAAACGCGGGTTGCGATCCAGCACGATCATCGCCGCAGCGGTGACATGGTCGAGCTGCATGATAAATCGGACGACGTTTACTACGTGCTGAAAGGCCAGGCGACGCTCGAACTGGGCGGAACGCTGGTCGATCCGAAAGAACAATCGCCCGGCGAATGGCGGGCAAAAACCGTAACTGGAGCGCAATCTGTCGTGATCAAAGAAGGCGATCTGATCATGGTTCCGCGCGGAACACCGCATCGGCGAAGCGTTACCGGAAAAGGCTTTTCGATGATCCTTATCAAGATCTTTGAGGATCCGCTTCCGAAATGAGCGATGTTTCGACAATCTCGGCTTTCTACGCTAAAATTTGCGTAAATAGTAATCAGATCAAGCAAATGCCAAAGAAAACACCGGCAGTTTTTGAGAATCTCAATTCCGAAAAGAACGGCACCACCGCCGAGGAGGTCGTCGTACGTCTGCGTGACATGATCCACAGCGGTGAACTGTCGCCGGGCGATCGTCTGCCGCCGGAACGAGATCTTGCGAAACTGCTGGGTGTCAGTCGTCCGACACTGCGAGCAGGCATTCGTTCGCTGGCGACGGTTGGAATTCTGCAATCGCGACAAGGCGCGGGAACGTTTGTTTCCGAACGCCACGAATCCCCGACGCTCGACAGCAGTGCTCTCAGAATGCTTTCGGCTCTGCACGGATTTACATCGGACGAGATGTTTGAGGCGAGGCTTGCATTGGAGATGAGCATCGCCGGAATGGCGGCAGAGCGGGCAACCAGCGAACAAATGACTTTGATGGCCGAGGAGATCACAGGAATGTACGCTTCGATCGATGATCCGGAACAGTATCTGGTTCACGATATGAAGTTTCACCAGACTATCGCGGCTGCGTCGAACAACCGCATTCTCACGTCGCTGATGAATATGGTCGCAACGATCCTGTTCGATAGCCGTTCGAAAACCGTTAAACGTGCCCGCGACCTAAAAGAATCTGCCGAGCAGCACCACAACATCTATCGTGCGATGCGTGAACGCGATACCGAAGCGGCAAGTCGTGCAATGCACGATCATCTCGTCGAAACCCAAAAGGCCCAGCGTCTCGAAGAGCAGGAAGCCCGTGCCGAAAGCAACGGCCTCAAACCGTAAAAACAGGAACCTCAAAATTATGCACCGTCTGTCGAAATCGATCCTGATCTCGTTGGTTTTCGTGTTTTTTTCGATGGCGGACGCCCAGGTTTCCAAGGTCTGGGTCGCGGATAATGGTGACGGCACTTATAAAAATCCAGTTCTTAATGCCGACTATTCCGACCCTGACGCGATACGCGTCGGCGACGATTTCTATATGACATCGTCGAGCTTTAACGCTATTCCCGGCTTGCCTATACTCCATTCGAAAGACCTCGTAAACTGGCGGCTTATCAATCACGTTTTCCGTGAACAGCCGCCTGCCGACATATTCAAAAAGCCACAGCACGGCGGCGGTGTCTGGGCTCCGGCGATCAGATTTCATGCGGGCGAATTCTATATTTTTTATCCCGATCCTGATTACGGCATCTACATGACCAAGGCCAAGGATCCGGCGGGTGAATGGTCGAAACCCCTGCTCATCGCGGAGGGAAAAGGCTGGATCGACCCGTGTCCATTGTGGGACGATGACGGCAAGGCGTACCTCGTTCATGCCTTTGCGGGCAGCCGTGCGGGGATAAAAAGCCTGCTTGTCGTCAAAAGAATGAGTCCCGACGGGACGAAACTTCTCGATGACGGCGTGATGGTTTTTGACGGTCATGATGCTGATCCGACGGTTGAGGGGCCGAAGTTTATGAAGCGGGAAGGTTACTACTACATTCTCGCTCCTGCCGGCGGAGTCGCAACCGGTTGGCAGCTCGTCCTGCGTTCGAAGAATGTTTACGGGCCGTACGAGCGAAAGGTTGTACTCGCTCAAGGAAAATCGACCATCAACGGCCCTCACCAGGGAGCCTTAGTTGACACAGCGTCGGGTGAGTGGTGGTTCTTACATTTTCAGGACAAGGGGCCGTATGGACGCGTCGTTCATTTGCAGCCGGCGGTTTGGAAGAATGGATTTCCCGTGATCGGTTCGGACGCTGACGGTGATGGAACAGGTGAGCCGGTTATGCAGTTCAAAAAGCCGAATGTCGGGAAACAGTATCCGATCGCCACCCCGCCAGACAGCGACGAATTCAACGAGACGATGCTCGGCCGCCAGTGGCAGTGGCACGCAAATCCGATAGCTGCCTGGGCTTTTCCGTTTCCTGACAAAGGCGTTCTGAGAATGTTCTCGGTGCAGCAGCCCGAGGGCTACAAAAATCTTTGGGACCTGCCAAATTTACTGCTTCAAAAGACACCGGCAGACGAATTCACCGCGACCGCCAAGGTCTCATTGACGCCGCGTTTTGAGGGCGAGCGTTTCGGTCTCGTTGTAATGGGAATCGATTATTCACTGATCGGCATTACAAATCGCGGCGGCAAGACGTACATCTCACGCTCGACCGTTAAAGATGCTGATAAGGGAACACCCGAGACGGAAACTGCACCGCAGATACTTTCAGCGAAGGAATTTTATCTTCGCGTTACGGTAAAAACAGGTGCGATGTGTACATTCAGCTACAGTACTGACGGAAATTCGTTCACGAACATCGGCGAACCATTCAAGGCTCGCGAAGGTCGCTGGATCGGCGCAAAGGTTGGCTTTTTCTTTAACCGGCCGGGCAAGTTCAACGATGGCGGCTCCGCGGATATCGATTGGTTTCGCATCGAAAAGTAGATATTCTGGTTCTGTGATTAAAAAATGGCCTCACCAAATTGGTAGGCCCTTTTCTCTTTCCTAACGCATCATCGATCAGGCATCTATCTTAGCCGGTTCGAGTTTCGGTGCAAGTCCGTGAATTATCAGCAGTGCGATCGAATATGCTGAAGCGGCGATGATAAAGATCGGCAGATAGCTGCCGGTGGTTGCGAGGATATAGCCGACGAGCGGTGCGATGAACATTCCGCCGACCGCTCCGGACATTCCGCCGATACCGACGACGCTTCCGACGGCCTGTTTCGGAAACATGTCCGAAGTGAGCGTGAAAAGGTTTGCCGACCAGCCTTGGTGAGCCGCGGCGGCGATGCCGATGAGCACCACGGCGAGCCATAGATTCGACGTCATCGAGGCGATCACGATCGGTACTACCGATAATGCACAGATCAGCATCGCTGTCTTGCGCGAACGATTGATCGTGTAGCCGCGTTTGATAAGCGTCGATGAGATCCAACCGCCGCCGACGCTGCCGACGTCAGCGATGATGTAGATAATTGCGATCGGAATACCAAACGTTTTCAGATCGAGGCCGTGCTGTTTTTGGAGGAAATCCGGTAGCCAGAAAAGATATACCCACCATATCGGATCTGTCAGGAATTTACCGATCGCAAACGACCACGTCTGGCGATGCTTGAGCAGAGTCAGCCACGGTATCTTGACCACCGGATCTGACGGGTCGCTCTGGATGTATGCGAGTTCTTCTTTAGAAAGCTTAGGATGTTCCTCGGGACGGCGGTACATGAAAAGCCAGAAGGCGAGCCAGATAAAGCCGAGTACGCCCGTGATAATGAATGCTTCATACCACCCGTAATAGGCGACGATCACTGGCACGAGCAGCGGCGTTGCGAGAGCTCCGACGTTGGTTCCGGCGTTAAAAATACCTGTCGCGAGAGCACGTTCCTTCTTCGGAAACCATTCCGCAGTCGTTTTGATCGCGGCCGGGAAGTTGCCCGATTCGCCGAGGCCGAGCACAAATCTCGCCACAATAAATCCGACGACCGACACCGAAAGTGCGATCGACCATGGCGCAAAACCGATCGTGGTTATGACCGCATTGACGACGGAAACGATACCGTTAATTATCGGAGTAAGTATCGGAAAGGTCACCTCGCCGACCGCGAGTGCCCAGGCGTGAAGTAAAGCTCCGATGCTCCAAAGCACGATCGAGAGCGTAAAGCCTTTCTTCGTGCCGATCTTGTCCATCAACCGGCCGACGAAAATGAAGCCGATAGCGTATGCGGTCGTGAATGCGAAAATGATCCAGCCGTAATCGATGTCATTCCAGCCGAATTCTTTTTGAAGCGTAGGCTTCAGAATAGCGATCACCTGGCGGTCGATGTAGTTGATCGCCGAGGCGAAAAACAGGATGCCGCAGATCATCCAGCGATAGTTGCCGACGCGTGCCGTCGGATCGCCAACGCCTGCTATTGCGGCACCGGTCGCAGAGCTTCCCGATTCCTCAGGTGCCGCCAAAAATTCGCCGTCATCCTGCTGTTTTTGACTCTCAATGATCTCCGATTGATCGTTCATTCCGAATTACCTCTCGCTAAATTGATAAAATCCCAGGAGAAAAGAAACTCTCGCCGCCAATTACCGTTTCGATCCGAGGATAGTCGTGCGAGGCGGTGATCACCTCGACACCTCGATCCGTCGTGAGGACGGTTTCCTCGACTTTGGTTCCGGTTATCGACGGGTTCCACGCGAATGCCTGATCGAGATGTACCCTCTCGCGGCTTTCCGGATGAGCGACCCATTCGCGCGTCTTGTATCCGGCAGCTCCGCCCTGATGATGCTTGTCGATCTCGCCCGCGAATCCCTGTTCGGCGTATGCGGCCGACGCTGCCGAATAAAGCTCCGATCCCGACGTGCCCGGACGTGTTGCAGCATAGAGAGCAGCATTTACGGCTGCGTTAGCTTCGGTGAGCCTCTCAAGATCGGCTGGAACAGATCCTACACAAACCAGTCGGCTCAGACTGACGATCAAACCAAAACGTTTGGCACACGTTACCATCAAAAGCGTTTTTTTCCAAGCATTTGCGGTCGGAATCGGGTGCCGGAAATGGCCTATCCGCTCGTCTGCCGCGACGAGGGTTACGACGGATGTGATGTTCTTTTGCGAAAGCACATTGCGCATTTTGGCGGCGATCTCTATCTCGGTGTCGCCGGCTGCGATCTCTGACACAGCCCTTTGGATCGATTCACCCGCGTCGTGGCCGAGTTCGCGGATACGAATGAGTTCATCATTCGTCAGTATGTAGCGGCACACGGCGATCTTGCCTTCGATCGCCCGGGCGTCCGAAAACAGTGGTATATCGGTCGCTATCTCGCCGTCCGTGAGGCTTTTTGCCAACCGTAACGCCGTATCGCCGATGGCTTTTTCTTCCTGCCAGGCGAAATCGACAGGTTCGAAGTCCTCGGCGGAAACCTCCTCAGCCAGCATGCGAGGTGTTTCAATGTTGTTTGCGAGCAGAAATCGTTTGCCCGAGCGCGTCACGAGCAGCGATGCGGCACCATTTTCACGGCTATGGTCGATGCCGTTCGTCTTCCCGGCCGTTAGCCAGGCAAAATTGTGCTGGGCATTGAGCAAAACACCGCCGAGCTGCTCACGTTCGAGCAACTCTGTTAGACGTCGGGTTTTCTCTTCGAGCTCGGCTGAGGCCATTTACTACTGGTTAACTCCACTTGCCAAAAATCCGCCATCGACGACGATGACCTCACCGGTAACAAAACTTGCCGCTTCTGATGCGAGAAACACCGCTGCTCCGGCAAGTTCCTCGACATTTCCGAAACGTCCCATCGGCGTTCGCGTCAGGAACTCGCGTCCGCGGTCGCTTTCGTCGAGAAGTTTTTGGTTCAACGCGGTTCGAAAAACTCCGGGTGCGATCGCATTTACGTTCACACCGCGTTTTGCCCATTCGATCGCGAGGGATTTTGTTAGGGATGCCACAGCGGCTTTGCTTGCGGCGTAAGCGGCTACTTCGAAGAGGGAAACGAAGGTCGAGAGCGACGCGATATTGATGATACGCCCATAACCGTTTTCGAGCATGTGCCTCCCGAAAACCTGACACGAACGCAAGGTTCCGGTCAAATTGGTCTCGAGGATCTCGTTCCAGGTTTCCTCGTCGAGATCGAGCGTCGGTTCACGCTTCGTGCGGCCGGCTGAATTGACCAGGATGTCAACCTTTCCAAACGCAGCTATACACTCGTCGAGAAGGGCCTGCATCGAATCTTTATCCGAAACGTCAGAGACCGTCCGCAGTGTACGGCGGCCGATCGATTCTATCTCGCTCGCGGCAGTATCGACCTGGTCCTGGCGGCGTGAGGTGCAGACGACGTCAGCTCCGGCTTCGGCGAGTCCATGCGCGATCGCTCTTCCGATGCCGGATGTGCCACCGATAACGACGGCTACGCGGCCATTCAGATCTAATTTGCTGTAACTCATAAAACGAATATTGAAATTGGGCAATTGGTGAAGCGGCTAAAGGTCATACCATTTTGCAGCTATCGCCACGTTGCCGCTTCCTTAAGAATTATTGTCAAACTGCGTAAAACATTCACCATTGACAACACTTATGCTCACATAATGAACGCCCTTTTTAGCATTTATACAAAATTTTGGATAAGACTTGCTTTTAATTGGTTAAACCAATTACAATATAATATTATAGATAACCAAGTGCAAACATCCACCTCAAAAATAGTTGAACGCCGCGTAGCAGGGAACAATGTCTGGCTCAGTTTTCCAGGATCCATGCTGAAAGATCCTGTGCCTGCGGAAACATTCGGGTATCAGGTACTTGAGAACGAAGCGGCGGTCGGCCGAGCGATGTTTGACGAGCTTGTTGCCTACGCACAGACGAAAAGCGGCGACATTACGATCGTTCTGCTCGGCGGCCGCGGGGCTCAGGCGATGTACGCGATCATTAGCCAGCTTGCTGAAACTAACGAGATCGACGAACTGCTTGGCCGGCTTCATGTATTCACGCAGGATGCTTTGGCGCCGATGCGGATGAATAATGGCCTGAGCTTCGTCAGAGACTTTGAACGTCTGCTGGGGCCTCAGTTTTTCGCGAAGATCAAGAGCTTTACGCCAATGTTGACGGAAACGGATGACCTCGAAGGGGCACTTTCCGGCTATCTCGAAAGGCTCGAATCGCTCGGCGGCATCGATATCTTTTTTATGGGCTTCGGGCCTGAGGCCGAAGCGGCGTCGCACCTTTGTTATATCAAGCCCGGGTGCGGGGCTCGTTTCAGTGATTTTCTGGGTATCATTCCGATCTCGCCGACGATCCTCGAGCACCATATTTCAAAATTCAAGGTCGGCGGCAGCGTGATCTCAGAAGCGGACGAGACCGAATGTCGAAATGCAACGCACATTCTTACGCTCGGGCCGGCGGCGATACTTGGGGCGAAATTGATCGTTCAGTCGATCGTTGACGCATCGACCGCACCCGGCAAAAAACCAAGTTTCAAGCGGTTTCTCGAAACGGAACTGTCGGCCGACGCTGACGAGCTGCAGCGGCAGTGCGATGTGAATCCTGGATTGCTGATGAGGCTGCACCCGAACGTCAGGTCTTATGTCCTTGCTGACCTGTTTGACTGATCTTTTATGTTGGATACTTACGCAGAGAAAGCGGCCGCGATAAGCGAATACGCGATAATCGTTAGTCCTGATGACAATGTGGCGGTTGTCAAAAATGAGACGCGCGACGGATTAACCGTAACGCTACCAGGCGGAAAAGTGGTTACGGTGCTCAAGGCGGTGCCGCCCGGGCACAGATTTGCGATCAGCGAGATTCCCGCCGGCGATTATGTTCGTCAATATGGCCAGCCGATCGGAACTTCGCTCGGGATCGAGAAAGGCGAGTGGGTCACGCACGAGAATATGTCTGACGACGTTCCCGTGGTTCGCGACCTGCCGGACGATCTGCATACACCTGCTCCGGATTATTTTCCGGCTGATGAGGTTGGAACATTCATGGGTTTTCGCAGGGCGGACGGCCGTGTCGGAACGCGTAATTTCCTGCTGATCGTTCCGACATCGATGTGTGCGAGCCACGAGGCGACGCAGATCTCGATGATGTCGGAGTTTTTGCACTACAAACGCGATCTTTATCCAAACGTGGACGGCGTCGTCGCCATCCCGCACAACAAAGGCTGCGGCTGCCAGGACGGTTCAAATCTTGACCTGATGATGCGTACTTTGTCGAATTACGCCGATCATCCGAATGTCGGCGGTGTGATACTGATCGATCTTGGCTGCGAAAAAACGAATCTCACCTACGTCGAAAAGTATCTGACCAATCGCGAAAAGCCGCTTGAGAAGCCTGTTTTTAAGATAGGCATTCAGGACGTCGGCGGTACGCAGTCGGCGATCGAACTAGGGCTGAAAACGGTAGCAGAGATGCTTCCTGAGGTTAACCGGTTCACCCGTGAGGAGTTTCCCGTCAGCGAACTTGTGCTCGGGGTCAAATGCGGAAGTTCCGACGGATTCTCAGGAATATCCGCAAATCCGGCACTTGGCTACGCCTCAGATCTGCTTGTGCGAAGCGGCGGAACGGTCCTGCTTACCGAGGTGCCTGAGTTCTGCGGTGCTGAACACATTCTCGCAAATCGGGCAAAGGATTCCGCTATCGGGAAAAAGGTTTACGCGCTGGTCGATTGGTACAAGGATTACGCATCCAAATTTGGCGGCGTTCTTGGCCAGAATCCGAGTACCGGCAATAAGGCTGGCGGATTGCTGAACATCACGATCAAATCTCTTGGTGCGATCGTCAAGGCCGGAACGACGCGGATCGAGGATTGTATCGACTATGCCGAAACGCCGAAGGTTCGCGGGCTGAATCTGATGCAGGGCCCTGGTTATGATCAGGAATCGACGCCGGGTTTGGTCGCCTCGGGTGCGACGGTAGTTGTCTTCACGACCGGAAACGGTACGACGATCGGTAATGCGATCACGCCGGTGATCAAGCTTGCCTCGAATAATCGTGTTTTCGAGCGAATGTCGCAGGATCTCGATATCTCGGCTGGCGATGTGATCGACGGCACTGAGAGCATTGCCGATGCCGGAACGCGGCTTTTCGAGCACGTCCGGCAGACCGCGAGCGGCGAGATCCAGGCAAAAGCGGAAATATTGAAGCACCGCGAATTTCAGTTCTGGGCAGAACAGACCGTTTCGTTATAGAATATTATAATAACGAAAAATGGATAACGGTCAGTTATATCAATCCGAGTTGCTGGGAGCGTCGAGGACGCCTTCGAACACCTCGCGAAAGGGCAATCAGCTGCTTCGCCTGATCAGGGCGGCACAGCCGATCACGCGCACCGAGATCGCCGAGCGGCTCTCGATCGATAAAAGCACCGTTACAGAGAACGTCAAGCCGCTGATCGCTCAGGGGATCATTCGCGAGGAATCGCTCGCCGCCGAGGGTTTGAAACGCCGTTCACGCGTTCTGTCGTTCGCTGACGACGACACGTATTTTATTGGCGTAAACCTCGGTGTTCGACGTTCGCAGGTCGGCATGACCACGCTTCGCGGCGAGGTCACTGACGAGACCGATTTTGAAACGCCAAAGACCGCGAGCTACGCTTTAAGGCTTGCCCGCGAGCAGGTTGACATTCTAGTTCGCAAGAACGCCAACAAACGCCTCGGCGTGATCGGTGTGAGCGTTGCAGGAATGGTCGATCCGCAGCGTGAAAAGTTGATATTTGCTCCAAACCTTGACTGGAAAAACATCGACGTCGCCAAGGCTTTGAGGGTTCACGAAGGCACACGCGTGGTCGTGGAAAATGATTCGACCGCGGCGGCGATGTACGAGGCTCGGCTAAAGATCCGCAATTCCGAGGATGGACTGATGACGAATTTCATTCTCGTCCGGTCCGGAACCGGCATCGGCGTCGGCCTCGTGATCGGCAGCGAGGTCTATCGCGGCACGGGAGCTGGGCGGGGAATTGCAGGTGAATTCGGCCACATGACGATCGTCGCGAACGGCAAACCTTGCGTTTGCGGCAATCGCGGCTGTTGGGAAAAATACGGCTCAGCGGGAGCCGCTTCGTCACTTTATATGGGCGATCGTCCTGCCGGGCCCGGCGAAGTTGCTCCGCGATTTGTCGAGATCGTAAGTAAGGCTGAGGTCGGCGATGTTCGTTCGAAGAAAACGCTCGAACGCATCGGTGATTACCTCGGCATCGGCATCGCAAATGTGATAATGGGTATCGGAATTCCGAGGGTCATTATCAGCGGCCGTCTGGTGTACGGCTGGAAATTTATCGAAGAACCGCTGAACGCGGCGATCCGGCGGAGCATTATCGGCAAGATCGACGGCTGGTCCGTCGAGGCCGGCGAACCGGTCGGTTCGGCGATCGGCGGTGCTTTGGAAGTAGCGGTCGAAGACTATCTCAGTATGCTTTGACCTGAAAGTTTGGAGGAATTATGCAAGTACAGATACAACTCGAAAATATCGATCCGGCGACTTGTGTCGTTAAAGGAACGCACAAAGCAAAGGGACGAACGAATTCCGTCGCCCCGGGAGCGACCGCTTCGCGAAATCTTTTCTATGGCCGTATCATCCTCGAAGCGGGCGATGCCGCTCTATCGTTCGAGAACGCTGAGCACGAAACCGGACTGATCTGCCTGAACGGTTCCGGGAGCGTCACAACGGGCGGACAAACTTTCGCGATGAATCGTTATGACGCGTTGTATGTGCCGCGCGATTCAGAGATCACGGTGGCGAGCGATGCGGGGTTTGATCTGGCTGAGATCTCTTCGCCGGTCGAGAATCAATATCCGCTGCAGTTCGTTTCGTTCGAAGCGATCCGCAAGGATCCGGCACTGCATTTCATCGCCGGAAAGCAGCCGTCGGAACGCGATCTGAACATTCTGTTCGGAAAGAACATCGAGGCGGGACGAATTATGGCCGGCGTTACATTTTCGACGGATGGAAACTGGACTTCCTGGCCGCCGCATGAACACGCCAATCTGCTTGAGGAAGCGTATCTTTACATTGATATGCCGGCACCGCAGTTTGGCATTCAGATGGTTTACACTAATGGCGAAACCCCGGAACTCGTACAAGTAGTCAGGGAAGGCGATGTTGTCATAATGCCCAAGGGCTTTCACCCGAACGTCGCCGCACCGGGCGGACAGATCAATTTTCTCTGGATGATGGCTGCAAATCGCGAAGGTGTTGATCGCCAGTTCGGCGTTGTAAACGTACAGCCCGAGTACGCAACCGGGTCAACGGGACTAGAATCGTCACAGAAATAAACGTTCAGAGTGCAAGCTTTAGCTTGTACCACGCGCAGAGGGTGACAAGCTAAAGCTTGCACTCAGAACTTGGAATTATGATCCTCGACAAATTCAAACTCGACGGTAAGGTCGCTCTCGTGACCGGCTCGGCAACCGGTATCGGGCGTTCGATCGCTGTCGGACTCGCCGAAGCCGGCGCGGATGTTGCTTGCCATTGCCGCAAACCCGGCGACGGGGCAGAGGTCGTAGCCGCGGTTGAACGAACCGGACGCCGTGCGGTCGAAGTCACGGGCGATATGGCGGACAAGGAAGTTCCAAAGCGCGTCATAGCCGATGTGATCGATGCATTTGGCCGGATCGACATTCTGATCAACAACGCCGGAATGATCCGACGAACACCGGCAGTGGATTTTAGCGAGGAAGACTGGGCGACCGTTATCGAAGTAAATCTTTCGAGTGTCTTCCGACTCGCTCAAGCCGCGGGCCGGCATATGGTCGAGCAGAATTCGGGCAAGATCGTCAATATAGCTTCGCTCCTGTCGTTTCAAGGCGGAATAACGGTTCCGGCATATACGGCCTCAAAATCGGGAGTTGCGGGCCTGACTAAGGCTTTGGCGAATGAATGGGCGAAGAATTCTATTACCGTCAACGCCATCGCTCCCGGATATATCGCGACGAATAATACGGCAGCTTTGCAGGCAGACGAAACGAGAAACCGCCAGATACTTGAACGCATTCCCGCCGGACGCTGGGGCTCGCCGGAAGACCTGGCCGGAGCGGCAGTATTCCTTTCATCGCCCGCGAGCGATTATTTAAATGGCCACATTCTCGTCGTCGACGGCGGCTGGATGGGAAGGTGAAGAAGTAGCCAGAAGCCAGTAGCAAGAAAAGGTACAAAACCAAGGGCCGAAAACCGAAAACCAAAGACCAAAGACCTAAAAACGATGCTAAATATCAGACCAAAATCAGAATGTAAATGGGACATAGTTTCCCTCGGTGAAGTAATGCTCCGGCTTGATCCCGGTGATAAGCGCGTCCATACAACGCGGTCGTTCGAAGTGTGGGAAGGCGGCGGTGAATATAATGTGGCTCGCGGTTTGAAGCGATGTTTCGGCCTCGATGCCGCAATCGTCACGGCTCTGGCTGACAATCCAGTTGGACGCCTTGTACAGGACCTGATGTATCAGGGTGGTGTCGATCAGTCGCACGTCAAGTGGGTCAAATACGACGGTGTCGGACGCACCGTTCGCAACGGTATGAACTTTACCGAACGCGGATTCGGCGTTCGGGCCGCTCTCGGCTGCTCGGATCGCGGCAACACGGCGGTTTCGCAGCTCAAGAAGGGCGACATCGATTGGGAAAAGATCTTTGGCGAAGAAGGTGCCCGATGGCTGCACACCGGCGGTATTTTCTGTGCCCTGTCGGAAACCACGCCGGAAGTCGCTAAAGAAGCGATGGCGTGTGCTAAAAAGCACGGCACGATCATTTCGTACGATCTCAACTATCGCGATTCGCTCTGGAAAGCCATCGGCGGCCAGGCAAAGGCACAGGAAGTCAACCGCGACCTCGCTCAATACGTCGATGTGATGATCGGTAACGAAGAGGATTTCACGGCTTGTCTCGGCTATGAGGTCGAAGGGCAGGACGAGCATCATTCGAAGCTCGACATCGTCAATTTTGAAAAGATGATCCGCAAAGCGGTCGCGGATTATCCGAATTTTGCGGTTGCGGCGACAACACTTCGCAACGCGAAAACGGCTTCGGTAAACGATTGGGGAGCGGTTTGTTTTACCGAGAACCAGTTGTTCCAGGCGATAATGCGTCCGGATCTCGATATCTTTGACCGCGTCGGCGGCGGCGATTCGTTTGCTTCGGGATTGATCTACGGATTCCTTACCGGAGAATCACCGGAATGGGCGGTAAACTGCGGTGCCGCTCACGGAGCTCTCGCAATGACAACACCGGGCGACACTACGACCGTCGGCCTGTCGGACGTTCTCAGAGTAATGAAAGGCGGCGGAGCGCGCGTTGCCAGATAAGAATTGTGCCCGCGAAATACGCGAAAGGACGCGAAAATAAGACGTCTTTTTTTCGCGTTATTTCGCGTATTTCGCGGGAAAGAAAATTATGACTAAAGCAGAAATTGTAAAGCAGATCGAGGAAGTTGGCCTCGTTCCAGTTGTTAGGGCTTCGTCGGCGGATGAGGCGATGCAGGTTATTGAGGCGATCAAGGCCGGCGGCGTGAACGTGCTTGAGATCACGATGACCGTGCCGGGGGCGGTTCGCGTGATCGAGAAGGTCGCTGACAAATACGGCAGCGACGTTCTGGTTGGAGCGGGAACGGTGCTTGACCCTGAAACCGCTCGAGCATGTTTGCTCGCGGGAGCGCAGTTCATCGTCAGCCCGGCATTGAATCTCGACACGATCGCACTCTGTCATCGTTACAGTGCCCCGATCTGTCCCGGCGTTCTGACGCCGACGGAAGTTATCACGGCGTGGAGTGCAGGTGTTGATTTTGTAAAGGTTTTCCCGTGCGGTTCGGTCGGCGGAGCAAGCTACGTCAAAAATCTGAAAGGCCCATTCCCGCAGGTCAAGATCATCCCAACGGGCGGAGTTTCGCTTAAAACCGCAGCAGATTTCATCAACGCGGGAGCGTCTGCCCTCGGCGTTGGAACCGATCTCGTCAATATCAAAGCGATCAAGGAAGGAAATCCGCAGGTCGTTACGGATGCGGCCAAGCAGTACATTCAGATCATTAAGGAAGCTCGCGGACAGTAGAGCGAAATGGGTTTTAGACCAGATTCCAGTTCACAGTTTCGAGTTTCCAGATTCGACTAACTGGTAACTCGAAACTGTGAACTGGCGACTGGAAAAAAATCGGTTTTCAGCTTTCCCGAAACTGCATCATTCGCTCGACATACTTAGCGATGACGTCGGCCTCGAGGTTGACGTCATCGTTTGGTTTTAGGGTCGAGAGGTTGGTCATTTCCCAGGTTTTCGGGATGATCGCGATATCAAAATAGCCTTCTGCAAGTGCGGCGATCGTTAGCGATATCCCTTCGACCGTGACCGAGCCTTTGTGAACGAGATAACGAGCCATCTCAGGAGCAAAGCCGATCCTGACGGTCCAGAAATCACCTTCTGGTTCAGCCGAGATAAATTTGCCGCGACCATCGACGTGACCTTGAACAATGTGGCCGCCGAGCCGTGTCGCTGGTGTGACAGCCCGCTCGAGATTTACTCGCGAACCTGCGGCAAGTCTGCCGAGCGTTGTTCGGTCGAGCGTTTCCGGTGACATATCTGCGGCGAACGAATTCGGAGTTGGTTCGAGTGCGGTAAGGCAGACGCCGTTCACCGCGATCGAATCGCCGTTTGAGATGTCCGATGTGACTAGGTTCGCAGCCACGACTATACGAACGCCGCCGGCGTGTTCGGAGAGGCTTTGGATCGTTCCGAGTTCTTCAATTAGGCCGGTAAACATTAGTTTTCCTCGTTTAGTTTCAGGACCGGAAGCTCTGCGGGCACAGTGAGCGAGAGTTTTCGCACGTCGATAGATATCGGCTCGCCTTCGGCGGTTTCGTTGTAGATATTTACGAATTTATGGCCTACCTTTACTTCGTGGGCTTTATAAGAGGAACGCGAATGCACGATCGCTGCGAATGTTTCGTCGGTCGCGTTTATCAGAACAAGCAGCTCGGCGTCGCTCCGGATAACTTCCTCTTTGGTGACACCGTATAGCGGAGAATCAGCGGTTATCGGATGAACGATCGTCCAGGCGAGCGGTAAAAAGGCGACGTTATCCCGCTCCAGCGGCAGCGTGTCAAACTTTCGCACGATACGTCCGTTGTCCTCGACAAAGCGTGCGTACATCAGGGTAGCCTTGACATCGATCAGATGATTCTTTCGGCCATTTACTAGCCGTACCATCAGACCCGTGACACCACGATATGGGGCGATGATCGCCGAATCGCTGAATCGTATCTTCGCGGTCGGACGGGCAAATCTCGCGAAGACGAGGCCCGTGATCAGGGCGTTTGCAAGCAGGCTGTAATACGATTCGATCGTGACCAGCAGATTTGGAACGATCCCCGATGGATGGATCGTTCCATACCCGATCGTAGCGAACGTCTGGACGCTGAAAAAGAATCCTCGAACAAATAGATTTTCTGTCGGTGTGGAAGACACATCTACAAGACCGTCTGCTCCGAGCAGCGAATAAAACAGCCCGAAAAGAATGTTGCTGATGAAATATAGAAGCAGAATAAGTAGGAGAAACGTTCTCCATTTCATCTCAAGCAGCGTGTGATACAGGTTGAGCGAAGATATCGCCGAAAGACCGGTTCGCCGGACATTGAACGTTCCGTCGTGGTTCAGCAGACGTCGATTACTGCCGGTAACGACGGAGCCGAATCCAAGGTCGCGTTTTTCTGCTTCTGTGAGTTCGGCAAGGACCGGATTTTCGAGAATGTTTTCAGCCACGGTGTGAAGTGATTATAACGGTCGGGCTCATTAAATGTAAAAACTGACTGGTTTTGAACGGGCATCAGTGCTGAAATAGAGTTTATGGCAAACACGAAAGAAGCCGAGAATCAGCCGCCAAAACTTCGGATCGACCCGCAAGGGAAACCGGACATCGGATCGCTCGCTGATCTTTTAGAATGGTTTCTCAACTATGACGAACGGACCGCTCGGATCAGGCACGCGAACACCGGGGAACTGTTCCAGTGGAAACAGCAGGATGACAAGGTGAACGGCGTCGCGATCTACCCATTTGAAAACGCGGAGGCGAGATTTGCGATCGGAGCCCTGCAAGCCGTAGCAGAAAATCCGACTGAGGAAGAGCTACAATCGTGGATCACTAATTTGCTCACTGCGATACAGGATTCGCACAAGACAAAGACGGAGATCACGGAATCTTATGGGCTTGATGCCGATCTCGATTCGTTTGCGGTAAAGAAGTCCGAAAAGCTTCCCACTAATGCGGAGAAACGCATCTATCTGACAAGCTGCTGGATCGAGGCCCTTTGTACCGCCGAAGTGCGATTTCTCGGCTGGGTCTATCAGGAATTGTACGGGCGGCCGTTTGCCTAATGTACGACAGGCTGCCAAGCCTGTCGCTCATGCGACGGAGTAGACGCTCCGCAGGTGCTAAAAATAATGCCGCAAATCGTCTGCGACCCAATTCCACTCCCACCTTTGCCAAGAATCGACCAATCCGGCTTTGACCGGATTTTGTAGAACATATTTGACGATTCGAAAAAACTCCTCGTTATTCCTTACCTCGTGATCGTAACTTTCCGCCTCCCAAAACGATCCCGACCGGTTTAATATCTTATTTGCAGTTCGGGCAGTATAGCCTTTCAAAGACCGCATGATGACCGCCAGTGTCGGTTCAGAACTCTCGAATCTTGTTCGATGACCTTCCCTGGTCTCGATCAGTGACCGTTCCGAAAGGTAAGGCTTGAAGACCGCATGAACATGGTTTGACATTATGGAAAAAGCCTTCAGATCGTATTCTTTCCCGTGTCGATGAATCAGACTCTCATATATCATTGCAGCGACTTCTCTTTCAACTAGCCAGGCCGGACCGGTAGTTTCGTTATGAAGAACCTCTTCGAATTTACGGAACCAGTTCCGGTGAAATTCTTTTAGTTTCGAGGAGCGAGAATCGGTGACTTCGTTGGTTTCAGATGAAACGATCAGCGACGTTCGAATTTGATGCTCTATGAATTGTTTCTCGTTCTTGTAACGGTTGATTACAGATTTCGGTATTGAGTTGGCGAGTCGGAATGTTACGAAGAGAGTTCCTCCGGGTGAGTGGAGATGAGGTAGCTTTCGGCGATAGAACTGTTTGTATTCGTGCATGGTCTGTTGCTTTAGAGAGCGGTGATATCCATGGCACGAACAGGCTTGGCAGCCTGTTCTACCGGAATGTTTCGCACTGCTTCATGTCGCCTGATTGCATACCCTTGGCAAACCACTGCATTCGCTGCTGTGCCGAGCCGTGGGTAAACGAATCGGGAACAACATAGCCCTGCGTTCGTTTCTGGATCATATCGTCGCCAACCGCTGCGGCTGCTCGAACCGCTTCCTCCGCATCTCCAGCTTCGACGCGGCCTTGTTTAGCGGCGAAGTTCGCCCAAATACCGGCGTAGCAATCGGCTTGGAGCTCGAGCGCGACGGAAAGCCGATTGTTCTCACCTGCTCGTTGAACTTTGTCCATTATCCCGGTCAAATTCTGAATGTGATGGCCGAATTCGTGTGCGATAACGTAAGCCTGGGCAAAATCGCCGGGAGCCTTGAACTCGCGACGAAGCTCGTCAAAGAAAGCGAAATCAAGATAAAGCTTTTGATCGCCCGGACAATAGAAAGGCCCGGTGGCAGAACTCGCGTATCCGCAGGCAGAAGAGATCTGGCCTGTAAATAGCACGAGTTTCGGATCCTGATAGCGAACACGGCTTTGCGAAGGCAGGATCTGCTTCCAGGCGTCTTCCAGATTTCCCATGATCGCCCTCGCAAACTGTTCGTTCTCATCTTTGGGACGGGCTTTGTTCGCCGTCGTTCCAGGTGCCGGAACCTGTTCCTGCGAAGGCCCCGTCTGGAGCAATTGACTTGGGTCCCCGCCGCAGAGGTAGATCGCGAGTGCGAGAATAACCACGCCGAGCCCGCCGCCGCCAATCGCGACGGTTCTACCGCCGCCCATTCCACGGCGGTCCTCAACATTATCGCTCTGCCTCTGGTCTCTCCAACGCATAACTTATTTACTCCTATAAAGGCGTGTCCCGATTCTAGCATATTGGTACGACTCGCGACCGTAAAAACCGCTTTTTTGCGTGCTATTGATACGGCTTATGCCGTAGGAGGAATGTATCAGAAAATAACGTAGCAAATTTGCCGCAAAATCTTGACAGCGGGAGACTTACAGGACTATGATTCCAACACGTTTCATTTTTTAGTCTCTCTCGTGTTTCCGTTTTCGAAAAGGAGGAAATAATGATCAAGCTTGACATTGTTAATCTCGTCGCTGACCGAACCGGCGTCCCAAAGCAGAAAGCAGAACAAGTGGTTGATTCGCTCTTTGATGCGATGAAAGAAGCTCTCGCCAAGGGTAAACGTATCGAGTTGCGAGGTTTTGGGGTTTTTGTGGTTAAAGCTCGTAAGCGCGGTGTTGGACGAAATCCGCGTACGGGAAAGGAAGTACCGATCCCGGCTGGAAAGACTATCAGATTTAAGCCCGGCAAGGAGCTTTCAGCCAAAGCAGTCGATTAGTCACACCAATTTTAGTATCATTTGGTTTGGTATCCGATCGTAGATACGGAAGCCGACGCAATATAAGCGTTGGCGGCACGTTTCTACGATCTTTTTGTTCACGATGACCGAACCAGATCAGATCGATCATTTTTATCAGTACGAGCGACCATCGATGCGGCCGACGCTGCGTACGTGGATCAAGCACATTCTGCTACTCGGGTTTACCTTCTGTACGGTAACGATCGCCGGCTCGATATTTCCCTTCGGTCCATATCAAACACTTCCCGAGGCCGACCCGCAGAATTTACAGGAAGTCTTGCAGTTCATTTTTTCGCTTCCGGCGAAATACGCATTCCTGTTGGTCGATGCGGTACGAGCCCTTTTCACATTGCCAGGACATCTGTTGTATGGTTTGCAGTTCTCGTTATCACTGCTTTTCATCCTGATCTGTCACGAAATGGGTCATTACATTGCGTGCCGGATCTATCGAGTTGACGCGACACTGCCATTTTTTATCCCGACGCCGCCGATGATCGGCCCGGCGGGTACTTTTGGCGCTTTTATCAAGATCCTCTCGCCAATGCCCTCGCGGCGGGCTGTTTTTGACATTGGCGTCGCCGGCCCGATCGCCGGATTTCTCGCACTTTTGCCGATCGCGATCATCGGAGTTATGACGATGCAGCCGGCAACTGCGGAGCAACTGGCGCAGCCGAGCGGTTTGCTATTTTCGGATCCTTTGCTGATGAGGTTGTTGGGCGTGATCGTTGGCAAAGATCCCGCTTTAAGCGTGGGAAATGCCTTCTATTACGCCGCGTGGGTCGGTTTGCTTGTCACCGCACTAAATCTCATTCCATCGGGACAGCTCGATGGCGGACACGCGGTCTATGCCGTGTTCGGAGAAAAGGTCCATTACTGGACCGGACGGATAGCATTTCCGGTCATGGCGACGCTTTCGATCCTGGGGCTTTTGATCTACGGCAGCCCGAGCGGATTTTTGGTTGCCGTCATCCTCGCAATTATGATGCGGGTGAAACACCCGCGGCCG
This sequence comes from Pyrinomonadaceae bacterium, assembly GCA_047600985.1. Lineage (GTDB taxonomy): Bacteria > Acidobacteriota > Blastocatellia > Pyrinomonadales > Pyrinomonadaceae > OLB17. The sequence continues at coordinate 325,635 of JASGKA010000001.1, read as the reverse complement.
TTTGATGAGACTCCGCTTGATGCGAAAAGAAAACTGATCGCGTTCCTCACGCTCCTGATATTCGCTCTCTGTTTCGTGCCTTTTCCGATCCAGATCAACTAGCGGACGTTGACGGCAGCAATCCTTTTATCTCGTTCACCATCTTCTCCACATCTTCCTGTCCGTCGAGGGCGATCATAAAGAAATCGTAGCTCGTCTTGAAACAGACCATTCCGTTACCAAAGAACCAGACGCCTTCGAGCAGCGGATTTCCGCCGATAATATTGCCGAGCGGGAATCCGGTCACGGCGACCGGATTCAGAACATTGCTCATCATCACGGCTCCCGACGCGAACGAGAATGCGCCGAGCAATGGTGCTCCGATGCGTTTTGCAATATCACGTTCAAAAGCGACGCGTTCGGCGTCGGCATCCGACAGATGGCCTTTGGCGATCATTTCTTCGCGACGCCCGAGGTAGGCGTCGAATTCCTGAGCGATCTTTTTGACGGAATACGCCGGAATTGCAGAATTCAAAAGCCAATGCGAGCTGATCCCGGTAAAAACTACGCCAAGTCCTGCACCGATCGCCATCGAGACTCCGGTCGTCGCTGCCCGGAGCGGATCGGCCTGCACCCATTCCGAAGCTTTCTTTGCCGATCTCAAAGCCGAATCGAGCGTTGACGACAATCCCGCACCAAAACCGACAACCTTAGACACGCGTTTGGCATTCGACCCAACTGACTCGACCGCGTCGTCGATGAACTCGCCGGCTTTTCCCGCAGCATCGACAACGACGCCGCCGGCTTTTGATCCGGCATCGGCAGCGACGTCGCGAAGCGGTTCGCTCACATTCCAGGCCGTTTTTGCAGTTCCGGCCGCTGTTTCGACCACATCTTCAGCGACTTTGACGGCACGTTTACCGACATCGGTCTTTTCGGCTTCGGTTTTGATCCGCTCGGCTCCGGTGCGGGCGGTGTCGACAACGACGCGAGCGCCGCCCTCGATCTTGTCCTTCAGCCCGAGCTGCGCATCGATCTCCTCAAACTTCTCAGTAGCCTTTTTCTGCCAACGTTCAAATCTCTCTCTGTAGTCGCTCATAAGTTTATTTATTAATATGCAAGATCTTTGCATCAAATACGTTTATGAAAACGTAGTAGTTCGATGAAATCAACGGCAGGTTCGATGTTCGCATCCTGCTTTTGGTATGCTAAACCTTCTTATGCCGATCGTGAAATGTCCCGTCTGCGGACGCGAAACTGAATATACCGGAAACGAATTCAGGCCGTTTTGCTCAGAACGCTGCAAACTGCTCGATTTCGGAGCATGGGCCGACGAAGAATTCGCGATACCAAGCGAAACGGAGACGCTTTCGGACGAAGATATCGATGCTATAGAAAAGGCTGCGGAGGGCCGTTCTGTATGACAATTCTTCTTGACGTAGCACCGGTTGCCGGTGGAGTCGGCGTCGTTGCGGCGGTCGTATTCTTTCTCGTGCTGCTCGCGGCGGCATTTATTGCCTTCAAAATGCTGAAGAAGACGGTGAAGATGGCGTTTAGAATGGTCATCGTCGCCGTCATTCTCGCAGTCGCGATCGCCGGCAGCATCGCATTATGGGCATTCAGCGGCGGCAGCGGAGGAAATACCGACCGTCCTAAGCCTACGCGTCCCAGATAAATTTCCTGCATTATGGCCGAGCTCTCGACCGAAACATCACGATGGCAGCGATATCGACGGTTGCCGCGAAATGTTCTCGCGTTGAGCGCGGTCAGCCTATTAAATGACACTTCCAGCGAGATCATCTACCCGCTGCTTCCGGCTTTTCTCGCCCTGAGCCTCGGAGCGTCGCCGTTTGCCATCGGCCTGATCGAGGGATTTGCCGAATCGGTCGCGAGCCTGCTAAAACTCGTCTCCGGCTACCTAAGCGATCGTTTCGGATCGCGAAAACTGCCGGTTTTTCTCGGCTATTCGCTCGCCGCGATAATGCGGCCATTTTTGGCTTTCGTGACATCATGGCCGCAGGTCCTCGTCGTCAGAATGGCGGACCGCGTCGGCAAAGGCGTTCGCGGAGCCCCGCGTGACGCGTTGATCGCGGATAGCGTCCCCAAGAATCAGCGCGGATTTGCCTTTGGTTTCAACCGTGCGGCTGACCACATGGGAGCGGTATTCGGACCCGTGGCTGCCTTCCTGCTTCTGAACATTTTTGCGGTCGATACAAAAAATCCAACCATCGGTGAATATCAACAGGTTTTTCTGTTCGCTTCCGTCCCGGTAGTGCTCGGCTTGCTGATCATTGCGTTCGTTGTCCGCGAAAATCCCGATACTGACGCTTCGACGGCCGCCGCACCAAACCTCTCATTGAAAGGTTTCGATTCCAATTTCAAGCGTTTTCTGGTGGTGATCGCAGTATTTACGTTGTCGAATTCCACCGACGCTTTTCTGCTTTTGCGTGCATCGGACGCAGGTGTTTCGCCCGTCGTGCTTCCGCTTCTCTGGATGACACTACATTTCAGTAAGGTCGTAAGCTCACTGATCGGCGGCGATCTTTCGGACAAGCTGGGACGCAAGACGATGATCATATCTGGTTGGATCATCTATGCATTCGTTTATCTCGGATTTGCGTTTGTAAGTTCAGCGTGGCAATGTTGGCTGCTTTTCATCATCTACGGACTGTATTTCGGCCTGACCGAAGGAGTCGAAAAAGCCCTCGTTGCCGACATGGTTCCGGAAGAAAAACGTGGGACCGCCTATGGCCTCTACAATCTGGCATTCGGCATCACCGTTTTCCCTGCGTCCCTAATCTTTGGACTGATTTGGAACCAATACGGAGCTCATGTTGCTTTCATCGCAAGTGCCTGCGTTTCCGTGGTCGCTATATTGTGCCTGACGACCGTCCGGTCGGCTGGGGAGCCAAAAACAAGCTGAGGAACTATTTTGCTTGCCTAAACTTAAGAGCGACTGAGTTCATACAATATCGCAGGCCGGTCGGTTTAGGGCCGTCGTCGAAGACGTGGCCGAGATGGGCTCCGCAGCGTGAGCATTCGACCTCGGTGCGTTCTTCGCCCAGCGAGCGGTCGACCTTTTCGGTGACATTCTTTTTGTAGACCGGCTGAAAGAAACTCGGCCAGCCCGTGCCTGACTCGAACTTGGCATCGGAACTGAAAAGAGCAAGGTGACACGCTGCACAGTAGTATGTGCCTTTTTTGTGATTTTTCAGCAGGGCTCCGCTGTACGGCGCTTCGGTTCCCTCGGTACGCATTACCTTGAACGCGGCGAATGTTAAAAGCTTTCTCCATTCGGCGTCGGTTTTGACGACCGGTTTTCCATCGTATTCACCGTCGGTAAAGGTGATCTCGCTTAATGATTTGACCGGGCTGGGAGTAGCAGTCGGTAGCGCAGCCAGACGTGCATTTGCCGAGACTGATGTGAATCCAAACCAGGCGGCCACTAGGGACATGGATAAAGTTGCAACGAAGATAACGATTCTAACTTTCATGAAGGCTCCTAAAAGACACAGCGACGCCAATACCCTTTCGAATATTAACCTCGCTGTGGTGAATAGTGAATTGAAAAAGTGGGGCCGGAGAGGTTTGATCGAACGCCCATTGATCGCGGGACTTCCCTTTTTCGAGCTGAATAGCGAACCCCTCCAGAAACGCTTTCAGCAGAATACCTTGATATTTTTTGCCCGCGATCGACCGGGCGAGTTGGAGTTTAGTTTGGCAGGAGTACCGAATCGACAACGTGGATGACGCCGTTTGATTGCTTAACGTCAGCGATCGTTACCGTTGATTTCCCGCCTTTTTCGTCCATGAGGACAACCGATTTGCCGTCGAGCATTGCCCACAGCTTGCCGCCGGCAACGGTGGTGAATTCAGCTTTGCCCTTGCCTTTCTTGATCGCGGCGACGACGTCACCAGAGCTGAAGTTTCCAGCAATTACGTGGTAGGTCAGGACCTTGACCAAGGTTGCTTTGTTCTCAGGCTTGAGAAGCGTATCGACCGTGCCAGCGGGCAGTTTGTCGAATGCACTGTTTACCGGAGCAAAAACCGTGAATGGGCCAGCACCGGCGAGCGTGTCAACCAGGCTGGCAGCCTTAACAGCGGCGACGAGCGTGGTGTGATCCTTTGAGTTAACGGCGTTCTCGACGATGTTCTTGGTCTTGTACATTGCTGCACCGCCAACCATCGGGTTGCCGTCCATTTTCATATCGCCCTGTGCAAAGGCGGTCGAAGTTCCAAAAGCGACGCCGAGTGTCAGAACGAATAATGCTACTAGTGTTTTCATTTCAATATTTCCCCTTGAGTTTTAGTTTTAGCGAAAAGGTTTGTCCTTTTGTCTGAGATTTCGCGATGGGCGAGGAAATGGATTCAAAAAAATTTGCCGCAGACAAACGTGCTGTTTATCTGCGGCGAATTAAATGCCCTAATCTTCCGCCCGCTTACGCAGGCGGTTCTGACTTAGATCGAAGGCGGTTTTTCGTCCTCGGGCGGCTTTGCTTTTATTTGGTCCTTGAAAAGGTTGAGCAAGAGAAGTTGCCCGATGCCGCCGCCGTCGCCGTTTCCGCCGCCTGAGGCCAGGATGTCGGGCGTGATGCGGACGCCTTTTTCGCCGATGACCTTGAGCGTTTCGATCATTGCGATGTTTGCACCGCCCATGGCTTTGACTTGTTCGTTGTAGGCGACGCCTTGAGCTTCACCCATTAGCCGAACCTTTTCAGCCTCGGCCTTACCCGTTTCCGAGATGTAATAAGCCTCGCCCTCGGCTTCTTTCTTACGCTGTTCGGAGCGTTTGCCGGCAATGTCCACGCCGACCGTGGCTTCCATCAGGCTGCGTTGATTGTCGGCCTGCGAACTGGTCTTCTCAAGTTCGATACGCTTGATCTCAGCTTCGCGTTGGGCACTGAACATGCTCTGCTTCTGCTCGGCGAGGATCTTTTCGGTCTGCGTTTTCATCAACTCTTCGGGCAGATGAATGTGGCAGATGAGCACGTTGACGACATCTACGTGGTACTTGAGAAGGTGCATGCGAACTCTCGCCTCGGCGCGTTCCTGTTCCTCGTGGCGGTTCTGGAGATAAGCCATCGCGCTCGATTCCGAAGCCTGATTTCGGAAGATCGAGTCGATAAGCGGGTGCATGACATTCTGGACGAGTTTTTCGGTGCTGCCGATCTTCGCGACCATGAACGGTGCGTCCTCGGGCTTCACACGAAAGACGACGCGGACCTCAAGCTGCATGGTAAAACCATCTTTCGAGATAACAGCGAACGGGTCGAACGAGTTTCCGACTTCTTCCGCCGTCCATTCAACGGTCATGTTTGTAGTTGGAATCACGATCGGGGTCGTCGCGAGAGTGTTGACGTAGTAACGTCCAGGACCGACGACCGTTTCCTGAATACCGCGATAGCCCTCGGGTACGACATAAGCCTCGTGGGCTCCGCTATCGAGGCGTTTGTCGGCTGGGTCGCTGGTGAGCTCGGCTTTGATCTGGTCGATCGAGATCGAATCGCCGTCAACTTTGTCGAGTTTTTCGGCAGCGATCGTGACCTGCTCTTCTTCCTCGCGTTCGAGGCGTTCGCGTATTTTGGCGGCCATCGCCTGACGGATCTCTTCGCCGGGATCTTTGCCGACGTTAGACACGATCACGGCAACTTCGCCGGGTTTGACCTCTTTTGCCGATTCGAGGATCACCTTGAACATCAGCGGGTTTATGTAATAGGTGCCGGGCAGCAGAATGTCCTTCTGCGGGCCGCGTTGGCCGCCGCCGCTGATGAAGGTGTTACTGTCCTGAAAATTGTCGTGGCCCGTGACGGCCTGTGCGACGTAATCGCGCGGATCGAGTGGGGCTCCGTCCAGGGCTTCGACGAGGCCGATCTGGTTTTCTGAGATCTTTGTCGCCTCATACAATTTCACGCTGAAAAGGCCCGGCTGAATATCGTTCGGGTTGTCGATCGAGAACGATTGGGCATGGATACGATACGTACCGGGCGTAAGCGTTTCGACCTGCGGGCCTTTTTGGCCGCCGTTTGAGATAAAACTCTCGGCATCCTGGAAATTCTTATGTCCCTTGATCGCGCTGCCGTGCAGGCGTCCGGGTTCGAGCTGTGCGCCGTCGGCAGAAGTGACAACGCCGATGCTTCCGGGCGGAATGATCGTCGCCTTTGCGATCGAAACGTTGAAAAGGTAAGGATGGATCGCCCATTTTCCTGGCGGCAGCGTGCGTAGCTGAATGCCCTTCACGCCGCCATTCTTTATGAACGTGATCGGATCCTGAAAGTTGTTGTGGGCGTTCTGCGCACGGTCGGGGGCGAAGATGCTGCCGGTTTGCATCGGTTCGCCGTCGATGGCCTCTATGACGCCGAGTTCGTCGGCTCCGATCTCGACAAGCGGGACTTTTCGAACGACCGCTTCGATAGGGTACCAGACAAAGTGGAGGCCCGGTTTTAAGACATCAGCCTGGATCCCGACCTCGCCTTCGGTTGCGACGACGCGACCCTGCGGCATGCGGCGGCCAAAATAACGTCGCTCCTTGATCGCGACCTCTTGTGCTCCGACATTGACGAGGAATCTGGTCACGATGTACCAGACGACCAGCAGGCCGATCAAGGCCATGACGCCAGCAACGATAAATGGAATATTGTTTTGCATACACTTGGAACGCGAGCCTGCCAACCCGCGTGTTCATAACTTACGTGTTAACCGTGCGTTCGCGGGCTGGCAGCCCGCGTTTCAGCGAGATCAGCGATCTCCTGTTTTAGCCAAAATAGCTCACCCGAGGAACGTTCCTCAGCGGGGAGCAGCCTCAAATGGCTGTCCAAAAGCGCAGCCAGATCGCTTTCCGTGATCCCAGTGAAGCGGGATAAGCGGAAATCTTCGATTATCTCGTTTGCAGCGCGCGAAAACGCACCTTCGAGGCGGCTTTCGGTCGCAACTCGTAGCAATTCCGCAGCAGTTTTTGAGGTACGGTCCGTCCGCCAATCGTTTAGAGCAGAATCTACAGCTTCGCGGGCTTTCGCTTTAGCCCGGTATTCGCGGCGGGCGATCGCACGGGCGGCTTTTTCTTCGGATTCGCGACGCAGTTCTTCGTCCGTCGGCTCGAATAAAGGCCGAGCGTTCAACGGCGGTTCGATAGAGATCGTTTGCTGGACGGGAAGCTCAGGATCGCGCCGCTTCGCGTAGCGAAACAGCAGAAACGCAGCCGACAGAGTAGCCAAAACTGCAATGAGGAGAAGCATCTTTTAGGATCACGAGAACGGCCAAATTTGCCTTAATTGATCTCGCGTAACCTCGATAAAATAATATACGAGATGAATCTAGTCCAAGTTCGGGAATTCTTCAAGTGGTTGAGCGTTGTTTCGCTTTGATTTCCCGCAAAGTCGCGAAGTAGGCAAAGGCCGCAAAGTTAGGAAGGTATATCTTCCGTTTCATTTTCGCTGTAACGGTTTTTATCTACCGCCGACATTTTCTCGCGGATCAGATCAAAGCCGAAGCCCTGGCGGAGGAGGAAATCGTAGAATTTTTTCGTCTCGTCGCGAGTGTCGGGAAAGCCTTTTAGTTTGAGACGCTTGGCGATGGCGAGGTCGATCAGGTCCGATTCCGGCATCGCCTCGAATGCGTCGGATATAGCGGTGTCGACAGTCGAGCGATCAAGTTTTTTGCGAGCCATCGATTGCTGCAGGCGGCGTTTGCCCTGGGGCTTTTGGCGGAGCTTTGAAAGTGCTGTCTCGCGGGCGTATTGTTCGTCGTCGAGGTATTTATAGCCTTTGAGTTTCTCGATAACTTCGTCAACGATCGAGGCGTCGGTCCAGGGCTTTTCGAGAAGGCGTTCTCGGAGTTCGCGAACGGAACGAGCCTTTGCGGCGAGCAGATTGCCCGCGCGTTTCATCGTCTTTTCGCGCGAACGCTCGCTGATCACGCGATCTTCGTCTTTTATTGGTTGTCGCCGCTGCCGCATGAAGTAAGTTTCGTGCAAAAGCCCGCGCGTAAGCAAGGGCGAATCGCGAACTTTGGCTGACGAAGTTCCGGCGGGATCTAAATGCACTCTATCTTGAATGAATCGCCCTTGCTGACGCGCGGGCTTGTGCAGCGGACTCCTGCAAAGGTTAGACTTAGAGGCGTGAACGGAATTTTGATCATAGATAAGCCTGCCGGAATTACTTCGCACGACGTTGTGTACAACGTGCGGCGGGCGTTGAAGACGAAGCGTGTCGGACATACCGGCACGCTCGATCCTTTTGCGACCGGCGTCATGGTGATCCTAGTCGGCCAGTCAACTCGGCTGGCTCAGTTTTTGGACAAGGATGTTAAAGAATATGAGGCGGTCGTGAGGTTTGGATTTGAGACCGATACGGGAGATCGAACGGGAAGTCCGAAGTCCGAAGCCCAAGGTCCACCATGGGTTAACATTGACGACGTCGAACGCGTTCTTGAGAATTTCAGAGGCGAGATCGAGCAGGTTCCGCCGATGTATTCGGCAAAAAAGATCGACGGCAAAAAGCTTTACGAGCTTGCCCGCAAAGGTGAGACTGTTGAAAGAAAAGCCGTAAAGGTGCGAATCGAAAAGCTGGAACTCCTGTCAGAACCGCCTGCGTCAGCGGGCGGAACGATGGCTGATTTTGATAAAGCAACGATCAAAGTTGCCTGTTCCGCCGGAACTTATATTCGAACGCTAGCCGAGGACATCGGACGTAAGCTGGGAACTGGGGCGCATCTTACCGAATTGCGACGAACGGCGGCGGGCAGATTTACGATCGTTGAGGCAATGACTCTGGATGAACTCGCCGGGATGGAAGAACCCGCGAGCCGTCTGATACCGATGGAAGAAGCGGTTGCACATCTCGCAAAGATCGAACTAAACGAAGACCGGGCGAAGAAAACCAAAAACGGACTTTCCACACGTGTTTTTGACGTGGAGTTCATTGATGGTGAGGTTGTTCAGATGCTGGATGAAGAGAAAAAGCTGATCGCGATCGGGCATTTTGACGCGGCTGAAAATGTTGTTCAGCCGAAAGTAGTTTTGGTATAAGATTGTGAACGAGGCTTCGGTCTTAGCGAACTCTGCGACACCTCGGCGGCCTCTGCGTTGAATGTAGCGTTAAACGCAGAGAACGCAGAGTCAGGACGACGCAGAGGGCGGAGAGATGACCAAATGAAAAAACGAAATCTTGCGATAGCCTTTGGCGGAGCTGTAGGAGCGGCGGTCGCGGTTAAGCTTTTGACCCGTGATGCGACGGTCAAATGGGACCTGGTCGCCGATCATGTGGTGCATTCTGAGCGGTCGCATTTTGTGAATGTTGACGGAGCCCGTGTGCATTATCAGGAGTTTGGCGATGCTGCAAATCCGCCGATGATCCTTATCCATGGCTACACTGCGTCGGTTTATGTATGGAAAACGGCGGCTCCGATGCTGGCTGAGGCCGGGTTTCGGGTGATTGCGGTCGATCTGTTGGGGTTCGGGTATTCGGAAAAGCCTTCGTGGTTTGATTACTCGATTCAGGGACAGGCGAGGATGATATCGCGGTTCATGAACCGTTTGGGCATCGGTCGCGCGACGATCGTGGGAAGTTCGTATGGCGGAGCGGTGGCGCTCAATCTGACGCTTGATGATCCGGATTATGTCGAGAAACTCGTTTTGGTTGATGCCGTCTGCAACGACGAACCGAAGAATCATCCGATCCTGAAACTAGCCTCCGTTCCCGGTATCGGCGAAGCTATCACGCCGTTTTTGTGCGATTCGAAGGCGTTCATGCGGTTCCGTATGCAGGGCACGCTCGCTCCGGCAAATCATCACATGATCACCGAGGAACGCATCGAATCGATCCGCCGTCCGCTCTACGCCGCTGACGGCCACCACTCGGTCCTTGCCACCTCGCGAAACTGGCACGCCGATCGTCTCGAACAAGACGCACACCTCATCAACCAGCCGACCCTCATAATCTGGGGTGACCAGGACAACGTCATCCCGATCAAAAACGGCTACAAACTCCACGAAGAGATCCTAAATTCCCGCTTCGTCATCCTAAAAGACTGCGGCCACGTCCCACAGGAGGAAAAGAGTGAGATCTTTACGGAACTTGTGAGCGAATTCGCCCACGATCGTAAGGGAAAGATCGAGGTGAGGGACGGGGATGAGGTGCGGTTGGAATTGTAGATTGTATAAGCGATGTGGAGGCGATCAATAGGAGCATCGATTGGACTGATCTATGCCGTACTTTACGGATTTTGGACGATGCTTCTGACTGGTGGCGGGCACGGCAACTTTCTATGGTTCATGCTCTTCTTCTTCGGTCAATTCGTAGGACTGTTCTTTCCACTTATGGGATTTCTCGCTGTTGATCTGAGGCGGAAATGGGCGAAGGTGCTGTTCGGTGGCCTTTTAGCAACTAGTATTTTTCTTACCGGCTATATTCTGGCTGATCCTGGTGAAGCTGGAAGAGAAGATCTGATCAAGTCGTGGTACCGTGATCAGATAGGCTTTGTTATTTATTCTGTTATACATATCATTCCGTTCATCGCTTTTACCGTCGTTTTCCTGAAAAGTTTGTTTATCGACGAACAAGAGACAAGAGACCTTGATATCTCACATAATATTTCTTAGTGGCTGAAAATTGTCTTCTTTACGGAAAAGGTATTTTTACTACGGTACGCATTTCGCGTCGAACAGTACTGTTCTGGGATAGCCATTGGAAACGTTTAGAGATTGCATCTGAGAAAATCGGACTTGATCTTAGCTTATTCACGCGAGAATGGGTTACCCTCAGGCTTCAAGAGACGATTGAGAACGAAAAGATTGTAAATGGGGGAGCTCGTATCACATTCCTTGATGGTCGCCCGAGCAAACTATGGCCAACTGTGGGAACACGTACCGAGCCAACGAAGATATTAATTGAGGCTAAAGAAGGCCGAACTAGTGTAACCGAGCTCAAATTTACGAGATCGTCGTTTCTAACAAATTCCCGCTCACCTATCTCTGGACTTAAAACGTGCAACTATCTCGAACCGATCATGTCACTCGATGAAGCAAAGGTCCGTGGCTTTCACGAGGCGATACGTGTGAATGAACGCGGGTTTGTGACGAGTGCGTGTATGGCGAATGTTTTTTGGTTGAAGGGCGGTGAGCTGTTTACGCCTGGTTTGGCGACGGGGTGTTTGGCAGGGACGACGCGGGAGTTTGTTTTGGAGAATATTGATTGCCGAGAGGTCGAGGTTGGGGTTGAGGCGTTAGATGATGCTGAGGCGATATTTTTGACTTCGGCAGGGATCGGGGTTGTACAGGTGGCGGAATTTGATGGCAGGCGGTTGGAGAAGGTCGATCATCCAATATTGCATTTGCTTCCTTACTGATGCAGAAGCCCGCGCGTGAGCAAGGGCGTTTCCTGCAAGTTGCAAGATTCGCCCTTGCTTACCCGCGGGCTTTTGCATTTATGGACACGAAAATACACCAAAAAACACGAAAACGATTTCGTGTTCCTTTGGTGTATTTTCGTGGTTACTAATTTCTTAGATCAACCTGCGGTTTCGAAGAGGGCGAGGATCTGCTTGCCTTCGTTGGAACGCGGATCGATGGTGCGAAGGTGTTTTTGCCCCTGCATTTCCCAGATCGCGGTTACCGTTCCTTCTTTCTCGACGGCCTGATAGGACACATCCTCCGGCTCGGCTGCTGCCGTTTCCTCCGCCGGTTTTACTGCTTCTTCTGACATTAAAAACAAAGTTCTCCTAAAGGGTTTTTCTAAACAAAGTTTGAATAGAAAGAGAATTCTTACACATCAGCCTTATTTTGTCGAGGGTTGACGTGATTTATCTAACCGCTTTGAGGAAATCCGCGGTGTCGATTTCCGCATCCTCCAGAGCTCCGCGAAGTGTGAACCGATCAATCTCATCGTGATAAGGAAAAACGATCAGACGCCCGTCCTCATGCTTCATTTTTACATGGCTGCCTTTGCGAGCAACTTCGGCAAAATCCAATCTCTGAAGGGCCCGAAAAAACCTGCTTACCAGAAAGCAGCGGAAGTTTCATATCGCAAGCTCTACAACCTCACGCCCGGCGAGACTGGCAATAAACGAAGGTTCAGGTTCGAGATAAAGGTCTATCGCTTCGCGTATATTTAAAAGTGCTTCGTCACGGGTTTTTCCCTGTGACCAGCATCCTTTTAATGATGGAACTCTGGCGACGAAGTAATCGTCTTCGCCCTTCTCTATCACTACCTTGATATTCATAACACTCTAATAATAACAAAAGTCTGAATCTACTTCGCCCTTCGCAGATCCAGCTCATAAAACCAGAAATCGTTGTTCGGCTGGTCCACGGTCAGCCTGTCTGTTTTGCCGTCCTTGTCGATCGTAAAGTTTACGAAACCTCGCGGAAAATTGTACGAGACGGACGGACGCCACTTGATCCGCCAGGTGTCGTAGTGCCAGTGTTCGAGATCGGCGACGAAGTTTGGCGATTGGACGAAACGCATCACGAGTTTGCCGTTCTCTTCGGCGATCGTTACGTCGCCGTATAGTTTGTCGGAGTATTTTCCGGCGTATGAGGCCAAAGCGAGCGATGGTTTTGTGTTCGCAACATGTGCTTTGTCCGAAGCTGCATCCTCGCCATCTGCCTCTTTCTTCATACCTGCGACCTGCGTGACGGCTTCGGCATTCCAGTCGCGTTTTGGGGCACCGACGAGGATGTCGCGGATCTTGTTCATCATGATCGTGAACATCGGCGATTCACTGTTTGTCAGGATGACAAATCCGGCGTTTTCTTCGGGAATGAGAACTGTGTATGACAGCATTCCATCGAGGCCGCCGCTGTGGTTGATCACTTTTCGGCCGTAATAGTCATAGACGAACCAACCGCTCGCAACTCCGGAAAAATGCCTCGGCTGGACGCCGCCCATCGGCTGTGGTCCGATCTGCTGGGCGAGATATTGTTGATGCATTCCCCAAGCTTGAGCCTCGCTGAAGATCTGTTTGCCTTCAAATTTGCCGCGTCCAAGCTGCGTGCGGACCCACTTCGAAAGATCATTGACAGATGAATTCAGTGCGGCCGCGGAATACGCTCCGTCGACGTTGCCGCGGTTGAGTTTTCGCAGCGTCCCGCCCGATTCGTTATGCGGCCACGCGGCGTTGTCGGGCAGGTTGTTGATGCTGCAAACCGTTCGCGACATGCCGAGCGGCGTGAGAATGCGTTCGGTTACAAACGAACACCAGGATTTGCCGGAAACCTTTTCTACGACTTTTCCGGCGGCGATGAACATCAGGTTTGAATAACCAAACTGCGTCCGGAAGCTTGAAACGGGCTTCAAAAATCTCACTCGCCGCAAGATCTCGTCCGGCGTGTAAGTCGTTTCGTACCACAGCAGATCACCGCTAAACGTGTCGAGCCCGACACGGTGCGTCACCAGATCGCGGATCGTCAACTCGCTCGTCACCCACGGGTCGTACATCTGAAAATCCGGCAGGTATTTCGATACTTTGTCATTCCAGTTGAGCTTTTTCTCATCGACGAGAATTGCGAGACTCGCGACGGTGAATGCTTTGGAGTTTGATGCAATGGCAAAAACCGTGTCAGCGTTGACTGGATCAGGTTTCCCAAGCTCGCGAAAGCCATAGCCTTTCGCCGAAACGACTTTGTCATCCTTGACTACAGCGATTGCCATTCCGGCTCCGCTTTTCCCGGACCATGTTTGCGTGACGGTATTAGCGTAATCGTCGATCTCTTTGAGTTTTTCCTCGATCGATTGTGTTAGGCCCGTGACGTTCAGAACGAGAACGATAAAAATAACGAGTGCCGATTTTTTCATATGATTATCTTATTGATCTAAATGCATCCGCCTTAACAGATCAAAATATCGCGGATCATCTCTGACGAGATCCAGGGCAGGATCGATCTTCAGTGATACGAGGTCAGATTGCCGCATCGTGTACGCCCGTTCAAACCAAACGAACGCATCGTCACGATCATTGATACGAGCGTATGCGCATCCGATAAAAAATGGCGACGTTTTCCCCTTATCCGTTCGCGATAATTTGTCTACTGCTCTGCGTGCCTCGTCGCCGTGAACATTTCTCAGTATAAATTCTATCTCCGTATCTATCCTATCGCTTTCCGGAAGGCGATCCCACAATTCCTTCGCCTTAGTGGTTTCGCCCGCATCAAGCAACAACTTCGCGTTCATCCACAACCCAGATGTATTGTCCGGATCGAGACTTAGCAAAAGATCGGCCTGCTCAGCGGCCTTTTCCGGCCTTCGCCAATATTGATATAACTCAAATAGGTTGATCCTGACACCCTGCGATAGGGGATCGAGTTGCTGAGCGACTAAAAGCTGGCTTTCCGCTTCCGCGAATTTTGCTCTGACTGTTAGTGTGTTTGCAAGCCACATACGAGCTCGAACATGATTCGGATTTCGCTCGACTGCCTGCCGAAGCAACATTTCCCGCATTTGCAGGTCATAATTCTTGGCAGTTTTTGTCTCGCTTAAAACAAGCAGAGCGTCAACCGAAGATTCGTCCAACCGAAGCGCTTCGTTTGCCTGCTCCTCAGCTTTTTGGATAACGGAACCAGGTGGAACCGCGGAATTTGACTCCATTATCAGATAAACGGTAGCTAACGCTTCATGGGTTGCGGCAAAGTCCGGATCGATGCGGATCGAATCGATATAGATCTCGGCTGCTTTCCGCAAACCTTCGGCAGAAAGGTCTTTCCGCATTTGAACGGCCTTCAAATAGAGTCGATATGCTTCTGGATCGACATTTTTCGGTGTCTCGGTTTGAGAACATCGGCCTGCATCTACACTGACCAGCAACCTGCACGCGATCTCAGATTGTAGGTTAAAGACGTTTGCAATTAAATTTTTTGCCGAATCGTTCGTCCAAAGCACTTCGCCGTTGGTGCCCGACACCAAAGTTACGTCTAACCGAAGGTCGTTTCCCGCCTTTTTCAGACTTCCTTCGACGATGCCGTCGACGCCCAGCTTTGAGGCGATCTCGCTCGGGTTCGCGTCCGAATTTCGGAACGAGAAACTTGAACTTCGCGAGATGACTTTGAGCGTGCTGTTTCGTGAGATCTCGCTGATAAGCCCTTCACTAATTCCGTCCGAAAGGTAGTCATTACCCGAATCACCGGTCAGATTGCGTATCGGCAAAACGGCGATCGCAGTAACGCTCGGTTTCGATCGAGCGGAGCTTTTAACGTTTCCACCCAGATATCGGTTTACCGCAAAGCTTGCGGAGAGTATCACGATCAAAAAAAGCGTGACCAAAAGGACGGCTCGTGAACCGACGCGTCGCGGTATTTGACGATGATCGACTAGCGCCGTTGGCGAGGTTCCGGTATGTGTCTCTTTGATCTCGGCAACGAAGCGAAACCCACTGCCGCGTACCGTTCCGATGTACCGCCAGGGCGGAGAGGTGTCATTCAACGCATGACGGATCGTACTGATGGTTTTTCTGAGAGCGTCGTCGTAAACCTCGTGTCCGTCCCAGAACTTTTCGATCAACTCGTCACGTGTTACAACGCGATCACGGTTTTCTGCCAGATGCAGAAGTATGTCAAACGGGCGTTTGGCAAGATGAACAGGCTCGTCGAGATTAAGCAGCGACCGCATTTCCGGTCTAAGCTGGAAGTCACCAAATTTGAAATACACCTGTTCTTGAATTTCGCTCCGCATCTGACAGATTTCCCCTAAATTACCCCAAAGTTTCCGGCTTTTTGTGAGCCTTTTCCCTACATTAAGTATCTTCCGATTTGAAAAACATTATAGAGAATTATTGGCAAATGGGAACAAAAATTTGATCGCAAACAGGCTGATCTGAAGCGACCGAAC
The DNA here is from genome assembly GCA_047600985.1 of Pyrinomonadaceae bacterium. Classification (GTDB taxonomy): domain Bacteria; phylum Acidobacteriota; class Blastocatellia; order Pyrinomonadales; family Pyrinomonadaceae; genus OLB17. The sequence goes on along the minus strand of JASGKA010000001.1, from coordinate 309,844 downwards.
GGAGATATAAAATGAAAGCTTTCGAGCGGATGTGGGATACCCGGTGTTTGAAAAGCCCTAGACCACTTGGTGCAATTTCGGCCCTTTTTCTTATTGTCTTTGCGAGTCTGTTCGTTTTTCGCTGGTCGGCTGAGCTCCAGACTATTGGCCATAAACAAGAAAGGGTCGATCAGCCTGACATCGTGAGCATTTCGTCACGCCAGGCTGTGGTTACAACGGGCTTAAATCAGGCCGCGAACAGCAATCGCCTGGTTGTTTTCTCCGATCCGTTCGTCTCGCCGGGATCACAGACGCTCGTTTCGGGCTTGCCCTCGGACGCGTTACCACAGAGTCTTTCCTATTACGGCAGCGATAACGCGCTGGTAGGTGACGGCCTGAATTCGCGGATCTTCGTTATTCAGGTATCGAGCGCGTCGGTCGTATCAACTATCAACACGGCTGCGGTCGGTTATGAAGGCACCGGCACCATTGCAGTTTCCCCAAATTTGAGTGCGGCGTTGGCGATGGGAACGTTTAATGCGACCGACAGCAAGCTCTATGTGATACGAGCTCCATTCAACTCATCATCAGCGGTCACATCGATAACGCTGCCAGGCAAGATCGCTTCGGGTCAAACGCAAGCCATTGTTTTTAATAGGCGGGGCGTGCGTTTGTTTATCACACTACCGGTATATCGGTCCTTGATGCTCCATATACGTCGGTAGCTTTTACAATACCAGTTTTCAATGGCCTGAACGGGGCGATCGCCATCTCGCCCGATGGCGGAACGCTGCTGACGACAGCTGGTACGGCTGATCGTGTTCAGATCTTCAAAGCGCCGTTCAGCGCGGCTTCGACAGGATCGACCTTGGTCGTGCCAGGAGGAAACGCGCTCGACGGGATCGCCATTACTCCTGATGGTACGACGGCCATTGTCACGAGTGTTGGAATACATCATGCTGCGGTTATCGCAGCACCATTTTCGGTCAATTCGGTCGTTTCCGATCTAACGCTTCCGCCCGGACAGTTCGGTTTCGAGGATGTCGGGATCAGTGCGGACGGACAGATCGCTATTTTGGCGGGACAAGGGCCAGGCGAGCCGCCGGTGTTTGTAAAAGCGCCGTTCAATTCTAATTCGGTAACGTCGAGTGTGCCGATCCAGGGGCCGTTCGACGGAGGCCGTGGTTTTGGTGCCGCTCGCTTTTTGCCGCCCGGATTTGCCTCAGGTTTGACAGTGTCAAAAAGCGCGCCGTCGAATGTGCTGCCGGGTGCGAATCTAACATATACGATCAGCTATTCAAACACTGGAACCAATCCCGCAACGAACGTTATTATCCGCGATCCTTTACCCGTTGGTACGACATTCGTTTCGGCCACGGGTGGCGGAACTCTTTCAGGTAGCAATGTTGTATTCAATCTCGGAAATCTGCCCGCAAATTCCGGGACGCAAACTGTGTCCTTTACCGTTACTGTTAACACCGCAAGCGGTACCGTGACCAACACCGGATATTCGATCGAGGCAGACGGAGTTGCTCAGATCCCTGGTCCACCCGTGGCCACAACGGTCGGGGCACCGACGCCGACGCCAACTCCCACACCGTCCCCGAGCCCAACCGGCTCAATAACGCCGACCCCAAGTCCGACGCCCTTGACGTATAATTTCAATGCTACGGCCGCGCCGTTGTTTTCTTTTTGGGACACGAGCCTGACCGCGGTCGGCTGGTATATCACGCCTAGCGTTTCGATGAATCTGACAAAGATAGAGACGAATTTCAGCACTTCGAATGGTGCCAACCGCAACGTGACGATCGAGATCCTGACGGATCGCAGGGCAGCTGGCGGTACGCTGCTTAGGAGCGTAACTTTTGATTCCATAACGGCTCGAAATCAACTTGGCGGCGGAACATTTGCGCCGCTTGCGATCACAGCAGCTACGAGATATTTTATCGGATTTAGAAATATCGGCGGGTTGGGTATCAATACAACGAGCGATGGCGGAGCGGTAAACTGCGGAGCTTGTTTGTATCTGGACAATGCAAGTTCTGCCGAAGGACAGTATCAGGTTCGTGGCGGAAACGATCAACCTAGTGTCGTTGACCAGCCGATCCTAAGACTTACAGGAGCGTCACCTACCACATGCGGCGAGATCGTCGGGGTTGTGCAGAATTCGCAAGGCCCGGTTCCCGGTGCTTTGGTACAGGCTTGTGAACCAAATACTGGCCCATGTCCGTTTGGTGCGACGACCGACGCATCGGGAAACTATCATTTTTTCGGTATACCGGTGAACGCCCTGTATGACATTAAGGTTTATCCGCCGGCTGGTTCCACCGACTTGCCCGGAACGCTTCTGAATCGGTCGGTGCAGAGCTGCTCAGTACCCCTTACAAACCAGAACATATTGTTGGCACGTCCGATACTTCCCCCGGCAGGCACGACCATCGTGCCGAGTAGTGCGGGAACGGGTGGCGTGCCTACGGTCTTCTGGCGAGATACGTTGACCCTTACGACCACGGGAGGAGCGAACCGAACGGCGCGATACGCCATAAGTCAGGACAACGTGACTCTTGCGAGCGGCTCTATGAACGAAACTCCACCGGGAAGCGGAAATTATCAGGCTACAGTTCCGTCACTTGCACCAGCTCACGGAAACTCATTGGTTTCAATGGTGGTTTCGGATGCGGACGGCGGCAATCCGAATGCTTCTAACTTTAATATCTACAATGATCCGAGCGGCGTTGTACAAAATACCAATAATGTCCCCGTGAGCGGAGCCACCGTTGTACTACTGCGGTCTGATACTGCGAATGGTCCATTCTTGTCGGTCCCGGACGGGAGTGCTCAAATGTCACCCGGGAACCGCCGTAACCCCGACGTGACGAATACCAGCGGAATGTTTGGCTGGGACGTCATAACTGGATTTTATAAGGTTCGCGCATCGAAAGCAGGGTGTTTCGCTCCAGGCAATCCTAATCAGGCGTCGGCTGAAACAAGCGTTCAGACCATACCGCCGCCGGTTTTCGATCTAGTGTTGACCTTGGAGTGTCCAAACGCAACGGTCAGCGGACGCGTCGTTACGCCATCAGGGCTCGGATTACGGAATGCGAGCGTTTTCTTGATCGATTCTGCAAGTGTCAGGCGCGTTGCGACGACAAGCTCATTCGGCATTTTTTCCTTTTCGAATGTTCCGGCCGCCGGAAGTTATACACTGACGGTTTCCTCGAAGCGATACAGGTTTTCACCAAGGATCCTTCAGGTGAACGGCGATCTTGCGGTTGGAGATCTTGTGGGGCTCGAGTAATGATGCTTTAAAGGCCTTCCACTCGAAATAGTCGCCATTCACCATCGACGCCGTCGAAGGCTCTCTTGCTGACTTCGGAAAACTCTAGTCCCGAGCCAGCGACGAGGTCTTTTACTGTTCGCGAGACCAGAATGCTGCCCTCCGGCGATTCGCCCGCGATCTCTTTCGCAAGTGCGACGGCAAAACCGCCGTATGAATCACCGATAACGTCGCACTCGCCGGTGTGAAGACCGGTTTTGACTTGAACGCCGAGCCGGTTTGCGGATTGCGTTATAGCCGCTGCACACCTGATCGCGCGTGCGGGGCCGTCGAATGCCGCCAGGACGCCGGTTTCGTCGTATGACACGTGTTTGCCCTTGAATAGACTGAGCTGTCGACGAATGTAGTCGCCTGAACGTTGAAATAGCCGTTCCCAATCGGCTCGGCCACGACGCGTTGCTTCATCAATATGATCGACGATCTTAACGTGCATCACGGTTGCGAGCACGCGGTCGTATTCACCGGCAAACCGGACGCCAGTCACAAATTCTTCGATCTCGTCCAGAACCGCATCCTGATCACCTACGAAGGGCAGATGATCGACGCCGTTCATCTCGACGTATTTTGCTCCGGGAATTTGCCCCGCAACAAAACGGCCTTCTTCGACCTTGAGGCACATGTCGTCCTGCCGATGCATCACAAGCGTCGGAACGCGAACGAGCGGCAGGACATTCCTGACATCGATCTCTGAATTCATCTTTGTAAGGGCGACGGCCGCACCCGGGCTGGCACCCATTCGCAGATACTCAGCCCACCAGTCGCGAAACTCTGGATCGTTTGCCATCGACGGTGCTCGTTCCTCGATCCCGACCGGAGTTCCCCAATCGCTTCGGACAATGTCGAAGAACTTATTTCGCTGCTCGATCGTCGGTGCCCATGGATAGTCATCGTCCTTTATTCGTTTCGCATAAGTGCCGAACATTACGACCGCACTTGTTCGTTCGGGATATGTCGCAGCAAATAGCGAACACATTGGTCCGCCTTCCGAAACACCGAAGAGAACAGCACGTTCTGACCCGACCGCGTCCATTACGGCTCGAACATCGTCCATCCGCTCTTCGAGTGTAGGAAGGGCCGAGATCGGCATGCGATCAGACAGCCCCGTTCCGCGCTTATCAAATAGGATCAGCCGTGAAAAGGAAGCGAGGCGTTCGAGGAAAGTGGAGAAAAGGTGATGCTTCCAGAAATACTCAAGGTGCGAGATCCAACCCATCACGAAAACAATATCGATCGGGCCGTCACCAACGATCTGATAGGCAATATTGACCTCGCCATTCTGGACGTAATGAGTTTCCGGGCGACGTTTTGGTAACGCTCGTGGTTCGGGCGTCGCGGGTTCTAATTCGATAGGCTCGGAACCATCATCGACGTAGATCCGAGCACTTGTTCGCTCGATCACCTCGTGCGTGACCGCAGATTCAATACTTTGCGGTAGCGAATCCACCGTCGCTACAAAACGGTATCCGAATTTCGGTACCGTCTCGATAAACTTGACCTGCTGTGTTTCGCCTAAAACACGGCGAAGATGCGAGATGTTTTGAGCTAGATTATTTTCCTCGACAAAACTATCTTCCCATATCTCGGCAAGCATTTTTTCTTTGCTAAGCACGTGTCCGGCGTTCTGAACCAGCATCAGGAGCGTGTCGAAGATCTTTGGCGGAAGTGTAACTGGCGTACTACCGTCATAGAGCAATCGCTCGCCTCCGTTAATGTGAAAATTGCCGAATGAAAAGCTGCTGTTCATCGAGATAGCCTGTATTCACAAAAACTTCAACAAAACCTCAGAAAGACTTCACGGTTTCCTAAAGAAATTCCCGTTGCTCCTGCCGCAGACTCTAGTACGTCACGAAATATTACCCGGAAGGTGACGATTTTATCACGAAAAAGGTTATTTCCGAGGCCTAATATTCGGATCACACAGGAGGAGATCATGAAATTTTCAAGCGCAAACAAATCGATCATCGGGTCATTTCTATTTATTCTCAGCTTTGGTTACGCGGGGCTAGCGGCCACGCCAAGGATGAACGACGATCTGATGCAAGCACCTGCCGCGTTTTTGCAGTCGGCAAAACTGACGGCCCAGGATGCGGGTGAAAACGATTTCTTCGGCGCTTCGGTTGCCACAAACGGCGATATCGCGGTTGTCGGGTCATACAACGACGATACGCCTGCAGGTGATAGTGCAGGCTCCGTTTACATCTATACACGGAGCGGAAATGTCTGGACCCAACAGCAAAAGCTGGTCGCCGATGACGGCGAGGCTAATGATAATTTCGGGGCGTCGGTCGCAATGACGAACGATACCCTTGTGATCGGAGCAGATCGAGACGATTTTTCGACCGGTTCAGTTTATGTGTTCGTGCGGTCGGGCAGCAACTGGATATTTCAGCAGAAACTAACCGCATTCGACCGATCGAGTTTCGATATTTTTGGCCATTCGGTTGCGATCAGCGGCGATACAGATCGTTATCGGAGCCTTTGCCGATTCGTCTCCGGGCCTTCAAAATGCCGGTTCCGCATATGTTTATACGCGAACCTCCGGAGTCTGGAGCCTACAGCAAAAACTAAACGCAGTGGATGCCGGACCGAGTGATAACTTTGGATTTTCGGTCGGCATAAACGGCGACACGATCGTTGCCGGTTCATACCAGGATGATTCTGCTACCGCAACGGATGCCGGTTCAGCATATATTTTCGTTCGCGTCGCAGGTGTCTGGACGCAGCAGCAAAAACTCTCGGCTTCGGATGCTGCGGAAGGTGATTTTTTCGGAAATGCAGTTGCAATTAGCGGCAATACGGTTGTGATAGGAGCATTCTTTGATGACACGGCCCGAGGTGACAGCGCGGGATCGGCATATGCATTTACACGCAACGGTACGGTTTGGACCGAGCAGCAGCATTTGGCGGCGTCTGATGGGGCGGCGATAGATGATTTTGGTTATGCGGTCGCAGTCGGTGGGAACACGATAATCGTCGGAGCCATCGCCGGGGACACGCCGGGCGGTATTAGTTCTGGTACGGCCTACGTATATACAAGAAACAACAATATCTGGACAGAACAACAAGAACTGATACCTTTTGATGGTGGAGCTCCTGAGGATTTCTTCGGATCCTCGGTCGCTATCAGTGGAAATACGGCGTTGGTAGGAGAGTTTTTTGACGATCTGAATCCGATAGCGAATGCGGGTTCAGCTTACATCTTCACCACACCGAGCGTTAATATCAGCGGACGGGTGATAACTCCTTCCGGCCTTCCGCTTAGAAATGCTACCGTCAGCATGACAGACAGGTCGAACGTAAAACGAACCACGACGACCAGCTCTTTCGGTATCTATACTTTCGACAATGTGATCATCGGCGAAACGTATACTGTCAGCGTTGTTTCGAAGCGATTCCGTTTTTCGCCGCAGATACTTCAGTTTACGACGAGCGTGACAAATGTGGATTTCGTGGGCCTGGAATAGAGGTTCGCTTGCTGATTTAATTTCTACTCTATTGCTGAGTTTGAGAAAGCTCTTTGAACGAGAGCCCGCGTTTTGCAATGAGGATCCAGCCGGCGGCGGTCCAAAATAAGATCCGGCCCTTGCGAATGATGGCAAGAGTAACGCCTACTCCGCTTGCGAGAGCGATAGCATTGCCGACGTATTGCGCACCGGCCTCGTCGACGCCGATGTTGAACGGAATCGCTTTGAAAACGATAGTCACGAGTCGGCTGATGGATTCGAGCAGGAATGCGGTCAGCCAGCTTGCACTTTCACCGTTCAGGCGGCTGAGGATGTAGAAAACTTCGGTTACGCCGAGAGCGTGATAGATGCCCTCGAGCAAGCAGATCGGGACGAAACGGTGCGGATGCTGGCGATAGAAGCCGTAGATCAGGTTCTCGAATAGCCTGACGTGCATCCGTCCGTTTTCGAGTATCTTCTTAAGATAACCGCGTCGATAGACCATCTCGCACAATTCACTCGCCATGTGCCATTGGCGGATGACCATGAGAATGCCAAGCAAGATCAGGATGATCAGCGTCGCGATCATCGCATTTATGGTCCAGACGACGCTCTCCTCGACGACAGAAACCCGCAGCATCACGATCGCCCCGAGAATGAGGTGTATTCCGGTAATAAAGCTGTAAAAAAGGTTTTCCGTCGCGACTGACGAGAGTCCGGCGACAAGCGGTATCCTTTGGCGAACCGCGACGGCTTTGGATGTACCGCTGATAATGATCCCGAGCGGTAAAGTGCTGCTCATCGCCTCACCGATCACAACACCGGGAATCGTGTCGCGCATAGAGAGATGATACGGAGCGTGGACCGAAAGCTTCCATGCATAAGCACGGGCACAGATCCTGAAAAAATAGATCGTCAGAATCACCGCAAAACCAGCGAACCCGAACCGCACAACGCCTTCATATATCTCGTGAAACCCGATCGAATAGACGAGTAGCCCGAATAAACCGATACCGCAGAGGGTCAGGATGACAGCTGCCAGTTTTAGTTTCGTAAAGCGTTTTTGTGTGGGCTGCGGGGTTTCGATAGCGGAATTCACGTGCTTTGCCTTTGCCAGATGGCTTGATTAGAATGGTATTTTATCGATAGTTATTTAACAAAACCCGATTTAGAAATTATATGAGTACAGCCGCTGCCGCCGCATTATTGCCTGATGGATTGACCGTTTTATCAGAAGAAGAGGAACTGTTTCGTGCCTCTGTCCGCGAGTTTGCCGAGGGCGAGGTTCGTCCGCGCGTCGAGCAGATGGAACACGCCTCTAAACTCGATCCTGATCTGATCAAACAATGCTTCGAGCTCGGCCTGATGGCGATCGAATCACCTGAGGAATACGGCGGTGCGGGCTCGACGATCTTCAACGCCATTCTCGCGATCGAAGAGATCGCCCGCGTCGATGCTTCGCTGTCGGTATTTGTAGATGTTCACAACACCCTCGTGACCAATGCATTTATGCGTTGGGGAAATGAAGAGCTAAAGAAAAAGTATCTCTCGCAGATGTCAGAGTCGAAGGTCGGAGCATTTGCCCTTTCCGAAGCAGGCTCGGGCTCGGACGCATTTGCACTAAAGACTCGAGCGGTCGATAAGGGCGATCTTTACGAACTAAACGGCCAGAAGCTCTGGATCACAAACGGAAACGAGGCTGAGATATTTATCGTATTTGCGACGATCGATCCGGATGCAGGATATAAAGGAATCACGGCCTTTATTGTCGAAAAAAGCTTCGAAGGATTTTCTGTTGGTAAAAAGGAAGACAAGCTTGGTATTCGCGCTTCGTCAACGACCGAACTGATCCTCGACGGCTGCAAAGTCCCGAAGGAAAACGTCCTCGGCGAGGTCGGCAAGGGCTATAAGATATCGATCGAAACTCTCAACGAAGGCCGCGTCGGCATCGGAGCCCAAATGCTGGGAATCGCTCAGGGAGCGTTCGAGGCCGCCGTTAAATACACAAAGGAACGCGAGCAGTTTGGCCAGGCGATCGGCAATTTTCAGGCAGTTCAGTTTCAGCTCGCCGAAATGGCCCTCGAGATCGAAGCCACTCGCCTGCTCGTTTACAACGCTGCGCGACTCAAGGATGCTGGCAAGCCATTCTTAAAAGAAGCCGCGATGGCAAAACTCTACTCATCCCGCTGCGCCGAGGCCGTTTCTTCGAAAGCCATCGAGCTTTTCGGAGGCTATGGCTACGTGAAAGATTACCCAGTCGAAAAGTTCTGGCGTGACTCAAAGATCGGGGCAATCTACGAAGGCACATCGAATATGCAGCTTCAGACGATCGCTAAGTTGATCATGAGCGGAAAGTGATCGTATCGAAACGGAGCTTATGAAGCCAAGAATGATTAGATACTCACGCCTTGGGTTCCTCTTAATACTGTCTTGCCTTGTCCTAACAGAGTTCCGTTTTGCTCAAGTCCCTCCAACCAAGACCGATCTAAAAGTCACTGAACCTGAGGATGATATTCGTGTAGATACTTCGCTGGTGGACGTTTCTGTAAGCGTATTTGGTAAGGATCGTAAACTTGTCACGACTCTCGTGCAGGACGATTTCGTGATCTTTGAAAACGGAGTCGAGCAGAGGATCGAGTACTTTGCGAATGTTGAACAGCCGTTTACCGTCGTGCTGTTGATGGATCTTAGCGGATCTATGCAGAACAATCTCGAACAAATTAAGTCCGCCAGCCTTAAATTCATTGATCAGTTGAGACCCACAGACCGGATTGAGGCAATAGTTTTCAATGAAGGAATGCATGTTTTAAACACAAATTTGCTTGATCGCGAGACTCTCCGGAAAGAGATCAAGCGCCTTGAGGTTTACCGAAGCGGCACGTTTCTTTATCCGGTGGTCGAAGTGGTGAGCCAACGCGTCCTGAAAAGGCTGACCGGACGAAAAGCTCTTGTATTATTTACCGACGGAATCGACGGCACACCGCTTCCCGCCAACGGGATCAGGAAGTCGACCTATGAAACCAGTCTGAGGGAAGCGGTCTCATCGTCCGCACTCGTGTACTGCATCAAGTTTGGTTCAGATGTCGCGATCTATGACAAAATTGCCAACGCCTATCTGAACGACCTTGCCGAACAAACTGGCGGTAAAGTCTTTCGCGATAATCTCTCCACATCCTTTCAGAATGTCGCCGAGGAATTACGCCGCCAATACAGCATCGGCTACTACCCACAAACCATTGCGAAAAAAAATGAAGTTCGAAAAATTGAGGTCCGCATTAAAAAACCTGGGTTGATTGTTCGTTCGCGTAATGTTTATATTGGCCGCTAGGAGATTCGTTGTTGGACCCATATTTTCAGGATGATAAGCTGCGTTGAAACAAAACAGAGATTTCGCGAAGATCCGGAATGGTGGAAGGTAGCTCTTTTTGATTTCGTTGATGATTTCCGACGACATCGTGACCTCAGTGCAGTAGCAACGCCTTTCGAGACGGACGATGAAAAGCGCGACGCCGTTTTGGCTGGAGTGATCGAGACTTTATGCGATGAGATGCATTTGAATATTCCATCCTGGCTCGACCAAATTCCGTCTTGCAAAGAACCATTTTTCATGTCAGGCTTCGAAAGCCTGAAAGCAGCCGCACTCGTCCAGACGCCGGTTCGCCTAAGGCTGAGAAAGGTGTTTGTTCTAGAGAATTTTCTAGATCGAGTTTAACGAATTTCTTGTCGTCTCGCCGCAAACTGCTATATAATCGCCTCATTCACATGGACAACAGCTCAGCAGATACAATTTATGAGTTTGGCTCCTTCAGAGTCGATACTCTAGCCAGGAGGCTGTATTGCGGCGATGAATCGCTTCCGCTGAGTTCAAAAGCGTTTGATACGCTGACAATACTTCTCAAAAACTCCGGCAAAACGTTGACACGCGAGGCTTTGATCGAGGCGGTTTGGAGCGATACGGTTGTCGAGGGAAATAATCTCAATCAGCAAATATCGACGCTTAGAAAGACGTTCGGTAACGCCGAATTCATCGTAACCATTCCCGGCAAAGGATATAGTTTCGTTATTCCGGTTCGAAAGTTGGCTGCTGTTGAAACGACGAGGAAGCCGTCGGCCCGATCAAGAGTCTTCACCTACGCTGCCGAAATTGATAGAGCCCGACGAACCGGCGTTACGATCGCTATCCTTTATATAGTCGCTTTCTGCTCACCATTCTTTGTTTCCGCCTTGAAGAATGCGGTCGCTGGGAATTCACAGCAGAGCCTTGCGGTCCTTCAATTCAGATCTGATCGCGGTGATGAGTTTATTGGGCAAGGGATCAGTGAAACTCTGCGTGCACGGCTCGGTAGTGTTGCAGATCTGACAGTTCGGCCGGGTTCGGCATCGATTGCCGATCGCGATGTGATGGCGGCTGGCCGTGAACTGAATGTGGACTCGATCGTGACGGGCTCGGTCCAGCGAGCGGAGAACCGCATTCGTATCACGGTCGAGATGGTCGATGTCGATGACGCACGCATCATCTGGGCGAAAACGTTTGACGACGATGCGTCGAATATCTTTGCTTTGCAAGACTCGATCGTCGGCGAGGTCGCCAACGTTCTGCGCGTTCGGTTGACGTCGCGCGTTGATACGCTGTCCGACCAGACTTACTCTTCCTAATCCATGAATCCCGTTTCCATCCGCAAAGCCACCGTCGACGACGCCAAACCTCTTACCGATCTCGCCTACACGACCTTCTGGGACGCTTTCGCACACCATCCGAAAAACGCTCCGGACGATCTGAACCATTACATGCGTCAGGCTTTCACCGTCGAGCAGATCGCAGAGGAACTTGCGGACGAAAATTCGATCTTTCTCATCGCGGAGATCGAGGGGAAATCCGCCGGTTACGCAAAACTGATCATCGGCAGCATCGAAGACGGAATAACGGCGACTAAACCTATCGAGCTTTCACGGCTCTACTCTCATCAGGAATTTCTGGGCAAAGGGGTCGGGCAAAACTTAATGGATGCGAGCTTTGAGTTTGCCAGATCGAACGATCATGACGTTATGTGGCTCGGGGTCTGGGAATACAACCCGCGAGCGCAAGCGTTTTACCGCAAGAATGGTTTTCGCGAGGTTGGTAAGCACGTTTTTCAGCTCGGTTCGGATCCGCAAACTGATTTGTTGATGCAGACTGACCTATAGTTCCGAGTTGCGATTCTTTTGCCTATGCATTATTGTTGCACATGTGCGACAAATTATTAACCCACCGAATCCCTACAACAAATACACATCCGAATACGTCGGTGAACCGCCGCCAACAAAGCTCGAGGTTTTCGAGGAATTAGCGACCAAAAAAATGATAACGAAGGCGTTTGCTTCGGACTGGGAAGGCGGTTGGCGTTATACGGTCAATTGCTATCGCGGCTGCGTTCATGGCTGCACGTACTGTTTTGCACGACAGTATCACGAATATTTGGGTTACGGGGCCGGAACGGATTTTGAGACAAAGATCGTTGTGAAGCCTAACGCTCCCGAATTGCTTCGTCAGGAACTCAAAAGGACCCGAGACAAGATGCCGCATCTCGATTTTTCATTTGCGACCGATCCATATCTGCCGCTCGAGGCGAGTTACGAGCTGACGCGGAAATGTCTTGAGGTCTGCGTAGAGTTTCAGGTACCGGTTGGCGTTATTACTAAAGCACCGCTTGTGACGCGCGATATCGACCTGCTAAAGAGGCTCCAAAAGGTGACGGTGTTTTTCTCACTTCCATTTCTTACAAAGGAGCGATCAAACCCTTTCGAGCCATACACGGCTGTACCGGAGGCTCGTTTCCGGGCGATGAGGACGATCGCGGATGCAGGGATCACGGTCGGTATCGGGATTGCGCCGATCATTCCGGGTTATAACGAATCGGATATTCCGGGCCTGCTCGAACGTGCGAAAGAATCTGGAGCAACTCGCGCATTTATGTCGCTGCTGCATCTCGATACCGATTCGATCGAATCGTACTTTGTCGAAAAAATGCACGAGCGTTTGCCGCCGACGCGTGTTGCGAAGATCGTTAATACCATGAAACGCGAGCGTGGCGGAACGCTTCGTCATAGAACTTACAAAGAACGCGGAATCGGCAAAACAGAGCAGTGGGAAGTTACTCAAAAGCTGTTCGATTTTCACGCTAAGCGGCTCGGTTTTAATGTGAGGTCGATGCGAAACGACAATGTGGATGTGGAAGCAGTGCCTCAAGTTGAGCAGCTTTCGCTGTTCTGATCCGCCAGCGAAAGCTAAAAACTCTTTCAATCACAATAGGTTCTCTGCTAAAATCAGCCCGTTCCATATGACAAGAGCGGCCATTTTTCGCGTAGCTTCGACCTTTGTTCTCTGTTTTGCGGCGACCGCATCGCTGCAGGCTCAGCAAACCATACTCACAGTTGGAAACGGCGTTGAAAAACAGATCAAGGAAAAGGAAACGCAGTCCTTTTACATCGACCTAAAAGCGGGCGAAACTGCCGTTGTCGAAGTAGTTCAGAAAGGAGCGGACATACAGGCCGAGGCATACGAGCCCGACGCAAAGGACGCTTTCGTTGATTTTGATATTCCAAACGGGTTTTATGACACCGACCGCCACCGCCTGACAGCAGCGAAAGATGGGCGTTACCGATTGGACACTTGGATCTCGACCTCCGAAAAGGATACTGCCGGCTACGCGATAAAGTTGATCGAGATCCGTCCAACTACCGCTGAAGACAAAGCGATCAATGATGCGGCTACAAAGATCTTCGCTCTTTACGAAGAGGGACTGAAGCTCAGGAAAGAAGGTGCGGCAGCAAAGCAAGCGGCTCTCGCGAAATTCGAAGCGATCATTCCGCTTTCGCGTGTTAAGCAGGATAAGTATTGGGAAAGCCTTGCCTACGAATACCTTGCGTCAGGACTTCGCTCTCTCGGCGACTCGCGAAAAGCGCTGACACAATATGCCGAAAGCCTGAAGATCGCTGAATCTTTGGGATTTAAGAGCAAACAGGGTTTTTTAATAAATCAGATCGGCCTTACCTACTACAACCTTAGCGATCTGAAGGGCTCGACGGAAAATTTTGAGAAAGCCTTCGCAATTGCACGCGAGACGCATGATCGGACACTCGAAGCAGGAGCCACAAATAACCTCGGGCTTGTGGCCGATTGGGTCGGGGATTCGGAAAAGGCAATTGGGTATTATTCCAAAGCTCGCGACATCTATCGTGAACTCGGTGATCACTACACGGAAACCACAGTGATCGGCAACATCGGTCTGGTGTACGCCAACAGCAGTCAGCCCGCAAAAGCTCGCGAGTATTACGAGCAGGCTCTTGAGTATTACAAGAAAACCAACGACCAGGACGGAATTGCGTGGGTTTACTTCAATATGGGCACCGCATTTCACACCAGCGGCGATGTCCGTACGGCGCTCGGTCTATACGAAAAAGCTCTCGTCGTCCGAGAAGCGGAGGGCAACAAGAAAGCCGTCGCTCTCATCACCGGCACGATCGCCGGTGCATACGATCGTCTAGGCGAGATCGACAAAGCTCTTGAGCTTTACGAAAGATCGATCGCGATGGACCGTGAGATAAAGAGCGGTGCAGAAGGTTCGAGCCTCAATAACCTTGGGTTGCTCTACCATACGCTCGGCGACGATGAGAAAGGATTAAAGTACTACGAAGAATCGCTCAAGCTTCGCCGCGCCAATTCTGAACGCCGCCGCGAAGGTGCGGTTTTGGGCAACATCGGATCGCTATTTGAGGCGAAAGGCGAACTCGAAAAGGCCGCTACCTATTACCGGGATTCCCTGAAGATCGCTGAAGAGTTGAAAGACAAGACCTCTAAGGCGACAACCCTCGGCCGCCTCGCATCTATCGAACGGAAAAAAGGAGACCTGAAAGCGGCTTCAGATCTTCTAGGACAGGCATTAGCCCTAAATCGCGAAGTCGAAAATCGACGCGACGAAGCGTCAAACCTCGCGAGTCTCGGTCAGATCGCCGACCAGAATGGTGACAAAGCTGCGGCTCTCGACCGATTTGCGAGTTCCGCAGAGATCTGGCACCGCCTCGAGGACAAAAATCAGGAGGCATTACTGCTTTATCGAAAGGCACGAGCTCTCAGAGATCTGAAACGTGCTGATGAGGCGAAGCGGAGTGTCGAAGCCGCGATAGCTCTCGTCGAAAAGTTTCGAGGGACGATACCGGATCAACGGCTAAGAGCCTCGTATTTTGCATCGGTGCAGCAATATTATCAGCTCCTGATCGAACTGACCTTATCAGAGAAGAACCAAAGCTCGATATCAGCCGCATACGAGATCAGCGAACGCTCGCGGGCTCGCGTTTTGATCGAGCTGTTGCAGCAGGCACGGGTCGAGATCGCCGATAAGATCGATCCGACTCTGGTTGCCGAAGAACGGCGGTTGACCGAGCTTGTCACGGGACGGTCCCGTCAGCTATCGCAGATGCTGGCCGGAAAGTATTCGGAAGATCGCGCGAAAGAGCTGAAGCAGGAGATCTTGGGCATCGACGATCAACTGACGGCGGTCAAGCAGAAGATCCATGGCCAAAATCGCAGATACGCGGATCTCGTTAGCCCGGAGAACTTTACGGTTTCAAAAACCCAAAGCCTGATCGGTTCAGATACTGTTTTGCTCGAATACAAACTCGGCGACGAACAGAGTTTTCTATGGATCGTGACTAACAAAGATGTTTCGGTCGTCGAACTCGGCCCGCGTGCTGAGATCGATACAAAAGCAAAAGAGCTTTACGACGGACTTGTCGCGAATAGCACGAACAATGAGCCGAAGATAGATGCTCTTAAGCAAGATGTCAGTAAAAAAATTCTCGGACCAGCATCTACTGCGATCAAGGGCAAAAAGCTGGTTGTGGTTGCAGACGGAATCCTTCAATTTCTACCTTTCGCCTTGCTCGCTGAGAACGCGGGTCCGAAAGAGATCGTCTCACTTCCATCGGCGAGCGTCCTCAGCGAACTTCGTTCGAAAACGGACAACGTGAAACCGGCGGCGAAAACACTCGCAGTTTTTGCGGACGCTGTTTTTGCGAAGGATGACGTCAGACTAAAAGCGGCAAACGTTACATTTGAAACGACGCCCACGTCCACCCGACGGCTTCTCCGCGACGTTAACCTGACCGAGGGACTTCCGAGGCTGCTTTCATCGCGGGTCGAGGCGAGGAATATCGCGGCGTTCGTTCAGGACGGGAAGGCTGAGGTCAATGTCGATTTCGAAGCGAATCGTGACAATGTGATCGGCCATGATCTCACGCAATACCGCATTGTTCATTTCGCGACGCATGGATTGCTCGATACGACAAATCCGGAGTTTTCCGGTCTCGTGCTTTCACTCTACGGCAGCGACGGGAAACCGAAGGACGGCGTGATGAGGCTCGGTCAGATATACAATTTAAAGCTGAATAG
Organism: Pyrinomonadaceae bacterium; assembly: GCA_047600985.1. GTDB lineage: Bacteria > Acidobacteriota > Blastocatellia > Pyrinomonadales > Pyrinomonadaceae > OLB17. The sequence goes on along the minus strand of JASGKA010000001.1, from coordinate 293,658 downwards.
CGACCTCGTCGTTCTGAGCGCGTGTCAGACCGCTCTTGGCAAGGATATTCGCGGCGAAGGTTTGATCGGCCTGACGCGTGGATTTATGTTTGCCGGTGCGCGGCGGGTAGTTTCAAGCCTTTGGAAGGTGGACGACGCCGCGACCGCTGAATTCATGAAGGTCTTCTACCGAAACATGCTGCAGAACAAGATGCCGCCCGCGACCGCACTTCGGTCGGCTCAGAGTGAACTCAGAAAGATCCCGCGTTATCGCTCTCCGTACTACTGGGCAGGATTTATTATTCAGGGAGAACTGTGATCCGACCACGCAGACGCTGAGTGACTACTAGTTTCGAAACACTGCTTTCCATGCTCGACCCGAACGACCGCGATGCTGCGGGCCGTGAGTACGAACTTCTGCGGGCGAAACTGATCAAATATTTCGAATGGCGTAACTGTGACGACTGCGACGAGTTGGCCGATGCTGTTTTTGAGCGGGTGCAGAACAAACTCGAGACCGACGAAGGTATTGAAAATATCAGGGCATACGCATTTGGCATCGCGAATTTCGTCAGGCTGGAGCATTATCGCGACCCATCACGCCAGAACGTGACGATCGAGGACGAGAGCGATAACTTTGTCGTTCCGGATAGTTCGATCGATAGTGAGAAAGAGAAAAGACTGGACTGCCTCACCGAGTGCATGACCCGCATGGATGAGGAAGACCGAGCTTTGCTCGTCAGGTATCACGACGAGGACAACGGGCGGCGACAGGATATCCGAAAAGCTATCGCAGACGAGCTAAAGGTTTCAGTCAATACGCTCCGGATCCGGGCGTGTCGGCTGCGGTCCGCTCTCGAATCGTGCATTCGCCGATGCTCGAAATGAAACGAATACGCGATTTTTGCACATACAGATGAAGCCGGTAATTTACGGCGATGATGATGGAAATTGACGACAACAAAATTCGCAGATTCCTGCTAGGTGAAATGCCGAGCGAGGAACACGAGGCCTTTGAACAGCAGATCGTTGAGGGCGACGCGGAGCTATTCGAGGCGGTCCGTGTCGTCGATGATGAGCTGACTGAGGAATACTTGCGAGGCAATTTGTCAGCGGCAGAGGCAAAGAAATTCGAGGCTGCTAACACGAGCCAGACGCGGTGCGAGCGTCTCGATCTGCATCGCGCGATGCTTGCGGAATTTGACCTCAACCGTCCGGCCACACAATTGCCCGAAGTTTCGCCTGGCTTTTTGGCGAAGCTGATAGCTGCGCTTCAATTGCCGCAATTGGCTGTTGCCGCCGCTCTGTTGGTCGCTGTTATTATCGGCGTCTGGTTCCTGGTATTGAGGAAACCTCAGGTCGATATCGTAAAGCAAACAGAAACAACGCCGACCGAGTTGCCGAGTCCGATCCCGACCGCTCCGATCGATGTGAACGGCAACAAACCACCCGCAAAAACACCGACGCCGACGCCGGCAAATACAGACAATAGGCCGCCGCCCGAACAGCACAGCATTATCGCTGCCGTAATTCTCTCGCCGGGCCTGGTTCGTTCTGGAGGATCTAATCCGACAGTAAAAGTAGGTGAAAACACGAAAAGCGTTAATTTCACGCTGCCGTTGCGTTCCACGGATTACAGGAATTATCGCGTCGAGATCGAGGATGGAGCGGGAAAGATCGTCTATCGTTCAGCTACCATCGCGCCTCGGGGCGGCCGTCTGAATTTCAGTTCACCGGCAAAAAACCTCTCACCAGGCGACTATATTGTCCGCGCATATGGTGTAAATAATGCAGGCGAAAACGAATCTGCGGCGGACGCACAATTCAACGTAAATCGATGACATAACTCACAATACGAGCGGCAAGAATGCCTGATGACGAAGACTTTTTTAAGTCCTCGTCATTTTTTTTGAAATGTTTGGTCCAAACCTTCACATACAGGTGAAGAGCTAAGGAGGATCAAAAATGAAGAAAGCAATTCTTATCGTTGGGTTACTTGTTTTGGCTGTCGTGAGTTCATTCGCTCAAACTCAGGTTGAGCCACTCACTTCGTTCAAGGTCAATGACGTTGTCTATTACGGCTACGAGAACGAGTGGACACTCGTCCGCATCGCCTCTATCAATCTGCCGATGTTTCAGGTAGTGCGATCAAACGGGTACAAGGAGGGCATCATGGCCGGACCAGCCCGCATTATCCAGAGCGAGAAAGCCCACGAGCGGTTCCTGAACGGCAAGAAGAATGAGCAGACTTTCCAGAAGGAGATCGGGCCATATATGCGTTCGATTCAGCTTTTGAGCAAGGCCTATGATTTCAAGATGGTTTGGGTCTCGGGCAGCACCTATCCGATCCCGTCTTCCGAGGAAGCTTGGACTCAAATCTTGTCAGACCTGCAGGCGGTCGATCAACTCTGCAAGAAATACGGCCCATTCCCCGAGCCGAAATACAAACCGAACTATTTTGCTGGCTACTCGAATGGATATTGCGCACTTGCAGCCGACCCGGTCCATACCAAGATGCAGGGAATGCAGGTCGTTGTGGACGGGATAATTTATGACACCACCGGGTTGATCGGTAAGGACATTCAGGCCGATTATTCGGATTTTGGTGGCGCGGATAATCAAATACCCGACAGATTTCAGGAGATGGTGTTTGAGACGCCGCAGTTTCGTCAAAAAGTCGCGAACGAGATCACGGCCGAATTCGCGAAACGTGGTGTGCCGGTGCCACCGACCTGGATCGATCTCTACTGGAAGGAGTACGAAAAGCTCATCGTTAAGACTAAAGATCGCATACGACAAACCATGTCCAGCACGAGCTTTCAGCCCGGCACGGCCAAGGATCCCGTGCTTGAAAAGACGATACGGGCAGGATACGTCAAACTGCCAAACGCGTCGAAGATCCAGATACTTCGGATTGTTTTCAGGAACACGTCCTGGTCGACCTCAAGCAGCTATACCTATAAAGGCAGCGATTCGAAATACGACTACTACAAGGTCGGTAAGGGCACGAGCCTTCGCGGCGGATATGTGATCGCAAAGGTCGAAGGCCGCCCGGATTGTCAGGCCCGCGAGTTCAATTTCTTCAAACCGCCCGGCGGAGCCGCGAAGCTTGATTTTCTGACCATCGGCGGACGCTTTATTCCATGTCCATAACTAAAGAGGAGAAATAAAAATGAAGATCGCAGGATTACTAGCAGGAATCGGCCTCACGCTGCTCTCCGGTATCGCTCTCGTCATCTTTTTGATGCTGCCGTCGATGACGAACAACCGCGTGTACATGAAGGAAGCGATGGTGGGAATCATTCCGTCGCTGCTGTTCGGATTTATCGGGCTCGTTGTTACGGCCATAGCCGCATTTGTGATGCTGAGGGGTAAGAAAACTAGTCAAAATTGAGGCGGGAGAGAATATATGAAAACGAAATTAATTATCACTTTGGCCGCTATTACGATGTGCGCTTGCGGCGGCGTCAGTTCAAATTCGGCGAATAACGCTAATTCTAGCTCGTTAAACACGTCGAATCGCACGGCCGTGACAAAAGAAGCTGAAACTCCGGTTCCGGTCTTGGAACCGACGACGATGTCCGCATACGACGTCGTCGGGCTGAATTACAAGAAAGAAGACGAAGGCCGCATCGTCACCGTCACGGGCGGCAAGCTCGAGGCGATCGAGTACGACAGCCTGCGGATCAGCGATATAAACGGCGGATTCTACTGCACCGGCAGTTTTTCTGAATATCAGAGCATGAAAACACGTATCGACGACCTGCGATACAAGCATCAATCGCCGACCGTAACGGTCAAAGGCCAGTACACAAAATCGAGCTACAGCCCGGATCGGGTGTCTATCAAGAATTGTATTTTGACAGATCTAAAGAGGTGAGAAATGAAAGCATATCTATTGATCGTGTTAATTTTCGCTTCGCTGCTCGGTTTTGGCTGTGCACCGTCGGGCGATATCAAGATGAATATCGAGAAGAAGACCGACGCGTTCACGGCGACACATGGCGTGATCAAACCCGCGTCGAAAGCCACGTATCGCGGGCACGATGCGGTTTTCTACAACTTTTTCCTCAGCAATTTTGATATGAAGCTCGATAGCGGGCAAGACGAGCGATATGGTCCGACGCTAACGTCGAAAGAGCAGAAGAAGATCAAATTCTCAGTGATAGCGATCGATCTGGATCAAGGCTTTGGTACAAAACTGCGTGAGGGCGTCTACAGCTCGCCATTTGCTGCGGAGAAGGATATTACGCCCGGACTCGAACTTGGTTCGTATCGCGTTTATTATTTCGGCGACTCGGGTGAGGAACAGTTCGCGAGGCTCGGAGCAACCAAGGAGTCTTGGGTAAATATCACCTCTGTTAAAGAAGATGTGATCGAAGGCGAAGTGCATTTTATCGATGGCGAGGACAACATCGAGGGCAAATTTACCGCGAAAATGCCCAAGGAGTCTGGATCATGAAGCAATTGATCTTACTAATTTCGTTCGTACTGATCGGAAGCTTAGTCATAAGCGCCCAAACCGAACGCACCGTAAACAGCGTCGTTATAAAACCCGGCCTCACTTCCACCGTAACCGGAAATCTTAGCGAAGGCAGCAAGCTCAGCGATCTCTCGTTCGCCTGGAACAGTTCGATCGCGTGTTTTCCAGCTACGCAGCAAGCGAAATTTACCGGGAATCATGTTTTTTACACCGTCGATATGCCGCCGCGTTCGATCGTGACCGTGACGGTCGAACCGGTTCGGTCGGGGACGAACCTGAGCATCTACGGCTATCAGATCGCTTCCGGCAAGCACACTTTGCCTGACAGCCTGAGTTCAGCCGTTACCTGCGAAGCTGAGCATAAATGGGACTATCCGAAAAAGGACCGTGTTCAGACCGACGCCCGCTCGATCACATTCAACTCGACCACAAACGCATACACGCTGATGCTTGCCGTTGCCGGACCGAACGGTGCAACGAGCGGCGATTACAGATTAAAGATCTCATTAAAACAATAGGAGAAAGATGATGAAAATAGCATTGATAATGATCGTCGCAGCCGCTCTTTCGGCGTGTTCGTCGGCTGGCGGAGCGAATTCGGCGAAAACCGGCAACACGAATGCTGGAAACACGGCAAACACAACGACCGCCAAATCGTCCGGCAAAGGCGTGGATCCGACAAAGGCCTGCTCGGTATTCGAAAAAGCGGGCTTCAAACCCGGCGAATATGAATGGGATGACAAGTACAATCTGTCGAGCTGCAGCAGTTCCAAATACGTCGGCCCGAGCGGCCGTCAGCGTCCGCTTCGGCTATTTGCCTCGGGTGATCGCTCGCTCGTTGACCACCTGGAATTCTCGGTCGAAACGGTTCTCGACGACACCGAACTCGACATGATGAAAGCGGGTAAAAAGATCGAGACCGAACTGCGTTCCGCTCTGCTCGATGCTCTTGCTGCGGGCGACGACGACATGGCAAACCTGACGACGGGAAAGCCGTTGCCGAGCGAAGCAAAAGATGCGATCAAGGGGATGAAATCTGGAAAGTGGCAAGCAGGCGACGTTTCGATCGAGGTTGAAGTGGACGACAAAGCCGGCCTCGGGTCGGATGTAAATCTTCATTTCCGCTATTAAGCTGGCTCCGCCCACGGAGCGTTTAAGAGAAGCGATGTCACGCCGGAATTTCCTGTCTTCATTCCGGTGTGGCATCGCTGCTTTATGTGTTAGCGGGTTTGGGTTAGGCTTGAGTTATGCAAGATAGAATTCAGGTTTTCGAACAAATGCTCGCCGCCGATCCCGAGAACACGATGGTGATGTTCGGCCTCGCCAAGGAATACGAAAAACTCGGCGAACACGCCAAAGTGATCGACCTGCTCGAAACGTACCTCTCCAAATACGACGACGAAGGCAACGCCTACGGCGTCCTCGCAAACGCCCACAACCTCTCAGGCAACCGCGAGAAAGCGATTGAATCGTACAAAAAAGGCATCGACGTCGCGATGGCCCATGGTCACCCGTCGATGGCAAACGAATTTCGAATGACGCTGGATCTCGATCTTTCTGACTGAATCCACGTGACAGGCCGGGAACCGCAGAAACACGCAAAACTTGCCGTAGCGACATTTAGCATCGCCGTTGGAACCTGTGTGTACGGTGCGATGATTGTTATCGCAAAAGGCCTGGTCGGTTGGTTGATCGAAGGGATGCAATGTTCGCGGCAGATTTTGGTGCGTGCGCACTGCAAAATTTGTTTTCGGCGTTTGTTGCGGTACTGCTGTTATTCGTTATTTATCTGGTCGTTCCAGCGTTGTTAACCTTGACGAGCATTGCTCTCGCGGGGCTAGTGTTCATTAAGAAGGGTCCGAAGAAAACGCTTGCTGTAGCGGCTCTTGTTATTGATGGTCTGCTTATTGTTGGGGCAGCTATTTTTATTGCGGTGAGCTGGGCTGGCATGCAATAATCGAGGCTTTTGCGATCCGAACTGGCTTTTCAGGCTTTTCATCGGCGACAGCAGCCTTGTTTATCGCATCAGCGACCTCTATCCCGGACGTAACGCGGCCGAAGGCGGCAAATTTGCCGTCGAGGTGTGCACCTTTTCCTACCAGAATAAAGAAATGACTGGTCGCGGTGTTCGGCTCGTCGCTGCGGGCCATTGATAGGACGCCGCGTTCGTGGAGGATCTTGTTTGGTTCGTCGGGGATGGTTTTTCGGGCTCTGGCTCCGAGAGCGGCTGTTACACCACCGGTGCGTGTCCAAACATTTCCGCCCTGTATCACGAAACCCGGAACGACGCGGCTAAATGTTGTTGTGTCGAACGCGCCGATCGCAATTAGATTCAGAAAATTGCGCACGGTTTCGGGAGCGCTTTCCGGATACATTTCTGCGGTGATCTCACCCGCTTCCGTGTCGAATTTTACGCATTTCGACGCCATTGTTTTGATGTCGGCTTTGTCGAATGGGTCGGCAGACGGTGTTGGCTCCGGGCGAGCGTTCATCTTTGCTGGTTCAGGTTTCGTGGGCGACGGCGACGGCGTGACCTGCGCATTCGCTACAGACACGAACAACAAACCAGCAAACAATAACGTAACGAAAAAGTGTCCAAACATTCTCGCTACATTTTCCGTAAAAGCGGTTCACGTGTAAAGTGAAAACATCGGAGAAAAACCAACACACACCATGAAAAAGATCTCAATTTTCCTTGCCCTCGTTCTTTTCGTCTCGACATCGTTCGGTCAACGGCAGCTTGGCACGAAGCCGACCGAGACCGGCGGCCCACTGATGTTCGAACAATCGGTCTATGATGTGCTCGATTACGACATCACAGTTGCGGCCGATCCGGCGGATCAGTCGATCAAAGGAACGACCGTGATGACCGCTCGCGTAGTCATTCCGACCAACGTCATCGTCCTCGATCTCGACACACCATTTACGATCGAAAAGGTGACTGAGAGCGGCAAGGACGTGCATTTTCAGCGAAAGGAAGGAAAGATCTGGATCTGGTTTCCGATGACGAAACAGGTTGGCGAGACGCTGAAAACTTCGATCACATATTCGGGCAAACCGCGTATCGCGCCAAATCCGCCGTGGGTTGGCGGTTTTATGTGGAAGAAAACGCCGAACGGTGCCGACTGGATCTCGGTCGCTCTGCAGAACGACGGCGCCGACCTGCTTTTCCCGTGCAAAGATCACCCTTCGGACAAAGCCGCAACCTCGTCGATGCACATCACGGTTCCCGATCCGCTGATCGCAGTCGGTCCGGGCCGATATGTTGGCGTTCGTAAGAACAGTAACGGCACATCGACCTACGATTGGCGGATGACGAATCCGATCTCGAACTACTCGCTCGTTTTCAACGCCGCTCCGTACAAGCTGATCGAAGACACGGTCAAAAGCGTCGCGGGCGACATCATGCCAATCAAGTTTTACATTCTGCCCGAAGACTTCGAAAAAGGCCCGAGCCTGATCGCGGAGCAAAAGAAATACGTCGCTTTTTTTGAGAAATTCCTCGGGCCGTATCCATTCCGTTCGCAAAAGATAGGCATCGTCGAAACGCCGCACCTCGGCATGGAACACTCGACCGCGATCGCCTACGGTAACGGGTTCAAATACGGCGCGGACGGCCTCGACTGGCTGCTGCTGCACGAATTCGGCCACGAATGGTGGGCAAATCTTGTGACCGCGAGCGACTGGCGTGATTTCTGGATCCACGAAGGTTTTCAGTCATATATGGACACGCTGTGGGTCGAGGAAACCAAGGGCAAAGAAGCCTATTTCACGGCGATGAAAAACCGGGCGAAGGGCTTCAAAAACAAACAGCCCGTCGCACCGCGCGAAGCCAAGATCGCCTATCAGGTCTACATGTCCGAGCCTGATTACCTTAATTCCGACGGCGACATTTACGGCAAAGGAGCCTATTTCCTCCACACGCTCCGCTACCTCATCGGCGACGAAGCCTTCTTCAAAGCCCTCCGCCACATGGCGTACCCGACCAAGGAAATGGAAACCTACACCGACGGCCGCCAAACCAGGCTCGTCAATACCGACGATTTCCTAACCATCGCGGAGCAGGATTCGGGGATGAAGCTTGATTGGTTGTTTGAGATCTATCTGAGACAGCCGAAATTGCCGAAGCTGAATGTCTCATCAGCCGAAACCGGAGCTCCGGGAACGCTAAGTCTGTCATGGGAAACACCGAACAACATGCCGTTCCCAATGCCTGTCGACGTTGTCATAAACGGTAAAATGCAACGTGTTGAAATGAAGGACGGTAAGGCGACAGTTAGTTACACAGGAACAACCGCACCCGTGATCGACCCCAACGGTTGGGTATTGAAGGCTCAATAAATATTGACGAGTTAAGTTTAGTTGGGTGAGAATATGACCATGAATGTTGATGCTATTCGTGAGGCGGCGATGAAACTTCAAACCCCTGACAAGGTGCGGCTCGCTGAAGAACTTTTTGAGAGCGCGGATCGCGATCCGGAATATCTCCGGGTGACTGCCGAACAACGCGCTGAATTGCATCGTCGATTAGCAGACTATCGAAAAAATCCTGGCGGCGGCCATACATGGGAAGAAATTCGAGACGCAGCTCTATCGCGATAAATGGCTTTTACTTATGAGTTTCGAGATGCGGCCCGGCTTGAGTTTGACGATGCCGTAGATTGGTACCAGGGGATCAGTGAGATAAAACGCGACGATTTTGTTCTCGCTGTTGATGTGACAATATCGAATATACTTACTCGCCCACGGTCATATCCCGTCGTTGAAGGCAATTTGATCCGTCGAGCACTGGTTAGTCGTTTTCCTTATGCGGTTTTCTTCGCATTAGACGGGAATCACATTGTAATACTTGCCGTGTTCCACACCAGTAGAAATCCAATCATTTGGCGCGGTCGACTCGACTAGTCAAGGATTCTCCATAATCTGTACAGCTCCTTCAAATTGCCCCAATTCCTCTGATTTGCTATCGTAGTTAGTTACCCGTCTATTAATAATTGTTATAAAAAGGACTTATAGAATGGCGACTGGAACTAAGAAAGCGGATACGAAAGCGGCGGTGCGGAATGGGAAGGCGGTCGTGGCTGAGAAGGCTAAGACGACCGAGGCTGATGGATTTATTGCCGATAAAAAGGTGCAGAAAACTGCGAAAGCGGCGGCTCCAAAAACGGTAAAGACAGCCAAGAAAACGACTTCCAATCATCACGGCCTCGATGCCGAGACTTTGATCGGTGCGTATCGCACGATGTACATGTCGCGGCGTATCGACGACAAAGAGATCCAGCTCAAGGGCCAGAACAAGATTTTTTTCCAGATCTCAGGCGCGGGCCACGAAGCCATTCTGGCGGCGGCTGCTTTGTGTTTGAAACCGGGCTACGATTGGTTTTTCCCTTACTATCGCGACCGTGCATTGATGCTCGGGTTGGGGATGACCGCACAGGAAATGCTCTGGTCGTCGGTCGGAGCTGAGCCGGATCCAAACTCGCATGGCCGCCAAATGCCTTCGCACTGGGGGCACAAAGCGTTGAATGTTCCGTCGGAATCGTCCTGTACAGGTTCGCAGGCTTTACATGCCGTCGGTGCGGCCGAAGCGGGCTATCGAGCAGGGCTCGTAAAAGGGCTGCAGGATAAGATCACGGGATTTCAGAAGGATGAGGTCGTCTATCTCTCCGTCGGTGACGGCACGACCAGTGAGGGCGAATGGTGGGAGGCTCTCAACACGGCGTGCAATCTAAAATTGCCAGTCATTTTTCTTGTTGAGGACAACGGCTACGCGATCTCGACTCCGGTGGAGGTTGGAACCGCGGGCGGCGATATTTCAAAACTCGTTGCCGGTTTCCCCGGCCTTTTCATTCAGAAATGTGACGGCACTGATGTGCTCGAGAGTTACGCGACCTTCAAAAAAGCGGTCGAATACTGCCGCGAGCGAAAAGGCCCGGCGTTTGTTCACGCTAAGGTCGTTCGGCCCTATTCGCACTCGCTTTCTGACGACGAAAAACTCTATCGGATCCCTGAGGAACTCGAGGCCGACGCGGCGACCGACCCGATCAAAAAGTTTGCCGAGCTGCTGATGACCGACGGCATAGCCTCGTCAGAGGATCTCGCTGCTCTTCGAAAAGAGGTCGATGCTGAGGTTAATAAGGCTTCGGATATCGCTGTCGACACGCCGCAGCCCGCCCCCGAAACGGCACTGCGAAATATATTCTCGCCTGACGTTGATCCGACGGATCGGCGTATTTTCGATACCGAGGACGGAGCCGAACTCAGCGGGAACGCCGGTACGATGGTCGATCTGATCAACCGCTGCCTGCACGAGGAAATGGCCCGCGACGAGCGGATCGTTATATTTGGCGAAGACGTTGCCGACTGTTCGCGCGAAGAATATATCGATCAGGTTAAGGGCAAAGGCGGCGTTTTCAAGGTCACCGCCAATCTGCAGCGTAAATTCGGCTCAGCTCGCGTTTTCAATTCACCGCTCGCCGAGGCAAACATCGTCGGCCGCGGCATCGGAATGGCTTTGCGTAATTTGAAGCCGGTTGTCGAGATCCAATTCTTTGATTACATTTTCCCGGCGATGCACCAGATCCGAAACGAACTGGCAACGATGCGCTGGCGTTCGGATGGTGAATCTAAGGCTCCGATGGTCCTGCGTGTTCCGGTTGGCGGTTATCTAAAAGGCGGTGCGGTTTATCACTCGCAATCCGGAACGACGCTGTTTGCTCACACACCGGGGCTGATGATCGTTTACCCGTCGAATGCGCTCGATGCGAACGGTTTGCTGCGAACCGCGATCCGCTGTGACGATCCGGTGATGTTCCTCGAACATAAACATCTCTATCGTCAGGTCTATAACAAATCGCAGTATCCGTCGAGCGAATTCCTGATCCCGTTCGGCAAGGCGAAAAAGGTCCGCGAGGGCACCGATGTCACTATCGTCACCTACGGAGCACTTGTCGAACGCTCAAATCAGGCCTGCAAGCGCCTCGAACAGCAGGGGATAACCGTCGATCTGATCGACCTGCGAACGCTCGTCCCTTACGACTGGGAAGCCGTCGCCGAATCGGTCAAGAAAACCAGCCGCGTCATCGTCGCTCACGAAGACCCGATCTCATACGGCTACGGTGCCGAGCTCGCAGCTCGCATTTCCGACGAACTCTTCGAATATCTCGACGCCCCGGTCCGCCGCGTCGGTGCGACCGACACGTTCGTCGGCTACGCGCCGCAATTAGAAGACTTTATTCTTCCTCAATCTGAAGATGTTGAGAAAGCAGTCCAGGAATTGATGCGTTATTAATGCAGAATGGCGGAAAAACCAAGATGCATCATAGTTACGGGAAGGCAAGGATCAGGTAAGACCACGCTGGCCAGAAAGCTCGGGCCGCTGCTGTGGATGCCGGTGATATGCCGTGATGAGATAAAAGAGGGCTACGTTAACACATACGGCGTCAAACATGACGAGCTTCCTACGGAAGCCAATCGTGTAGTCACCGACATCTTTTTCCATCTGGTACACGAATATCTTAGAGGCAACATATCTGTTGTTATTGAGGCAGCATTTCAGCACCACGTATGGGAACCGCGGATGCCGAAGCTAGTTGAATCAGCACTAGTTACCATGGTTTTATGCTCCGCCGATGATGCAGTGACCTCAAGCCGTCCGTTGGAGCGAGGTTTAGAGAATCCGGACCGCGAGTTTTATCACGGCGACCATCGTTTTGTTCATTATCGGAAAACAGGCGAGGTTCTAACTCCGGCGCCTTATGCGTCGCCTGATTTCGACGTGCCGACGATTCATGTCTCGACGAATGACGGATACGAACCGGGTTTGCAGGAACTGGTTGGACAGATCCGATCTATTGCTTCGATCTAACCGGAAATAGTATCGGCAACTTTTGCTTCGTGCATACGTATCTAATCGTGTATCCTAGTCGAAAAATGTTTGATCGCTCAACGCCTAAGTTGCTTGGTATCAATGCCGTCCTCGGATTTGGCATTCTATGTGTATTTTCGTTGCCGGTTTTTGCACAACAAAATAATGAACAGCCGGTGATCGTTCGTCCGGGAGCTCCTGGCGAACCGTCAAAGATCCTGCCGTCCAATACCAGGCCGGATTTACCGAAGCGGTCGATCAAAGATATTGAGTTCATGCAGGGGATGATCCATCATCATGCTCAGGCAGTGGAGATGGGTGCTTTGATCGAGGAGCGCACGCAGAATCCGGAGCTTCGACGGCTCGGGGCACGCATTAGCCATTCGCAGTCAGACGAAATGGGCTTCATGAAACGCTGGCTGATCGCCCGCGGTGAGTCTACTTCGATGAAAATGGACGGCATGGATATGGACATGCCGGGAATGGACCACAGCAAACACAATATGCTGATGCCCGGAATGCTCACGCCGCGGCAGATGGACGCTTTGAAAAAAGCGAAAGGTGCCGAATTCGACAAGCTCTTTTTGACCGGAATGATACAGCACCACGGCGGAGCTCTTACGATGGTCAAGGAGCTTTCCGAAACCCCGGGTGCGGGCCAGGATGCGGAGCTTTTCAGTTTTATGTCGGACGTGGACAGCGGCCAGCGGGCCGAGATCAAGATCATGCAGGATATGCTGGGTAAAAAACCTTAGAGGAGAAATTATGATTCGAGCGAACGTTTTCCGTTTATTTGCAGCTTCTTTTGTACTGTTTTCGTGTTTTGCGGCCATTGCGATGGCCCAAACAGCGACGCCGGCTCCGCAGCCGCAGAATCCATTTGCCCCGCAACCTGCTCCGCCGCTTCCGGCTGGAATGACTGGTGCGAACGCGAGCGACCCGCGTGCGAAACTTAAACCCGGAATGTATGACGCTGGAGAAGCGGCATCGGGCCTAAAGCTCTTGAAGTTAGCGAAAAAAGCGGACGTTTTTCAAATTCCCGCTGATCCTAATGACGCGAAGGTAGATAAGGGCGCGAGCATTGTAACAGGCGGCGACCCGAAAAATATCCCGCCGTCAATGAAACTTGTCCTCGCAGGCCTTGCCTTTGCGAATTCCGACCTGGCATTTCAGGGCAACCGGCTGTTTCAGGGTAATTTCTATGGGATGAGCATTTACGACATCTCTGATCCCGCAAACGCTCTTCTGCTGACGAACATCGTCTGCCCGGGCGGTCAGGGCGACGTTTCCGTCTATAAAAACCTGATGTTCATGTCCGTCGAAATGGCAAATGGCCGTCTCGATTGCAGTGCAGAAGGCTTTCCGATCCAGACGGCTCCGGGTCTTCCGGCAGCTTCGAAAGACCGTTTCCGCGGCGTCAGAATATTTGATATTTCGGACATTAAGAATCCAAAACAGGTCGGTGCCGTTCAAACCTGCCGCGGTTCGCACACGCACACATTGGTTGTTGATCCAAAAGACAAGAACAACGTTTACATCTACGTTTCAGGCACGTCATTTGTCCGTCAGAACGAAGAGCTTGCTGGCTGCTCAGGCGGCTCGCCGGACAAGAATCCCGATACAGCTCAATTCCGTATCGAGGTCATAAAAGTTCCGGTCAAAACGCCGGCTGAGTCGAAGATCGTTTCGAGCCCTCGCATTTTCATGGATTCTCGCACCGGTGTGATCAACAGCCTTTCCGGCACCGCACACGACTCAAAAGAGCCGAATGTCACCGATCAGTGCCACGACATTACCGTGTATTCAGAGATCGGCTTGGCGGCCGGAGCGTGCTCGGGCAACGGCATTCTGCTTGATATCAAAGATCCGGCAAATCCGAAACGCGTCGACGCGGTCAACGACCCGAACTATTCCTACTGGCACTCAGCATCGTTCTCGAATGATGGCAAAAAAGTGGTGTTTACGGACGAATGGGGCGGCGGTCTGGGTGCTCGCTGCCGCGAGAACGACCCGAACGTCTGGGGTGCGGATTCGATCTTTAATATTGAGAACAATAAGCTCAAGTTCGTGAGCTACTTCAAAATGCCGTCGGCTCAGGGCGACACTGAAAACTGTGTGGCTCACAACGGATCGCTGATCCCGGTTCCGGGACGCGACATTATGGTTCAGGCCTGGTATCAGGGCGGAATTTCGGTTATGGACTTTACCGATTCTCAGCATCCGAAAGAGATCGCTTATTTCGATCGCGGGCCGATCGATCCAAACATGCTCGTGCTCGGCGGATCGTGGTCAGCATACTGGTATAACGGCCACATCTATTCGTCAGAGATCTCACGCGGACTCGACATTTTTGAGCTGACACCGTCGAAGTTCCTCACGCAGAACGAGATCGATGCAGCCAAATCGGTCAAGGTTGCGGAACTGAACGTTCAGAATCAGCAAAAGATCGTCTGGCCAAAGAGCAAAGCCGCCGGGCTCGCCTACATCGACCAGCTAGAACGGTCGCAGGCACTTGCCGCTGATCAGATCAAAGAGCTGCGTAATGCGGTCGAAGCGAAAAACCTCAACCAGTCGCAGGTCGCAAAACTCAAGGACATGCTGACGAAAAATGCCGGTAAGGCAAAGTCGTCGGCAGATGTCACTCGCTTTCAGGCTATCGCTGAATTGATCTCTCAGGGTACAATCGGAGAATGATAATCAGAAACAGCTTTTCGGCAAAAGGAACGTCATTTTTGGCGTTCCTTTGTTTTTTGGCAGCGGGATCGGCAGCGTCGCAGACATTATTTCCTGCTGACAAAGCGAAAATGGTGAATCCGGACGTGCAGCTCAAGCTCACGTTCAAAGACGTCCCCACGATCGGCAAGTCAGGGAAGGTCCGCGTTTACGATGCGTCGAACGACAAGCTCGTTGACACGCTCGACCTCAGCATCGCACCGGGCCCGACAAAGCCGGTCGACCCTGCGATAAGGGCGAAAGATTATCTAAAATTCGCATATCCATACGAAAGAACCTCAAGGCCAACGAACCGTGACACCAAACCGGGAACGGGTTCTGCCGGAGCGACACCGACCAATGGCATCGACTATCAACTAACAATTATCGGCGGGTTTACCGACGGATTTCATTTTTATCCCGTTATCGTCAACGACAAAACCGCGACCATTCAGCTTCATCACGATCTGCTAGAATATGGAAAAACATATTACGCCCAGATCGACGCCGGTGTGTTGATCGTTCCTGGTTTTTCAGGTATTGACGGCAAGAAATGGACGTTTACGACCAAAGCCAAAGCTCCGAAAGCAGGTGCGGCGACGATCACGGTAAGTGGTGATGGAACAGGCGATTTCAACACCGTTCAAGGTGCCCTCGACAGCATTCCCGATCACTCGAAAAAACGCGTCACGGTCCGGGTCAAGAACGGGTTGTATCAGGAGATCGTTTACATCCGTAACAAGACGAACGTCACGATCATCGGCGAAAGCCAGGACAAGACCATCGTTCGTTACGCCAACAACGAGGTCTTCAATCCCCACCCAGCGAACATTCGCACAAATCCTGAAAAAGGAACGTTTCCTTCACGTCGAGCGGCGGTGACGATCGACAATTGCGATGGCGTCAACGTCGTCAACATGACACTGCAGACAACTGCTCCGGGACAATCGGAAGGGCTTTTGATCATGGGCGACCGCAACATCCTTTCGCACGTGACGGTGATAGGTTTCGGCGATGCACTTCAGGCGAACGGCCGGATCTATATGGTCGACAGCACGATCGACGGCTCGGGCGACACGATCCTGGGCCGCGGAACGCTTTTTTGCGAACGCTGCACCATCCGCTCGACGAGCGTTCTGATGTGGCCGCGTAACGGCAAAGAAGTTCACGGTAACGTATTCAAAGACAGCAAGTTTATCGGAACGCGAGCCCCGACAACCATTGCGCGTTCGCCAAAGAACGGCGATTTCGAATACCCGTACGCCGAGGTCGTCCTGCTCAATACCGAACTAACCAACATCGCCCCCGAAGGCTGGGGCGACGCCGACAAAGGCGGCAACGTTAGATTCTGGGAATACAAAAGCCACAACCGCGACGGCACACCCGTCGACGTCTCAAAACGCGTCACGTGGTCGCGTCAGCTAGATCCGGTGAAAGACGCTAAGCTGATCGCCGACTATAGCCGACCGGAGTTTGTGCTGGCGGGATGGAAGCCAAAGCTATAGGGAATATTTGTGATTAAGAAGAAAGCCCTCATTAGGACAGTTCTTGGTCTCCTGGCCGTGATCGTTGTTGTTCCTGCGTCATTTCTACTACTAGAGTGGGTAACGGACTCAATGTTTTCGGCGGGCGACATTCCCCATCGATCAGACGAAGTACTAATCAAAAATTTTCATAACCATAAAGAAGATTTTGACCGGCTCCTCAAAATGGTTATCGAAGACAAGGAATTGAAAAGAGTCGATTCTAATTGGACATCGCCGGAAGTCCCTCAGACTACTTGGCATTTCTAACGAACGGATAGACGAGTACCGAAATCTGTTTGCAAAAGTTGGCACTCCTCGCGGATTCGCGGCCTTCCAATCAAAAGACAGCATCGAATTCATCGCTTCGTCGCAGGGAATAGTTCCCAGCGGATCTTCCAAAGGTTATCTCTATTCGAAAGAAACTCCGTCGAATCTAACTGAGAATTTAGACAACAAACAGGCGTATTATCCAGCCTACCGTCATATACAAGGGAATTGGTACTTATTCTTTGAAGCAAACTAATGGTCAATCGCCAGCAAAGTATCATTAAAGATTTATGTCAAAAGTAGTGGTTCAAGCATTTGGAATATCGCTCGATGGGTTCGCCGCGGGGCCGGATCAGTCGCTCGAGAATCCGCTCGGGACGACCGGGCCGGAGATCATGGAGTGGTTTTTCCCGACCAGAACGTTCAAGGCGATGTTCGGTGGTGAGGACGGTGAGACGGGGATCGACGACGGCTTTGCTGCTGAGTCGATGAAGGACAAGGGTGCGTGGATACTCGGGCGAAATATGTTCGGACCTGTTCGCGGGCCGTGGCCGGACAATGAATGGAAAGGCTGGTGGGGCGATGAGCCGACATATCACGTCCCGACATTCGTCCTGACCCATCACGCTCGCGAGCCCGAAGTGATGAAGGGCGGAACGACATTCCATTTCGTCACTGACGGCATTCTCTCAGCCCTCGAACAGGCAAAAGCCGTCGCCGGTGACAAAGACATCCGCATCGGCGGCGGAGCCGCAACCGTCCGCCAATATCTCGAAGCCGGCCTTATCGACGAAATGCACTTGGCAGTGCGGCCCGTGATCCTCGGCAAAGGCGAACCGCTCTTCAACGGCCTCGACCTCCGTGAACTTGGTTACAAGGTCGACAAATACGTCCCCGGCGAACGAGCGGTTCACGTATTCATCAAGAAAGGTTAAAGCGAGTTCAGCTTATAGACTCCAGTGGCCAATCGCTCGGCAAACCCTTCATCGACAAGCTGATGATTCGCCCTGCCGGATTCCCAGCGATAAAATCCAAATTTCTTTGACAGGTCGCCAAGTAGGGTCATGCCGTTGATGGTCAGGAACGTGCGGGCGAGTTCGCGGACGGCTTCGTCGCGTGGCATTTTTATTTTGAGTTCGTCGGGAAAACGGGCTTCGGCGAGGGTCCAGATGTAGGTGAATTTTGGGACGTAGAGAACCTCTTGCGGGACGACCTTCATGCGTTTTTGGAGTTCGTCGATGGCTTTGGTTAGATCGGTTTTGTTGGCAAAGCCGCACTCGGCACGCAGGTCGGCGGTCGCCATTTCCCATTCTTTTCTGAGGACTTTCAGCACCTTTTGAGCATTTGCCGAAAGCTCGTCTTTCTCGGCTTTTCGCGAAACGCCCCAGATCGCATTAAAAATCGGGATCATCCGCCGCGACAGAAACCAGGAATTTCCCTTTATAAGCTTCCCGTAATAGACATTCCCGCGAGCGATAACCTCGTCCTTAAGTACCCAAGCCCGACTCGCCTCATAATCTTTCTGAACGTTAGGCGGCATATGAGCATCACGCCGCCCGCAAACCGCAATATATACCGAAGGCAGTTCCTTCCGCACATCCGTCAGCCCCAAACAAAACCCAAGCTCCTCCACCATCGCCTCGACCTGCTCAGCCGAATCGACCTTCAACGCCTCCTCACGATGCCACATTCGGTCGCGGTACTGTTCGATCTCTTCGGGAAGCTCTGGCATAGATATAGGGAAAGCGTGCAAGAGGTTGTAATTTCAGCTCGCGTTCTATCCGATAAAAAACCATTGGCAGTGACTTGTCAATGCCTGACGGAACTGGTCGAACGAAAGATGCTCATCAATTGCATTTTCCATGAAAAAAAGGGAAGCCCACAGGAGACGGAGCTTCCCTTAACAAATTAGACCTAGACCGGGTTATCCGCAGCTGATGAATTCGGTCGCGACCCAGGCGTAGCCTTTTTTCCATGAGATCTTGGTCCAGTCTACGCCGCTTCTGTCCTGCGTGAGGCCCCATGCCTTTATCTGAGATCCAACCTTGAGGCTTCCGAGAATTCGACCGTTCGGAGCGGATCGAACGCGAAGCGGGGTATTGTTGTTTCCCGTCACGACACAGTTGTCCTGAAAAAGCGGTAAAACTGTCGCCGCTGTGGTAGCCGATGCCGAGCTCGGCATGGCGGTCAAGCCAAAAAGCACTGCCGCCGCGAACATTGCGGCTATTGATTTTTTCATGACGGTTCTCCTTATCTAGTTAGTTCTCTCGATGACCCATTGCTGGCCCTTGTCGTCGGCAGCGGCCTTTCGCATCTCGACGTAGTACTTAAAGAAAGTGACTGCCTCAAGCGATTTGGTGTCGCCGAGATACTCGGTCGTCAGTCGGAAATAGCCCTGGGCGACGGGTGTCATCTTCCATTTCTGGCCCGAGAAATTGCCCGACGGAGCCATTCTGACAAAGTCCTTCTTGTCCGGGTCGACGTCAAGCGAGCGATTTTTCTTGTCAAAATCGTGCAGTTTTGTCGTGAGCGTGTAGAAGTCCTTACCAGCAGGCTTCATCAGCCATATCTGATTGCCGAATTTTCCGGCTTTGCCCATTTTCATCTTGTCGATGAATTCGCCGCTATAGACGGCGTCGAGAGCGAAAGCGTCTCCGTAGCGTTTGTTTACAATGTAATAACCGCCGCCTTTTGCTGGCAGCCTTTTCCAGAGCTGCCCTTCCTTGTTTCCCGTATCGCGCATTCTCAAAAAGCGGTAGGTCGCTTTCTGGTGCGCCAGTACTTTCGAATCGCCGAGCCAGTTATTTGTGATCTGATAATTGTTGCCTTCAAGATTCGTGATCGCCCATAGCTGCCCGTCGTCATCTGCGGATTCGTTAACGCCGACGTTAAAATCAACCTTGTCATCGATAACCTCGAGCGATTCCGCATCGCCTATCGCACGGCTTACGAATCGATATGAATCTTCAACACCAGAATCGGGAGTTATTTGCCAAAGCTGGGCCTTGCTCTCGTCCGCATTGTTCACAAATAAGGCACCTTTTTCCGGATCGAGCTGGATAACCTTTTTCTCCTCACCTTTGTGCCGGTCGCCGAGCATGTAAGACCTGTTTCCCTGCTTTATGACAAGAAAATTCATCGCGATCAATGCCCCGCCGAATAGGACCAGTGGAATCAGAATAAGTATCATCACCCATCGCAGAGCTTTCGATCTCTTTTTCGGCACCTCAACTGCAGCCGCCGGAATGCTCGCTTGCGGCGGTTGATTCGCATACGGCTGCTGCTGGTAGTACTGCTGTGCGGGCGGCATTTGCTGCTGCTGATACTGCGGCTGCGGTTGCTGCGGCTGGTATGTTTGCGGCTGCGGCTGGCTCGGATACTGCACGGTCGGTATCTCCGGCGGAGGAGCTCCGGCTCCGGCGAGCGACATTTTGCTTCCGCATTCAGAACAGAAGCGATTCGACTCGATGTTTGGTGCTTTACAGTTTGGACAGATCATAGTTCCTTATTCTCAGCTCATCGTCCGGCCATCCGAACGGCTCACTCAGCTCTACATTTGATCCTTCATGGTCTTTGGTTTTACAGGCTTTCGCGTCCGGTTCCTTTCCCAGGGCTCGCTGTTGTAAAAATTGTAAGTATCCGGATTAAATAGATCCGAGGCCGCCTGACAGCCCGTCGCCGGGATCACTGATCCAAGAATCAGAAGTGCTATCACGATATTCTTTATCTTTTGCTTGGTCATTTTCAGTTACCTTTCCGACTAGTTGAACGTATCAGTACTGCCTCGCGCATCGGTAAGATCCAGCGTCGTATTGTTGTTACGCAGCTTGTATGTGAACACGTCGACGCTGCCAGACATGGTGATCGTCAGCTTCCCCGGCGTCAGTGCGAAAGTTCCACTTCCACTGCCGGAACCGCCGACGACATTAATGGCTCCATTCCAGCCGGAACTAGACTTTCTCACCGATAAGAACTCAATTCGGTCGCTTGGATTGTTAATGTTCGTCCAGATCTTAGACGCGAGCACGTTGCCGTCATTTTGCGCCGTCGTGTTGGTCTTTCCTTTGGTCAGAACGGCCTTCGTCGCTCCGTCGTCTATCTCGATCCTGCCGCTGCCCACGACCTTGAAGCTAACGATCGCGTTAACACCCGGCACATTCAATTGGATCGTTTTATTGGGAAACACGACATAGTCGCCAATTATTGAACCCGAGCCGTCGGTGATCTTGCCTTCGAACTTGTCATCCTTCTTACCGGCGTAACTGAACGACCAGTTGGCAAAACTTCCGTTGACATCGACGTCCCACGTGCCTTCAAACGGATTCAATGTTTTTGCCGTTGCGGTGGCAGCGTTAGCTGCGGTGGCACCGGAATTACCACCCTGGTTGTTTTGAAGCACGACAACATCCTTCGAGCTTTCTTCCGTCATCGTATCCGGCGACGGATCAGACCTCGATGTACGTTGTCTTTTCTCGCCCGCGCATCCGGTGAACGGCAATACGGCGGCAAATACCAATAGCAAAAGCAGTAAATTCAGCGTAACTTTCTCGTTGTTAATTTTCATTTTCGTCTCTCCACAGTCATCTCATCTTCTATTGGTCATGTTGCTCTGGGCGATACGGGGTCGCCTTTGGCCGTGGCCTATCCTCCGCCGGAAGATTTGGCGTCTTGACGGGAGCAGGCTGCTGCTTGGGCCCAGTACCGGCACGAACCATTTTCGATGTCAGCCCTTTATTGCCGAAATACGTGAGCGACTGGCCATCCGGAGAAACCGTGATCTTCAGGCTGCTGATCTCTCCTCCATTTGCAAAAAACTTGATCACATCGTCTCGAGAAACAATGTATTTTGCCGGCGGTTCTTTCGTGTCGTTAACGAAGAACGTATATGTGCCGACGAAGGTGTCGCCCTCGGCTTTAGGCATAGTGAATTCGATCGCGACATACTCGCCCGTTCCCGTCGTCGTTTCCCAACGCCCAACGAGAGCTTTCGCCTTTTGTTCGAGATCGGCAACCAGGGCGTTCTCATCTGCAGACTCAAGATCGGCAGCAGATGCTATCGCTTGAGCGAGCTTTGCATCTTCGGCAGCTTCTTCCTCGGTCGCCTCGACCAGATCGGCTGCATGCGGATCGATCTCACGTTCTGCGGGATCGGACTCGAGATTCGGTTTCTCGCGTTTGATGACCTTAAGCTGTTTCTTAGGTGCGTTCTTTCCGGGATCGAAGAAAACGGACAATTCCCGACAGCCAGAACCTGCCAGGACGGCAAGGATGATCGTGGCCCTTAGAATGTTTATCGTCGCTGATTTGAACTGGGTACTTGTCATAAAAAACCAATTTGCTCGAATCTCGTGCCTTTCTATTTTCCGGTTCCGAGATCAAGTGTGTTCACGTTTGCCTCATTCGTCATCGAAGCAAGGCAAACCAACGCTTTGCCTGTATCGGTCTCAATAAAATGCACTTTACCGATCTCGATCATCTGAAAAACCTGACGCTGCTTGAGCTCGAAAAGCTTCGCGGCCTGCTCCACCTCGATCATTTGCTC
The DNA here is from genome assembly GCA_047600985.1 of Pyrinomonadaceae bacterium. GTDB lineage: Bacteria > Acidobacteriota > Blastocatellia > Pyrinomonadales > Pyrinomonadaceae > OLB17. The sequence goes on along the minus strand of JASGKA010000001.1, from coordinate 271,282 downwards.
GTTGCAAACCGGGCACGAAACATTCGTATTAAGCGGCTGCTCGCGAATGATGAAACGACGGTCGGTTTTGACCCACATTTCAATTTCTCGGCTTACTTTCATCTCGTTTATTTTCTTTTTGCCGTAAAACTCTGCTAAAGTAACCGAACCGTTTACAAGGGGTCTTGATTATTTTTGGATTAATTTTGGATTTCTTATGGATAGCGCCAGACCTCAACAAACATCGATGTTTTATCACTTTGGCGAATTTACTTTGGATGTGTCAGAGCGGCTTTTGCGGCGTGCTGATGTTCATGTGCCGCTGAAACCAAAGCAGTTTGACCTGCTGTTTTTCTTTGTAAGAAATGCGGGGCGTACCACTAAGAAGGATGAACTGCTCAGCGCCGTTTGGCCCGATACGTATGTCGAGGAAAACACACTGGCTCGAAACGTCTCCTGGCTCAGAACGCTGCTTGAAGATGATCTGGGCGGCGAGCGTGTTATCGAGACCGTACCTAAGCTCGGGTATCGTTTCACGCCGGAAGTTACAACGTCACGCCCAACAGAAAATACGCTGATCGTTGAGGAACAGACCGTTCAGTATTTTCGCGGCGTCGAAACGATTACGGTCGAGGATAGTACGGTTTCTGACACGGTCGTGACAAGGGAGCATCAAGGGAATTCTAAATTGAGTTTGCGGAGAATGTTGCTCGCGTCAGCGGCGGTAGTGATCGTGGTTGCTCTTGCCGGGATCGCCTTTTCGTCGTACTGGAAGAATACTCAACCTACTGCCGCAGAATCCGTTTCCGGAAAGAATACAGGCGGCGCCATCGATCCGCGACAAGGTGACCAGTCGAGCCGGAAAGTCGCGAACGTAAATTCGCAGATAAGGATCGGCTCGATCGTTAATCTTCAAAATCGTTACCCTAACGACGGCTCGTATCTCGACGCGTGGGGTGCGGTGTGGGCGAAACCGGAATTCAGGCAAGTTCCGACTGAGACAATGTTCGTCTCAACCCACGTTGATCCAAACCGCGACAACGGTTCCGGCAGTTGGGAAATTATCTCTGCAAGCGGGAAAGGAAAAGAAGAACCGCTCGTCGTTGGCGACCGAATTCATCTAAGGAATATGCATCCTAATGCCGGGTACCTCGACGCCTGCGGCTGGACGGAGCACCTAAGCGTTTTTGAAAAGTTCCAGGATCAGACCGGTGCGGTCTTTACCACCAGATCGCCAAACCGTGACAACGGAACGGGAACCTGGATCATAAGATCGGCAACCTTAGAAGACGGCAGCCCGCTGGTCGAAGGCGACAGCATTGCCATTGAGAGCAGCTACTTTATCAATGACGCGGGAAAAAATCGCGTTTCAGGCTTTTTGAACGTTGCAGGAAAGGTTTCCGACATCGAGGCGTTCAAAGATCATCAAGGTGCAAAGCTCGTGTTTACTAAGAGCCTCTCGTACGACCAACCGGTGCCTGACATCTGGACAATAACCGCCAGCAAAACCTTTTCGAAGCAAAGATAGTCCTATTCTTTAGTCAACGACTTTCTCGAGCGGCGTCTGACGATCATCGTGCGTTTGAGGTCGAGGAAGAGGCGGCCTTGACCGGTGGCGTTGAGATTAAGGAATTTGTGGGTGGCTCGGATGACAATGTCGTTGGTGCGGCAAAAGGCGGCGGCCGGGATCTCGTAGCTGCCTCGTCGGTTGATGACGGGGAAGGCGTCGGTCGTTCCGGGGTTTACGGCCTCTATCGCGATCTTGGAGACTTTGGCGTTGAAATAGAGCAGGACCTCTGCGGGTGAGCCGAGAAGGCGATAGAGATTGCGGTTTATCAGAATGCGGTGTTTCGGTCCGATGGTCGCGTGGAGGCGTTCGCATACGGGTCGTCCGGGGCCGCCGCGATGCTTTTCCCAGTTAACGTCGAGTGCGAATCTATTTGAGTACGAGTTTTCCATACACTCGATGTTTCATAGATAGCATAACGTTGCGTACGATGTCAATGGCAGATAAAAGCCTCGACCGCGAAAAAAGTTCTCGCGATCGAGGCTCAAGAGGTGCGGAAGGTGCTGGTTAGCGAACAAGTCGTGTCTAACTGACACAGGTTGTCCCCATCAAAAGCAAGAAAGTGTTTCGATCGACGACGCAATGCGTCCCTCGCCGGAACGAAGGATCTACCGCAGCGGCGATGACGAAACGACGGTGATCGTCGAGCCCTGCTGGAGCTGAATATCGCCTTTACCCTGGATCGCGACCGTTCCGGCACCGCCGCCGGCTCCGATCACGGCTCCGATGGCTGCTCCTTTGGCTCCGCCGGCGATCGCTCCGATCACGGCGCCGAGTCCGGCACCGATACCGCCGCGTTTCGCGGTCTGCTTGGTCTGGCTTTCGCCTTTTACGGTGCCCTCGTTATCAACGTTCACGTTCTTGCCGTTGAGAGCCTGAACCGACTGCAGATTGCCCGCGAAATCGTAGGTTTGACCATTTCGGAGCGTTATCTTTTCGAAGTTCAGAACCAGTTTCGGCTCGCCGTTTACCGTTCCGGATCGCTGGATGCCGCTCACATATCCTTCGATCGTCGCACCGCGAAATTCGTCGGGAGACTGAACCGTCATGCGGAATCGGTCGTTGTTTTGCGAGACTTTGGTGTTGATCTCGTTGTCCAGAATGCCAGTGATGCTGACGCCATTCGGCACGGTGTAATTGCCCGGACGCGACGTCACTGCGGACGGAGCACCGCCACGACCGCCGCCGCTGTTATTTCCATTGTTAACGCCGCTGCCGCCATTCGAGACAGTGCCGGAATTATCGTTGTCGGAGTAACCACCGTTGGGATCTGAAGAAGTGCTCGATGTTGTCGAACCGCCCTTTATCCCAAGCTGAGCGACCGAATCGGTCTTGTTATAAACGCTCTCGGCAAACACCGTCTGGCTAAGATAATCAGTCGTGATACGACGCAAAACTTTGAGCGATTTGCCGTCGTTTTCCGACGCGAAAGTGATCGTATAATCGGTTTCACCGCCGATGCTCGAAACGACGAGTTTGTCACCCGTTAGTGTGGCTTTCAGCCTGATCGTTTTACCGGTCGGTGACTGCTCAGTCTTCTCGCGGCCGTCGGCTGTAAACACTACAGGAGCAGCGTTCGTCGTTGCCAGTGTGACCTGATTTCCGCGAATATCAAGAGCGATCTGTTCCGGTGCAGTAAGTTTCTCCTTTAGATCAGTGCTTTGCTCTGTACCGAGTTTTGTATCGGCGACAACCTCATCCACATTCTCGCTCCGCGCGGTATCGAGGTCATAAGTGCCTGACAGGCCGACGCTTAGCGTTTTGCCAACGACCGGAGCTGGACGGTAATTGTCGTCCTGCGATGAGCTGTTACGGTCGTTCCAGTTGGTCGTCAAACCGTAGTTCGTGCCCAGACGATTGATCTGCTTGCGTACACCTGCCCAGTCGTCCTCGACCCGCTGATTTTGCCGGCTGACACGCATGAATTCGTCGATCCGACGTGCTGCTGCAACTATCGAGCTGACATCGTCGCGATTCTCGCGCTTGCGGTCATAAAGATCCTGAAACTGCTGAACGCTGTTTCGCAAGGCCCGAATATCGCCCGAAACCTCGGAAAGCTGGTCGCTATTCGCCGACGTGCTCTGCATTTGATAGCGGAGATTTGTTTCAAAATCCTCGATCTTCGAGTTCAGGCTTCGAACTGCATCGCGAATATCGCGATCATCCCGTTTCTGTGCCGATGCAAGCCCCGAAAGTCCCAAAACCAGCGACAAGATCATCACTGAAAACGACAAACTGTTCTTCAAATTTTTCATCATTAACCTCGCTAAAAAGCGCCGTCGGAATGTGCGCGAACTAACCCGCTCTGTTATGAAGCACATTTTGTGCCATGGGTTGTTTTTCATCTACACGATCCACGCTCGTGTTGTGCTAGAATTTGCTGAACAGGCGTAAAATCGGGCTGTTAGGATAGTATCCGGAAGCCGTTAAGTCATTTTAGAAAAAGCGCGATATATTTGCGTACTGACCAAATCGTGTACGAATTACGCGTTTTAGATGAAGTGCCCCGCGTAGATCTTCCGCTGCAAAATATCATGAAAAGAACATTACTGTTGATCTCTCTGCTGGCCGTAACAGCTCTTGTCGCATCCGCCCAAAAGCTCACTTCGCCAAAGATCGGAGCATACGTCGTTCCCGATGACCTGCACATCCAGATCGTTAAGGCTGAAGACGCTCGCGATGCCGCTCCGGTCATCGCGATGCTGACCAATGTGAATTCCGCCACCCGTTATCGAGCCGCGCTTGCTGCGGGACGGATCGGAGATGACAAAGCTCTTCCGGGCCTTACCGCGTTGCTTTCAGACAACGAGTTAGATGTGCGTGCAATGGCGGCGTTCGCGATCGGCGAGCTCGAATCGGCGAAAGGTGCGGATGCGATCCTCAAAGTTCTAAACGATAAGGGAGCTTCCGACCCGGTTCGAGCCCGTGCGGTAGAAGCGGCCGGAAAGATCGCCGCCGCCAATCTGCGTGATGCAAAGACAAAGGATCTGGGTGAAGCGATCGTCAACACGTTAAAAGTTGAAGACGCAAGAGGCAGCAAACCGGATCGTGAAGTTGTCTTGATGGCAGTGACAGCCGCGTTGAGATCACGGCCGGCAGGAGCCGACGTTGCAGTCGCGAAGTTTCTCACGAGTTCTGACGCACGAATTCGCGGGGATGCGGGAAATACGCTATCGCGTTTGCGTGCCAAAAATGCCAACGCCGAACTTCGCTCAATGCTCCGCCACGATCCCGATATAAATGCCAGGGCGAATGCCGCGAGAGCACTCGGTGCGGCCGAGGATAAAGAGGCATACGATCTGCTGCTCGACGCGGCGGTTAATGGCGACGATCAGCGGGTTCGCGTGTCTGCGATCCGTTCGCTCGGGTCGTTGAAAGATGTTAAGGCGCTGGAACCGCTAGTCGAGCACGGAAACAAACTCATCGCACAGGCGAAAAAGTCGCGTGTCGCAAACCCTTCCGAGAAGACTGAGCTGTTAGAGATCGCAACGGTCGTCAGCCGACTAGTGCCGAATAGTTTTAACGACAAAGCCGTCGATTTTCTTCAGGCTCTTCGGAAGCTTGATCGTTACCGGTCAGGCGAAACCGAAACGGCCCTGGCGACGGTTGCTCCGAGCGGTTATGTCGGTGAATTCAATCTGGATAACAACGGCTATTCCGACTGGCGCGTCGCGGATGCGTTTACTGACGGGCTGGGCGTGATCGCTGCTTCGACCGATGCGAAGCTAAAGCTAAAAGGAGCCGAAGCTCTAACCAAATTCATCGCCGGCATGGCAGCAGGTGTGAAGCCGCGATATCAAAGCGAAATGCTCAAGGCGATCCCCGGACTTCAGCGGACGAATGCAGCTTTTAAACCCGATAATCTAAATGACATCCTCCGAAACATGCTCAAGAACGAAGATGTCAACGTTCGTGCAGCCGCTGCCGATCTGATCGCCTCGCAGCCTCAATCGAAAGAGAACGTTGACGCGTTGAAAAGTGCTTTCAGCTTTTCGTTTATTCGAGACAAACAGTCCGACGATGCTCTCCTCGGTATAATGGGTGCTCTTTATCGCCTAAATAAAAAGGAATCCGTCGGTATCTTGCTAACAGCCCTCAACTCGCCGAACTACCTGATCCGAAAGCGGGCAATGCAGTTATTGTCCGACGCCGATCTTCAGAAAGAATTCCCGGGCGTTCCGATCTCGCTTGAGGAGGCAAAGAAAAATGGCAAGGACAGAGTCATGCCTTACTCGCCGATGGCGGGATCGTTTTTGGGACAGGTTTTGAACAAGGAGGTTGATTATCGCCGAGCCCTTTTGCGTAAAAATGGTTCGGCGACCGCTGTTTTTCTGACGTCGAAAGGGAAATTCTCGATCTCGCTCAACGGCGGCGATGCTCCGCTCACGGTCGATAACTTTATCCAGCTTGCACGACGCGGATATTTCAACGGTGCCGAGGTTCACCGCGTAGTCGCGAATTTTGTAATGCAGGACGGTGACCCGACCGGAACCGGCTCGGGCGGGCCCGGACTTTCGATCCGCTGCGAGATAAATATGACCGAGTTCGACCGCGGCTCTGTCGGAATGGCCCTCTCAGGCAAAGACACCGGCGGCTCGCAATGGTTCGTCGACCACGCCCCGCAGCCACACCTCGACGGCGGCTACACGGTCTTCGGCAAAGTGAACGAAACCGACATGAAGGTCGTAGATAACATCGTGCGAGGCGACAAGATCATCCGTGTTGTAATAGTTGGAAAGTAATAGCCACCGAGAGCACAGAGAACTCAGAGGAATGGATAACGATCTACTGACTCAGAAGATCATTGGAGCGGCTATCGAGGTTCATCGAACGCTGGGTCCCGGCCTTCTCGAGAGCATATACGAAGAAGCACTTTGTCATGAATTTGACTTACGCGGAATCAAATTCCTGAGACAGGTTGAGATAGATGTGATCTATAAGGATAAGATCATTAAGGGACAGCGGATAGATCTGCTCGTTGAGGGGAAGTGATCATAGAGATCAAATCCCTCAGTAAACTCCCCGAAGTCTCAACGGCCCAAATTCTATCGTACCTGAAAGCTACAGGCTTAAAACGCGGTCTTCTGATCAACTTCGGAGCAAAGATGCTCCGGGATGGATTAAAAAGGATCTCTCTGTGAGCTCTGTGTTTCTCGGTGGCTAGTATCTGTATTATATGAACGAACTCGAACGTCAGCACAAACAAATTCAGGTCGAAAAAGGGCTTGATGACCTGTCGTACTACCTCGACGGGTTGTTTAAGGTTCCCGGTGTAGGCTGGCGGTTTGGGCTTGACGCGCTGATCGGGCTGATTCCGAATGTTGGCGATACGCTCACGTCGCTTGCATCGTTTTATATTTTATTTGCAGGTGTTCGCTACGGTGTGCCGAAGATCACGCTGCTGCGGATGGCGTTCAATATCGGGCTCGATTATTTGGTCGGGACGATACCGTTCATCGGTGATGCGTTCGATTTTGTCTGGAAGGCTAACAAGCAGAACATGGACCTGATCCGGACTCGTGCGGCGGGTCACGGGCAGGGAACGACGAGCGATTATATCTTTGTTTTCGGGCTCATCGTCCTGTTGATCGGAATCCTGGTCTTCTCGATTTTCGCAAGCCTTTACGTGCTCGCATGGCTCGCTGTTTGGCTTACAAACGCCGCGTTTTAGGGTGAATTCGAATTAAAAAAGGAGCTTTCAAGTAATACTTGAAAGCTCCTCAGTGTTTTTAGGAAAAAGTATATTAAGCCGTCGCGGCCTGTGCCGGGAACATTTTGTCGAGTGCTCCCTGCAAAACACTGATGCCGAATTCACCGGCCGCACGTGTCTTGAGTTTGCCCTCAGCGTCGAATAAATAATAGACAGGCACCCAACCCTGTTCGTTCAGAAAAGCATCCTTCACTTTATGAAGGCTGTCGACCGCCGTGGGTTCGGTGATCTTGTTTGCCTCGATAGCTTCGTTTACCGTATCGAGATCGGTATCGGCTTCGTAACGCGGCATGTGGACCGCGACCGTTTTGAGTCCGAGAGCTCCGTACTTTTTCTTCAGATCGTTGAGCTGCGGCATTTTATCCTTGCAGATACCGCACGAAACGGCCCAAAAATGCACAAGCACGGGATGGCCCTTGGCGTGTTCTAATGTGTCTTCGAGAGATCCGTTGAACCACGTGGTAGCTCCCTCGAGCGACGGCATCTCATCTCCAATTCTCATTGGCATAATAGTCTCCTGCAAAAATATTTAGCCACAGAGAACACCGAGAAATCTTCTTAGATACTCTGTGTTCTCTGTGGCTAAAATCTTTATACTTTCAAATTTTCCTGACCCGGCTTCCAGTCAGCCGAGCACAGTCCGCCGGTCTGCAAGCCTTGCAGAACGCGGAGCGTTTCGTCGACCGAGCGTCCGATGTTCAGATCGTGGACGACCGCATACTGCAGAACGCCGTCCGGGTTGATGATATAGAGGCCGCGAAGCGCGATGTTAGCTTCCTCGACCAGGATGTTGTAGGCCCGTGCAAGCTTGCCGCCTACGTCCGAAGCGAGCGGGTATTTCAGGCCTTCGATGCCGTTCTTGTCACGCGGCGTGTTGATCCACGCACGATGCGAGTGGACCGAGTCGGTCGAGATGCCGATGACCTCGGCTCCGACGCCGTTGAGCTCGTCCAAACGATCCGAGAAAGCGGTCAGCTCAGTCGGGCAGACAAACGTGAAATCGAGCGGGTAGAACAACAGAACGAGCCATTTGCCTTTGTAATCCGAGAGCTTGACGTTCTCTTTCAAGGTCGCGATGTCCTTGGTCGACGGCATGTTAAAATCCGGTGCGGGTTTGCCGACTTTCGCCAGGGTGGTCGTGTTTTCTGTTGCAGTTCCAGTAGCTGTTGACATGTGTTTTATGTATCTCCTTGTTAATTTGATCAGTTCTTATCAGTGCAATCGGGACAGAGCCCGCGTAAAGTAAATTCCAAATATTCCGGCTGAAAATTCGACATCGCGGCGGCACGGTTGACGAGTTCCAGCGGATGATCCATCTCGATATCGACTAGCTTGCCGCACGCGGTGCAGATCGCGTGATCGTGCCGCGCGGTCATGCGGTCAAAACGGCTCGCACCATTGCCAAACTGTATCTCGGCAATATGGCCCGCTTCCTTCAAAAACCGTAGCGAGTTGTAAACCGTCGCAAAAGAAATGCTCGGCAGCTTAGCCTTAGCCTCCGCAAAGACCTCATTCGCCGTCAAATGCGAATGAGACTCACGAATGACCGCCAAAACAACTTCCCGCTGTTTGGTTAGGCCCAAATTTTGTGTTGATGTAAATTCCATGATCACCACTTGTAGTTAGAATAATTCTAAATGGACGGTTTGTCAAGCGCCATAGGCAGGCGCTCATATCAAGGCGTGGGAAGATCGTTGCCAGCAGGAACAAGCCAAAAAACAATCTTGTCGTCATTCTTGTTCGAGTGAACGAATGTGATTCGACGATCATGAAAAGTGGAACGATACGCTGGATGACCAGTTAATCGATCGACAAGATTCATTTGCTTACGCCTTATTGAAGTTTCGTTTGTCTTGCCCGCAGAGACTACGATGTAGAGTAAAGCATTCGGATTTTGAGCAGCAACTGAATGTATTTTGTCGAAGCGTTCTTTAGACATGTCTACGAGCGAACCTCTGATCTCGTCGATTTGAATAGTCTTAGCATGGATTGAGACAGCCATACTTTCTGAGGCTGTACTTAAACAGTTCGGGGGCAGACCGCTAATCTCAACAGTTACCGTTAGATTCTTCCCTTCGAAATCCACATTCAGAACCTCGATACTTTTTTCGTCCGCCCTGGCCACAATATCTCCCTGAGTCGCGGACCACTTGTAGGTAACGTTATACCCATCAATTTCCTTTCCGGTCGACAACGTGAAAACATTTCGGTCTACCGGACCCATCGGACCAGAGATGGAGATTGACGGGCATGGAAGCGAAGGTGTCTGGCCGAAGGTTAGCGCCGCAAAAAAAAGTATAAACGGCAGTATGGGAAATGTTTTGCTCATACGACCAATTTATAAGAAAAGCCGAAGAAATGAAAGGTTTTTGTCAGTTGGAGCTGTTCTTGTTTTGATCGACTTCATCGGGATTCAATGCTCCGTTAAAAAAGCGGGCGGACATCGGTCCGCCCGGAGGAGTTGATTACACAGGTGGGAACTTTACCTGGCCTTGGGTACGTAGCCATGGCAGGGAACAAGGATCTGTTTGGGTTGACTAAAAGCGAAGTTGCCGGAGGTTTGGGAAGGGATTACGTGTTTTTCGTGGCTTTGCGTGACGGCTAGTAAAAGCGGCAGCGGCAATTTTTTGTGGGAAACGAAGCGGGCCGGGATGTCAGGGCGGCCCGCTTCGGTCAAGGGTTTGTCTTAGGGCCTGCCTGCTTTTGCTGGCGAGGAAACCATTACCGGCTTGGCGGCAGTAGGGGCTTTAGGAGCCGTTGCAGCACGATTAGTCATGCGATAGACGGTGCCGTTCTCGGAAACCTTTTTGTATTCGGTCGGAACTGCGAAAAGCGATGGATCCGGCTCGCTGCGGACGATGTTCGTCAGCTTGTAGGTCTGTTCGCCGGAACGTGGATCGGTGTTTTTCGAATAAACGACCATTCCGATCTCTTTCGAATACCAACGTTCGTACACGATCTCGATCGGGCGTTCGTTGCCGATGGCTCCGGCCGGGATGATCGTTGTGCGACGAGTTCCGTCGGCCATAACGCCTTCGAAATCACGCTGGCCGAGTTCTTCGTTGCGGGTCTCGTATTTCGGAGCTCCAGCCTTTGCCAGCATCAGAGGTTCGATCTGGCCGCTGCCGAGAGTCGTGGCGATACCCGCGACGGTGTTTACCTTGACCAAAGGATCGACAGATACGATGGTCTTCAGTTCACCGTTCAATTTCTGAGCAAGTAGCTCTTTCGCCTTTCTTGCTTCCACGACTTCAGTTTCTGCTGTCGTGAGCTTACCCGTGATCGCGAGTGGCTTCTGGCCGGCTTGGGGCATTTCGATCACACGGGCGGTTTTGAGCTCAGATTCGAGCTGGTATTTCTGCCCCTGAACCGGATTCACGATCAAGGTTCCCGGCGAATACGAGAATGTGGTTCCAAACAGGCCGCCTGTCGACGTGTTGCCCTCCCGGCGAATACGGCCTTCGCTATTGCGGTAAAACTTGGTGGTCGAGTTGCGGACGATACGGTTGCCGTCGGCGAGCGTCTGCACACTTTCGTTGACCTCTTCGGCTGAGAGCGGCATATTCTTTTGCACGCCAAATCCCTGTGCCGAAGCGAGTTCGGCTACGATCTTGGCTTGCTGGCTATAGGCTTGGGCAGCTTCGCCGTAAACCTTTGCTGCTTCGACCGGAGCCTTTGCGGCTGGTTCCTGCTGCGCCATGGCCGCTCCGGCGGCTGACGCGATAATTAGGGTAGTAACAAGAATCTTCATTTTTCTCTCCTAAATGATACTTACAGATCTAATCGACCACGCGGATGGCGCGTGTGACGCCGTCGCGGCCGATCAGCAGATCGGCTTTTACGACCGTGTCGTCATTCTCGAGCGGAATGTTGACACCGAGCGCAAAAAGCGATGAACGCTTCATTTCAACTCTGACCACCTGGCCGCCGCCGGAAACTTCGTCCGGGTCGCCGGTGTATGAAACCGGCATAAAACGCGTATCCGGTTCCGCAATGCGCCGCGGCCTGCTGACAGGTTCGGTGCGAACTAAAATTGCTTTTTCGGCCCGTGGCTCGTCTTTTGTCGTACGGTCCGCCGAAAGTTTACCAGTATTCGGTTGAGGAGGAACCTCGGACCGTACGACCTCCGGAACGGCATCCGGAACTTGAGGTACTTTACTACTTACTACTTGACCTGGTGCCGGTGCGGCGGTTGTCTCTGGCTTGACTGTCTTAGATGGTGTAAAAAGATAGATCGCTCCGGCGGCCGCAATAACCGTCATTGCCATACCGGAATATGCGAGCACGTAGCGTCGAACGGGCGACTTACGCCGTGATGCAGCAAGTGCCGCCGCTTGATCGGCCGCGATACGCTCGCGGACGAGCGAGAAAAGCTCGGGTTTTGCAACGATCTCATCGATCGTTCCCGCCGCCATCGGTTCGGTGTCAAACAGGCTTTTGCCTATCTGATCGAGCTTTTTGTTGTCATATCCTTTTTTCATTTCTCTCACTAAAAACGACGAATTCTAAACGCTTACGGTTACAAAAACCTATTCAAAACCTTTCTGACGGCTGCGCGTGCCCGCCAGGCTTTGATCTTGACATTTGCCCGCGACCATCCAAAAACCTCGGCGATATCGGCGGTCGACATCTCGTCGGAATAGAGCATCTGCAGCAGCAATCTGTCTTCCTCCGGGATCATGGCCAAAAGCTTATCGGCGAGGTCGCGGTCGAGCAGCGACTTTTCCGCTGTCATCGACGTATCGGCGGTCAGTTGGAGCAGAGCATCAGCTTCGGCTTCGGACAGGTCGCAGTTCAGCCGTTCCGGCTTTCGCTTTTGGCTGCGAAGTACGTCGAAACTTGAATTCGTCGTTATGCGCACTAACCAGCTAGAAAGCGAACGGTCGTATCGACCCTGAAAACTCTTGAGTTCCGTATAAGCTTTGGCAAACGAGATCTGAACGATCTCTTCGACCTCTTCGGGCCGTTTGAAGTAACGGCTGGCGATGATCGCGACGAGACGTTTGTGACGGTCGAAGATTTCCTCGAAAGCGAATGCATCGCCCGCGAGAACCAGGTCAACAAGCTGATTATCCGTCCGCTCGACGCACACATGCGCATCGGTACTCAGTTCGTCAGCCCGATGAATAAAGTTCTCTTTCTGCAATGCCGTTTGGTAACTGCTCATTCGAGATCGAGTTTGTACCCGTCGAAACCTATGACGAAGCAGCGGTTAGGGCGGTTACAAATTATTCATTTATCACAAAATCCCAGATGCAGAAGCCCGCGTGTAAGCAAGGGCGATTCCTCCAAGCCGGGCTGTGTAAGGATTCCTACGAGTTAAGATCAGCTTTTGTTTACGAACTCAGACCTTGCTTGAGAGATACGCCCTTGCTTACGCGCGGGCTTCTGCATAATATTTTCCGCAAAACCCCATTTGCAAAAGCCCGCGCGTAAGGGCGATTCCTCCAAGCCGCGTATTAGTAAACTTCTACGAGTCGCATACGCGATTATTTGCTAGTTCAACAAAAAGTTGAGAGATACGCCCTTGCTTACGCGCGGGGTTGTGCATTTATTTTTCTTTTTCGATCACGAGCCGTCGCCTCGCCTGGACGACCAGGCCGGGGCGTTTTGAGGTGACATCGATGACACGTTCGGCTACGCCGCGGGTTTCGACGACGGGGAATTTTGGCGTGTAGGTGACAACGTATGACGAATCGATCATGCGGGCTACCAGCGAGGCCTTTTCCTTTAGTTCGTCGATGCCGGCGGGCGATATGAATTCGCCGTTGGTATCTTGTGCCAGTTTGTCGAGCTGCTCTTCGCTGACCTTCAGATCGGCTTTGCGGGCTTTCATCTGCTTGATCATCGTGCGGTCGAGATTGATCGTCGGGCCGATCTTCACGCCTTTGTCTTTAACGCCATTGGGCAGTGTGGCTTGTATCTCGTCGGGCATCGCTTTTGGCGGCGGCGAATTTGAAATGCCCTTGGTCCGCGGCTCGATATCAGCGGCCTCCATCGAAGCGTAACTCAACACATGAACGCTTATATCCGTTCCCAACAGCCGCTGAAAAGCGTCAAACTTCTGCGACGAACGCCCAAAGCTGTCCGTTCCGTCCGTTATCAAAACCAGATGGCGATTGTCGGTCGGCGTTTTAACCAGATAGTCTGTCGCGAGCTTCAGAGCGTCAACGAAAACCGAACGCCGGCCAAATTTTGTGCGTTTTATCGCATCGGTGATCTCGCCTTTATTATCCGTCCATTCAGAAACGATCTCTGCCTTGTCGCTGTATTGCAGCAGCGAAACGGAATCACCCTGCCGCAGTGAGTTAACAACGCCGAACGCGACCTTTCGCGTCGTGTCGAGCGATTTGATGCTCCGCAGCTCGCCGCCCGTGTCCATCACGATCAGGACGTTTGCGGGAATGCGGCGAACGCTTTCGGGGATGTGGATGATGTTGTTTTCGGTGATAACGATATCCTTCGCGGTGACGTCGCGAAAGAAATCACCATTCTGGTCGAACGCGAGAACATTCAGCTTGATCTCTTCGGTAGCGACCTTGATCGTGTCGTCAGGCGGAGTGGGCGTAGGTGTCGGCTGCACGCGACCGCTTTGGGCATTCGCAAAAGCCGAAAAAGTGCCGATCAATGCGATAGCGAAAACGAAGTATCTTGTGTTCACAAACCGTTTCATTATTAGATTGGATGCATCGAACACGGGAATCTTTGTATTGTCGGACACGAGCTATAGCTTCGGATGCTCTTCGACAAAATCGATCAGGTTTCCGACATAGCTCGGAAATGGCGGACAGGTAAGGCGATGAAATTTCAACATCTCGCTCGATTGGCTCGTGTCATAGGTCTGAGACAGAAAGAAATAGGGAACGCCATGGTGCGGCAAGCCAGTAACCGCCGGCGAGATGCCGGTGTGGAGAAACCATTCTGCGACGCGTGTGGGCAACTGAAATTCTGAGCGTCTGCCGCAAAGATCTTTCGCGATAACGTCAAATATTTCGGACGTGGTCAGCGGAGCCGGATCGGCGATCGCGTACGTGCCACCGATGGTTCGCAGGTCGCGGGATAGAGCAGCGATGCTCTCGACGACGAAGTCCACCGGGACAAGATTTAGCCTCACGTTTGGATTGCCGATATTCAACAACCGCAGGATCGACGGCATTTTCCGGAGGTAATTTATCAAATAATAGATGCCGTCATACTTAACGGTTTCGCCTGTCTGAGAATCGCCGACAACCACCGCCGGACGAAATATTGTCACAGGCAAAAGCCCTTTTAACTTCTCGACCTCAACCTCGGCAAGATACTTTGTTTCCTCGTAAAAATTGCGAAAGCCTTCCTTGTGTTCGAGCTCATTTTCGAGGATCACTCCGGTACGGTTTCCGGCGACGTAGCATGTCGATATGTAGTTGTAGCGACGCAGATTTTTGATCGAGCAAACCAAGTCGTTAACGTGTTTCGTGCCCTCTAGATTTATGTTGAAGGCGACGTCCTTAGCGACGCCCAGGTCATAGGCGGCCGCGAGGTGAAAGACCTCGGTCGTCTCAAACTGTATCGTCTCGAGATCTTCATTTGAAATGCCGAGATTTGGCAGGGCAATATCGCCTTCGACGATGACAAAACTCTCAAGCGAAATGCCGCGACGCTCGGCCAGATCCTCAAGCTCGGCCATCGCTTTTTTGATAAACGGACGCTGAACAAGCAGAAAGAACTGAGTTTCGTGGCGGACCAGAAGTTCGAGAAGACGCCCTGCAATAAAACCCGGAAATCCTGTGATAAAGATCGACTCGCGATAGAGCATAACCATCTTTTATTTTAACAAGTTCACACATTATTTGTGGTCTGTGGCATTCAAATCATTCAAAAAAAAGTGTTTACACGCGTTCAGCGCTATGTTAGATTTATTGGCGCTCTAAAAGTTGTATGAAGATCCAGGAAATGAGGTCTGGCATTTTGCATAAGGCCCGCCGACCGGAACCGGTCAAAAGAAATAACGTTTTTGAAATGCGTTCGATATCCGAGCCTATTTTTGACGACGTCTTACCCGCTGCTATCGAGAGCGATCTCGAAAAGTCGATGTGGTCGGTCGTCTCGTTCGATCAGCGTCAAGCCGGCGGTTTGACCTACAACAAAGCTGCGGAACTGCTTTCAGAGCTTGATGCCTACGACATTCCCGGCCTCTGCATCATCACCGACGACGCCGCGGCGCGGCTCACGAGCTAGAATTCCAACACAACCTTTCCAAAGCTCTCATTCGAAGCCAGATACGTGTATGCGTCCCTGGCCTCGGTTGCCGGAAATACGCGATCGAGGTCGGGAGCGACGCCTTTCGAAAAAAGCGGGAGGATACGTTCGGCAAACAGACGCGTCGCCGCAATTTTCTCTTCTGCGGGACGCGACCTGAGAACGGTTCCGATGATCCGAGCTCGCTTTTGCAGAACCAACCCAAGATCGATCTCAGCCTTTCGCCCGCCGGTCAGCCCGACGAGGACGATGCGTCCCTGGCTTGCCACGCATTTTAGATCTTCGGGAACGTAACCGCCGCCGACCAGTTCAACGATCACATCCACGCCGCGTCCCTCGGTAGCGTCGAGAACCTGTGACGCAAAATCGATCTCGCCGTCAACGACGATCGCGCGATCGAGTCCCAGTGACGCGCAGCGTTCGAGCTTCGACGCGGTCCGGGATGTGCCGATCACAAAGGCGTCACTGGACCGTGCGATCTGAAGTGCAGCGAGCCCGACACCCGAACCGATCGCGTGGATCAGGACGCTGGAATTTACCCCAAGTTCGCTCAGCGTCAGAAGAGCGTCACTGGCGGTGATGAATGCCTCAGGGACGCACGCCGCTTCGGCGTAGCTGAGGTGCTCCGGAATTTCCGCGATCATCCGCGACGCGGTCAAAACGTACTCAGCCTGAGCCTCACCCGCCGTGATGCCAAAGACGCGAGTCCCGACTTTCCAGTCCGTGACGCTTTCGCCGATCTCCACTATCTCGCCCGCGAACTCGAGACCGGGAATATTTGCCGAATAACCAGCCGGCGGCGGATACATACCGCGAACCTGCAGCAGATCGGCCCTGTTCAAACCTGCCGCGTGAACCCGAACCAATACTTCATCCCTTTCCCTAAGCTTCGGTGCGTCCACATCAGCCAGCGATAATCCCTCGATCGATCCAAATTCGTCAATTAAAACTGCTCTCATACTCACCCGTTCTGTACCATAAATAAAACGATGTCAAAAGTCAGCGCTAAAATGCGTAAAATGTATGATTATGCGTAAATTGTATCAAAATGCGTGAAATGGCGTGTTTTGCGTACTTTTGAAGTAAATCTAACAAAACAAACACGAAACAGGATGCCTGTTTCGTGTTCTCATAGATCCGCCTGAAATTTTAGTTATTTCTTCAACTTCGGAACAACATCGTTCGCCTTTAATGTATCGCCGGTCACGCGTTCCAATTCCGCGATGGCCTTATTAAGGTCGGTACGGGCACGAAGCTCGTTGCTGCGGGCGGTGGTGAGCGCCGTCTGGCGTTCGAGGACCTTGTAAACGTCGGACTGGCCTTCGGTCAGTTTTCGCTGTTCGGATTCGTATTGTTTGACCGAATTCTCACGCGCGATCGCGGCAAAGCGAAGTCGTGCTTCGGCTGTGCGAATAGACTGCAGGGCGTTGCGTACCTCGACCTCGATGCCTTGTTCGATCTGCTGACGCTGGGTCTCGAGCCGTTCCGCCTCGACCTTTGCACGCCCGAGCTGAGCGGCCGCGGTTTTATCGCCCCAGAGCGGCAGATTAAAGTTCACGCCAAAGCGGAACGTGGGATATTTATTCTGAAATATATCCGTAAATGCTGTTCCGCTGCCGCCGATCTGGTTTAGAAACGCTCGCTGCTGAGCCAGCAAGGCGACGCATTCAGGGGACGTCGGAACGGCACAGGTCGTTCGGGCGAACGGATTGCTGAACGATGGGTTCAAGCTGCCGCCGATGCCGGACGAAGTATAGCTCGCAACGAAATCGATCTGCGGCTTTTTCTGTTCGCGATAAAAACGCTGGTCGATCTGATTGATGTCGGCCTGAACGCGATTGACCTCAAGTTCCGGCCGGTTGCCCAATGCAAGCGTGATCGCATCGGCAAGAGTTTTCGTCGGAGCCGTGATCTCGACCGGTTCGACCGGCATCAATGCCTGCGACCAGATCGCGTCGGTACGGTTTGGCGAGATCAGATTTTTCAGCACATTTTCCGACAAATTTGCCGTATTCAGGGCGTCGTAAACGGTCTGTTCGAAGTTCGCGACCTGCGTCTCAGCCGCCACGATGTCGATCGGAGCGAGTTGGCCTTCGTCGACGAGGCGGCGGTTGTGATCGAGCTGTTCTTTCGCGTCGCGAAGCGAATCGCGCTGCACCTGGAGATTGCGAAGCGCATATGTCAGGTCCCAATATGCTTTCTGAACCGAAGCGACCGTCTCGATCGATTTTTGTCGAAACTGTACGTCAGTAAGTGCCAGGTTTCGCTTCGCGATCTCGATCTGACGCCGCGGCTGGTCGATCTTCCGGCCGCGAAACAACGGCTGAGTCACGCTGAAACCGAGGCCCGAATTGAACTGGGGGCTCAGGATCGAGATCGGATTGTCCGATGTCAACCGCGTGTTATTAAAGGTGCCCTGAAAGACCGTCCCCTGGCTCGGATAATATCCGGTCACCGCGGCATTTCCGACTATATTGTTGTTCGTCGTCGTCTGATTCGTACTGAAAATGCCCGTATTCGGAATCGTCGAGCGGTCGTAGTAGATCTGACCGGTCAAATGCGGCTGGTAAAACGCGCGAGCCGTTGCGATATCGAATTCGGCGATTCGATCGTTCTTTCGAGTCACCTCGATATCCTTATTATTTTCGAGAGCAAGTTCGATGGCCTCCTTCAGGCCGAGAGCTCTTTGCTGCATCAGATCGACGCCAACGCGGCCGAGGTCCGGCTGCGAACGGTCATCCGATCTGTAGTTTGGAGCGATCGCCGGAACGCCTTTGATATCCTCCGGCGGTGACTGTTGAACATCGTTCACGACGACAACCGGCGTCGGAACAGGCGTTGGAGTCGGCGTCGGCGAAGCGTCCTGTGCGCGGACAACTGAGCCGCACGCAGCCACGATCAAAAATAAGATTAAGTAAAATTGCCGATACATATAAATGGCGATAATTATTTGCCAATAAGGGTGCTTGCGGACGTGGCGGTGCGTCGCTTCAAGCCTCCGAAAAGCCAGCTTGAGAAACGGCCGATGTAACTAAAGAGCCGTAGTTCCGCCAGATCGTCAAAGATCGAATAAAAAACTGGTACTGCAAGCAGCGTCAGCAGCAAACACAGCGACTGTCCGCCGACCACGAGCACGCCGATCGAGCGGTTCGTACCCGAACCAGCACCGGTCGAAACAACGAGCGGCAGCATACCGGCGACAAGTGCGATCGTCGTCATCAAAATAGGACGCAGACGGTCGCGGTTCGCCTGAATGATCGCGTCGTAGCGTGACATTCCCTGCGAACGCAGGTGATTCGTGTGGTCGATCTGCAAAATGGCGTTCTTTTTAACGACGCCGAACAGAAGCAAAAGTCCGAGTCCCGAAAAGATATTCACCGACTGCCCCATCACCAAAAGGCTGAAAATACCGAACGGTATCGATAGCGGCAGTGTCAGTAGGATCGTGACCGGGTGAATGAACGATTCGAACTGCGCGGCAAGCACGATGTACATGAAGATAAAGGACAATGCGAACGCGAGCAGGAAGTAGAATCCGGCCTTACCCATTTCCTTTGACTGGCCGACATAACCGGTATGGTAGCCCGCGGGCAGATTCAGCTCTTTTACATAGCTGTCGATCGCCGACGTAATGCTCTGGGCCGAACCGCCCGGTTTTGTGTTGGCGAGGAGCGTTACTTGCTTTTGTCGATTGGTACGGTCGATGGCGCTTGGGCCGGTTCCTGGCTTTGTTTTGACGACGCGGTCGAGTGTCACCCAGCCGAGCTTGGCTGAGGGCACGATCATTCGTTTCAGGCCTTCTTCGCTCGTGCGGAACTGATTGATCGCCCGCACATAAACGTCATATTGGTCAGAACCTGCATTGAATGTGGTCGCTTCCTGTCCTGCGACGAGCGTGTTCAGCGCCTGCGAAACGTCGCCGACCTTTACTCCGAGATCGGCCGCGGTGTCGCGATCGACCTCGAGCCGCAGTTCCGGCTTACCGGCTATGAGCGTCGTATCGACGTCAACCGCGTCGGGGATGGTCTTCATCTTAGCGAGGATCTTTTCTGAGGCGTCTTCGAGGACCTTTATGTCTGGGCCCGAGACCAGAAACTGAACGTTCGCGTTTCTAAAACCACCGCCTGAGAAAGCCTGCACGATCTGGACGCTGGTCCGATATTCGGGCGGGAACTTCGCCAGTATCTCGCGGGCGTCGGCCATCATCGCTTCCTGTGACTTCGCACGTTGCCCGACGTCGCTGAGCTTAACGTAAATCGTTCCTGCATTTACGACCTGCTGCTGTCCGCCGCCGACGGTCGCGAGAGTGTCGGTGACGCCCGGCATTTTGCGGATCTCAGAAGCAACTCGTTCGAATGCCTGTGACGAGGCTGAAAGGCTCGTGCCCTCAGGAGTTCTAACCGATATCTCGAATTGCGACTGGTCATCGACGGGCAAGAAGTTCTTTCCGACCATCATGAAAAGCGGGACGATGCTAACGAAAACCAGCACGACGAGCGTCAGGATCACCCAACGATGGGCCATCGAGAACCGCAGCATCCACGCATAGACATAGTCCACGCTCCGGAACCAGCCGGTGTAATGGCTGTCGCCTTTCTCGATCTCGTTCGAGACGTCGCCTTTTACTTTGTCGAGGTCTGTTTCCGGTTTTTTCTTGTGTGCTTTGATCAAACGGGCGGCAAGCATCGGTGTCAGCGTGAACGAAACGATCAGCGATACGCCGACGGCGAACGACGCCGTCAAACCGAACGAGGACATGAACTTACCGACGATGCCCTGCATGAAACCGATCGGCACGAACACGGCCATCAGCGACAGCGTCGTCGCCAAAACGGCAAGGCCGATCTCACGCGTACCTTCGATCGCTGCCTGAAAAGGGTTCATCCCCTTTTCCTCGACAAATCGATAGATATTCTCGAGCACGACGATCGCGTCGTCGATAACGATACCGACCATCAGCGTCAGCGAAAGCATCGTGATCGAATTGAGCGTGTAACCCATCGCGTAAACGAGCGCGAAAGTCGAGATGATCGATGTCGGAATTGCCAAAGCCGCAATAAATGTCGAGCGGAAGCTCCACAGGAACAGGAAAACAACGATCGATGCGAGGATCGAACCGATGATCAAATGCTCTTCGATCGCGTGGAGCGAATTCTCGATAAAGATCGAGTTATCGCCGATCACACGCATCTGGTAGCCCTGCGGCAGAGTTTTCTGGATCTCGGCGAGACGCGATTTGATCTCGCGGGCAACGGCGACGGTGTTTTGGCCGGATTGTTTCGAAACGATCAGCGTGACTGCAGGCTGGCCGTTGAGGCGAGCCTCGGAGCGGAGTTCGGCACCGCCGTCTTCGGTATAGCCCAGATCCTTGACCTTTACCTGATATGTGCCCCGCGTCGCAACGACTACGTCATTGAACTGATCGACCTTCTGGATCTTTCCGACAGTTCTAACTGCGGTTTCAGTCTGTCCCTGATCGATGCGGCCGGACGGGAACTCCATATTCTGGATCCGCAACGCACCCGAAACCTCAGCCGGCGTTACGTTATACGAACGCATTTTGTCAGGATCGACCCAGACGTTGATCTGCCGTTCCTGGCCGCCGACGATCGAGATCTGGCCGACGCCGTTGACCGATTCGATACGCTCCTTGACGCGGTCCTTGGCGATCTCGGTCACCTCTCGAAGCGATGTCGGAGCGGAGATAGAGATACGCAAAACCGGAGCGGCATCAGTATCGAGTTTTTGAACTGTCGGCTGTTTTGCGGTTTCCGGCAGGTTCGGGATAACGGTCTGAACGCGATTTTCTACTTCCTGTGCGGCGACGTTAACGTCCTTTTCGAGCACGAACGCAACGAAAACCTGCGAAATTCCTTCGATCGAGGTCGAACGCAGCTCGTCGATACCGCTGATGGTATTAACCGCTTCCTCGACCTTGTCAGTGATCTCAGTCTCGATCTCCTGTGGCGAAGCTCCCGGATTCACGACCGTGATCGTGATCGTCGGAAAATCGATCTTCGGAAACAGATCGACGCCCAAACTAAGGAACGAGAACGCACCGACCACGACCAGCGACAAGATCAACATCGTCGCGAATACAGGACGTTTTACACAAACTTCAGCTAACCACTGCATAATCTTGCCCCTTGCTTAATTCGTT
Organism: Pyrinomonadaceae bacterium; assembly: GCA_047600985.1. Lineage (GTDB taxonomy): Bacteria > Acidobacteriota > Blastocatellia > Pyrinomonadales > Pyrinomonadaceae > OLB17. The sequence goes on along the minus strand of JASGKA010000001.1, from coordinate 249,628 downwards.
TGGCGGACTAAAACACCGTCGAAGAGTTCGTTGATACCGGTTGTCGCGATCACATCGCCCTCAGCAATGCCTTGTTTTACCTGGATCAGGTCACCTTCGAGTAAACCGGTTTGGACGAGGCGTTCGCGGGCGGCACCGTCTTTTATGACGTAGATCTTGTTGATGTCGCCTTCGGTCTTGATGGCGGAGGCGGGGATCATGACGGCGTTCTCGGGTTTCGATTGGGTGATGCGAACCGTCGCGAACTGGCCGGGACGGAGCAGGCCTTCGCCATTTGGCACTTCGGCTTCGACGGTCAGGGTTCGAGCGGTCGCGTTAAGGCTCGGCAGGATCCTCACGACGCGTCCGGCAAAATTACGGTCGGGATACGCACTCGTCTGCATCGAGATGCTTTGGCCAATACCGACCTTGCCGATCGCGGCTTCGGGAACGTCAATGCGAAGCCTAAGCGTCGCGGTTCGCACGATCGTCGCGATCTTTGTATTCGGAGCACTTGGCGAAAGGTATTCGCCGAGGTCAGCGACACGTTCCGAGACATAGCCGCTGATCGGTGCGTAAACGGTCGCGTCGGCGATCGCCTTGTTTGCCTGATCGATCTGCGATTCGGATGTCGTAACGGCGGCACGGGCGGCGGCAACCTGGGCTTCGGCGGAATTGATGGCTTTGACAGCAACTGCGGCGTTCGAACGAGCTTCGTCGAGCTGTCCAAGTAGGGCGTCGCGTGTCGCGCGGCGTTGGTCAACCACGGTTTTTGCCACATCGCCGGTCGAGAACAGCTTCTCAGCTCTCGCAAGTTCTTTTTCCGCGAGAACGAGATTTGCCCGGGTCGATTTCACCTGTGAAAAGGTCTCGATGTCAAAAACCTCGCCGTCCTTCACACCGAGTCTGATCTGTGCCTGGCGAAGAGCGGCGATCGCGGTTCCAACCGCTTTCTTCTGCTGTTCGACCTGAGCCTGAGCTTGTTCGAGCCGGATACGAGCATCGCTCGCGTCCATTCGAATAAGTACGCTGCCTTTGTTCACGTAGCTGCCGACGTCAAAATTGACCTCGATGATCTTGCCGGCGATGGTCGGTGCAACGTCGGTTTGAGCATCGCTCGCGAGGTTACCGGTCGCTTCGAAATACGTCGGTATCGGCTTTGTCACAGCCTGAACTGTCTTAACGTCGATAGTCGGCGGTGCTGCCGTGTTCGCGTTCGTATTCGTCGCCGCTTTCGAACCGCAGCCCGCAAGTACGACAAGTGCCGACAGTACGAGTGCGAGAGATGTAATGGTAAATGTCCTGCTTCTCATCTTGAATAAAAATGCCGTATCGGCCTCTACGCTCTGATCCCTCTCAAGAGAATTTCCGCAAAATTTTTCGCCGCTTCTTCGTTAGTTATGTTGAGAATGTTCCGCTGCTTGTCCCACAAGATGTTGTTGAGCGAGTGATGGATCATCATTCCCATGAAGGCTCGAACAGCGATCTTCGGCTCGAACTGGCGAAACACGCCGTCACGCTGGCGTTCCTCAATATATCCGCCAATAAATCCGTAAATTCTGGCGACAAATTCGCCAAAGAACCGTTCGGCCAGATCGTGTTCCTCGAGGGCACTGTAAAACAACAGCCGCATGAAACCGACGTCTTCGTGATGCTTGTCCATCGCGTTTTTCGCGAGGTTATAAAACACCGCGAAATCGTCCTTTTGACGGATCGCCTCGGCGAGAACCTCGTTCTCTTCCCACGGGAACCGCTTTACGCCGTCCTCGCAGCCTTTGTTGTGCAGGATCGCACCGTAAAGCTCGTCCTTACTGGCAAAATGGCGAAACACCATTGCCTCGGAAACGCCCGCGACCTTGGCTATTTCCTTGGTCGTCGTGCCCTTAAAACCACGCTTCGAAAACAGATCGACCGCTGTCTGCAATATCTGCTCTCGGCGGGCATCACCCGACATTCGGCCCGGATGTTCACATTTGAAAAGATCTTTGATCAATACTCGACTCTCCCTAAAGTAAGTGCTTACTTACTACGAACTGATAGACTCGCATTTTGGAAAGGGCGCTGTCAACCACAAATGTGATGCGCGTCACATAAATTCAGTATTGCCCGCGAAATACGCGAAAAGGACGCGAAAAAAGAATAGGTTTCCAGATTTGGAGCGGCGTTCGTGTGGATCGAGAACCCGCCGTTCTGTTTTATTTCGCGTCCTTTCGCGTATTTCGCGGTCATATCTTATCTTCCAATACATACTTCCTGGAACAAACGCCAGGCCAAATTCGTTACAACTATTCACGGGACGAGAACATCGAACCGGCGCATTATTGAATATTTTTGATAATTCGGGAGGATCTTGATATGTCAGAATTTGAAGCAGAAGTTAAGAAAGCAGAACAGGAATTGGAACAGAGCCTGATACCGGTAGATTCATTTACCGACAAGGTGACGGATGACGAGTTTTTAGGAGATCTCAAGATGCAGGCACAGGAATACGGACAGAAAATTCAGGACGCGGCCGCCAAGGCCAAGGATTTTGCAAACGACAAATTCGCCCAGGCCGGCGATAAGTTCAAGGAGCTTTCGAACAAAGACCCGAAAGAACTGGTCGAAGATGCGAAAGAATTCGCCCGCCAAAAACCCGGCCAAACCATCCTCATCTCCGCCGCCATCGGTCTCGTTGTAGGTTTGCTGCTAAAGAGCGGCCGCCGGTCGTAAAGCCGTCATAAATCGAAGAGGGCACTTATAAGCCCGATACGCTTTAATAGAACAAAAGCCACGAACTGATAGTTCGTGGCTTTTCTCTTTACTCGTCGGCTCCGGCTCCTTGCGATGAGTTCGCATTTTTCGCAAACTGGAAACTTACACGGAGGTACGGAATGAACAAGCTTGCTTTTTTGATCATATGTCTTGTCGGACTTGGGTGCGGCATGATGAAGAATGACAAGTCAGGTGCGAATTCTAATGCGAATCAGCCGGCAGCGAATGCATCGACCGATGCGGAACTCTCGAAAAAGTACTATGAGATATACGACAAACGAGCGGAACTCGGCACTGTGCCGAAGGCCGTGCAGCTTGCAAAAGAGCCGTATCTGAAAGGAAAGGTGCTGTTCCTCAAAACCCGCAAATCGCAGCCGCCGAACGTCGTGAATCCGACGCCGGTCGTCGATAAGTATTCACCGGCACCACCACCGTCCGAAGCCGAGCAGTTCAAGGACATACTCGCCACAAGCATCGACGAAATCGGCACGATCGTCCTGATCGAAGACGGACTCTACGACGACGGCTGCAAAGAGGTCGACAAAAACCTCTACAAAACCGAGGCCGGAAAGCCGGTCGTCGGCTCTGCCCAGGTTTGCGAGGTCACGATCATCGACAGATCGATACCGGCGGTGATCTTTACGAAGAAATTCGAGGGAGTAATGAAGGACAAGACCGTAATGCGAGAGGACAAAGGCTACGTCCTCGCCAAGGTCGAGACGAAAGACATATACGATTTCCTCGCCACTCTGCCGCGTCGGTAACCGGCGCAGTTGCCTTCGCGGCGAGCAAGAATTTAAGACCGCTCAATGAAAAGGCCGGTCAGCTAACCTTGCGAGGTTCCTGACCGGCCTTAATGAGTTTATCGAGTCCAAGCGGAAAAATTACACTTGAGCGTGGATAAGTCTTCGTGTTTGGTCGCCAAAAAGGACATCGATCTTGCCGGGTTCGATGACGGCGGTTACTTCGCCGTGGCCGAATTTCTCGTGCATCATAGCCTGGCCTTTTTTGTATTTGCGAGAGCGGTCGTATGGTGACGCCGCTTTGCCGCTGCCGCTGACTGACACCGAGGTTTTCACACCACGGGCAAATGTACTGACCGTTTCGCACGTTTCGCAGGCAGCTTTTGTGATCTTGCCTTGTTTGGTGACGGCCACAACCTTGTGATTTTGGTCAAGGTCACATGCCGAACACATCATTTCGACAGAATCGTCTACTGCATAGCCTTTGTCAGTCATAAAAATTACCTGCTTATCCTATCTGCGGCGGCCGAATGAGCGAAAGCTTTTGCGGGCCGGCATTCCATTCTTTTTGACGGCTGCGGGTTTCATGTCGTGCCCACCGAAATCCGGCAGAACGATTCGTTCGACCTGTTCGCCCGTCAGACGTTCGATGGCACGCATGGAATGCTCTTCGGCAATGGTGAACAGCGTGATCGCGCGTCCGTTTTTGCCGGCACGGCCCGTACGGCCAATGCGATGAACGTAATCCTCCGGTGCCTCGGGTATATCATAGTTTATCACATGCGAGACCGAATCGATATCAATTCCGCGAGCCGCAACGTCGGTTGCGACCAGCACGTTGGTGTGGCCTGATTTGAACGCTTTGAGAGCTGCTTCACGCTGTGCCTGCGAACGGTCGCCGTGGATGCGGTTCGACTTGTGTTCACGCTTTTCCAAAATATGAGCAACGCGGTCGGCACCACGTTTGGTCCGTGTGAAAACGAGAACGCGTTCGAAATCTTCCTTGTCGAGCAGGTCGAGCAGAAGAGGCATTTTCGATTGCTGGGCAACGGGATACGCCATCTGTTCGATGGTCGCCGCCGCTTTACCGCGTTTGCTGACCTCGACGAAGGTCGGATCGTTGAGCATCGAATAAGCAATGTGCTCGATCTCGCCCGACATCGTTGCCGAGAAGAAAAGCGTTTGACGTTCCGCTGGAATCACCTTAACGATGCGTTTGATCGACGGCAAAAAGCCCATGTCGAGCATGCGGTCGGCTTCGTCGAGGACGAGGTGCGTCAAGCCGCGAAAATCGATCAGGCCCTGATCCATAAAATCGATCAGGCGGCCCGGCGTCGCGATAATGATATTTGCACCGCGTTTCAGGCTGTCCATCTGACGGCGGTAACCGGCTCCGCCGATGATCGCCGTGCAGGTCATGCCTTTAGGGGCAAACTCGCGGCAAGCGGCCTCGGTCTGATTAGCGAGTTCGCACGTCGGTGACAGAATGAGAACTTTCGTTCCCGGTTTTTTCTTTGCCGTCGAAAGCTGTTGAATGATAGGCAGCAAAAACGCTGCGGTTTTACCCGTACCGGTCTCGGCACTGGCGAGTACGTCACGGCCGTCTAGTACGACCGGAATTGCCTGCTGCTGAACCGGCGTCGGCACAGCAAAACCTAACTGCTCGCACTTATCCGTCAAAAACGGCAGCAAGCCTAAATCCTTAAAAGTCATTAATTAAATAAAACTATATCTACTGAAGCTCCGGTTCAGAGTTCACTTGTAGCCTTCTTTCTTCGGGCACGCATTACGTGCACGAATAAACGAATACAAGCTAAAGCTTGAACTCAAAACAATTCTTCGGGATGTAATAAGAAGCTACTAACGCGGTGTGATCTTCAGTGAAACGGCAGCAAGGAAGGACCTACGTTCGAGGAGTTCACCTTATCCAGTGAACATCTTCTAACAGTTATAAACGAACCGTTTCTCGAACTATCTATTACGACCCAACACTGGGACGAGTTTACCGTCGACGAAGAGATACGGAATTATCAATCGGTTAGAGTACAACACTTAGCGGGGAATAGCAAGCCACTTTCAGCGATCCTTTTTAGTTATGAAAGCTCGGATGCCCGCAGGCAGATAGGGCTGTGCGTTTACGGACGGCAAATTACCCGGGCATGGAGAGCGATGCGGAAATACCTATTTCCAGCACATGATGTAGGAATAATTTAGCCACTTTTTAGCCGCCGGCGAGAGTTCGGGCCACTCGGCCGTCATGAAATCCGCCAGAAGACCGAGAGCTGCATCCATGTCCATACCGGGAACATTCCAGTCAACGGGACAATCCATTGCACGTTCGTAAACGTCCCGCACATCACGGGCCGTTTCCGCGCCAAACTCACGCTCGATGTCGGCATCGACAGATCGCGGGAAAGAACCGTTGACGTATTTCACGATCGCTTCGCTGACGAGTTGATAATTCATAGCTGCTTTGCTTTCAGCCAATCGGCGGCGACATCGTGAGCTTTGCGTTTATTGCCGTCGACCTCATAATTTAGCCGCCGCATCTCGTCCGTCGAGATCGTATTTTTTAGCTTTTCGAATGTTTCATTTAACAGCCCTGCGGCGTCGTTACGGGCGATATACACGGCCTGGTATGGCGGAAAATAATGCTTGTCATCGGCTAGTTGAAACAGATCGAGAGCGGCAATCAGGCCGTCGGTGGAGTTGCCGGCGATGATGTCGAGTTCTTTTGACTGGAGTGCCCGATAGGTGAGCGAGAGGTCCATTTCGCGGGGCAGTTTTGCGAACTGGAAACCGTACGCCTTAGAGAAACCAGGATAACCATCAGCCCGCGACATAAAATCATGGCCAAATCCGGCTTGCCAGTTTTTGGCAAGCGGCACGGCGTCGGAGATGGTTTTCAGGCTGATCTGCCTCGCGACTTCACCGCGAACGAGGATCGCGAAATCGTTTGAAAACCCGAGAGACGGGCTGACGTTGAGTTTGAATTTGTCAGCGTACTCGGTCTTGGTTTGCTCGTAAACCGCCTGCGCGTCCGTGATCGGAGTGTGTTTGAGGATCGCGGTGTAGGCGGTGCCAGTGTATTCGGGATAGACGTCGATCTTGTTCGAAATCAGGCTCTCGTGAGCAATATTGCCGCCGAGTTCGAATTGGCGTGTCACAGGAATGCCTTGTTTTTCCAGCATCTGAGCGAGAATTTCGGCGAGGATCACCGATTCGGTGAAATCTTTTGAGCCGACGACTATCGGTCTTTTGTCTTTCGTCTCGACGCCTGTAACAGTCGCATTATTTGAGATCTCAGATCTGAAATTTGAGATAAATCCGATGCCGACCACGATGGTCAAAGCAGTGGCAACCCCGGCGGCAACAAATCTTCGACGGGCTGCGTATTCGCGTTCACCGATCGTGTAACTCTTTTCAAACTGACCCAGAGCAAAATCGCAAATGAGTGCGAGTAAGGCAGATGCTGAAGCTCCCGCGAGTAGCAAATTATTATCATTTTGCCGCAAACCGCGGAAGATGTATGTTCCAAGCCCGCCTGCACCGACCGCCGCCGCGACCGTTGCGACGCCAACTGAAATGACAACGGCGACGCGAATTCCCGTTAAGATCACCGGCATCGCGAGCGGTAGTTCGACGAGCTTGAGCCGTTGCCATTCGGTCATTCCCAGGGCGATCGCTGCTTCCTTTGTTTTTGGATCGATGCCGAGAATGCCTGTTACCGTGTTTCGAATAACAGGAAGCAATACGTAAAGTGCGAGGGCGATGATCGCTGTTCGGGCACCAATGCCGCCGATAAATGGTATCGGTATCAGCAAACCGAACAGAGCGAGGCTCGGCACGGTTTGCATGATGTTCGCGAATCCTAGCACGGGAGTTTGAAGCGATCGAAACCGAGTCAACATCACTCCAAGCGGCACTCCCACCACAACCGCAAACCCCGTCGAAATGAACACAAGAAAAATATGCTCGCGGGTCAAGGTAAGCAGCTCAGGCCAATTTTGGCGGAGGAAATTTAGGAATTCGGTTATCACAAATCACCCAATTATACTCCACCGCGAAGCAACTGACGTACAAAGGATGGGCATCCGAAATATAAAAGAGTATGCAGAAAGAAGAATTCGACATTAACAGACTTCGCGTTGCTTCACCGTGTTCTGTCAGTTGGGAGAGCATGACTGGTGACGATCGCATCAGGAAATGCCATTCGTGCGAATTGAATATTTATAATACGGCCGTTATGACGAAAAGCGAGATCAGTAACATGATCTCAAATCGGGATGGACGGTTGTGCATTAGGCTTCACAGAAGATCGGATGGAACAGTGATAACTCAGGACTGTCCGATTGGCTTGAAAAAAGTGCGAAAACGGGTATCAACGATCGCTGCTAGCTTTTTCGCGATGATACTAGGATTGGTTTCAGTTTCCTATTCTCAGCAATCAAAGCCGGAGACCGACAAGTATCCGAAAATTGAGATGATTGCCGGAAAATTCGGCGACGATGGCGGCCGTGTTACGGTCTACGTATATGATCAATTCGGTAATGTTGTCCCAAATGCGGAGGTTGGCTTTAAATTAGGAAAAAAGGAAGTTTTTGCTACAACAAATTACGAGGGACAAATCAAAAGGCTGCAACTAACGCCTAACAAATACGACATAATCGCGAAAGCCTATCCCTTTAAGCCTCAAACAATTAAAAATGTCGAGATCAAAAGCGAGTTTGAGACAAGGCTAACAATCTTGCTGGAAATTCGCAAGCGAGACATAGTTACTGTTGGGATCTTTGCTACGGACGAATCTCGTCGACCCGACAAAATCTTCAGTCTCGACCGTAATTTCCGCAAAAACGGTCTAATTCCTCACGACTAAGGATCATTTCCTAACATACGTAGGCAAAAACTGCGGCGTCACGCGTGCTTTTGTTATCTGCTCGAAGGCGTATGCGTATTTGATCAGTTTCGGTTCTGACCACGCAGTTCCGAAGAAAAGCATGCCTGTGCACTGGATCGAGGCTGGGATCGCGGTGCCGTTTTGGGCAGTTCCAGCCGGGATCTCGCGTTGGCCGAGGGGAACTGTGATCGACGGATAGCCGGCGACAGCGGCGATCGAGTACAAACCACCGCCAGTCGGGCCGACGAAAGCGTCCAGGTTGTGTTTGGTTAGCAGGCCGTCGATGCCATCCTCGCGGACCGATCGCAAAGCTTTAGCCAAAGAATCAAGGTACGTTTTGTCCGTTAAATCTCCCTTTTTCTCGGACTCTATAAAGATCTCCTGTCCAAAGATCTGTAATTCCTTGTCCTTGTTGTCCTCGTTAAACTTGATCAGGTCCGCTAGCGTTTTGTACTTACCGCCACGCTTTTCAAGATATTTGGCGATGTCAGCCTTGAATTCGTAATTCAGGATATTTGATCGGTCGCCGGATGTCGGGCCGTAATCGGGGAACGTGACATCGACGATCGTTGCTCCCGCTTCCTTTAGCTTGTCCAGCAATGGCTGCCAATACGCCTTGTAGGGTTCCGGATTTTGCCGAGGCGGAACGAACCAAAGTCCGAGGCGGGCACCTTTCAGGCCGTTCGGATCGAGGAATTTTGTGTAATCCTTTGCCTTTTTCTTATCAGCCTCGGCCGTTGCTGGGTCGCCTTTGTCAGTTCCGGCGATCGCACTGAGCAAGATAGCTGCGTCGGTTACAGTACGCGTCATCGGCCCGGCGGTGTCTTGCGTGTGCGAGATCGGGATGATTCCGTTACGCGGAATGAGACCGACGGTCGGTTTCAGGCCGACGATGCCGTTCGTGACAGCGGGTGAGATTATCGAGCCGTTGGTTTCCGTACCGATCGCGACCGCGCACAGATTTGCCGAAACCGACACGCCCGAGCCTGAGCTGGAACCGCTCGGGTTTTGATCGAGAAAGTACGGCATGTTTGTCTGGCCGCCACGGCCCGACCAGCCACTGGTTCCGCGGCCGTTTCTTGGATTCGCCCGGAAATTTGCCCATTCGCTCAGATTTGTTTTGCCGAGGATAACCGCACCGGCTTTTCGTAAACTCGCAACAAGCGGCGAATCCTGCTTTGGTGTCGGTGCATCATAAAGTGCCCACGAACCGGCAGTAGTGTGCATCTTGTCGGCGGTGTCGATGTTGTCTTTGATCAGAACCGGAATGCCGTGCATTGGTCCGCGAACTTTCCCTTTTTTCCGCTCCTTGTCCAACGCATCGGCGATCGTCAGTGCGTCGGGATTTAGTTCGAGGACGGAATGCGTTTTTGTGTCGATATGTTTTATCCGTTCGAGATACATCTCGGTCAAACGGCGTGCGGTCAGCTTACCCGATTTCATCTGGGCCTGAAGCTGCGGAATCGTTACCTCGACGAGCTCAGGAAACGGATCGCCTTCAGCAGGGACGACGATCTCACCTTTAGCATTCCGAAAAAATGCGATCGCCGCCAGGCCGGCCGCTCCCGCCTTCAAAAACTCACGTCTATTCTTGTTCATCGTTTGAATAATATATCCCAGTTTTGATCAAATCGGCACTGCGATCGTATCGAGATATGCGCGGACGAGTGGAATATCAGATCGTGTGAAATTCTCCGGTGTCTCTAGCAATGCGATCTTGCCTTTCTCCATTAAGGCGATCCGCGTTCCGAGCAGCATCGCTTCGTGCAGATCGTGCGTTACAAAGACGGCAGTTTTGCCGAGTTCACTGACGAGCTTGGCGAACTCTTTTTGCAGATTTGTTCGCGTTATCGCATCGAGTGCTCCAAACGGCTCATCGAGCAGCAGCAGATCGGGATCGGAAACCAAAGCCCGTGCGACGCCGACGCGCTGTCGTTGCCCGCCGGAGAGTTCGTGAGGGAAACGGTTTGCGAATTTTGCGGGATCGAGGCCGACGAGACCCAGCATTTCGCCAACTCGTTGCTCGCTGTTTGTATTTGCGTCCTTGATCGCGAGTGGAAGAGCCACATTCTGCTCGACCGTCATGTGCGGAAAAAGGCCGCCGTCTTGCAGGACATAACCGATGTGACGCCGCAGGGCGATTGTATCCCAGTTCGACGTCGGTTTTTGTTCAACAGTTATCGTTCCCGACGTCGGCTCGATAAGACGGTTGATAAGTTTTAGCGTGGTGGTTTTGCCGCAGCCGGATTCGCCGAGCAGGATCAGTAGCTCGCCTTTTGCAACGGCGAAGTTCAGTTCGTCGAGAATGCAAATGCCGTCGATCGCGTAGCTAACGCCTTTGAATTCGACAATATTTTCGTTTTCGACAGCCATGAACGTTGGGTAGATTCTATCATCAGAAACGCCGAGGGTCTCAAAAAAGCCCGCAAGCAAGTGCTTTGCGGGCTTCGATATTCCAAAAAACTGGTTACCGACCTACGACTCGGCAAGTACCGCATATACATCGCGGCGTGCCTGATTGACGATCTCACTGATCCGTTTCACCGTTTCCTCGTCACCGTCGCGAACGCCGTCCATAACGGCAGAGCCGAGTTTCATCAGAGACTTTCTGATCTCAAACGCGTGAGCCATTTTCGGGTCGGCCTCGATCGGTGAGACAGTGCGTTCCGCCAGCAGTTTTAGTCCGGCTTCGGTAATTGTGTAAACCTTTTTGCCATCAACCTGCTCACTGGTGAGAAAACCGCCTTCCTCGAGCATCTGGAGCGTTGGGTAAACCGAGCCAGGGCTCGGACGGTAGCCGCCGCTTTGTTTTTCGAGTTCGCCGATGATCTCATAACCGTGCCGCGGCGTTTCCTTCAAGATCTCAAGCAGGTGAAACTTAATGTCACCACGCCGCATTCGCTTGAATTCGGCTCCAAACCCATGGCTGCCGTGGCCATGTCCAAATCTCATTCCGTGTCTTCCAAACATATTTTTTAACCTCATAATTTGTAAATTCTTGGATGGTACAAAACGTATCATCACAATATGTATATTTTGTATCACGATATATCGGAATAGGTCAAGAGATATTTTCATTGGAACGCAATCGCGGAATTTTGGCCCGGCGATATATCATGGATACAAAAATATGCCTGCACGAAAACCAACTAAAGAAGAGCTCGCAGCCGCCGTCGATCTAACGATCGAAGACATCATTGGGCCTGATCTGAAGGTGTTGTTTTGCGGGATAAATCCGGGCTTGTATTCAGGAGCGACCGGACTGCATTTTGCACGGCCAGGAAACCGGTTTTGGAAGGTTTTGTACGGTGCAGGGTTTACGGAGCGGCTGCTTGATCCATCGGAAGAAGCCGAGCTGCTCGACAGCGGTTACGGGATCACGTGTTTTGTCGATCGAACAACGGCAAGAGCGGACGAGCTGTCGCGGGAAGAATTTATCGAGGGCGGCAAGGCTTTGCTCGATAAACTTGATCGCTACAAACCAAAAATGCTGGCCGTGCTCGGCCTTGGAGTGTATCGAACCGCATTCGATCGACCAAAAGCAAAAGTCGGACTACAGCAAGAGAATTTTGGTGAAACCGGGATCTGGCTTTTGCCAAATCCCAGTGGTCTAAATGCAAATTATCAGTTGGCGGATTTTATCGAGCTGTTTAGGGAGCTAAAAGCTGGGGTCGAGTAGCGGTTACGCTTCAGTAGAGTGATTATTTTGATTCAGCCTGGATTTGCCGTAGGATATTTCGATAACGGGATTCAAAACCTATGAAGACAGTACATATTTTCAATTCGCTGATACTAACGATCTGTATGACCGCAACATCGGCGTGTTCATTTGGTAAGAGTACGGCGATGAATACAAACATCGCTGTAAACACGGCAAATGTTGCTGCGAACGCAACGCCCGGCGAGCCCGAATCCGGCGGTGCTGAATCGCAAACAGCGACCGCTGCCGCTTTGGTCGCGGATCTCTACAAACAGCACGACGGTAAAAAGAGCCCGTTCTTTCAGACGAAGAATCGTGCTCTGGTCGACAAATATTTCACAAAACAGCTCGCGGATCTGATCTGGAAGGACGCGACGACCAGCAGCGGCGAGGTTGGGGCGATCGATGGCGATCCGCTTTATAATACGCAAGATCCGGATATCAAGAATTTCGCGATCGGTAACGCAACAGTAACTGGTTTGGTCGCGAGCGTGCCAGTGACGTTTACAAATGGTGGGCGGAAAGAAAATCTGACGTTTGAGCTGAAACAGGTCAGCGGCAATTGGAAGATCGACAATATCCAGTACGGCGGCGGCGATAGTTTGCTGAAATGGCTCAAGGAAACTTATCCTGACAAACCTGCAAAAGCTGAGAACGGTGAGTTTGAGGGTAAGTTCAAAGTCGGCGATACGAGCTGCACTGTTAAGCCCGTCAAGATGGCTTTTGAGGTCAAATGGGCGAAGGGCAGCGGTGTTGAGGTCTTTGTTTTCAAGGAAGGAAATACCTTCGAATCGAATGACAAAGGCGGGCCGAATCGATTCGAATTTGACGACGAGAACTACAATACAGGCACATTTTATCGTGTTGATGGTAAGACATTTCCGGTTCAGCGGCTTAAATAAAACGCATTTATTATGAATAGATCCAGAGCACTGTTGTTATTTTTGCTAGTTGCCGTTCTGGCATGGTCGGGCTGCAAGCAGGCGTCGAATACATCAGATCCGGCAAAGACCGGCGAGAAAAAGATCCGTATCGGCTTTGCGATGGACGCACTCAAGCAGGAACGCTGGGAAAAAGACCGCGATCTTTTTATGGCAAGGGCTAAGGAGTTGGGTGCCGAGGTTCTGCTCCAAACGGCGGACGGCAGCGACGATGCGCAGATGAAGCAGGTCGAGAGCTTGCTGACGCAGGGGATAGACGTTTTGGTACTCGTGCCGCATAACGCCGAGGTCGCCGGTGCGATGGTCGAGATGGCGAAAAAACAGAATGTGCCTGTGATCTCGTACGACCGTTTGGTTCGCAACAGTGCTCCGGACCTTTATGTGTCATTTGACAATGAGAAAGTCGGAGAGCTGCAAGCGAAATATCTTTTCGAAAAAATGCCAAAGGGCAATTACGCTCTGATCGGCGGTGCTCCGACGGATAACAATGCAACGCTGCTGCGTAAAGGCCAGCTCAACATTCTGCAGCCAGCGATCGATCGCGGAGATATAAAGGTTGTCGCCGATCAATGGGCGAAAGAATGGCTCGTGGAAGAAGCTCTCAAACATGCTGAAAATGCACTGACGCAAAACAATAACAAGATCGACGCATTTGTCGTCTCAAACGACGGAACGGCGGGCGGCGTGATCGAGGCTTTGAACAAACAGGGGCTCGCTGGCAAGATTCTCGTTTCCGGCCAGGACGCCGAACTTGCCGCATTGCAGCGTGTCGTGAAAGGAACGCAGACCATGACTGTTTACAAACCGATCTCGAGGCTTGCTCCTGCCGCCGTCGATGCGGCGGTTGCTTTGGCGAAAAAACAGCCGAGCGGTGCGACGCGAACTGTCAATAACGGCCGAATCGATGTGCCGTCGATACTGATCGAGCCGATCGCGGTCGATAAGAATAATATCGATCAGACGGTCGTCAAAGACGGTTTTCAATCGCGCGAGAAGATCTACAAAGACTTGCCGCAAAACTAATTTTCGTGCCTGAACTTCCAACAAAGGCGGTAATACTAGCCCGCGGCCTGGGTACGCGAATGCGTGCCGATGACGCGGGCGTCGAGTTGTCGCCGGAACAGCGACGAAGAGCGGAGGCCGGAATAAAGGCCCTTGTTCCAATCGCGAACGGCAAAACTCTGCTTGAGTTGATCGTCGAAAATCTCATTGCCGCCGGATTTTCCGATGTTTGTCTTGTCATCGGTCCCGAACATGATGCGATCCGTGAGTATTGTTCGGTCAACGGAATCAATGTAAGTTTCTCGATGCAACTCGAAGCGAAAGGAACAGCCGATGCGGTACTTTCGGTAGAAAACTTTGTTGACGCGGACGAGCTATTCCTAGTCGTGAATTCGGATAATCTATATCCCGTAGAGAGCCTTCGTCGATTACGCGAAGCCGCGCGGCCTGCGATGCTTGCTTTCGAACGAGAAGCTCTGATCGCAAAAAGTAACATTTGTGCAGAACGCATCGCTAAATTTGCGACGGTCGAGATCGGTGACGAGGGTCAGCTTTTGTCGGTCGTCGAAAAGCCGGAGAAGGTTGAAGTTGACTCGTTTGTATCGATGAACGCGTGGCTTTTTTCAACGGCGATATTTCAAGCCTGCCGCTCGATCGAGCCGTCCGAACGGGGCGAATATGAGATAACGACGGCGGTTCAATATGCTATCGACTGGCTCGGCGTGGAGTTCGCTGCCATCAAAACTGACGAAGGCGTGCTCGATCTTTCGAGTCGTTCCGATATCGCAAGCGTTTCTACATTCCTTAGCAATAAATAATGTTCATTCCCGGCCGAATCGAGGTTCTTGGCAAACACACCGACTATTGCGGCGGCCGCAGCATTGTGTGTGCGATCGATAGGGGCTTTCATGTAGAGATCGAGGAGGAATCGGAGCCGCTCGTCGTGCTTGAGAATCGCGATATTAGCGAGAGAGTTTCCATTGCGTTGAACGATCCAAAGAATTTGCCCGGGCATTGGGGAAACTATGCGGTTGAGGTCGTTCGGCGATTGGGTTCGAACTTTCCTGAACGTGTGAAAAACGGCGTGAAGATCCACTTTCACAGCGATCTGCCGAAAGCGGCGGGGCTTTCGAGCTCCAGTGCTTTGATGATCCTGGTGTTCGCGTCTTTGGACCTTGCGAACGATATTCGCGGCTCGGCTCGTTATCAGGACAATATCCACACCGACCTCGATCTCGCCGAATATCTCGGCTGTATCGAGAACGGACAGAGCTTTCGCGAACTGGCTGGTTCTGCCGGCGTTGGAACCTTTGGCGGCAGCCAGGATCATGCCGCGATAGTTCTTGGAAAGACGGATCAGCTTAGTGCTTTTTCGTTTTCACCGCTTCGACACGATGCGGACTTCCCGTTTCCTGATACGCATTCATTCGTGGTCGCATCGAGCGGCGTTATTGCGGAGAAAACCGGTGCGGCTCGCGACAGTTATAACCGCGTTTCGAGAATGGTTTCCGAAATAACTGGTTCGGTCGGCAAAGGGTTAACGTTGGCAAGGATGTTTGAGGAATTCGGCGTTGACGATGTTTTGGCAAAGGTCCGTCGAATGCGTTCGAAATTTATGACCCGCGAATTGCTCGATCGCGTGGAGCAGTTTCGGATCGAGAATTTTGAGATCATTCCGGCTGTGTGCGACATGCTAGCGAACGGAAATATTGGAGCTATAGGCGATCCTATCGATCTTTCGCAGGTCAATGCGGAGCGCTTTCTTGGGAATCAGATCCCGGAAACGGCGTTTTTGCAGCGTTCTGGCCGAGAGATCGGAGCCGTCGCGGCTTCGGCATTTGGTGCGGGATTTGGCGGGAGCGTCTATGCGATCGTAGCAAGATCTGATGCCGACGGATTTGTGGCTGAATGGAAGCGTGTCTACCAAAACCGCTTTCCTCAGCACACGATAATGAGCGAGTTTTTCATTACCAGGCCGTCACAATGCGATCTCGTTTGATCACTTTTTCTCGCCTAGTTTTTTCAGCATCTCTTTGATATCGGAAACGCCCTTGAAAGAGACGTATGCGGTTACGAATGTGTACCACGCCACCGAAGTGATCGTTAGGATCAGCCAGAAGTATTTCATGCGGTTTCTCCTTTTCGAGGTTTGAGCATCGAGAATATTACCATCGCAAGTGCCGAGAACACGTAGGCGGCGATACCGGAATAGTATGGTCCGATCTGCTTTGCCATGTCTTTTGTTGCTGGATTTTTCTCAAGAATTAGAAACGTTACAGGGATCACTGCCGCGAAAATGATGGACCCGAGTGCTCCCCAGCTATTCGCCCCTTTCCAATAACACGAGGCGATCAGCAGGACAGAAATGCTGGCGAGATAGATCGTTCCTGTAATTCCCAGATACGTCCAAACGTCGCCCTCGAGCGGATACCACAAGCCGTAGAATAGTAAAAAAATGCCGATCAGGGCAACGATCATGCGATTGATCAAAATGCCTTTCTTTTCAGACCATTCTTTCTTACGAAACGGGGCCATGATGTCGTTATAGATAACGCTGCCCCAAGTGAGCATGTAACTCGAATCGGTCGACATATCAGCCGCAAGCATCGCGGCGATACAGAGTCCCATCAAGCCCATCGGGACGAACGTAGACAGAAAAGTTGGCATCGCGTCGATCGTGTTTGTCACCTGTCCGAGCGTTGCTAGAGCAGCGATTCCCCAAATTCCCGGGATCAAAAATCGGCAGACGAAGAAAAAACTGGTTCTGACGTAGATCTGCTGGCCGGTGGCAGAATCTTTTGCCGCGAGCACGCGTGCGATCGTCGTTTGCCAGGTAAGCACCGCGGCAAAGTTCAGCATTATCTGAAACAAAACATAAGGCCAGCCAAGATCGGGATGTACGAACGGGTTGAATCCGCCCGCACCATAATTTACCTCAACGGTCGATACGATCTTGTCCCAGCCGACGTAAACGAGAACAAGGATAGTTACCGCGATCAACCCAACGCTCATAACGACGAACTGCAGGAAATCCGTGATCAAAACCGACAGCATTCCGCCAAGTATCGTGTAGGTCGCAACGCCAACAAGCAGCACCGTCATCATCGCTTCCAGATAGCCCACCTGATAGCCGAGGAAGTTGAACGACGTGACTTTCAGCCCAACGACATTGACGAGAAACTGGCCGCCGATTCGCAGGAATACGCCCATATTGAGCAGTCCGCCCAAAACGATAACCACGCCGGCAAGCCACCGAACCCGCGAACCGAACTGTTTCTCGATCAACTCGGGAATCGTAATTACGCCCGAATCGCGAAGCGGCTTGATGCAAAAACCTGTGTAGCCGATCACGAGCATCGAAAGTGCCATGGTGATTCCGGGCGTTGCACCCGCAAACCCGTATTTATATCCAGCCTCAGCCGTGTACATGCACGTTACAATGCCGAATTCTGTTGCCGCGAGCGAGGCGATTCCGAGATAAACATTCATCTCTCGGCCCGCAACAAGAAAATCGTCGACCTTGCCCACGTACTTACGCACGTAGAGCCCAGCCGCCATAGTCACAAGCAAGTAAAGCCCGACGATGCTTCCGTCCAGAAGCCAGTTGAAATTAGTCATGTAGATGACCCCAAGTTTACAGGTTTTTGAGAAAGTCTCTCCAATAGTATTCGGGTTTTTGAGACGTGTCCAACAGAGATGAATCATTCAGCTAAGGGCGTTCGCGCAAATCTTGAGCGAAGGTCCCCGCAGATCACATCGCTGAGCCGTTCCCGAATACGGTACCGATTGTTATATTATTTGAATGATGAGTGTTTACGAGGAATCAACTGAAACCCAACAATTTGCCAGCCGTGTGATAGCGGATCATGCCCGTTCGACTGCTTTCGCGATCGCTGACGGCATTTTGCCCGGCAACGAAGGCCGCAATTACGTGCTGCGAAAGATCATGCGCCGTGCGATCTACCACGGCCGCGAACACCTCGGCCTGCACGAGCCGTTCTTTTACAAGGTCTGCGATTTTGTCGTTTCGGAAATGAGCGGAGCGTATCCCGAATTGGATGCCCAACGTGATTTCATCAGCAAAATGGTTTTGCTTGAGGAAGAGAGGTTTGGAAACACAATTACAACCGGACTGAAGCGACTGAACGAACTTATAGAATCAAAAGGCAACGGTGCGAGGCTGACCTTTGCAGAGGTAGCTCCAATTAAAGACACGTTCGGAATTCCCGGCGATCTAATTTTCGTAGTGCTTGAGAGCAAGAAAGCATATGTAGCGGATAAGGTCGATGATGACTCATTTGTTGTTCATCCTGAACTTTTCGCCGACAAACTCGATGAAGCTGTTCAGGAGTTGCAGCAAAAATCGAATGTCGGTCATACAACCCGCAAATCTCAGCCTTCGCCAATATACGCCGAGTTGCTGGAGAAGGTCGGGGCAAATCAGTTTCACGGCTATGACTCGATACAGATCGCGGATGCCAAGGTCGTCGCGATACTGGATGGCGAAACTCAAGTTGACGAACTCGACGCCGGTGCTCAGGGCAGCGTCGTACTAGACAACACGCCATTTTATGCCGAAGCCGGTGGACAGGTCGGCGACACCGGAGTGATCGTGAAAACGACATTTGGAAAAGGCGATGAGAATAGCGGAATGAAGAAAATGGGCGGCCCGGCTTCGAAAGCGACCGTTGCCGACACGTATTCGCCGGTGCAGGGATTGATCATTCACAAGGTCACGGTCCAGAGCGGCTCGCTCAAGGTCGGTGACGAGGTCGTCGCGACTGTCGATGTCGAAAAGCGCGATGCGACGCGGCGGAATCATACTGCGACGCACCTTGTTCATGCGGCACTGAGAGAAGTTCTCGGAACTCACGTTAAGCAGGCTGGCTCGGTCGTTGGGCCAAATGTTTTGCGATTTGATTTCACTCATTACCAGCCGATGACTGCGGCAGAGATCGCTGAGGTCGAGGATCTGGTCAATCGCCACATTCTCGAGAACAACCCGGTCAACACCAACGTCATGGCGATCGAGGAAGCGATGGCCGGCGGGGCGATGGCTTTGTTTGGTGAGAAATATGGCTCGGCGGTTCGTGTATTGAGCGTGGGCGACGGCGTTTTCTCGAAAGAACTGTGCGGCGGAACGCACGTGAGAGCAACTGGCGATATCGGTAGCTTTAAGATAACGGGCGACGAAGCGATCGCATCGGGCGTACGGCGTATTCGGGCGATCACCGGTTTTGACGCGTTCTCACGCTTCCGCGAAGACGAACGCCTGATCGAACGCAGCCTGCACGAACTCAACACCCAACGCGACAACCTGCCGAACGCGATCGCCCGCCTTCAGGAAGAACTCAAAAAGACCCGCAAGGAAATGGACGAGCTGAAGCTGAAAATCGCTCTCGGCGGTCAGCAGTCAGCGGGCGGCGCGGGCGATGGAGATGAAACGCGCGAGATCGGCGGAGTAAAGGTCCTGGCCAAGATCGTCGACGGGCTCGATTCGAACGGTACGCGGCAATTGTCAGACACACTTCTCGCACGGATCAAATCGGGCGTCGTCGTCATCGGCCGCAAGGACGAAGGCAAGGTGGGGCTGATCGTTCGCGTTTCAGACGACCTGACCGGAAAGATCAGAGCCGGAGACATCATCCGCGAGATCGCACCCATCGTCGGCGGCCGCGGCGGCGGCAAAGCCGACATGGCCGAAGGCGGCGGAACCGAACCGGATAAATTGAGCGAAGCGATCGACGCGAGCTATGGTGTGATCGAAAAGGTCCTCGGCTGATCTTTGATCATTTCTTAGCCAGTACGCCGTCGCGGACCGTTCGCTCAAGTTTGCTGCGCGTTTGGCGTATCACGTAGCCGTTCTTGGCTCGAACGACCGTGTTTGGACGGACTACCTTGATCTTTACAGATCGCCGTTCACCAGGCTGGCCCGGATTTTCGGGATAATAGCCGATCGAATATTGGCGGCGGAGTTCCTCGGCCACGCCCGCAAAAGAAGCCTCAAGATTCTTGAGATCATCTGCTTCGAAGATCCGGCCGCCGCTTGATTCCGCGATCTTTTCAAGAAATTCCTTCCCTTTTGCATACGCTGCCGGCGAAGTTCCCCGAGCTCCTGTATTCATTAGCCGCGGGTCGATCGAAATGCCGCGAGCCGTCATCATATCCGCAATATCTTTAGGAAGCTGAGTCGGAGCACCAGTCGCTGTGGATATAACGCCGCCGCTGCTCTGTTGAGTGTTGTAGCGGATCGGATAGATCAGTGCGTCAACCTCTTGTACGCCCGCGACAGTGGATTCGAAATTCGCTTGACGCGATGTCGTATCGACACCGTCAGTAAAGAGTACAACAGCTTTTCGCCCTGATACCTTGATCAGATCGAGATCGGTGACGATGCTGACAGCCTCGTAAAGGCTCGTGCCGCTGCCGAACGTCGATTTGTAGATCGCCGAATATATCTTTTGTTTATCTGAGGTTGCTTCCTCGGTCAACAGCCGCACACGTTGGTCAAACGCGACAACGAGTACCTTGTCCGTCGGCCTGAGCTGATTGACGAACGTGACAGCCGCATAATGGATCTCGTCCATCTTGTATTTGGTCGAAGGGCTGATGTCGATCATCAGGATCACCGTGAACGGCTGTTCCTCAGACTGAAAATACGTGATGTCCTGCAGCACGCCGTTGTCGTATATCTTGAAATCCTTTTTCTTGAGCCCCGGAATAAAGCGGCCGTTGCGGTCGAGCACGGAAACCGGCGTTGTCACGAGATTGGTCTCGACACTGATTATCTCATCGTCAGGCGATGGCGAGGGCTTCGAGGCGGGTTGTGTTGATGGGGCATTTGGATCTTTGACAACGGGTGGTGTGGCTTTTACAGCCGGATCGTTGCCCTTCAAAACCGGCGGCCCGTCCTGGCCGATCACTATGATCTTTGATCCAATTATGAGCACCAGAAAAACAAGAACATTCTTCATCGCCGCTTACCTCCTGTTGGTCCAACTCCCAAAGACAGCTTTGCCGTTCCGCATTAAGTACGGCCCGGCAAACGAATTGTGTGTCACGTTAGGTTAGACGAAGAATTTCGGTGAGCGGTTACAGACTTGGAGCGGCGATCAAACGGGCGAGCAGGATGCTCACCCTCCAGTCAAAAAAACGCCCCGATCTCTCGGGGCGTCAATATTATTATATTAATTACTTTTTTAATTATTGTGCTGAAAAAACCTGAACTGACCTGCGGCCGAATTTGCGGGCTTCGGAGCAGTTGGGAACCCAGATATCCAGGCGTTTGCCTTTGATGCCGCCGCCTGTATCGGAAACCAGATAGGTTCCGCTCCACGGGCCGGCGTCGATCGTGATCTTAGAACCGAGTTTCAGAACTCTCGGGTCGGCAGCGATGATTCCGCGGCGAACGCCGTGTCCCATTGCTGTTTTGCCCGATAGGCAGTAAGCGGTTGCGGAAAATGCTCCGCGGCTTGCTCCCATTCCTGATGCTCTTACCGAACCGGTCGTTTTGACCAGCTTTTTATCGGCATCGTCGATCGTATCTATCAAAACGTTCTCCGAAATGTCGGAAATATTATTTTCAATTGTAGCTTGCGAATCATTCGCTATAGCGAGAGTGGATTCTGCCGGGACATTTGCGTAAATAAAGACAACGCACATGCTTAGGACCAACAGGATCGCGCCTCCTCTAACGAGTTCTTTCATCAATCTTCTCCATTTGATACGTACCCCGTTTAAACGCAAAAATAGTGTCTGAGATTTGGGTCATCAGCCACTATTCGCATCGCACGAAGACTGTTTCGGCCGACTTATTTCGACCTGTTTCCGTCCTCCTTAGAGTCGGAACTTATTATGAGAGTATCAGTTTAACGTATGGTTGTCCAGCCGGGTAAAAACCGCAAGCCCTTATTCTATATGCAATTGCTGAATTACAAGGCGCTTAGGCGTGTGAAAAATTTTCGATTTTGGTAGAATTAGTAGGCAATTTCAGGCTATATTTGGGGTTGTTTTCGAGCGAATATCGGTAAGATTTCGGGAGGGTTTTATTATGCGGGAAAGACGTCAGGGAGCACGCCATGTTATCTCATATCCGATCCGTGTCCGTTGGAAGGACGAGAAAGGGAAAGAGGTCATTCAGGAAGGCCTGACGGACAATGTCGGTCCCCACGGAGCCCTGATCTATTTACCGCGAGTCCTGCCCCTTGTAGGCGGGAAAGTTTATCTGACAGTAACCGAAAATCCCGATGACGAAGTTTCGGTCACGGCCGAGGTCATACGCCTCGAACGCAACGCCGCTCACCCGCAGGCTGCCCTGATGCTCACTGAAAATCTTCGTGAATGGAAGAAAAAAGTTTGGGAAGTAGCCGGGGCAACCCTCGCAGCTTTGGAACCTGAGAAATTAGATGATTGGGGATAAACCATCCTAGAAATCATCAATAAACAGACAGCTATGAAAATATTGGTTCTCGGCGCCGGGCGAATGGGGCACGGCGCTGTTTTTGATTTGGTTCACAATTCACCCGCTGTCGATAGCGTCACCGTCGCGGATTTCGATCTTGCTAAGGCTGAAGCGGTCGCGGCATCGGTTGGCGGTAATGTAGCCGCGAGGCAGATCGACGCCGCAAACTACGCAGATATCGTCGAACTGTTTCGTGGCCACGATTCTGTGATCTCGTGCGTGAATTATTGGTACAACGTCTCGCTTTCCAAAGCGGCGATCGAAGTTGGAGCTAATTTCTGCGATCTCGGCGGAAACAATTACATCGTCGATGAACAGCTCGCTCTCGATGCGGAAGCGAAAGCAGCAGGTATCAATATCATTCCCGATTGCGGCCTCGCTCCCGGAATGGTCTCGATCCTTGCGATGCACGGCGGGGCGAAATTCGAAAAGGTTGATGAGATACACATTCGCGTTGGCGGTCTGCCGCAAGATCCGCAGCCACCGCTCGATTACCAGCTTGTTTTCTCGGTCGAAGGCCTGATCAACGAATACATCGAGGTCGCCCGCGTTATTCGCGATGGCAAGATAGTCGAGGTTGAATCGATGACCGAATTAGAGTCGCTCGAATTCGAAGATTTCCCGCCACTCGAAGCATTTCAAACCAGCGGCGGCACATCGACACTTCCCGATACTTTCCTTGGAAATATCAAGGAACTTGATTACAAAACGATCCGCTACGCCGGCCACTGTGACAAATTCAAGACCATGATCGATCTCGGCCTTTGTTCGAGCGAGGAAATGGTGGTGGACTTTCAGAAGGTAAAGCCGAGAAAGGTCTTCGGCGATCTGCTGCAGAAACACTTGCCTGCTGACGGCCCTGATTACGTGCTGGTCAGAGTTGAAGTCGTTGGTGATGGCGGAAAACGGCTCCGCTACGACATTGTCGACAAACTCGATCCCGCAACCGGAATGTCGGCAATGATGCGAACCACCGCCTTCCCAGCCTCGATCATCGCCCAAATGATGGCCAGCGGCGACGTGCTGTCTCGCGGTGCAACCCCGCAGGAGAAAGCGATCGATCCGGATAAGTTTGTAACGGAACTTGCACGACGGCAGATAAATATTATCGAGTCGGTCTTCTAGCTCAATTTCGTTTCAACGATACAAAAAAAAGGCGGGCCTTGTGAGCCCGCCTTTTTTGTGAGTTTGCGATCTTGCGATCGTTTTAGGTTATTCCAAGCCGATCAGGTTCACTTCGCTTAGGTTACCGCTTAGGTTGACCGTTTGCGTTGCGAATCTGAAGCGTTTGCTGGTAACGACGAGCATGTAGTCTCTTCCCAGTTCGAGGTTTTCGAACTGGTAGTTTCCGAATGAGCTCGTGATCGTTGTGCGTCTGCCGCCGGCGGTGTCGATCAGCGTTACCGTGGCGTTTCTGAGGCCCTGGCCGGCTGCGGTGGTCACTCGGCCCGAGATCGTGGCTCCGTCAAGCAGCGTTCCGCCGGTGAAGGATACCAGGCCGTCGGTCCAGTAGAGCATTGGGAGCGGGTTGTTCTCGGCGTTCCTGACGTCTTTCGCTGTCGGGAAGTCGCCGAATTTGATCGCCGCACTCGTTGCCGGGTTGGATTGCGTCGGGAAGGTGATCTTCACGAGCTCTCTTGTTCCCGCTGTCAGCGGGTTCGAGTTGAACGGCGTCACGGTGATGCCCACCTTACCTGACAGCGAGTTGTTGACGGTGAGGGTGCAGTTGACTGCTCCCGTGCCGCATGTCACCGTCGGGACGCCGAGCGGGCCCGTCGGGTATTCGACCGAGAATGAGACCTTTGTCTCGACTCCGGTCGTTGTGATCAGCACCGGAACGGTCACAGGCTGGCCCTGTGTCGCGATCTGGCTCGATACACGGGCACTTCGCGGGATGGCATTCGGTCCCGGAACGTCGTAGGCGATAAAGTCCGCACCCGAGATGTTTCCGGCGACGTTCGTGTAGGTTCGGCTCGTCGCTTCGAAGGCCTTGCCCAGTCCGCTCGGAGTGATGGTGTAGCTCTGTCCGAGTGCGGTCGAGAACGAGTAGTTGCCGTTCGCATCCGTCGTTGTCGTTACTGCCTGCTGAGTTCCCGTGTTGAGCAAAGTCATCGTAACGCCTGCGAGGTTCGTGTTCGTTCCGAAGGCGATGAACTGCTTGACGTTACCCGTCAGGCCGTTGACGACATTGTGCTGGACGCTCTGTGAAGTGCTGCCCGTGAAGTTCGCATCGCCGGCGTAGGTTGCCGTGATGGTCTTCGTGCCCGAAGTCGCCGAGGTCAGGTTACATGTTCCGGCGGCTACTGCTGCCGTACACGTTGCTCCTGCTCCGTCACTTACCGTCACGTTTCCGGTCGGTGTTCCGGTTGCCGGGGCGACCGGAGTGGTCGACCAGTTGACGGCATAGCTCTGTCCGGCCGAGGTCGGATTGCCGAGGGCTGCCGCATTCGTGATCGTTGTGGTAGTTGCGGCCTGTGTGACCGTCAGGGTTCCGTTGGCTGTCGTGAACGTGTAGTTCGGAGCTGCCAGCGTGCCTTGGGCTGTAGTGATCGGGTATGTTCCCGGTGCACTCGTCGCGTTGGCGGTCGTTGTGATGCTCGGTGTTCCGGTCACCACTCCTACTCCTTCACCGTTGACAAAGCCCGTGATCGAGTATGTCAGCGTCGGATTCGGTGCTCCGTACACTCTCGTCTGGTTGTTAGCCGTCACTGTGAGTTGGACAGCCGTTATGCTCAGCGTTCCGGCGTTGAACGTCGTGAACGTGTAGTTCGAAGACGCCAATGTTCCGAGTGTCGCCGTGATCGGGTAGTTCCCGACCGGGCTCGTCGCCGTCGCTGTCGTCGAGAGCCCGGCCGTTCCGGTCGTGCTGTTTCCGGCATTGTCCGCTCCGATAAAGCCCGTGATCGTCGCCGTCAAAGCAGGGTTAGCTGCTCCGTAAGCTCGCGTTTTAGCATCAGCCGTCACTGTCAAAGCTTTCTTATTGACCGTGATCGTTCCGTTCAGATAGTTGAACGAGTAGTTGTTAGAAACCCCACCCGAACAGCTCGTCGGATACTGCGACCCCGAAACCGGCGACCCTTGCGTATAGGTCGTCGAGCACGAAGGCTGAGTTCCCAGCACCGCACTCGTCTCACCCAGCACAAAGCCAGTAATGGTCGATGTGATCGCCGGTACAGCATCGCCATAAGTCACCGTCGCCGACGAAGCCTGAACATTCAGCGGTGCCTTGCCGATCGTCTGCGTCGCCGAGCCGTTCGAACCGTTGTAGTTCGCATTGCCCGCGTACACAGCCTGAATGACCTTATTATTACCGGCCGGAAGCTGCGTCGAAGTACAAACCGCCGCTCCGAGAGCGTTCAGTGCCACGTTCTGGCAGCCCGCGATCGCAAAACCGCCATCATTAAAGTTAACCGTCCCCTGCGGAACCCCGCCGCCAGGTGCAACCGCCACCACCGTCGCCGTCGCCGTCAATGTCGAGCCATAGTTCGGCGCGTTGATCGACGTCTGAACAGCCGTTGCCGTATTCGCCGGGTTGACCGTATGCGGTGCGGCTGCAGAGACACTGCCGAAGTAGTTAACATCGCCCGAATAAGTCGCTGTGAGAGTCTTCGCACCCGCTGTCAGACTTGAGAGTTGACAGCTTGTTGCAGGCAAGCTCGCGGAGCAGCTGTTTGTTCCGTCTGACACGGTAACGCTGCCCGTCGGAGGTGCTCCAGAACAACCACCTGGGACAAATGCGAGTCCGCGATTATCATTAGGTGAATTGATAATTCCTATAGGCGTTCTGGCTCCCGTTGCCAAATCGATCGAGAATAAGTTACCGCTAATATCCGATCCCAACAGCTGTCCAGTATACGGTGACTGTCCCATTGCAAACATTTCCCCCGCAGCCGTACCAAGGGGCGTAACTGTATTTGTTGTAAGGTTTACGCTTTCAAAGAATGCAGTACCGTTACCGGAGGAGTGGTACATCAACCCGTTCGTGTGGAAAGCTATCGTCTCACCGTCCGCACCATTGCCCAATGCTAAGACTAAGGTTGTTGCAGCTGTGGACGTGTTGATCGTGAATAAGGTTTCCGGGTTACTGGCTGCTCCATCGCCCGTGACACCATACAGCACCCCGTTCGACCTAAATGCTAGAGTTGCAAAAGCTCGTCCTAGGTTCCCTACATCGGTCGCAACTCCCGTCGAGGGATTGATCGTGACGAGCCTTCGGGCATTCGATCCACCCGGACTGGTTTGCAAGATCGCAAAAAGCACACCGTCTGCAGGACGAGCAGCGAGAGCGAGTGCATTTGAGACAGTAAAGCCGGCAAGGGTTATCTGGACCGCATTCCCTGTTGTGCCCGATGAAGGGTCAATTCGGTAAATCTGGTTGTCCGCAGCTATTCCATATCCGTTGGAAACCCCGTATAGGCCACCACAGGAGCTTTGTGAGACAGCCCAGGTCACCGTGTAGTTCTGCCCAACCACGCTCGGATCCGGTGTGTCGGAAAGAATATTGGTCGTGGTATTGTCGCGAATAACCACGTGCGGTTCAGTGTCTGAGCTGCCATTGTAATTCGAATCGCCGGAGTAGGTGGCGGTGAGCGTTTTGTTACCTGTTGTCGAACTCGCAAGTCCGCAGCTCGTCGCCGGAAGCGTTATGGTACACGTGCTGCCAGCTCCGTCGCTTACCGCCACGGTACCCGTCGGTGTGATGACGGCAGGCGGGATCGGGGCAACTGCGACAACAACAGTGTAAAGCTGCCCAACTGCGCTCGGTTCCGGATTATCGCTCACGATCGTTGTCGTGGTTCCGGCGAGGCCGATGACAAAATCTGTCGGATCAGTTCCGCCGCCAATTGCCGGGTTGTCAGTAGGTGTCGTTGTTTCGTTCGAACCGTTTCCATCGGCATCCCAGCTGATGCTTCCCTGATTCGATGCTGTTTGACCAGCGGTGCCAGCATTGATCGTGGCATTGATCGTGATCGTGACGCTGCCCGCGGCTGGGATGGTTCCGTTCCATGTGACCGTATTGGTTCCGATAGTCGCAACCGCGGTTCCCGATGTTGCGGTCGCACTTACCAGCGTGACATTGGACGGGAGAATGTCGGTGAATTCATTTCCAGGATTATCAGCCTGGGGGCCCGCACTGCTGTTGTTAAGAACAATGGTGTATGCGACCGGAGCCCCGACGGCAGCCGTCGTTGACACAGTTTTGGTGCCGCTGATGACCGGCGGAACGGCAGCCAATTGGCATCCGGTTATCGAAACATCATCGATAGCAACACCGCCGAATTGAACGCTCGAGTCGCTATCCAACTTGAACAAAACCTCGGAATTGAGACCTGCAAGGGCATCCGCACGCCTTGAATACCGGCCCCATCCATAGCTTCCGCCTATGTTTGCCTGCGGGTTTCCAGTCCCAGCCGAAGCGGAGATAGGCGTGGGATCCATCCACTCATAGAGATTTATCGGTGTGGCACCGCCGACCTGTTGAGCTGTCACGTTAAAGTGATCGAAGTTCGCTGTTTCGATCTGGTGTCTCATCGACCAGTTGACAACGATCGGTGCAACGAAGCCGCTAAGATTGACATTAGGTGAAAGCAGAGCTTGGTTGCTCGATGCGTTGTAGGTGTTGTCGAGATCGGTCTTCCAGCAATTAACGCCGCTAGCGCACGTGTTGAACGGTGCTATCGGATTTGCCGTTGTGGTCGCAACCGTGGCTGGTAATCCGAGTTCCCATTCATCCTGCGTACCGCTATGAGTAAATCCAGCGGCTCCCGCCTCGAAATCTGTCGTATAAACCGTCGCGGGAGCGTATCCAACCGGGCAACTCGGTGGCGGCGGCTGCTCGCAGACCCTAAGTCCCCAAGAGGTCAAGGTTCCGCCGTTTGCACCTGCAGTGTCGTCTCTGAGATCGAGAGTCCATGTTCCGCCAGCGTTTTCTCCGTCGTATGCTGCAAGGCGATATCCTCCTGAAGTACTGGCGGTTCCCGCCGTGCTATTGTTTTCAGGTTTGAGCTGAGTTCCTTTGAGCGCAGTAAACGCGGGCGGTACGCCAGCTTCGTCGTCAAGGACAATATCCATAATAGATTGGCCGCCGGTCGATGCCATACCTATATCCGTAAATAAGCCATTATCATTGTCGGAAGGAGAACGAAGATGTGCGTCAACGTCCTGCATCAAAGCATGATCGAGCACTAGGTCAACGTCGAGGTCGGCAATGCGAGGATTTCCGGGAATGGTCAACGTCGAGCTCACGAGCCCTGTACCGGGTCCAATCGTTTTGGGCACATCGGTGCTTGTATAGGTTGTGCAATTGACACCTTCCTGGGTTGCAGGAAAGACTGACACATTGAGGTTGTACGTTGCCGTAGGTCCACCGACAGCAGCCGAAGCAGAATCGACAAATGCGAAATAGGTTCCGGCGGTCTTTACCGTCATGAACATGGCTTCCGATGGGCGGTTTGGATTCGGTGCTACATCGCCTGTCCCCGCATCGTCAACGACCAGGATCTGGTTCCCCGCATCGCCGAAAAGTGCGAACCCGAGACGACCATTCCAGGTAACTGTAGTCACGTTCAGGATCCAGATCCAGGCTAAGAAAAACAGTATCGCCAGCGTTCAGGTTCAAGCTGTACCAATCTTGTTCGGTTGCCACTGCCGGATTGCGCGCGCCCGAAACGTGTCCGCTCGCTGGAAGTGGATTTGCAGTGGCAGGTGTATCATTACCTTCGACCTCAGCAGTTGGTGCGGCTGTTTGGCGTTTGAAATATAATTCATACGGGCGTTCAGAGGTTGTTCCAGCGGTAAAATCATTGACCTTTATATAATAGGTCCCGTTGGACGGAATCGTTACACCTGCGATCGTTGACGAAAGACCCGCAAAACTGCCGTTGTCATCATCAAATTCAAGCGTGGTCGTACCGTCGCTGGCGATCACGGTGACTTGACTGTCGGTGCTACTGCCCGCCGAGTTACTGGTCATTGCCGCCACATAAATTCGGTCCCCGGCGTTAGCAGTAAAAGAATAGAAATCGACGTCCCCGTTCGGATAAAGTGGAGCTTTAACAACCGCCTGCGAGCCTGCTATTGGCGAGGCTGTTGCAGTTGTACCATTCGGTTCGACTTCGCCGCTGAATCCAACACCCGCTGGAGCATTGACGCGTCCCGCGTTGGGTTGATTTCGGTTAAGTCCTTGAACTAATTCAGGATCCAACTCGATCGTCGAATATTCGACGTCCTCAACCTTTGAGTTAACCCTTTGTTGAGCCTTTGGATCACCAGAGTCCGATCTCTGAGCGGAAGCCTTGAATGCTACCATCCCAAAAGCAACCAATCCAAATAAAAGGCCAAACAGAGCTATATTTGTTCTGCTCCAACGAATTAACGAACCGATTTTTTTCTTCATTTTCCCTTACCCCACCTTTGTTTTTGATCGAATGACGAAGCAAAACGCCTACACCGATAGCTATCAAACGGTAAGCTACCGAACCCAGGTCGTTCTTAGTTGAGAGTGTATTTCGCTGGCAGAACGTTACCACCAGTAACGCGAAATGTCAATAAAATCAGTATCATCGAGCAGTCGGGGACCTCTGCCCGGCAAAATAGGTTCGGGGCGCAAAACAAAGATTGCTCGCAGCTCTAACCGTTTTGGCGAAAAACCTTTACATTCTAGCCACCGCGAACTACATTTGTAGAAAAGGGGGCGGTTTGTCATGGGATTTGGTGTCGGGTCTGTTCGTCTTGCTTGCTCGCTGTTGATCGTTTTTGGGATGCTCATTGGGCCTGTGGGTTTGTTGGCTGGGCCGAGGGTGGATCGGGCGGCGCTTTCGGCGGATCAGCGGGTGGTACAGGTTTTGTCGCGGCTGACGTTTGGGGCGAGGCCGGGTGATGTTGAGCGGGTGAAGAAAATGGGCGTCGAGGCGTTCATCTCGCAGCAGCTTGATGCGGATTCGATCGACGATTCGGCTTTGATGAAGCGGCTTGAGAAGCTGCCCACCTTGAACCTTTCGACTCCCGTTTTGGCTGAGCAATACAACCCGCCGAAACCGCAGCCACTGCTTGTTCCCGGTGACGTTGTCGAACTCAAAATGCTCGGCTCTGAGAAGTTCAACTTTAAGAGTACGGTAAACACTGACGGCAAAATTGACGTTCCTTTTTTGGATAAACCGTTGCTCGTTAACGGTCTAACTGAGAAAGATCTAACTGCAAAATTGCTTCAGGAACTGTCAAAACAGCTGCCCGTTCCTCAAATAAATGTCACGGTCAACAGAAACACAACTCCGCCGCCAACGTCACCGCCGGCGAGTCCAACTCCTACGCCTAAGAATCCGCAGATGGTGATCACGGAATTGCAGCGGGCTAAGCTTTTGCGGGCGGTTTATAGCGAGCGGCAGTTGGGTGAGATGGTGGTGGATTTTTGGGAGAACCACTTCAGCATCTACGGGAACAAGGACGCGACCCGGTGGATGATGACTTCGTTTGACCGCGATGTGATCAGGCCGTTTTCGATGGGCCGTTTTCGCGATCTATTGGGAGCGACGGCGAAATCGCCCGCGATGCTTTTTTACCTCGACAACTGGCAATCGAGCCTGCTGAAAGAATATCCCGCGACCAAAGACAAACCGGCACGTAAAAGCGGCGGCATCAATGAGAACTACGCACGCGAGCTGCTCGAGCTGCACACAATGGGTGTTGACGGCGGCTACACGCAGAAGGACGTGCAGGAAGTCGCTCGCTGTTTCACCGGCTGGAGCATCCGCAAACCTAACGAAGAAGGCCTGTTCGTTTACAATCCCGGCAATCACGACAACGGCGAAAAGACCGTTCTCGGCGTTAAGATCCCTGCCGGCGGTGGCATCGCTGACGGCGAACGCGTGCTCGACATCCTTGCCAAGAATCCTAAGACCGCTCAGTTCATTTCAACAAAACTCGCTCGCCGTTTTCTCGGCGACAACCCTTCGCCGGTGGTGATCGACCGCGCGACGAAGACGTTCCTCGCGACCGATGGTTCGATCAGGGAAACGCTACGGACGATCATCACTTCGCCGCAGTTCTTTAATACTGCTTCGTTTCAGACGAAGGTGAAATCGCCCTTTGAGTTTGTCGCTTCATCGCTTCGCATCACAAGCGCCGAGACCGACGGCCAAAAGCCCGTGCTCGACTGGATCACAAAAATGGGCCAGCCCGTTTACGGCCGCCTGACACCCGACGGCTACCCCGACAAAAGCAGCGAATGGCTCTCAAGCAACGATCTGCTCGCGAGATTTAATTTTGCGTCGGCCCTGACGATGAACACGATCAAAGGCACGACCGTGAACGCGGCAAAGCTCACATCCGACAACAAAACACCGCTGCCGCGAACCGAATTTGCCCGTCGAATGATCATCGGAACCGTCTCCGACAAAACACTCGCCGCGATCGAGAAACTGACCATCGATCAACCGCCGCCAGCCATGGTCCAAACCTCAGCCCCAGCGAAACCCGAACCCGCCGATGCTCGAGAAAAAGCCCTGAATAGCCAACTCGTCGCGCTTGCTCTCGGTGCTCCGGAGTTTCAGCGGAAGTGATTTTCGGTTAGAATCGAACCCATGAAAATTGCGAAGATCGCTTTATTTGTGTGCGCGTTTAGTGCGCTTTCGGTGACGGCGTTTGGGCAGTGGGTGAAGCAGACGGTTGAGACGAAGGCCAGCTTTCGCGGGCTTTCAGTGGTCAGCGAAAAGGTCGTTTGGGCGAGCGGGACCGGTGGGACGGTGATTCGAACCACCGACGGCGGTGCGACTTGGAAGGTGATGGCGGTGCCTGAGGCCGCGAAGCTCGATTTTCGCGATATCGAGGCGTTTGACGAGAATACGGCGTACATCCTGAGCATCGGCAACGGCGACAGCTCGCGGATCTACAAGACGATCGACGGCGGAGCCACGTGGAAACAGCAGTTCATCGGCACTCAAAAAGAGACGTTTTTCGACGCTCTGGCGTGTTGGGATAAGACCAACTGCCTCGCAATGAGCGACCCGGTCGGCGGGCATTATTATCTGATCGCGACGAAGAACGGCGAGACCTGGACGCCCGTCGTCAGCAACAAAATGGCCGCTACAGCCGAGGGCGAAGCCGCATTTGCGGCGAGCGGAACGTGTCTGATCGCACAGGGCAAAAACAACGCGTTCATCGTCTCAGGCGGCGATGCGGCACGGGTTTTTAAGTCAGCCGACCGCGGTGTGACGTGGACGGTCGCGAATTCGCCGATAGTTTACGGAACTTCTGGCAGCGGAATTTTCTCGATCGCAATGTGGGACGCCAAGAACGGCGTGATCGTCGGCGGTAATTATGAAAAGCCCGCTGAAACCAAGTCAAATCTCGCCTTCACCACCGACGGCGGAACGACATGGACCGCAGCGAAAGGCATTTTTGGCTACCGCTCTGGTGTCGCCTACGTCGACAGCAAACACCTCGTCGCAGTCGGTTCGAGCGGCTCGGACATGTCCACCGACGGCGGCAAAACCTGGACGAATATCGACAAGCTCAACTACAATTCGGTTCAGGCAAAAGGTAAGAAAGCCATCTGGGCCGTAGGGGCGAGCGGGCTCGTCGCGGTGATGAAATGAGTTTTGCCTGGTACGACATTGTCGGGACGCTCGGAACGGAGATCATCATTATTACGTATGTCGTGCTTCAGACCGGCAAGCTACGGAGCGAGCAGTTAAGCTATTCGCTGCTGAATGCCGTGGGAGCTTCGCTGATCATCGTTTCGCTGTATTTTAACTTTAATTTACCCGCATTTATCGTAGAATTTTTCTGGCTGCTGATCAGCTTGTTCGGTATCGGGCGGTACTTTTGGGGGAGGAAATAATGCCGGGCGGACCAGTATTTGACGCACCTCAAAGCTATGTTGCTTTTGCCTTAGTAAAGCTGGTCGGTTACAGCGTTTCGGCTCTCTTCTTTAATGCCCGTTATGCGGATAGCAGGGCAAATCCGATTCTTTTCGGCGTGGCTCGAACCGCACTTGGAATGCTTTTGGGAGCTGCGGTTGGATTTGCCGGGTTGATCGAATTTGAATTGGCGCTCGTTGTCTTTTTAAGTGGGCTGATTCCATTTAGGATATTTGAGTGGTTTCTGACGCTTTGGTTCTTCTATAGAAGAAGTGAGAATTTTCAGGGAACAATGGCGTCCCATATCACGCTGGGAATAGTCTGGTCATTTGTATTGGACATTCCGGCGATCATTGGATTTATCGCGACCGGCGGGTATTGGATCTGTTGATTCGCCTGGGGAACACACTCCATACGCGTCGTGTTTCCGCATTTTATCTATGCAGAGTTTTACCAGCGTTCCATTTAAGGCAGAGAAGCACGGCGGATTTTCCGAGGTCAACGGCGTCGCGAAGTTTTCGGGTGCGGGGATCGTCCTGGAATTCGAGACGAAGCTTTTCGGCATCATCTCGGACGGCGTTAAGGAAGCGAGAATTCCGCTGAGCGAGCTGATGGACGTGAAGTTCAAAAAGGGCGTTTTCAAACGCGGGGCCAAGATCGAGATCCGCACAAAATCCCTCGCCACGCTCGCCGACCTGCCACGAGAGGACGGCAAACTCATCCTCAAACTAAAGGCCGAAGATTTCGACCGCGCCAACGAAGCCGTCACCCAGATCGAACGCGACATCGCTACCTACGAAGCCGCCATCCCGCCCATCCACACGCCGGTCAGCGTCCTATTCGATCCGGGTGAAGATGAGACGCAGGAGTTGAAGAATGACTGAGCGACGGAATGGGTGATTGTGATCGCAGCTTGACACAGGCGATTACGGTGGCCAAATTTAAAAGGTAGTCACATATAGAAATGAAAAGACACCCATTAAATGCTTATGGTGACTTTTTTGTCGAATATAACAGCTGTGTGGCGTGTGATGCTCCCGTAGCGGAAGCTCGGGAATTGATGGATTACGATGCGGATAATCATTGCTATTTCAAGCGACAGCCACAAACGCCCGAGGAATTGGAACACGCGATAAGTGCAGTCCGCGTATCGTGCGTAGAGGCAGTTCGCTATGCCGGCGATGACCCGGAAATCCTCGCAGCAATAAAAAATCTACCCTGCAAGGCGACATCAATCGAAATAGACAAAACTTTTTCGGATAAATTAAAAGACGGGGCACTCAAAGCCCTTCGGAAACTGCTAAACCGATAAGCTCAAAAGAAAAACAATGGGATCAAAAGCAGATTCGAATCCTGCTTTTGATCCCATAATTCATTTTAGTATAACTACTGAGCCAATCGCGGATCCGTTTTCGGGACGACCTTGTATTCCTTTGGCGGGTCAACGCCTAGGAGGTTTTTGACGAAGTAGTCCCAGCGGCGGCGGCATCATGTAGTTTGAATCGGCGCCGTAGCCGTGACGGGCGTTCGGGAAGATGATCAGGTCAAAATCCTTGTTGGCTTTGACGAGAGCATCGACGACGAGATACGTGTTGTACGGCGGGACGTTGTCATCCATGTTGCCGTGGGCGAGCAGGAGTTTGCCTTGCAGGTTTTTCGGCGTATTCCTGGTTGGCCTGGGTTTTGTAATTATCGCCCGAGAGCAGGCCGATGTATCTTTCGCCCCAATCGTCTTCGTAGTTGCGGTTGTCGTGGTTGCCCGATTCCGAGATGCCCACCTTGTAGAATTCAGGAAAGCGGAACATCGCCGCTGCCGTCGCAAAACCGCCACCCGAGTGGCCCCAGACGCCGACGCGCGTCGTGTCCATGTACGGATACTTTGCCGCGAGTTGCTTGATGCCTGCGATCTGATCTTCGAGCGTGTTATCGGCCATGTTGCCGTAACAGACGTCGTGGAAAGATTTCGAGCGGTCGGGGTTACAAGTTCCGTCGATGATCACGACCACGAATCCGAGTTCCGCCAGAGCCTGATGATCGCCGCGCGATGCCGAAAACGAACGTCCGCCGACACCGCCGCCCTGCGGGCCGGGATAAATGTAGTTGATGACGGGATATTTTTTCGCCGGATCGAGATTAGTCGGCGTGATCATTACGCCGTAGAGGTCCCATTTGCCATCGCGTGATTTGACGGTGATCGGCGTGACCGGTTTCCAGCCGGCTGCACGCAGACGCGATACGTCTGCTTTTTCGAGATCGACGATCTTCTTGCCGTTCGTGTCTCTCAGAACCGCGACCGGTGGCGTGTCCATCTTCGAATAGTTGTCGACGAGATACTTGCCGTCCGGCGAAAGCGTAACCTGATGATTGCCGTCCTCAGGGGTCAGAAGCGTCAGGCCCGTTCCGTCAAAGTTTACTTTGTAGAAGTGCGAAAAATACGGATCACGTCCGGCTTCGCGGCCGTTCGCGTTAAAGTAGATCACTCGTGCCGCTTTATCGATCTTTGCTATCGCCGTAACGACAAAGTTGCCTTTCGTGATCTGGTTCTTTACCTTACCGGTCGTTAGATCGTAGAGGTAAAGATGGCCCCAGTCGTCGCGTTCCGAATACCATATCGCTTCGTTGGTAGTCGGGTAGTATTCCCAGTTTTCACGGCCCTGGCCTGATTCGTATTGGGTCTTGACGACTTCTTCCATTACTTCGCGGATGTCGCCCGTTGCGACATTTGCAACGCGAAGTTTTGCTACCTTGTGGTCACGCGAGCTTGAGATAAAGGCGAATGTCGCACCATCGTCGCTCCAGCGCATGTCGCCCGTGGAAATATCGTCACCCAAGGTGCCACGATGCTCGTCCGGCTCCATCTTAAAGCGGACCATCTTCCCGGTCTCGACATCGATCACTACGCGATGAAGCTTAGCGATCTCTTTGTCGGTTGGGAGCGGATACTTCCAGGCTTCGAGCTTTCCGGCTCCGACAGCGGTCGATGCGAGATACATATCGCTGACGTGACGCTGATCTTGCTGAAATGTTGCGACCTTTTTCGAATCCGGCGACCACAGAACGATCGCACGATCGCTGTGTTTCCAGCCGGCGTTGTCCGTCGCGTAACCAAAATCTTTGACGCCGTCGGTCGTGAGCTGCGTTTCTTTGCCCGAAGCAACGTCTTTTACCCACAGGTTCCAGTCCTTTATATACACCTGTTTTTTGCCGTCAGGCGAGGTCGAGGCGAGACCGCCTCCAAACCGTCCGCCCGGACCGCCGCCGGGACCAGCCGGACCGGTTACGCCGATCGCAGCCTGCGTCGCACCGGTCTGTCGCGAACCGTCAGCCGGATTGATCATCACGAATTCGCGGCCCGTGGCCGTAAGTACGCTGTACCAAAAACGGCCATCCGGCAAGAATATCGGGCGAACGCCCGCTCTATCAACAAACGGAGCAGTTCCCTGACCGAGCATTTTCGCCGCACGGTCATAGTCCGCCGACGTTAACGCGGTCTGAGCAAATGCCATCGATGCAAATGACAGTAAAATAGACGCAAAAGTAACTATCGAAATTCTTTTCATTTAGGTTTCTATCCGATCCTGAGATTTTGGTTTTAGACAGATCATTCCGTCGTTTCTGAAGCTGATTGAAACATATTCTATCGCATACGCACTCGTTGTCACGCAATAAGCTGTGTATTTGATATTATTTGGAATTCACGGTTCTTGTCAGTATTACGCAAACAGGAGAAAAAAGTATGCCGAAATATGTGATCGAGCGAGATATTCCCGGTGTTGGCGATTCGACGGCTGATGCTTTGCAGGCGGTTTCGCAGACATCATGCAGTGTTTTGAAAGATCTAGGCCCGCAGATCCAATGGGTTCACAGCTATGTGACCGGCGACAAGATCTATTGTGTTTACATTGCACCGAACGAAGAATTGATCCGCGAACACGCAACTCGCGGTGGATTTCCTGCCAACAAGATCTCCGAGATAAAGTCGATCATTGATCCCACGACAGCCGAAGTCTAAATGTCTCAACGCGAAATAGAACTCGGCCGCCTGACCGCTACACACGTCATCGCTCCCGCATATGTTCAGCGGGCGGTATTTACGGCTGTGCTCTCGTTCATGTTCTTTCTGGCGATGATTTTCGCTGTCTACATTCGCCCGCACATCCTGTATTTCTTCCTCGCGACCGCCTTTTTGATCGTTTATTTGATCACAATGTTCTCATTCGTCATGCAGCGAAAGGCGAACGTTGAGATCTATGAAAATGGTTTCAAGTACAGAAAGAATGTTGTTTTGTGGAATGAGATCACCGAGGTGAGCGATAAGGGCATGGTCTGGTTTGGAAAAAATAAAACGCTGACTATTCCGAGTACCTTGAATGACGCTGCATCGGTAATAACGGAGATTAAAAGAAAGGCTTCATAAGCGGTTTTCAACCGCTGGCAAGCAGGATGCTCGCCGCTCCAGTCAGTTTCTCTTAATCTCACATTTTTTGTATTCTTTTAAGTTGACCTCTTCTTGAAACGCGGCGGTCAGCGGAGAATTTATGAGCATTGAAGTCGTAATGCCCCAGATGGGCGAATCGATTACTGAAGGAACCGTTTCGAAATGGCTGAAAGCGGTCGGCGAACGCGTCGAAAAAGACGAGCCGATACTCGAGATCTCGACCGACAAGGTCGATGCCGAAGTCCCAAGCCCTGGAGCCGGAGTTCTGCTCGAAGTCCGCACTGCGGAAGGCGAGACTGTCGAGGTCGGAACTGTCGTTGCCGTTATCGGCGAGGAAGGTGCAGTGAGCAGTCAGCCGTCAGCGGTCAGCAATCAGCCCGAGCCTGTCGCAGAAGTTGCTCCGCCGGAACCGATCGTTCCCGAACCGCAGCCTGAGATCGAAGCGATAAAAATGCCCGAGGTTGCGTCTGAACCCGCTCCGACCAACGATCAACCATCGACGAACAACGGTCAAGCAACCGAAGTCGTAATGCCCCAAATGGGCGAATCGATCACTGAGGGAACCGTTTCAAAATGGCTCAAATCGGTCGGTGACGATATCGAAAAAGACGAGCCGCTCCTCGAGATATCGACCGACAAAGTCGATGCTGAAGTTCCTTCGCCGGCGGCAGGAAAGCTGCTTGCGATCAATGTTCAGGAAGGCGAAACGGTTGAGGTTGGTTCCGTTCTTGCGACAGTTGGCGGTGGCCAGGTATCAGTGGCGAGTACGCCTGCGGCTGCTCCGGTTTCTGCTCCTGCTCCGGAACCGACGCCCGTTGCTCCAGTTGCTCCACCAGTTCAAGCGGCCGCAGCTGCGGCTTCGGCAACGCCGGTTTCTACATTAAAGGCGACCGGCTCGCTCGACGACCTTCGCCGTCAGAAATCGAGCCCGCTCGTTCGGAATATTGCTAAAGAACACGGCATTGACATCACTCGAATTCCCGGCAGCGGCCTGAGCGGTCGCGTGACTAAGGACGACATCATGTCCTTCCTCGAATCTGGTGCGGCCCTTCGCCCGCAGGATCTGCTGGTGAAAGGTGCCGCGACGATATCGGCTCCGTCGGTTCAGACTTCCTC
The DNA here is from genome assembly GCA_047600985.1 of Pyrinomonadaceae bacterium. Classification (GTDB taxonomy): domain Bacteria; phylum Acidobacteriota; class Blastocatellia; order Pyrinomonadales; family Pyrinomonadaceae; genus OLB17. Next base: position 210,741 of record JASGKA010000001.1, on the reverse strand, counting down.
GAAACCGGGCTTCGCCGCCCCGCCGGTCGTTACCGCGATGGAAGACCGCGTTGAGAAAATGTCGGTCATGCGTAAGAAGATCTCGGAGCACATGACATTCTCGAAACAAACGTCTGCACACGTGACGAGCGTTTACGAGATCGACATGACGAACGTCGCCAAGTTCCGCAAGGCAAACCAGGACGCGTTTCAGGCAAAATACGGTACGAAGTTGACCTTCATGCCATTCATTTTCCAGGCCGTGACGGCCGCGATCCGTGAGCATCGCATCGTTAATTCGCAGGTCGACGGCGACAATATCGTGTACAAGGGCGATATCAATATCGGAATGGCGGTTGCCCTCGATTGGGGCCTGATCGTTCCGGTCATCAAACGTGCCGGAACGCTTTCGCTTGCCGAGCTCGCCACAACCGCTAACGACCTCGCCGATCGAGCTCGCACCAAGAAATTGATGCCGGACGAAGTCCAGGGCGGAACTTTTACCGTGACAAATCCAGGAGTTTTCGGCGGCCTTTTCGGAACGCCGATCATCAATCAGCCGCAGGTCGCTATTCTTTGTGTCGGCACGATCGAAAAACGGCCAAAGGTTATGACGACACCCGACGGCGACGATTATATCGGAATTCGCCAAATGGCGTACTTCGCTCTAACCTACGACCATCGCGTCGTCGACGGAGCGGACGCGGAGAAGTTTTTGGCGTACCTGAAAGCGTATCTCGAGAGTGCTCCGTTCAGCATTTGATCGGACGCTTCGGCAAGGATCTCTTTTAATGCACAAACCCGCGCGTAAGCAAGGGCGAAACCTCCTGGTGAGTGTTTCGCCCTTGCTTACGCGCGGGCTTGTGCATCAGAACGCCTGTTTTTGGGCATGATAATTATTTCTGATACCGCTGCAGAATTTTCTTTATGCCTATTTCACATTTATGTATACTTAAATACTGTGACGAACCTGCCGTTTGATTAATCTAACAGACAACGCGGACCCTTTGGCGAGCGTCTAGTATGAGGTTAGCTCATCAACCATTTCATCTTTAGAGGAGTTATTAGTTATGTATAAAAAATTGTCAGTTTTGGCCATGTCGCTCGCTCTCGGCGTAACTTCGGCTTTTGCTCAAACCGGTCAGCTCAGAAATGCGGTCGCCGGTCAGAAATACAAAATCAAAGGTGTTGTTGTAGCTAAGGAAGATACGAATACTTTTGTCGTTCGCGATTCCGTCGGCGTTGATACCAAGGTGATCATTGCACCGAACGCCAGCATCAAGAACAACGCTTTCTTCGGCGGCGATAAATATCCGGTCACGTCCATTATCCGCGGCCTCAATATGGAGATCGAAGGCGTCGGCGACAGTGCCGGAGCTGTTTCGGTAAATAAAGTTCGCTTTGAAAAGAGCAACCTTCTTACCGCTCAGTCGATCGACTCACGTGTCACTCCTGCTGAGGATCGTCTGAGTGCTGCCGAGCAGAATGCAGAACGCATCTCGGGCCAGATCGATGAACTGATGGCAATCTCGAACGCCGCAAAGGGCGGTGCGAAAGCTGCTCAGGATACGGCTGATGCCGCCGTTGCCGGTGTAAACGCGACCAACAAACGTATCACCGACATGGATGATTACATCGTGCAGTCGACTGCAACCGTTAACTTTAAGGTCAACAGTGCCGTGCTTTCACCCGAAGGCAAAGCTTCGCTCGACCAGGTTGCGACAGCAGCTCTGACGATGAAAGGCTACATGATCGAGGTCACCGGTTTTGCTTCGGCAGAAGGCAGCGTCAAAGCTAACAAAGCTCTCAGCGACCGCCGTGCTCAGGCTGTAAAGGAATACTTGATCGAAAACCACAATATTCCACTCCGCCGCATGAGCACTTCGTATGGTTTTGGTGAACTGCAGGCAGTAGCCGACAACGCAACGAAGGAAGGCCGCGAACAGAACCGCCGCGTCGAGGTCAAACTCCTCGTCAGCCGCGGAATAAACCAGACGGTCGAGGTCAAATCGACGACCAACGACATCAACGAAGACTAGTTCTCTCTTTGATATACGGGCACCAAAAGCGGCGGAAAGCTCTGTCGCTTTGGTGCCCTTTAACTTTTTGCATCAGCGGAGTTCCGATATGCGTAGATCGACTATCCTTGGCCTGTTTTTAATCCTTTGCTGCTCAGCCGTCTATTCTCAAACGCCGACACCGACGCCCAAGATCGATGATGACGTCATCAAGGTCGATTCGCGGCTGGTCGTTGTTCCCGTTTCGGTAACTGACGCGAGCGGCGAACCGGTGCTTGGGCTAAAGGCAGAAAATTTCCGCGTCGGCGAGGATGGAAAGCCGCAGACGATCGATCAGGTCACTAATGCCGAGGCGACTCCGCTTGAGATCGCCCTCCTAGTCGACGTGTCGGGAAGTGTGAATCCGCTATTCGAATTCGAGATCAAGGCCGCCGCGCAGTTCCTGGAAACAGTAATGAAGCCGGACGACCGAGCCACGATTTTCCTTATCGGCGACAAGCCAATATCCGCGATGGCCAGAGAAAATGCGACACAGGCTGCGATCCGCGTTCGTTCGATCACGCCTTCCGGAAAATTCACCGCGTTTTACGATACCGTCTCGGTCGCCGCAAAATATCTGCAAAAGAATGCTCCCGTCCGCAGCCGCCGCGTGATCGTCGCACTCACCGACGGCGAAGACAATTGGAGCGACCTGACCCGCGATGCGGAGAAAGCAAATTATCGTGACATCGACGTGAACGGCATAACGCCGGACAAGCTAAATCAGCTGGCGGCAAAAACCGACGCGGCTCATTTGAAGGCTCAGCAACAGATCCTTCGCGATCTGCAGAATGCTGACTCGGTCTTTTACGTGATAAATCCGGCGGGCGATTCGTACAAGCTGAACAAGATCAGCAAACGGGCTCAGGCTGGAATGGATAGATTTTCGGGTGACACGGGCGGGACGGCATTTCTACCGAAGTTTCTCTCGACCACTATGAAAGACCCGCTTCAAAATAACGTCAACGCAAAACGCAATGAAGAAACGCTTCTGCGGATCTTTAAGCAGTTGGCGAGCGAACTGCGCGCTCAGTACCTTATTCAGTATTATTCCGACGCCGAGTTCCCGATAAACAAATTCGTCAAACTCGACGTCGGGCTGCAAAATGTGAACGGCCTTCGGCTGCGTTCACGGCAGGGTTACTACGTGAAAAACTAGCAACTACATTGTCCGGCGAACTTCATTCGGAGCGATCTCGCCCTTGACCTCGGTCATCGTCTTTTTCTTTTTCGTCGGCTGCACCGCGATCTTACCCATAATCGGCGTGTCGTTGGGGTTCACGTTAGGGGTGACGGCAATGGCTCCCATCAGCGGCCGCGGTTCCGGTGTTGGAGTTGCGTACGGGATCATCTCACCCACGACAACGCTACGCTGTTTGGCAAAGAGCGATACGAAAAACACGCCCGTTAGAATAGCCACAAGCATTGAAGCCGCAGCTGTCGCGAACACGCGTGTGCGATGCTTCACGCCGGCCCAGCCGACCGGGCAATCGTTCGTGATCACGCTGCCGTCAGCACGTTGATAAAATCGCACACAAAGCCGCCCTTCGGCTCCGATTATCAGCGATTCGGCCTCGGTCTTTGTCATTCCCGACAGGTTGTAAACGTTCAGCTTACAATCGCCGCAAAAGCGTTTCCGCTCGTCACCGTACATCTCATTCCAATCCGCCGAACACGGGCTCGCGATCTTTACATTGTCCAAAGGGCTGTCGAATTTAGGCATATTAAAACTCCGTATCAATAAAACTCAGCAGTTGCTGTTGTTTTATTGAACGGAGCCTGTAAAGATTCTTGCGATTATTTTTTGATGATCTGCGCGAAAGAGCCCGAGCGAAGGTCTTCGATCGAAAGTCCTGACCGATCCATGGCTTCCTCTTCCGTCAACGCCCCGCAGTTCATCGCCCGGATGAAATAGTTGAGCAGTCCCTGCCCCGTCGCAGCGTCATCGAAATTATTCCCGGTCATCGTTGCCCGTGCGGCTTTGTCGACGAAGTTTTTCAGACGTTCAGATGCAGTGTCGAGGCCTTCGAGGAAGAATGCGTAGACCGCCGCGTAACGTGCCGGGAATTGTGCCGGGTGCAGATCCCAGCCTTGATAAAAACCATTTTGCAGGGCCCAGCGGCAATTGTCATAGTGCAGCCGCCACGCCGAGTGGACCGCAGCTGTGTTTTCGGCCAACTGCTCGGCAGAAAGATCATCGCCACGATGCGGACCGATCGGCATTGTCGTCGTGACGCCGTCCGACAGATGAACACCGCTGTTTGCGAGAGACACAAGCATCATGTTTCGCGCGAAATCGCACGCTGGATGCCGCAGATCTTGGTATTGGGCCGTAATTCCGCAGTCTGCGGTGTAATCGAACGCTCCGAAATGCGCTCCCGTGCATCGACCGTCGGCTGCGGCGACTAGAGCCGGAAGAGCAGATCGTCCATCGGTGCCAATTATAGACAGAGCGGTTTCAATCATGATCTCGAGCTTTATCTCTCCGCTAGCAATTTCAAGTCGCTTCTCCACGCTCGATAGAATCTCAGCCAGTGCCGCGACCTGTTCGGGTGAGACGATCTTTGGCAGCGTTACGACGAAATTTTCCGGCAGGCGACGGGATGTTTGATCGCAGAGAGACGTCAGATAAATATCGAGCGTTCGTATTGCCCTGTCGATGGTCTCTTCGCTAAAGGATTTGATCCTGATCCCGAAAAACGGCGGCAGCGAACTGTTTTTCATCGATTTTGCGGTTTCCATTGCGGCGGAAACCGCGTGAGCGTCCTCGTCTTTGTCGGTCCTTATCCCGTAGCCGTCTTCGAAATCGATCCTGAGATCTTCGACCGGTTGAGTTTCGAGTTTGGTTTTAATACGTGCATAGACGTTCGCAGCGAGATCGTGTCGGAGTCCAAAAACGGACGCGAAAACGCGTTGATCGGCCGCGTATACTTCAAATGAGCGGCGGGCGATCGAACCGAGTTTTGTCGTCGTTTCTGCTTTGAAAAGGTGTGCTCCGCCGTAGACGGTGTGAACAGGCTGCCGCCGTTCGTCGTTGTTTAAAGCGGACGAAAGAGCGGGGCTCAGTCGCGCAGAGATCCTTTCGACCATCTCAGCTGGAAGTGTTGTTTTCATCAGGAAATTACTAGCGGCCGCGATAGACCGAATAACCGAACGGGCTCAGCAGAAGCGGAACGTGGTAATGCTGCATTGCATCTTTTACCGCAAAACTGATCGTGATCTGCGGAAAAAAACATTCGATGCTTTTCAGCAAATAATACGGCCCGATCTCAAATATTAAGCGGTAATGCCCCGGCAAAAACACGTCTTTTGGCTCGAGTAGGTCGTTTATCCTTCCGTCGGCGTCCGTTATACCTTCGGCTATCGCCTGCCATCCGGCTGTGTGTGTCTTGCGTTCGAGAACTGCCGCGATCCCCGCGGCGGGTCGACCCGACGTCGTGTCCAAGATGTATGTTGTGATCGCGCTCATTTTTCTAAAAGTTTATCCAGCTCGCGTTCTAGCATCTTCCAATGCTCTTCTGCCGCTATCTGAAGCTCCGTCTCAACTGAGTTCCCAAATCGTGCCCGGCATATCGCGAGCATCTCCTTGGAAGTTTTACTATTAGGAAACACGACAAATATAAACCCGAATTTCTCCTTATACAAGCGTGCCTCCTCAATGAGAGATTCGTCGGCAAAATGCGGTTCGAGACACGAGAATGCTGCGATCCATTCTCCTCTTGGCAATGCAAACCAAAGTGAACTGGCCGTTTCATAAAGTTTCTCCAGCATTGCAAACGGACGGAATTCAGCCATTCGCCGCGCCCACATTTCTGAGCCGCTGCAGGACAAAAAAACACTGACCGCGTCGTTAAACGACACCTCGTTTAGCCACGCCAAATTCTTGTATACGTTAAAAGTTTCCAATTTAGTGTCATTTATAGCACATAGCCGAACTTTATTCAGCCCACCCGGACTCAGAGAAAAAGTTGTCGTTTTCATAGAGCTGAAAGATAATATCTCTACACCATTTTGTATGGATCTGTGTGGCAATTACCAATTGGGCGAGGTTGACCGCAAAGGGTTTCAAGCCGATGGCCATGTACTGCTGAGATCGGTCTTGACCGCGAAAGAGATCGCAGCTTTCGCACCGGCGATACATCAGGCAAGTTTTCGTCACAACGCCGAAACGCGAGATCTCGACGAGCGTGACACCTACGGCAAAGCGTTCCTGCAAACGACCAATCTGTGGCGAGTCGATGACGTTGTGAAAGCTTTCGTATTCGCACGCCGGTTTGCCCAGATCGCGGCCGATCTGCTTGGTGTCGAACGTGTTCGTCTGTACCACGACCAGGCCTTATTCAAAGAGCCGGGCGGCGGAGCTACGCCGTGGCATCAGGATCAATACTACTGGCCGCTCGCGACAGACCGAACTATTACAATGTGGATGCCCCTCGTTGATATAGACGAAACAATGGGTATGATCACGTTCGCATCCGGGTCACATCGCGATGCTGTAATTGAAAACATTGCCATTTCGGACGAAAGCGACGATATTCTCGCGAGATATCTTGAGGAAAAGGCTTATCTGGTCGCCAAAGCCGACAAAATGGCGGCGGGCGATGCGACCTTTCATCTGGGGACGACGATACATTCTGCTGACAGTAATCGTTCGAACCGGCTTCGTGAGATAATGACGATCATATATTTTGCGGACGGAGCCAGGATCGCGAGACCCGAAAACAAACACCAGCAAGCTGACCTGAACGCGTGGCTTAACGGCATTTCAACCGGCGAACCTGCCGACGGTCCGCTGAATCCGATATTGAACTGACTATGGCCGAAATGTTTTCCCGAGCTTCCGGAATACTGCTTCACCCGACGTCACTGCCGGGCAAATACGGCATCGGCGATCTCGGCAGCGAAGCGTTCAAATTCGTCGACCTACTCGAAAAAGCCGGGCAAAAACTGTGGCAGATCCTGCCGCTCAGCCCGACGGGACAGGGAAATTCGCCATACTCGGCATATTCGGCATTTGCCGGAAACACGCTGCTCATCTCGCCTGAAAAGCTCGCCGCCGACGGCCTGATCGAAAACGCCGAACCGTCGGAAAGTTTTCCGGAAGATCACGTTGATTTCGAACGTGTCGGGAACTGGAAAAAACAGATCCTCACGGCTGCGTTCGAGACATTTTCCGCGACGCCGAATGCGGCGATGAGTGATGAATTTGACTACTTTTCTCGCTCAAATGCCTGGTGGCTCGATGATTACGCCGCTTTTATGGCACTTAAAACGTCGCACGATAATGCGGCGTGGTTCCAATGGAGCGAACCGCTCAAACTCCGTGACCCAGCGGCTCTCGACGTGGTCAGATCACAGCTTTCCCGCGAGATCAGGGCTGAGAAATTTTACCAGTATCTCTTCTTTCGCCAATGGCTCTCGCTTCGTCGTTATGCGAATGAAAAAGGCATTCGCATCATCGGTGACATTCCGATATTTGTCGCTCTCGATTCGGCAGACGTTTGGTGCAACCGCAGCAAATTTAAGCTCAACGAGGATGGTTCGCCAAAAGTTGTGGCCGGCGTTCCGCCTGACTATTTCTCAAAAACCGGCCAGCTCTGGGGAAATCCGATCTACGATTGGGAAGCGATGCTCAAGGACGATTTCGGCTGGTGGACCGCTCGGATCGCGTTCACGCTTGAGACGGTCGACATCGTCAGGCTCGATCATTTCATCGGATTTTCGCGAAACTGGGAAGTTCCCGGCACCGACGAAACGGCTGAGAACGGCAAATGGAACGACGTTCCTGGCCGCGAGCTTTTTACGGTACTCAACCGCAGGCTCGGCTCGCTGCCCGTTATCGCCGAAGATCTCGGAGCCATGACTCCCGCGATCGAGGAGCTCCGCGACGCGTTCAATTTTCCGGGCATGCGCATCCTGCAATATGCCTTCGGCGGCGATGCCTACAACCGCGACCTGCCGCACAACTTCATCCGAAACTCGGTCGCTTACACCGGAACCCACGACAACGATACGACCGCCGGTTGGTATAAAAAAGCCGACAAGAAAGCTCGTCAGCATTGCCGCGAATACACGCGTTCGAACGGCCGCGAGATACATTGGGACATGATCCGCACACTTCTCGGATCGACCGCGAATACGGCGATCATTCCAGCCCAAGATTTGCTCGGACTTGGAAGTGAAGCCCGCATGAACACACCGGCAACCGCCAATGGCAACTGGTCCTGGCGGCTGAAGCCCGGCGAATTAACCGAAGCGACCGCCGAACGATTGCTCGAGCTGACAAAATTTTTTGGCAGATAAAGATAAGGCTATTTTCAATTTTTGGACGTCTAAATATGAAGAATACGAGATCAAAGTTCGCAGCCGCGTTCGTCATCATGTTGGCTCTCGCGATCGGCATTTCGGCGCAGTCAAAAACGCCGAAGACCGCTCGCGATTTCTTTCTGGCATTGCCGGACAAATATTTCAGCCTCGATTGCTGTATGTCAATGCCGAGATCGAAGCAAAAGACCGAATATTTGAAACGTTATCTCAAGGTCGATGACCCAGCGAACGGTTACATCAGCGGCTTTGGCGATGCTGCGCAGGAAGGGTTTGCGTTAACGCTTTTTAAACGCCCGAACGGCAGTTACCTGATCGGGTTTTACACCTACGGTGAGGGCGGCGTTGAAGATACGCCGTGGACAGTTTTTCTCGATTACAAAGCCGGAAAGTGGACCGACGTTTCGCGTTCGACGATCGCAGGTTATAACAAAGAGAAATTCATCTACGAACTGCCCCAAAAAGGCACGACGGTTGAGGTTTTTGCCAAGGACGAAAACGGCCAGGATTGGTACAAAGGCAAAAAACTCTATGATCTCGTCTGGAAGGACGGCAAGTTCGTACGTTCGAAATAGTTAAGTTTTTCCAAGGGGGCATATTCGATCATGGTCAAAACCTTTTCGCTCGTTCTTTCGCTGTTTGTTTTATTTTCTTCTGTTTTCGCTCAGGCAGACAAGGCTCCTCGGGTTTTCGTCCTGAACTCTAAAACCTTGCAGGACCGCCGAAAGGCGGTTCTCGATCCAAAAACCGCTGCTCAATATGCACGTCCTATCAAGCGATTGACCTCTGACGCTGACAAAGCCATGAAGGTCGAGATCGCTCCGGTCACGTCGAAGACCGCTGCTCCGCCTAGCGGTGACAAGCACGATTACATGAGCCAAGCGCCGTATTTCTGGAAAAATCCGGATACGAAAACCGGTTTTCCCTATATACGAAAAGACGGCGAAAGGAATCCCGAGATCCTGCAATATCCCGATCACACGCTGATGGACGATATGGTGAAAACCGTCGATACGCTCGCCCAAGGCTATTATTTCACCGGCAAGGAAGAATACGCGGCGCGTGCGGCAACGATCCTGCGGATGTGGTTTCTCGACGCTAAGACCAAAATGAACCCGCATCTCACGTACGCCCAGGCGATTCCGGGCCTGAATGACGGTCGCGGCATCGGCATTATCGAAACGCACGGGCTGATCCGCGTCGTCGATGCGATCGGATTGCTCGCGGGCTCGAAAGCCTGGACGAAAGACGATCAAACCGGCCTCGAAACGTGGTTTGGCAAATACGTCACGTGGCTCACCGAAAGCAAAAACGGCAAGGACGAAGCTGCGGCGAAGAATAACCACGGCACGATCTACGACGCACAGGTCGCGTCATTTGCTTTATTCGCGGGCAAACCCGAGATCGCTAGAAAACTGATCGAAGGTGCAAAAACAAACCGCATCGCCAAACAGATCGAGCCCGATGGCAAGCAGCCGCTCGAGCTCGAACGCACAAAAGCCTGGAGCTACAGCACGATGAACCTCGGCGGCTTTGTCGAACTCGCCCTGATCGGCGATTCGATCGGTATCGATCTCTGGAATTATCAGACCGCCGACGGCCGCAGCATTCGCAAGGCGTTCGACTGGCTGTATCCATTCGCCGACGGCAAGAAAAAATGGGAATACCAGCAGATCGAACCGCTCCTCGGCGAACGCCTCTACGACCAGATGCGAAAGGCCCGAGACAAATACCGCGACGACAAATTCAAGGCCGAACTATCAGCAATTCCCGCCGTCTCAGCCGAAGACCGCGATCTGCTTTTGCTATTTTAGGCAAATTATTGGCCGCAGATGAACGCAGATAGACACAGATGAATAAAATTCTTCGACTGTCTGCGGTCATCCGCGTTCATCTACCGTAAATTCTTCTTGCCGCTACAAAACCTTGACTTACCAGCCGTTTTCGCGTAAATTTTAGCAACTTTCTTAGCATACAATTTGGTTATTCTCGTATAAGCAGCAGGTTCGTCTTTATGGCATCTAATCTGGTTTCGATTCAGCGGCGAGGATTTGGTCAGACGATGCGCAAGGACAACTGGTGGGTCGCACCCGTGCTGACCTTCATTGGGCTTGGCGCGTTCGTTTTGTATTCGACGTGGGCAGCGTTTCAGGGCCAGCATTACAGCTTTGGCAACTACCTGTCACCTTTCTACTCGCCTGAGATATTCGGAAATTCGCCTCACGCACTCTTCGGCCCGCCGCCAAGCTGGCTGCCGTCGTGGCTGCCGTTCTCGCCCGCACTATTGATCCTATGGGCACCCGGCGGATTCAGGTTTACGTGCTATTACTATCGCGGAGCCTACTATAAAGCCATGTGGGCCGACCCGATCGCCTGTGCCGTCGGCGAACCGCGCAAAGGCTATCGCGGCGAAAACTGGTTCCCGCTGATCATTCAGAACATCCATCGCTATTTCCTGTATCTGGCTCTGATATTCCTGTTCTTCCTCGCCTACGACGCTTGGAACGCAATGTGGTTTCTCGGTGCCGACGGCAAGCAGCATTTCGGCATCGGCGTCGGTACGATCGTCCTGACCGCCAACGTCTTCTGCCTCGGCTTCTACACATTAAGCTGCCACAGCCTACGTCATCTCGTTGGAGGCGTTTACGACGTATTGTCCAACAAACCAATCCGAAAGAAAGCGTATGGATGCGTGAGTTCATTGAACAAAAGACACATGCTTTTCGCGTGGATCAGCTTGTTTGTCGTAGGTTTCTCGGATATTTACGTGCGGATGTGCTCGATGGGCGTCTGGAAGGATTTCAGATTTTTTTAGTGGAACGCAGGCTGCCAGCCTGCGAGTGAGAATTCCACGCAGGCTGGCAGCCTGCGTTCCAACATGACAGATTATCCAATTTTTGAACACGACGTTATCGTCATCGGGGCCGGTGGGGCAGGTTTGCGTGCGGCTATTGAGGCTTCGGGCTCGGGGGTGAGCGTCGGTCTGATCTGCAAGTCTTTGCTTGGCAAGGCTCATACCGTCATGGCCGAGGGCGGGATGGCGGCGGCGATGGGGCATAACGACGATCGCGATAACTGGAAGGTGCACTTCGCCGATACGATGCGCGGCGGCCAGTACGTCAACAATTGGCGAATGGCCGAGTTGCACGCTAAGGAAGCTCCTGATCGTGTTCGTGAACTCGAAAGCTGGGGAGCGGTTTTCGACCGTACACCAGACGGTCGCATCAACCAGCGAAACTTCGGCGGTCATCGCTATCCGCGACTCGCCCACGTCGGCGATCGCACTGGGCTTGAATTGATCAGAACATTACAAGATCATGGCATCCATCAGGGCATCGAGGTCTATATGGAGGTCACCGTGCTTTCGCTGTTGAAAGACGGCGACCGCGTGGTTGGCTGTCTCGCTTACGAGCGTGAGCACGGGCGTTTCCGCATTTACAAGTGCAAGGCGTTGGTTCTCGCTACAGGCGGAATCGGACGGGCGTATAAAATCACGAGCAACAGTTGGGAAGGAACGGGCGACGGCCACGCTCTCGCGTACGACGCTGGAGCTGAGCTGATCGATATGGAATTCATCCAGTTCCACCCGACCGGCATGGTCTGGCCGCCGTCGGTTCGCGGGATTCTGGTGACCGAAGGCGTCCGTGGCGAAGGCGGCATCCTCAAGAACAGCGAAGGCAAACGCTTCATGTTCGACGACATCCCGGACAATTACAAAGACCAAACCTCCGACACCGAGGAAGAAGGCTGGCGATATGTCACAGGCGACAAAAACGCCCGCCGTCCGCCCGAACTCCTGACCCGCGACCACGTCGCCCGCTGCATCATGCGTGAGGTCAAGGCCGGACGCGGTTCGCCGCACGGCGGGGTTTATCTCGACATCGCGTGGATCAAGGAAAAGAAACAGAACGCTCCGGAGCACATCAAGAAAAAGCTGCCGTCGATGTATCACCAGTTCATGCAGCTCGCGAACCTCGACATAACGACCACGCCGATGGAAGTCGGGCCGACAACGCATTATGTCATGGGCGGGATTCGCGTAAATGCCGACACGCAGGAATCGACTGTGCCCGGCCTTTTTGCAGCAGGCGAATGCGCGGCCGGGATCAACGGTGCGAATCGTCTCGGCGGCAATTCGCTCTCGGATCTGATCGTTTTCGGCAAACGTGCGGGTGAATACGCCGCGATCTTTGCCAAAGAGAACGGCCACGGTACGATCGACAACGAACAGATCGCGAGGATAGCAAAAACGGCCCTCGAACCGTTCGAACGCGAAGGCGGCGAAAACCCGTACACGATCCAGCATGACCTGCAGGAAATGATGCAGGCAAACGTCGGTATCGTTCGCACCCACGACGAGATGATCGAGGCGTTGAACCAACTCGACATCCTGCGAAACCGTGCGGCAAAGACCTTCGTTCCCGGCAACATCGATTTCAACCCTGGTTGGCACACCGCTCTCGATCTGCACAACCTGCTCATCGTCAGCGAAGCCGTAACCCGAGCCGCGATCGAACGCCGGGAAAGCCGCGGCGGCCATTTCCGCGAAGACTTCCAGGCAAAGGACCCGGAATTCGCGAAGTTCAACTTCTCACTCAAAAAGACCGAAGACGGAGCAATGGCAATTTCACAGATCCCGATCCCCGAAATGCCGGACGAGTTGAAAAAGGTGATCGAGGAAATGGGTTAAAGGCGGAACGCAGGCTGCCAGCCTGCGAGTTTTACACACGCAGGCTGGCAGCCTGCGTTCCAATATGAAAGCAACATTTAGTATCAGACGTGGCGGACGTGAGACGGCGGAGTTGGTGGACTATCAAACCAATGTGACCGAGGGGATGGTTGTGCTGGATGCGGTGCATCAGATACAGGCTGAATCGGCTCCGGATCTGGCCTGCCGCTGGAACTGCAAGGCCGGCAAATGCGGTTCATGTTCGGCTGAGATCAACGGCATGCCAAAGTTGATGTGTATGACGCGGCTCGATACCATCCCGCTTGACGAGCCGGTGACCATCGAACCGATGCGTGCTTTTCCGCCAATCAAAGATCTGATCACCGACGTCAAATGGAATTACGAGGTCAAGAAACGTATCAAGAAATTCAAACCGCGTAAACCTGACGTCGAGGACGGAACGTGGCGGATGCAGCAGGAAGACGTCGACCGCGTGCAGGAATTTCGCAAATGCATCGAGTGTTATTTGTGTCAGGATGTTTGCCATGTGCTTCGCGATCATGAGAAACATGCCGAATTCATCGGCCCGCGATTTTTGGTTTACACCGCAGCACTCGAGATGCATCCGCTCGATACGGAAAACCGAACGGAGGATCTGAAAGAGCTTTTCGGCATCGGCTATTGCAACATAACAAAATGCTGCACAAAGGTTTGCCCCGAGCACATTACGATCACAGATAATGCTATCATTCCACTAAAGGAGCGAGTGGTTGACGAACATTACGACCCGATCGGTAAGCTCGTTAAGCTGTTTAGGAAAAAGTGAGTTATACGCGTGAGACCTGGTTAGAAAAGAGAAAGAACGGGCTCGTAAAATTTTTGCTGATCGATGGAGTGGTTTTTACCGGCGGCCCGTTTGCCGTAGTCCTGCAGGTTGTTGGCTACTTTTTGCTCGCCGACGAAGGTCAGACTTTGGCCAGTATTTCACGGCGACGCGTACGTGGGTGACGTTCTTTTTACACGGAACACTGTTTGGTGGAATAATGGGCTATGTAAAATGGCGGCGGCTTGAAAAAGAGTTTGCTCCCGCGAATCAGTAGCTCTCTCGAAGGAGAACTAACATGTTCGAATTAAAACCATTACATACGGAAGCGATCCCGGCCGCTCTCGAAAAAGCCAATCGCTATCGCCTGCTCAACGAACCCGGGGCCGCCGAGAGCATCTATCTCGACATCCTTGCTATCGAACCAGAAAATCAGGAAGCACTTAAAAATCTCGTGCTCGCGATGAGCGATCGATTTGGCAAAGATTACGCGATCGGCGATGCTCGTGTGACAGAATTTATTACCCGGATCAAGAGCGATTACGAACGCACCTATTACACCGGCATTACGTACGAACGCCGGGCAAAGGCAGTGTTGGCAAAGAACGGCATTGGCGCGTTCGAGCTGTTTCGCCAGGCGATGGATTGCTTCGAAACCGCAGAGGCTATGCGGCCCGCAGGAAATGACGACGCGATCCTGCGTTGGAACGGCTGTGCCCGCGTGATCACGCGAAATAACCTCGAACCGCGTGACATGCCGAATGATTTTATCGAGTAAGTTTCCTTGCGGGAAAACGCAGGCTGTGCGATAGTGTAATCGCTGTAAATAGTTGTATTTTCACGGGGTTGTTCTAGTTATTTTTTGTTAAGGAGACAAATATCATGGCAGGTAAATTTGAACTTAAGGTCGCCGCAAACGGCAAATATCATTTCAACCTAAAGGCCGGAAATGGCCAGATCATCCTTTCGAGCGAAATGTACGAATCGAAAGCCGCCGCTGAGAACGGCATCGCTTCGGTTCAGAAAAATGGCGGTGACGACGGCCGTTTTGAACGCAAGGAATCGTCGAACGGCAAACCGTACTTCAACCTCAAAGCCGGCAACGGCCAGGTCATCGGCAAGAGCGAAATGTACGAATCGGTCGCGTCGATGGAAAACGGTATCGCATCCGTCATCAAAAACGCACCTGACGCCGAGACCGTCGAAGTTTAGTTTTTGATCAAAATTTAAATTAAAATAGCCCTGGCACCTCGCTTGGGCTATTTTGCTGTTAGAGTTTGTTAGTAACCACTAAAATACACGAAAGAAACACTAAATCTATATAGATCTTTTTGGTGATTTTTCGTGACCTTTCGTGGCTCCATTCTTATCTGCTATGTATAGAACAATCCTCGGTATCGAACGTCTTCTTTCGGACAAAATCGGCCTGCTTCGCGGCCAGCGTGTTGGGCTCGTGTGTAATCAGGCGTCTATCTTGCCCGACACATTTGCTCACGCGGCGGACGCTTTTAATGAACGGACGGAATTTGAGCTGACCACATTCTTCGGTCCGCAGCACGGCATTCGCGGCGACGTTCAGTACAACATGATCGAAACGCCGCACGTCAACGATCCGCGAACCGGCAAAATGGTCTATTCGCTGTACAGCGAAGTTCGCGAACCGACCGAAGAAATGCTCAAGGACGTCGACGTCATTGTCGTCGATCTACAGGACGTCGGCTGCCGCATCTATACGTTCGTCTACACGATGGCGAACTGCATGCGTGCCGCCAAAAAATACGGCAAAAAGGTCGTCATCTGTGACCGCCCGAATCCGATCAACGGCAACGCGGTCGAGGGTAACATTACCGAAGACGGTTTCAAATCATTTGTTGGCCAGTTTGAACTTCCAACACGTCACGGTATGACGATCGGCGAACTCGCGCTGATGTTCAACGATCATTTCGGCATCGGCTGCGACCTGACCGTTGTAAAAATGGGCGGCTGGAGCCGCGAAATGTGGGGCGACCAAACCGGTCTGCCGTGGGTGCTGCCGAGCCCCAACATCCCGACCGTCGACACTTGCGTCGTCTTTCCCGCGACCGTCCATCTCGAAGGCACCGAGCTCAGCGAAGGCCGCGGCACAACGCTGCCGTTCCATCTCAACGGAGCTCCGTTCATCGATCCGTATGCGTGGGCTGAGGAGCTGAACGCGTTCAGCTTTGAGGGCGTAAAGTTTCGCCACGCCTATTTTCGCCCAACCTTCTGCGAATTCGAAGGCGAAACTTGCGGCGGCATCCAGATCCACGTCACCGACCGCGAAGCCTTCACGCCCGTCATCGCCGGCATCGCCATGGTCAAAACCGCCTACGAAATGTACCGTGACCAATTCCAATGGCGACAAAACGCCTACGAATACGAATTCGACAAAAATCCCTTCGACGTCGTCTGCGGCACCGACAAGATCCGCGGTGCGATCGAAGAAGGCACGCCGCTGGATCTGATCGAGGCGTCATGGAAGGCAGGGATCGCGAACTTCTCAATAGATCGGCAAAAATATTTGCTCTATTAGAACGAAAACACTAGTATTACTTACTGGAGTATTACTATGAAACTCACATCTAAATGTCAGGTGACCATTCCGCGTGGTATCCGGGAAAAACTCGGTATTTTCCCTGGTTCCGAGGTCGATTTTGTGGTCGATGGCGACTCTGTGAATATTGTCAAAGCCCCGAAGAAGAATGGAACATTGAGCCGCGGTGAACAAATCGTGCAGCGAGCGATAGGGAAAGCAACGATCAATCTGGATCTGACGACGGACCAGATAATGGCTATAACGAGAGGCTGGGGCGAAGATGATTATGATCGATAGCAACGTGTTGCTTGACCTCTATGACGTTGATTCAGAATGGCACGTATGGTCGAAGTCGCACCTTGCGGCCGCCGCAGATTCTTCGGAACTGGCAATAAATCCAATAATTTACGCCGAGGTGTCGATCAGATTTGAAACACCTGATCAATTCGACGACATTTTCCCCCCAGAGATCTACCATCGCCGTGCCCTGCCCTTTTCGGCGGCGTTTATGGCAGCAAAAGCCCATCTGGCGTATCGAAGTCGCGGAGGTGTTCGGGCGGCAACATTACCCGATTTTTTTATCGGTGCCCACGCGGCTGTTGCCGGATACAAAATTCTCACACGAGACCCGCGACGATTTAGAAGATATTTTCCATCCGTCACGCTGATCAGCCCTTAACAGATCTCAGTAATTTTTCGATCTCGCTATTTCCTTTCGCAGATGCCCAAGCCATCGGAGTCGACCACGCGGCGCCACCTTTTCTCGGATCCGCTCCGGCGGACATCAAGAACTCGGCCATTTCCACTCTTCCCCAACGCGCAGCAAGCCCGAGCGGCGTGGACTGGTATGCTAAGTCGATCGGATCGATATCTGCTCCGTGTTTGAGAAGAAGCTCTGCCTTCTCGATCGAGCCTTTCTGTGCCATGTCGTGCAGGATCGTGACACGCTGATAGCTCATCGTGTTCGGGTCCATTCCGTTTTCGATCATGTAGGTCGCTCCGTCGAGGCGTTCGAAATAATAGAACTGCGTCCACTTCAGCAGCGAAGGCACCTTGGCACCATAGCTCATCAGCAGATCTGCCATCTTGCGGTTGTTTTCTTTTGCGGCAAAGAGCAAAATCCCCTCGCTCCAGAAGAACGAATCGTCCAATGCAAATTCGGGATGGCGATCGAGGATATCCTTTACTTCCTCATAATTTTCCGCATCCACAGCTTTTTCAAAGCGTGTCTCTTCGTCGGATCGCTGGTAATCGATCTCGCCGTTATCGCCTTTAAAACGGTGTTTGCTTGTGTCCGCCTGGTATTCATCGAGCATTTCGACGATCCCGGTAAAACCGCGATCACCCGCTACGGTTTGCAGGCTGTCGAGAAATGGATAGATCCCGTAACCAGGATCGTGAGCACCGTTATCCAGGAGGAATTTGACCAACTCGACATGGCCCTCACGAACCGCAAAATGTATTGGCGGAGCGTAGTTGAACTGAGCATATAAAAGCTGCGGACATTCGCCACCGAGCTGTTTGACGATCGCGAGGTCGCCTACGGCACTCGCGGAAAGAATTTCCCAGACCTTTGTCGTGGTCGACCAGACGCCTTCCGAGAGCTTCATCGGACGTTCTTTCCTGAGTTCGCGTGGTTGGATCATGGTCGTGGATTTCAGCCGCCGCTTACAGCGTTGAAAATATGGATGGAGTCCGCGTTTAAAACCGTAGCGAGGCCTTTTTTACGTTTGATATCGACATTTCCGGCGAAGATGTTGACATGCTGTCGTATCTCGCCCTGTTCATTCAACACGCGGTCGCGAAGCCCTGCCTGCACCTTCCAAAGTGCCGCTAGTGCATCGGAAACAGTCGCAAATTCGCCCGGCAGATCGACCTCGACCTGGCCGTTTGAGAACGCTTTCAGATGGCCGCTGAGATGAACGGTGACCGCCATAAAAACTAGATCGAGTATGCTTTAACGCAACATATCTCGGGCAGTGAGCCTTCGATCAACTTCCAGGTGTCGCCGTCGTCGGTCGAACCGAAAAGCTTGCCGTTTTTCGTCCCGAAAAAGATATTGTCGCCCGTCGACGCCATCGCGTCGCGGAGAATTACTTCATAGGCATTCTTCTGCGGCAATCCTTTGGTCAACGCGTCCCACGATCTCCCGTCGTCGCGGCTGCGGTAAACGCGGAGTTTCCCGTCGCACGTGAACCGCTGAGCATCTGCCTGCAGCGGCACGATAAAAACCGAGCCCGATTCGCTGACCGTCAGGCCGAATCCAAAATTCGACGGCAAGCCTTCCTCGATCTCTTCCCAGGTTTCAGCCCCGTCGCGGCTGCGATAAACGCCGTGGTGATTTTGCAGGAAGTACGTCTTTTTCTTTTTCGGATGCCGGGCGATCTTGTGAACGCACTGGCCAAATTCGGGATATGGATCGGGCAGGAAATAGGCTTTCACGCCTTTATTTGTGACCTTCCAACTGCTGCCGCCGTCCGCCGACTGGTACACGCCGCCAGTCGAGATCGCGATCTTCACGTCGTCTTTGTTCTTCGAGTCAGTAACGATCGTGTGCAGACAGAGCCCGCCGAAACCCGGTGTCCATTTCTTACGATGCGGATGTTTCCAGAGGCCGCTGTTCAGTTTCCACGTCTCGCCGCGATCATGCGATTCGAACAAAGCCGCCGGAGCTACGCCGACGTACAGCGAATCATTGTCACCGCCAGCGGCGATCTGCCAGATATTTTCGAGCGATTGCTTCGTATTCGCAGGCATCTTGATCCGCCGCTTCTCCGGCTGATCCCAGGTTTTGCCCATGTCGACGCTCCGGCAAAGCTCAGCCCCAAAATGCCAGCTCGCCGGAGCCGCCCACATCTCGTTCCGCCCCTTTCGCTGATCAAAAAGCGCCGAGTAAACCGCAAGCCCGGGAAAATGCGGGCCGTCGATCGACCATTTTCCGCCTTCACTGCGAAGGATGAACAAGCCTTTTGCAGTTCCAACCAGAAGCAAGACGTTAGACATAAATGCCTCCAAGCTCGAATTTAAAACCAACTGCTCTTACTCTTCCCGCCAAAGATGCTGCCCAGGACGCCGCGGACGATCGAATTGCCGATCTGGCGGCCGATCGAGGTGCTGGCGGAGCGGGCGACGCTTTTGGTGACGGATTCGAGCAGCGAATCGTTACGGCTGCTGCTTTTTGAGGCTCGGGCTTCTTCTTTTTCGGCCTTTTCGGCTTCTTTCGCAGCGGCTTCGGCTTCGGCCATCTGCTGCTGTTCGGCGGCCTTGGCTTCGGCTTTTACTTTGAGCAACTCGTAGGCAGATTCGCGGTCGACGGCGTTTTCATAAACTCCGGCGACGAGTGAATTTGCGATCAACTGCTGCCGCTGGTCCGGCGTGATCGGGCCGATGTGTCCGACCGGCGGCACGACGAACGCCCGATCGACCATCGTCGGCACGCCTTTTTCGTCGAGCGTTGAGATCAAAACCTCGCCAACGCCGAGTTCGGTAATGACTGTTTCGGTGTCGATCTTCGGATTCGTCCGGAACGAACTCGCCGCCGCACGAACGCCTTTCTGCTCCTGCGGCGTGTAGGCTCTGAGCGCGTGCTGCACGCGATTTCCGAGCTGTGCAAGCACCTTCTCAGGAATATCGGCCGGGTTTTGCGTGACAAAATAAACGCCCACGCCCTTCGAACGGATGAGCCTCACGACCTGCTCGACCTTGTCCACCAACGCCTGCGGAGCGTCCGAGAACAGCAGATGAGCTTCGTCAAAGAAGAACACGAGCTTCGGCTTCTCAAGATCGCCGGCTTCCGGCAGAGATTCGAAAAGCTCGCTCAGCAGCCACAACAGGAACGTCGAATAGAGCTTAGGAGCGTTGATGAGCTGATCGGCAGCGAGCAGATTCAATACGCCTTTGCCGCCGACGCTTTGCATGAAATCCTCGAGCTTGACCGCCGGTTCGCCAAAGAACTGGTCGCCGCCCTGCTCGTCGATCTGCAAAAGCCCACGCTGGATCGCACCGACCGAAGCCGACGAAACGTTTCCGTACTGCAGCGTCAGCTCGTCAGCGTTCGTGCCGACGTACTGCATCAGAGCCTGCAGATCTTTGAGATCGAGCAGCATCAATCCGTTGTCGTCGGCGTATTTGAACGCGATCGACAGCACACCTTCCTGGGTGTCGTTGAGCTGCAAAAGCCGCGAAAGCAGCAGCGGCCCCATTTCCGAAACCGTCGCCCGCAGCGGATGCCCCTGCTTGCCAAAAACATCCCAAACCGTCGCCGGAAACTGCTCGAACGTCGGCGTAATTCCAAGCTGCGTGTTACGCGCGTCGATCTTCGGATTACCGCCGCCGATCTGCGTCACGCCGGTCAGGTCGCCCTTGATGTCGGCCATAAAGACCGGAACCCCGCGCGAGCTGAACCCTTCGGCCAGCTTCTGCAGCGTCACGGTTTTACCCGTTCCGGTCGCACCCGTAATAACGCCGTGACGATTGGCCATCTGCGGCAAAAGAAAGAATTCTGCTTCGTTGTTTTTAGCTACTAATAAAGGATCGCTCATATAATTGGAACGCAGGCGGCTCGCCTGCGAGTATTTTTCTTATTATTTCGTTGCAGGCCGGCGGCCTGCTTTCCTAACAATTCTCGTATTTCCAGTTCCGCGCTTTGCCCTCCGCGAGCCATTCGATTGTGGTCGCAAGGCGTTTGTCGCGGGTGGCTTCGGCTTTGGCACCGGTTATCCATTCGATGTAATCTTTTCGTTTTGAGTACGGAAATTTGTCAAAAGTCGCTGCGGCGGCCTCGTTTTGGGCGAGAGCTTCGAGCAGAATGTCCGGAACCACCAGCTCTTTTCGCTCGGCGACCGGTTTGGTTTTGACAACCTTCACGCCGTCGTCGTTGAGCTTGACGGCTTTGACGATGAGCGATTTCATCGTCTCATCATCCGGCAGATCGGCGACAGCCGTAATTCTGCCAAAGCTGCCCATCGCCGTCTTTTCGCTCGGCAAAGCCGCATCGT
Source organism: Pyrinomonadaceae bacterium (assembly GCA_047600985.1). GTDB lineage: Bacteria > Acidobacteriota > Blastocatellia > Pyrinomonadales > Pyrinomonadaceae > OLB17. The sequence continues at coordinate 189,338 of JASGKA010000001.1, read as the reverse complement.
CCATCAGCGAATGCTTCCAAAACCCAAACGCGCAATGCGCCTTGAACGACGCCATGCTGCAGAACATCCCTTTGTAATCAAAATGCGGAAAGCTCCACTTCATCGTCTCCGTCAGATCCGGACAAGCTTCATGCACCAAAGCCCGAATGTGCCGAAGTATCGGCTTCGCAAAATCGTTCGATTTCTCTATATAAGCGTCAACACGCGGATCCAGCGTCGGCATAGCGATAATAGACTTTAAATCACGTTACTTGCAGAAGCCCGTACGAAGTAAAGGCTCACTGGCCGATCTTTGCGATCGAGATGAGGGCAAATGAGCGAAGGATCTGATAGCGAGCTTTGATCAGTTTCTTAAAAAATCCATGCTTCCAAGATCCGGATATTTGTCGCCCTTTCGAAATACGATCGCCGGGGCATCCTTTCGCGATAGCTGCTTCCATACGAGCGTCAAGACTCCATCTTCGTCTTTTCGAACAACGCGGAAAACATATACCGTGTCTTTGCGTTCCTTATGTCGAAGAACTCTTTCGATGTCCAACGGTCCAAATTTTGTATCGTAGGTTACATCTTTACCGCCCTTCTTAAACTCGATCTTTCTCACGGCAAATGTAGGTCCGGCCGATGTATCCAGGCGTTCAGCGTAAACGTAACCACCTGCCTTAACACCTTTTGCGAAAAGCTTGGCAGAAGCTTCAGCCTCCGCAGATGTTACGGCGGGTACATAATGAATTAAGTTTTTGACAGGAAGATGCGGCATCGGTCACATCCTCGATAGCAATATCTCCGAGCGATACCATGATCCACTGAGAAAATAACCCTTTGCTTATAAATTGATCTTTCAGATAACCGATATCGCCGCCGCCATATTTTCCGGATCTAAAAGTATAAAGAGAGCTGTCAAGCACAAAACCTGTGCAATCTCCACCAACGTTGATCAACCCATTTTGAACACAGCCCTGGTCAGGAAAGAGTTTGAAGACGCCGGTATTGTCTCCCTTCAAAAATTCTGCGAATTTCAAACGATCAGTCTCGTCGACGCTGCGAATGCTCTCGATCTCGAGCCGACTGGCTTTATCGAGCCCCTTCATCTTCGTACGAGGCGGCCTCCAACCTCCGACTTCTATACGTTGAGTCTCAAGCCCGCCCCAATCTGATGGCGGTTGAGACAAAGCCGGTATCGCTAGGACGAAGGATAGGATCGACATCGAAAAAAAATGCCTGATCTTCATATGTGAAAGTTCCTCCCTGGTCGTGAAATGTGCTCCGTATTATATCCGATTTTGTTTGCGAATAACCAGCTTTAATCCCGACCATTTCTCATCGACCGCACAGACCTTAACATCGACCAGCCCGAGCGGGAACGCGGCTTCGCGGACTGTGTCTTCGGTGATCTCTGTCGGAAGTTTTGCGGCCTTTTTATACCACGAAACCCATATCGCCCCGTCCTGCTTGATCACATTGCGAAGAATCGCCAACTGCGAAAAAAGCTCGTCACGGCCGTTCGTAAAAAGATGCACGATGTCCGGCCCGCCGGCCCGCAGGCGGCCCGCCTGCGAGTATTCCTCAACCACCACCCCATCCGGCAAAGGCTCAACCAGCCCCAAATAATCCCCCGGGGCATTCACAGTCCCCACCACCATCCCAACCTTCATCCCCAACTTCTTACCCAAAGGCGTCCCCGAATATCCTGTGCTCATAAGACATTGTAACCACGAAACTACACAAAAAAGACACTAAAACAGAAACCCTTTTTTCGTGAACCTTCGTGCTTTTTCGGGTTACTTCTTCTCCATTACCGTCACTAAAACCGTCCGCTCTCGCGGCCCGTCAAATTCGCACAAATATATCCCTTGCCATCGCCCGAGCAATAACCGCCCATTCTCAAACGGCACCGTAACACTCATTCCAACCAGCGAAGACTTAATATGCGTGTCCGAATTGTGTTCAAAATGCTTAAAATTCGGCTCGTATTGCGGTATCAACCGCCGCAAAAACCCAAGCATGTCCGACTTTACGTCCGGGTCCGCATTCTCATTTATCGTGAGCCCGCACGTCGTATGCTGCACAAACAAAACACAAACCCCATCACCCGCCGGTAACTGCCCGGCAACCTCCCGAGTGATCCCAACCATCTCCTCACGCTGATGTGAACTTACCGCTATCGATCTCATGTCCAGTCCCTTCTGAGTTACGTCAATCTGCGATATTTCCCGTAAGTATAAAGCGCCAGAGCAAAGATCGTTGAAAGTAAATATACTTGTAGGCCACTTTGGATCGTTTTGGCGAGGTCTCCGATATACGTGTTCGCTTTTGTAGCGTAGATCTTAACCTTTCGTTCTATTCTTTGCGTCACCGATAGCTTTGGGGCTGCTTTAGGAGGTTCGGGATAGGCATTCCCACCATTTACAGTTCGTGTGGCCGGCTCCCATTTTATCCGTGACAACGGCCACCTGAATTTTGGAAAGCGCCCATTGATGTCCGCATTGGTTACTAATCGCGGTCCAGCATACATGCCAGTTGAATAGCTTGCACGCCAATAGTTGTTCATACTGCTGAGCCGGTCATGGGCAACAACTGCCGAAAAAAGAGCGTCTTTTGCTACTTTCGTATTTGGATATCTATCCACGATCTGCAAAAAGATCGGCAATGAACGAGCGAAAGTCTCGTGTGCTTGAAAATGCTCGAAAATCATTCGCGATTCGTTTGGTAGCCGGAGGTTGTTACCAGAATCAAGCTCGAAAAGAAGATCGGAACGGGCACCCTTCCACAATGCAGGATTATAAAAGGTCAGGCTATTAGCCTGATAGTATGCGCTTGCGAGTTGATACAGAGCTTCAGCCTTTGATTCGTCGTCTCTGGATTCAGCGACCAATTCTTCCATGTATTCGAAATGATCAATAGTTTTCAAGTCTTGCATTACCCACGTCGTATCGATCCTGGTTTCGTTAGGGTTCTCCCAATTGGGTTCTTTCACAAAGTACTGATGATCGTCGGCGTAGTAATCCTGCCGAAGCGGCAGGTTTGCAGTCGCTATTCCGAGAAATAGTCTGCGAGCATCTTCCCATCGGCTCTCCCGCATATATCGTATGCCTACGGCGTACTTCAAATAGTTTCGCTCATTATCATTGCTTCGTTTCTCCGCAAATTTCTCGAGTCGATCGATCGGCATTAGAACGTCGGCATAATATGCAACATCATATCGATACCCTAAGATCAAGTATTGTTCGAGTGCAGATTCCAGATCTCCCGTGTCTTCTGCTGTCAATGCGATCAACCGTCGCGCACCTTCAACATGCTTCGAACTTGGATATTCAGCGATGAGCGTCTTCAGCATCTTTGCCGCTCTTGAGTATTGCTTGAGAGCATGTTCAGCACTGGATCCAACCCACAATGCCTGTGCTCGAAGCTCCCCGGAGACACCCAATGTCAGAGCGGTCCGGACAGAATTTATCGAATCCTGATAGTTCTCAAGCTCGAGCTGGGCTTCAGCGATCCGAAGAACAAATCCGCCGCTGACTTTCGCGTTTGGAAAGCGTTTCATCATCGCGGACGAGAAGCTCACAATGCGTTTTAGTTCGTGACTTCCTTTAGCCTTTGTCTCCGCAACCCGTTTTTTCTCCTGTTCGTACTGAGACCAATCGTCGGCCGAATACCACCGATCCACAGTTTCGTACGTCAGATCGGTCGCGTAGTTATATATCCGGTGATAGGCATAGGCCATCGATGCATTCACATCGTCAGATATTAATGCTTCAACTCTATCGAGGGTCTGATCGTCGTATTCGTGGCCGAGCAGTTGAAGCGATTTTTTTGCTTCTAGACGCGCATTTCGGTCAGTTGGATGGCCAAGCAAGCGATAATATTCGGCCAAGGCTAGATCACGCTTGCCGCCCCGTCGATATACGTACGCTAACCATCCCTTTGCGTCGTTCTGATAGCGACCGTTTGGATACTTTTTAATAAGATCCTTTAGGTCTCGAAGCGCTTGATGCCAGTTTTCATCCTGACATTCCTCTTGAACTTCCGCCTCGAAAGGCCTACTGTCATAGTCATTGCCCTGAATGCCGCAAGCCGGATGATCGTACGCATACCCTAGCTCTATTCGGATCTTCGAGATCATATACATCACCGCTTGGTTCTTCTCGCTTGTCGGAAATCTTCTCGTATGGTCGACTAAGGCCTTTAGGGCGTCCTGGTAATTTTTGTTTCGGTAGAGGACCCCTGCCCGTAGGTATTCCCAATTGTCGCGTAGTCCTGCTTCGACCGCCTCTGGTTGTTCGCCGATATCCTTTTCTTCGTCGAAACGAAGACGTGCTTCCAGATAAGTTTTGGCAGAACGTACGGATGATCCGCCTTTAGGAATTTCGTCGAGAACATCCAACATATCGACTGCAGAATTTCGCCGGGCCTGTCTATCCGGATCCTCGTCTATAGTCCGGTTTAAGGTAGTATCAAGAAATTTTTCCAAAAGATATTTCGTCCGCTTTAATTCCGATCGGTCGATAGTACTGCGGATCTCATTCCATGTCTCGACGCTCCCATTATCCTGTTCTGCGTCCCCTGCGAACGGATAGCCTTCGTCGTCGAGGTTCAACTCGCGTACAGACAACTCGCGGCCGCTCTTTGCGTCATACATTATAGGTAGCGGTTGCAAACGGTAAAACCCCCGGCCGGTTCTATAGTTATTGAATCGAACTGAGTGGTCGGTCGTGTAGCTCCATGCGCACGCCAGGGCAATAACCGATCCGGCGATGAGTGCGAGAGTCGATCCTATCCCATAACGGCAGAGCGTTCTGGAAAACGTTTTAGCGCTGACAGACATGTTTTTTACCTCGATCCTGAAAGTAATTGCGTTGTTTCAAACTTAATAGGTCGAACGACCTCAGTGCCGTCGTCGACCTTAATAGAGACGATCGCACCGTCGGCGATCTGATATTCGCCGCCAACAGACCTGATCTCGACCGAAGCAGTGGATCCTGGACGCCAATAGCTAGCCCGAAAGCGCAAGATGTCGGCCCGCCGCTCACTGCAGGGAACGATCCGATCGCCGATACTGCACATCGGTTCAACACTATCGAATCCGGAATACGATTCGACTTGGGTCAAACCTGGACTAGAGACGGGAAGTTCAAGGACGAAGGCATCACGAGCGATCAAGGATGAGGCTGTACCGCGATCTTGAATGCTCAAGCTAAATCTTCCCGGTCCGATATTTTCGGCCACTGACTTTATCTCGACAGTTGTGGGACGATCCTGAAGGCTTGCAGCGATCTCGCTAAGTGAGAGCGTAGTTTCGTCAATCGAGAGTGGGAATCGAAATATGCAGATACCCACTAATTTATCTCCGGCAAACGTTCGAACGGCGTTCGCGGCATTTCTAAGAGAAGACGAGCTAGGCTGAATAAAGGCGAGCTTCTCGCCGCTCGATATCGTCAAGCCATCGATCACTACATCGTAATTAGCTTTGAACGTATAGTACCGTTCGGCCGCCCCACCGTCCCTGCTAAGGCTTCCAGATTCGACCAGCTGCAACGCGTCGTATTTCAGCGCTTTTCCGAGTGGAATATTTCCGCGTATCTCGACGAGAGCGTTGGTCCTTGAATAATGGAGGGCCATTCCATATGCTGCCAGACCCGCGTAGAACGGCTTGCCGAAACTACGGGCAGCTGCAACATCGACTCGGATCTGCTCGATCGAGGAGATCGGGAGCATTCGGGTTGGATCTTTGGGTATCTCGTAACCGTAGAACTGAGGAGCCCAGAAATCGACCTCGCCGAGTACCGATCCGAGATCGTTTGACGACAACCAGGTTGCCAGGCCGGTTATTGACAATCGTTTTTCTGTCGGTAGATTTGCCCGAGTGTGTCGAAGTAGATCCGCGTACCGAGGCAGTAAGCGCGTCGGGATATCGAGATCAAGCTGTAACCCGCTGATGAAATCGGCATTTTTCGACGATAGTTCTGACAGGAACGCGTTGGCTACGAACTGTCCAAAAACTTCAGGCTCGACATCCTCCAACTTATTGAGGAAGCTTGGCGTAGCGTTGTAAACCAAGTGAACTTCCAACTGGGTTGGAAAGTCGCCTTTCGTCGGCCGGATCATGGTTAGGCCGTCGCCCTTATAGTCGATCTGACCGGCCTGAATGAAGAAAGTTTTTGCGCGGTCCGTAGAAATTGCTCTCTCTACCTCTTCAGAATTTGGAGTTCTGTTTCCCCATGTCCAGAAGGCAACTGGAATTTCCCTCGGATCCAAGACGCGCGGGAGATTTGATGATGCCCATCGAAGAAAAAAAGCAGCAACGATCAGTCCGATAAATAGGAGTAGGTAAATTTTCAATTGTAAAACCGTGAACGCTTCGAGAAATTATGCTCGAAATTTTACTCTGTTCTTCGCGAAAGTCAATAACTATTTTATATATTTGCAATAAATATAACTGATCTAATTGGTTTGCTGTTTTATGTGCAAAATTCGCGTTCAAACGCAACTCTAATTGAAACTTTTACGCCTTTTTTGTGTTCGTGAGATGGTTACGGTTTCGGTTAGTTTTAGGTAGAGGCGGCCGGTGGCGTCGGTGGTTGGGTGGATGAAGCGTTCGGTGGTTGGGATGCGGATGCCGAAGTGTTTGCAGAAGGGGTTTGCGTAGAGGACGCGGCTGCCGCCGTGCGTTTGGGGTTTGAGCCTGAAGGCGTCGGTCGAGCTGAGGTTGTCGGCCGGTTCGAGGATGATCATGTTTCGCGGACGGTTGAAATACAGGCAAACCGCCTCAGGCGAGCCCATCATCTGGTGAAGCTTGCCGTTTACAAATATCTTGCCCCGAGCATCGATCGTCGCATGCAGCCGCTCGGAATACGCCACCGAAGGCCCGCCCATGAATTTTTCGCAATGTCTGTCTAGTGATTCCATATAATTTGGGTTTTGGGTGTTAGGTCTTGGGTTTTGGTCGTGGTTCTTTCTCCTTTGCTTCTGCTATTTCCTTATCGTTTGTTGCAACGATAGCACAAAGTATCATTGAAGTCAAGCTTTTTTCGGGCTGGTCGCGGCGGGCGATCGGGGCGATTCTTTTTGCGCGAACGCTTTTGCCGCTCTTGCATCGCGTTGGCTGCATTTGGCGATCTTGGCGTTTTCGGGAATTCAGGCGCTGGATCGTGGAAAAATGCGTCCCTGAGCGGTCCGGAATTGGCTTGTTCTGGTACGGCGAAAAATGTGTTCGGTTCGGAGTTGGGACGTCTGAGGGACGCATCATTACGCGCTCAGGCGCGCATATTTTGCGCTGTTCTTGCACGTGGTGCGATTGATTTAATCATCGAACTGCTCCATAATCGATAATTTTGATGTTTACAAGTGCATCAATTCCGTACGAATGCCGACGGCCTTCGGTTTCGGAGATTTACCAGAACATATTATGAACAGTTACGTGATCTATGTAGTGCCCGCACTGGGAATTTTGGGCCTGATCGTCATGGCGATCAAATCGGCTTGGGTAAGCAAGCAGGATGCGGGCGAAGAGAACATGCGTGAGCTCGCCGGCTATATCGCCGACGGCGCGATGGCGTTTTTGAAGGCCGAGTGGAAAGTCCTGAGCATTTTCGTGCTATTCACTGCGGTTTTACTGGCTTATTCGGGCACGATCCATGAGGTCAACGGTAAAGAGATCCACTCGAGCTGGGTGATCGCGATCGCGTTCATCATCGGAGCCGTATTCTCAGCGACCGCCGGTTATATCGGCATGAACGTCGCGACCAAAGCCAACGTCCGCACCACCCAAGCCGCCCGAACGAGCCTCAAACAGGCTCTAAAAGTTTCCTTCACAGGCGGAACGGTCATGGGCCTCGGCGTTGCCGGGCTGGCTGTTTTGGGACTTGGCGGGCTGTTCATCGCGTTTCTGGCAATGTTCGCAGGCCTCGGAGCAAATCAGGTCAAGACGGCCATCGAGGTCCTGACCGGATTCTCGCTCGGAGCCGAATCTATCGCCCTTTTCGCCCGTGTCGGCGGCGGTATCTACACGAAAGCCGCTGACGTCGGTGCCGACCTGGTCGGCAAGGTCGAGGCTGGGATCCCTGAGGACGACGTTCGCAACCCCGCGACCATCGCTGACAACGTTGGCGATAACGTCGGTGACGTTGCCGGTATGGGAGCCGATCTTTTCGGTTCGTATGTAGCGACGATCCTCGCCACGATGGTTCTCGGTCAAGAGATCAAGGTCACCGACGCGTTCGGCGGAATGTCGCCCATCCTCTTGCCGATGATCATCTGCGGCCTCGGGATCGTATTCTCGATCATCGGAACGTTCTTCGTTACTATAAAGGACGAAAAATCGAGCGTGCAAAACGCCCTGAACATCGGCAACTGGGCTTCGATGATCCTGACGGTCATCGCTTCGTACTTTGTCGTAATGTGGCTGCTGCCCGAGGGCCAGATCACTTTGCGTAACACTACGTTCTCCAAAAACGGTGTCTTCGCCGCGATAGTCGTCGGAACCGTCGTCGGAGCGATCATGTCGATCGTCACCGAATACTACACCGCGATGGGCAAAAAACCGGTGCTCTCGATCATTCAGCAGTCATCGACCGGCCACGCCACCAACATCATCGGCGGCCTCTCCGTCGGCATGAAATCCACCGTCATCCCGATCCTCACGCTTGCAGGCGGGATCATTGCTTCGTACTACGCGGCCGGATTATACGGTGTGGCTATCGCCGCAGCGGGTATGATGGCAACGACCGCCATGCAGCTCGCGATCGACGCTTTCGGCCCGATCGCCGACAACGCTGGCGGCATCGCCGAAATGAGCCAACTGCGGCCGGAAGTTCGCGAACGTACCGATAACCTTGATGCGGTGGGAAACACAACTGCGGCGACCGGAAAAGGCTTCGCTATCGCTTCAGCTGCCCTGACTGCGCTTGCTTTGTTCGCAGCATTTGTCGGTATTGCGGGAATCGATCGCATCGATATCTACAAAGCGAACGTGCTCGGTGGCCTATTTGTCGGCGGCATGATCCCGTTCATTTTCTCGGCACTCTGCATACAGGCGGTGGGAAAAGCTGCGATGGATATGGTGCAGGAAGTTCGCCGTCAGTTCCGCGAGATCCCGGGCATCATGGAATACAAAGCTAAGCCGGAATACGAAAAATGCGTTGCTATCTCGACCCAAGCGTCGATCCGCGAAATGCTTATGCCTGGAGCGATAGCTCTGATCACGCCGGTGATCGTTGGATTTACGTTCGGACCTGAGGTGTTGGGCGGTCTGCTTGCCGGCGTCACGGTTTCGGGCGTGTTGATGGGTATCTTCCAGTCGAACGCCGGTGGAGCCTGGGACAACGCCAAGAAGTCTTTTGAAAAAGGCGTGATGATCAACGGCGAGATGGTTTACAAAGGTTCTGAGCCGCACAAAGCTTCGGTCACGGGCGACACCGTCGGTGATCCTTTCAAAGATACCTCAGGCCCGTCGATGAACATCCTCATCAAGCTGATGTCGATCGTATCGCTCGTCATTGCTCCGTTCATTGCGGGAATCTCTCGTTGATTTCAACCCATTTCGATGAAAAAGGCCGCCTTGTGGCGGCCTTTTTTACTTGTCGTTCATTAGGTCGATAAATCTCTCAAATAGATATTCCGAATCGTGCGGTCCGGGAGCAGATTCCGGATGATACTGAACCGAGAAAACCGGCAAGGTCTTGTGCCTCAGTCCGGCAACCGTGTGGTCGTTTAGGTTGACGTGCGTGACCTCGACATCGGCTGGCAGCGAGTCTTTATCGACCGCGAAGCCGTGGTTGTGAGCAGTGATCTCGATCTTGCCGGTTGTGAGGTCCTTGATCGGCTGGTTGCCGCCGCGGTGGCCGAATTTTAGTTTGTAGGTCGATCCGCCAAAGGCTTCTCCGAGCAACTGATGGCCGAGACAGATGCCAAAGATCGGTGTTTGGCTCGTTGTGAGCTTCTTTATCTCCTCAACAACCGAGGTCATCGAAGCCGGATCGCCTGGGCCGTTCGAGAGGAAGATGCCGTCAGGTTTGAGGGCCATCGTGTCAGCCGCTGTCGTATCTGCTGGAACGACCGTCACGCGGCAGCCGTATTTGGCGAATTCGCGTAGGCTGTTGGTCTTTACGCCGAAATCGTACGCGACGACGTGATATTTCTCTTCGGTTGAGGCCGGATATTCATAGTCGTCACCTGCCGTTACCGCGCTTGCGAGTTCGCGGTTGGCCATTTCGGGAGACGCGAGAACTTTTTCGAGGAGCGACTTAGGATCGAGGTCGATCGTCGAAATGACGCTGCGCATCGCTCCTTTGTCGCGGATGTGGCGGACAAGGGCACGCGTGTCGATCTTTTCGATGCCGACGATGTTATTCTCTTTCAGGCAATCCTGCAGCGACATTGTTGAACGAAAATTCGACGTAACGCGGCTCGCTTCGCGAACAACAAAACCCTCGACCCAAGGCCGGCGAGACTCGACGTCATCGGCATTAGTGCCGTAGTTGCCGATGAGCGGATATGTCATGCAGACGATCTGTCCCGCATAGCTCGGGTCGGTCAGGATCTCCTGATAGCCCGACATCGAGGTATTAAAAACCATCTCGCCGAATGCCTCGCCGTCAGCACCAAACGAAACGCCCGTAAACGTTCGCCCGTCCTCTAGAACCAAGATCGCCTTACTCATAAACCCTAGATTTTACCGCATTGTTCCATTTTGCAGAAGTCAGCTCTCGCGAACGTGATCGTTCAACTTTTGTGCGCAAAACTGAAACTGTTTAATTGTTGTGCCAACTGCCATTTGCGGCTAATAATCGTTCCATTTTGGATTTTTCAATTCCGTCTCACTTTAGTGCATAAAATGAGACGGCTTAAACCTCACATTTTCAATGGCTTACCCGCAAAATTCGTCTCATTTGCGAAAGATCAAAACACGAAAGTGCGACGGTGCGGATATCCCAGCTTCGTGCGCAAAATGGGATGGGTTAACCCGCTGATATCACACGCTTTACGGCTAAAATTCATCCCATTTGCGAAAAACGCTAACGCTAGAGCGGGACAGCCAGTTTTTTCCGTTGAACCGTGAGGTTTTGACGCGGCGTCACAAAAACTTATCAAAGATCCGGGTGCGTCCACGATCCAATACGTTTCAGCACGCAACATAGTTTCATATATAGCACATTTCAAGCAAAAAAGTCAAGCTATTTTTCCCCCGGAGCCGCAGGCTCGACTGGAGCGGCGAGCATCCCTGCTTGCCACACTGCGGCTTCCGCAGTGTAAGGTTCGCGGTTAGTTCTCAACCTGATTTGATCCGCTCTCAACACCGGCGAAGCCCCGGCGTGGCAAGCAAGGATGCTCGTCGCTCCAGCTCGGTCGTTGTGGAATAGAAAAAGTTAGTTCAGTTTGACTTGCCCCCCCCCAAATATGATAGGTTTCTTGCCAAAAGTGAGGCTACTCCCATGGATCACCGCATCACCGAAATCCTGACAGCCATCGTCGTGTCTTTTCCACACGCCCCTAACCTAGGCGTACTTGCCTCTCATGCGAATGTTTCTATCTCTTACTTACAGCGAATCTTCAAAGAACAGACTGGAAAGAGTATTAACCAGCATCTAAAACACCTTCGCTTTGAAAAGGCCTGCTCGCTCCTACAGACCACAAATCTCCGTATCAAAGAAGTTTGCCATTCCGTAGGAATTTCGGATTGCTCGCATTTTGTTCGAGATTTTAAGCGCGAATTTGGCATTTCCCCTTCAAAATACCGAAATTCCGTCATTCCAAATAGCAGAACTCGCTAATGTTCGCAAGAATCGCCAACAAATCACAGTTTTCGCTAACAGAAAGTGATTGAAATGTGTATGAGTGTCCACTAGAATGCTCGCATCAACTCAAAAGGTCGATTGGTTTTTAAAACATGTAACTTTACAACTTGGAGGTGGAGGCAGTATGAATAATTTGATCGTTAGGTTACCGTTTCGCCGTATAATTGTGTGCTCGATCATGCTAACAATTTTGGGCGTTGTTCTTCTTAATCTTAATAGCCGGAACGTTAAGGCCGATCCGGGCTGGCAATGCAAAACGAATCCAGTTCCGACCGGCTGTACGATCGAAGGCTGTCATGACAGTTTGCCTCAAGGAGGAGGTTATCAAGTATGTCTTTATTCAGGCTCAATGCCGGGAAATGTAGCATGCCCTCCTCTCCATCAGTGCGATAGCGGCTTGGAGCAGTAGTGTTCGAGATTGGTCTACATAACATGACGCAGGCGATGTTCAAACTATGTTTGTTTTGGATATTACTCGCGTCATGTTTTCTTTATGAAGAAGTCGCGGGTCAGAAGCCGCCTACCGAAAACGAACTCAAACTCCGCACATGGTTCCAACGAATCGACGAACTGAAATCAGGAATCGTTCAAGACTCGACTTCGGTCGCTCCGGCCGATCAAGCTCTTTACTTGACATTATTGGCGAAGTTTTGGGTGAAAGTGGATCAAAGCGAATCAAAAAAGCTGCTCGCTAAATCATCGGGGCTAATTCTCGCCGCCTTGGAGAAAGATGACAAGAATGCTCAACGGAATCTACAGCTCTCTCAAAAAGTGATCCAAATATCTTATGAGATAGATAATGAGCAAGGGAATAGGCTGGTTACCGGGATAGCAAAGCTGTTCTCTGATAGTTCCGACACAAAGTTGGACAAGTCTGAAATACTTGCAACCTTGGGATGCCTTATCGCTCCCAAGGATCCTCGACTGGCATATCAGTATGGCATTCAATCGCTGAAATTCGGAAGCTCGCTTCAAATTGCTAGATTAAGCTTCGAGCTGCTGAAGGCTGACCCGTCATTAGGCGAAGAGCTTTTCAAAAAGGCTATTAGTTCGAGTCGAAGTAACTACAACTACGAGTTCATAAGCAGTCTGGGCGGGTATGTTTTTGCTTCAACAAAAACCGGATACTCATTGGAAGCTCAGCGTTCTTACCTGGAACTCCTTGCTGACCAGCTTGCAATCGCTGTAATTGACCCCAACGACCATTCCCGTTGTGAACTCGTTCCTGTAATAACCCAATTCCTTTCGAGCTTTGAAGATCTTGTTGCCCCTAGAGCCCTTGCGGTTAAACAAGGACTCGAGACTTGCATACAGTTTTCCAATCCGACAACGGCGGGAATTTTAAAGGACAAAGTTAAGGGGGAAGAACCGGTATCTGCCGATGAGTTTATTCAGGCTGCGAAAGATACGACCGATACCGCAAAAAAAAGCCATTACTATTATCGCGCCATTGCGAAATTAGTCGAAATTCCGAATTATGACCGAATAATAAACCTTCTTGACGATATGACTGAAGTTGAGAAGAAAGCCTTTAACCCACAGAATTGGCTCAGTCTGCGTACAGATTACGCGGCAAAAGCAGCATTTTTAGCTTTCCAGAATAAGGACTTTGCCGTATATTATCGAGTCCTTACTAAATGCCCAAATGCCGTCCGACCATACGTGCGTTTTCGATTAGTGCCAAAGCTTTCCTCTGCCGGTGAGACGAATTTGGTTCTTGAAAATTTGGAAGAGATACAAAAAGAGATTAGCACTTTGGAAGCAGTTCCGAGGGAAGCGGCAGGTAATTTCTTGGCCCTCGCCGATCTTTATTTGAAGATTCGACCGACGGACTCTGAAAAAATGTTCCGTGAGGCCGTAAAAAGTATAAATCGAACGGACTCGGATAACCCGGACTTCTTGGCTGAAAAGGATTATGCACCATTGCGGGATTATGTTGCGATGTCGGATAAGTTGCTCGAAATTGATGAAACTTCAATTCTGACATCCTTGTCAAACATCTCATCGCGACGCAGCCGGGTACGGCTAAAACTTGGACTGTTGGAATCTTCTGCTAAAAGATACGAAGAATTTCGAAAAAGAGTGGAGGCGGAGAAAGCGCCAAAGAAATAGGAGATGAACAATGATTAAACGTCACAAGATCTTGCTGTTTTCAGCACTAATTTGCGTTATCGTCTCGACAACTGCAACTTTTGCGATCAGTTTTTCTGGCTCCTAAATTGATTCCCGATACTCGCCGCTACAACTATGGACCCAAACTCTCAAAAGGATACGACTGGATCGGGCCAACGCCTGGCGAATTGATAGGGACGTCGTACCTTAAGAGTTCGGACGGAAGCCAGATTTCTGCAACAAACAAATACGATCTAATACTTCTGACGGTTGTTGACCCCGCTTGTCCGGCATCTAAAGCCTCTCGCGATCAGATGGAATACTTGAGTCGCGAACTAAAGGATCTCAACATCGACTATAATATTGCGACTTTTTCACCCAATGTGACGGCTTTAGATATGGCTGCCTATGTCAAATCGCTAACCCTTGATGTAAGTTCCGTGACATGGACATCTGAGGAACGACCAGCCGAAGCGATACAAAAAATGGTTTCGCCGAGCCATATATTAATCGACTCTAAGGGTGAGGTCATCCAGACATTTCCTGGAACAAGCGTGTTCGAGGACGTTCGGTTGCTGATGGTTAAGGAAGTTATGCGCCAAATACGAAAGCAGATCGAATTTCGAGAACACTTGATAAAGGACGGACTCCTTTTAAGATGAATTAGGAGTCTCCAACCCGACCGTGCATTGCAATCGTTTTTTAGCTTCTATCTGGCTCGAAGGCTTCGTTAGCCTGAGCTTTAATAAAGCACGCTAAATATTACTTCTCTTCGAAACGAGTCTCTTTCTTTACAGGCGGTGTAAGCGGGATGCCGTTTTCGTATTCGCCGTGTTCCAGGAAGCCGATGTTTGATGGTTTCCAGTAGCGGAAGAAGGCTTTGCCGTAGATGTATTTTTCGGGGACGAGGCCCCAGTAGCGGGAATCGGACGAATTGTCGCGGTTGTCGCCCATCACGAAATAGTGATGCTCCTCGACCTTCTTCGTCATCGGCGGCGGCATGGTCTGGGTGTATTCTTTGTCGAGGTAATCTTCGTTAAGCTCTTTGCCGTCAACTAGTACGCGGCCGTTCCTTAGTTCGACGGTCTCGCCGGGTAGGCCGATCACGCGTTTTACGTAGGATTTGTCTGGGTCGTTAGGGAACCAGAAAACGACGATGTCGCCGCGTTCGATATGGCCCCAACTGACGCTCTGGATGCGGTAATAGACGAGCTTATTGACCAGCAAACGCTCACCGTCGTGAAGCTGCGGCAGCATCGATGTTCCCTCGACAACCACCGGCTGGACGAAGAAAACACCGAACAGGATAAACACGATAATGATCAGGAAGATGTCGCGAATGAGCTTAAAGCCCTCGGACCAGAGGCCGTTGCGTGATTCTTTGGCGACGTGAGCGACATCGATGTCGCGGTCGTCGAGTACGGAAACCAAACCGAATTCAACCTGATTTTTCTTGCGTAGATCCAACATATTTCGGCACGAGAGCCTTTGGCGGCGGGGCAATTGGCGGAACGCCCTCCAACCTTTTATAATCCGCTTTGACGACTCATTTTGTCAAAGGAAATCTTGTATGAACCCACGGATCCGCTCACTTTTTCCCGCCACGGAAAAATACGCTTACCTAAACAGCGCCGCCGTTTCCCCGATACCGACCACCGCGATCGAGGCCATCAACTGGCAGCTCGCCGACGTGGCGACGAACGGAACGCGAAATTTTAACCAATGGGTCGCTACCAAAGACCGCTGCCGCTCGCTGTTAGCTGAGATGCTAAAAGTGCGTGCCGAGCAGGTCGCTTTTTTGCGAAATACTTCTGACGGGTTTGCCTCGATCGCGAACGGACTGACGTGGAAGGCGGGCGATAATATCGTAAGCTTTGCACGCGAATTCCCCGCAAATTTCTACGCGTGGCGGCGGGTTCGAGATGAGTTCGGCGTAGATCTGCGTCTGTGTGAGGAACACGACGGGCGGATCGATCTCGACGAGCTGATCTCGATGATCGATGAGAATACGAAGGTCGTTGCAATTTCGGCGGTGCAGTTTGCGTCGGGATTCAAAGCCGATCTCGAACGCATCGGCCGTGCGGCCCGTGCTGTCGACGCGTTGTTTTGCGTGGATATCATTCAGGGACTTGGGCAGATGCCGTATGATCTGGCGGCTCAGTTCGTCGACGCCGCGTGCGGTGCGAGCCACAAATGGCTTTGCGCTCCTGAGGGCTGCGGCTACATCTTCCTCTCAGATCGTGCCCGCGAACGCGTCAAGCCAACGCTTGTCGGCTGGATCAGCGTCGATTCGCCGTGGGATTTTGAGGATCGAGCCCAACCATTCAAGTCAACCGCCCTCGCCTGGGAAAGCGGAACCGGCCCGGCGACTCTCTTTTACGGCCTCGAACAAAGCCTCAAACTGCTGACGGAAACCGGTGCAGAAACGATTCAAAAACACTTATCCGATCTCTCGGACCATCTCTGCGACAGCCTCTCCCGCAAGGATTACGACATCATCAGCCCGCGAACGCCGTCCGAAAAATCCGCCATCGTCTGCATCAAACACCGCGGCGGCATTCCCTCAAAGAAACTAGCCGCGGAACTCGAAGCCGCAGGCATCATCGTGAGCCCGCGCGGCGACCGTTTGAGGATCGCTCCGCATTTTTATAATGATTCGAGTGATATTGAGCGGTTGATCGAAGGACTTCCTTAGATACTGCTATTCCCCGAGCAGCCGATCAGGAGCAATGTCAGGCGTGAATCCGTCGAGGTTGAGACGTGTCATGCCGCCGGCGTCGGTGTAGGTGGTCATGGTCGCGCGTTTGCGTTCGCGTAGCTGGAAGAATATGTAGCCGACGATGACACCGATCAGGATCGAGCTTACCAGCCCGCCCACGATCACGAGCAGCGTTGAGAGAAAAATATCTGAGGTCGTGATGACAAAAGCCCGTTCCGCACTGATCGCGAAGGGGTTTTTGCCGAGCCATGTGACCTGCTTTTCGTATTTGACCTGATCGATCAGCGAATTCGCCGCCCAACTGCCCGTCGCGTCGAAAACCATCACATTGTAGTTACCGATCCGCTTGTTGAACGTTTTGCCGTCACCGTTTGAGGCGATCGCTGCGTTGATCTTTTCGTCGGTTTCAGTAGATATCTGGGGGCTCGCGAATTCGACGATCAACAATCGTCCCGCGTCATATTGTGCCGTTACGGCCTCGGTTCCGGGCGTGAATTCGATCAGGTCAGCTATCGGACGCTCGCCGATCGCTTTTTTTAGATCGGCAGAGTTGGTTGCGAATGCGGTCGTGTCCCGCTTGCTTTCCCATTCCGGCAAATGTTTCACCAGCACAGGAATCCCGTCCGCCTCGGACAGTTCCTGACTTTTGTATGGAGTCGAACCGTTGCTCTGCGCGATCAAAGCTATGCTAAAGACGCACGCCAGAAGTAACGCGGCGAAGGCTCTTCTCGACAAAATTTTGACGCTATTCACAAACATACTGCCAAACACGAAATCGTTTTCAGATTTTACCACTTCAGCCAGGAAAACGGCGGATTTGGGGCAACTACACCAAAACGTATACCGGTTGACGCGCTCGTCACTCGAAAAAGTCTATGCATCTGCGTTTGGATGTTATTCGAATAAAGAAATATGCCCAGAAAGTGGAACAAAATGCTCTGAAAGGCGTCAAATCATTGAACGGAATTCGATTCTCATTGTTTGGCACGGCAATTGAAGAGTCATATAGACGAGGGGGGAAATACAATGACAACAGATACATTAAATTTTCCGGTTTTTCATAGCGAACAAGGTATTGATACAGATGAGGTCTTTTTTACCTCTAATGCAAAAGTTTTAGACCTCGGCACAGCCAAGGATTTTGACCTGACGAAGGCAGCCGCGAACGGCGACATGGGAGCTTTCGAAGAGATCTACAGACGTCATCACAGACGTGTTTACTCGATCTGCCTGAGAATGCTCTCGAGCCCGACCGAGGCCGAAGACCTGACACAGGACGTCTTTATACAGCTTTACCGTAAGGTCGGCAGTTTCCGCGGCGACTCGGCCTTCACGACTTGGCTGCACCGCATGACCGTAAATCAGGTTCTTATGCATTTCCGCAAGCGGACCGTGAAATACGAAAAGGTCACCGAGGAAGGCGAAACGCCGGATCAGATGGTAACCGGAACCACCGATCCCAATAAAATGCGGATCGTTGACAAGATCGCTCTCGACAACGCGATCGAGCAACTGCCGACCGGCTACAAGAACGTCTTCGTCCTGCACGATGTCGAAGGCTTCGAGCACGAAGAAGTTGCAAAGATCCTCGGATGCTCGGTCGGTACGTCAAAATCACAGCTTCACAAGGCAAGACTGAAACTACAGAAGCTGCTCAAGAAGAAAGCCAACCCGAGAATGATCGGTTTGAGCGTTTAGTAAGTTCTCAGAAATGCATGAGGCTGTCCACAAAGGGCAGCCTCATTTTATTTCCAGGATATGGGATTCTCCGCTTCGAAGGCTCCTGATTCGATGAAGCTGGAAGGGATCATTCCTATTTAATAGAATGACGCGAGGTCTGACGTCGCTTCATTCTGCGATTTCTACTAACGAAAAGGTTGACATCTAGGGCCTTCCATTCATATAATCCTTCGACACAATATTTTTCGATTTGACATTTTCTCTTGATCTATGGAATTCAGGTTTGGAGTATGTCAGCCATCATTTGGCTTTCCTGGATCACTTCCACGGAAAACAAGAAACAATTAGTTGGTGATCGTCCGATCTTTCAAAACAGTATGGAAATCGGATTGAGTAGGCTAAAGGAAGATAATTATGTATTTAAGAAGGAATATAGCGTTGGTCGTTTTCGTAATTTCGTTGGCAGTCCTTTCAAGCGCTTACGCACTTGTCGTAGGAGCTAACGATGATACCGATAAAACATTTGAAGTTAACCCGGACTTTCCGGTTGTCCAGGCATACAATAGTACTGGAACATCAGGCAGCCGGTCGGAGGTGGAAAAACCTAATGTAGGAAACCGGGTTGAAGCAACCTCGTTCACTAACAGTTCGGCCATCACGATTACTGACTGTCCGAATCCGTGTCCCGCGTCGGGTCAAGCGGCTTCGCTTTATCCTTCGCCGATAGTTGTTTCAGGCGAGGTCGGTGTGGTCCAACGCGTATCGGTCACGCTCAACGGTTTTTCGCACGCGTTTCCGGCAGACGTCGATTTTTTGCTTGTCTCACCATCCGGAAGAAAGTCTGTCCTTATGTCGGATTTTGGAGCAGGGTCTCCTGGGGTTTCGAACATCAATATTGGATTAGACGACTATGCCGCTAATCCCATACCGTCGACGGTTACCGGTAACACCGGGGTTCCGTTTGTATCTGGCACCTATAGACCAGCTAACTCGGGAACAACTGATCTATTTCCCGCCCCGGCACCAGCCTCGCCGTATACATATACGCTTTCAGCATTCAACGGGGACAGCCCAAATGGAACCTGGAACCTGTACATTATAGACGACGCGAATCTTGACGGTGGCTCCTTAAGCGGTGGATGGACGATTACGTTCGATACCCGCCCGACTCCGCCTGCGGCTGGCGAAATTCTGATCAGCGAATTCAGAACCCGCGGCGCGGGTACAACTCCTCCTGGATCGGATGGTTCCGCCGATGAGTTCATCGAGATCTACAACAACACGGATCAGTCAATTACTATTATCGACGCGATACCAGGAGCAGATCCGACATCACCGACGGGAGCTGGATGGCGTTTTGCTGGAGCTCAAGGAGCGACAGAAACCACCTTTCTGGTATTACCTCAAACGCTTTCTACTGCTGGCCCCCTAGCTTTGCCGCCGCGAGGGTATTTTCTGATCAGTACGCAACCAACGACTCCGAGTCCGGCCGGGAACACCTACAGTCTCGCGACGTATCCTACCGGAACTGGCATTACCGCGAGTGGCTCTGCGAACGTATCTGTCAACCCGGCCTCGGCAACAGTCGGATTTCTGCCGGATGATGTTGGTCTGGCAGTTTTCTCAACAGCAAACGCAGTTTCCGCTCGTCGGCTTGATTCCGTAGGTTACAGTTCGGTTACGAATGCCGACTATTTCGAGGGAACTGGCCTAAGTCCTGCCTCGGGTATTACAGTTGCGGGACAACATAGTTGGACCCGAAAAGCAATAGCTCCCGTTCCTGGCAACTATGCCTTGATTCCACAGGATACTGGCAATAACGCAAACGACTTTGTTTTGGTTGCGACCGATGGGGCAACATATAGTGGTGTTGCCTCGACCTTAGGAGCACCGGGTCCGCAAAGAGGTCCCACTTTCACCGCCAACACTACTACTGCAGCCCCCCACCACTCCACTGGAGGTGTAGAAGCGGATGAAATGACGATCATAGATCCGCTTCAAAATGAAGCTACTGCTCCGAACGCAGTCCGTGATGTCGCTCCGGTTACGAACGGATCTTTGGGAACGGCTAAATTCAGGAGGCGTTTTACCAACGATTCTGGTTTGCCGATCGTCGCATTGAGGTATCGCGTTGTCGATCTCTCTACTCGCGTCGGCGGTTCTGTTCCGGTCGGTCAGGCTGATTTGCGTTTATTAAACTCGCCAACTCAGTCAATTACTTTGACTGATACTACAAGCGTAACCTCGCAGGCTTTGACCCTTCAGACTCCGGCAGCTCAATCGAGCGGCGGCGGTGTGAATTCAAGCCTTGCCGAAGGAGTGATAACAACCACGGCACCATTAGCCAACGGTGCAAGTACTGTAGTTGAATTTAATCTTGGTGTGGAGGCTCTCGGAGCCTACCGGCTTAGAGTCATTGTAGAAGGCTTGACGGTGCCACCGAATGGTGGACCGATTCGTGACTTCTTCGATGTGGCCGGCATGATGAATGCTGGCGACTTGACAGTTGTTGCTCCTGCCGCAGCGGGCGTTGCGGCAAACGCTGGCGACTTGGTTATTTCAGAATTTAGACTTCGCGGTCCGAGTGGCGCGAACGACGAATTCATTGAGATCCAAAACGTCTCGGCCTCAAATATTCTGGTTACGGATTCTGGAGCGGGGACGGGATACGCGTTAGCGGCCTCGAATGGGGTTGCTCGTTGCGTGATCCCGAATGGAACGGTTCTCAGGGTCGGGCAATCCTACCTATGTACCAATTCAGTTGCCTATTCTCTATCCGGCTATGCTACTGGAAACGCCACATACACGACGGACATTCCGGATAATGCCGGTATCGCTCTGTTCAATACAAGTGTTGCAGCGAATTTCACGCTTGCGAATCGACTTGATGCGGTCGGCTCGACCAGTGAGGCAAATACTCTTTATCGAGAAGGCGCGGGCTATTCACCGTTGACTCCATTCTCAATCGATTATTCTTTCTATCGCGATGAGTGCGGAAAAGGCGGGTCGATAACTGACATGGCCCCATGTAGTACTAACGGAGCGCCAAAAGACACTAATAATAACGCTGCGGATTTCGTATTCGTAGATACCAACGGCACTAGTGCAGGAGCTGGTCAGCGGCTCGGGGCTCCTGGCCCGGAGAATATGGCGAGCCCGTTCTCGGTCTCCGCGGTTTCGCCAGATGTGGTCCCATTGGATTCGACGGTTGGAAATGGAGGTTCGTCTACCGAATCACCCGCTCCCCCGAATGTGGTTCGCAACTTTACCAGCGACCCTGCTAATAACTCGACCTTTGGAACACTTGATCTTCGATTCCGGTACGTTAACAATGCCGGTGTTCCAATAACTCGGCTACGTTATCGGATAATTGATCAAACGACGTTCCCAGCTCCGAGCGGATTTTCGGATTTGCGCTCCCGTACATCCACGTTGGTTGTCGTTAGTGGGATTAATGATCCGGCCACCTGTTTAGCGTCTAACGGTGTTGCGACAACTCCTTGTACCATCAACGTTCAGGGAACAACTTTGGAACAGCCCCCAAGTTCCCCAAATGGAAGTGCATTCAACTCGACGATGTCGGCTGGAACAGTGACTTTGGGAACCCCGCTTGCCGCTGGCGCGTCGATCAATTCTCGTTTCCTGTTCGGTATCCAGCAAACCGGCACTGCAAAGGTATGTATGATGGCGGAAACAGTACCAGAGACGCAGACTCAGCCTTTCTGTTTCGGCGTTGGTAATGGTCCGACGTTTACCCCTGCAGCGGCGATCAGCCGTCAGCAAGGAACACCTCCGGGAGCGGCGGTACAGGTTGGAACGGTCACGGATCCGGACACGCCGATCGCGAACCTGACGGTGACGCAGATCGCGGGTGGAACGGCGACGGGAGTGACGGTAAGTGGAATCACGGTGAATCCAGGAACAGGAGCGGTCAGTGCGGTCGTCAGTGCTTCGTGCTCTGCAACAGCAGGAACGGTCCGGTTCCAGGTCTCTGACGGAGTGAATACCGGAACAGGCGACCTGCAGGTGAACATCACGGCGAACACGGCTCCGACCCTGACAGCCCCGGCGAATCAGACAGTGGTGTTCGGGCAGGGAGCAGCGTATCCGACGACATCGAGCGATAACGGAACGATGACGTATTCGGTTGTGAGCACGACACCGGCGATGACGACACCGCCGAGCATCAGCCCGACAGGAGTTGTTTCGGTAGCGAACTCAGGCCCGATCGGAGCTCATACGATAGTTATCAGAGCGACCGATAACTGCGGAGCATTCACCGATGCTTCGTTCACCGTAACAGTGAACCAGGCAGCAACGACGACCGTCGTGCAGACCGCTCAGAACGCCCCGACATACGGCCAGTCGACGACGATCACAGCCTCGGTGGCGGCGAATCCGCCGGGAGGAGGAGTTCCGCAGGGAACCGTGAACTTCCTCGATGGAGCAACACCGATCGCCGCCTGCCAGAACGTGGCCCTCAACGGCCTCGGATCGGCAGCATGTTCGCTGAACACACTCGGAGCAGGAACGCATACGATCAACGTCAACTACTCGGGCAACACGAACTATCTCGCCAGCTCGGGATCCGCACAACAGACGGTGCTCAAAGCCGCACTGAACATCACGGCATCGAGCCATAACGTCACGTATGGCGACGCCGTACCGACGATCACACCGACATTCTCGGGCTTCGTGCTCGGAGAAAGCTCGGCTAACCTTACGACGCAGCCAAACTGCTCGACAACGTACACACAGGGAGCGGGAGCGGCAGGTTCGCCGTACCCGACAAGCTGTACGGGAGCAGTATCGGCGAACTATGCGTTCAATTACATAAACGGTTCGATCAACGTCGCCAAGAAAGGCCTGACGGTGACGGCTGACAACAAGACGCGAGCCTACGGAGCAGCTAACCCTGCTTTGACGGCGACGATCACCGGCTTTATCGGAGCGGACAATGCCGGAAACAGCACGACCGGAACGGCAGGACTGTCGACGACAGCGACCGCGACGAGCCCGGTCGGGAACTACCCGATCACGGCGACACTCGGAACACTGGCGTCTTCGAACTACTCGTTCACGACGTTCAACGCCGGAACGCTGAGCATAACGGCTGTGCAGCTCACAGTGACGGCTAACAACCAGACACGTGTGTACGGAGCACCGAACCCGACGCTGACATACTCGATCACGGGCTTTGTCAACGGTGAAGGAGTCGGAGTGGTGACCGGAACACCGAGCATCACAACGACCGCCAACGCGACGAGTGCACCGGGAACATACCCGATCACTACAGCCCAAGGCACGCTGGCTGCCCCGAACTACACGTTCACGACAGCCAACGGCACCCTAACGGTCACACAGGCCGCAACGACCACGACGATCACGAACGCGGCAGCCCTCGGCAATCCGACCTCGGCCGGACAGAGCTATGCCGTGAACTGGTCGACCACACCGGTCGCCCCGGCAACCGGAACACCGACCGGAAACGTGACGGTAAGTGACGGAGCGGGAGCAACGTGTACGGCAGCAGTAGCAGCCGGAACATGTAACCTGACCTCGGCGACATCGGGCACGAAGACCATCACGGCCACATACGCCGGCGATGCGAACTTCACGGGCAGCACTTCACAGAGCGTCCAGCACAATGTCGTCAACGGTTTGACGGGCAACGTCAAGCAGTTCATCGCCTTCGGAACGAATACGAACCTCGCCGGCGTTACGATGACACTGCTCAACACGGGAACGCAGCAGGCAGTAACGACAACGACTGACGCGAACGGTAACTACTCGTTCTCGACCGCACTCGGACAGAGCTACACCATTACTCCGAGCGGTCTGGGCAAAGCCTTCGAGGCGACGAGCAGAACCTACACGAACGTGGCCGGAAACATCTCGGGTGCTGACTTCATTGCATATGATGTTCCTGGCCCGAATGCCATCCCGAGAAGTGCACGTGTTTCGAGCCAGATCGCGACTCAGGGCCAGCCTGTGACCGTTCCGGTGCTGATCACGACCACGGGAGTCGAGACCAAGGTCTCATTCTCGGTCGAATACCCGACGGGCCCGCTCGGAGTCCCGACGGTGACATGCGGCACGGGAGCAGTCAACTGCACCCTCACCGTCAACAACTCGCTCGCAGGTAAGGTGGGCATCACCGTGACGCCGTTCAACTCGAACCCGATCCCGGCCGGAACGAGAGAACTCGTGAAGATCACCTTCCCGACGCAATCCAACCCGGCGACGAGTGCGGCGATCAAGTTCGGCGACTTCCCAACAGCGAAAGACGTCAGGAACGCCGAGAACAACCCGCTCCCAATGCTCTACTGGACCGACGGCCTGGTATCCTTCACCGGCGGCACCCTGCTCGACGGAGCCACGATCTCCGGCCGAGTGACCACCGCAGCCGGCCAGGGCCTCAGAAACGCCACGGTCACGCTGATCGACACGGCTGGCGGAAGACGAACGACGATCACGAGCAGCTTCGGCAACTACCAGTTCGAAAACCTCGAACTGGGCCGAGACTGACATGCTCGTAGTCACCAGCAAACGCTTCAGATTCGCAACGCAAACGGTCAACCTGACCGGCAACCTAAGCGAAGTGAACCTGATCGGCCTGGAATAACCTAAAACGATCGCAAGATCGCAAACTCACAAAAAAGGCGGGCTCACAAGGCCCGCCTTTTCTGTTTCTGTATCTGTCCTGAATTAACCGAGTCGCCGTGCTTGAGGTTGATATTTACGCCGTCTCATTTTATGTAAAAAAGTGAGACGGTATTGAAAAATACGAATGGTACGATCTCTAGATGCAAGTGACAGTTGGTACAACGATTAGGCCGTTCCAGAGTTGCGAACGAAAGTGGAACGATCTTAGTAGATCATTCGCGTCTTGATCGTGCCACCCACGTCCTTCAGGATCTCGAAGGCTTCTTTTGAGAGCTTCGAGTCCATGTCGAGTATCACGTAGCCGATGGTCTCGTTGGTTTTGAGATACTGGCCGACGATGTTGATGCCTTTTTCGGAGAGGCGTGAGTTGATCTCGCCGAGGACACCGGGAATGTTTTGGTGGATGTGCAGGATGCGGTGCGTCCCGGCCTGCGGTGGCAGGGAAACTGGCGGCACGGTGTGCGAGCCTTCGGAGGTGCCGAATTCGAGATATTTGATAAGCTTTGCCGTCACGTCGAGGCCGATGTTCGCCTGGGCTTCCTCGGTCGAACCGCCGATGTGCGGCGTGAGGATGACGTTTGGCAGGTTTTGCAGCACGGTCTCAAATGGATCGCCGTTCTTCTCAGGCTCAAACGGAAAAACATCGACCGCCGCACCGACAATTTGGCCACTGTCGATCGCGGTTTTCAGTGCATCCAGATCGACCACATCGCCGCGGCTGTGATTGATCAAAATGCTGCCTTTTCGCATCGAAGCAAGCGTTTCGGCATTGATCATATTCCGCGTGGTCGAGTCCGAAGGAACGTGGAGCGTGACGATGTCGGATTGCTCGAGCAGCTCGCTGAGATCCCGTATTTGCTTGGCATTTCCATGCGGCAGTTTGATCGCGGTGTCGAAATAAACGACGTGCATCCCCATCGCCTCGGCCATATTCGAGACCTGCGAACCGATGTTGCCGTAACCGACGATGCCGAGCGTTTTACCACGAAGCTCGAAGCTGCCTTTCGCTTCCTTCAGCCATTCACCGCGATGCGCGGCCGCGTTCTTATCCGCGATCTTACGGATCAGCATCACGCAAAGGCCGATGACGAGTTCGGCGACCGAACGCGTGTTGGAATAAGGAGCGTTAAAGACCGCAACGCCTTTTTCAGTCGCCGCCGCCAGATCGATCTGATTGACGCCGATGCAGAAAGCACCGATAGCCAGCAGTTTGTCCGCAGCATCTATCACGGCTCGCGAAATATGCGTTTTCGACCTTATGCCGATCAGATGAACGCCCTTGACGGCCTCGATCAGCTCGGCCTCACTCAAAGCCCCGCCGAGGCGCGTGATCTCGTGATAATCACCGGCCTCAAGCTCAGCAACGGCCGCGTCGGAAATATTCTCGAGCAAAAGGATCTTGATCTTGTTACGCGGATAGGATGTAGCGGTGCCGTTCATAAAAGCTTAATTGTAACGGCAAACTCGTTTGGGAGGAAACATTTGCGGGTGTAATATTAAGAAGTTCTACATCTTCATCAGGAAACTACAAAAATGAGCGAAAACAAACAAACTCGCCGCGAGATGCTGCGAAATACTGCTTTGGCCGGGCTGGGACTGAGTCTTTTTGGCGTCGAGACGAAAGCGGCGGCGGAGAATGAGAATATATTGGCCGAACTGATAGCGGGCTCGGCTCCGGTCGGGAAAACGATGATCGGCGTGCCGTTTGAAAAGCGGGATGTCGTGCGCGTCGGGATGATCGGTACAGGGCTTCGCGGGCGGAGTGTGTTAGGTGAGTTTGTAAATATTCCGAACGTCAAGATCACGGCGGTTTGCGATGTCGTTCAGGAAAAAGCCGACAAAGCGAAAGCGATAGTTGAGAAAGCCGGACAGCCCGCACCGGCCGTTTACGTCAAAGGCGATCTCGGCTACGAAGAATTGCTCAAACGCGACGACATCGATGTTGTTTACATCGCAACGCCGTGGGAATGGCACGTGCCGCAGGCTTTGGCAGCGATGAATGCTGGGAAACACGCGTGCAGCGAAGTTCCGGCGGGATATACGCTCAAGGATCTGTGGGCGCTCGTCGATACTTCGGAAAAGACCCGCAAGCACATGATGATGATGGAAAACTGCTGCTACGACTACGACGAGCTGCTGATCCTGAACATCGTTCGCGCGGGGCTTCTCGGCGATATCGTCCATGGCGAAGGCGCATATAATCACGATCTGCGCGAGATATTGTTCGAAACCCGTGACGAAGGTTTGTGGCGGCGGCGGCATCACACTTTGCGTGACAGCAATCTGTATCCGACGCACGGCCTAGGTCCGGTCGCGAACTACATGAACATCAATCGCGGCGACCGTTTTGACCACATGGTCGCGATGAACTCGGGAAGTTTGGGGCTGCAGGAATACAGAAAAGAGAAGCTCGCGGCCGACGATCCAAGGCAAAAAGAAGTCTACAAATGCGGCGATTACAGCACGAACCTGATCAAGACCGCAAAGGGCCGCACGATCATGGTGCAGCACAACGTCTCGACGCCGCGTCCGTATGACCGTATCAACTTGGTGCAGGGAACGAAAGGCGTATTTCGCGATTACCCTTCGCGCATCTACATCGAAAAAGACAAAGGCGGCCACCAATGGCAGCCGATCGATGCCTACAAGGCCAAATACGAACACGACCTATGGCGTTTCGAAGGCGAACAGGCCCGCAAACTTGGCGGCCATGGCGGCATGGATCACCTCATGTGCCGGCGCCTGATCCAATGCTTCCGCGAAGGCCTCGTCCCCGACATGGACGTCTACGACGCCGCCGCCTGGAGCGCTCCTGGACCCTTGAGCGAAATTTCCGTACAGAAAGGTTCGATGCCTATAAAGTTTCCTGATTTTACGAGAGGAAAATGGGCCGAGGCGAGGACGTCGATACCATAAACGTCATCCTTTGATCAGTCCCCGAATGAACGTCTGGACGGCAGTCGAGCGGCCGAGCGGTTCTAGAAAGAGAGTGAAAACGTTCACCGCGACCGCAAGATATGTTGCTGGGTGACGCAAAGTGCCAAACTTCCACGCTGCAAAAAAGAGCATGCTTAGGATCATCGCCTGACAAACATACAGCGGCGCCATAATATCGACATTCGGCCACGAAGCGAAATTCATTCCTATTTGAACAAACTGTAGGCCACGTCCGAGAGCAGGCATCATGATAAGGAAGACGGTTGAGATGAGCCACCATGAATGGTTCTCGATATCTTTACGGTGGAGGATGCTTTTGATCACGGCGTAGCCGAACGCTGTCATCATAACGATCTCGACCGCCGCTACGCCGAGGAAGAACCATGGCTCAAAAGGGCCAAACTGTTCGCGTTCGATAAGTGATCGGTCGGCCGAGATGATGTCCCTGTGAAGCATTCCAATGGCGGTCAGACAAACGCCGCCAGCAAGGAACATTCCTATGATTCCGATCGTTCGATGCCTCGCGATCTGTCCGTGCGTTGCATAGTAAGGTTGGATTATCAGGAAAAGATACCAAGCGGTCCCGGTCCAGTAATGCACATGCACGGACCAGGCATTCAAAGTCAGATCGCCCCAGTAGTCTGCGGCAATACCCAACTGCATTACGACCAACGGAATGATCATCCATTTGTGCAGGTTCCTATATTTCTCCGTCGACATGGCCCACGTCCTCCGTACTGTTTGCCGGAGAATATACCACAAAAATGGCCTGCCGTTTGCACGACAGGCCATTGAAAACTGAAAACCGACGACCAAATTACATATGAATCGTCAGATCATGCACTCCCTCGGCAGCTTCCATAACTGCTTCGGAGACGGTTGGGTGGGCGTGGATGATGCGGCCTAGTTCGTCGGCGGTGGTTTCGAGGGCCATGCCGACGCAGGCTTCGGCTAGGAGCTCGGTCGCGTGCGGGCCGATGATGTGGACGCCGAGAACCTCGTCATATTTTTTCTCGGAAACGATCTTGACGAAGCCGTCAGTTTCGCCGAGGATACGTGCTTTACCCGAAGCTGAGAACGGGAATTTGCCGACCTTTACGTCGTAACCGGCGGCTTTGGCTTTTTCCTCGGTCAGGCCGACGCTGGCGACTTCGGGATCGCAATACGTGCAGTTCGGAACGAGGTTTTGCTTGATCGGCTCGACCTTTTTGCCCGCGATCTTTTCGACGACAAGGATGCCTTCTTTGGAAGCGAGGTGAGCCAGCCATGCCGTGTCGATGACGTCGCCGATGGCGAAAACATTTGGTTCGTCGGTCTCGCAGTATTCGTTGACCTTGATCGTGCCGCGTGGGTTGACGACGACCTTGGTATTCTCGAGGCCGATGCCTTCGATTGACGGCATGCGGCCGACAGCGACGAGGAGCATTTCGGCTTCGAACGTCACGTCAGCACCTTTGGCATTCTTGCCGGAAACCTTAACACCAGTTTTCTTTTTTTCAAGCTTATCGAGCTTGATGCCGGTCTCGCATTTGATGCCGGATTTTTTGAACGAACGGGCGAGTTCCTTCGAAACGTCAGCGTCCTCGATCGGGACGATGCGGTCCATCAGTTCGACGACCGTGGTGTCGCAGCCGAAGCGGTGATAAACGCTCGCAAACTCAACACCTACAGCACCAGAGCCCATGACGATCATCGACTTAGGAACTTTGGTCAGCTCAAGAATGTGATCAGAATTTACGACCTGTTTTCCGTCGGTTTCAAAACCCGGGATCGGACGAACTACAGAACCCGTGGCGATGATGATGTTCTTGGTTTCGATCGTCTCTTTCTTGCCGTCAGCTAAAGCGACCTCGACCTTGCCCTTTCCAACGATCTTGCCAAAGCCGTTGAAAACAGTGGCTTTGTTCTTCTTCATCAGATAGGTAACGCCGGCTGAGTTTTTCGCGACGACGTCGGATTTATATTTCTGAACGCCGGCCCAATCGTACGAGAGCCCATCGACTTTTAGGCCGTAGTTCTCGAAGTGCGAAGCCTTTTCGTAAAGATGCGCCGCGTTGAGCAAAGCCTTCGTCGGGATACAGCCGCGAAGGCCGCATGTGCCGCCGAGCCGTGCGTCTTTTTCCTTCTCGACAATTGCGACCTTCAGCCCAAGCTGTCCCGCGCGAACCGCGGCGACATAGCCGCCTGGTCCTGATCCGATGATTGTTACGTCAAATTGTTCTGCCAATGTAGTGTCCTCTGATAAATATTTAGATCGATAGCCAAAAGTAAATTATACCGAGTTAACGGCATACAGACAAAAACGCGGCGAGTCAGGTGACCTCGCCGCTTGGGTTGTTATTCACTAAACGTGATCTTCCTACGTAAATGTTCCCTGAAAATCAGTCAGCAGATTCTTGAATTTGGTTGCCGCGTCTTTATCCATCGCAAGTTTCATTGCGTTTTTCATCGAGACGTCGAGCAGAGCCTTTCCGTTATTTGTCAGGCTTTCCTCCAGTTTCTTTTTCGTGTCCGCACTCACCTGAAAGCCTCGAGCTTCCTTAATGCCCTGAAATTTAGCCTTGAGAGCGGCTTTTTTTCCATCAAAAGCCTTTTGAGCCTCATCAATGCCGGCAGCAGTCGGATTGGCATCGATCTTTGCAACGATCTCTTTTGTTGCGGCGTCGAGTTCGGTGATAAACGCATTGATCTCGGCATCCTTGCTGCAGCCCGTGAGCCCGAGGCAAAACAGCGTGACTAAAAATAGTGAAATTTTCTTCATGTAATATTCTCCTAAGGTCTGAAAATTTAGTTTCGTCAAAAACTATGTTGTCTGAACGCAAGGTTGTGTTCAGAATTGCGGTATTCTTGAAAGAAATCTATGGAACACTCAAAAGAATTCTTAAAGCTGGTGAACGATGTGATGCCGAACGTACGTGAGGTTTCCGTTGATGAGACGCGGGAACGCGTGGCAAACGGGGCAACGCTGATCGACGTTCGCGAGGACAACGAATATGCAGCCGCCCACGCTGCCGGAGCCAAACACATGGGTCGCGGTGTCATCGAACGCGACATCGTCCAGACGATCCCGGACAAGGACGCCGAGATCATTCTCTACTGCGGCGGAGGATTTCGTTCTGCTCTCGCGACCGACAATCTGCAAAAAATGGGTTACACCAACGTCTGGTCCATGGCCGGCGGCTGGCATGCGCGGGAGGAGTCAGGGGCTCCAACTGAGTAAAGAAGACCCCTTTTCCGATGCTTCAGATCGGCGGCGAAATCGAGAATTCGGCCGTAAACTTTTTGTAAATTTTAGTTTTCGCCGAATTTTATCCAATTCCCGACAAAAAGTGTGGCACGTGCCACACTTTTTAATCGTCCATCGCTTCAAATCCTTATAAACGGGCACTTTCAGCGTGTCGACAACGTCTATTTGCGGCTAAAATCGTACTTTGATAGGTAGAGGTAAAACGCCCTCGTCGGCCCGAAATGCCTTAGGCTGGTAGAGGTAAATCCCAGATTGGTCAAAGGTCTTTTTGTAGCCGAAAACCCCACTTTTCGACTCGTATCCACCCCCAAAACCCGTAACCTGCAAAAATCTAACATGGGTACCCAGATGGGCCCGAAAGGCTCATGAGATGGAGATCAAGATGGGTTTCGTATTCAATATTTGACCCCGTTTTTTCGCGATCTCTTTGTTTGTTCACTTGATACCAAAAGTTTCCCGGCACGCACGCGAGACGCACATTAATTTCAATTGGTAGGCTTCTTTATCGGACAGTTTCCAACTTTCCGTACGGATCAAGGAAATAAGTAAATTGATCTGTGCCATCGACTGAGCCTTTGTTTTGTCGTCGGCTTTTGGGTCATCGAGTTCTGCCGAACGGCCAGACCATTTTTTCAGCCATCGCTCGTGACGATTTTCGATCAAGTTTCGATTTTCTTGGCCGCCAAACTTGGACAGGTAGTACGCGGCCGTACCTAAGGTTTCCGGTTCCTCACTTTCGAGACGTTTTCTTAGAATTTTCTGTAATCCCGGCGGCATGCTGATTCTCGTCAGGTTATAGAAAACATTAAAACCGCTTTCTTCGTGCGATTTTACGAGTCGGTCTTCGACGAGAGGAATGCCTTCCTTTTCGTTGTGGCTGAGTAAATATGCAAGGATTGACCCGCTCTGCTCAAGACGCCAGTTAATACCGTATTTTGTATAAACCCGTAACATGTCATCGTATATCTTTGCTGTGGCATACCGTGCGGCCAGCATCAGCTTAAATTCCAGATTCAAGTGTACTTGCCCGGCATTGGTCGTGGTGAGCCTATTGATATGTTCGATCAACGCGTCATCCACCTCTGGAAGGTATTTGTCGTCGAGCCCTTTTAGAATATCGGGGTTGATAAACGAATTTGGATCACGAATCTCTTTGATGACTAAAGGGCGGGCGCGGTTCTGATCTAGTTCGATCAGGCGTTTGAAGGAATTCGCTCTGTTGCTCCAAACAGGCTCGGGCTCTTTGCCCGCCAGTATTTTCTCCAGCGAGGTGACAAGCGAGGGGGATTTTATCTTCTCCCAGAACCGGTCGAGCAGTTCCGATTGTTCGTAATGTTTCAACTCGTCAAATTTCTCAAGGACCAACGGTCTGGTAGCGTTGTAAGCATCGCTGGAGAGGTCGTCTTTTGGAAGAGAAGTAAAGATCCGCAAAGCAGTACCGGTCCGTGTCCTGCCGCTGCGTTTCTTGAGGCTTTCGACCAGCTCGGCGTCATAGCCTTGCCTTAGCTCAAGGGCGCGTTGACGGCGTTCATTTGCTAATTGTTGCGAATCCGCAGCCTGGCTTGGCCGCTGTTCATCTTCCATTAGCATACGAAGTGTCACAAGCCTGCCGATCAGGTCCTGGCCTGGTTCACGATCGAGATCGCGGAACGCGGCTTCTAACAGCTCAATAGCTAGTTTTTTATTGCGCGCAATATTTAACCCGGTTCCGGTATCAAGCCAGGTAACACCGCCAAAAACGGGCGGTTTAATAAAACGGCTGACCTTTTCAACAGTGGAGGCATCGCCGGTTAGATAATCGAGTTCCCGTTTGAATTTACTGTGTTGAGGCAATGTCGTTGCGGAATCCATTAGGGCCGCAATTCTTTTAACCTCGGCCTGCTCTTCCGCTTCGCTCATCTCTTTGATCTCAAGTTCGATCTCATTGGACCGAAGTGGAATCGCGTTTGATCGGAAAGGAACGTCTTCCTTCGCTTTCGAAACTCTTCTGGAGACGACCGCAAGCTTATATTTTCCGGGTCTATCGAAACGAACAAGGTCATTGAGTGTGATCTCAACGCTGGCGGGAGAAAGAGAAAGTTGCTGCACCGAACTTACATCGTCGTAGCTGTATAGGCGATTTAGGCTATATAGCCAGTCATAAACACCACTTTTTGGCGATAAGATCACATCGTCAAAGCGCGGTGAATAGTACGTTTCGACAACATAGCCGGGGTGAGCGGATGTGTAGGCCAGGATCAGTTTTACCGGCTCCCCGATTCGGTAGGCCGTTTTTCCGCCGGCAAACGAGATCTGAAATGAAACTTCCGCTTTTACATCTTGTGAAATTGCCGGTCCCGTGGCAAAGAAACAAACAATTAGCAGGAGCAGACAATGGGCCTTGAGCGTCATCTTTCTATAGTATTCTTAAGTTTGTTCACTTTCCAGCTTTTAAAGGGGGAAAGGGGGATTGGGGGCGAGCGAATTGGGTCATGCGATATTGCGATTCTCTGATCTGCCGGATGACAGGTGATATTCTTCGAATTAAGCAGATGACAATTCGCTGGAATTCTCCGCACTTTTTGCTGATCGCGATGTAGCATGAGCGACCCCTAATTTTTAAGCTATATTTTTTCAGCATCGAAACATGGTCCGAGATGACCTGCCAACGTAGAGCGCGCCAGATCCAGGTCATTGAGTATCTGCCGTGTTCTTCGAATAACTTGCCGTCGCTTTGATCTGCCAACCAGCGTCCAGTAAAGTACTAAGACTTGCCGATGAACCCCGCAATAGAAGATTTCGCTCAGTTCAGTGTTATCTCGATTGTGTAAGCGGCCTTGCTGATCGCATTTTGTGAGGCATCGTAGACCTGCACGCTGTATTGGCCATTGACGGGAAGCTGGCCGCTCCATTCGATGGAGCGTTTGTCGTTGGGTAGGATCGCGTCCTCGTCGGGGCCGAGGGTTTTGGTTTCGTAGATCGCTACGTATGCATCGCTGTCGGCTGTGATCAGTTTTACGGTAATGTACCGCCCCTTTTTAGCTGCAAAAACGTACGCATCGTAATCGAATTCGCGCGGCAGTTTGCCTCGAAAGGTCATGGTGCCTTTTCCCTTTGGAAACAGGACGCGTTTTTCGACCGTTCGGCTATAGATATCCTGCGGGAAAATGGCTGTGACAGCCAGCGACGTGATCAGTAGGAATTTTGTGATGATTGCTCGCATGATTTATTGCTCCTTTCCGGAATAAAACGCCTGTCGGGTAGAAAGGCGGGAATGCGGGGCGTAAAGTATCAGTAGAGGTGCGTATGAATTCACAAGACGAGACGCTCGCCAACGCGCGTGCGCGAACGCAGGAATTGCAGCAGGAATTTGCCAAGCGTGGCGACGTGACCGGATGGTTCGAGGCGCTTTACAAGGAATCCGGCGGGAATAACGAGCTGATTCCCTGGGCCGATCTCGAGCCGAACAAATATTTTCGTACGTGGGCGGAATCGACCGGGCTTGCGGGCGACGGACGAACGGCACTGGTCGTCGGCTGCGGGCTGGGCGACGATGCTAATTATCTGCACGATCTGGGCTTTAAAGTAACTGCATTCGACATTTCGCCGACAGCGATCGAGTGGGCCAAAAAGCTTTATGGCGATGCGGATATTGACTTTCAGGTCGGCGATCTTTTCCGGCCCGATCCGTCGTGGATCGGAGGATTCGATTTTGTCCTCGAAATTTACACCATCCAGCCCCTGCCGCTCGAAATGCGGTCACAGGTCGTGGATTCGATAGCGTCATTCGTCGGCGAAAACGGGCGGCTCGTGGTCGTAACACGCGGCCGCGAAGACGACGTCGAACCCGACACAGTTCCGTGGCCCATGTCGCGAAAGGACCTTTCGAGATTTGAGCACAACGGATTCACGCAAACCGATTTCGTCCAAATGCCCGGTGAGGAAGGCGAACCGCCGCGATTTGTGGTCGAGTACATCAGAGATCGGTCGGGTGTATAATCTATAGGTATGAAATTCAAGCAATTCTACCTCGGATGTCTGTCGCACGCCTCATATTACCTGGGCTCGAACGGCGAAGCCGCGATCATTGATCCGCAGCGTGACGTTCAGCAATACATCGACGAAGCCGAGTCGCACGGACAGCGGATCAAGTACATCATCGAGACACATTCGCACGCCGATTTTGTCAGCGGTCATGTGGAACTCGCGGCAAAAACCGAAGCCGAGATTGTTTACGGACAGCGAGCGAATACGCAGTTCCCGACTCATAAGGTCAATGACGGCGATGTTCTGAAAGTTGGTGATATCGATCTAAAATTCTTTGAAACTCCGGGCCACACTCCGGAAGGCATTACTATCGTCGCGACCGATAACGACGACCCTTCAGCCCCACAGAAAATGTTTACCGGCGACACGCTTTTTATCGGCGATGTCGGCCGGCCGGATCTGATCGGTTCAAAAGGATTTACGGCGGAACAGATGGGCGGGATGCTTTATGATTCTCTGCACGACAAGATACTTACTTTTCCTGACGAAACCGAAGTTTATCCGGCACACGGAGCCGGAAGCCTGTGCGGCAAGTCGCTGTCGAAGGAAACATGGTCTACGCTCGGCAATCAGCGGAAATTCAACTACGCTCTGCAGCCGATGACGAAGGAGCAGTTCGTTAAAATCGTTGCGGCAGATCAGCCGGAAGTTCCAGCGTATTTCCCTAAAAGTGCCGCAAAAAACCTCGAAGGCTCGGCTCCCCTGACAGATCTCGCGAAACCGCGGGAGCTTTCCACGGACGAGGTAAAAGGTTTTGACGGTGTCGTGATCGACGTCAGGCAGAATTTTGAGTATGGTTCGCGGCATATCCCTAACTCTATAAACATCGGTCTCGGCGGGCAATTCGCCTCATGGGCCGGAACGTTGGTCTCGATCGGAACACCGATCGCGATCGTTGCCGACAACGAAACTCAGGTTGACGAAGCCTGCACACGACTCGCACGCGTCGGTCACGAGACCGTCACAGGTTTTATCCTGCTGCACAATTATAAAGGTGAGACGAAAAGCATCGAGCAGGTTTTGGTAAATGAGGTCGGCGAACTCACACAGACCGAGAAATTCCTGCAGTTCGTCGACGTTCGCCGCCCAGGCGAGCACGCTGCGGGACATGCGGTTCGGACGATCAATATTTCGCTCGATCGGTTAGCTTCTGAATTCGAAAAGCTCGATCCGACGGCTCCGACCTACGTCATCTGTCAGGGCGGCTATCGTTCGAGCCTTGGCACAAGTATTCTGGAAAATGCCGGATTTACGAAACTATATAATGTGACCGGCGGAACTGCCGCGTGGATCGAAGCCGGGCTCGATACGACCGTTTCTGCTTCGTCCTGTGCGAGTTCGAGTTAGGAGGATCTATGAAGCATCTGTTGATCTTCACGTTGGCAATATTTTTGATCGCAGGCTGTCAGAAAGCGTCGACCAAGACTACCGATTCTGGAGTGCCGAACGTCGCGGCCGATATCAAAGATATCTCGCCGGTGGAAGCCCAAACTGCCGTCTCGAAAGCGTATTCGCAGTTCATCGATGTTAGAACACCCGAAGAATACGCCGGCGGCCACGCAGCCCGGGCGACAAATATTCCGCTCGACACTATGACCGCAAGTCTCGATAAACTCGAAAAGAACGAACCGGTTTACATCATCTGCCAGACGGGAAACCGTTCGAAAAAGGCAGCCGAGATACTCAAGCAAGCCGGATATAACAACATCCTCAACGTCACCGGCGGAACCGTAGCGTGGCAGGCGGCGGGCTTGCCGATGGAAAACAAACCGCCGCATAACATTCCGGAAAAGAAATAAAAGGCCGAGTTTTTTACGCCCCCAAATTGCGATAAAATCGTGTTTTGCCCGTCTTGATCGGCGGCTATAAATAAAACTATGTCAGAAACACGTGTAGAAACCGATTCGATGGGCGAGATCGCGGTCGCGTCGGATGTTTATTGGGGAGCTCAGACGCAGCGTTCGCTGCTGCATTTTAATATCGGCTTCGATATCATGCCGCGCGAGGTCATTAGGGCTCTCGGCATCCTGAAAAAGGCGGCGGCGATCGTGAATAACGATCTGGGTAAATTGCCCGATGATAAGCTTGCGCTCATTATTCAAGCGGCGGACGAGGTTATCGAGGGTAAGCTCGACGCGCATTTTCCGCTTCGCGTGTGGCAGACGGGCTCGGGAACGCAGACCAACATGAATGCCAACGAGGTCATCTCGAACCGTGCGATCGAGATCGCGGGCGGCGAAATGGGTTCGAAAACGCCGGTTCACCCGAATGATGACGTCAACAAATCCCAGTCGTCGAACGACACTTTCCCGACCGCGATGTACATCGCTGCCGCTGAGCGGCTGACGGCTCTCATTCCTGAGGTTCAAAAGGTCAGCGACGCGATCAAAGCAAAGGCAAAGGAATTCGAGGGCGTTGTAAAGATCGGACGCACGCACTTGCAGGACGCGACGCCGGTGACTGTTTCGCAGGAATTCAACGGCTGGGCAAATCTCATCGACCGCGATATCGAGCGGATGAAAATGGTGCTGCCCGGCCTGCTCGATCTCGCTATCGGCGGAACCGCCGTCGGCACGGGCCTCAACGCGCACCCGGAATTTGCCGAGCGTGCCGCTGCAAAGATCGCCGAACTCACGGGTCTGCCATTCAAGTCGCACCCTGACAAATTTGCCGCTCTCTCGGCACACGATGAGGTCGTTTTCGCTTCGGGAGCATTGAAAACACTTGGTGCGAGCCTGATGAAGATCGCGAACGACATTCGCTGGCTCGCCTCCGGACCGCGTTGCGGAATTGGCGAAATATCGCTGCCGGAGAACGAACCGGGCAGCTCGATCATGCCCGGAAAGGTCAACCCAACGCAGTCTGAAGCGATGACGATGGTCGCCGTTCAGGTATTTGGAAATGATGCGGCTATTGGGTTTGCGGGTTCGCAGGGCAATTTTGAGCTGAACGTTTTTAAGCCCGTGATGATCCACAATTTCCTACATTCCGTGCGGCTGATCCACGACGCTTGCCACGGATTCGTCGATTACTGCATCAATGGCATCGAACTCAACCGCGACCAGATCGACCATTATCTGAGAGATTCGCTCATGCTCGTGACTGCCTTGAACCAACACATCGGTTACGACAACGCTGCGAAACTGGCCAAAAATGCCCACAAAAAAGGCATCTCGCTCAAGGAATCGGCCATCCAACTGGACTTACTAACGGCGGAAAAATTCGACGAGCTTGTGATCGCCGAAGATATGACTCATCCGTAGTATCAACCTATGAAATTTGTATTTTTGTTGATAAGTTTGGTTACTTTTTCTTCGTTTGTTTTCGGGCAGCAGGATACCAAACCAGCAAAGTCGCCTGTCAGTTTCGCGGGAAAATGGGTTATTAATAAATCCGAGAGCGTAGCGGGTGTCGGTGGAGGTACGATGGTCGTAACGCAAAATTCGCACGAAATTGTCATGATTTCTACAGACATTCGAGATGGTCAGGAATCAATAAGAAAAACGATTTACGTGATAGATGGCCAAATCGTAAACGGTGATGTTGATAGGGTCATCGCTAAATGGGAAGGTAAGAAACTCGTACGTAGTTTCCGGGGAGCGGTAGCGACGGTCCAACGAGACCTTCGTTCCCCTGCAGTGGATATGAGAGAAGAGTGGACATTGTCTAAAGATGGAAACACCCTGACGCAAACACTTACTGGCACAGGTATGCCCGAAACGCCTAAATTCGTTTACACTCGATTGGGAAAATAGTGATCGTATGAAAACCTTACTCTTCCTGAGTCTTCTAACATTCACGCCCAACATTTTCTCCCAGGCCGTTTTCGATCTGAAGAACGCGTCGAAGTATTTCGATATCAAGGTCAGCGTCGAGAAATGTGACGACGGTTATTGCGGTGGCAAAGCGTCGTTCTCTTTTTTCAAGAAAAACGGATCGAAACCCTATCAGGTGATCGAGCTGGATGATACGCAAATTCAACTCTCGCAAACCGGGCAGCCGCTGACGAATATTTCGCTGCTTTATGATGACCAGAGCGTCGTGAATGTCGGTGATTTTAACTTCGACGGAATGGAAGACGTGGCGATATGCAACGGGGCAAATGGTTCATACGGTGGCCCCGCGTATAGCGTATACCTGTCGTCGAGGACGGTCGGTAAGTTCGTTTACAGCAAAGAGTTTTCTGCTCTCGGTGAGCATCTCGGGATGTTTGAGGTCGATAAAAAACGGAAGCGGCTCAGCACACTCGATAAGAGCGGTTGCTGCTTTCACGTTGCCGAGGAATTCATCGTCGTAAACAACAAACCGTTCAAGGTTCGGGTTGTCGAAGAGGACGCCACAGCCGCAGATGACCGCTCAACAAAGATCACCACAAAAACCTGGACTAACGGCCGATGGAAAACGGTCGTGACGCACGGAAAGCGTGAGGAATAGCTAGAAAGTAGTGTTCGCGGGCGTGTAGTAGAAAAGCACATAGATCAAAACCGCGACGATCGCCAGGATCGCGAACGTCGTGATCCCGACCATCATCAGCATTGTTTTAGCACAGCCGCCGCCGGCTTTTGCGGGTTTCTCAGATGCCCGCACTTGTGGTTTCGGTTCTTCGACAGAGGCGACCGGGAATTCTTTGGTATCTTCTTCGTCAGGGTCAGGCGTTTCGGTGTCTACGTCGTCGTGATCGACGGGTTCGGTGTCGAATTCGTCGGTATCCGCCTCAGTAAAATCCGGCGATTCCGTATCGATATCTTCCTGATCCGAGGTTTTCGCAGACTTCGGCGTCTTTCCCTCAGAGGAGCGGAAAACCGGTTCGGGCATTTTCCATTCGCCGTTGTTTGAATTGGATCCGTTGCTCATCGTCTAGTCCAATAGCACAAACCCTTTACTTCTGAATATCCAAAACGTCGGAACGCGTAATTATAGCAGTAATTCGCTTAAAATCCTCGATCAAAACTGCAGGATGCTTTTTCAATTTTGTCTTGATCTGGGCGAGGCTCGTGTCAGCCTCAAGGACCGGGAAGCTTTCGTCCATAACATCGCCAACCTTGCCGTCGAGCAGTTCGCGGTTTTCGAGCAGTTTGGCGAGCACGCGGCTTTCGCGAATGCTGCCGACAGACCTGTGTTCGTCGAGGACCGGGATCTGCGTCACGCCGTTCTCGCTCATCAATGTCAATGCCGCGCTGAGCGATTCGTCAGGTGAAACTGAGATGAGATTTGCGGGTGCACCGGAATTCTTGGTCTCAGCGATCAAACCGGCGGTGATCCGCTGCGGTTCGAGCATCAGTTTTTCCTTCATCCACTCGTCCGAGTAGAATTTTGACAGATAATGCTCGCCTGTGTCGGTGATGATAAATACTACGACATCGTTCTCGTCGAGATCCTTTGCAACCTTCATCGTTGCGGCAAAAATCGTTCCGGCCGAACCGCCGCTGAATATGCCTTCGCGGCGTGCAAGTTCGCGGGCATAGCCGAAGGATTCGCGGTCGGTGATGTTGATGATCTCGTCAATGATGCCGACATCGGCGTTGCCGACCGGCAGATTCTGGCCGATTCCTTCTACTAAATAAGGCGTCGCTTCCGGGATGAAGCCTGATTCCTTGTAAGTCTTAAAGATCGAACCGTACGGATCGGCGCCGATGACCTTGATGTTCGGGTTCATTTCCTTCAGGTAACGAGCCGTGCCGCTGATCGTGCCGCCGGTTCCGATGCTGGCAACAAAATGCGTGATCTTGCCGTCGGTGTCGTTCCAGATCTCGGGTCCAGTGGTGCGGTAATGCGCCGCCGGATTTTCCGGATGATTGTATTGATCGGGATAAAACGAATTA
This sequence comes from Pyrinomonadaceae bacterium, assembly GCA_047600985.1. GTDB lineage: Bacteria > Acidobacteriota > Blastocatellia > Pyrinomonadales > Pyrinomonadaceae > OLB17. The sequence continues at coordinate 148,340 of JASGKA010000001.1, read as the reverse complement.
GGTGTTTCCTCCGCGATGCGTTTCGCTGTAGCGACGTAGTGGTCGGGGGTTCCGGGTTTTGCGGCTGCGGGGCAAACAACGATGTCGGCACCCAAACCCTTCAAATAGCGAACTTTCTCCGTCGAGGCTTTTTCGGTCAGCACAAAGATACATTTATACCCGCGAACCGCTGCAACAAGTGCCAAACCAATACCCGTATTTCCCGAAGTTGCTTCAACGATGGTCCCGCCTTTCTTTAGAACGCCTTCGCGTTCGGCCCAGTCGACCATCGAAATTCCGATGCGGTCTTTGACGGAATAGCCGGGATTAAGGCTCTCCATCTTGGCGTAAACCTGAGCTTTGATCTTGTGATCTTTGGTGATGTTATTTATCCGCACGAGCGGCGTATTGCCGATAAGGCCAAGGATGTCGCTATAAGTTTTCATGACAAAAGTACCAGTTATGTATACATAACCAGTTTAGGCTTAAAGCGAATTTCAGGCAAAGGTCAATCCGTCGCTTTCGTGCCTTTGGCAGAGCACGTGTCGCCTTCGGGAATGCAAACATCGCCGCATTGTTTCGTACCCGGACCGCAACCTCCTGGAGGTGCACGAAGCGGGCTGTCGGCGGGCGGCGGAACCTCCTCGAATCGGTTTACGTTGACTGCCGTCGGACAGCCGACATTGCGGACAAGTTCCATCAGCCGATCGTAGCTCTTTTGGTTATCGGTCCATCCCTGAAGCTTTACAAACTTGTTCACCGACCCGACAACGATATGCGAAAGCTGCGTCGATAAGAGGCTGTCAGCCTTGATCGCATCGACGATGGCGGTGACCGTCTCTTCATCGGTTTTTGGACAGGACTGAGCCTGAACGTGGCTCGATCCGGCAGCAGCAATGATCGCGATGCCGGATAGAACGAAAATAAAAACTAGTCTCATAGTGGTTCCTCCACAATTACATTACAGCGACAGCAAATTGAAATCGCCGAATCAAGGGGTTGGTGTAGGGGCCAACGTTTTGGGACATTTGCCGGTACTCACATTGCAAGGATCGTTTACGGGAATGCATATATCCCCGCACGCCTTGTAATCAGTCGGACACCCACAGCTTAAATCGGGACGAACAACATTGTTGGTATCTGACTTGAAGTCGGAATCGTGTACATTGGTGACGCCTTTGATTGCTTTTGCGTCCAGGATCGCCCATTGACGCGTGCTTTGGTCGTGCACCCCGCCAAAAAGGGTTACCTCACATCCTTTTGAAAAGTAATTGAAATCGGCGAGATCATTTCTATAACGTGGATCCGAGTAAGCCTTTTCGAGTGCGGTCTCGATCGTCTTATCGTTACACACAGCTGACACTTTAGAATCGTTGGCACTTGTAGGTACTTTGTTGGTCGACGAGTTGGTATTTACGTTCGCCGGAGCGGAACAACCAGCAGTTATTAATGGGATCGTTGTGAATACGAATGCAAGGCAAGTGAGAAATTTTTTCATGACTATCTCCTGATCTATTCTGAGACCGATAAATTCATCGACCACAGCACGCTGAACCTGGTCTGTTTTCCAAAAACGATCGAACTGCCGTCGGGAACCCAAGCTAGTTTTGAGAAATACGATCCCGAATCGTTATTACTCGTTAGCTTTCGCGGCGTGCCGCCATTGGCTGCCAGGATCCAGATGTCGTCCAGATTCTGATCGCGTGCTGCATACGCGAGCTGTTTTCTGTCTTTCGACAGCGAAATATTGTAGTAATAAATGTTCTTGAGACTCGCGACCAAGCTTTCGCCACCGCCAGATATGGCGATTCGGATAACTTTCGTCTCCGGCGGCAGCCCACTGTATTCCTTGCTCGGTTCGACTATAATCAACCCATTTTCATCGGATGTAAAGCCAATAAGGCGGAACAACAGATCAGTCTCAAACACTTGCGTCACCTGTCCGCTCGCTATATCGACCGTTTTCAGGCCGCGTTTTGCCCGTCCGTTCTCGTCGCGGTTTTTGTACTGGTACGAGAACACGATCCGTTTCCCGTCCGAGGACCATTCCGGCGAATTCAACGCGACGCCAGGTTCGGTAAAGTTGGTAAGTTTTGTCTCAGTTCCATCACGCCGCGAAACGGTGTAGAGGTTTGCGACGCCATCGCGATCAGCGACAAAAACAATTGACGAACTATCAGGTGCCCAGTCGTAATAGCGGCTCTCGACCTGATTGTATGGCGAGATCGAATAGCCAACTTGCGAAATACCGTTCGTTGCCAGCAGCCGTTCGCCGCCGCCGCTGGCATTTACGAGATAAAGTTCGTGTTCGCGGCCGTTGAGTTTGCGGTACGCGACCGACGACCCGTCAGGCGACCATGACGGCAAAAATCCGTTTTCCGCCAGCATCGAAGGTCGCTCACCGTCGGCCGCGGCTTTTAGTGATTTGACCACAATCGTCGAACTAAGAAGCCTATTGCCCGAGCTCAAGCCTTTGACAGATTGGAATACCACACGCGAACCGTCGGGCGAGATCGATGGCCACAGCTTCGCATTCAGGTCGCGAGCGACGGGTGCTTCTGCACCGCCGGCCGCTGGAACGGCCCACAAATTCGATTCTTCTTTTGAAGAGCTCAATATGATCGAACGGCCGTCAGGTGCGACATCGACGATGCTGCTCTCGGATTCCGGCGTCGTGATCCGTTCGTTAACTCTGGACCCGGTCGTAGTTGCGAACATCTGCTGAACACCGTCGACAGTCGTGCTGAAAAAGAGCCGGTTCTTTTCAGGCAGCCAGGCAATGTATTTATCGAGCTTGCCCTTGCCTTTAGCGATCTGTGTCGGGTTTTTATTTGTGAGATCGCTCGAGAATATTTCCCAGTCAGTATCGTTTCCCGTCGCATAAGCGATGGTTTTTTCGTCTGCCGAGATATCGATCCATTTCGGCTTTTTATCGCCGAATGACGTAGCCTTTTGTGTGGAACCGCCCGCGACATCGACTGCGTAAAGGTCGCCGCCAAGTTCAAAATATATCTTTCCTGATGTTGTCCACCGACGCAGTTCGCTGCTGCCGTCCGTAAATTGAGCGACCGATCGCGGTGTTCCACCGAGAGCTCCCACACGCCAGATCCCGACAATTGGTGTTGCGTTGGAGCCAAGCCGCTGCGAAACAAATGCGATCTCATCACCTTTTGGTGACCAGATCGGATCGGTATTTGGAAACGGATCGTTGGTTACCTGGATCGCGTCAGAAGAATTCGCTTGCGTAACCCAGATGCCTTTGGTTCCTGAACGCGTTGAAGCAAATGCGATCAACTTTCCGTCAGGCGAGATGCTCGCGGTCGCGAACAACTCTCCCGGTGCGCTCGTCCAACTAGCGACCTCCGTAGTTTTGTAGACCGCAGTGCTCGCATTCGAACTGCTGGCAGGCCGGAAATACCACACGCCGCTCACAACCACTGCCACGAAAGCGACGAAGACCAACGCATGCAGCACCGTAAATCTTCGCGTCTTCGAAAGTCCCGTCGTTAGTGCCGAACGCAGATTGCTCTGCGTATTCATCAGGCTTTCCTGATTCGTTTGATGGATCGAGCTTTCAACCGTCGGATGAACGCTTTTGTTTAGCTTTGCTTCGAATTTCAGCTCGTCGCGAAGGTCTTCGATATCGATGTGCAGATCTTTGACGCTCTGATAGCGATGATCGCGGTCTTTGCGAAGCGATTTGTCGACGATGCGTTCGAGCTGCCGCGGCAGGTCGGGTGCGATCTGTCGCAGCGACGGCGGATCGTCCTTCAGGATTGAACTGATCAGATCGAGGTGGCTCTCGCCCTCGAACGGACGTTTTCCGGCAAATATTTCGAAAAGGACGATACCGAGGCTGAAAATATCGCTTCGCGGATCGATTTGCTTGGCGCGAGCCTGTTCCGGCGACATATATGCGACCGTTCCGACGATCATTCCCGGCTTTGTATTAAGATGCGGAAGCGTCGTTTCCATGCTCTGCGCGTTATTAGGCAACAGCTTAGCCAGGCCGAAATCGAGCACCTTTACCAAACCGTCCTGCCGGACCATGATATTTTCCGGCTTGATGTCGCGGTGAATGATCCCCGCCTCATGCGCGGCACCAAGAGCGGCAGTGATCTGCAGAGCGATATCCAAAGCCCCGATCAGCTTGATCGGCTCGCGTTTGATGTGGTCACGCAATGTCGAGCCTTTGATCAGCTCGGTTGCGATATATTCGGAACCTTCGAAATTGCCGATCTCGAAGACGGTGAGGATATTTGGATGATTGAGAGCCGACGCGGCTTTTGCTTCCTGTACGAAACGCTTTACACGTTCTTTGTCGTCGGATATTTCTCCTATCAGAACTTTAAGTGCGACCTCGCGGCCAAGTTTTGTATCTTCGGCAAGATAGACCTCGCCCATACCGCCCGCTCCGAGAGCGGAAACGATCTTGTAATGCGAAACTATATCGCCTGAATTCAACACTTACGCAGTTTGGATAGAAAGACTTTGTCCGCGATATTATAGACGCATTTGCGGTTTATCGCATCAAAAATTAAACAGGGTTTGAAATGCATTCGAAACCGATCGGTTCCGACTGTCGTAGTAACTGAAAAAGCTTGTACGGAAGCGGTACTCGTTGCTACACTAAGGAAAATAAATTCTGGAGGAAACTTACATGAAAAGAGCGTTTTTTCTGTTTACTATCGTTTTCGCACTGGCTATGGCAGCAAGTGCCCAGGGCATCGCCGTTGGAGCGACGATGGACGATTTCACACTTTCCGGCACTGACGGCGGTACGCACAGCCTCAACAGCCTGAAGGGAAAGAACGGAGCGGTCGTGATATTTCTTTCGGCTCAATGTCCGGTCGTCAAGGGCTATATCGAACGCATCAACGCCGTCGCCGCCGATTACAAAGCCAAAGGAATCACCTTCATCGGGATCAATTCGAACTCGACCGAGGATTTCAAATGGGTAAAATCCGACGCTGACCAGAATTTCAAGTTCCCGGTCCTGATCGACAAGGAAAACAAGCTCGCCGACAAGCTCGGAGCGACGGTCACGCCTGAAACATACTACGTTGATGCCAAAAATGTGCTGCTCTATCACGGCGCGATCGACAACGACCGTTCGGGCAAGGCGATCACTGAGCAGTACCTGAAAACTGCATTCGATCAGTCTCTAGCTGGCCAGAAGGTCGTGAACACGCGCAAAAATGCTTTCGGCTGCTCGATCAAGAAAGTCGGAGCTCAGTAAACAAGAGAGTTTATGTCCAATAAGTTTGTTTCATTGGCAAAGACGGCGCTGTGCGCCGTCTTTCTGTTTACGATCGCTCAGCCTGTTTTCTCGCAAGCGAAAAAACCAGCCGCCAAAAAGCCCGCTGCCGTCGGCCCAAAGGTCACGCAGATCGACATTGAAGGCCTAAAAGCTCTTATCAAGCCGAAGGGAAAACCGCTGCTTATCAACTTTTGGGCGACGTGGTGCGACCCTTGTCGCGAGGAATTTCCTGATCTGGTCAAGATCAACGAACAGTACAAGGGCAAGATAGATTTCGTCACCGTCTCGCTCGACGATCTGGCTGACATCAAAACCTTTGTTCCCAAATTCCTCACCGAGGTAAAAGCCGAAATGCCCGCGTACCTCCTAAAGACCGCCGACGAAACAGCAGCAATAACAATGGTCGCGAAAGACTGGAGCGGCAATCTTCCACTCACGATATTGATCGCACCATCCGGCGAAACTGCGTACATTCGCATGGGCAAGATCAAGATGGAAACGGTGACGGCGGAGGTTGAGAAAGTACTTGCGGCACCTGCTCCTGCCTTGTCTTCTAAACATCAGGTGATCGAACTTCCACCCGGTCAAGCTATTCAAACTAGTCTAACTTTGAGGACCATCATTCAGTTGCCCCTGCCGGTGAAGTATGTTTTGCGAATGGCGACCGACTAAATAAAAATATGTTCAGAACAATCGAAGATTTTCAAAAAGCCTGGGATTACGAAGCCGAAATGACCGGCAAAACGCTGCTCGACCTGACCGACGAATCGCTTGGCCAAAAGGTTAATGAAGAAGGCCGCACACTTGGCTATCTCGCGTGGCATCTGGCTCTAACGCTCCACGAAATGCTCGGTCTCGTCGGCCTGACCATCGATGCTCCGGCACCTGACACGGAATGCCCCACAAGTGCCGCCGAGATCGCCCGCATCTACGGCATCGGCGGAAAATCTGTCACCGACGAGATCACCAAAAACTGGACCGCCGAAATGCTCCTCATCGAAGACGACATGTATGGCGAAACCTGGTCACGCGGCATGACCCTCTTTTACCTCATCGCCCACCAAGCCCACCACCGCGGCCAGATGACCGTTTTGATGCGGCAGGCCGGCCTAAAAGTTCCCGGCATCTACGGCCCGGCAAGAGAGGAATGGGCCGCATTTGGCGCTCCGGCGGCGCCGTAAACCTTTAAGGAATCTGGATCTCTCTGTAGTCTCCGTCGGTTGTTCCCTCAATGGCGGAGACGATCGTTTCAACTTGTTTTTGTATTCTCGGCCAGGAGGTCGAAAGCAGAACGAGTATCGTAATCTTTCGCTCTTGTAAATTCTGTTGGTAACGAAGATTCTGATCCGTGGTGATCAGGATCTCGTAATTGTTTTCTTCGGCTGCAGCCAGCAGATTGCCATTTTCCAATGCCTGCCATCCGCGTTCGAATGCGGTGTCAACCTGATGATCGGTCAGGAATCTGCGAAGAGGTACCGGCGTTCCCTGATCAAAGAGAATCTTCATATCGCTGCTAGATGGAAAGTGCAGCCAATTCGTGGTTTAAAACAGCAACGATCTGTTCACGTTTGACCCCGGGAAACCATTCGAGAAAATCCTCGACCGTGGCGCCGTCTCTAAGGTTTTCATAAAGGGCCGAAAGCGGGACGCGTGTTCCCTTAAAAACCCAAGCCCCGCTCACCTTGTTCGGGTCGCGCTCGATAAATTTAGCCAGAGTTGTTTTTTTGAGATCAGCAAACTCCATACGTGAATAATACAATAAAAATGAACCGCCTAGCGTAAAAGTTGAAGGTATGGCGGAGCTTTCTTACACCGACTTAACACCTATCAGGTTGATAATGAGCCCCGAAACGCATAAACTCTTTTGTTTATTTTAGGTGGCATTTTTCGCTCTATATAAACGATGACCAGTATCACGCCCGAGATAGTCGAACAGCACGGCCTCAAACCTGACGAGTACCAAAAGATCATAGAATTGATGGGCCGCGAGCCGAATATGACGGAGCTCGGCGTATTCAGCGTGATGTGGTCTGAGCACTGTTCGTATAAATCCTCGCGCGTGCATCTAAAGCGTCTGCCCGTCACCGGCCCGCGAGTCATCGTGCCGCCGGGCGAGAACGCTGGCGTCGTCGACATCGGCGACGACTGGTGCGTGGCATTCAAGGTCGAATCGCACAATCATCCGAGCTTTATCGAACCCTTCCAGGGAGCTGCAACCGGCGTTGGAGGCATCCTGCGTGATGTTTTCACCATGGGAGCGAGGCCGATCGCAGCAATGAACTCGCTGAGATTCGGCCCACTCGATGACGCGAGTCACGGCACCCGCAACCGCTCGATCCTAAAAGGCTGCGTTGAAGGCATCGGCCATTACGGCAACTGCTTCGGTGTGCCGACCGTTGGCGGCGAGGTGGTTTTTGACGAATCTTACAGCCTGAATCCGCTCGTGAACGCCTTTGCACTTGGCATTGTTCGCAAGGATCAAATCTTTTTCGGCAAGGCCGAGGGAATCGGGAATCCGGTGCTTTACGCCGGAGCCAAAACCGGCCGCGACGGAATTCACGGAGCGACTATGGCGTCGGCGGAGTTTGACGACGAAGCTCTCGAAAAACGCCCGACGGTTCAGGTCGGTGATCCATTCCTCGAAAAGCTTCTGCTCGAAGCCTGCCTCGAAGCGATGCGTTCGGGAGCGATCGAGGGAATTCAGGACATGGGAGCTGCCGGATTGACATCTTCGTCTGTCGAAATGGCTGCACGTGCCGGTAACGGCCTTGAGCTTGATCTGACGCTCGTTCCGCAGCGTGAAACTGGGATGACCGCCTACGAAATGCTGCTCTCCGAATCGCAGGAGCGAATGCTGATCGTCGCCCGTGCCGGTCGCGAAAAAGAGGTTGTCGACATCTTCAAAAAATGGGATCTCGACTGCGTCGCCATAGGCAAAGTCGTCGAAGGCGATCGCCTCAAGATCATTCACAACGGCGAACTGATGGCAGATCTGCCAGTGATGGCCCTGACCGACGAAGCCCCGAAGTATTCGAGACCGATGGAGCCGCAGAGACGCGGAGACTCTGAGAAAGCAAGAAGCCAAAACCAAAAACCAAAAACCGAAGACCTAAATGAAGCCCTGAAACTACTTCTCGCCTCCCCAAACATCTGTTCCAAACGTTGGGTTTACGAGCAATATGACACGATGGTCCGCACGAATACGGTGATAACGCCGGGAGCGGATGCGGCGGTTATTCGCGTGAAGGAAACCCGTCGGGCGATAGCGATGTGTTTGGATGGGAATGGGAAATTCACCGCGATCGATCCCAAAAACGGAGCAAAGCTCGCAGTTGCCGAAGGGGCAAGAAACGTCGTCTGCGTCGGAGCAAAACCGATCGCGGTAACGAACTGCCTCAACTTCGCGTCGCCGGAACGGCCTGAGATCATGTGGAGCTTTTCTGAGGTCATCGACGGCATCGCGGACGCGTGTAACGCCTTCGAAACCCCGATCGTTTCGGGCAACGTCTCGTTCTACAACGAAACAGACGGCAAAGGAATCTTGCCCACGCCAACGATCGGCATGGTCGGGCTGATCGACGACACGCGAAAGATCATTACCCACGGCTTCAAAAACGAGGGCGACATCATCGCCGTGCTCGGCGAAACAAAAGACGACCTCGCGGCCAGTGAATACGCCCAAACCATCCTTGGCCACACGACCGACGAACTGATGGCGGCGGGCGAGGTGCCGCAGATCGATCTCGAAGCCGAAACGCTCGTACAGGACACGCTGCTCAAACTCGCCGATCAGATGCTGCTCTCATCAGCCCACGATTGCTCCGACGGCGGCATCGCGGTAACGATCGCCGAAAGCTGCTTCTCATCCCTCGGCCGCCCCGCGATCGGAGCCGACATCGACCTAGTCAGCAACCGCCTCTCGCCCGCATCGCTCCTCTTCGGCGAATCGCCGTCGCGCATCGTCATAAGCTTTTCACCCGAAAATGCGGAGAAAGTGTACGCGTCGATCGGTGCTTGTGCGTTCGCGGTTATAGGAAAAGTTGGATCGGAAAAACTATCCATCTTGATGGATGGCGAACCGAAGATCGGGGCTGTTGTCGGCGAACTTGAGGAAGAATGGAAAACTTCGCTCCAAACGCGACTTGAGTTATCATGATTTGAGAGAGGTGTGAATTCATGACCGTTCGCGAAAAGCTGATCTCCGACCTTCGATCTCTCGACGACCTGCAGCTTGCTAAGGTTGCCGATTATCTGACCTTTCTCAAATCGCGCGTCAGTAAAACATCAAAAAAAATAAACCGCGACAAAAAAATTGACCCGATATTTGGTCTCGGTAAAGATCCTGTCGATACTGGTGTGACCGATGCTTCCGAAGAACTCGATAGCTATTTGTATTAATCCTGAGCATGAAAGATCCACTTTTTCTGGACACGGGATTCATCGTCGCATTAGAGACATCTAGCGATCAAAATCACGATGCTGCGGCTGAATACTGGAAGAGCTTTCTGAGTTCTGTTGCTCCTTTGATCACCACGACATTTGTTTTGGATGAGATAGCAACGTTCTTCAACAGTCATGATCGTCACGCGAAGGCAGTTGAGGTCGTCGAACGTCTGATAGAAAGTGATTCTGTCGAACTGATCATTGTTGACGAAGAGCTATTCCAGGCCGCCTGGGATTTCTTCAAGACCCACGCAGATAAAAGCTACTCGCTTACCGACTGTATTTCGTTTGTAGTAATGAACGATAGAGGTATTCGGGAAGCACTAACTTTCGATAGGCATTTTGCTCAGGCCGGCTTTATAAAAATTCCGGGCGGCAAACTTTAGGTCGGCCTTATATCTTCACAAACGGTATCAACCCAGGAACTTTTGCTTTCCAGTTCGTGAATTCTGCTCCAAAAGCATCGCCCAACAGTCTTTCCTCAAACACCGTTCTGATCTTCGTTCCGATGATAAAAACCACGATACCAATTAGCGTCGGAAGCCAGGAGCTGTAGGCGATGCCCGTGGCGATAAGCATGCCGAGCATGGCGGTGTAGATCGGGTGGCGGACGGTTTGGTAGACGCCTGAGGTGATGAGTTTGTGGCCCTCGACGAGACGGGCTTCGAGGCTCCATTGCTTGCCGAGTTCGCGGACGGCGGACATTGCGAACCAGACCGAAAACGCAGCGAGAGCGACCGCGAGGACCTGTAGAACGATATTCAAAACGTACTGCCCCGCAAAGTATTCCGAAAACACCGGCTGCCGCCGCATAAACCAGATCGGCACATAGCCAAGACCCTGCAAAGCAAGCCCGACAAATGATCGCGGTATTTTTGCTCCGTCGGTAGTTGCCTCAGGCTTCTTGCGGAGCAGGAACACGCCGCCGAACAGGAACCAAAGTGCGATCACAAGAATAAACGCGGCAGCGGACACGTAGTAAGACAGCTGTTCCATAGAATTAGCCTTCTATGCATAGAATACGCTTTTCCACGCTCTTTGTTCATCGCCGCCCGACCGCCTAGAATCAATGTAATGACCGCCGGAGTTTATCTGCACATCCCATTCTGCAAATCGCGATGCTCGTACTGCGACTTTGCGACCGACGTTTATCGCGACAGCGGCGCGGTCGAGCGGTATGTAAATGCGTTGTGCCAAGAAGTCAGAACCGCCTGCGTAAGCGGGCGGAACGAATCTGCGGATCAGACGACTCGAATTCCCGAGTCCCTTCCGCCCGCTCACGCAGCCGGTTCTGACATTGACTCAATTTACTTTGGCGGCGGCACACCATCGCTTCTCACGCCAGAACAGCTCGACCGAATCCTTACAACAGTTCACGCCAAATTCGACATCGACCCCGCCGCCGAGATCACGATGGAAATGAATCCGGCGACGGTTACGCCGGAAACTCTTAAAGGGTTTCGTTCCGTCGGAGTAAACCGTGCCAGCTTCGGCGTGCAAACCTTCAACGACCGCGATCTGAAACTGCTCGCTCGCGGGCACGATGCGAATGATGCGCGGCAGACCTTTCGGATGCTTCGCGATGCCGGATTTGCGAACGTCAGTTTCGATCTCATCGCCGGTTTGCCGGGGCAGACGTTTGAAGACTGGACATCAAATCTCGATCAGGCGATCGAACTCAACCCCGAACATATCTCGTTGTATCTATTAGAGATACACTCCGCGACGCCGCTTGCCGAGCAGGTCCGCAGCGGCCGGCGAAAGCCGATCGACGAGGAACTCGCCGCCGAGATGTACGAAGTAATGCTCGACCGTCTCGCGGCCGCGGGTTACGAGCAATACGAGATCTCTAACTTTGCCAAACCCGGTTTCGAGTCACGCCACAACAGTAAATACTGGACGCTCGATCCCGTATTTGGCTTCGGCGTTTCGGCACATTCGTTCGACGGACGGCAGCGTTATGCCAATGAGCGAGACACGGCGAAATATGTCCAGATGATCGAATCGAGCCGCTCCGCCGAAGTGATGCGGGAGGATATCGATGTCGCGTCGGAATTCATTTTCCTCGGCCTTCGGCTTGAAGCGGGGATCGATCTGGACGAATATCGCCGTCGATTTGGCAGTGATCTTTTGACGCGATATCGGCAAGAGCTTGATCACTTAAATGAGGCCGCCTTGATAGAGGTTTGCGGATCGCGACTAAAACTCACCCGTCGCGGGAAACTGTTTTCGAACGAAGTTTTCGCCGCATTTGTCTGATCGTTAACTATGAAAATCCTATTCTTTGCACTTGCAATATTGCTTTCGCATTTCCCCACCAACGCTCAGCCGCTACCCGAGATCGATCGCGAATTTCGAGCGGTTTGGGTGGCTACGGTGGATAATATCGACTTTCCTACCCGGCGAGATCTGTCGATCGACCAGCAAAAGGCAGAGCTGATCGCGATACTCGATCTCGCGAAAAAGCTGCGTCTCAATGCGGTCGTTTTTCAGGTGCGGCCGATGGCGGATGCAGTTTATAAGTCGAAGCTCGAGCCGTGGTCAGAGTTCCTGACGGGACAAATGGGACGCGGCCAGGCGTTTGATCCGCTGGAATTCCTGATCGCCGAATCGCACAAACGCGGCATACTCGTCCACGCTTGGTTCAATCCGTATCGGGCGCGTCATCCGTCATCAAAAACGATGTCCGACGATCACGTCTCAAAAACGCATCCGTCGATGGTGCGGCAGTACGGCCAGTCGATGTGGCTCGACCCGACGGACGACGACGCGAAGGCTCATTCGCTCAGGGTCATCGCCGATGTCGTGCGTCGCTACGATATCGACGCCGTGCATTTTGACGATTATTTCTATCCGTACGCCGAAACGGACGCGGCGGGCAAGCGGATCGATTTTCCGGATCAGGCAAATTACGACGCGTATGTTAAAAGTAAGCAGGGCTTTATGCCAAGCTCGCTTTTCTATCCGGGAAATCCGCTCAGCCGTGACGATTGGCGTCGCTGGCATGTCAATCAGTTCATCGAATCCGTGGGACGCGAGATAAAACGCATCAAGCCCGAGATCGTTTACGGCGTCTCGCCGTTCGGTGTTTGGCAGCCGATACCGGAAAAAGGCATCGCCGGATTCAACGCGTACGCCGAGCTTTATGCCGACGCCCGTAAATGGCTGCAGGATGGAACGGTCGATTATCTGGCTCCGCAGCTTTATTGGGAAACGGCGAGAAAAGGTCTGAGCTTTCCGGTGCTGCTCGATTGGTGGAAATCGCAAAATGTGAAAAAGCGTCACATATGGCCCGGCATTCCTGCATACCGCATCGGCGAAACCCCGACCTTCACCGCCGGCGAGATCGCGTCGCAGATCGCAGCGACGCGCCAGGACGAACTCACCCGGGGCGGAATATTCTTTAGCCAAAAATCCCTGCGTCGCGACATGGGCGGCATCCAAACCGAACTCGCGAACGAGGTCTACAAGCGCGACGCCGTCACACCCGCATTCCCATGGATCACCACCAAACGCCCCGCGTCACCAACCGTCAAGATCAAACGCGGCAAGGATCGCGTCACTGTTTCCTGGACCGAACGAGGCAGACGAAAGGCATTCTGGTTCGTCGTCTACGCCCGGGACACAAACGGCTGGAGCACCTCGATCCTGCCCGCGAGCGAACGGTCGATAGTTCTCACGGCGGATCGTCAGATCGAGAAGGTGATCGTTAAAAGTGTGGATCGATTGGGGAATGCGAGTAAGTGATCTTCTTTGCGGCCCTTTGCCCCTTTGGCGGCTTTGCGGGAGATGACGTTTTGGTTTCCCGCAAAGTCGCAAAGTAGGGACGCTAAGGCGCAAAGAGATCAGTTCAGCCTCACAATGCGCCCTTCAATAACCGGCGAGATAGTTGAGTTTGGCGAATTTTTGATCGCGGCTTCGAAGGCGTCGGAATCTTTTGGAGCGTTGGCGGCGGATGAGATGACCTTCGCATCCTTGAACATCGTGTAGCCGTCACCGCCTCGGGACACAAGAAAATCTGAGGTCGCGAGCGTATAGGTCTTTGAATCATCAACCGGCTGCCCGCCAACTGCTAGGGAAACAACGCGGCTTCCGGCTGGTTTTTTCGGATCGTACGAGAATTTTAAGCCTGAAACCTGCGGGAATCTTCCCGGCTCGCTGTCCTCGCCCGGGCCGCTGCGGGCGACGCCGTGCTCGAGGACTTGTTTGAGAAGCTTGCCAGTCAGTTCGACCTTCACGATCGGATTGTTGAACGGCAGGATCGAGATCACGTCGCGTTTGGTGAGAATACCGGGCTCGTATGTAAGATCGGCCCTGATCGAACCGCCGTTGACGAAACCAATGTCCGCCTGGCCAGCAGTTCGATACGAATCTGCAATAAAGTTGCCGATGTTCGTCTCCTTCGTCCGCGAGGATTCTGAAAGAGCGTCGAGCCGCTCCGTCGTCGAGCCGACCTTCGCGGCAAGCTGATCGAGCAAGCCCTTGTACTTTTCGAATACGGGTGCGAATTCTGGAGCGTCGGCGATCTTGTCCGTCACCGGGATTATTTCCCAATCGAAACTCTCGAGCTGCTTGGTCTTCGCGTCGAAGTTGAGATTGAATTTGCCCAGTTCTCGAGCATCGGCGGTCATTTTGAAGATCGGCGTTCCGTTAGACGACGATTGCAGCAAAGTGTGCTCGTGGCCGCCGAGGATCAGGTCAAAATCGGCACATTTGGCAAGCTTTTTGTCCTGGGACATAAACAGGTGCGTGAGGCCGACGACCGCATTAACCTTGGCCTTTTTACGTAGCTCTTTGACAATTTTTGCCGCCGTTGTGCAGTAGTCAGCGACCGTCAGCGTTTCGTCCATCGACGATGTTTGCTTGGTTTCGGGCAGCACCAGGCCGACGAAACCGACCTTGATCCCGCCGAATTCCTTCACGACATACGGTGGCGTATCTGCGAAGATCTTTTTGGTCTTTACATCCACGACGTTCGCACCGAGCCACGTGAATTTCGATTCCTTCATCCGCGCGAGGAGCTCGGGCGTTTTTAGGTCAAATTCGTGGTTGCCAAACACCGCGAGATCGAGCCCGACCGCGTTCCACGCATCGATCATCTGTGCACCCTTGTAGGTTCGCGTCTCGACCGAAGGCGAAATAGTATCGCCCCCAAGCGTAAAGATCGTGTTCGGGTTAGCTGCGATCGCCTCTTTTTTCAGCGTCAAAAGCCGCGCAAGGCCACCGCGTTTCCCACCCTCGACCGGAGCGAACTGATAAACGTCATTGACGTGCAGGATCGTTATGCGGACGTTCTGGCCGAACGCGGCAGCGGCGAAAAGCAGTAAAAATGCGATTGTGATGGATCGTTTGAGCATTGGATCAGAGATGTGTGCGAGCTTCCCACAATTCCGGGAAGAACTTCTTCGAGAGCGTGCTCATAAGATAGCCGACGCCGTCGCTGCCGCCGGTGCCGCGTTTCATGCCGAGCATTCGCTCGACCATGAGAATGTGGTTATGCCGCCAGGAAACGATGAGTTCGTCGTGCTCGATCAGAAGGTCCTGCATGTTGTAGAGCTCGGCGTATTTCTCGGGATGCGTGAGTATCTCGACGGTCGCGGCGACGCGTTCGTCGTGAGTTTCGACCGCGAAACCGTTGCGTTTGCACAGATCCCAGAACGCGTCGGCGAGCGAAGGTTCGCCAAAACGGCGGCTCAGGCGTTCATAGGCGAACTCGTCGTTCTTGAAAGTCGCGAGGATCTTTTCATCCTTTGCACCCGAAGCAAATTCCAGTTCGCGAAACTGCATCGACTGGAAACCACTGGCAGGATTGAGTTTATCGCGAAATTCCAGAAAGCCGATCGGAGCCATCGATTCGAGAATGTGGATCTGTGTAACCAAAATCCGCTCGATCGAGACCACGCCGCGGAGGCTGTGATTCGCGCGAAACATACGGCCCTCGTCGAGCCATTTTATGGTCGCATCGAGCTCGTGCAGGATCTGTTTGAACCACAGTTCGTAGGTCTGGTGAATGATTATGAACAACAGTTCATCGTGGCTTACAGGGTCAGAGAGCGGATGCTGCTGCTCGAGAAGCGATGGAACTTTGAGGTACTCGTTGTACGAGAGCAGATAGTTTTTGCCGTATTCAGATGACATGTTTGAGGCGTCTTTTTGCTAGGTAAATACTGGTTTTATCTTGCGTTATCGTCATATTTATGTCAATTTTCGCGGAAATAGGACAAAAGTCCTTGACAGAAGTTTGAGAAATGGTTAAATTTCCATTCGTCTATCAACACAACCCAGCAAAACAACTTAGATCTTGCGTTTTAAGGTCTCGATTTTTGTAGTGAGACGTGCGAAATAGAACTTTTGCCGCAGCGTAGGCAGTGTCGTATCTGATGCCGTGTGTGCTCGGTTTGTTTTCTGCCGTGATCCCGATAAAGGTGGGTGGAAAAATTTTATTTGAGGAACTAGAAGTTTTAGGAGGATTTACACAGTGATGTCAAAAACAATCGGCAAGGTCAAATGGTTTAACAATGCAAAGGGCTACGGATTTATCGAGCAGCCCGGCGAACAGGATATCTTCGTTCATTACAGCGCCATCGGCGGTGACGGGTACAAAACCCTTATCCAGGGCCAGGAAGTTGAGTTCGAAGTAACCGACGGTCCAAAAGGGCCGCAGGCCGAGAACGTGATGAAGGTCGCATAACGATCAAACCCGATTTCATTAACGAAAAAAGGCGGTCTGAACAGATCGCCTTTTCTTATTTGGATACCATGAAAAAAAAGACACCCGTATCGAGTGTCTATTAGTTTTAGCTGGTAATAGCTGTAGATATTTCTATACCAATTCCTCACCCTTAGCTTTCAAGGTCCGACGCCAGAGTTCGCGGTATGATGTGAAACGCGCTATCAGGGTGTTCAGATAGTAGCGTTGGGCAAAGCTCATCGTGCGGTGGTCGGACAGGCGTTTTATCGTTGATTCGAGCCGTGCGCGAGCCTCCAGCGGCGGACGCTTTGTGGAACCGTTGAAATAGATGTCGAAATCGATCTTGAGCTTGCGCATGTCGTCTTCGAGACGGCCGAGCTTTTGGTCGAATTCGATCTCCTGCTGCTTACGCGTAAGTTGATTGCCGTAATTTTTTCCTAGAGCCATGTTTGCGATTTTCCTTGGGGAGAAGAACGGCGAGAGAGAACGCCTTTGTTTAAAATATATTTAACACAGTGAAAAATCCAGTATTTTTTACAAAGCCATTTTAGGTAACATAAGAGAATGCAGCCAACCACCGCAAAAAATGCCCTGTTTCGAAATCTGCCGTCCGTCGACGAACTGCTGCGCGTTCACGCGAGTGTCGAGATAATTGCTGCCAGCGGTGACCGGCATGCGGCAGAACTTGCCCGGATCGCTATAGCGGAACTGCGTGCGGAATTGTCAGGCGGATCGCGATCGGAAAGCACAAAAGGCGAGCTTTTGAATCAGGCGGAGATCAAACTCGCCGAAGCATGGCGGTTGGAGCGTCTCACGGGCAGCCATCGCGTTATCAACGCGACCGGCGTGGTGATACATACAAATCTGGGACGTGCTTCGCTGTCGGATGCCGCCAAAAAAGCCATAGTTGATGCGGCCGGTTACTGCACACTCGAATACGACATCAATACCGGCAAACGCGGCAAACGCGGTCAGCGTGCCGAGCAGCTGCTGGCCGAACTGACCGGAGCCGAGAGCGTTCTGATCGTGAATAATTGTGCTGCCGCAGCGTTCTTCGTGCTGACCGCATTCGGCTCGGGCGGCGAGGTGATCATATCCCGCGGCGAAATGGTCGAGATCGGCGGCGATTTTCGCGTGCCTGATGTGCTGTCTCAATCCGGAGCGACGCTTCGCGAGGTCGGAACGACAAACCGCACAAAGCTAGCCGATTACGAAAAGGCGATCAATGAAAACACGCGCGTGATCTTACGCGTGCATCCCTCGAATTACCGCATCGTTGGCTTTACCGCGATGACGAATTTAAGCGAATTATCAGAACTGGCACAACGGCACGGCATCTTGCTCTACGAAGACATCGGCTCCGGAGCATTGATCGATCTCAGCACATTTGGCCTAACCGATGAACCTCAGGTGAAAGCGTCGATCGCAGCCGGCGTCGATATCGTCACCTTCAGCGGCGACAAACTCCTCGGCGGCCCGCAGTCAGGGATCATCGCAGGGAAAGCGGAGCACATCGACAAATTGCGAAAACATCCGCTGTATCGGGCTTTGCGTGTAGATAAATTAACCTACGCCGCCCTCGAAGCAACGCTCGAAGCATATCGACGCGGAACTGAGACGGACGAAGTTCCTGTCATACGAATGCTCGCGATGACCAGGGAAAAGATCCGCGAGCGGGCGGAAAAGTTTATCGGATCGGTGCTAGCGGCATCAGAAAATACGACGAAGAAGGGATCTGAAATTTCAGATCTGAGATTAGAAATTGTTGACGGAGTCTCCGCCGTTGGCGGCGGAGCGGCACCGAACGCGGTTTTAGAAACTGCCTTGATCGCCGTCAGCCACGCCAAACTATCAGCATCGCGTATCGAATTCGCGTTGCGAAATGCACAAACACCGATCATCACCAGGATCGTCGATGACCGCGTAATGATCGATCTGCGTACGGTTGGGGAAGATGAGGAAGGGGATCTAAAGACCGCCTTGCTGACCGTGTGAAACACGCCAAAATGTAATTAGCTACAGGTGCAGCGAAGAAGGAGAGGCGGATCTAAAGGCCCCCTTGCTCAGCGTGTGAAATACGCCAAAATATTATTAGGTACGGGTGAAGCGAAGATAAAGGCCGCCTTGCTCAGCGTGTGAAACACGCGACAATTTTGCTAGCTACAGGTGAAGCGAAGCGTAACCTGTAGAGTTATTCGGTTTACAAACAAGCCTGTGAAACAGGCGTAACAGCCCCATGTCACACACCCATTTTCTCTTTCACATTGTATTTGCCACAAAAGACCGCCTTCCCTTGATCAGACCAGAATGGGAAAATGAGTTACACGGTTATTTGGCTGGGATCATCAAGAATCTCGGAGGCCAGGCGCTTGAGATAAACGGAATGCCTGATCATGTTCATATTGTCGCCCAATTGGATCTTAAAATCGGGTTTCCTGATTTTATGAGGGAATTAAAGGCATCGTCGTCACGTTGGGTCAGGCAGAATCATGACCCAAAATTCGCTTGGCAGAGAAGGTATGGAGCGTTCACGGTGAGTGAATCGGCGTTGGAGTCGGTACGAGCGGCTTCGCTTCACCTGTAGCTAACAAAATCGACGCGTGTTTCACACGCTCTTGAGGTATGTGGCATTTCTCCTACAGGTTACGCTTCGCTTCACCTGTAGCTAACAAAATCGACGCGTGTTTCACACGCTCTTGAGGTATGTGGCATTTCTCCTACAGGTTACGCTTCGCTTCACCTGTAGCTAACAAAATCGACGCGTGTTTCACACGCTCTTGAGACATGTGGCATTTCTCCTACAGGTTACGCTCTGCTTCACCTGTAGCTATTAAAATCGACGCGTGTTTCACACGCTCTTGAGGTACGAGGCATTTCTCCTACAGGTTACGCTTCGCTTCACCTGTAGTTAACAAGATCGACGCGTGTTCTACACGCGAGAAATAGGATCGTCTATCCGTTCTTCTGTGCAAAATCCTGCATGAAATCTACGAGTGCGGTCACGCCTTCGCGGGGGAAGGCGTTGTAGATCGAGGCACGGATGCCGCCCAACGAACGATGGCCGCGGAGGCCGTCGAGGTCGTTTTTTTCGGCTTCGGCGCAGAATTTTTCGTCGAGTTCGGGGGTTGGCAGCTTGAATGAAACGTTCATTGTCGAACGAACGTGACGTTCGGCATGACCGGTGAAATAGCCGTCGCTGGTGTCGATGGCGTTGTAGAGCACGCCGGCTTTTTCGATGTTTCGTTTTTGCATCGCGGCCAGGCCGCCTTGCTCTTTGAGCCAGTCGCAGACGAGGCCGACCATGTAGATCGCCCAGGTGTTTGGCGTGTTTGCCATCGAATCGTTGGCGGCGACATTGCGGTAATCGAGCAGCGAGTGCAGGCCCTTCGGAATGCGCTCGAGCATGTCTTC
Organism: Pyrinomonadaceae bacterium; assembly: GCA_047600985.1. Lineage (GTDB taxonomy): Bacteria > Acidobacteriota > Blastocatellia > Pyrinomonadales > Pyrinomonadaceae > OLB17. The sequence continues at coordinate 128,556 of JASGKA010000001.1, read as the reverse complement.
GCGGATGAAAACAACGGCGATGCCGCTTGGGCCGATATTTTTCTGGGCTCCGTTATAAACCATCGCGAATTTCTCGAAATCGATCGGTTTCGACATGATGTTCGACGACATATCGCAGATCACCGGAATGCCGCCGCCGTCTATGTCGTACTGAAACTCAACGCCTTCGATGGTCTCATTAGCGACGTAATGGATGTAGCGGGCATCCTGGCTGAAATTCAGTTCAGCCTGTTCCGGAGTGGTTTTATAGCCGTTGTCGGCAGACGTGTAGATGACATTCACGTTGCCGCATCTTTCCGCTTCCACAAGTGCTTTGCGGCCCCAGAATCCGGTGATCACATAGTCGGCTGTCTGATCTGCGGCGAGGAAATTGATCGGGATCATCGAGAACTGCATCGATGCTCCGCCCTGCAGGAACAGAATGCGGTAATTGTCGGGCACATTCAGCACATCACGCAGGCCCTGTTCGGCTCCCGCGAGGATGGCTTCGAAATGTGTGGAGCGGTGACTGATCTCCATCACGCTCATCCCGATGCCGTTTACTGAAAGAAGTTCTGCCTGGGCGCGTTCTAATACTGGAAGCGGCATCGTGGCCGGGCCGGCACTGAAATTGAAAACTCTATGGGTCATTATATGAATCGGCGATCGCCGCTATAAAAATTTTAAATGAGCAGAATATCATACGGTTGTTCGTTCAGGAATCTGGCACGCGCTTGTTTTTTCTTGGATGGATGCGTGTTTTGCTTCGGATTTTCGTGGAAGTTGGTTTAGAATAAAGGAAATAGATACAAACCCTCGAAGTCGTTCGAGCATCTTAATCGGCGCCATATCGGTCGTTTGTAAATTCTCGGAGGAAGTTTATGTTTCGTAAGTCGCTAGTTTCATTTCTGTTTGCCAGCATTGTGATCTTTGTCGGCGGTGTCGCTATTTTTGCCCAAAGTGCCCCGGTCACCGGCACCGTCGAAATGTTGAAAGAGGATGGTACGCGTGTTCCTGTTGAAGGTGCGTTGGTCGAGGTTTTTAGAACGGACATCAAAGCGAGTTCGCCGCCGGCGAAAACGAATAAGCGTGGCGAGTTCAACTTTGCCGGCCTTCAACTTGGCTGGACATTCATCCTTTCGGTTTCTGCTCCAGGAGCTTCGCCAAACTACATGCCCAATGTCAAAGCCGGACAGGAACGCCTGTTGATCACGGTTACACCGGGCGACGGAACGAAAATGGCCGAAGCTGAGGTCCGTGCTCAAGCGGCAAAACCGAAAGCAGCCGCCGGAACTCAGGAAGCCGCTCAGAACACCGAGGAGATGAAAAAGGCTCAGGCAGACTACGAAGCTAAAAAGAAAGAGGTCGAGGAAAAAAATAAGAAAGCTCAGGCCACGAACGATATCGTTTCGGCCGCACTCAAGGCGGGTAACGAAGCTTTTGCCGCCAAAAATATGGATCTCGCGATAACCAAGTATGACGAGGGTATTGCAGCTGATCCAAATTTCGTTGGCAGTGCTCCTATTTTCTACAACAACCGTGGAATCGCACTGAAAACTCGTGCAGTCGACAATTACAACGTTGCGATCAAAGCCGGTTCGGATGTAACGGCCAAGATCGAAGGCTTTAACAAGGCCAAAAAAGATTTCGCCGATGCCGCTACGGGCTATATGAATTCGTGGAATGTCCTGAAAAATGCTCCGGCTGCGGATATTACGGATAAAGCGAATTATGATTCCAACCGCATGGGTACGCTTCGTGGTGCGGTCGAAGTCTTTCAGATGTCGGTACGTACCGAACAGGTCGATCCAAGTGTGATCGATGCTGCCAAAGCCCTGATACCTGAATATCAGGCGAACGAACCCGACGCAGCAAAAAAGGCTGCCGCAAGCCTCGCCCTCGCAGACCTTTACCGCGTTGTCGGTGATTCGGACAATGCCATCGTCGCATACAAAGCGATCCTCGAAACGTCACCCGACAGCCCGGATGCACTTGTAGGAGCGGGTCTAAGCCTTGTAAATATTGGCTACATCAATAATGACAAGACCAAACTGCAGGAAGGTTCGAACTTGCTTCAGAAATTTGTCGGGCTCGCACCGGACACCAACAAATTCAAGGCCGATGCTGTCGCTCTGATCGAAACGCTCAAGAAAGAACAGAACGTTACACCGCAGAAAGTCACGGCCCCAGCGAAGAAAAAGCCATAACTTTATGATGAAAGCTTTAGTAATAAAAAGAGGCTGTCTGAAAAGCGATTCAGGCAGCCTCTTACTCTGGTTCCGTTGATTTTTCAAAAGCCAAGAAATACCGTAAATGCAATGTATGCAGTGGGTTAGAGAAAAAATATCGTTCCATTTTGCACATCACTTTTTTGGAACAGCAAATCGATTGGTTAATTGTTGTAAATAAAGGCGATAAGCTGTTCCACTTTGGGCAAAAACGAAGCAAAACGAATGCGTATTTCGAAAGACTTTTGACGCTATCACCTTCGACCCTTTCTCGACTTGTCAGACATCCTTTTTCGTCAATACTGAATGTCTATATTTATTAGAAAAATGGAATCGCGCGATGTGCCCGGTGTGTTGGAACTTCTCAGAGAATTCGCCGAGTACGAAAAGCTCAGCCAATACTGCACCGCGACCGAGGAACGGTTTCAGGCTGCGCTATTTGGCGAAGGATCGTTTGCAAATGGCATTGTTGCATTGAGCGGCGATGAAATCGCAGGTTATGCGATCTTCTACCCTAATTTTTCAACATTTCGTGGTGAACGGGGAATGTATCTGGAAGACATTTATATCCGACCCGCCTTTCGCGGCGGCGGAACCGGCAAAATGATGCTGCAGGAAGTTGCTCGATGTGCCGCCGGCCGCGGATTTGAACGGATCGATTTCCTTGTGCTTGACTGGAACACGCCTGCGATCGAGTTTTATAAGAGGCTCGGGGCAGAGTGCAACGAAGACGAAACGCATTTCAAGTTCGCGGGGGAAGCGTTCGCAGAACTATCCGGGAGCGGTGTATGATCAGGCGGGAAGTTCGATACGGAATGTAGTTCCCGCTCCGAGTGTGGAGGTGACCGCGACCTCGCCGCCGTGGAGCCGGGCGAGGTGTTTGACGATCGCTAGCCCCAAACCCGTACCGCCGATCTCGCGTGAACGAGCACGATCTGCCCGATAAAATCTCTCAAAAATTCTCTGAGCATGTTCGGGAAGGATGCCTTCGCCGGTATCAGCGACCGAGATCACATCACGGCCATCGGCCTGGTCAAAATCAACCGTTACCGAGCCGCCGTGACGGTTAAATTTTACAGCGTTATCGATCAGATTCGTCAGCATTTGCTCCAATCTAACCGAATCAGCCAGGATCGATGCGTGCTCAGGCACAAGATTTTTCAGCGCGATCTCACGATCTTTTGCCTTGGCGGACAAAGCGTTCATTACATCTTGCACGGCAGTATGAAGCCGTATCTCACGAACAGTGATCGCAACGTTGCCCGATTCTATCAGGGAAAGCTCCAGGATATCCGCGATCAGGCTGTGCATCCGCTCGGCGTTGCGGCGGATGACGTTGAGGAAATGGAGATTGTTCTCTTTGTCATCGATCCCGCCGTCTTCGAGCGTTTCGACAAAGGCAAGGATGGAGGTGAGCGGTGTTCGCAGTTCGTGTGAGATATTTGACAGGAATTCCTGTCGTACCATCTCCAGACGGTCGATCTGAGTTGTTTCGTAGAAAAAGCCTATTGAGCATTTCTCGCCCGATAATTCGATCGGAGCCACGTGAACATCGAACTTTCGCTTTTCCGCCGTAGGCAATTCGAGCCTGACATCGCTGGAAATTTGCGTAGTGATCGCCTTTCGAAACGCCTCGTGAAGATCGAGGTCGCGAATGACCTCACTTAGCCGCTTTGTTTCGAGTTCGAGCCCGTCACGAGCAAATGCTACCGCTGCAGGAACGTTGCAGTGAGCGATCCGCATTGTTGAGTCAACCACGATCACGCCTTCACGCGTGGTATCGAGGATCTTTTGCAGAATGTGATCCGAAGCTTGTATTTCGGCTAACTCGGTAACGGCAGCGTTCATCATTTACATCCGATAAAACGATATCCCACGCCAACGACAGTTTCAATGCAGGTACCGCATTCATCGAGCTTTTGCCGGAGGCGGCGAATGTGGACGTCGAGCGTTCGGGTGTCACCGAAATAGCTGTAACCCCAGACATTATCGAGCAATTGCTGGCGGGAAGCGACTCTACCGGAATTCTGTATCAGGTGTTCGAGTAGAGCAAATTCTTTTCGAGTAAGTTTTACCGCCCGATCCGTGCACGTGACCCGCATGTCAGCAAAATCAACAGTTAGCTGAGCATCAACGTACGTGGGTGACGTTTCAGTTTCGACCCGCCGCAAAACCGCACGTACACGGGCGATGACCTCTTTGATCGAGAACGGTTTTATTATGTAATCGTCGGCTCCGGTGTCGAGCCCAAGGATCTTGTCACCCTCAGCAGCTTTCGCCGTCAGCATGATAATTGGTGTTTTCTCTGTAAGCGATTCGCGGCGAAGGCGGCGGCAGAGCTCCATTCCGCTCATGCCCGGCAGCATCAGGTCCAGAAGCATCAGCGAAGGCCGCGTTTTTTCGTCCAGAGCGAGCCGCAGGCCTTTTTCGCCGGATTCGGCGATCACGGTGCGAAACCCCTCGCGTTTCAGATTGTACTGCAACCCTTCGGCTATATCCGCATCATCTTCGATGATCAGAATTGTATGCTGCATATCGATTGACTGATTGTATGAAATTCCCAACGTGTAATCGACAGTTTAGGAGCCTCAATTTAATAGCGTATGAACGCAGTGTTACGAAAGTGTTAAATTTTAGAAGTTCGTAAGGCATTTGGATAGGCCAGATAGGGCGTGTTTACGAGAAATCATTGTTACCTCGCTCCAAAACGCCTATAATTCGGTAATTAAGAATGAAGTCGACATTTGGCCGATCATTATTCATCTTTTTCGCACTCTTCGCGTGTTTCGCGGCCCACACAAACGCGCAGGATTTCTTGCCGGAACTTGTGAAAAGGATCAAGCCATCTGCGGTCGCGATCGAGACATTTGATGCGAAGGACACGACACTTTCGCGCGGTAGCGGTTTTTTTGTGGCGGCAGACCGCATTATTACAAACCGCCACGTAATAGAAAAAGCTTCAAGAGTTGAGATCCATCTGCTCGACGGTAAGAAATACGCCGTAAAAGGTGTGATCGCCATCGACGGTGAAGGCGACCTCGCCCTACTTTCCGTGGAGGTTCCGAAAGGCTCGGCGATCCCGCTTCCAACCGTCAAAAACGTTCCGCTCGAAGGCGAATCGGTTGTGGTCGTCGGCAATCCGTACGGCCTCGAGGGCAGCGTTTCGAATGGTATTGTTTCGGCTGTTCGCGAGATCGCAGGTTATGGAAAGATCATTCAGATCACGGCCCCGATATCGCCTGGCTCGTCAGGTTCGCCGGTTGTGAATATGGCGGGGCAAGTTATCGGAGTGGCGACTTTGCAAGCGGCTGAGGGCCAAAGCCTCAATTTTGCTGTGCCGGCCGAACGTATATCGCAACTCAAAGTTACGGAGCTGCAAACATTTTCCTCCCTCAATTCGGAAACTCAGAAGAATAAGCGTTCCGCCGCCGAACGGCTGTATTCACAGGGGCTGGCTCAGCTTTCGCGCGACGATTACGCTCGCGCGGTCCCGTATTTTGAAAAAGCGGCTGAGACCGATCCAACTTACGCTGAGGCTTGGTATCAGACCGGTTATTGTTACGGCGTTCTAGAAAAGCATAGTGATGCGCTAAAAGCTTCGCGGCAAGCTGCAAAGCTTCGACCGGATTGGGCGGCGGTTCATATGAATATTGGTGCCTCAACCTATGCTCTCGGCCAGTACAAGGAATCCGTCGATGCGTTTCGTCAGGCGATCCGGATCGATGACGGAAACGCGGATACGCAATACTCGCTCGGGATGGCCCTCGGCAAACTCACCCGAACCGACGAAGAGATCCTCGCCTACCGACGTGCCATCGCGATCAAACCCGACCACGCCAATGCGATAGAAAAGCTAGGCCTCGCGCAGTTCAAACTGAAAAAGTATGCCGACGCAGCCGTTACATTTGAATCGCTAAAGATCTATCGGCCCGACGCTAAGACATATTCAAACTTAGGCGAGAGCCTGCTCGAAGCCGGAAAGACAGAAGAGAGCGTCGAACCGCTAAGCACCGCTCTCAGCTACAACCAGGACCTCGAAAAAGCCCGTTACAATCTCGGCCGTGCATACATAAAGTTAGGCAAGACCGACCTCGCTCAGTCTCAGTACGAAATGCTAAAAAATGCTAAGTCGGACTGGGCGGATCGGTTATATGTTTTGTTAAATCCCTAAGGTTGTATCGCCTTCTCCACGATCAACGCGCTCAAGAAGCTGTCCTGGATCGGCTTTTCCAGAAATAGCTTTGTGTGCGAGCCGCATGCGAAAAATGATGATGCGAATGCGATGTTCTCGATCTCGGGGCCGCCGTTGATGCTGGTTTCGGCGAGGAGCGAACGCTGAGTTACGCGGCCGTCGCCGATCGCGTAGATCGCACCTTTGACGGCGTCTTTTTTCACGTCTTTGCCGGTCGAAGTCTTAAAGTCTTTTGCATCTGTGATCGTCAGCCATCGTTCTTTTTTTTCATCTCGAACCAAAATTGCCGCATCGAGTGTGTCCGTGCAGTTTCCGCCGTAAGCAAAGATGCTTATCGGAGTTTTGCGGGAGACCGCATCGAGTGCCGCGTGAAAACGGCGTGTTCGGTCGAGTGCTGCAATGAAATATGCCCGGACTTGAGCATAAGTCGTTTTCGCGATCAACTGATCGTCAATGCTTGCATCGGCTCCAGGCTCGACCGGCTTTTCTTCCTTTACAGGTTTTGGAGCACCCTTTAGCTTGCTCAGGAATTTTGGGTCCGCTATCGCTCCCCAACCGTATTTTATCCAGGAGTCAATGCTATAAATATCGATCTTGATCGGCTTCAGATTCTCGTCGAGAAAGCGAACGGAGTTTTGATGCGGCAGGAGCTGAAATGCCGAAGGATTGCTCATCACGTCCTCCGGCCTGAGGTCGTCGATGAAGGGCAGTTTGCGGTCGGCGACGATCGGATAGCCGTTGATCAGGGAATCAAGCGAACTCATCGCACCTTCGTTAGGCGTGCCGAACATCATCAGCTTGTCGATGTGAGCGGCACCTGCCCAGGTCGGCGTTGGCGAGCCGGTTCGCGGCAGATCCGCATCTCCGTACATTGCGGCGTATCGGGCGATCAGGCCGCCCATCGAATGTGCGAGGATGTCGAATTTGAGATCGTTCTTCTTCAACAGCCGTTTCGCCGTCTGCATTTTTTGCATCAACTGCTTTGCGGATTCGACATTGTCGCGCCGCCAGTCGTATGCAAAAACGTAGAACACATCGGTCGCCTGCGGTTTATTCCAATCGCCCTCGGTGTATCCGCGAGCGACGAGGGCGTCGATGAGGGTTTGATAAACCTCAACGTCGGGCAGGACTGGCAGTTCTACCTTGCGAATGATGTCTTTCGGAACGAGGCTGTCGCGATTCTCGCTTAGCACTGACGACATCATCGGCAGCCGCATGTCGTCGTCCTTGTCGCGTTTGACGCTGAACCACACGGTCTTTTCCGTTTTCGGATTGATCAGTTCCGAGCCGGTTACTCCGGGAATAATGATCACAGGCGGTTTTCCCGCCGTCTGTGCGAAAGAGATAGCCGTATAAAGAAGAATCGATGCAATGACCCAGATCGTTTTGGTTTTCGACATATTTTTCGAACTGCAAACAGGGCGCCTGCAAAAGGGGTAAGGGCATAGTTAGGATAGCTTTATCCCGCATTTGGTTGCAATCTAAGACGTTGCAGTTGAGCGGAATGTTAACTGCATTGTTACTTTTGAGGTTCGCCGTTACACTCTTATAAATATGGAGCTAACTTTAGCGATCACAGGTGCCTCGGGCACGATCTATGCTCATCGAACGCTGCAGCTGCTCGCGGCGAGTGGTGTTGTCGAGACAATAAATCTGATCCTCTCGGGAACCGCCGCGACAGTCGCTCAGGTCGAGCAGGGCGTGAATCTAAAGGATCCTGACAAAACCAAAATAAATGAATGGCTTGGTCTTGATCGGGATTCGACGCTGATACGGCTTTGGAGGCTCGAGAATTTTGCCGCGAAGCCCTCATCCGGCTCGTACAAACAGGCGGGAATGATCATCGTCCCGTGTTCAATGGGAACGATGGGAGCGATCGCGTCGGGTGCGGGAACCAACCTGATCCATCGTGCCGCTGACGTTTGCCTCAAGGAACGCCGAAGGCTCGTGCTTGTTCCGCGGGAAACGCCTTACAATGCGATACACCTCGAAAATATGCTCAAATTGACTCACGCCGGTGCCAGCATTCTGCCCGCGAGCCCCGGATTTTATCATCGCCCCCAAACCATAGACGAACTTGTTGAACACCTTTGCTTTCGCATACTCGACCAGTTCGATATTCCGCATTCTAAGAAATCACAATGGACCGGCGAGGAAGTTAAGGAGGAAAGTCGATGAGAAAATTTTTCCAAGTTCTCTTTGTGACCGCAGTATTTAGCTTAGCCGTATTTTCACAGGAAAGGTTTGTAAAACCGGTTGACGAGGCTGCGAAAGATGCGTCGTTTGTTGGCTTTCGCACGAAACTGATCGCTGCAGTGGAGCGGCGAGATGCGAGCTTCATCCTCTCCATTATCGATCCAAAGATCAAACTTGGTTTCGGCGGAGTCGATGGGATCGCGAATTTCAAACGTGACTGGAAGATCACCTCGAAGAACAGCAAATTCTGGAAAGAGTTTCTTGCCGTGATCAAAAACGGCGGAGCGTTTGAAAAAGGCTCGACGACGACGTTCATGGCTCCGTACACCTTCAGTTCGTGGCCCGAGGATCTTGACGCGTTCGAATATCAGGTCATATTCGGGAACAACGTAAATCTTCGCAAACTGCCCGAAATGAACGCCGAGGTCGTCGGCAAACTGTCGTACAACATCGTTCAGATCGAACCCGAGACTGTGCCGAAGAGCGGAAAGTCGGAATATCCCGAATGGTGGGAGATCAAAACTCTTGGCGGGCAGCGCGGATATGTAAAACGCGAATTTGTCCGCAGCAGCGTTGATTACCGTGCCGGATTCACGAAAAAACGCGGCGTGTGGAAGATGGACTTTTTCCTTGCGGGTGACTAGATGACCAATTCCGTAGATAGATTTTCTGATCGCGTTGCGAATTACGTGAAATACCGGCCGCATTACCCGGGTGAGATCATTGAATATTTGTACGAAACCTGCGGGTTGAGTGCGCAAGATATCATCGCAGATATTGGCTGTGGGACGGGCATCTCATCCAAGCTTTTTCTCGAAAACGGCAACCGCGTAATCGGCGTCGAACCCAATGCAGCGATGCGTGAGGCGGCAGATGAATATCTGGCTGGTTTTCCAAAATTCGAGCTTGTGGATGGGACTTCAGCCGAAACTTCGCTTACTGATAAGTCGGTAGATCTGATCGTTGCTGCCCAGGCGTTCCATTGGTTTGAGCCGGAAAAAACTCGTTTCGAATTTCATCGGATCCTCAAACCAGGCGGTCATATTGTTCTTATCTGGAATGAACGCCAGCTCGATACGACACCGTTTTTGGTCGGTTACGAGGCGTTGCTCATCAAATATGCATACGATTACGGCAACGTGCGGCACGAGAACATAGCTGCCGACCAATTGAGGGATTTCTTTCGTTCGGAATACACGGCCGCGACCTTCGCAAATTTTCAAGATTTCGATTTCGATGGAATAAAGGGCCGTTTGCTCTCGTCGTCGTATATGCCTAGCGAGTCTGATACCGTTTTCCCGCAGATGATCAAAGAGTTACAAGCTCTATTTGCCAAACACGCTGAAAACGGTAGAATAAGGGTTTTGTACGACACCAATGTGTACACCTCCCAGGTTTGAAGTATGTCAGTAAACGCTAAAGAAACTCCCGGCAAACGCACTATCACTGTCGCCCACTCGCCCGATTCGGACGATGCCTTCATGTTTTATGGCCTGGCGACGAATAAGCTGGAAACGCCGGGATTGAAGTTCGAGCACACACTAAAAGATATCCAGAGTCTCAATGAAGATGCCAAAAACGGCGTTTTCGACGTGACCGCGGTCTCCTTTCACGCATACGCGTATATTGCCGATAAATATGCTCTGCTTCCTCACGGAGCGAGTATCGGTGATAAATACGGCCCGATCGTGGTTTCCAAGGATCCGAAGAAACCTGAGGATATTGGCAAGATGAAGATCGCGGTTCCGGGTGAACTAACGAGTGCGTATCTCGCACTTCGCATCTTCAACAAGGATTTTGAGCATATCGTCGTGCCATTCGATGAGATCATTGACTCGGTTCTGAAAGGTGATGCCGATGCGGGGTTGCTGATCCATGAAGGCCAGCTCTTTTATCATCAAAAAGGCCTTTACAAGGTGCTCGACCTCGGCGAATGGTGGCATGAGAAAACTACGCTGCCGCTTCCGATGGGCGGAAACGTGATCCGCCGCGACCTTGGGCCGGAGTTGATGTCCGAGGTGTCAAAATACCTGCATGCGAGCATCGCTTATTCAATGGAGAATCGCGAAGACGCGCTCGCTTATGCGATGCAATTTGCACGGGATATGCAGCCGGAGCTTGCGGATCGTTTTGTCGCTATGTGGGTCAATGACTTGACTTTGGATTATGGTGACCGCGGCCGTAAAGCCGTTCAGCTCCTACTGGATGAAGGTCATAAAGCAGGCATTATTCCTCATAAGGTGAAAGTTGATTTCGTGGAATAACAGAGGTTCCATCTTCTAAAAAAAAGACGGCCTTTTGGGCCGCTTTTTTTGTTATAGTGTTATTACAGGTTCTAATGCCTGCTAAATAAACACCCACCATGAATGACGCCGAACGCCCATACGAGCTGACTTTTGAACAGTTTCCGGATCACCTATACGTCCGCGTAAAAGCAGAAAAGATCGATCGCCAATCCGCACTTGCCTATCTGCGAGAAGTTGCCGCATCGTGTCGCACGAGCGACTGTGAAAATCTGATACTCGAACGCGATATTCCGGTTATGCTCTCCGATTCGGATCTTTTCTTCACGACCAATGATTTTCTCGAAATGATGCGTGGCGTTCGCGTCGCATTTGTAAACCCACACCTTACGATCGAGGATGAGATGCGATTTGCGATATTGATAGGCACGAATCGCGGGGCGATGTTCACGGTACACAACTCGCTCGATGCCGCCCGGGCCGCGTTACTTTTGTGACGCCTGTCAACTATTTCCAGTTTACTAGCATCTATTCGTAAGCTAAGTTAAGGTACTGTTTACGAAATGAAAAAGATCCTTGCCCTCGCATTAACAATCACCGCATTTGCTCTTGCTGCTACAGCTCAGGTCGCCGACACGATCACACACAAAGAGCTGAGTCAGGCTGAGATCGACAGAATATTGAAAAAGGTTTCGGAGAACGAAGGGGATTTTCGCGTCGCTTTGCGGAGTTATGCCTTCAAACGATTCGCCACGATAAATGAGATCGGGCTCGGCGGACAGATATCTGGAACATATCGTCGCGACTCGTACATGACGTTTAATTCTGAAGGGCTTCGTTTTGAAAAGATACTGTTTGCTCCTATCTCGACTCTGCCGACTATCCAGATCACTCCTGAAGATCTCGAAGATCTGGGCGGCGTCAACCCGTTCGCTCTCGAACCGAACATGATCTCGCAGTATAAGTTCTCTTACGTGGGAATGCAGAAGATCGACGAGCTGAACCTCTACGTATTCGATGTTTCCCCAAAGGTAATGCCGGATGCGAATAAGACAAAGCAGCGATACTTTACCGGCCGGATCTGGATCGACGTCGATGATCTTATGATCGTAAAATCCCGTGGCAAGGGAATTCCGGAGACCAAGAAAAACAAGTTTCCGATCGTTGAAACAACAAGGCAGCAGATTGACGGCAAATATTGGTTTCCTGCAGACGCCCGAGCGGACGACGAACTCGTTTTCGATGACGGAATGGTGCTAAAGCTAAGAATGCGTGTGAAATATACCGATTATTCGGTAGGAAGATCTGAGGTCAGAATCCTTGACGATGATCCGACGCCAACGCCGACCCCATCACCGACGCCGAAAAAACCGGAGTGATCAAACACCGAAAACGACGCGGGCAACGAGTGGCAGATTCGCGAGAGCGATAAAAAGCCACGTCCCGCGTTTTTTCATGTCTTCCGCCAGATAAAAGATCCTCGGTGGAAAATAAAGCAGTAGGGCGAGAAATCCAAAAAGAAAAAGACGCACACAGAACTCTCCGAAACTGCCCGGAGCACCTTGTGGTATGAGTGCGAGAAGATTCCAGAAAAGCTGAAACAGCATTACGTTGACCCAGATGCAAAGGTCGCCGATAAACTCCGAACGCGAGCTGAGAAGAAATGGGCTCGTGGGCGTTTTTTTCGGAGCTATGAAATATCGATATACCAAAAAGGTATTTACAAAGATCAGCACGATACCCACGCCGAGCGAAACTCCGAAATAAACGCCATGCGGGCCGCGATTTAGCCCCAGGAATTCCATCACCAGACTGTTGACGAAAGCAAAGATCACGACGGCGAGGCAGAAGTAGAAGATCGGGTTGAACAACCAACTGATCGGCATTTCACCTTTTTCAGGATCTCGGCGTTTGTGAAAATGCCAGCGTTTGAGCGTGGCTCCGATCGGGGGCAGGGCGAACATTCCAACAAGCATCAACATCACCGCCGAGCGGGCAATGAGATCACCATCAAGCCCCGCCTTAAGGATCCTTTGAAATAGTCGTGATAACAGCCGAAGTAGAAACAGGTTGGTCAGAAATACCGTGAGATCGAGTAAATGGCCGCGATTCTCAACTCCAAATATTTGTAACCGGTCGAGTATTTTAGGCCGCATCTCTCGCGAGTTCGTCAGCGATCGCTTGTCGCGTTTCTTTCAAAATGCTCATCAGGTCGTCTGCAGTCTTACCATCGGTTTCAATCGGTTTGAGCAGAACCATCTCGATCGTGCCAGGGAACGCAACGCCGGTTCTTTTGCCCATCATCCAGTCTGAATTCTTGATCGCGACTGGTACGATCGCCGAGCCGGTTTGAAGAGCTAGATGAAACGCTCCCTTTTTGAATGGCAGCAGCTCGCCCGGCATTGCTCGTGTTCCCTCGACAAAAACGCCGAACGAATACCCATCATCCATAACCTCGCGGGCCTTTTTCATTGAGGCAACCGCCCGCTCCGGATTGCTGCGGTCGATAGCGATGATGTTAACGAAACCCATGCCTTGGCCAAGAACGGGAACTTTTAGCAATTCCGCTTTCGCGACAAGGCCCATTTTCTGTCCGGCGAAAAAGAAAAGCGTAGCTGTATCGAGATACGAGCGATGATTCGAAGCAAAAACGTAGCTGCGGTTCGGGTCAACGTTTTCATGGCCAGAAACCTTTACCCTCGCACCGCAGGCCTTGAGCCACGTTCGTCCGCCCCAACCAGCGAGCGGGTACAGCCACATTTTGCGGTTGATGATCCAGAGAAAAATCAACGCCGGAGTCGCGACAAAAAGCAAAAGCGAACCGGCAACCAGCCAGCACCACCAATACCGCAGTTTCCCGCTAAGTCGCGATTTGTTAGACTGCTGAACAGGAAAAGTCAGTTTCTGATTTTGCTCGACCGCTTCAAGATATTCGTTCGCCATAAATTGCTTTTTACCGCAGGGTCGCCGAGACGCTGAGGGTCGGATTTTAAGATTATGAACATTTCGCGCCGTTTTCGTAAATTCAACGTGACTAAACTTGGCCTCGTTTTCAGCTTACTAACCGTTTTTACTCTTGCGATCTCTGCTCAGGTTCCGAGCCCAAAGTCCGTTCTCGGCTTTAACCCGACCGACGATAAGACCATCGCGGATTGGAAGCAGATCAACGATTATTTCACTAAACTCGACAAAGCCAGTAACAAAGTCGCGGTCAGAGAGATCGGCAAAACGACAAACGGAAATCCATTGATCGTCGCGTTCATATCGTCACCGGACAATATCAAGAACCTCGAAAAATACCGCCAGATCTCAGCCAAGCTAGCCGATCCGCGAACTATAAAAGACGAAAAGGAACTCGCCGATCTGGTAAAAAACGGCAAAACGATCGTCTCGATCTCCTGCTCGATCCATTCGACCGAGATCGTTGCTTCGCAGATGTCGATGAACCTCGCTTACGATCTCGTTACGGCCACTGACAGCGAAACGAAAGAGATACTCGACAATACCATTTTGCTGCTAATCCCTTCGTCCAATCCTGACGGTATCGATATTGTTGCGAATTGGTACCGTAAAACGCTTGGAACCAAAAGCGAAGGAACGTCGCCGCCCGAGCTGTATCACCACTACGCCGGCCACGACGATAACCGCGATTGGTTCATGCTCAACTTGGTCGAGACTCAAGCGATCACCAAATTGTTTTGGCAGCAATGGTTTCCGCAGCTTGTTTATGACGTCCATCAGCAGGGACAGAATGCATCGCGTTTCATCTTGCCGCCGTTCTTCGATCCCGTAAATCCGCGTATTCCGCCCGCGATCATTCGTGAGGTAGGACTGATCGGATACAAGATGGCGGCGGATCTGCAGGTTAAAAATATTGCCGGTGTTGCGACAAATTCGACCTATGACACATGGTGGCACGGCGGATTTCGCTCGGCTCCGTATTATCACAACTCGATCGGCATCTTGTCCGAGGCAGCAAGCACAAACCTGATGTCGCCGGTCACGATAAAGAAAGAAGACCTTGCAAGAAACCGCACGACCCGCGGTCTCTCGAATCTGCTCGAGCCGCTGACGAATTATCCAGATACTTGGGAAGGCGGCCTGTGGCGGCCGGTCGATATTGCGAATATCGAGATGATCGCATCACGCAGCCTGCTCCAGATGGCAGCGAAATTTCGGCCGCGGTATCTCCGGAATTTCTACGACATGGGCAAGGCAAATCTGTCGCCCAATACCGAGGATCCGGTCGCATTCATCGTTCCCGCTGGTCAGCCGAATGCGGGAACCGTCTCGCGTTTTCTCGAGATCCTGATGGCTCAGGGTATGGAAGTTTATCAGATGACGCAGGAACTTTATGTTAAGCACGAAAAGGCGAATCCGGCATTCCACGAAATGCCGCTTGGCAGCTTCCTCGTATTTGTAAATCAGCCGCAGAAGAACAACGTCTTGAGTCTTTTCGAAAAGCAGGTCTATCCTGACCGCCGAAATGCCAACGGCGATGCAGAAGTTCCGTACGACGTAGCCGGTTGGACGCTGCCGATGCAGATGGGTGTCGAAGCGGAAGTCGTTTGGCAGATACGCGATCTGGACAAAGACCGCTCGACACTTAAAAAGGTTGATAATATCGATCAGGCTCGCACGGTTCTAAATCTCGGCCCGCAAGGTTCGCCGTTTGCGAAACAGCCTAATCCGCTGAAAACCAGCCCGAAAATTGGACTTTACAAAGGCAACGGCGGTTCGATGGACGAAGGCTGGACGCGGCTCGTATTCGACACATTTCAGGTGCCTTACCGCTCGATCACCGATAAGGATATTCGCAGCGGCGATCTTAATATCGACGCTCTGATCCTGCCCGCAGACAGCGAAAACACCATCGTCCGCGGTCTCAATGCCGAACGCTATCCGGCCGAACTCGCTGGCGGGATCGGCGAGCCCGGCGTGGAAAATCTGAAGAAATTTGTGAATGCCGGCGGTAAGCTGATCTGCTTTGACGACTCATGCGATATGTTGGTCAAGCGTTTCGAACTGCCGATCAAAAATGTGCTGACCGGGCTGAAACGCAGCGAATTTTACAATCCGGGTTCCGTGGTTAAACTTGAGGTCGACACGGCCGATGCAATTGCCAAAGGAATGAGGCCCGACATTCCCGCTTATTTCACCAACAGCGCGGCCTACGACGTAACCGACGACAAAAAGGTCAAAACGATCGCTCGATATGCGAAAAAGGATGCTCTGATGTCAGGCTGGATGGTCGGCGAGAAATTCGTTAACGGCAAAAGCGCGATCATGGAAACTACGTACGGCAAAGGCAAGATCATCCTCTTCGCTTTCCGCCCGCAACACCGAGCACAAAGCTGGGGAACGTTTCCGTTTATTTTCAACTCACTCGAGCGGTAGCTCGTCGCCAAGATCGCGAGCCCGATCCAGTGTGTTTGCATCAGGAAACTTTTGGCGGCAGCTCTGGATGTTTACGATCCGTACGCAGTTTTCGTCTGCATCGAATCGATAGATGATTCGGTATTCGTGCCTAAATATCAATTGCCTGTATTTGGAAAGCTTACGCGGCCGGATGATCACTGGCCCCATTTGCGGAAAGTAACGTAGATATTCAACGCGTCGAACAATGCCGAATGCCGCAGCTTGCGGCAAATTTTCGAGCACCAAGAATGCCGGCGATGTCCAAATTATCTCCGTCATGGACTATCCCGGAAAATTCAAACGACGTTTTACCTCTTCATGCGAAAGAGTGTCGCCGCTTGCGATCGCTTTTTCGCCCTCGGCGATCAAACGTTCCATTTCCATATCGTCGAATGCCTCAAGTATCTCCTCGATCTGGGCATACCGTTTAGCCGAAACCAACACTGCCGAAGCCCGACCCCGCTGAGTTATTACGATCGGTTCTGAACCGGCATTTAAGTCACTTAAGATTTGCGAACTCTGCCGCAGCAGATCTGATACTGGAATTATGTTTTTCATATTTACATACGTGTTTAGATATGTATCTAAACTCATATCTAACAATGTAAGTAAATATGAACCCGAAGTCAAAATTAATTTGATTGCCCGATAAGTCGTTTCGCTCTATATTATTAGAATGTCTTTGAGCAAGGTTAGCCTCGTCGTTTTGTCTCTCCTGGTCCTCAGCACTCAGAGTTTTGCCGACAACGAAATTGATTTCTACAAATACGCCCCCGAGCCGCTGATCCGGATCGGTTTGTCGACAAATTCGAGTTCGGTGTCGATCACGACGACTGATTCCTCGCTGGTGGCTGTCAGTCCTGACGAGCCGAGCAAATTGCTGGCGACTACGCGTGTGACGGTTTCGGCGAGAGCGTATCGGCCGCCTGAGATCGAGAATTACCGGATCGAATTCCAGAATTTGCCGTCGCAGAATGATGCAAACTCGATGGCGATGGAGATCCGTGAGGCAACTGGCGAGACCGCTCTGACGAGCCTCGACACGGCGTCGAATACCTGGAAGATCTGGGTTGGTTCGGTCAAGGAATCGAGCATCGATGCCGATGAACTCAAAGCAAAACTTGCTGACAAAGGATTCGACGATGCAGTTGTCGTGACTGAAAAAAAGACCGTTATTTCAGACGATGCAAAATTGCTTTCGCAGCAGCTGAAGACGGCCGGATCGTCAGAGGTTCGCAGCCTGATCAAACCGACAGGGTCGACGCAGCCGAATGTTACGGAACCTATCTCAGGGAATCTTCGTGAAGTGATCGTGAATGGTCCGAGCGAACCGGCGAGATATTCTTCATTAAAATCGGTCGCTTTCGGTTCGGTCAATGAGCGTTTTAATCCGGTAAAACTCAATGGGAAAGCCTATCGCGGCAAGATCGAAGTTTTCGTCAACGCCCGCGGATCGCTGACCGTCGTCAATGTCGTTCCGCTCGAGGACTATTTGCTCGGCGTCGTACCGGCAGAGCTTGGGCTGCCGCAGCTTGAGGCTCAGAAGGCGCAGGCGGTCGCTGCCCGCACATACGCGATCGCCAATATCGGCGGTTACGGAAAACAGGGTTTTGACATGGTTCCGACGATCTATTCGCAGGTTTACAAAGGCGTTTCGATCGAGACGCGGATGGGAACTCAGGCGGTGCAGGAGACGCGTGGTATGGTCGCGACGTATCAGGGCAAGCCGATCATGGCGTATTTCACCTCGACCTGCGGCGGAAGAACCGAGGACGGCGGCAATATATTCGACAAGGGTGAACCGTACCTGAAAGGCGTCGAATGCTCGCTCGAAGGCCATCGTCAATTCGACCCGTTCATCGTAAAAACATCGCGTACTCCGGCAAAACTTCGCGACGAGGGCAATCTCGAACTCGTTCGCCTGATGTCGCAGCTTGCTTCGAACGGTTTTCAGCTTGCGACTGGACAGATGACCGACGACTGGTTCGAGGACGTTCCGACCGAAAGCGAGATGTCGAACTGGCTCAACAACCTTGCCGGGCGATTTGGCAAAACATATCCAAACGTCGATAAAAACACCGCCAAACCAACCGAGCTTGCTCGCATAATTTCGAGCTTCATTTACGCGCCGGGTTATGCGGATACGATGTTGACCGATTCTGATATCAATTATCAGCTTTCCTTTGACGATGCCGCGGAGATACCAAAGGACCGTCGTGCGGATTTTGCATTACTGCTTCGCGACGGCTATTTTGCCATCCATCCCGACCTAACACTAAAGCCAAATCGTCCATTTTCGCGTGCGAGAATGTTGCGGCTGATCCGCCAGATCTACGAAAAGAAAAAATGGATGACCGAAACTCAGACCGCGACTACGAAAGCCTCCGTCGATGGGAAGCTCGTGATCAAGTCGGGAAAAGCGGACAGGCAGCTGGTCGTTCGCCCTGATGTATTTTTGTTCCGCGAATTTGGGGCTACGATGTATCCGGTCAGGGAAGCGGCACTCGTTGGCGGTGAGACTGTGAACTTTCAGCTCGACGCTCTTGGTGCGGTCAAATATCTCGAGATCAAACCGACTGACACGCCGACCACGGCTGAGAATATGTCACCATTCGTCCTCTGGAATAAGTCGATGGGAGCCGGTGAAGTTCAGTCTAAATTATCGCGATACGTTCGCGGTATCGGCACGCTCTATGACCTGAACGTCAAAAAGGTTGGCTATTCACGCCGTGCGATCGAGCTGGAAATTATCGGTTCGAATGGAACAAAGATATTGAAAGGCGGGAAGATACGCTCGGCTTTGCGGCTCAACGAGCAGCTTTTTGTCATCAATAAACGCTACAACGGCTCGACCGTCGCGGGTTACACATTTACCGGCCGTGGTTGGGGGCACGGTGTTGGAATGTGCCAGTACGGTGCATTTGGCCTCGCCAAAATGGGCGTGAAATACGACGAGATCATAAAGCATTACTACACCGGCGTTGACGTGACCAAAATGTATTGATCGGGAATTGAAAAGGGGGTCGTTTTCGATGGGTTCTTTCAAATTTATATTCGCGTTCGCCATTGCTCTCTTATTATCATCGCTCACAATCCACGCCGAATGCACTAACTGGGACATCAGTGGCAATTGGTTTGCTCGTCAGGCGTCCGGCTATCGGTTTGAGATGCGGCTCAAGCAGGAAGGGGCTAAGATAACGGGCGACATCGTGCCATATTCCGGCGGCGGCCGCGGCGTTATCGAATCCGGCTCGCTCGAAGGCAGCAATCTCGGCCTCATTGTCGTTTGGAGCTCAGAGGACGCAGCCACTCGCTCTCACAACGAAGCGTATCTCGGAACGATCAACGCCAGCGGGATCATCGAAGGCAACGGCATCGTATTCGGTTCCCGCAGCGGAAAAATGAGATGGTCAAGTGATACTAAGATGAAGTGCCTCTCAAACTTCACGCCCGTACAGAAACTCGGCGTCAAAAGAACCGATCCTGCTCAAACTCCGGCTCCAGCAAATGAAAACACCCAGCCGTGGATCAGAGCTACACCGATTCCGATCGGCAATAAGGCCGTACTTACTTGGGATGCCGGCAAAGATCATCCGTACGCAGAGGTGTGGGTCAAGGTGAACGGTGCCGCAGAAACCTTCGTCGTAGAACAAGGAAAAGGCGGCCGTGAGGTCGCACTTCCAAGAGGGATGACATTTACGTACATTCTGACGGATTCGGGTAAGACGCTCGCTACGACCACCATTCGAGGTAATTGACCTAAGTACTGAAATTTGTGTAGGTTCGGGAAAGATTTGTGTTGACAAATGATGTTTAACTTAGTTAAATATCTATGTCATCAGCGACGTCCTGTCGCAGCTCTTCTTTCCTGGCTCTCCACAGATGTACCTCGGCTTAAAATTCACATTAAGGGTTTTTGTACTGTCGTTCTGCCTGCTAGCAATAAATGTTGCGGGCCAGTATCGCTTCGATTCCTGGACGACCGACAATGGATTGCCACAGAATGGCGTTCGTCAGATCACCCAATCGCCGGATGGCTACTTGTGGTTTACTACGTTCGACGGTCTCGTACGCTTCGACGGCCTGCAGTTCACGACCTTTAATAAGGGAAATACAAAAGGCATCACAAACAATCGTTTCACCGGCATCTACGCTGACAAAGACGGCACGATCTACGCTACTACGATGGAAGACGGCATTCTGACGATCTATCGGAATGGAGTTTTTACAACGTTGACGTCAGATCAGGTTCCAGGTCACTACATCGGCAAGATCGAGGCAGAACCGAACGGTCAACTCCGTTTCCTCAGCGAAGATGAGGATAGAAACGGCCGCAGCTGGTATCACCTGAACGACGGAAAGTTCGAATTCGTTGAAAGAGAGATCCCATACGAGGCCGATCAGATCGTCAACGGAAAGCACGGCACACGTTGGACCGTTACTCGTTACGGAGTTTTTGAGGAGCACAACGGACAGTCGAAGTACATTCCGATCGACTTTACAGGGCTAAAGTTTCGTCCAAACATTTTTGAAGACCGTGACGGTTCACTCTGGCTAGGAGAAAACGAGGTCCACCGTATCACGAATGGTGTCCTGACGACCTTTAGCGAAAAAGAAGGTCTGCCCAAAAACTCGATCTACCATTCATTCTGGCAGGAAAACGACGGCAGCGTCTGGCTTTCGAGCGGCGGAGCGTCGAGCACTGGCGTGGGCTTGATACAGTTCAATGGCGACAAGATCAGTATCTGGGGCCAACAGTTCGGTCTGAAAAGCACGACCATCGCCGACCTCTACAACGACCGTGAAGGAACCACGTGGCTTGCAACGGACAAAGGCCTGATCCGCCGCCGGAAACAGGTCATTCAGGGATACAGCACGGCGGATGGCCTGGACCATTCGGAAATCTACCCGATGATCCGTGACCACGCAGACAATATCTGGATCGGATCGACCAAGGGCTTAAGCATTTATCGGAACGGTAAATTTGAGACTCTTCAACTGCAGGCGGCCGATCCGACAATTACGGACAGAACGATATGGCGTGACGGACGCACGTCTGTTCAATCACTCTACGAGGATGTGAACGGCAAAATGTGGGTCGGCGTTAATGGCGGCGGCATCTTTGTCGTTACCGGCAACAAGGCCGAATCTATATTCGACGGCGCTCACGTTTTTGCTATCAAAAATGACAGCAAGGGTAATGTTTGGGCTGCGACCAACAAGGGCTTAGTCCAATTTCGCGACTATCAGATAGTGGCAAAATACAATACCGCTGACGGCCTCCCGAACGAGTTCATGACCTTTATTCACGAGGACACGAACGGTGTATTGTGGTTCGGCGGCTACGGGGGATTGAGCAAATTTGAGAACGGGGAGTTCACGAATTACACCAAAAAAGAAGGCCTCGCCGGAAACTACGTTCGTACTATATACGAGGAAAAAGACGGGACGTTCTGGGTTGGCACGTATGACGAAGGAATGAGCCGGTTCAAGGATGGCAAGTTCGTCAACTATACCGAATCTAACGGACTCTACAGCAGCGGGGTTTTCGCGATCGAAGAAGACGAAGCCGGCTATTTCTGGATCAGCTCAAATCGCGGTATCTATCGCGTCAGGAAACAAGAACTCAACGACCTCGCCGACGGTAAGATCACATCGCTCAACAGCGTCGGTTACGGAAAAGAGGACGGAATGCTCTCAAACGAGTGCAATGGCGGCCGCCAGCCGGCGAGTTTGAAAGACAAGGACGGAAAGATCTGGTTCCCGACACAAGAAGGCGTTTCGATCGTGGATCCGCGAGCCGAAAAACCAAACCTACAGGCGCCGAGCGTTGTGATCGAGGACGTCCTATCAGAGCGAAAATCGATCGGCTTTCATGGCGGAGCATCGATCGAGCCGGGCCATCAGGATCTCGAGATCCGATACACGGGCATCAGCACTGTCAAGCCGGAGCAAATCAAGTTCCAGTACAAGATGGACGGCCACGACGAAGATTGGATCGACGCCGGAACCCGTCGAACGGCTAACTATTCTTATTTGCCGCCCGGGAATTACACGTTCCGCGTCAGAGCGTCGAACGGCGACGGCGTCTGGAGCGAGAGTGACGCAACTGTAAAAATGGACCTCTGGCCGTATTTTTATCAGACCAATGCGTTCATTTTCCTCTGCGTCCTGATAGCAGCCGTTGGACTGCTGCTGATCTGGAAGATCAGCGTTCATCAGCTAGAAGCCCGCGAACGAAGGCTTACACGCCTCGTCGCCGAACGCACCGCCGAACTTGCTAAAGCAAACGAAGATCTGCAGAATCTCGCCAATTCGGACGGCCTGACACGGATCGGAAACCGCCGTCGCTTCGAAGCATTCCTGGCTGACGAGTGGCACCGCGCGGTCCGTTTCAAGACAGAGATATCGCTGATCATGATCGACATCGATCATTTCAAGCTCTACAACGATACCTACGGCCATCATGCCGGCGACGACTGTTTGCAACGTGTCGCCGACGCTTTTGCCGGAACCATTCATCGCCCTACGGATCTTGTCGCGAGATTTGGCGGTGAGGAATTTGCGATGGTTCTCGGCGGCACGAGTGCAGAAGGCGCTTTGATGATAGCGGAACAGGCCGTCGAAAACATCCGCAAAATGCAGATCCGCCACAGCGAATCGCTCACAAGTGAATTCCTCACTGTGAGCGTCGGTATCGCTACCGTCTTTGCTAATTTCGACATGTCCGAAACCGATCTAATTAAGCTCGCGGACGCCGCATTGTACAGGGCCAAACGCGACGGCCGCGACCGGATCTATGTATATGATCAGCTGACTCGCGGAGCGCTAAATGCTGACATCCTCGCCCGTGAGATCCTGATCCCTACCTAGAATTCCGCTTTTCCACCTCCGCGATCAGCCGCATTGCTGGTTCGCTGACGAAGACCTTCGCATGAAACAGTTCGCCCCATTCGAGAGCGGATACATCTCGGTATTCGTATAGCTTCTCAGTGTCATAGCGAGGAGCGTAGCCGGGATGAAGCTGCTTACGTAGCGAAGCGCGGACGGTGGTATCGGCTCCATGGTCAAGTAAAAGCTGGGTAAACGGAGCAACCTGCTCGCGGCCTTGATAGTTCATCCAGAAGTTAGGCTGCGAGACGACAGTGCAGAACAGCGGCGTGTGGCCGCCGAATCCATCCTCATCGATAGCAGCGCGAGCGTTAACATCGGCTCCTTTTTCGAGCAGCCAACGAGCGATGTCCATTTCGTCGTAATCGACGCACATATGCAGCAGCGTCGTGCCTTTCAGCGGCGTACCCTGCGTCGCCTCGATCTCGTTGTGACAGCCCATTTCGGGCGGGAAGATCTCTTCGTGGCTGAAGGTGCGTGACAGCAAATGCGGATCGCGGCGAAGGTGATCTTCGAGCAGGTCGATGCGTCCGCGATGAAATGCCATTGTCGGCGTGTCGGGAAGCTCCAGCCCGTGGGCAACGTACATTTCAAGGATCGCGTGTTTTGCCTCCGGCCGGCGGCTGTCGGATTCGAGTACGACATCGACGGGAGCGAGCCGTTTACCGTCGTCGTCGATCACGCGTGCTCCGATCCTCAATGCGAAGGCGGTTCCAGGTGTGTTCAGGGTATACGCCGGGCCACCGAGAGCGTCGTCGGGTGCAGGCGGTTCGCCCATGTATCGATAAAGCAGGTCGGCCGTCTCGACCTTGCCCTGCAGCATTGCCCGGCCGATCGCGTGCACAAAGTCAGTCGCTCCGAGATCTGCAAGCAGCTTGATGATCTCGTTTCGCCCGAGATTTGCCGCATAACTCATCGGCGGGCCCCAGTTGCATTTGACCGTGCCGCGGGCCATTTCGTGGATGAGGTTTGGATGCTTGGTGACGAGTTCACGAAGCCGCTCGATATCGTCCTGCCAGATCGCGTCGACGACCTCGCAGGCCTGAACGAGCCGCGGCCAGCTTTTGATGCCGTAACTGCGGGCAACGGCAAACTGAGCGTCAGCCAAGATTGCATCTTCGGGCTTAACAGCTTTTGGCAGATTGTGAGTAAATTCCTCGATCGCGAGCGGGTCGCCGCGGCGGATGTCGCTCAGCAGGTCTTTTGCCTGATGGCGCAGTTGATCGATATTTGGGCGAACGGGAATGTGGCGTTGTTCTTTTGAGTAAACAGACATGACGAGCCTCCTTTACGTTGGGCCGCCCGGCATCCGCATATTTCGGGCAAAAGGAAGTTCGCAAAAAGGAACTGCAATTTTCGTAACGTCAGGCGGACTCGGTCCTCTCCGCGGATATGGAGGCGTCCTGATGAAGCCAACGGAATATTAGCTTTGGTTGTGACGAGAGTCAAGAGATATCAATGCAGGTGAAGCAAAACCAGGGCGATGAGAGCCGGAAGTGCCTGAATAAAGAATATCTTACGGCTGACCGTAACCGCACCGAAGATCCCGGCGATGATCACGCAGGTCAGGAAAAAGATCTTGATATGAAAGCCGTCATGTCCGCCTGCCACGACGCCAAAGATCAAACCCGCGGCGAGGAATCCGTTATAAAGACCCTGATTTGCGGCGAGCTTTTTAGTGATCGCGGCGTGTTCTGGTGTATGGCCGAACGCGCGAAATCCCGGAGCTTTATCCCACAGGAACATCTCAAGCACCAAAAAATACAGGTGCAAAGCGGCAACGATGCCAATTAGAATGTTCGCGGCGGTTTCCATAGTAGTCAGATACCAATTCGACTGCAGAGCGGCGGGAGCGGAACATTGAAGGTACCCATTACGGAATCGGCCGCTTCATAGCTCGCCTCGAGCAGCAGCAGTTCGTCTCCGTAAACGCTTGGGTTGCATGACCGCAGCACATTTCGCGAACCGGGCAGCCCCGTCGAGTTTTGCCCCATTGCCAGCGTCCGCTTAAATTTTACCTTCGCACTGACAGGATGATAGACGGTCAACTGTATCTGCAGCCCTTGAACGGGAGATGCTGCTCTTGTCGAGATCAGCGGATCGGCCTCGAGTTCGAGCAGGACGACGTAAGCTTCAGTTTCGCTTTTTGCCTGCTTGATAGCGTCCCGGCGATTCAATGTGCCGGAATCGCGAGTGTCCAACAGCGGTGTTTTCTGCAGCCTTTCGATCGCCCACCGCGGCATCCTTTCCGGCATGAGAAATCCAAACGTGCTGCCGAAATCGATATTTGAATAGACCTTTAGCGTAAAATCCGGCTTCGGCTTAGGTTTGACCGCGATCACGAGCTCCGGTGTCGGTGTTGGCGTCGGAACCGTCGGGCTGCCCTTTGGAAGCTTTCGACCCGATTGAGCCGTGACGATCATTGCTCCGAATAAAATGAACGTAAGGATGAAAATTGCGTGGAAGTATTTCCTCGGCATAAAGACCTCACCTCAAAAATTAGTTTCTCTGAACTTACGCCATATCCATTGCCTAAAGCAAGCTATTTATTCGTCGTACATCGCTGCTGTTTCTGCTTTTTTCAGTTCGACTCGATTCCAATCCGGCGGTTCGACGCCGAGGAGGTGATGGACAAAAAAGTCGAAGCGTTTGCGTTCGCCGTATTCGCCGCCGTTTGTATGTCCCGCTCCTGGGATCACCAACAGGTCAAAGGCTTTGTTGGCCTTCATCAACGCATTGACGACCTGCATCGTCGACGCCGGATCAACGTTCGGATCCATTTCTCCGACCACGAGCAAGAGATTTCCCTTTAGATTCTTGGCGTTATCGACGTTTGACGACGCGGCGTACTGCGTGCCGAGCGGCCAGCCCATCCATTGCTCGTTCCACCAGATCTTGTCCATGCGGTTGTCGTGGCAACCAGCGGCTGAGACGGCGGCTTTGTAGAATTCGGGATGGAAAAGCAATGCACCGAGCGAATTTTGCCCGCCCGCAGATGTTCCATAAACGCCGACGCGGGTGATGTCGTAATACGGATATCTCGCTGCGACCGCTTTGTGCCACAGAATTCGGTCCGGGAAACCGGCGTCTGCAAGGTTTTTCCACGCCACGTCATGAAACGCCTTCGAACGGTTCGACGTGCCCATGCCGTCGATCTGGACGACGATAAACCCAAGCTCAGCCTGTGCCTGCATCGCACTGTATGGCGAAAAGTTTTTCGGAACAAACGAATCCTGCGGCCCGGCGTAGATGTTCTCGATCACTGGATATTTCTTTTTCGGATCGAAATTCGTCGGGCGAATGATCACGCCCCAGATGTCGGTCTGTCCATCGCGGCCTTTCGCAGTAAATACCTCAGGAGCACGCCAACCGGCCTTTGTCAGCTCGGTGATGTCAGTTTTCTCAAGCTCCATCAATACCTTGCCATCTGAGACGCTTCGAAGCTGTGAAACGGTCGGCAGATCGACGCGCGACCATGTGTCGGTGTAGAACTTCATGTCGGACGAGAATACGACGGTGTGATTTGCATCGCCCTCGGTCAGCGGCGTAAGTCCCGTGCCGTCAAAGTTTATGCGGTAATTGTGCGTGAAATACGGGTCTTTGCCTGCGTACATTCCGCTGGCACGGAAATAGATCTGGCGTTTTTCCTCATCGACCTTATCGACTCCGCGAACTACCCAATTTCCCTTGGTTATTTGATTCTTTACCTTTCCGTCACCATCAAAAAGATACAGATGGTTCCAGCCGTCGCGCTCGGACATCCAGATGACCTCTTTGCCGTCTGCCACGTCGTAGCGGTATTTTTTGCCTGAATAGCAGAAAAATGTTTTCGTCACCTCATCAATGACCGCCCGGGCCCGGCCGGTCGCGGCATCAACCTCGATCACGCGGTATTCCTGATGGCCGCGTTGGTTGAATTCGAAGGTGAATGCCCGATTGTCCTTACGCCAGACGATGTTCGACATATCATACGGATTTTGGAACAGAGCGTTATCGACGATAGTCTGCTGCTTGGTTGCGAGGTCAAAAAGCACGGGCTGCTCAATGTCCACCGTGTCGCCGGGCTTTGCGTATTCGATCGACCAGTATTTCGGCTGGAGCTGCTCGAGCGGTGACGATTCGACGTATTGGATCTTGCGGTGATAACCCGGACGCACGCGATAGGCGGCGATCTTTTTTGAATCCGGCGACCAGGCGAGCGTGTTCAGCGCGTAATAATTGTCCTCCGAACCGTCAAAACTCAACGTAAATTCCTGCTTTTTGTCCTTCGAACGGACGACAATGTTGAAATTGTTAACGACCGCTTCCCACAGACCGTCGGGCGAAGTCCTCGGTCCCGGCGTCGGCGGCGTCACGGTCGGGCGAAGCTGCGGCGGAGTATTTCCGCCCGGCGGCAAACCCGGTGCAGGGCCTGTCTTGGTGCATTTGTATTCTTTGAGATCGCATTTCCAGCGGCTGTTTGCGGCTATGAATTCGATCGCCTGCTCCGAATCGACAAACGTCAGATTAGCCGTCGCACCGAGCGGCAGTTTCAACGCTGTGTATTTTTCGCCTGAGGCGGCAGAAAGGGAAACAGCCAGTTTTTCATGATCAAACGCCGGACGGCGGGTCAGGCTTTCGGCATCGACCCAGACGATCTCGCTGCCGCCAGTAACCGTCCGGCGGTACCAGAAATGATTCGTCTTCAGGATCCATGTCGCCGCTCCGGGCATGTTGACCGCACCGGCCTGAAACTTTGCCTGCAGGTCGCGGGCCCGTTCGTAATCCGCCAGCGAACCCTGTGCAAGGACGCTTTGTTGTACGAACGAGACGAAAACAAGGCAAAACACACAAACAAAGATCGATCGTATTCTCATGGATTTTCCTTTATGTTGAAAAACGGTTTGGGTCTGGTTTCGTTGATATTAGGTGAAAGGTCGCTTATTATCAAGCCGAATGAAAACACTACGACATCTCGTTTTTATCAGCATTTGTTTGCTGTTGGTGAGCAGCCTGGCATACGGGCAAACAGCCAGTGCCGCCAAAGTCGCGCTTGGGTCGAACACGGCGAAGAACGGTTTTAAGAACGAGGACGAGATCCGCGACAAGTTTAATAACTGGAAAACGGACAAAGATGCTCAGGACTGGCTTGTGGCGATGAACTATAACCTCGGCGAGATCGAGAACGTCGTTGCCGTGAAGCCACATGGCGAGAAGGCTGATGTTGAGGTTCGGGTTACGACAAAGGCGGGCGAGAAGAAAGAGGGCATCTCGATCAAGCTCGTTTCAAGCCCGACCGGATTTAACCAGATAGACAAACGCTGGCTCGCGACTTACGCAAAGATGTGGAAGATGCCGGCGGAGGTTCAGGCTGCTCTAAAACTTTTCGTAGGTGAAGTTCCGCCGTCGAAGCCATCGCGTGAGACAAACCGCATGTATCTCAACGAACTCGACGCCGAAGCTCAAAAAGCGGTGATCGATTTCTTTACGGCGAATAAGCGTGAGATCGTTTCGGACCTGTTTTCGGGCGATGGTTCGCACGCGGCGGGTTGGGTCATGGTCGCGATGAAGGCGACGGACAAGACGCGTTGGGTGATCCGAACGGACGCCGATACGATCGACTTTTTTGCCGATGGCAAGGTCGAGCTGACCCGCAACGGCAATCTCAAGATCGGCAAGATCACCGTCCAACGCAAAGGCGGCGACGGTGGGCGTGATACGTCAAAGCAGCTTCAGTTCAAGATCAATCCGGCCCTAATGCTTGATGCTCCGGCAAAGCCGAAGCTCGCCGGCAACCCGATAGTTCCCGGCTGGTACGCCGATCCTGAAGCTCGCATTTTTGACGGCAAATACTGGGTCTATCCGACTTATTCGGCTCCGTACGGCGAGCAGACGTTCATGGACGCATTCTCGTCGGCCGATCTCGTGAACTGGACAAAACACAGCAAGGTCGTCGATGTCGCCGATATTTCGTGGGCAAAGCGGGCGTTGTGGGCTCCGTCGGTCGTGAAGAAAGGCGAGTTTTACTATCTGTTCTTTGGGGCGAACGACATCCAGAACGACAAGGAACTCGGCGGCATCGGCGTTGCCCGTTCGAGCCGTCCGGAAGGGCCGTTCAAAGACCTGCTCGGCAAACCTCTGATCGACAAGTTCCACAACGGAGCCCAGCCGATCGACCAGTTCGTATTTCAGGACAAGGACGGCAGTTACTACATAATCTACGGCGGCTGGCGGCACTGCAACATCGCCAAGCTCAAGGACGATCTCACCGCGATCGTCCCGATGCCGGACGGGAAGATGTTCAAGGAAATAACGCCGAAAGGCTTTGTCGAGGGAGCGTTTATGTTCCTGAAGGACGGCAAATACTACTTCATGTGGTCCGAAGGCGGCTGGACCGGGCCTGATTATGCGGTCGCGTACGCGGTCGCTTCGACGCCGTATGGCCCGTTCGAACGCGTCGGAAAGATCCTCGAACAGGACGCGACGATAGCGACCGGAGCGGGACATCATTCCGTATTCCAGTCGCCGCGTTCAAAAAAATGGTACATAGCCTATCACCGCCGCCCGCTCGGCGAGACCGACCGCAACCACCGCGTCACCTGCATCGACGAAATGACCTTCGACGAAAAAGGCATGATCAAGCCCGTAAAACTGACAAAGGAAGGCGTTTTTGCTGACGCGATCAAATAGCAGATGAGGTTCTCGCGTTCACAAATTACCGGAGCGGTGATCGTGCTGATCGTCATACTTGTCGTGATGGCACTGCGAATGGTCTGAGTATTGCAGTTGCAGCTTTCGGGGTGACCTTATGAAAAGAATATCGATAATTTCATTCGCAGCAATTATGATGATGGCCGTTTTGGGCTCAGGTCAACTGATCTCCGCCCAGACCGCTCAGGTGACGGCGAAGGCTCAGAGCGTTACGGGCGACAGATTTACGATCACGACGAAGACACCGAAAGGTGCGGCTATTTATGCCGTGAATAAGCCGTCGGCAACGGTTTTGAACGCGATCGACAAGGGGCTCACGGACCTTTTCGCGGTGGCTCGTAAAAACGGCTATCGCACACGCCTGAACTATTCGGACTACACGATCTACATTGCCAAAGCCGACCGGACAAAGAATGCGGCTGGCGAATATTCGCCCGATTTCGCGGTCGGTGCTCAGCAATATGCGGGAAGCGTCTATGATCAGGGCGGCTATATCTATGCTGCCGGAATGGTGCTGTCAAATTCGCCGTCGGCGTTCGTCATCGCTGAGCACCAGAGCAAATTCGAACGCATCTCCGACGTCGTTCGCTACGAGGGCGAGCACATCGTTCTCTATCACAACGACCGCAGACGCTACAACGCCACGGCCGATCACAGCAAAGGCGGCGGACATCCGATATTGCAGTGAACAGTGAACAGTGAATAGTGAAACGGTGAACAGTGAGCAGTAAGCGGTAAGCAGTTTTCGTCAATCCAAACTGCAAACTGCTCACCGCCCACTGCCCACTGCCTAACCAACACTTCACCCATATCGTGCATCCAATACCCGAAACGGTTACTGAATTGTTCGACAAGCTTTGCGGGTGATTGTATTATGCCTACAATTATCGGCATTTTTGCTTTTTCTTCGTACCTGGCGGCCAGTGGCACGGTCGTTGCTAAATAGATTCGCGTACAGGCGGAGGGCCGCCGGGAACGCGAAGTTTGGAGGGTTGGTATGCACCGCTTCGCAATTCTTTGGAAGTTAACGGCACTGTCGCTTTTGATATTTGCAAATTCAGTTCTTTTGTACGCACAGCCCGATTCGATCTATCGTCTGCCGGCGGGAACACGGATAACGCTCAAACTTGATGCTGAGATCAACTCAAAAGTATCGAGCGTGAACGACACGTTCCTCGCGACCGTCGCCAGACCGGTGAAAGTTCGCGAAGCCGTAGTGCTTCCAATGGGAACGGTTTTCGAAGGCCGCGTTAAGGCAGTGAAGACCGCTGCCGGTGGAAGCCAGGGCGGAAGCATGGACGTGGTTTTTGAAACCATAAAATTCCCCAGCGAAACCCGTCGCATCGAAGGCACGATGATCAAGCCGCTGGCGGAGCGTTCTTCGAATGCGTTCACTGCTTTAACGGTGATTGGCTCAGCAGCTTTGGGAGCGGTTATCGGTAGTGCAACGCGGATCACGGGCGGCCCGCTCATCGGCGGAGCCGCAGGCGCCGGAGCCGGAGCCGCGGTGGCGATGGTTGTAAAAGGCAAAGATGTGCGTTTGAGAAAGGACCAGGAATTTGAGATCGAGTTGAAGAGGGAAGTCACGCTTCCGGTCCTCGATTACTAAAAAGTGTGGCCGTGACATAAAGCCCCGGCCATATTGAAGAAGCCCGACGTGAAGGGGAGAGCACGTCGGGCTTTCTCACGTTTTTGAGAGTTGTCAGTTGATTATCTCGCCTTTGCTGTTGTCCAGTTTATCTCGCCAGCTTTTAAGCTGATCAGGCGTCTGGCGAACCCAATCGTTGAGTTCGCCGACGATTCTTAACGGATCGAGACTGCGGTACGAGCGGGTGACATTGCCGGGGAATTTCTTGTCGGTGACGTTCGGGTCGTTTTCGAAACTGCCGGTTGGCTCGATGATGTAAACGCGTTCGCGGCCATCGCCTTTTGCCAAAGCTGCTGCGAGTCCGGCACCGTTGGCGAGAGCGGTAAAATAGATGTGGTTCATTATCAGGTCAGCCTGATAGTTCGACGTACCGCCCGGCGTGAGCAGATCGCCGATCTGAAGATCCGCTCGCGTTCCGTGATAAAACGGTCCGTCATCGCTCGGGTTGCCGACGAACGAGGCCTCGAGATCTCGATTCTTCTTTGCATTTTCTGTATCACCCAGTTCTTCGTAGCGATCAGCGATCTTTGTGAACAGATTTGGCAGCGCACTGACGACTGCTGGGTCATCGATATTCCGAGCGAACCGAAGCGACGTTTCGAGCCATTCCAACTTTTTCGAGGCGTCTTGCTGCTGACGAGCAACGTAGTAAGCCGCGAGATATTTCTCGAAATCGCTTGTCGCCTCGTTCCAGGCTTGGTCAAATAGTGCGAGGGCTTGGTCGGGCTTGCCGCTGTCCTCCATCGCCATGCCCTGCATACAAAGCCTGATCACGTTATTGGCTGGGTTAAATTCCATTCAATACTCTACGGGCAAAGTTGTCGTTTCGTTTCGCCTACTTTGCAGGTTTGGGGTCGAGAAAATCTTTGATCATCGGAGCGATCACCGACATGCGGTTCATCAGCGTCACGTGCGTTGCGTCGGGGATGATCGCGAGCCTCGATTCGGAACGCGGCTGCATGTCGCCGTGGATGTTGCCGCCGCCTTTTAGGCTGTACATTTCCGCGATGTGTTCGAACCGCACGCCATCGGCGTCACCGTGGATGAAGAACATCGGGGCTTTTGTCGCTTTGAATTTATCGGCACCAAAATCCCAGGGGCGCATCGCCGCCGCTTTGATGTGAGCGAAAAAGTCAGGGAAGCTGCCTTTCACCGGATTGAGCTTTTCACGTTCGGTCGCGGCCGGCGTGCTCTGGAACATCTCGGCACTAAAATTCGGCCAGGCGTCGTTTCCTTCTTTGACCCAGCCATCGCGGCGGATCGGGTGCGAGATACTGACCAGCTTTCGCACCTTTTCCGGATGCCGTATCGCGGTCATCATCGCCGTTCCCGCACCGAGACTGTATCCGACAAAGTCCGCACTCGGGATCTTAAGATAGTCGAGCAAAGCGGCTACGTCATCCGACAAGTTTTCGTACGAAATATCCCGCTTTATATCCGCAGTACGACCGTGACCCTGCATCTCGACAGCGATCACTTTGCGTGTTTTAGCGATCTCGTTGATCCAATTGCTCCACTCATCCGTGATCGCCATAAACGCCCCATGCAGCATCACCACCGGCTCACCCTGCCCACGGATCTCGTAGTACATTTTAAGCCCGTTGACCGGAGCGTAGCCGGTTGTTGGTTTTTGCTGTCCAAACACAATGCCGGAAAGGAACATCATCATGACAATAGCTAATATTTTCATATCTTTTAGTCCTCCGCGATCTGCGGAGCTCCACCTTGTACATCGCCATCGCGTTCGTATGTGACACAAATAATACCTTTCGGAGCAATATGGCTGCTGGTCACCTTGAATGCGGCGGGGATCGTTCCGTCCTGGAACAGGCGTTTGCCCTGGCCGAGCGTGACTGGAATTATCATGAGTTCCAAAGCATCGACGAGGTCGGCTTTGAAGAGCGTTTGGAGCATGTCCGCACTGCCGAAAACGTGGATGTCCGGGCCGTCGGTTTGTTTTAGTTCGCGGACCTTTTCAGCGAGATCGCCGCTAAGGAAAACGCTCGGCTGCCAGTCGCTCGACGTTCGTGTGTTCGAGGCGACATATTTGGTCGCGGTCATCACGTTCGGCCAGAAATTCGAATGCGTCGGCCAATAGCCTTCCCAACCATCAAACGTCTTTCGCCCCAACAACAGATCGACTTGCTTCCCCAGCCGCTCCTGCACAACGGAGCCAGTCACCTCATCCGCGAACGGAAAAAACCACCCGCCCCACTTAAACCCGTCACCGTCGTTTTCCTCATTCTGTATAACGCCATCCAGCGTCATGAATTCACATGCAATTAGTTTTCTCATTGTTTTCCAGTAAATTTAGTCCTTACATATTTGGCTGGAAGTAATATCTTATCGTCCAGCGGAATTTGATTGGTCGGTTGCCGCAGGTGACCTTCGGTTGATGCTGGGATACGTAGGCCGCTTCTAAGGCTACTTTTCTAAGCAAGCGGCTGCCTTTTGCGACCTTCGCGAAGACAACAGACCCTTTCTCGTCGACGATCGTGTCAACTAGAACTTCTCCTTTGATCTTTAATCGGCGCGCGATTTCCGGGTAGTAGGGTTTGACTATTTTTATCGGACACCCATCCCAACAATGACCGGAAATTTTGGGAAGCGGCTTTCCAAATTTTTTTATTTGCTCTTCACGAGCAGCCTTCAAACACGCAGCGACTGCTTTTTCATCATTTGCAACATCGGCAAGGAGCTTTGTTTGTTCCTCCTTGGTCCGAACCTGTGCCTTACAGGGATATACCGCAAAACCTGCGACCACCAGAACCAGGAGATATTTGAGCGATTGCAAATTCATATGCGTCTTTAGACACTTTGAATCCGTATAGGTTCCATCTTTCGGTCCCAATAGTACGTCAGCCTGCTTTTTCATCGGTGCTCTCAACCCCAAACCGTATCGCCGCTTCGAGCACGTCGACATTTATATCTTTCAATGTCTTGAACTTGATGCAATAGCCGGTCACGGTCGCTTTGCCGATGTCTTTTCCGTACGTTTCGGGCAGGTATTTTCTGTCTTCGATGCCCATGACGTAGACCGAGATCCCGGATTTATTCGAGCTCAGGCCGACTTGATAAAACTCGCTTATCGTCCCGTCGGCGTATTTGTGCGGACGAGATCCGAAGCCGATATCAGGATTCGAAACAACCTTGCCTTCGCTGTTCTTGCCGTCGATGAACCACAACTTGCAATCCGGATTTACTCGCAAAATGAGTTCATACAGCTCCTGCATCTCGCTGCGTTTCGGTTCTGCGTGGCTCGCGATGAATTGGATGATCTGTTCTTGGACGTTCATATCAAATCTTCTTGAGGCTGCTTTAGCAGTCTTTCTCCGTCATAGCCCCGTCGTTTACGGCGGGGAAGGCTGCAACCGATTTAGCGAGGGCGTTTTAACGTCCTTACTCGCTGCCGGCTTAAGCCGTCGGAATCATAAGCCCGTTAAAACGGGCTCGAAATCTTTTTCGCCGGCTTACCCCGCCGTAAACGACGGGGCTATGCTCTGCGTTCGAAATCCTCACAAATGAGGCTAGGATCGCCTCACTATTGCTCCGTCATTGTCGCCAGCAACTCATCCAGATTCTCAAGCTGTGCCGTCGCGCCCTCGCGGAAGCCCATGGCGATCATGCGTTCGAGGCGTTCGAGGGATTCGTTGTAGATCGAGATGTGGACGATGGTCGAGCCGTCTTCTTCGGTAAAATTCAGATCCCAGTCGGAGCCCGGCAGGTCGAGGTTTTCTTGCGCGTCGGCGAATGCGTTGAACAGCTTGAAATTGCTTTTCGGCGTTATCGAACTGTATTTTTGCACGACCCAACGCTCGTCGCCCTCGGGGCTGACCATTGCATAAAACCGACGGCCGCCGACCTCGAAATCCATCGCCACTGTCCGCGAGGTCAACGGTTTCGGAGCCCACCACTGGTCGAGCAGTTCCGGCTTTGTATACGCGTCCCAAACCAACGAGCGTTTGGCCGTAAATTTCCTCGTGATCGATACAGTCCGCGTCCCTTTGTCGACAATAAATTCTGTTCGCATATTCGTTTTTCCCCTTGGTTAGATTTCGGTCAATATTTCGTCGAGCTTTTTATAATTCATCTCCATACCGTCAGTCATTCCGGTTTCTAGGGCTGCATCGCGATCGGCCTGCGAAGCGTATTTGATATTGGTCGCGACATTCGTGACGCCTTCGGCCTCGTCAAAAGTGACCGTGATGATGGACGGCTCGCCGCCCATCGAAATGCCCATATTTCCCGGATCGAAAACCTGCGTATGCACGATCCTTTCGTGTGGAACGACCTCCAGAACCTCGCCGTTAAACCCGAACTCCATTCCGTCCAGATCATTTCGCCAACGCCATTCGTACGTGCCGCCGACACGCATATCCATCTCGCAGACGGGCATCGACCAGCCCGGATAACCGCCGCACCAGCGGCACATCAGTTCCGGTTCCACGTAAGCCCGCCACACCAATTTGGCGGGAGCGTCAAAGCTCCGTTTGACGAGCACTTCGGTTTCCGACGGCAATGTCGCTTCGGCTGGTTTCATATATTTGGCTCCTGATCCTCTTTTAGTTTTAACTCGGCAAGCAGCACGTCAAGCTGCTCAAACCGGCTTTCCCAGATCTTCCTGTACTGCTCTAACCACTTATCGATCTCTTTCATTTTCTCGATCTCCAATCGGTAATAGATCTCTCGCCCCCGCTGCTCCGGCCTCACCACATCGCATTCCGTCAATATACGCAAATGCTTAGAAACCGCCTGCCGCGAGGTATTAAAATTCTCCGCAATAGCATTCGGCGTCATCGCCTGCAAAGCGATCAAAGCAATGATCCCCCGCCGCGTCGGATCCGCAATAGCCTGAAAAATGTCCCTCTTCATAACGCCGAAAACAAGTATGCAACCAAACGGTTGCGGGTGTCAAGTGCAACCGAATGGTTTCGTGAATTTAAACCGTAAAAAGATCGAATTGTGATAAAATCGCGAGCAAGGCGTTAGTATGACACACTCACTCACATTAGAATTGCCGGAGCGGGTTTACAGAAACCTCGCTGAAAAAGCGTCGAAAAATGGTAAGCGAATCGAAGATTTTGTCGCTCAGGACATAATCAGTCGCGACTATCCGAAATTCGGCGACGACCCTCTGGATAGACTGATCGGCACTCTGGAGACTGGAATAAGCGACTGGGGAACCGGTCACGATAAGTATATTGGTGATGCTGTGCTGCGGGAAATCCGCGGCGAGGATGAATGAGATCTGTATTCGTCGACACGTCCGGTTGGGCAAGCCTGCTCGATCCTAATGAGCGCTTTCATCAGAAAGCCGACGCTGTCTATTCCGAGATCCGAAGATCTGGAAATAAGCTCGTCACATCAAACTACATTATCGCAGAACTCACGGCTGTCTTGATGAGTCCGCTTCGGCTTCCAAAACCTCGGATCATTACCTACGTTCACGGGATCAAGTCGTCGGAGTTGGTCGAAATAGTGCACGTTGACGAATCACTCGACCATCGTTCGTGGAATCTGCTAACCGAACGCGAAGATAAGAACTGGAGCCTCGTTGATTGTTCGAGCTTCGTGTTAATGCAGGAATTAGGAATTTCCGATGCACTTACCGCTGATCACAATTTTGAGCAAGCGGGATTTGTTCAACTCTTAAAGTAAGATTTTTCTAATTTGGAAGTTTTCCCTCAAAATGGAACTCCGAGAAAGCCGGGTACTCAGCTAGCTGTAATTCTTCATCAGTCAAAGCTCGTTTTTCTTGGGTACTGTAGCCGAAAAGTCTGTTTCCTGCGACCTCCAGGATGACACTTCGACCTGTTTTGTCCCATGCGATCCGTTCGCGGAAATCTAGATCGACTGGAGCAAAATCGGGTGAATAGTAAACGTCCTTTCCATCAACCTGGACTCGAAAATTGATATCGATGCCATTGTGTCGGAGTAGTTTTGCAGAATGAGAACCATCTAGGTTGGATTTGATTTGGACAGTTTGTATCAGCGATCTATAAATAAGGAACGCTGATGCCGCGATCAGACCAATTACGATTAAAATGATTAGACCAGTCGTTTTTTTGGGGCTGAGTTTCATTCGAGCTTCCGAGGAGGATCGCAACTAAAGTAGTTGGCTTGAATACACTAAATTCACGCACAACCAACCCAAAAGTTGCTCTCATTCACGGTCACTACACCAAGCCTTCTTAATTTCGACGTAGAAGATGTGTTGGGACGAGTTTTTCGAAATGCATGTCAATCGTTTCCTCGATTCACGAATTCCAACGCTTGCTCTTCAGTAAAAAATGATCGAAATTCCGTGATCTTGCCGTCTCGCCATTTGTAAACGTCCGCGACGCGGCCTTCCAGCCAGTCTGTTTGATCAACCTGACGAACATGGACGTGAACCAGCGCGATGATCGTGTCGCCGGCGGCGGTGAGGTTTTCGATCGCGCATGAGCCTTCGGCCCAGGTCGAGCGGCCCTGCACGACGTGCTCTCGTACCGCGTCGATCCCGAGAAACTTTCCCTCAGAAGGGAAACCTTCCCACTCGACCCGCAAGATCAGCGGATCAAAATCTGCGATGAATCCGTCGATGTCGTTCCGGTTGAGAGCCGCATAGGCGGAGCGGATGGCTTCCGTTCGGGCGGTCAGAGTTTGATTCGCCGTTTGGTCCTTCATATTGTTTTGCATCCCAGACCGTAAAGAACCCAGTCGCTACCGCTCCCGGTTCTGACACTCGCCCGTTGTTATCGACCTTTGCGTGCCGCAGCGACCATATCGCGGATCTCTTTGGCGAGGGTTGGGGCGTGGTATGGGATGCCGTCTTTGATCGTCCATTCGATGCCGCCGGTTTTTACGGTTTTGCCGTCGCGGATCTCTTCGACGCCGAGAGGTGAGAGAACCTTGAAATTCTCGAGCGGGTTACCGTTTACGACGATCAAGTCGGCTTTGTAGCCGACTCGGACGCGGCCGAGCGTGTCTTCTTTGCCGAGGATCTTCGCACCGTTAACGGTTGCGTGCTGGATGACCTTGAGCGGCGAGAATCCGGCTTCCTGATGCAATTCCAGCTCGCGAAGCAGGCCGAAGCCGTACATTTGATAAATAAATCCGGCGTCGTCGCCCGTTCCGATCAGCCCGCCGCGTTTTTCGAATTCGTACAGCGTCTTCATCCAGATACGATAGTTTTCCTTCCAGAAAACCTCGTCGGTCGAGGTCCAGCCGATGAAATACGAGCCGTGATTTGCGGGGTTTGGGCGGAAGTATTCTTCGAGGACCGGATGCAGATATTCGGCGAACGCCGGATTCGTCTGAGCCCTCTGCAGATCGCGCGAAGCGTCGTAAATGTCGAGCGTCGGGTTCCAGGCGACGTTAGCGGCGATCATCCCGTCGAGAACCTTGTTCAGCCGCTCCTGGTCCGCCTCACGCCACAAACGCCCGGCGTACCGGAAGCGGTCGACTTCGTTGTTATAGTTATAAGTCGCCGGGAAATTCTGCCTGCCCGATTCGATCGCGGCGTCCGGAATACCATACCAATGCTCGATCGAAGTCGTGCCGAATTTGATATCGTCCCAAGCGTTCGTCTCCTCGACACCGGCGTGATGGGCGATCCGCAGTCCGAGCTTGTGAGCTTCGTCTTCGACTGCTTGAAGCAGGTCGCGGTCCATTCCGAAAAGCTTGATGCCGTCGTAACCCGCCGTTTTCAGATCGCGAACGCGCTGACGTGCTTCGTCCGGAGTCGAACCGCCGATCGTGCCGTAAGCAAAGATTCGCGGCCCGGCGAGCTGGTTAGCTGCGGTTTGATCGCGCCAGCCAAGAGTTTTCTTCGAAGCGAGCACGTCGCGAACAGTCGTGATACCGCACGCAAGCCACATCTTCATGCAGTATTCGACCGGCTGCGGCACTCCGGCTCGCTCGTCCTGCGTGTGTGCGTGAATATTTATCAGCCCAGGCAAAACGTATTTCCCCGTCGCGTCGATCTCAAGCTCACCCAACGCTGGCCGTCTCCCAGTTCCGGGCTTCACCGACGGATCGATCCCCGCGATCTGTGTGATCTTGTCATTCTCGACGACAATGTCATACGGCCCGGCTGCCGGTTTGCCGCTGCCATCCACGACCATCGCATTTCGCACGACGATTCGTTTGAGGCGTTTGCCAGAAAATGACGAGGCGTTCGGTTGAGAAAAAACTAACGAGTTGAGAAGTAACAAAGAAACGAAAAGTACGGAGAGGAGATGTTTAGCTTTCATATGATGGATTTGGACACTAAACCAGAATCAGGTCGGAACGGCTGTCTGAAAATTCAACATCAAGGTAAATTTCGGACAAAAGCATCGATATCTTAAAAGTTGGGATCGAGAGCTGTGAATCAATGCCCGCGGCCTCGGTCAAGATCCATTCATCGTCCTGCTTGCTGTAGCGCGTTATGTTTGCCTGGTCGGTCGCAATTAACAGATATTCGGTGAAACTTGGGATCGATTTGTAATACGTAAACTTATGCCGGCGGTCAAAAGCCTCGGTCGAGGGCGACAGGATCTCGACGATCATCTGCGGGTTAGACAACGCGTCCATCCCGCCGACTCGTTGAATGTCAGCTTTGCCGCAAAGAGCGGTAAGGTCCGGATATCGGTACGGTGCATAATCGGGCACGATCGTCTTGAGATTGGATCCAAAAACCGAGCAGCCCCGCCCGAGTAAGGATTTCAAATGAGATGCGGCGTTTATAACGATCCGTTCATGAACCGCACTCGCACCGGCCATCATCCAGACATGACCGTCCCAGAATTCCCATCGCTCTTCGGATGTTCTTTCCAGTTCAAAATACTCCTCGAGAGTATATTTTTGATCGCGAAATGCGGTTACCATAGCGTTTTTGCTGATTCAGTGGTTGTGTGCCAAAATAATAGTTTATTTTACACGCTTATCTCAAAGGAAGGTATAAAAATGGCTGCAGGTAGAAACAAAGTAACAGTTGTCGGAGCAGGTAACGTCGGAGCGACGGCTGCTCATTGGATCGCGGCGAAAGAGCTCGCTGACGTGGTTTTGGTGGATATCGTCGAGGGAACTCCGCAGGGCAAGACGCTCGATCTCGCTCAGGCGGCTCCGATCGATGGCTTTGATGTGAAGCTCGTCGGTGCTAATTCGTACGAAGCGACCGCTGGTTCGGACGTTGTCATCATCACCGCCGGTTTGCCGCGCAAACCCGGAATGAGCCGCGACGATCTTTTGAAAACCAATTCCGACATCGTCGGTTCGGTCACCGACCAGGTAGCGAAATATTCGCCTGACGCTTTCATCATCGTCGTTTCAAATCCGCTCGATGCGATGGCTCAGGTCGCATTCCGCCGTTCGGGTTTTCCGAAAAATCGCGTGATGGGAATGGCCGGCGTGCTCGATTCGGCACGTATGCGCTGCTTTGTGGCTGAAGAGCTGAACGTCTCGGTCGAGAATGTTACCTGCTTCGTGCTGGGCGGACACGGCGATACGATGGTGCCGCTGCCGCGTTATTCGACGGTCGCCGGGATCCCGATCACCGAACTTATTCCTAAGGACAAGCTCGACGCGATCATCACCCGCACCGCCAACGGCGGAGCCGAGATCGTCGGCCTGCTCAAAACCGGTTCCGCATATTATGCTCCGTCGCTCGGAGCGGTCGAAATGTGCGAAGCGATCCTCAAGGACAAGAAAAAGATCCTGCCATGTGCCGTTTTCCTCGAAGGCGAATATGGTGTCAGCAACCTTTTCGTCGGCGTTCCGGTCAAGCTCGGTAAGAACGGCGTCGAGCAGATCATCGAGATCAGCCTCACCAACGACGAACGCACCGCTCTGCACAAATCAGCCGCAGCAGTGCAGGAATTGATCGATGTTTTGAACATCTGATATCGCAGATCTCAAATTTGAGATCTGAAATTACAAACAATTGGGAAGGTTCCGGCCTTCCCTTTTTTGCGCCCGAAAATCGGTCATCCTGACCGAACCATTCCTCCAGCATGACCGACTCGGCCGACGTGAACAACGGCGAAACGTATCTAAACTCAATAAAAGCAATGCTTTACAGCTTTGGCACGTCCGTTGCCAATATATCGGCGAGTGGCTACGGCCGGATGTCCATCACGACTTTTAGGCGGAATAACAATGTTCTATTCGATCAAATTCAAACAGATCTTCACCGCACTGGTGCTCTTTGCTCTTTCGAGCCAGATGATATCAGTTGCGGTCTTCGGCCAGGCGGCCGACAATTCAGGAGATAAAATTACCGAGCGGCAACTCGACCAGACCAGCGATAAGCCGGACAGCAAGATCGCTCCGGACCTCGTTGAGAAGTCCGACGCTGCATTTCACCGCATCACCCCTGATGCGACCGTTAAGGTCATCATCCAGATGACGCCTTCGACGCCGATCAACGAATCGGCTGGCGACCTCAGCCCGGCAGACAGCGAAGAGATGATGGCACGTGACGTTGCCTCAAATCGCGAAAAAGCCGGCATTCTCGTCACGGACATTGCCCGTGCCGGCGGACGCGTTCGCAAATCATACGAAAACCTCGGCCTCGCCGTCGCAGAACTGCCGCTCTCGAAGGTTAACGAGCTCGTCAAATCAGGCGTTGTCGAATACGTCAGCCCTGACCGTGCGGTCGAGGGTAACGGCCACGTCGGCATGACCGCGGGAATCTATAATACGGGCATTGCCGATCGCGGCGACGCTGACCCGAACACCTGGCTGGTTGGTGATGGTATCGGCGTTGCGGTTATCGACAGCGGCGTTTATGGCGGTCACGAGTTATTTAAGAACTGGGAAAACGTCAGCAAGGTGACCAGCTTCGACTTCACCGGAACGGGCACGGCCGACAACTACGGCCACGGCACGCACGTCGCGTCGATCATGGCGGCAGACTGGCGTCTCGGCGGTGCTCAGTACGAAGGCGTCGCCGGCGGCGTCAGTGTTTACAGCCTCAAAGCCCTCAATTCGCTCGGCGTCGGCACGACGGCAAATGTTATCGCGGCTATCGATTGGGCCATCACCAACAAAGCTGCAAAAAATATCCGCATCATTAACATGAGCCTTGGAATGCCGGCGGTCACGAGCTACAAGACGGATCCGCTCTGCCTCGCGGCACGCCGTGCGGTCAATGCCGGTATCGTGGTTGTCGCTTCGGCAGGCAACCGTGGTAAGTCTGCAAGCGGAGGCAAGCAGTACGGCAGCATCGGTTCGCCGGGCATTGAGCCTTCGGTGATCACGGTCGGTGCGACGAATACCTTCGGAACTGACGGCCGCAACGATGACGGCATCGCAAGCTATAGCTCGCGCGGACCGACACGCGGTTACACAACCGTTAGTGGCGTTCGCAAATACGACAACCTGATCAAACCTGACATCGTTGCTTCGGGTAACAAGATCATCGCCGCAGCGAGCCCGTCGAGCACGATAGTAACGCAGTATCCGAGCCTGAAAACCGGGCCATCATCGGCGGCTACGCAGCAGGTAATGTACATGAGCGGCACATCGATGTCGGCACCGGTCGTCTCGGCTGCGGCGGCGATGCTCATTGACACGAATCCAAATCTGACCCCAAATCTTGTCAAAGCGATCCTGATGTACACGGCGCAGCCGATCAACGGCTACAACACGCTCGAGCAGGGAGCCGGTCAGGTCAACATCGACGGAGCCGTCCGCGTGGCACGCCTCGTGAAAACCACGCTGCCGACCACCAACGGTTCGGCATTGCTCAACGCCGCACTTCCGGCGTCGCAGACCAGCTCGATCGGCGGCCAGACGGTTACGTGGGGCAAAGGCGTTCTCACGAACTACGGTTTCCTTTACGGCAACGACCTGATGAACAAATGGCAGGGAATGTACGCAAACGGCGTACTCGTTGGTGACGCAACGCCATTCTCAGGAACGACGATCGCCAAATCGACAACGCTCACCTCGGGAACGCTCTCGCTCTACCAAGGTGCCATCAAAAACAACGGCGTGCTAGTCGGTGACGGAACCCTTTTCCTCAGCTCAAACTCAATGGCGGGAACCTTCACCGCGACGACCAACGCCCAGGGCGTACTCGTCGGTGACGGAGTATTGGTCGGAGATGGAGTACTCGTCGGAGACGGAGTCTTGGTTGGCGACGGAGTCCTGGTCGGAGACACGATCCTCGGCGACAACACGACCTGCATGATCGCCTACTAGGCCAACAATTTCATTCATTCCTCTTAACCCCGGCCGCCTCCCGCACGGCCGGGGCTTTTTCCTTGGAGCCCAGGCGGACCGCCCGCAATTGCTTGGAGCACGGGCGGCCCGCCCGCAGTTCCGTCCCGCTCGGGCCTTCTCTCGATTAGCTGATCTAGTCTGCCATCTCAAGGTTCGATCCTCGCAGAGTTCGCCGAGAGAAGACGCGAAGTACGCCGAGGATGGCTCCGGCAGGTCAAATTGCTTTCCGTCCGCGATCTAAAATCGGTCAGATCCATTCAAACTGACACCTTAGAACCGACGTCAAAACAGAAAAAAGCCGCTAACTCTATCTCTATCAACGAGATGCAGCAGCGGCACAGGGTTTGAATAATAGATCATCCGTCTGGCGGCCCCGGAAGGCAGATACTCCTTGGACCTGGAGTACACAAGACAACTGAAGGAACCTTTTCGGCTCGCACGACGAACACAAAACCTCTCCCCCGACGAATTTTCCCAACGAAACCCCGCGTCTCCCAACGCCGGGCATTCATTTTCGTCTCAGAACGCTGGCCATGAACTCAAAATAGCCAGCATCACCGGGAGGTGTTCAAAAAGGGACGGTCCGGAGTCAAACGCACCGGGAGGTGACCAACAAAGACTCCGTCCCGTCCCACTATCTCTTTTCGTTCATTTCCGAAAAATCTTTAATCAAATTCCCCATCGATCATTCCAGCCCCGTAAAATCCATATTGCTCACCGATTGGGTGATCGTTTGGATCCGCGGGGCGAAGCGGTAGCGTTTGGATGTGACGGTGATCGTGTAGCTCAGTCCAGACGGGACATCGGCGAAATTGTAGATCCCGAACGAACTGGTCGTCGCGACTCGCCGTTCTCCGCTCGAAGCTATCAGTGAGACAGTAGCGTTTCGAAGCCCGAGGCCCGACGGCGTGGTCACTCGACCGCTGATGGTGACTGACGTCGAATTAACTGGGAATGCCGGCGAGAATTCCGAGCTGTTACCGTCAGCATCCATTGCGGTCGCAGTCAGGCTATCACCGGCGGAAATGCCTAGCGAAGCCGCGTTCCCAAGATTTTTTTGCCGCGTTCCGGGCAAGCCGTTCGAGTAATCGCTCAGCA
This sequence comes from Pyrinomonadaceae bacterium, assembly GCA_047600985.1. GTDB lineage: Bacteria > Acidobacteriota > Blastocatellia > Pyrinomonadales > Pyrinomonadaceae > OLB17. The sequence goes on along the minus strand of JASGKA010000001.1, from coordinate 83,784 downwards.
GATAATGGTCTGATCCGAGAAAATCCCGTCCCGCACCGGTCGCATCTGCCTTGAAAAACTCGACGTAAATACCGCTAGTACCATACGTCGAATGCTGCGGTGCCGAATCGACTCGGTAGTTCACAATAAGTTCACCGCCAGTGATCGACAGCGTAAATGTCGGAAAATTCTGCAGCTTATTTGGCCCGACATCGGCGTCAGTCGGATCGTTTGGCGTCAACCCGTTCTCGCCAATATCGATCCCAGCCAAAGCGTTCCCGAAAATGCGATTCGGGTCGATGATATTGTTGTTCCCGGCATCGTTCGCGAGACTGATGCCGTTTACTCCGTTATAGGCGATCGTGTTTCCGGCGTTCGCCTCCGGCCCGCCGATCGTTGTATTAGAACACCGGTCGCCCACCCGAATACCAGTCCCCATATTTCCAAGAGCGGTCGTGCCGTCTATACCGACGCCGACATAGTTTCCGGAGATCCGGTTTTGGGTTGAGCCGTTGGTAAGCGATATTCCATGGCGTCGGTTGCCGGAAATGATATTTCGGTCGGTCGGGATATTTGAGCCGATCCCACCGATCAGGGTCGTTCGAGCATTTGACAGAACAATACCATCCTCCGTGTTCGGGATCGCAGAGTTTCCCGCCAGGTTCGTACCGATAAGATTCCCTTTTATTATGTTTCCAGTGGGAATCGTACCCGTTTGCAAAGATGATGCGACCGAAATGCCCACCGTGTTGCCTGAAACAAGATTTCTCAAGAGCATGTTATCCACGCCCTGAACTATGACTCCGACAAAGTTGGGTATTGCAGACGTTCCGGCAGTATTTGTGCCGATCATGTTATCTGAGAGCGTGTTTTGGTTACCGAAAATATCGAGTCCGGAATCAACGCTTCCTGAAATAGTGTTTGCGATGATCATATTTTGGTTCCCCTTGATCACCATGCCGGTACCATTTGGAAAAGCCACATTTCCAGTTGCGTCCGTTCCGACCAAATTGTCTTGTAACAGATTGTTTGTCGGATCGGGGTCTGCATCTTCCAGAGCGACGATCCAAACCCCGATCTCACGATTGAATCCGATTCGATTTCTGATAACTTGTGTTCCGTCGCCCGCGAGTCGTATCCCGATGTTGTTCGGATGGCCGGTCTCTCCAATCAAATTTCGGCGAATAATGGTTCTTTTTGCTTCCTTTCTAATGAATATCCCTGCCGATCGTATAGTCACCGATGTTGTTTTCGAAGCCAGTTTGATCGACCCCGATGAGGGTGTCTTCGGCATCTGCAACACCTACAGCGGTGGTTGGTCTGCCTTGCGGTACAAGTGCCGGGTCTGACACACGGAAGGTGTTTCCCAGTATCCTTGTATTTCGCGAAGGGAGACCGCTCCCGTTTGGTGCAAATTCAAAACCCGCCAGATCGGCCGTCCGCGGCTCAGGCGGAGCTTCGCTGTCAACCCGAACCCCAACTTCGTTCATGTCAAACTCATTGCCCTCGCTGTTTAGCTGGCCGAGCCGCGTTCCTCCTATCACCGTATTGTCGGAACTGAGTACGAATACACCAGCAACGCAAAATGCAATACGATTTCTTATGATAATCGTGCCATTTGACCTGCGGATATCGACGGCTGACACACCGGAAATATCGTTGATCGCTCCGTTCGAATTGCCTCCGATCTGATTGTTTGAGGCTCCATCTTCTACCTCGATCCCATCCAAGCCGGCTGACGTATCCGTACGTTGTCCGTCTACCAATCGTCCTATATTGCTTCCGACGATCACATTTGCAATAGCGGTAGCTGAAGTGATCCGGATCTGAGCGATAGTGCTTCCGGCGATCGTACTGTTGGGTGCTAACTCTGTTCTATCCCCGGCACCGATCCGGTTTCTCGCGCCGGTGATCTTGATGCCGACAGATTGGCTATCTTCAAAGACCCGGAGCCCGTCGCTGCTTGTACCGATGAATACTTTTTCGACGACGTTGTCATTGCTCTGAAGATCAATGCCGACCGCTCCGAACCGGTTGATCGTAAGAGCTTTGACCTGCGACGCATTGCTGCCGCTTGCAAATGAGAGCCCGATTGCCCCACTACCCAGAAAAGTACCTGAGATCTCGATCAACGGGCGGTCGCCTGCGTATCCCGGTTGGGTGGTTCCGTTGATAAAAACCTTTTCGGTGACCGGCGGCAGCGTACTCGCTGGTGAGATCGTCTGCACGCCGGAGCCTGGAATATTGAATTTGATCTCGTCAGGGCCTGATTTTGCGTTGGCTGTTTGGATAGCTGCCCGCAAACTGCACTGCTGTCCGCTCGTCGCGATATCGACATCGCAGATGTCATCGGTTGTATTAGCATCCGGCTCGTCGCTCGTTCGGTTCACGATTATGCTCGTTTCGCATGGAGGCGAGAATGTGGCTGGTTGGGCGGTCGTTTTGTCGATCGCGTAGGCTGAACCCTCATTGGTTTGCGTCGCACCCGCATCGTCGAGGCGGGCTCCCACGATCACCACGTTACTTGATAGTGCGACGCTCGAACCAAATTCGTCGCCCGCCTGCCCGTCGCTGGCGGTGAAAGTTTCCTGCAGTGCCCACGCAGTTCCGCTTCTGGAAAATGCGAACGCTGAACCCTGATTTGCCGGTACGATCGCGTTTTGCGGTTTTCCAACGACCGCGATATTTCCAAATATCGCTACGCTAGTGCCAAAGCGACTGCTGGTGCCGCCGTCGTCGACGGTCAGCTTTTGCTGCTGCGTCCACGTCGTGCCGTCGCTCGTGAATACATAGGCTGCTCCCTGAATACGGTTGCCGACACGATCTTCCTTCGCTCCAATTACTACGGAATTACCCGACATTGCGACGCTGCCGCCAAATGAGCGTTCGGTCGATGCGCCGTCCGACGGCGACAGTGTCTGCTGTCTCGTCCAAACTGTCCCGCAGCGATAGAAAACCGATGCGGTTTCGGGCCGGGTACCGGTTGCGTCACCCGGATCGCCGATTATCGCCATGTCTCCCTGCAACGCGACGCTCGTGCCGAAAAAGTCGTCGCCCGATGCGGCGGGGCTAAGAAGCATCGCCTGCGGCGACCACAGGGAACCCCCGCGAACAAAAACGTGGACGATAGATTCATTTTCGGAGGTTTCAACGCAGCCGTTGGTTGCGACCACGGCCGTGTCGCCCGATATAGCTACGGATTTGCCGAATTCGCTCTCGCATTCGGCCAATGGTGTATCGGTTGGCGATAGCTTTTTCTGGAGAGCCCAGGTCGAGCCGTTTCGGGCAAAAACATATGCGGCTCCATAGTCATCTCCGGAACTTTGGTCGCCCCGGCGCGGAGCCCCTACGATCACTGTGTCACCCGAGATCGCGACCGAAAAACCAAATCCATCCCGGTCATCCGACGGGCTGTCCGTGGCAGAAAGTTGTTGCTGCAGTGTCCAGCCCGCACCATTACGGACGTAAACGTACGCCGTACCGTTGTTATTCGGGCTTCCGCTGGTTGCGACCGGAGCTCCGACGATCGCGGTATCGCCAGATACCGCAACGCTGCTTCCGAAAAGATCGTTCGTTCGAGGCGAACCTGCAACCAGTTTGGTTACTGCATCAGGGTGAAGGGCTTCCAAACGGTCCTCAGCCGATCCGAACCTCTCCTGCATCGAGCCGACCTGAGTAACCGCGAACGTCAAAACGGCGAACAGACCCGCGACCAAGGTAGCTTGGGCTATTTGTCGGGCGATCGAATTTCGGGATCCTATCCGAATCCGGGATCTTTTCCGTTCATTCATAACAACTGCGGTTTCCGTCCGCGTGCAGGGGATGAAATTGTTTTTGCTTATATTAATCCTAAATAGGGAACGAAGCCAGCGAAATTTTCAGGCTGATATTCCAGTCACAATTACGAAACGCGGCTTACGCGGGATGTGTGGGCGAGGTCGAGGATGAGCATGGCTTCGTTGTTTATTTCGATGCGGTTGAAGGCGATGGTGCCTTTTACTTTTAGGCCGTAGTTTCGGCAGAAGGGGCTGGCGTGGATCATGCGTGAGTGGGCGAGCACTCGTGGCCGGACTGGGAAGGCGTGGGGCGTGATCGCTTCGGCAGCCTGGATCCCGATCCGTTTGGTTGTCTCCGAGAAAAATAGCCTGACGGCCTCAGGATTTCCGAGTGCGTCAAGGACATTCTTGTTAAGCAGGAACTGGCCTTTTGTATTCAGCGAAACGTGCAGCCGCTTCTCCTTCGGCTGTGCCGCGCCTCCGGTAAATTCTTCCCATTGATCGATCATAACATTGTGCTCCTTTCATAGATGAAACAATTAGACCATAAACGGGACGATGATTCAATAACGATCTTTCCGAGATCGATACATTTTTGAACCTGATCGTCGGCCAAGGTGATTCTGTGCGTGCTTTCCGAGTATAGCGATACCGGCGTGACCGATGTGCTAACTGACATTTCGGTCGACGCATTTTCATCCGAGACGGCTGACGCCGCAGGAGTCAGATCGAACGTTTTTTGCGTCCCTAGCGGTTCGGAATCGAGTCGAAATGGTACGGGGTTTTCTTCGCTGGTCCGGCGTAGGGACGACCAGAGACGCAAATTTACACGCCGAACAACCTGCCCATCATCGCAACCAACACAACAACCATCACCAAGCTGTGTTTAGTCGCTGTTGCGGATCGAGGTACCTGCCCGTAAATACACTGGTAAAAGCTCCCGAATTGCATAATTCAAACCTTCAATTTGACGCGATTTGAATCAAAATCGGTCACGATGACCGGTCAACATCGTTCAATCTGATTGAAACATAAACAAAGTTTAACGAGAATAAATTGGCTAAAGTATTGATAATCAAGGATTTAGTGGGATGGCACGCGCATTGATTAATAGGAGCACGACGGTGTATTCCGTCATATTTCAGCCCACGACAGGAGCTTTGGTAATGAAACTAACAGTTTTCGGATTTGGAACGACAAGGAGATTCGCGGCGATCGCGATCCTTGCTTCGTTCGTTTTCTCGAACGCGTTCGCCGTAGATGCGATCCGTTCGGAGAAATTTAACGTTGTTTCGACAGCGACCGCTAAGTACACCACTGATCTGACGCAGCTAGGCCGTGAAGGTAGATTGCGTGCAGACCTGAGCTTTGAAGCAGAGACGGCTCGTCTCATCAAAGTGTTAGGCGAAGGTGTCCGTCAGCCGGTCGTCGTCAATGAAGATAAAGCGGTTCAGCACACGATCGTTGAGCAGGCCGCACTGAGCATTGCAAAGGGAAATGTTCCCGCAAACCTTGCAAATAAAAGCATTATTAAACTGGAAACTGATGTTTTGTTTTCAAATAACCGCACGCCCGCCGCAGTCGAAGAAACGGTAAACGCGATCGTCAAAGACCTCGTCGCTTCAAAGAAGCAGGCGATCTTTTTCGTCGATGAACTGACGAATTTCGTTGGTTCGGCTGCTGTTAAGAGCGAGCTTTTCAACGCCGTTGCAGATGGCAAGATCACAATGATCGGCGGCAGCGGATTTGAGAATTTCGCAACGCGTATCGAATCACAGGGCGAAATTGCTAAGTATTTTGACGGTATTGCGGTGCGTGATCGCGTCAACGCTTCGGCAAACACTGCAGCCGTCGCTTCGAATCGTACAGACAACAACGAAGACGGTTTTCAGGGCGATAACATCGCTCCTGACCTTCGCGAAATGATGCAGCAGGATCCGTCGGGCCGCAAACGCGTCGACATCGTTCTGCAGGCTAAGGATGCGGACAACGGCGCTCTTCGCACAATGCTCGCAAACGGTCAGGCACACGTCACAGACCGCATCGGCCACAGCGAAACGCTTGTCGTAAACCTTCCGTTATCAGCACTTAACACGCTTTCGAACAGCGGACTGATCAACTACGCTTCGCCGGATCGTAAGTTGGCCGTTACCGGCCACGTCGAAGACACGACAGGCACCACCGGAATGCGTTCGCAGCCGGCAATGAACGGCCGTTCGGCTTACACGCTCGACGGTTCGGGCGTCGGCGTTGCGATCGTCGATTCGGGAATTCAATCGAATCACAAGGGATTTAGGAACGCCAGCAACTCGACGCGAATCACGGCGAACGTGAACTTCACGTCTTCGCAGATCAACTCTACCAGCGATAGCTACGGCCACGGCACGCACGTCGCCGGACTCGCCGTTGGCAGTGCCTCGAACCGCAGCAATGCTTACAAGGGAATTGCACCTAATTCAAGCATTATCAGCGTTAAGGTTCTCGACAGCAACGGCGGCGGAAACACTTCGTGGCTGCTCGCAGGACTCGACTGGATCCTCCAGAATCGTGCGGCTTACAACATCAAAGTTGCCAACCTCAGCCTCGGAACGACCGCGGTGGATTCATACATGAACGACCCGATCTGCCGCAAGGTAAAGGAAATGGTTCAGGCCGGCATCGTCGTTGTTGCCGCTGCCGGCAACCTCGGCAAAACCGCGAACGGTTCGAAAACATACGGGCGCATCCATTCGCCGGGCAACAGCCCTTACGCGATCACGGTCGGTGCAACCAACAGCTACGGAACTTCGGATCCGGGCGACGATTCGATCGCAACTTTCAGCTCACGCGGCCCGACACGCAGCTTCTTCACGACTGCAAGCGGCATGCGCGTCTATGACAACCTGATCAAACCGGACATCGTTGCTCCGGGCAACAAGCTCATCTCTTACAGTGCTGTCGGCAACACGATGGCACTCCTAAATCCAAGCCTCATCAACCTTCCGCTTCTTGGTGAGACAAATGACGACGCCACGATGACCATGAGCGGCACTTCGATGTCAGCTCCAGTCGTCTCCGGCGCCGCTGCCCTGCTCATGCAGGCCAACCCGAAACTCACTCCCGGCATGGTCAAAATGATCATGCAGTACACCGCACAACCGATCGCAGGTGCGAATACCTTCGAACAGGGTGCGGGCCAGCTCAACGTCGACGGAGCTGTCAGACTCGCAAGGTCGCTCCGCTCAGACACCGACTTCGAAGGCATGGCAAAGGGAACCTCCACAGTCCCAGCCGGCTGGACAATGCCGACACCAGTGTCCGGCTCATTCTCGTGGGCTCAGCTCATCACAGGTGACCACACCTTCATGACCGGCGAAGGACTCGTGTCCCAGTACCAAACCATCTACAACCGCAGCAACACATTCGGCCAGGGAGTTGGCTTTGCTAACGGCGGCTTCAACCTTACCAGCACGGGGTACTTCACCACAGGCTTGAACGTTAACAGAAATGTTGTTACCAGTAATGGCGGGCCTGTTGGGTCGGGTTCTACATGGCTTTCGTACGGTGTACTGGTTGGCGACGGAGTTCTGGTCGGTGATGGAGTACTCGTTGGTGACGGAGTTCTAGTTGGTGATGGAGTACTCGTTGGCGACGGTGTTCTGGTCGGTGATGGAGTACTCGTTGGTGACGGTGTTCTAGTCGGTGATGGAGTCTTGGTTGGAGATGGTGTATTGGTCGGTGATGGTGTATTGGTTGGCGACAATGTTCTCCTTGGTGATGATACCCCAGGAATGCAGTAGGGTATTTATTTACAACAATTAACCACATAAGAATTGTAAAAAGGAGAAAATTCATGCTGCATACATCAAATGCCAACACACTCGAAGTGCGCCGAAATACGGCAATACCCTTCGGACCGATCACGCCCGATCTGAGCAAGGTTCGGGAACTACAAGAAGAAAACACCGCTGAAGTAATTGCATTCTTAACGATTCGCCCGGTTCACACGGTTGTGATGACAAGCTTCATCACGGACAACGGGATAGTCAGCGAACTAAACCGCGGTAAATTCTACGGATACCGCAATTCTGAAGGTAAGCTGGAAGGCGTCGCTCTTATAGGCCACTCGACATTAGTTGAAGCTCATACGGACGCCGCTATCCGGGCCCTTGCATTCGTCGCGAAAACCGCAGATACGCCGATCCACCTGATCATGTCGAGTGGAGACGCTGCCCAGACCTTCTGGAATCACATGACCGACGGACTTCGTCAGCCTCGTTTGGCTTGCGTCGAACGTTTATTTGAAGCCGCTTTCCCATTCATGGTCCAAGGAACCGATTGCGGATTGAGACTGGCAGACGCAAGCGAATTGCTGCCGATCGCTGAAGCTCAAGCCGAGGTAGCCTTTATCGAATGCGGCGTCGACCCGATGATCCGCGATCGTGCAGGTTTCCTTAAGAGAGTTGCACGACGTATCGAACAGGGCCGCGTGTTCGTTGTCTTCGATGGTGACAAGTTGGTCTTTAAGGCCGACATCATCGCCGAGACGAGCGAAGTCGCTTATCTGGAAGGAGTATTTGTCGGTGAGGAATATCGCGGAAAAGGCATTGGCCCCAAATGTCTTTCGGCTCTCACAGTCGAATTGCTATCTCGCGTCGCTAATGTCTGCCTATTGAGCAACGTTGATTTCGAAGCTGCACATCGCAGTTTTGAAAGAGCAGGATTCCGCAGTTCGGATGAATGCACAACGCTCTTTGTTTAACTAAAAATAACAGTAGACAAAATTGTTGGGTTGACTCATAATAGGGAAGGCGTGTTAGCGGCCTTCCCTTTATTTCTCTTAGAATTAGCCCACCTCTCACCTCCACTGTCCCGTTCCAATTACCGAAGCACCGCCGCTAGTTGATCGAATGCTCGGTACGACCTGATCAAAATGGATCGAACGAAGATTTCCGACAGACATATGGCGACCGTAATAGTCGCGGGTCTTGTGTGCGTACTGTTTGCGCTCGCAAACATCCGCGTCGCGGCGATCGACATATATCTGCTTCTTTTGTTCGTCTTCACGATCGCCGTTGGATCGAGAATCACGATCCAGATCCCCCGATTTAAGTCGCATATTTCAGTTTCGGATATTTTTATTTTTCTGGCACTGATATTGTACGGTGGCGAATTCGCGGTAATTCTCGCCGCGGTTGAAGCGACGGCGTCCTCCTGGAGATTCTGTAATCGCAAGCTGACCGTATTCTTTAATTCGGCTACGATGGCGATCTCAACGAGTGCTGTCGTACTGGTTCTCAAGGCTTCGGGTTTATATACACAGGAACAACTCCACGGCCACGGCGACAATACGTCAGGCTTCATCATCGCGTTATCACTGATTGCTCTGACCCAGTTTCTCATTAATACCTCGTTTGCCTCCCTGCACGACGCTCTCAAGGATAAGATCCCGCTTTGGGAGACGTGGAAGACGAAGTACATTTGGACGTTTTTTTCGTACTTTGTCGGTGCCGCAAGCGCCGGTTTGCTCGTTCAGGTAGCTGACGTGTTGGGGCTCGGCATACTGCTCGCGACCTTTCCAGTAATTTTCTTTGTGTTCTTGTCGTACCGAATGTATCTCAAGAACGTCGAGATCTCGATGCAGCAAGCTGAACAAGCTGAGCAATATGCGAAGATCGTCGAATCTCAATCGGATGCCCTTCGCGAATCCGAAGAACGGTTCCGTAGTGCTTTCGATTACGCCCCGATCGGGATCGGTTTGGTATCACCTTCCGGCAATTGGCTCAAAGCAAATCATGCGCTAACCGAGATTCTTGGGTATACCGAAGAGGATTTTCTAGCGACCGATTTCCAGTCGATAACGCTTCCAGAAGATCTGGGCCTGACGTTGGTTAAAGTTCACGAACTGTTAGCGGGTAAGATCGCCAACTGCCAAATGGAGCAGCGTTATATCCATAAGACCGGGCGTACGGTTTGGACCTCGTGGAGTGTCTCGGCGGCGAATGACACAAAGGCTAAGCAGCCTAATCTTATCTTCCAGATACAGGACATTACCGATAAAAAGAGTGCGGAAGAAAAACTCCAGCATGACGCAACGCATGACGCATTGACTGGTTTGCCGAATCGACTCCTCTTCATGAAGAGCCTCGATCGGGCGTTGGAGCGTCGCCGAATGGTCAATGACTACAAAGTCAGCGTATTGTTCATCGATCTGGACCGCTTTAAATACGTCAACGACAGTCTCGGTCACCTCATCGGTGACGAACTCCTCAAAGAGATCTCGGCGAGACTGCGAGACTGCCTGCGACCTTCTGACCTCGTGGCTCGACTAGGAGGTGACGAGTTTACAATTCTCGTAGAAGGGACATTCGACACGGCAGAAGTTACTCGCATCGCGTCACGCATTCAGCAGAAATTTGGCATTCCATTCGACCTTCGCGGTCACGAGGTTTACAGTTCTGCAAGTATTGGAATTTTGCATGCAACGGATAAACATTCGGCATCCGAAGACGTCATGCGCGATGCGGATACTGCGATGTACCAGGCAAAACGCGCCGGAAAGGCCCGTCACGAGGTGTTTGACGAAGAGATGCACAGTGCTGCGAAAGAGATCTTAAAACTTGAAACGGATCTTCGCCGAGCTGTCGAGCGCGAAGAGATCGAGGTTTTCTATCAGCCGATCTATTCGCTCAAAACTGGCGAGATAGAGTCCTTTGAATCGCTCGCTCGCTGGAATCACCCGGAGTTGGGAAAAATCGCTCCGACCAAGTTCATCCCGCTAGCTGAAGAGATCGGCTTAATTGACCGGTTATGCGAGCAGGTGCTCCGTAGAGCCTGCAAGGAGATCGGTTCGCTACAAAGCCGCAGCACTGACCTCCATAAATACTCGGTTAGCGTGAACCTTTCGTGCCGCCAGTTCAGCCAGAACGGCCTTGTCCAGAGCATTGAGCATATACTTGCAGAAACAGGTTTTTCACCCAATCAGCTGAAGCTGGAGATCACGGAATCAGTGTTTTTTGAGCACCAGGATCGAGCGATCGTAATGTTGAACCAACTCCGTGATGATGGAATTGAGATCAATATCGATGACTTTGGAACCGGATATTCCAATCTGGGTTACCTAAAGAAACTCCCGATCTCAACGCTGAAGATCGACCGCTCCTTCGTATCAATGATCGACGCAGCAGGGAATAATGATGAGATCGTGCGAGCGATCATCAATCTGGCTCGAACGTTAGGGCTGAAGGTTGTGGCAGAAGGTGTCGAGACCGAAACCCAGCGCGAGCTGCTCGCACGTTTGGAATGCGAAGGCGGACAAGGCTTTCTCTTTGCTAAGCCGATGAAATTCGCGGATCTCAAGTCGTTTTTACTTGAAACTGAGAACATCACGGTGGCCTCGTCTCAGTTCGACGACGTGTCAACAATATCGCTGGTCCAATAAGCCAAAATGCCCACGTTGTTGACGAAACAGCCTCAACGGTGAACAATTGTTCACTGAGGGTTATGTATCGTCGTCCAAAGTTTTTAGAAGTTTTGCTCGAAATACGCCGTGAGATGGCTCTCGAATCCGATTATGATGTTGATCTCTTTGCAGAGATGGCGCGGTCGGGGGCAAGAGTGCGCAATCTGAAACAAATTCACGTCGAAGTGCAAAACGATCCGCCGACGGATGATACCAAAACGACAGAGCTCCGCTCATCTCGCGGGGCGTAGTGCGAGATCTTTTAGATGTTCCGGTATCTCTTCTCATGCCTGGTAATTGCCGTCATTCTTTTAGTGACGGGGGCATATTTTTTCCCGTCTTATTGGGAACATCGATACGATGAGCTTATCGCTCGTCAGGCTCGCGTGTATCGTCTCGATGAAAAACTCGTTTGGAGTCTGATCTATGAAGAGACGTGGTTTCGGGCTTGGAAACTCGGTGCGGACGCTGAAGTCGGCTTGATGCAGGTTACGCCGCTAGTTGCACGTGAATGGGCGAAGGAAACGGGATTCAAGGAATTTGAAAAACAGGCCGCCGATAACGTCAACGAATTCCTAGCGGATCCCGAACGGAACATACAGGTAGGCTGCTGGTATCTGGAAAGACTGCGTGAACGATATCGCGGACGTCCTGCTGAAACATCAATGACGCTAGCTGCCTATAACGCAGGACCGAGCCGGGTTGAAGAATGGACCCGTGAGAATGATATTAATTCCGTCTCCGAAAGCGATTTCATCGATCACATAGGGATCGCATCCACAAGAAACTACGTAACCTCGATCCTTGCGCGTTACCGTTCGGAGCAAGGACGTTAGAAACGAATGAGGTTACTCGCCGCAAATTACGTACTGCCTATATCATCTGAGCCGATCAAAAACGGGGCTGTTGCGATAGATGGAACTCAGATAGATGCAGTTGGCCCGCTCGAGGAAATAACTGCGAAATATCCGTCGATTGCCATCGAGGACCTTGGCGAGGCCGCGATCTTACCGGGTTTTGTAAATTGCCACTCACATCTCGAGATAACTTCGATGCGAGGAAGCCTTGACGATGTAGAACACGATTTTCGATCGTGGCTGCTGAAACTGACCGCTCTGCGGAATGAGCTTTCCGACGAAGATATCTGCGATGCCGCCCGGGCAGGAGCCTTGGAAGGAGCGAGAGCAGGCGTCACTTGTTTTGGCGACATCGGGCGTTTAGGGCACGCCGGTGTTGCAGCACTTAAGGATGTCGGACTTCGCGGTATCGTTTTTCAGGAAACAGAATTTTCTCCGGACAATCGTACGGCGAATGACGATTTTCTGAAACTTGCTGCGAAATACGAAGCTCTTCATCGCGAAGAAACGGACTTAGTGAAGGTTGGCCTTTCGCCACATTCGCCTTACACGGTCGGATCGAGGTTGTTTGAGTTGATCGCTCAATACTCGATCATAAACCGTGTTCCGCTCTCGATCCATGCCGCGGAATCGGCGGACGAGACCGAACTCCTGGCTCACGGAACAGGCTTGTTTCGAGGATTTTATGATCGTTTTGAGCTGGAATGGGAAAGCCCGCATTCGACCCCGATCGAATACCTGGAACGCATCGGCGTTCTTTCGGCGCAGCCATTGCTCGGCCACTGTGTCCGCGTATCGGCGGACGATATCAAAAGGATCGAGTGGAACGGTGCCAAGATCGCCCATTGCCCGAAATCTAATGCCAAGTTCGGCCACGGTTATGCTCCATTTGAAGCTTTTCTCGATGCTGGAATTGCTGTCGGGCTCGGCAGTGACTCAGTCGCCAGCAATAACGTCTGCGACCTGCTCGAGGAAGCACGCTTCGCGGTACTAGCTGCCCGGAATTGTGGAGGTTCTGCCCGTTTCATATCGCCGAAAGAAGCCCTTGAAACTGCGACCTTAGGCGGAGCCAAAGCCCTTGGCATCGACTCCATTATCGGAACTCTGGAACCCGGAAAACAGGCTGATATTGCCGTCATCTCGCTCGATCATCCAGCAACTCAGCCGATCGGAGACATTCACGCAGCTCTAATATTCTCAGCGAGTGGACGTGATGTGCTTAAAACCATCGTCGCAGGCAATGATGTTTTCTAAATCAAAATAGTTCTACTTCACTTGCGGGATCTCGTATTCCGGTTTTGCCGCTCCCAGCATCCATTTATCAAACCATCCAACGATATGCTGCAAACGCTCGATGCGGTGCCATGGTTGGCCTGAGCGTGACAGCTCGTGTCCTTCGCCCGGAAAGCGGACCATAACCGTTGGGATCTTGCGGTATTTGAGTGCACGGAAAAGCTCTTCGCCGCCTGCTGTTGGTGGTGTACGATAGTCCGCCTCGCCAAGGATGAACATCATTGGCGTTTGGATCTTGTCCACGTACGTGATCGCCGAGCGTTTTTTGAAGCCCTCGTCTTCGAACGGAGCTCCCTTGAACCAGCTCGGCTGAAACTGTGCGAAATCTGCCGTGTACCACCAACTTGCCCAATCGGAGATGTCACGCTGCGAAACAGCGGCTGCAAAACGATTCGTTTTCGTCACGGCCCAATCGGTTAGCACGCCGCCGCCGCTGCCGCCGGTGATGCCGAGCTTTTTCTCGTCTATGTAGCCGCGTTTGACGACTTCATCCACCGCGGCCATCAGATCGAGATGATCGTCGCCGGGATAATTGTGCTGAATGATGTTGCCGAATTCTTGACCGTAAGTGGTTGAGCCACGCGGATTTGGATAAACGACGACATAGCCTTTTGCCGCCATCCACTGGAATTCGTGGTCAAAAATATAGCCGTAGGCCGAATGCGGGCCGCCGTGGATGTTGAGGATCAGCGGATATTTTTTATTCGGGTCAAAATCCGGCGGACGCTGAACCCAAGTTTGGACCTTCTTGCCGTCGAAACTCGTGTACCAGATCTCTTCGGGTTCGGTTAGGTTGAGTTTCGAAAATAGCCTGTCGTTGATCCGCGTTATCTGCTTTGGTGCTCCACCTTTTTCTGAAATATACAGATCTCCTATCTTTGTCGGGGTCGAGATCGAATAGACCATCTTCGAACCGTCAGGCGTTGAGCGGAATCCGGAAACGGACTGTTTACCAGTTGTTACGTCTGTCAGCTTGCCGTCTGCGGCATCGAAACGGCCAATATTGGCACTACCTTCCTTGCCGTAAGTGCTGAGGATCGACTTTCCGTCCGGCGACCAAGCCAAACCGCCGCCTCCACCGCCTCGTGGCGGTGCTTGATCGCCGCCGACTCCGCCAGCAACGTCGAAATCGAAAGCTGTCGTGAGATTTTTCGGTTTAGCATTTGCAGCAACGTCCATGACCCAAAGGTCGGGCTGCGTGTAGGATTTGACCGGTTTGTAGGTTGCCGAAGCAGTGAAAGCAAAACGCTTGCCGTCAGGGCTTAGTACAAGACCGCCGACTCCCATATCGAGTTTTGTTAGCAGAGCGGGTTCGCTGCCAGAGACATTAACCGAATAGATCTGCGTGCCCGGCTCTTCATAATATGGCTCGGCGACGCGGTTGGTTGTGTAATAGATCGACGAGCTATCTTTCGCCCACACAAAACCACCTTCGCTGTATGCTCCGCTGGTGAGCTGTTTTGGGGCTGGTTTCTCTTCCGGGCTTCGCGGTGCGGCGATGACCCAAAGGTGATTTGGATGCGTGGGATCTGTATAACCGCCGCCGTCGGAGCGGTAAACAGCTCGTGTGATAACGCGGACATCGCTTTCACGTTCGGCAGGTGCTGGCGGTTTTCCGACTTTTGCAAGATCCTCAGCATTCGCGCTGTTGCCGAAAGCGATCCATTTGCCGTCAGGCGACCAAATCGGCCCGCCTGCTCCGCGAACCATCGACGTATATGCCCACGAATCACCGCCGTCCATCGACAGCATGTAGAGCTGAGGAGCACCGCCCGATTCTGGGCTGCGAACGAACGTCAAAAGTTTCCCATCCGGCGACCAACGCGGCGACGAATCGCGGATGCCGCTGGTCAAACGTCTGGGTTCTTCATTTCCACTGGTTGAGACCGTCCAGATCGAAGTGTCGTAATTGGTTTTGGCAGCATTCACGTTGACTTTTACAAAAGCCACGGTCGCTCCATCGGGCGAGATCTGGGCATCGGCGATCCAGTTAAAATCGAAAAGATCTTTCTCAGTGATATTTCGTTTCTGAGCCGACGCGGCAACGGTGAAGATCAAAACACAGACAGACAGACGAACCAGTAGTTTTCGCATAAACGCTCCTCAAGTTGTTAGTTTTCGAGATGTGGGTGTTACGTCTATCTCGGATATTTTGTTTACTTCGCCGAATTGAGCGAGCCTTTCAGGGCATCAAGCAGATCGGCCGGTTTCCATTCGTTGCCGGGAAATATCTTGGTCACTTTGCCATCAGGAGCGATGACGGCGGTTCGCAGGCTGTGATTGATCTGCGTTTTGTCGTTCTGGTCGACTTCGTATCTTAGGCCGAAGAAATCAGCGATCTTTCGCACCTCCGCGTCAGACCCGACGGCTAGCTGCCAGACTGTAAAATCCGGTTTCGCTCCTTTTCCCAAATAACCAGTGCCGTATGATTTGAGTTTTTCGGGCGTATCGTTTTCAGGGTCGAACGAGATGCTGAGCAGACGGATCTTTTCCTTGAACTCAGGATCGGCATTCAATTGCAACGCCAGATCGCTGAACGCCGTCGACATCTTTATACAATAATCAGGCAGCGGACAGCGTGAGTAAATGAATGTTAGCGCGAGGGCTTTACCGCGATAATCCTTGAGCGAAAACTTCTTGCCTTCCTGATTGGTTAAAGTAAATTCAGGAACTTCTTTGCCGAGCTGTGCAAAATTCTCATTGATATCGGGAACGGGTTGGCCAGGCTTTGCGGCAGCGATAATTCCGATATTCTCGATCCAATAGGGCTCTTTCGCTGCATTGTCCACGACCAGATCGCCTTTGACCTCGGCTCCGGGCGTGAGTTCGTCCCATGCCCAGTCGGCGTGGATCGGGAAATCCATGGTCATGGCTTCCATATAGCCATCGACACGATCGTGATCGATCTTGGCTTTTTTTGAGGCTTTATCGACAGAAACTACCTTGCCTTTGATCGGATAACGCTTGGCGGACGTATTCGAGGAACCCGAAGATCGAGATCCCGAGCATCCTGAAAACACAAAAATAACGAAAACCGCAAGAAGAAGAAAACGCATTATGGGTAAAGCATATATCGACCACGCCAATAAATCGAGTTAGCGCGCCGTCGGCCTCAGTTGCTCATCGTACAGGTACTTGTACATCCGATAACTTGACATCACACGCTGAACGTAATCTTTCGACTGGGCATAGACGACCTCGGGAACATAGCGTTCGGGGATATTGGACCGCGAACGGTTGTACCAACGCTGCATGTTGTCGTCACCGCCGTTGTAGCTGGCGACGACCGCGTCGGGCTGGCCCGGAAATGTTTTGAAAAGCGTCGACAGATACTGCGACCCGAACAAGATGGCAGTCGGTGGCGAATATAGCTCGTCCTGCCGAAAATTTTCGCGGTTCAGATCGGCGGCAACTTTGTTCGAGGTAGTCGAGATGAACTGCATCAGCCCGCGAGCGGCGGCATTTGATTTGGCGTCGGGCCGGAAACGCGATTCCTGACGCATTATGGCGAGCAGAAGACGCGGATCGACGCCGCGTTCGGGAGCGAATTTGAGCAGATCGCTCTTGAATGGCGTCGGGTACAGCTTTTCGATCTGCCGCCGCGGCATCAGTTCGAGCGGGAAGTCTGCCGGAATCGTACGCCACAATGGTTCGACAAATTCCATAACGCGATCGGCACGGTCGCCGAGTTCGAACGCGGAAAGATTTGAGAATTTCGCGCTGTCGCCCATCGCCGCCTCGATCTCAAAAACGGCTTCGTCATAAAGGCCGAGAGCGGACAGCCGGTCACCGAGCGTTTTGCCGGTCGGTGGTTTTGGTTCAGATGGTTCGAGCGTTTTTGGCATGGGGGGTTCGACAGATCTAAGAATCGAGATCGCTTTTTCACGCAGCTCGGCGTTTTCAGAAAGCCGCATCACCGCTCGAGCGCTTTTCTCTTTTGTCGCCGCATCGCCGCTGGTTAGGCCCGGAGCTGATCTGCCGATGGCTTGGGCAACGAACGGTTTCGCCGATTCGTTCGATGACATTGCCTTTAACCGCTCGGTGGCTTGCCAGCCGTAATATTCGCCGCGTCCGTCGTTGATCAAGAGATAGGTGTCGATCGCATCAGCGTATTTGTTGAGTTTTTCTAGGGCGAAACCCTTAAGGAACGTGACCTCGCCAATGCTTGTTCCGCCCGGGACGTTTGCTCCGCCGAGTTCGTTGAAAGGCTTGAGTTTTTCGAGTGTATCGGAAGCGTTCTGCCATTCCTCGCGGGCGAAATAGATGCGGGCTTCGGTAAAAAGCGAAATGGCCTCGGGCAATTTTCCTTTGAATACGGTACGGACTTTTTCACAAGCCCTGATCGCGTCCGTATCTTCGCCCTGGTCGCGGAGTATATCCACTATATTGAGATACGCACGGTCGAGACGTTCGTCGTTCGGATATAGATCGATAAAATGCTGGTATCGCTTCGTCGCTTCCTTTGGTCGCCCGACGCGGCCGTACGCAGATGCGGCTTGCAGCAAGGCATCTTTTGCGGCATTGCTTTGCGGATATTGCTCGATCACGCGTTCGTACCATTTCAACGCTTCGACAAAATCCACTTGTTGAGCAAATCCGCGACCGATCTGGAAGACGGCATCGGCAGCATTCGCTCCAGCCGGATACGTGGCGATCATCGCTTCGTAATGCAGCCTCGCGTCGGCGAATTCGCGATTGAATTGATAGACGCCGGCTCGCCGAAAATGCTCTGCCTCGGCGAGCGACGGAGCTTTTTTACCCCGTTCACCACCGTCGATCGCGTCCAGATCTCTAACGGCGAGCAGAGCTATGTCGTCAGGTTGAGCAGCGTTCGGAACGGAATCGAGCAAGGAGGCGAACGCATCGCGGGCCTGTTGCGTTTGTCCGCTCCGGAAATATGCCTCGGCCAGCAAACCCTTCATTTCACGATCGGTCGATGGGCTCGGGTTTTTGGCTGTCGTTGCGGAAATGCCGCCAATAATGCTTATCGTTCCGAGATAGTTGCCGCTTTCGAAACTATTTCTCGCGAGCCGATAAACGGCCGCTTTCGCCGCCAATGTTTCGGGAGCAAACATCTGTATCTCGTTTAGATAAATACGTTCCAGCAGCAAATTTCCCGTCGACCGGGCGATCTGGGCGAGATGTTTTAGAGCGTAGGGTTTTAGCGGAGAATTTCGGTCTGCAACGGACCGAAAACTTGTCATTGCCAGGGCGAGATCGCCGTTCGATTCGGCCATGCGGGCGAGGAGATAATCGTTGTCCTTTGCTATAAATGCTGCGTCGTCCGTTGTTTTTAGTTTTTGGAGCTCCGCGATCGCAGCTCCATAATTTCGCGATTCAACCGCTTGAGCGATCTGCTTCTCGGATTCGGCCAATGGCTGTGAAAACAGGGTGTTCACGCACAGCACAAGTAGCAGAGATCCGGCGAAAGAGCGATTCATTCCCCTGATTTTAGCAAAGTTTCGGCGCATACGTTAAAATCGGAGTTACAACTATGTCAGCTAGAATTTTAAGCGGAAAAGTGATCGCGGATGCCATCAAATCCGAGGTTGCGAGCGAGGTCGCCGACATCAAAGAGGTACACGGTTTTGCCCCGTGTCTCGTCGTTGTACGTGTCGGCGAAGATCCGGCTTCGTCGGTTTACGTCGGCAGCAAAGTGAGAACCGCGGAGGAACTCGGCATTATTTCCGAGCATCTGCATTTTCCCGCTGATACGACGCAGGAAAAGATCATTTCGGTCGTCGAAGAACTGAATGGACGAGACGATGTCGACGGTATTCTTGTCCAACTTCCGCTGCCCAAACACATCGACGAACGCGAGATACTGGAACGGATCGATCCCGAAAAAGACGTTGACGGATTTCATCCGATAAATGCGGGAAGGCTGACGCAGGGCTATCCGGCCCTGGCCCCGTGTACTCCTGCGGGTGTTATCGAGATCCTGAAGCGGTCCAACATCGAGATCGCCGGAAAGCACGCTGTTATCGTCGGTCGCAGCAACATCGTCGGCAAACCGATGGCGATGCTGTTGCTCAAGGAAAATGCGACTGTCACGATCTGCCATTCGCGAACCGCCGATCTGCCTGCGATCACACGCCAGGCTGACATTCTCGTCGCCGCCATCGGCAGACCAGGTTTCATCAGGGCCGAACATATCGGCGACGGGGCCGCTGTGATCGACGTCGGAATCAACAACTTTTCGGATATTGGCTCAGCGAACGCGATGTTCCCGGCCGAAGATCTCGAAAAACGCCTCGCAACGATCGAAAAACGCGGTTTCACTCTCGTTGGGGACGTTAATCCGAAGGATGCGATGGAAAAAGCCGTGAACTTCACACCGGTTCCGGGCGGAGTCGGGCTGTTGACCGTCGCAATGCTGATGAAAAACACTGTAGATGCGGCGAGGATGCGAATAGAATTATGAACTTTGAAGAATACCAAAATGAAGCAAGCCAGACGGCCCTTTATCCGCGTCGAATGAAAAATCTCGAATATCCAACGCTCGGGCTGGCCGGTGAAGCCGGTGAGGTTGCGAACATCGTCAAAAAGATCCAGCGCGGACCATGGCGGCGTCATCACCGACGATACGAGGCTGAAACTGAAGGACGAACTCGGCGACGTTCTCTGGTACATCTCGGCGTGTGCAGATGAGCTCGGGTTAACCCTTACCGAAATCGCGGAATACAACGTTGGCAAATTGGCAAAGCGGCATGGAAGATAGTTATCAGCTATCACTTTTCAGTTCTCAGCTATTTCGGAAATAATCCAGAAATGCTCACAGTCGGCCTCACAGGATCCATTGCGGTTGGCAAGTCGTTTGTTTGCGGTGTTTTCCGTGAACTTGGCTGCCATATTCTCGACGCTGATCAGACGGCTCGGGATGTGGTTGCGGTCGGAACTGAAGGGCTTCGCGAGATCGTCTCGCGATTTGGGGAGGAGATATTGCTCGCTGACGGTTCACTCGACCGGAAGGAGATGGCGAGCATGGTGTTTTCGAGCGAGGAAAAGCGGCTTTTGCTCAACTCGATAATCCATCCTCGCGTTTTCGAGACGCAAAATGATTGGATCAAAATCGTGGCTGCGAAGGATCCGAATGGCATTGCGATAATCGATGCTGCACTGACGATCGAGTCGGGCGGTTATAAGCGATTCGACAAACTAATTGTTGTTTGGTGCGAAAGCGCGATACAATTGGAACGGCTGATGTTACGCGATCGTTTGAGCGAAGCTGACGCCCGGAAACGCATCGCCGCCCAGATGCCGCAGGAAGAGAAAAAACGATACGCGCAATATCTGATCGACACCTCCGGCGGCTTTGAAAAGACCCGCGAGCAGGTGGTTGACGTGTTCAATGAGTTAAGCTCCATCAAGTAGTTTTTAATGAGGAAAGCGGCTCGAAAATTTGCGAAGGCAATTAAGTTTGTCCGTATTGGACCGACGATTTTCGTGGCGCTTTTCGCTGTCCTGTTAACCGCTTGCTCAGAGCTGCAGCAGCCTAAGGTTGAACCCTTTTTCGCCGAATCTGTTCCGCCGCCCAAACAGGAACTCCGCTGGAGCAATGGCAAAACGCCGAAATCGCTCGACCCCGCTAAGGCCTCGGCCGCACCTGAGACCGATATTGTCAGGGCGACGTACGAAGGTTTGACCGATCTCGATAGCAAGAGTTTGCGCGAGATCCCCGCCGTCGCTGAGAGATGGGAATCGAGCGACAAACTCAAAACCTGGACATTTCATCTTCGAAAAGATGCAAAGTGGTCAAACGGC
The DNA here is from genome assembly GCA_047600985.1 of Pyrinomonadaceae bacterium. Lineage (GTDB taxonomy): Bacteria > Acidobacteriota > Blastocatellia > Pyrinomonadales > Pyrinomonadaceae > OLB17. The sequence goes on along the minus strand of JASGKA010000001.1, from coordinate 62,674 downwards.
GAACGCGTGACTGCTAAGGACTTTGTTGCTTCGTGGAAGCGACTAGCTGCGATGCAGGACAAGATCTCGACTGCATATCTTTTCCAGAACATCGTTGGAATGGAAGCAAAAGCGGAGGTCGATAATGGCGCTCCGTCGGACTTTCTGCAGGCGATGCCTTCGGAGAATACGATAAGCGGCGAGACGCTTCGCGGAACCGAGATCGTTCCGAAAACTCAACTAGCGATCCCGCAGCCGACCGCGAAACCCGCTGAAACACCGCAAATACCGACAGCCAAAGCGACACCGGCACCGCCGAAATTTGGTGTCGAGGCGGTCGATGATTCCACGCTGAAGGTTTCTCTGGTGCTTCCCGACAAGGATTTTCCAAGGCTTGTTTCAAATCCGATCTTTCGCCCGGTTTACGGCGAAGCAAACCCTGACGGGCCGCGTTTGGATCCGGCAACTGTTACGAATGGTGCGTTTAAGATCACTAAGATCGGTGATGACGGCATCTCGCTCGAGCGTTCGGAAAGCTATTGGAATCGCAAAGCTGTCGCCCTTGAACGCGTTCGGTTTGTGGCAGCGAGTTCGGCTGAGAACGCACTGAATGCTTACAAAAAGGGCGATGTTGACGTGATCACCAACGCGTCGTTCGAGCCGCTTGCTCTTAAACTGCTAACGCCGTATGAAGATTTTCGCCGTACTTCGCACAGTGCCTTGAACTTTTACGAATTCAATGAAACAAAGGCTCCATATAATGACCGCCGAGTCCGCGAGGCTTTGGCGATCGCGATCGACCGGGCGAAGCTGACCGACGGCGATCTTGAGGGGCATGAATCAGCCGGCGTATTCGTTCTTCCCGCTTGGCGAAACGCGAAAAGAGGCGTTGGCTCTCGATACAGTCAAAGCAAAAGGGCTGCTTGAAAAGGCTGGTTTTCCTAACGGCGAGGGTTTTCCGCCGATACATCTCGTTATCAATCGAAATGACATCCAGCAGCGTGTCGCCCGTTCGGTCGCCCGGATGTGGAAGCAGAATCTGAACCTTGACACCGTTATTACCGTAAAAGAGACGTCTGAAATCGATGAGGTCAAAAAAACCGGCGAATACGACCTGTTAAGACGCGGCGTCGTCCTGCCGGCGAATGATGAGCTGGTCAATATCGAATCAGTGCTTGGCTCGGCGGAAAAAACGCAGATCGTAAAAACCCCCGCCGAGATCAAGGCAGAAGCCGATCGGCTTTTGGAAGAAAAGCGGATGTCGGGATCTGGTTTAGTTCCCGAAGGTGGCCCGTTCGATGTAGATGATACCGAGCTGCCGGTCGAAAAACCGGAAGAATCCCCGATTCTCAGCGAAGCTGATGTAGTCTACGAGTTAAAGGTGATACCGCTCTACTATCCGACATCTTACTCTCTGGTAAAGCCTTACATCCGCGGCTTTGAGATGAACGCCCTTGACGCGCATTCACTAAAAGAGGTTAGTATAGACAACAACTGGCAGCCGCGCGTCGTGCGCTGATTCTCGAACGCCAATAAGATAAAAACCATTTCCTGTTTCGATTCTCGATCGTTCAATATGGTGCGACAAGGATATAGCAGAATGTTTGCAGGCATCTCGGCCATGCTGATCGCTGCGCTCGCGCTTGGCTGCGGTCTTTCGCCAAATGGCCAATTCTTCGGTAAAACCGTTCCGCCATCTAATAATGTTCTTCGATATATAACTGGCCCAGAGCCTGAAACGCTCGATCCGCAGTTGCCTGACGGCCAGCCCGAAGCTCGCATCTACATGGCGATGTACGAGGGCCTCGTTGAATACGATCCTAAAGATCAACAGCCGATCCCGGCGCTTGCCAAAAGCTGGGAAACCAGCCCGGGACAGGACGAATTTCTTTTCCACATCCGCGATAACGCCAAATGGAGCGACGGCAAACCGATCACCGCCCAAGATTTTGTTTACAGCATGCGTCGCGGTTTTCGGCCGGATGTGATATCCAGAACGGCTCAGCTGGGTTTCTTTATTAAATATGCTGAAGCATATAAAAGCGGGCATGTTTTTGTGAAAAAGAACGGCCAGTTCTTGTTGAATAAAGATATTGGAGAAGATGAAAAAGAATCTACAAAAGTAGGGCCGGAAACGGAATTCAGCAAATTTATGCACTCGCCCACTCGGCTGACTATCCCAAGTGACGAAAAGGAAAAGGCGAAGGTTCTCAAAGGAGATCCAAAACTCGCGGCGGCGATCGAAGGAGCTGAATTGGTTCCGGTTACAGCTGAGGATATCGGTGTTGAGGCAATTGACGATTACACATTAAGGATCAGCCTCCGTCAAAGTGCTCCATTCTACCTTGGTCTATTTGCTCATCAATTTTTCCGGCTGGTACCAGAGCAGTCGGTCGAAAAGAATGGAAAGAACTGGACGAAGCCGGCCAATATAGTCACCAATGGCCCCTTCAAGGTCAAGGAATATCGTCCTTATGACATCCTGAAGCTTGAAAAGGATCCAAATTATTGGGACGCCGCAAATGTGCATCTAGACGGCATCGAGTTCTACCCGATCGAAGAGCTTTCGACGATCATGAACCTCTACAAGGCGGGTTCGATCGACGCGATGCAGAATCATGCTATTCCTTCGTCGTGGATCAGCGAGATCAAGAACTACAAAGACGAGTACCTGAATTTTCCTGAAATGGCGGTCGCATATTACGCGATGAACATGACAAAGCCGCCTTTTGATGACATTCGCGTTCGGCGTGCCTTCATCGCAGGCCTCGATCGTGAGGCTTTGTCGAGTTTCAGAAAAGTTACAAAACCGTTGTATTACATGTCGCCGACGGGTATCTTTCGCGATTATGATCAGGCTCTGGAAAAGGTCAGCGAAGCGAAACGCGTCGAAAAAGGAGTATCGCCGGAAGAGTGGGCAAAATACGGGAAGTTTGATGCTGATCAGGCTCGAAAATTGCTGACCGATGCCGGCTTTCCCGTTCAGAAAAATGGCGACACATATTCCTGTCCGAGCTTTCCTACTGATAAGGTCACGCTGACGTACAATACGAATGAAAGTAATCGCTCGATCGCGGAATTCGTTCAGTCGCAATGGAAGCAGCATCTCGGGATCACAATTCCATTAAAGAACATGGAATTTAAAACTTTCATGCCATATTTCAAAGGACTGGAATACAATGGTTTCGCTCAGTTGCTGTGGAGTGGCGATTATGTCGATCCGTATTCATTCCTGAGCCTTGAATACGGAAAAGCGAACGAGGGCGGTTCGGGATTTTTTGATCCGAAATTCGACAAAATGCTCGATGACGCAAATTCCGAGCTCGATCCGCAAAAACGAAATGCAATGGTCGCTGAGGCTGAAATTTATCTGATGGAACAGGCTCCGGTCGTGCCGCTAACCGTCAATGCCACAAACTGGATCAAAAAGCCGTACGTTAAGGGACTGTACCCGAATCCGGGCACTCTCTTTCCGTGGAAATTTGTCTATTTTGAGACCGATCCCGCGAAATGGGATAAGGATGTAGCGAATATTTTTACGGCTAACGATCCAAAATATACAAAGCAGATCGAAGAGCTGAAGAGCACGCAGAAAGCAGCGGTAAAATAGGATCTCAATGCTGAGTTTTATCCTTCGCAGATTATTAGTGATCATTCCGATGGCTTTGGTCGTCGTCACTTTGACGTGGGGACTGATCCGCCTGGCACCAGGCAATTTTTACACGGGTGTTAAAAAAATCCCGCCTGCAGTCGAGGCTACTATTCGTAAAAAATACGGACTCGATGAACCCTGGTACAAACAATACGGAATGATGATGGCTAATGTCGTTCGCGGCGATTTTGGCGATTCACTTAAGTATCCGGGCCAAACGGTCAATGAGATCATCTGGCGTCATCTGCCGTATTCTGCAACGATCGGCATCCTCGCGTATCTGCTGGCCCTGGGGGTCGGGTTGTTGGCGGGAACGTACGCGGCGATGAAGCAGAATTCCGTGCTCGATTTCGGGCCGATGTCGATCGCAATGCTCGGTCTTTCTGTGCCGAATTTTGTTTTAGCGCCGATCCTGGTCATATTTTTTGCGTTCACACTTTATCTTTTTCCGCCGGCGCGGTGGGGTGGACCGTCGAGTCTCGTGCTGCCAGTTATTACGCTTGCTGCGATATACGCTGCGTACATTGCCAGATTGACGCGAGCGGGAATGCTCGAAGTATTGCGCTCCGACTATATTCGTACCGCACGAGCAAAAGGGCTCAGCGACCGCACAGTTCTGTTTAGACATGCTTTTCGCGGCGGTATTTTGCCGGTCGTTTCTTTTACAGGCCCGGCACTCGCTGCTCTGCTTGCCGGAACGGTCGTCGTTGAAAAAGTTTACGCTCTGCCAGGACTGGGCGATATTTTTATCAAGGCAGTTCTCAATCGTGATGAACCGCTGATCCTCGGTGTCGTTGCGTTTTTGTCGATCCTGATCATGATCTTTAACCTGATCGTTGACATCAGTTACGGCTATCTCGATCCGAGGATCCGATACGAGTAGATTTTATGGCTGAGAATTTGGAGACAGTTTCAGGCAGTTCCCCGGGCAGGGATGCGTGGAAAAGGCTACGGCGAAACAAGCTCGCCGTGGTCAGCCTCTGCTTTCTCGCATTTATGGTCGTGGTAGTCATTTTCGGTCCATTGATCATTTACTGGGCGACTGGTTTTACCTACGATTCGACACCGACAGACAAGGAACTGGTGCGCTCACTGGCTCCATCGCTGCTGCATCCAATGGGCACCGACGATCAGGGCCGCGATATGTTTGCACGAGTGCTGCAGGGCGGTCGGGTTTCACTGATGGTGGGCATTATTTCGACGATAGTTTCGCTGATCGTGGGCGTGTCTTATGGTGCTGTGGCGGGATATTTCGGCGGGCGGATCGATAACTTCATGATGCGTATCGTCGATGTTATCTATGCCATTCCATATATTTTGATCGTTATCGTCCTGCTTTCATTTTTCAGCGGAGATAATACCCCGAAGTGGATCGAATGGTTATCGACGACCATCGGAGGTGCGGGCAATCAGGGATTAAGCCAATTGTTCCTGCTTTTCTTTGCACTCGGCCTCGTTTCCTGGCTCACCATGGCCCGCGTCGTTCGCGGCCAGATACTGAGCCTTAAGAATCAGGAATTCGTCATGGCAGCTAGGGCGACAGGCGTTGGAACATTCGGGATCATCTTTCGTCATCTCATACCAAATGCACTCGGTCCCGTCATTGTTTACGCGACGCTGACCGTTCCGAGTGTAATGCTGACCGAGGCGTTTTTGTCATTCTTGGGACTAGGCGTTCAGGCACCGTACGCGTCATGGGGGAGCTTGGCTGACATTGGTATCAAAAATCTGGCTATTTTCCCCTGGCAGCTAATCTTCCCTGGGTTGACGATGGCATTGACTTTATTTTCATTGAATTTTTTGGGCGACGGCATTCGTGACGCCCTTGATCCGCAGACGCGGAAATTTTAGGAGACGGGTTTTTAGTTAGTGAGAAAAGTACTTTTTTTGAGTGTGATCATTCTATATTCCGCAGTGTTAATTAGCGGTCAGTTATTACCGGGAAAGCCGACAAAGCAGACAAAGCCGATAGCGGCGAAACCAAAGCCGACACCGACGCCTACGGCAAAGCCCGGCAGTTCTAAGGTTATCAAGGAAGGGATCGGTATCGACGGCGTGACGGTTGGCAAATCAACGTCGAAGGACGTGATCAAGAAATTCGGCAAAGTCTATCGGTGGGAGGTCAACAAGAAATATTCGTACCAAATGACCTATCCGGACGCGGGTGTTTCTTTTTACTTTTGCCAGAACGATAAACGAGAAGAGATCTTTCTGATCGAGCTGAAATCGCCGTACAAGGGCAAAACGAGCCGGGGCATAACGCTCGGCAAGTCGACCAAAGAAGAAACGGAAAAGATCTATGGCAAGCCGAAAGACGGTTTTGAATATCCGGGGATCAATTTTTACTACAATCGCTACGGCAATCGAAATGTGATCACTGAGATAGATATTCTCGAAAAATCGGGTATGCGGCAGTGCGACGCTAAAAAATGACAAAGAACGGCGAAAACATTTTGACCGTAGACGGCCTCAAGACGTATTTCTCAACCGAGGATGGCGTCGTTAAGGCTGTTGACGGCATTTCGTTCGAGCTGAAAAAGGGCGAGACGCTTGGTATTGTCGGTGAATCAGGCAGCGGCAAATCGGTGACGAATCTGTCGATCATGCGGCTCATTCAGGAACCGCCGGGTAAGATCGCGGACGGCAAAGTGATGTTCGACGGCGACGATGTACTTGCTTTACCGATGGATGAAGTTCGGAAACTGAGAGGCAAGCGGATCGCGATGATTTTTCAAGACCCGATGACGTCGCTCAATCCGTTCATGAAGATCTCGCGGCAGTTGATGGAGGTTACGGAGCTTCACCTCGGCCACACAAAGCAGCAGGCCCGAGAGCATGCCGTGAAGATGCTCAAAATGGTCGGTATCTCGGACGCTGAATCGCGAATGGACAGCTATCCGCACGAGTTTTCGGGCGGTATGCGGCAACGCGTGATGATCGCGATGGGGCTGAGCTGTGATCCGGAATTGCTGATCGCCGACGAACCGACGACTGCACTCGATGTAACTATTCAGGCCCAGATACTCGAACTGATCAAAGATCTGAGGACGCGAATGGGCACGAGCGTCATCCTCATCACCCACGACCTGGGCGTTGTGGCGGGAATGACGGACAAGATCATCGTTATGTACGCCGGAAAGGTCTTTGAACAGGCACCGACGCGTGAGCTATTCGATCGGCCCGCGAATCCATACACAAAAGGTTTGCTTCGCTCGGTCCCGGACCCGCTTCACGAACACGGTGAGCCGCTCTATCAGATCCCCGGCTTGCCGCCCGATGTTGCGAATTTGCCGCCGGGATGTCCGTTTGCGGAACGATGCGACCGAGCTCAGGATATATGCCGAAAGGAGTTTCCGCCCTTTGTAGAGGTGAATGAAGGGCACCATTCACTGTGCCATTTTGCGAAGGAGGTTTTTGAGGAATCGCTATGAAACGATCGATCCTGATATTGCTGCTTCTGTGCAGCCTCGGTTTGGGGTGCAAATTCCTCGATTCACTTAAGGGCGGCGGATCAGGTTTAGGAACCGGTAGCAGTGGAGGTTCCGCATCAGGTGGGAACGACCCGAAAGCTGACGTCATCGCGGCGTCCAAGAAATTCATTGACCTAAAGTCCTTCACCGCTAAAACTGAAGGCGTTGGACAGACTGAGATCAAGTCTCAGATCGCGTACCTGGCACCTGACCGCTATCACGTGAGCTATCTCGCCGGGACCGGAGCCGGAATGGAAATGATCATGATAGGCGGGCAGTCATATATGAAGCCTGCTGGCGGTTCGTGGTCCAAAATGCCCGGCGATGCAAAATCGATACCGAATCTGCGGGATTCGTTCACGGACGAAGGTTTGAGATCCCTGTCGGATGTGAAATTCGAGGGAGAGGAAACCTTGGACGGAAAACCGGCGATGGTCTATTCGTACAAAAATGTTACTCCGGTCGGAAATTATCCATTCACTTCGAAAAGTTGGATATCGAAATCCACCGGCCTGCCGATGAAGATCTATGTCGAATATTCCAACGGTATGCTTAAAAACATGACCGTAACGTATGACACCGAGTCGCCAGTAACCATCGAGCCGCCGATCAAATAGAATGACCGATGTAAACGATCAAAACCTGATCTCGATCCAGAATCTCGAGGTTCATTACCGCTCTGGTGGCGGGTTGTTCAGCGCGGCAAAAACGGTCAAAGCGGTCGATGGTATTTCTCTCGATATCAAAAAAGGTGAGACGCTCGGGCTCGTTGGCGAATCTGGTTGCGGCAAATCCACGCTTGGGAAGGCGATCCTACGGCTCACGGAACCGACCGGCGGAAATGTGTTCTACAACGGGAACGACCTTGCGCACCTTTCGAAGACCGGAATGCGGGACCAGCGGAAACATTTGCAGATGATCTTTCAGGATCCATATGCGAGCCTCAATCCGAGGATGACCGTCGGCGGTATTATTGGTGAGCCGATCCGAACATTCGGCCTCGCGAACGGAAATTCGGTCGATGCCATGGTGCAGGATCTGATGGAAACGGTGGGGTTGAGCCGTCGATTTACGAAACGCTACCCGCACGAATTCTCCGGTGGCCAGCGGCAGAGAATCGGTATTGCACGAGCACTTGCGGTCGATCCTGAATTCATCGTCGCTGACGAACCGATCTCAGCTCTTGATGTATCGATCCAGGCTCAAATAATGAACCTGATGCAGCGTCTGCAGAGCGAGAAGCAGTTGACGTATCTATTCATCTCACACGACCTGCGAGCCATTCGTCATCTCTCCGACCGAGTTGCCGTCATGTATCTCGGCCGAATCGTCGAACTCGCCGACGGAAAAGATATCTACCGCGAGCCGCTGATGCCTTATACAAAGGCGTTGATCTCGGCGGTTCCGGTTCCCGATCCAGAGGTTGAGGCGAAACGGGAACGTATCATCCTGAAGGGCGACGTACCGTCCCCGATCGATCCGCCGTCTGGGTGCCATTTTCGAACCCGCTGCCAATACGCGATCGCCGATTGCGCGATCACTACGCCAAAACTGGTCGAGATCAGGCCGCGTCATCAAGCCGCCTGTATCCGGATCAGCTCGACGCATCCAAATATCGAGGAAAACGCTGCGGCCGGGCTGGGAGCTGTTTCATAAATTTAGACGTGGATCAAAAAAAGAGCCGTCCATTCGAACGGCTCTTTTTGCGTTGCTGGTTCAACCCTCCCGGTTAATAGGTGCCTGGAGCGGCTGCTTTGCCGCTTTCGGCGTTTCTCAGGCCTTTTATGCGGTTATGGGCCGCGAGAACTGCCTGAGATTGCTGCGCAACGACCTCGTTTACGTTCGCTGGCAAATTGGTCTGCAGAGCGTCGCGATAGGCGTCTTTAGCATAGTCTTCGCCGCGTTCGCATTCATTGAGAATAGCTGCTTCGTCTTCGCCCGTAACCAGCGACTTGATATCCATCCAGCCGCGGTGAAGGGCAGCCGAGACGCTTCCACTGTTTTCCGGATCTCCGCCGAGCGAGCGGACGAGACCCTGGAGAACCCCCACGAATTCGGCTCGCTGCTGTGAGAATTCGTAGAAGACGGTCTTGAGATCCGAACGCTCGATGCCTTCCGCGGCGACCTTAAAACCTTCCTGCCCATCGCGGCACGTTTGAATAAGGCCGTTCAGTGTCGAGATCGTGTCCGAATTGCTTTCGGTATGCGCCGTTTCATAACTTCCTGACATGGGGACCGTTGCTTCGTAATCATTGATCATCGTATTTACCTCCGTAAAAATTGCGTATTAGAATTTTCAACCAAATTAGGCGTTTCACTTTGAATCGCTTTCGCCTAATTAGACTATTCGGCTCATGAGCGTTTGAAAGTACACTACCGAACAATACACAATCGAAGTTTGACTCGCGGCATCCTCGAAAGAGCCTTGATTTTTTCTTGAAACTATCCGCCTATTAACCGTTTTTGCTGGTACATACTAAATTCAGGTAGGTAACGCCGGAGCGAAAATCAAAGGGGGCGGGAACCAATTATTTTTGCAACAAAACTAAAAGTGCAGCAGACATTACCGGACAAATCAGCAATAGATCGTCTCGCTGACGAAAACGGCATCGCCGTCGCGCTCGTCGACCAGGCGTCAACCGAGGTCTATGTCGCGAACAACAATTCGATCTGCCGAAGCTTAAATCCGGACGGTAAGTTCAAAACGCATTGCAAGGCGTTTTGCGGGACGGCATTTGAAGAGGCGATCGAGGTTGGATCGACCGTTTCATTCACTTGTCATGCCGGCCTCGAGTGTCGCGTAGTGCCGGTCGATGACGAAGGCACGCCTCTCGTTGCGATAATTGGGCGGACGTTTGTCAAGGCCGAAAATTATCGCAGGGCGACCACGAGAGCGATATCGGGCGACTGGAAAGATCACTCACCGGCTGAGTTTTTCGAGAATGTTTTACTCGCCGGATCGGATTCCGTACTTGATAAGGCTGCTGCGGAGATCGCGAGCCTCATGCCCCGACCTGCGAACGCCAATCATGTCGAGGTTGGAGGATCCCCGACGCAAGACGAGAATCAAACACCGGCTTCGGCCGATGGCCGGGACAGGGAGAAGATTGTAGAGCTTGAAGTCCCGAGATCCAAGAAGACTCCAGCTCAGTCCAACATCGTCGCCCGATTCAACCGTGAGCTCGGACTCGTTCCGACGCCTCAAAAGCCCGTTCTGTCTGCAGCTAGAAATGAAACGCTCGACGACGAACCATTGCTTGAGATACATCGGCCCGCGGAAATTCGTGAGGAGCCGATCCAGGCAAAAACTGAGGCGACACCGATAGAGCCAACCCCGAAGTCGAATGAGAAACGTGCTGCGGAGGCACGAGCATGGCGGTCATTTTTCGGCTCGCTTCTGAAACTCGATTATCCAAAGGCGGCTGATTCGATCCTTGAATTCATCGCGATCCAATACGGGCTTTCCGCGACGATTTGGCTCGAAAAAAACGATAAACGTCTCGAAAACGCTGCGGCCTATGGAGAGATGAAGAACCGCAAGGTGCGGCTCGGAATTGATGCCGACGACCGGCGTTTGATCGAAGCGGCTCAAAACGAAATGCCGCTGGAGATCAGTGAAAAACCAAAGGAAGGTACAGACGCAAAGCGGCGGACAATGTATCTTTTCCCGATCGGCCTTGGTGGCGAAATTTCTGCGGCGATCGCCATTCTGGAACAGATCGAGAATGAGAAGGTAAAACGCCATATCGCCCGCATCTGCCAGTCCATCGCTCCGCAACTGGAAATTCTGCGGCTCAGAACGCAGGTTGCCCGCGGCGAATCACTTTCTACCGCCGTCCGGCATTTCAGCGAAAGCCTGAAGAATGTTGATGCGGAAGACCTCTGGCTGAAACTAACCCAAAATGCCGCCGAGATGCTTGGCGCCGAACGAGCTTCGTTGATGGTGCTTGATGAACGGTCGCAGACGCTCGAGTTGATGGCGTTGATCGGTGGCCTTGGGCGACCCGGCAAAGACGAGGTGGTTGGCGAGCGAGTAGCGAGGCTTGTTTTTGACAAAAACAAGCCGATCATCGTGCCCGATGTTGCAAAGACCGGCTTACCGCCGGCTGCGGCGAACCGCAACTACAAGACCGCATCCTTCATGAGCTGCCCGCTATCGATCTCTGGCAGAACGATCGGTGTGATGAGTTTTGCTGATCGAGCGACTGGAAAACCATTCGATCGCGGTTCGCTCAATCTTTTTCATGCAATTGCTCCACAGCTTGCTGTCGCGATCGATCGGGCTTCGCTGAAAGAAAAAGCAGGCGAGTTCGAGCAGCTTTCCGTAACTGATGCACTGACCGGTCTGTTGAATCGCCGTTACATCGAGGCTCGCCTGATGGAAGAGGTCAAGCGTTCTAATCGTCACGGGTTTCCGATGAGTTTTATGATGATCGACGTCGATCACTTTAAGTCTTACAACGACCAATTCGGCCACCCTGCGGGTGACGAAGCCCTGAAACTCGTGGGGTTTGTGATCCGTGAAACGCTTCGCGGAGCTGACGTAGCTGCAAGGTATGGAGGCGAGGAATTTTCAATCCTGCTCCCGCAGACAACGGGTGAAGAAGCAAGAGCGATCGCGGAACGTATTCGAAGCAATATCGCGGAAACAAAGTTCCCTCATCGCCGAGTGACTACAAGCATTGGAATCGCTAGCTGCTCAGCCGATCTGTGTTCAGCGACCGATCTTATAAAAGCGGCCGATACGGCGCTTTACGAGGCGAAGAAGCAAGGCCGAAATCGTGTGCTTCCATTTGAAAAGCTCGGGCTTTAGGCCGCAAAATTAGCAGTGACTCAATGGGGAAACCTTTGCCAAAAAGGATATTTGCGAGGACGAACCGCTCCGACTTTGTCGGTCGGCAAACTCACGTAGAAAAGCTGTTAAAGCTAGCCGAGAACGGAACTGGCGGTCTTGTGATCCTTGCTGCTCCCGGGGCAGGAGCATCCGAACTGCTCCGTCAGGTCTACGACCGTTTATTCGTCGATCAGGACGAAATAATTCCATTCTATTTTGAGATCAGAAAAAGCGATCGGACCGCGCAGAACGCGGCTTTGCGATTCCTTTGCGAGTTCTTACTACAGACGGTGGCGTTCCGCCGCCGAGATCCTCGAATCATCGATGCCGCACCGGAAATAAGCGAGATCGCCGATCTCGCCGTACCTGAGGACGGCTACTGGATCGACCGTTTGGTCGAATCTTACGGGGCAGACGGCAGAGTAAGTGACGATCTGGGCTTTTCGCGTAATTGCCTGAGTTCGCCGCTTCGAGCGGCTTCGAACGGAGCGCGGCCTTTTGTAATGCTCGACGACGTTCACCTCCTGGCGAATCTCGAAGGCGGCGATCTGTTTTTTGACGAAATTCGCGACATCCTCGGCCGCTCGACTATTCCATTCGTGATGGCCGGGCAGCGACGGGCGATGTACGCGCGGACAGCGTTCGAGACGATGCCGCTTGATACGTTCTCGATCGCCGAAGCCGGAATCTTTGCAGAACGACTATCTGAAAAAACTGGCATCGCGATCAATGACCAAACGCGGGATCTGATCGCAGTTCAGCTCGGCGGTAATGTCTCGCATATTACCTCCCTATTTGCTTCGGCAACTGCGAATGGTACTGCTCTCGACACGTTCGAAAAGGTTGAGCAGACTTATACCGGCGAGATCTTTGGAGGCCGAATAGGACGCTATCTCGATCACATTTTTGATGAGTCCATGCCTGATGAAGCCGAGCAGGCAAAGATTCTATGGCTTCTGGCTGAGACACTTGCCGCCCGTAGCGGCCGCGTTCCAATAGCTTACTGGAAAAGGCATTCCGGCCTCGCCAACGGTACATTGGATAAAACTCTCGATGAACTTCACAGCCGTGAAGTGATCAATCTGGGCATAGGTTCGATCGAGGTCGACTCGTCGTCGACATTGCTATGCGACTACATCGCTGCCCGAAAATGCCTACAGATCGACGATCAGCCTCGAGCCCTCGCGGTCGGCGATGCGATCGCTGAAAACATCAAACGTGCTCCGCAGATAATGGCGAGGTATTATCGTCAAACCTCGTCGATCGCTTTGCGCGGCATTTTGACCGCGTTTGATGGTCGCTCTGTCTCGAGCGCGTTGCTGGACTATTCGAGATTTAAGGACGAATTTAAGGGGCTCGACGATACGAAAGCAGTTGAGAGGTTGCGAGATGACACGTCGTTGTTCCAATTGCCTCAACTCGTTTACGCGGCGAATACTGCTTCGTTTTATGCAAAGCTAAATGAGCAGTGCGAACCGGATCGTTCCGCTGTCGGACTTGGTTTTCGCGATAGCTCGAGCAAAGAGGAAACCGCGTGGATCGCGGTGCAGATCGATTCAAAACTAGAGGCTACTCGCGAGATGGTGGAATTCTGGTGTGACCGATTGGAGATGGCGGCGGTTAATTCCGGTTTTGAAGACTGGAAACTATGGCTGATCACTCCTGAAGGATTCGATGCCGACGCAGTTTCAGCTCTCAACGAACGCGATGCGATCGGTTCTAGCCGGAGACAGGTCGAGATGTTGGCTGATTTGTTGAATGCTGAACTTTCTTCAGTCCCCGCAATTGCTGCCGATGAGTACGAGATCGTCGTTCCGATGGGTGAGGATACCGAGATGATCGCAGCCCACACCATCGAAGAGATCGCAAAACATCACAACTTTTCCTCAAAGGCGATCAATCAGATCAAGACCGCTTTGGTCGAGGCCTGTATCAATGCGACCGAGCATTCGCTGAGCCCCGATCGCAAGATCCATCAGAAATTCTCAGTTTCGGACGATAAAATAACGATAACAGTTACCAATCGCGGGGTACGGCTTGCTGATAATCTGCCAAACAGCGATGCTCCTGACGCCGCGCGTCGTGGCTGGGGCTTAAAGTTGATGAAGGGCCTGATGGACGAAGTGTCGATCAACAAGACCGATGATGGAACCCAGATCGTCCTGGTTAAGTACCTGCAAAAGCCTCAGATAGCCGAAACAGCGAAAGCTGTTTGAAAAACTCTCTCCTCAAAAAAAACTCTTCCCTTTCCGTTTGGATTTGTGTATAAAGTAGTTCGATCTTTCAATAAGCGTATGCTTAAAAATCGAATGCATCGAGGATCCGCTGTCCTTCATCTTAGATTTGGCTTACGTTTATGGTCAGGGTCGCTAAAATCCAAAAAATTGAACATCCCGGGCCATTTGTGTTAACCTTGTCTTGCGTCAAGATGACGCGAAACCCGCCTGACCGTTCAAGCCACGCGATAAAATGAACAGACCCGCCAACAATTTAGTTCGATCATTGCTTGTAGCTATACTTCCATTTCTCCTGACGACAACCGGCTTTTCACAATCGAAATCGCCATTGCTACAGGACATACAAGTTAGAACCGAGAATTACCCGACAAGCCAAACCAACCCGCAGGGAATACCGGCCGCGACACCGCCAGCATCGTCAACTCCGCTTGTCACAAAAACCGGCAGTTCGTCCGCAGTGCCGATGGGTGCAATGCGTACGCTCTTTCCGGCCTTAGCCGAAGTTCAGCCTCCGGGATACACGGGCATTCTTGTCGAATCGCTCGACGGAAACGTTGTGGTAGAGAGCAACTCGAATTTTACGTTCAATCCCGCATCCAACGTCAAAATTGCAACGACATTCGCGGTGCTGAAGACGTTCGGCCCGGAGTTTCGTTTCCTGACCAACGTCTATACGGACGGAGCGGTTGATCGAAACACTGGTATCTTGAATGGCAATCTGTACGTCTCGGGCAAAGATCCGATGTTCGGCTATCAGCACGGCGTAGCCCTCGCTTACGAGTTGAACAAGCTTGGGATCAGGGCTGTTTCGGGCGATCTGATAGTGACAGACAATTTTGTAATGAACTACTCGGGTTCATCGCTGGTTTCGGCACAAACGCTCGCATCAACGATGGACATGTCGAAGCGTAATGCCGCCGCCACCAAGCTCTGGCTGAATCACCTTTCGTACTCAGGTAAATATAATCAGGTGAATTTTGTGCCTGGCGTTACTTTCACAGGTTCTACCTACGTTCAGCCGATACCGAGCAATCTGAACCTCTTATTTACGCACGAATCCGCACAGCTTCGAGAGATACTGAAGGCTACGATGTGCTACTCGAACAATTTCCTTGCTGAGAAACTGGGCGATCTGGTTGGCGGGCCATTCGCCGTTTCACGGCTCGTACAAATGAATGCCGGCGTCGCTCCTCAGGAGTTTTCGATCGCGACCTCGAGCGGCCTTGGCTACAATCGCGTCACTCCGAACGCGATGATGAAATTGCTCCGTGCTCTAAGGAACGATCTTGCAAGATACAAGATGACCTACGCCGACATTATGCCGGTCGCCGGGATCGATAAAGGCACGCTGGAAGGGCGATTTGACGAGGATTTTGCCCGCGGCAGTGTGGTTGGCAAGACCGGAACATTGCCGAATACCGATGGCGGCGTCAGCGCACTTGCTGGTGAAGTCAATACAAAGAACGGACGCCTGCTATTCGTGATCTTTAACATGTGCGGCGGCGTGGCAAAATTCCGCAGCTTCCAGAATGGATTTGTTTCGCTCGTCCAGGGCCAATTCGGCGGAGCGATGCCGATGAACTACGATGTGATCTCGCTCGATACGCGACTGTCTCGTACACGCGTTTCGTATCCCGGTGGCTATGCAAACGGAAACTAAAAGGGCCCACCTCTAAAGATCGTTCCAATTTGCCCGTTTTTCGTTCCATGTGGAACAGGTTAACCCCAGTACTTAGAACAATTATCCATCAAAAGTGGTGTTCCATTTTTTTGTAATGCAAAAAATAACAAAGTGGAACGCTTAATTGTTGTAAACATTGCTGTTAAGCCGAACTCACTGTTCCATTTTTGAATTGTCAAATATCTGGCATTTTTCGTGCTGGCAGATAATAAGATTGCATAGATAGCACAATGTGTCAAGTTGTGCCCCGCCCGTTGACGCGGGCTCTTTTTCTTTCCCGCCGGCCATGCGATAATTTCGGCTTGCAAGATGAGCGATAACACCACAAACCAGCCCGCCGAACTTGATCAGGCAGCCGAGACACCGGAATCACTAACTGAACCACCCGTACAAGACGTAGTCGAAGCGGAAGCATCAAAACCCGCAACCAAACAAACCAGCGTCGCCCGCTCAGCCGGCATCGTCTCTATCGCCGTTATGTTCTCGCGCGTGCTCGGGCTGGTGCGCGAGGTTATCTTTGCTCATTTTTTTGGAGCTGGATTTTTGTATGACGCCTATGTCGTGGCATTTCGCATTCCGAACGTGCTCCGCGACCTGTTTGCGGAAGGTGCGTTGTCGGTGGCGTTCGTCAAGGTTTTCACCGATTACCAGATAAACAAAGGCGAAAAGGAAGCGTGGCGGCTGGCGAGCCTTGTGCTCAATCTGCTAGCCGTCGTCATGAGCCTGATCTGTATCGTGGGCATCATCTTTTCGAAGCAATTCGTCGGTCTCATCGCCAACGGATTTTCGCCCGAAAAGGCGGCTCTCGCGACTACCCTTACCCAGATAATGTTTCCGTTCATAATGCTTGTCGCACTCGCGGCCCTGGCGATGGGCGTCTTGAATACAAAGGGCGTTTTCGGCGTTCCGGCTTCCGCCTCAACGGTTTTTAATATCGTTTCGATGGCGGTCGGCCTCGGGGCGGCGTACTGGCTGAGCGGCGGCGGTTGGAGCGAGTCTGCGAGTAAAACAGACATTCCCGATATTGCATCGCAGTGGGCGATCATCGGCATGGCGATCGGAACGCTGATCGGCGGGGCGGCACAATTTCTGATGCAGGTGCCGTCGCTGTTTCGTGTCGGATTCCGGTTTGCTCCGGTGCTAAGTTTCGCAGACGAAGGTGTTCGAAAAGTGATGTCGCTCATGGGCCCCGCGATCATCGGCACGTCGGCGGTGCAGGTTAACGTGATGATCAACACGTATTTCGTATCCGAGATAAACGGGGCGAACAGCTGGCTGAGCTATTCGTTTCGTCTGATGCAGCTGCCGATCGGGGTGTTTGGCGTTGCTGTCGGTACTGCTGCGATCCCGGTCATGTCCCGCCTCGCGACTGAGGGGAAGATCAAAGATCTGCGAGATACGATCTCTTCTTCAGTGAACCTGGTTTTTTTGCTTACATTGCCAGCAGCTTGCGGCCTGATCATCCTGGGTGAGCCGATCATTCGTATGATCTATCAGCTTGGGGGTGGAAAGTTCTCAGCGATGGATACAAGCATGACCGCCGCCGCTCTCGCGGGATATTCGGTCGGTCTTACAGGTTATGCCGCGATCAAGATACTCTCGCCCGCATTCTACGCTCTGAATGATGCGAAAACGCCGATGATAATTGCGGTCGTATCCATTGGCGTAAATCTGATCGGCAGCTATTTTTTGCGTGAATGGCTTTCAAATTACGGCGTGACGCCGGAAACTCCGCATGGTTACGGACACGTGGGCGTTGCCCTGGCAACGTCGCTCGTAGCATTGGTTAACTTTTTTGCCCTCGCGCTCATATTACGGGGACGTATAAAACGCCTCAACGGCCGAAGTATCCTGTTCTCGTTCCTGAAGATCGCGGCGGCGTCGGCAATAATGTCGGTTGCGGCCTATGCCAGCTATCATCTGCTGCTCGGCCAGTACGGTTCAGCAACCAAACTACTCAAGATCGTCGAAGCCTTCGTTCCGATCGGCGTCGGTGCGGTATCGTTCGTGATCGCAGCGAAATTGTTGAGAGTTGCTGAGCTTGAGCAGGCGTTCAGAACGATCAGGAGGAGATTTGCTCGATGATCAAGCCGTTCAATTCGATATATCCAAAGATCCACGAAACCGCCTTCGTGACCGAAGATGCGGTCATTGTCGGTGATGTTGAGATCGGTGAGGATGCGAGTGTTTGGTTTGGGGCGGTGCTTCGTGGGGACGTGAATTATATTCGCATCGGTGCGCGGACGAATTTGCAGGATATGACGATGATCCACGTCAGTTCGAAGGGATTGCCGACCATTCTCGAAGAAAATATCACCGTCGGCCACCGCGTAACGCTGCATGCGTGCTATGTCGAAAGCGGCTGTCTGATCGGCATGGGGGCGATAATCATGGACGGAGCCCGCATCGGCCGCAATTCGCTGGTCGGAGCCGGAGCACTCGTAACGCCCGGAACGCAGATCCCGCCCAATTCGCTCGTCGTCGGCTCACCCGCCAGAGTCAAACGCGAACTCACCACCGACGAACTAGCGATGCTCGAAAAATCGTGGCGGAACTATGTTGAACTCAAGGATCAGTATTCCATATCGTAAGAAATTAACCACAGATGGACACAGATGGACACAGATAAGAGCGGACATTTACACGAGATGTCCAGTTCCTATCTGATCTGTGTTTATCCGTGTCCATCTGTGGTGAAATATCTTTCTCAATTCCGCTGCGGTAAAATAGTCTTATGGCAAGTACGAAACCAGCCCGTGGAATGCGTGATTTTCTGCCTTCGGATGTGCGGAAGCGGAATTACGTGATCGGGATCATTAAGGAAGTTTACGAGAGCTACGGCTTCGAACCGTTAGAAACTCCGGCTGTTGAAAACCTCGAAACGCTAATGGGCAAATACGGCGAAGAGGGAAATCAGCTTGTTTTCAAAATACTAAAACGCGGCGACAAACTTGTTCAGAGTGCGGACTTTAGCCCGTCAGAACGCGATGAATCGCGCACTCTGAACGATCTCGCCGACCTTGCCCTGCGATACGATCTGACGGTTCCGCTCGCTCGCGTTGTCGCGAACAATAAAAACGAACTGCCGAAATTTTTCAAACGCTATCAGATACAACCGGTTTGGCGTGCGGATCGGCCGGCTCGCGGGCGTTTTCGTGAGTTTTTTCAGTGCGATGTCGATGCTATCGGTTCGGGATCCATGGTCGTTGAGGGCGAGCAGATCTCGGCTGTGAGCGACATTTTGCGGCGACTCGGGTTTGCGGATTTTACGGTACGGCTGAATGATCGCCGGGTTTTGACCGACATTCTCGATACAGCCGGGGTTCCTGAGGAACTTCATACCGATGCGCTCGTGGCAATCGACAAGCTCGATAAGATCGGAACCGATGGTGTTGCGAAAGAACTGAGTGAGCGCGGGATCGCCGAAAGTTCGGCGACGATGCTGATGGAGATCTTTGCGAAGACGCAGGAGATCCTCGGGCAGGAAAAGGATGTAAACCGCACGATCGTCGCCAATTTACTTGAACATCGTCGGCAACGAAACGCTTGCGAGCCTCGGCCAGATCCTGAAATTTGCTCCGAAAGCCCCGATAGTGATCGACCCGAGTCTCGCCCGCGGACTTTCCTATTACACCGGAGCGATCATGGAGATCACGGTTCCCGATCTCGCAGGCAGTCTCGGCGGCGGTGGGCGTTATGATGGGTTGATCGGGATGTTTGGGAAGGAACAGATCCCGGCGTGCGGATTTTCGCTTGGGCTGGAACGTATTCTCGTTGTCATGGAGGAACGCGGGATGTTTCCGCCGGAGATCGCTGAGTCGCGGGCGGCGGATGTTTTGGTGACGATCTGGGACGAAGATTCGATCGCCGATTCGCTCAAACTTGCTCGCGAGCTGCGCAGCAGTGGTGTGCGAGTGACCGTTTATCCCGAGGCGGACAAACTTGGGAAGCAGTTCAAATATGCGGATTCGATCGGTGTGAAATTTGTGTGCGTACAGGGCGACGACGAGAAAAAAGCCGGAAAGCTGAAGCTGAAAAATATGAACACGGGCGACGAGTCGGTCGTAAGTGTTGCTGAGGCTGCAGAACTCATAAAATAATATGGCCGCCCGAAAACAGATCATATTTCTCGCCCTCGCGGGCTTGATGTTTGCTTCACTCGACGTCATGGCTCAAAAAACATCTCTGCCGAACTTCCAAAAGGTCAACGAAAATCTATTCCGCGGCGGCCAGCCGAAGCCCGAGGGCTTTCAGCAGCTGAAAGAACTGGGCGTTCACACCGTTATCTATCTCCGCAGCGACGACGAAAAGGCTTCGAAGGAACGGGAACTCGCCGAAGCCGCCGGGCTGAGCTTTACTTCGGTACCGCTCGGTAACTGGAAACGGCCCGCCAAAGCCGACATCGAAAAGGTGCTCGCGATGATCAACGACGCGGGGAACCAACCCGTTTTCGTCCACTGCAAACGCGGAGCCGACCGGACTGGAACGGTGATAGCCATCTACCGCATGACCCACGACGGTTGGGACGCAAAGCAAGCGAGCGACGAGGCCGAGAAATTCGGCATCGGCTGGTGGCAGTTCGCGATGCGCGATTTTATCCACGATTACTACCGCGACGAGATCCAGAAGAAGAAATGAGCGACTTTCTTAAAAATTATCACTCCGAGGTGCTGAGGTCCTTCCAAAATGCCAGGCAAATGGCCGAACGGGCGATCGAGCAGGTGGGCGATGAAGACTTTTTCGCTCTGATCGATCCTGAAGCGAATTCCATCGCACTGATCGTCAAGCACCTCGCCGGAAATCTGCGGTCGCGCTGGACCAACTTTTTGACGACAGACGGGGAGAAGAGCGACCGGAACCGAGACGCTGAGTTCGAGATCGTAGAAGACAGCCGTGAGTCGCTGATGCAGTTTTGGGAGGCGGGCTGGAAGATACTTTTCGACAACATCGAGCCGCTGACGGTCGAGGATTTTTCGCGAACGGTCACGATTCGCGGCGAGCCGCACACCGTCGTTGAGGCGATCAACCGGCAGCTCACGCACTATGCCTATCACGTCGGCCAGATCGTTCTGCTCGCCAAGCATTTCAAGTCGGCGGATTGGAAAACGCTGAGCATTGCGAAAAATCGTTCAGCGGAATTCAATAGTTTTCTGTCTGAACAGCAGGAAAAAGGCGTGGAGAAAATGGATCGGATCGAGGCTTCGGCGATATTTGCCGGGAACGAGAAGTAGTAACGGCGTGCTCCGCAACGGAAGAATCCAATTTGCGAAACACGCCGAATATTATGCTTGATAAGTTATTTACCAGGCACGTCCGATACGCACACGGCTGAGCACCTGAGTACGCATACGGCCGTTAAAGTACGTCGTGCGGACCGTCTCGCGGTAGCGGTTTCTGCCGATCGTTACGATCCTGGTGTAGGTTCGCGTACGGTTATTCCGGAATCGACGGTCACGCTGATTCCCGATCTGAACCCGGATCTGCGGGTCGGCCACAGCTGTCGACGAAGCGGTCGTCGCAGCATTTGCCGCCGGAGCAACGAAAGTTACAGCACCTAACATTAACGATAAAAATAATAGCTTTTTCATGATTTCCCCCTTATTTGGTTACTAGTTTAAGTTTCAAGACGTGACGGGAATGTTCGCCATCGAACACTTATACGACGTTTTTGTCGCGTTTCGCGTTGACCGTGCAGTTTGCAAATAAATGTAAATGCAGTGTTTACAATTAGTTACAATCCTCGAATGTTTGCAGGCAACCGCTGTGGTAAGCTATTGCCGGTAATCACTTTATGAAAGCCATTTCCATCCTCGGTTCCACCGGCTCGATCGGCTGCAATACCCTAAAGGTCATAGAACACCTCGGCGACACTCGCGTCGTCGCGATGGCGGCTGGGCGGAATATGGAGAAATTTGCCGGGCAGATCGCGGCTTTTAAGCCGGAATTGGTATCGTGCGACGACGATGTCTGTGCGGAAAAGCTCGAAAAGGAACTCCATGCTCTGGGAGCGACGGTCCCGAAGATCGAGACAAATTCAGCCGGCCTGGTCGCCGTCGCAACGCATCCCGAGGCCTCGACCGTTGTGTCGGCAACCGTCGGCGCAGTCGGCTTTGTTCCAACTCTGCGAGCGATCGAAGCCGGAAAGCGTATCGCTCTAGCGAACAAGGAAACGCTCGTCATCGCCGGCGAACTCATGACGGCAGCTGCTGCGAGGTCGGGAGCCGAACTCTTGCCCGTCGACAGCGAGCACAACGCCATTCATCAGTGCCTCCGCGGCGAAACCTCGCGAGAGGTCAAACGGCTGATCCTGACCGCATCCGGCGGGCCTTTTCGTAATAAGACAAAAGCTGAGATCGAAAACGCTACCCGCGACGAAGCTCTGAATCACCCAAACTGGAAAATGGGTGACAAGATAACGATCGATTCCGCTACGCTAATGAACAAAGGCCTCGAGGTGATCGAGGCTCGGTGGTTGTTCGGGTTCGATGCTGATCGGATCTCGGTTATCGTCCATCCGCAGTCGGTGGTGCATTCGATGGTCGAGATGGTCGACGGCTCGATCATCGCTCAGATGGGCGTGACCGATATGAAGCACGCCATTCAATACGCGTTGACGTACCCTTCGCGACAGGAAAACTGTACGCCGCCGCTCGATCTCGCGACGCTGAGCCGATTGGATTTTGAGGAGCCGGATATGGAGCGTTTCCCGTGTCTCGGTCTTGCGTATTCTGCTTTGCGCACCGGCGGAACGATGCCGGCGGTTCTGAATGCGGCGAACGAGATCGCGGTTCAGGCGTTTTTGGATGGCAAAATTCGATTGAGCGAGATCGCCGCGATCAACGAGGCCGTCATGATGGAACACCAGTCTCGACCCGCTGATAGCCTCGACATTATTCTGGAAACTGACGCTTGGGCACGCGGACGCGCTATAATGAAACTCGGTAAAACGGCGGCGGCGAATTAGTTTGGCTGCAACCGGACGGAGTGTGTGCGTGTCTAACTGACAGCTCTTTTTGTAGGATCTATTGAAATGCCAGATATTCTGATCGCAGTTTTAGCTATAGTTTTTGTTCTCGGCGTAGCCATAAACATCCACGAATTCGGCCATTTTATCGTGGCGAAGATATTTGGGATGCGTGTCGAGGCGTATTCGTTCTTCGGTCTCGGGCCGCGTTTGTTTGGCGTCAAGATCGGCCACACGGATTACCGCGTATCAGCGATCCCGCTCGGAGCTTACGTCAAGCTCTATGGCGACGAAGCGACCGGACCGCTCGAAGGCGGTGTAAATAACGACGATTCCGTGCCCGAATCGGAGCTCTACGAGCTTCGTCCACGCTGGCAGAAATTCTTCGTGATGCTCGGCGGGCCGTTCATGAACATCGTGCTCGCGCTTGCGATCCCGTTCACGCTGAACCTGATGTACGGCATTCCGGCAAATCCGGCACCGATCGTTGGTTTCGTGAAAACAGACGGCGCGGCGGCAAAAGCGGGATTGCAGGCCGGCGATCGTATCGTGAATTTTGACGGCATCGAGAATCCATCGTGGGACCGTATCCAGGACGATGCTCTGCTCATTCCGGAAAAGGAAGTTGGTATCGCGGTTGAGCGCAACGGCCAACGCAAAGATCTAAAGATCACACCATCCAAGGTCACCGAGAATGGACAATCAGGTGGTTTTCTCGACATGGCTCCTGATGCCGGGACTGAGCCGGTTATCGTTGGTGTGATCGATACAGCGATGCCAGCTGGGAAGTCGGGTTTACAAAAAGGCGACTGGATCACGTCCGTAAATGAGAAAGCTATTCGTAACAGCCAAGAGATGAAGATACTCGTCGGCGAAGCGAGAGATGAGCCGATCAGACTTGTAATCAATCGCAACGGCGAACGTAGCGAGATTACCACTAATGCCGTTCAAAAAGATGGAGAATGGAGAATTGGTATTCAATTTGACTCGTCGCTGATGGTCACGCGTGAGCCTGTCGGCGTCGCCGGAGCTTTCAGCGAAGCGGTCAATCAGAATCTGCGTATTTTGCGACTCACAGGCAAGGCTCTCGGCCAGGTTGGAACGGGCGAACGCTCGGCACGTGACACTGTTTCGGGCCCGATCGGCATTGGTCAGGTAATCGTGACGACGGTTTTTGCTAGCGGATTTTTTGGGTTGCTGTCGGTCCTGATGTATATCAGCTTAAGCCTCGGCGTGATGAATCTACTGCCGATCCCGATGCTTGATGGTGGTCAGATCGCGGTTTTGGGGATCGAGAAAGTGATGTCGTGGTTCGGCAAAACGCTGTCGATGGCGGCGAAAGAGCGCATTCAGTTGAGCGGACTCGCGATCGTGCTTTTGCTGATGGTGACGGTTATTTTCTTTGATGTTTCAAGATTGATCGGAAGATAGTTGGGAACGCAGGCTGCCAGCCTGCGAGTATCGAGCAAATCAAGTTTTTAAGGAAGACACGCAGGCTGGCAGCCTGCGTTCCGACGTTATGAGAGTTTCAAGGCCAGTAATGGTTCGCGACATTCAGATCGGTGGTGGTGCGCCGGTTGCGGTGCAGTCGATGACCAAGACCGACACGACTGACGTCGAGGGCACGATCCGGCAGATCGACGAGATGGTCAAGGCTGGCTGCGAGATCGTCCGCATTGCTGTGCCGGATGACGACGCGGCGGCGGCGATGTATGAGATCCGCAAACGCACCAATGTGCCGATCGTCGCGGACATTCATTTTCACTACAAACTCGCTCTAAAAGCCCTCGATGCTGGTATCGACAAGCTTCGCCTGAATCCTGGAAATATCGGCTCGATCGACCGTGTTCGTGAGGTCGTGCGTGCGGCCGAGGCTCGCAAAGTTCCGATCCGCATCGGTGTGAACGGCGGTTCGCTTGAGAAGGATCTGCTCAAGAAATACGGCACCGCAACGCCCGAGGCAATGGTGGAATCCGGCATGCGTCACGTCCGCATTCTCGAGGATCTCGGTTTTTCCGACACGATAATTTCACTCAAAGCGTCCGACGTAAACCGCATGGTCGCGGCGTATCGGCTGATGGCGGAAAAGGTCGATTATCCGCTGCATCTCGGCGTGACCGAGGCGGGAACGCCATTCGGAGGTACGATCAAATCCGCGATCGGGCTCGGAATTTTGCTGCATGAGGGAATTGGCGACACGATCCGCGTTTCGCTCGCGGCAGAACCACACGAAGAGGTTCGCGTTGGATGGGAAATTCTCAAATCGCTCGAACTCCGAAAACGCGGCGTGACGGTCGTCGCGTGTCCAACGTGCGGACGCCTGGACATAGATAATTTCGTCGAGATCGTAACCGAGGTCGAACGCCGTCTCGCTCACGTTGAGGAACCGCTTCACCTCTGGATCATGGGCTGTGCTGTCAACGGTCCCGGCGAGGCCCACGATTCACAGCTCGGCATCACATTCGGCCGGCAAGTCGGCATGATCTTTAAGGACGGCGTCCCGATGCGGAAGGTCGGCGGGGCGGACATCGTTGAGGAGTTTGTTAAAGAGGTCGAGATCCTTCGTAAAGAAGGAGCCGGAGCGAAGTCTTTGCTCGAAGAAAAACCGCTAGTTCAGATCACGTAAGAAATTTTTAACGCAAAGTAACATAGACGCAGAGGGAATAACTTCCTTTGCGTCTTTTCTACTTTGCGTCAAAAGATCATGGAAAAAGGATAGTCAGCGGCCATGCGGGAATGTTTCGCATCACTCCAAAGATCAGCAGAACTATCATGAATCCGTACATGAACCTCGGTTGTGTCGGCCACATGAAAAGCCCGCGGCCGCGGAATGCCAATAACGCCAGCGAGATCGTAACCCACGCAAAAATTACAGCCCATATCGGGATCAGTGCATTAAAATCGAGAGCGGTAAGGATATCGCCGTGGAACAGCGAATGAAATCCTCGGGTCAACCCGCAGCCCGGACAGGCGAACCCGGTCATCGCGTAGAGCGGACAAACGGGAAAAAAATTTGCCTTCGTCGGGTCAAAATATGCGACAGCACCCGAGCCGACGACCATAACGGCTGCTCCGAGGCCCGCGACGATTCGCTCGGTTACGGGACTGAGATCTATCGCTGGAATTTCCTGTTCGGCTTGCACAACTTTATTCTAACGCACAACGAGAATTCTCGTAATCGATGCACGAAGTGCTTCATCCAACTCTTTAGTGCGTTTTTCCGCCGCAAGATTTTCTTCCAGTTCCTGAAGTGCTTTTATAATATCCTCCGTAACACCGGCCGGCCTGTTCTCGCGGCGGTTTCGAATCAGTTCAGCCGCCTCCGAATTAGATCGAAGCGTAAAATCGGGAAGTTTGGCTGACAGAAAATAGAAGGACTGAAAAAGGTCGGTACCGAGATCAAATTGCCATCGCGCCAAATCATTCTCGGCGAGCCGGGCTTGAACTGCCGCTATCAGATCTTTCCCAATTTGCCGCTGCTCGATCAGAAGATTTGGCACTACGACAAACACCGTTTGAGACGAGCTACGGGAGTTTGAGTTGAAAAATCCAGGGGGCGACGGGATTGGGCGAATCACTCGCGGAATTGATCTCGATTCGATCCGCTTCCGCAAACACGTAAGCATTCCGTGTTCATCTATCCACTGCGGGTCAAATGTCTTTTCCAGAACCGAGATAGTCGCGGTCTGAGCAGTCGGGATTTGCAGCCCGTATAATTCCACAGCGACACGACTCCAACCCACTTTTCGAATTTCAAAAGGGTAGGTGATAACTCCGTCGATCGCGACGGCATTACCCGATTCATTGAGCGCCGGCCGGAACTTGCTCCGCATGGCTGCATCTATGGCGGCACCCGTAAGGCGTCTATCTCCCGAGACCGCCGCAGCTTTTACAACCGTGCCGCTCTCATCGAGCGTTACGTTCACTCGAACCATTCCCTCAATACCAGCCTGGCGTGCATTTTCGGGATACTCGGGCTTCACAAGCACAAGCGCCGTCGTTTTGATAGTTCCCGTGATTTTACCGATCCCAAAGTCATCGGCATCACCCTTAGGAAGACTCCGAAGCGGAGAGCTTTTGAGCTCCGGAACGATGTTCTCATTGGATGCTGGTTGTTGGGCGATGGCACTGAACGCCAAAACGAGAATGAATGGAAGAATTCTCATACATACCTCACGTAAAATTAAGAGTAGTTCGCGAAGGAAAAGGTTGTAACGAGCTCCTCTAATTAGATGCCATCGATACAAATAGGGCATCCGCGGCGACCTTTCGGTTAATATTGACAGTGAAATTTTCTCGCATCGTATCGATATCGGCAAGCCAGGACGGGATCATGCAGGCCGCTGGGCTACTGGCGAGTCTGTTCAGGCGATCTGAAAGGTCGGAATTGACGACACGCGAGTCGTCGCCGCTGACACGCAGGGTCCAGACGTCATGAAGGATCGACGCTAGGACATCGATGCTGTCCTCGAAAGCGTCTTTGTTTTTGGCATCGTTCATCTCCTCTGAGATCCGGAGCAGTGCTGCTCGGTCGTGGGTTTCCATAGCATTTGTGACGACGGCGAGCATGCGTTCGCGTCTCTGGCGAAATTTCTCGATGTTTATTGAGACGGCCCTGCCGATGCTGCCGCGTGAGAGCCGGGCGGCAAGCTTTGCTTCGTCGTGCGTGAAGGCACGCTCGGCGATCAGATACTTTTCGATCTCGTCGATACCGACCGGAGCGAAACGGAGCACCTGGCACCGCGACCTGATCGTGGGCAGCATCGAATCTGATCGTGACGTTACCAGAAAGATGTGCGAACCGGCGGGCGGCTCTTCCAGGGTTTTGAGGAGAGCATTTGCCGCCGCGTCGTTCATCTTGTCGGCATTGTCGATCATGAAGAACCGCGATCGGGCTTCGTACGGGCGAAAGTTTGCTTCGGATTCGAGATGGCGGATGGCATCGACGGAGATGGTGCGGTTGTAGGCGATGACCATTCCGACGTCGGGGTGGTCAGAGAAAATGACGCGTTTGTGGGCGTCTTTGTCGTCGGGTTTGGGGAACGTGAATGTACCGGCACGACGGCAAGCGGGGCAAACGCCGCACGCTTCGCTGTCCGTCAGATCTGAACAGATCAGCGAACGGCACAATTCGATCGCGAACTGCCGTTTCCCGATGCCCTCGTCGCCGGCGAGCAGCAGGGAATTAGGTACGCGGCCTTTTGCAATAAGGTGTTGGAGCGTTTTTTTAACGTGATCGTTGCCGACGAGATCTTTGAACATCTAGAGAATCAAAGTAACACTTTCTCGATGATGGAGACAACCGCCTTATGGATCTCTCCGATCGAGCCGGAAGCGTCAACTATCTTGAATCTCTCGGGTTCGCGAGTTGCGATGCCGAGGTAGGAATTGCGGACACGTGTGTAGAATTCAGCGGTCTCGTCGTCCATACGATTACGTTTAGCGTCGGCTTCGTCGCGTGCCGCCATTCGGTCAATTGCCTCGGCAACCTCGATATCGAAGAACAATGTAAGATCGGGTTTGAGTCCGCCGGTCGCCAGATCGATAACCTGCAGAACTTTGTCCTCCGGAAATCCGCGTCCCGCTCCCTGATAAGCAAAGGTCGCATCAGCGTAGCGGTCTGAGATCACGACCTTTCCGGTAGCGATCGCGGGTTTGATCAGGAATTCGACGTGTTGGGCACGGTCTGCTGCAAACGAGAGCAGCTCAGCCATGGGAGCGACTTGTTCGGTGGTTTCGAGAAAGGCTTCGCGCAGGGCTCGCCCGAGGGCGGTTCCGCCCGGCTCGCGAGTAATGATGAGGTCAACGCCGCGTGAGCGCAGAACAGCCTCCAGCATTTTCAACTGAGTTGATTTGCCGCTGCCGTCTATTCCCTCAAAGGTAATGAATTTGCCGTTCAAGCCGAATGGTGTTCTGGTGCGGGGCGCCGCTCCTGCGATATCGACGATATCGCGTGCTTGAAGATCAATACATCAGGGCCGCCGACGTCCAGCAAGACCGAAAATTTATCAAAGCTCTTAATGCGTCCGGAAACGGTGGCACCTTGCAGAAGGTGGATCACAACCGTTATCCTCTCGCGTCGAGCCGAATTTAGAAAGGCATCCTGAATGTTCTGGGCAGCCTGCTTTTCCATAACAATTCCTCAAGTCTAAGTTTTCTAAGGTAAGGGTGTCCCGGAAGATTATACCAAATAATCCAAATACGACAATCTTTTTCGTAAGACGGTAGTGGGTCAGCTTGAAAAAAAGCATACGTCCTGACTCGCTGAACTCAGCGTCTGCTCTCAGCGACCTCTGCGAGGATTTACTTGAATACTTTGTGCGACTGCTCCTCGCAGAGAACGCCGAGTGGGACGCCGAGGTTACGGAGCCGAGATCTCTCCTAAGATATTCAAATTGATCCATTACCCGTCTGTACGGTTTCAAAACACCAAATCGGTCTTCAACGGCTACTTCAGATCTGCTCAAAAAGCATCCGTGTGACTGCGGGATCGGTCCCGAAACCATCGAGCCAGATCACACTCGGCTCACGCCTGAACCAGGTCATTTGCCTCTTCGCATAGTTGCGAACGTCCTGTTTCGACTGCTCGATAGCGGATTCAAGCGTTCGCTCGCCTCGCAGATATTCGCAAACCCGGCGATACGCATGTGCACCGAGCGCGTTCCCGTTATCTCTTACGCCATCCGCGAGTAACTGTTTCACTTCATTTACGAGTCCTTTATTAAAATGATGTTCAGTTCGGGTGTTAATTGTTTCGTAAAGGTCGGATCGTGGGGGATTTAATACAAAGATCTTCATTCGGTCGGCAAATTCCGGCGGTTCCGGCAAATTCGCCTGCTGCTGCGAGAGTGGTTCGCCGGTTTGAAAATAGACTTCCAGAGCACGAATGATCCGAATGTAGTCACGAGGCTCGAGTTTGCCCGCAGTTACAGCATCGACATCCGCGAGCTGGCGGTGGAGATATTCCGAACCGTACTCGTTGTGGATGGTTCGAAAACGCTCACGGAGCTCCGTATCGGTTTTCGGGCTTTCAAATAATGGCTGCCGCAGCGTGCGAAGATAGAAGCCGGTGCCGCCGACGAGGATCGGAATTCTGCCACGGGATTCGATCTCATTTACCTTCGCCGCAGCATCTCTTGCCCAATCTCCGGCTGTATAGTCGATATTTGGATCGACGTATCCGATCAGATGGTGCGGCACGCCCCGCATTTCTTCCTCGCTCGGTTTAGCGGTCGCGAGGTGGATCCCTTGATAGATCTGCACAGAATCGCAATTGATAACCTCGCCGCCAACGCGCAATGCCAGTTCGACCCCAAGTGCCGTCTTTCCCGACGCGGTCGGGCCGGCGATCACATAGATTAACTTAGTCACCAAACGAGATTATCAGCTTTTCTAGTTTGAAATAAGCCGTCAAGTGATAACTAAAATGTAATGCGTTAAACTTCTCACTTGTTACCTATCGCCTGATACTTTTCTGGACAAAATGAAAATGAAATATCTACTGATCTCTGTACTGCTGCTCCTTTGCTCGTTGTGGACATCGGCTCAAACTGTCAACTACGTTAAATATGTCAACCCGCTCATCGGAACCCAGAAGATGGGCCACACATATCCCGGAGCGACGGTGCCGTTCGGCTCAGTTCAGCTATCGCCGGATACCGACGAACAGCCCCACAATATTGGCGGCAAATACAATAAGGACACATACAAGTATTGTGCGGGCTACAATTACGACGATATCGAGATCGTCGGATTCTCGCATACGCATTTCAGCGGGACCGGGCACAGCGATCTAGGCGATTTTTTGGATCATGCCGACCGTCGGGCCGCTTCAATTAGAGCCGGGAAAAAAGGGCGATCCGAAAAGCGGTTTTCGTTCGGGCTTTTCGCATGCGAACGAGACGGCAGAGGCTGGCTATTACAGGGTCAAGCTTGATGATGACAATATCCTCGCCGAAATGACCGCCACAACGCGAGTAGGCTTTCACCAATACACTTTCCCGGCGAGCGACAATTCGCACATTATCCTCGACCTGATGCATGGCATTTACAATTACGACGATAAGAATGTTTGGACGTTCGTCCGCGTTTTGGACGACCACACGATCGTCGGTTACCGCCAGACCAACGGCTGGGCTCGTACGCGGACGGTCTATTTCGCAATGGAATTTTCGAAACCGTTCACAAATTACGGCTGGCGGGAATTTGGAAAACGCGAATATCGCGGATTCTGGGGCAAATTTGACCAGTTTAAGAATTTCCCCGAAATGGCTGGGAAGCAGATCAGGGCATATTTCGACTTTAAGACGGCCGCTAACGAAAAGATCAAGATAAAATTCGCCCTCTCACCGGTTTCGACCGACGGAGCGATGGCGAACATGAAAGCTGAGATCAAAGATTGGGATTTCGACCGAGTAAAAAACGAAGCACAAGCCACGTGGAACAAAGAACTTTCCAAGATCGCCGTGACCACGCTGGACGAAGGCGAGATGACCAATTTCTACACCGCCTTTTATCATGCGATGCTTTCGCCGACCGTTTATATGGATAAGGACGGCCAGTATAAGGGGATCGACCAAAATGTTCACGAAGCACAGAGTCTGGCGTTTCGCAGTAAAGCCGCGAATCCAGGGACCGGCAATTTTACCAACTACACGACGTTCTCGCTTTGGGACACATACCGTGCGTTGCATCCACTGCTAAACATTATCCAGCCATCGCGGAATCGCGACATGATCTTGTCGATGCAAGCCCATTTCGACCAGAGCGTTCACAAGATGCTGCCGGTCTGGTCGCATTACGCAAATGAAAATTGGTGCATGATCGGCTACCACAGCGTTTCCGTGATCGCAGACGCGATCGTCACGGGGAATCTTACCGGACCAGAAGCCATCAAAGCTCTCGAATCTTCGGCCCAAACAGCCCGAACCAAATACTACGACGGCCTCAAACGTACATGAAGCTCGGCTACGTACCTGAGGACAAAAGCGGATCATCTGTTTCAAAAACGCTGGAATACGCATACGACGATTGGGCCATCGCGCAGGCGGCGTATAAGCTTGGACGGCTGGATATTTACAACGAATTCATGAACCGTTCCGACAATTGGAAGAACGTGTATGACGATTCTGTCGGCTTCACGCGGCCAAAAGTTTCCGACGGCAAATTCCTGGCAAAATTCGATCCGCTCAAAACCGAAGGACAAGGATTTATTGAGGGAAACGCATGGAATTACAGCCTTTATGTGCCGCATGATGTGCCTGGACTAGTACAGAAAATGGGTGGTCGCGATGCGTTTTCAAAACACCTCGACGAGCTATTCACAATGCATTTGCCTGACGAATTCTTTGCGGAAACCGAGGATATCACTCGCGAAGGGATCATCGGCGGCTACATTCACGGCAATGAGCCCGCCCATCACGTTGCTTATCTATACAACTGGACCGATCAACCGTGGAAAACCCAGGAACGCGTCCGGATGATCATGAAAAATCAGTACAAACCCACCCCCGATGGTCTCGGCGGCAACGACGATTGCGGCCAGATGTCCGCGTGGTATCTCTTCACAGCCTTGGGCTTTTATCCTGTGGCACCGGGCTCAGGACAATATTCGCTAGGCAGTCCGGTTGTAAAAACGGCAGTTATGCGGCTCGAAAACGGCAGAACGCTATCGATCGCTGTTGTCGGCCAAAGCGAAAAGAATGTATACGTTCGCCGCGTTACGTTAAACGGAAGGGAAGTGGATCGAAAATATCTGACGTTCGATGAAATTAACCGCGGCGGAAAGTTGGTTTTTCAAATGGACTCGCGCCCGTCTGAGTAGAGTAGAATTCGATCATGAGAAACGCTTTTCTCTCTTCGGGGCGGGATGTGAAAGTTGTTCTTTCGCTCGTCCTTCTTCTAGCTTTATCTTTGAGCATCGCAGTTGGTCAAGAGCCCTACGCGGATCCAATTACCGAAGAGATCGACCTCGAATTCTGGGTCAAGGAGTATTCCAAGCTTGGAAATACCGCCTTCTCTCGTGGTGAATTTTATATGCGCTCCAAAAGGCGTGATAGGTTCTATTACGTCCTCGTTGCTCCGGAAGACTACACAACCAGTGGGTCTAATGTAACTGTAACCCTCCGAAATGTGCACGGCCTTCGTACACAGTTGGGTTATGGATTGCTGTTTCATAGCGATCCGCAGCCGCTAGTTCAGGACTATGTATTCGTGATCGATACTATAACTCGTCGATACCGAGTAGCCCGGCATGCGGCTAACAAGGAAAAAGATGTTATAAAATGGACACGTTCTTCACTGATCCTTGGCGGCCGGAAGGAAAACGTCCTCGAAGTGCGGGACAAGGGAAGCTCGGTTGACCTGTATATAAACCACAGATTCGTTCGTTCAGTAGACACTCCACTTGCGTACAAAATGGGCCAACCTGGGCTCTACACCGACGCGATTCCGATCGCCTTCAAAAAATTTGTCGTTATCGCGGAGGACCGAAAGAGATCGAGAACCATCTCGAAATTCGATCAGAAACCATTAAGTAGCAATCAAAAGGCTCCATAAAATGGAGCCTTATCAAGCTTAATGATGGTACTGGGGACGGGAATCGAACCCGTACGCTCCTAAGAACACAGGATTTTAAGTCCTGGGCGTCTACCAATTCCGCCACCCCAGCAACCGTATTAGAGATTAGCACGAGATCTATTCGTTGTCAGTCTTGAATCGATCAGTTGTTATTACGACTGGCTTCGATTCGTGTAATAATCCTTACAATGGAGCAAGTTGGTTGGATATTGTGGCTGATCCTGGGTGTGGGACTTATTGTGGCGGAGGTCTTTACGCTTGGGTTCTTTTTATTGTGGTTCGGGATCGGTGCGATCGCGGCGGCTCTGGTCGGTGTGTTGGGCGGCGGGCTTTTACTTCAGTTTTTGGTATTTGCGATAGTTTCGATCGGACTGACGGCGATGTCTCGGACGATATTTTCCACCTATTTCTCTCACGATGACAAGAACGCAATGAAATCCGGTGTCGATGCATTGCCCGGCAAGATCGGGACGGTTTCTGAGGCGAGCCGCGGTGCTTTGAACGAAGGAGCTGTTAAGGTTTTCGGTTCTACATGGACCGCGTTTCCGATCGAAGGCGAATCGGAACTTGTCCAAGGTGAAAAGGTCGAGGTTGTCGAGGTTAGAGGTTCTTCTATATACGTGAGGCGAGTGACAGATGAACTTCCGGAGTGGCGGAAAGAAAACTAAACTAAACTTCTTCACGGTTCATGATCTCGGTGGTGTCCTCGTTCCCAAGATCCTGGTCAGCCGTATCGTGAATTCCGCCCAGATCGATCAACTCGAGCTTTACGCCCTCTTCGGTTGGTTCCTCGAGTCCCTCACCTGAGAACTTGGCGATCACGACTGTAATATTATCTTCGCCGCCATTCTGATTTGCGAGCTTTACGAGTTCGGCACAAGCATTCTGAAGCCCGTCAACGTTATCCGTCACGATCTGCTGCATCTCGGTCGCGCTGACCTTGTTTGAAAGGCCGTCACTGCAAAGGAGGAAGATGTCATTCCGGCATGGCGCGACGCGGGCAGAGACCGGGTATATCTCGTTTTGAGCTCCGAGAGCTTGAAGGATAACGTTCTTTAGAGTGTGCGTTTCGGCTTCTTCGGGTGAGATCTGTTGAGCATCGATCAATTGCTGGACGAGCGATTGATCTTTGGTAACCTGATAGATCTTGCCGCCGCGAACAAGATACGCACGGCTGTCGCCGACCTGGATGATATCAGCGGCCGCCGGTGTTACGCCAAGCCCCGTGAAGGTCGCTCCCATTCCCTGAAACTGCGGATCGGTTCGGCCTTGCTGGTGAATAAGATAATTTGCAAATACGGTTGCGTTGTATAACCGACTAATGAGGTAATGGTCGTGCTCCTCAGGCGATAACGTGTGATCTGAATCGTCGTCGAGCATCTTTTCGCTGACCGTCTCGACCGCCATTGTGCTGGCGACTTCGCCAGCGAGTGCTCCGCCCATTCCGTCCGACACCGCCATCACAACGCCATTGGCATTGATCTCGAATTTCTGGCTTTCAACGACAAATTCGCCGTCCTCCTGCGAACTCGTCCACGCCTTGGCGTCCGAGATGTTTAGCAGAAGGTAGTTGTCCTCGTTTCCTTTTCGGACGCGTCCGATGTGCGAGGCGGCGTGTGTCTCAACAGTGAACATATTTTAGCCAGTCAAGAGTTTATAGAGTCGTGAGTCGTGAGTCAAAAAGAATCCCGTGCCTCTCGACTACGAAAGTGCCTGATCGAGGTCTTCTAAGATATCTTCGATATCCTCTATGCCGACCGAGACGCGGACCAGGCCGTCGGTAATTCCTAGTTTAGCACGCGTTTCCTCTGGAACGGACGCGTGTGTCATCGATGCCGGATGCGAGATCAGGCTTTCGACGCCGCCGAGGCTTTCGCCAAGCGTGCAGAGCTTTACGCCTTCGAGCACCTTTCGTGCATTTTCAATCGAGCCGGTCTCGAACGACACCATTCCGCCGAAGCCGGTTTGCTGGCGTTTTGCCAATTCGTGCTGCGGGTGCGAGGCGAGGCCGGGATAGTAAACTTTTTCTACTTTCGGGTGTTCGGCAAGGAAATTCGCGACCATGCGGCCATTCTTATCGTGGGCGTCCATGCGGACCGCCAAAGTCTTTGTCCCGCGAAGCACAAGAAACGAATCCATCGGCGACAGTATCGCTCCGATCGCGTTCTGCACAAAGCCGATCCACTCCGCGTCTTTCTCATCATTGAGAGCAACAAAGCCGCCGACGCTGTCGGAATGGCCGTTCAGATATTTGGTGGTCGAATGAACGACGATATCGACGCCTAGGTCGATCGGCCGTTGAAAATACGGCGACATGAACGTGTTGTCGCAGACGACCTTGGCCCCATTTGCATGAGCGAGATCCGAAACGCCTTTCAGGTCCGTGATCGTCATGATCGGATTTGTCGGAGTTTCGACAAAGACCATTTTCGTGTTCGGTTTGAATGCTCTTTCGAGATTTGAGAGGTCAGATGTATCGGCGAGGTCAAATTCAACACCGTAATCCTTGAGGATTCGATTGAAAAGTCGAAAGGTGCCGCCGTAGGTGTTGTCGCCGAGAATTACGTGTTCGCCAGCTTTTACAAGCTTTAGAGTGGTATCGATCGCTGACATTCCAGATGCGAAGGCGAAGCCGAATTTGGCGTTTTCCAGTGCCGAAATGTTTCGTTCGAGAGCTGATCGAGTTGGGTTTTGTGTTCGGGCGTATTCGTAGCCGCCGGTTGGCTTTCCGAGAGCTTCCTGCTTGTAAGTTGAGGTTTGATAGATCGGAACACTGACCGCTCCGGTGGTAGCGTCAGGCTCGTTGCCTGCGTGAATGGCGACGGTCGAAAATCCCATAATGAAAAAGCCGCTATTCGGCCAGGCTAAACCATAAAAGCTCAGTTTAACGAACAATTATCGTAGCTTGACGCGGTTCAAATTGCAAACATCTCACGCTCCAGCAAAATGCGACGCAACGCCGGTTCTCTTCTCGTAAGCGGTGATCTTGTCCTCATTTTGCAACGTCAACCCAATGTCATCGAGCCCGTTCATCAGACAGTAGCGCCGGAATTCGTCGATCTCGAATGCGGCGGTGAGGCCGTGGGCGTCAGTTACGGTTTTATGTTCGAGGTCGATGGTGAGCTTGTAATTGTCGAGCGTTTTCGCTTTTTCGACGATGCCTTCGACAATCTTTTCATCGAGTCGAACTGGCAGAAAGCCATTTTTCAGGCTGTTGTTATAAAAGATATCGCCGAATGCCGGTGCGATCACGGCTCGAAAACCGTAGTCCATCAGGCTCCAGGCCGCGTGCTCACGTGAAGAGCCACAACCGAAATTTGCTCCGGCGACGAGGATCGAAGCTCCGGCGTATTTCGGATCATTAAGTACAAAATCGGCTTTCGGCGAACCATCAGGATTCAGCCGCCAGTCATTGAATAAAAACGCCCCGTAACCGGTTCGCTCGATACGGGTGAGGAACTGTTTCGGAATGATCTGGTCGGTGTCAATATTTGTCTGAAACAGAGGGGCGACCGATCCTTCGAATGTTGTGAATTTGTTCATAGCTTTTCACTGCAAAGTCGCAGAGAAGGTTTACAGGGATCAAGGGGATAAAGTGGATAAGGAAACAATAGCTCGAGAGCATCTAGGCTTTCTTCAAAACATCTCCTCCATCCTTTTTATCCCTGTTAATTTCTTCCGCCTTCAGTCCCTAAACTTCCAGTCACGCACATCAACAAAATGTCCCGCGATCGCCGCTGCTGCGGCCATCATTGGGGAGACTAGGTGCGTTCGTCCGCCGCGGCCTTGACGGCCTTCGAAATTGCGGTTGCTCGTCGAAGCGCAGCGTTCGCCGGGTTGTAGAATGTCTTCGTTCATGGCGAGGCACATTGAGCAGCCGGCGTCGCGCCATTCGAATCCGGCGTCGACGAAGATCTTGGCCAAACCTTCTTCCTCGGCCTGTTTTTTGATCTGCATCGAACCGGGAACGATCATCGCGTTGACGTTTGCGCTGACGCTGTAACCTTTAGCGACCTTTGCTGCTTCGCGCAGGTCTTCGATGCGGGAATTTGTGCACGAGCCGATAAATGCGCGGTTGATCGCGATCTGGTCGATCCGCTGCGAAGGCTCGACGCCCATGTATTCGTACATTCGTTCGAACGAACGGGCCTCGTTCTCGTCACGGGCATCGCTCAGATCGGGTACATCGTCGCTGATCTTGACCGACATGTCCGGCGAGGTTCCCCACGTCACGAACGGCTCGAGCGAAGCGGCGTCGATCTCGACCGACTTGTCGAAATTAGCACCTTCGTCAGTGGTCAACGTTTTCCAGTCCACGACCGCCTCGTCCCAGTTTTGCGGTGCGAATGGCCTGCCCTTGATGTAGTCAAAAGTCGTCTCGTCCGGAGCTATCAGTCCGGCTTTTGCTCCGCCTTCGATGCTCATGTTGCAGACGGTCATGCGGCCTTCCATCGACATGTTGCGGAAGGTCGAGCCTGAATATTCGATCACATGGCCGACACCGCCGTTTGCTCCGATCTGGTTGATGATGCCGAGAATAACGTCTTTGGCGGTAACGCCGAAGGGGAGATCGCCTTCGACATTCACGCGAAAATTCTTTGCTTTATTCTGCTGCAGGCATTGCGTAGCGAAAACGTGTTCGACCTCGCTGGTTCCGATGCCGAAGGCGAGTGCTCCGAAGGCTCCGTGCGTGGAGGTGTGCGAATCGCCGCAGACGATCGTCATTCCGGGCTGCGTCAGGCCTTGTTCTGGGCCGAAAACGTGGATAATGCCTTGCTCGATGCGGTCGAGGTCGTAGAGTTTTACGCCGAATTCACGGCAGTTTTCGCGAAGTGTTTTAACCTGCTGTGCGGCGATCGGGTCCTTGAACGGCAGGTTGCGGTTGATCGTCGGAATAGCGTGATCGATCGTGCCGAATGTTAGCTCCGGCCGGCGAAGCTTTCGCCCAGCCAGCCGCAATCCCTCAAAAGCCTGCGGGCTGGTCACTTCGTGGATCAGATGCAGGTCGATGTAGAGCAGCGATGGCTTTCCGGCTTCGGCGTGGACTAAGTGTCGGTCCCAGATCTTATCGTAGAGGGTTTTCATAGGTCAGAACCGCCTGCGGTAGCGGGTGGTTTATCAAAAGCATATATTTAACCACCCGCTACCGCAGGTGGTTCTGACTAAACGGCGTGGTACGCGTTGTTTACGTTGGCAAATTCGACTGCGCGGCTGGCGACCATGGCTCCCATTTCGGTGGTCGAATTTACGACCTTACCGCCAACTCCGGCGATATCAGCTGTTCGGTGGCCCTTTTCGAGGACCCAATGGATCGCTTTTTCGATCGCCGCGGCTGCCAGTTCGTTTTTCGCTGTGTATCTGAGGAGCATAGCGGCCGAGGCTATCGCCCCAAGTGGATTGGCGATATTTTTACCGGCAATTTCCGGGGCTGAGCCGTGGATCGGTTCGTAAAAATCGACCGCTCCGCCGATCGTTGCCGACGGCAGCATTCCTAGCGAGCCGGTCAGAACGGCGGCTTCGTCGGACAGGATGTCGCCGAAAAGGTTCTCGGTCAGGATCACGTCGAACTGCGTCGGATTTGTCACGAGATGCATCGCACAGGCGTCAACGAACAAGTGATCGAGAGCGACATCGGGATATTGCTCCGCGACTTTCGTCACAGTTTTGCGCCAGAGCTGAGAGGTTTCGAGAACGTTCGCTTTATCGACAGAGGTC
The DNA here is from genome assembly GCA_047600985.1 of Pyrinomonadaceae bacterium. Classification (GTDB taxonomy): domain Bacteria; phylum Acidobacteriota; class Blastocatellia; order Pyrinomonadales; family Pyrinomonadaceae; genus OLB17. The sequence goes on along the minus strand of JASGKA010000001.1, from coordinate 23,564 downwards.
AGCTTTTTACGGCGGCCGCGGGCTGACTGAAACGCTACATGAGCGACGCGTTCGACCTCGGTGGCCGAGTATCGCATTGTGTTATAGCCTTCCGAATTGTCGTCGTTAAAACCACGCGGTGTGCCGAAATAGAGGCCGCCGAGCAGTTCGCGGACGATGAGCAAGTCGGTTCCCTCAAATATCTCGTGGCGAAGCGGCGACGAATCGATCAAAGCCGGAACTGCGGTTGCGGGGCGAAGATTCGCGAATCCGCCGAGAGCTTGGCGGAGTTTTAACAAACCGATCTCGGGGCGTTCGTGCGGTAGAAGGTGATCGAATTCGGGCGAGCCGACCGCACCGAGCAGAACGGCGTCGCTCGCGACACACGCCGCTTCGGTTTCGGCAGGGAAAGGCGAACCGGCGGCTTTGATGGCGGCACCGCCGATCAGGTGTTCTTCGGTCTCGATCGAGATGTCGAACGCAGCGGCGACCTCGGTCAAAACATTGACCGACTGTCGACAAACTTCAGGCCCAATACCGTCACCTGGTAGGATCGTTATCTTCATATATTCAAAACGCAGTAGGAAATTTGACCACAGATGAACACGGATAAACACAGATAGGAGATCGATCCAAAACAGATGTTCTTATCTGTGTCTATCTGTGTCCATCTGTGGTCAATAACTCTCAAGCAGCAAATGCCGTCGGTACTCTTGATGGTGCGAGGGCCATTAGGTCCTGGTCGTACACGTTCTTTTTGCGGTCGGCCAAGGCGATGAAACGCGGGTAGATATTGGCGATCTCGCTGTCGTTCAGGCTGAAGCCGAGAGCTTTGTAACGGGCGATCAGGGCGTGGCGGCCTGAGTGTTTGCCGAGGACGATGCTGTTCGTCGGAACGCCGACCGATTCGGGCGTCATTATCTCGTAACAAAGCGGATTGCTCAAAACGCCGTGCTGGTGAATGCCCGATTCGTGGGCAAACGCATTGCGGCCAACGATGGCTTTGTTCGGCTGTACGCTGAAGCCAACGATCGACGACAAAAGCTGGCTCGCCGGATAAAGCTGCGTGCGGTCGATGCCGTTCTCAAACGGCATTTTGTCGGCCCTGACGGCCATTGCCATGATCAGTTCCTCGAGTGAAGCGTTTCCGGCTCGTTCGCCGACGCCATTAATAGTACATTCGACCTGTGTGGCTCCGGCTTCGACCGCGGCGAGGCTGTTGGCAACGGCGAGGCCGAGATCGTTGTGACAGTGGACGCTGATGGTCACGTCTTTGTCGCCGACCACTCGTTCTTTGACGGCGGCGATCAGAGCGGCGTACTCATTTGGCAGCGTGTAGCCGACGGTGTCGGGAACGTTCAAAACGGTCGCCCCGGCATCGACGGCGGCATTGAACACCTGGCAGAGGAAATCGACATCGCTGCGCGTCGCGTCTTCAGCCGAAAATTCGACCTCATCGACGCATTCGCGAGCGGCGGCAACGGCGTGCGAAGCCATCTCGATGACCTCGTCGCGGCTTTTCTTTAGTTTGTACTGAAGATGAATGTCAGATGTTGCGACGAAGGTGTGAATGCGGGCCCGTTTGGCTTTTTTCAGAGCGTTTGCGGCACTGTGAATGTCAGATGTGACCGTGCGGCAGAGAGCGGCGATGGTCGTGTTGCGGCATTCTTCGGCGACAGCGACCACGGATTTGAAATCGCCTTCGGAGGCGAAGGGGAAACCAGCCTCGATCACGTCAACGCCGAGCCTTTCGAGCTGGCGTGCCATTGAGATCTTTTCCTCGAGATACATAGAGCAGCCCGGCGACTGCTCACCATCACGCAAAGTCGTGTCGAATATCGCAATTCTCTTCTTACTCATATGTTTTCTCCAGAGGCGACGAAACGGCAAACGAGCGTATTTGCCCCGTCTAGCCTGATGTTATACAAGCGTTAACCGATAAGTCAATATTATGTTACTGATATTTGCATAATGTATGGTTATGAAATTATAATTTGGTCGTCGGGTTTGGTGTGTCGCGGGGTTTGCTCTGCGGCGATTTAGCAATACACTGACGTTATATAATAGATAATGCTATAACCTCTCCGCCGAGATGCGATGGATATTAATCAGCTTGAAGTTTTAGTGACAGTCGCCCGTGAACGCAGTTTCTCGCGTGCCGCCGAGGTGCTGAATCGCACACAGCCGGCGATCAGCCAGGCGATCAGGCGTTTGGAGAGCGAGATCGGCGAGAAACTATTTGACCGCTCGTCGAAGGACGGTACGCTGACATTTGCGGGTGAAGTTCTGCTCAGTCACGCCAAGCAGATGCTCAATCTGCGGCAGCATGCCCAGCAGGCGATCACCGAAATGCGTGATCTGCAGCACGGAAAGGTCACGATCAGCCGCGAACGAACACACCGTCTTTTATCTGTTGCCGGTCATCGAAGAATTCAGAAAACAGCATCCGCAGATCAAGATCGAGGTCCAACGCGGCGTCGCAAGCCGCATTCCGAAACAGATCACCGCCCGGGAAGTCGAACTCGGCATCATCTCTTTCACGCCGAATGACGATTCGCTCCGCTCCGTGAGTGCGATGAGCGATGAGCTTGTGCTGGTCGTTTCGCCAAAGCATCATCTGGCGAATTCGAGTGAGGTTTCGATCAAGGATCTCGGGACCGAGACATTCGTCGCCCACAACGCGCCGTCGCCGTACCGGCAGAAGGTCATCGAGACGTTCGAAAAACACAAAACGCGGCTTAACATCTCGGTCGAGCTGCCCTCGCTCGAAGCCATCAAACGCCTCGTCGCCCGCGGCGTCGGTCTTGCCCTTGTCCCGCGGATCACTGCAAGAGCCGAGATCAACGCCGGATTGCTGAAGGAGCTTTCTGTAAAGGAGATGAAGCTGGAGAGAAAGCTCAACATCATTTACCGACGAAACTCGGAGCTGTCACACGCTGCGAAAGCGTTTTTGAAGGTCGCGAAAGAGCTAGCCGGAAAAAGCTAAGCGAAGCGCGACTGGAGCGAAGCGTGACTGGAGCGGCGAGCATCCCTGCTTGCCACACCGACGCTTCGTCGGTGTTGTGAGTTTGGCGTGGAAATTCGGTTGGATTGTATCGAGAGCCTTAACACTGCGGAAGCCGCAGTGTGGCAAGCAGGGATGCTTGCCGCTCCAGTCACGCTTCGCTTAAGATTCTGTCGCGAATTTCGTTTGGTTCACGCGATATTTTCCTATGTATTACAAATAGTTTGGGTTAGAATGTGAAGCAGATTCATCACAAATCTAATTCTGGGAAAGAACTCACACAATTTATGACTGCAACAGACCTCAGTGATGCACGTTTACCATCAGAACGTCGCACCTCAGACCGTAAAAAACTGATCGTCGATGTCCGCTTTGAGGGCGGCGACGGCACTGGCATCGCGAATACGCGCGACATCGGCTCGGGCGGATTGTATATGACGACGACCGCGCCGCTCGATATTGGCACCCCGATCGTAATGGCCCTGAACATTGGCGAACGCGGGATGAATATCCTCGGAACCGTCGTATATTCAGATCCGGGCCACGGCGTTGGCGTCAGATTTAAGGACCTCGCGGATGCGGATGCGGAATTTTTGAATGAACTGACCTAGAAACCTAGACCTCGGACCGTCGACTAAAACAATATATGTTTGATCAATTCACGCTGGGCATTGAAGAGGAATTTCAGATCGTCGATCCGGAAACACGAGAGTTAAAATCTCACGTTTCTGAGATACTCGACGAAGGCAAATTGCTGCTCGGTGAGCAGATAAAGCCCGAAATGATCCAGTCGATGATCGAGGTCGGCACTGGTGTCTGCGCGAATATTCAGGAAGCTCGTGAGGATCTTTCAAAGCTGAGATGCATCATTTCCGGCCTTGCTCGAAAGAAAGGTATGGCCATCGTTGCCGCTTCGACGCACCCGTTCTCGAAGTGGTCGGATCAGGAGATATACGACGGTGACCGATATAAACTGCTGGTCGACGAACTACAGATGGTCGCCCGCAGCCTTCTGATCTTTGGGCTGCACGTTCATGTCGGGATTCCCGATATGGAAAAGCGCATTCAGGTGATGAATGCGGCCCGCTATTTCCTGCCGCACGTGCTGGCACTGACGACTTCGTCGCCATTTTGGCTCGGGTTTAATACCGGCTTGAAATCTTATCGTTCCGAGGTCTTTAAGAAGTTCCCGCGAACTGAGATTCCGGACACTTTCGAATCGTACGCTCAATTCCAGGCGTACGTTGACTTGCTGGTCAAAATGAACTGCATGGAGAACGGCTCGAAGGTCTGGTGGGACGTCCGGCCGCACTACCTGTTCCCGACGCTCGAATTCCGCATTTGCGACATCCCGACCCGCGTCGACGACACGATCGCGATCGCTGCCCTTTTCCAGGCGATCGTTGCGAAATTGATGGTGCTTAATGATGGCAACCTCGGTTTCCGCATCTATCACCGTCGGTTGATCCTCGAAAATAAATGGCGTGCGATCCGCTACGGTCTCGACGGCAAACTGCTCGATCTCGGCAAGCAGAAGGAAGTCCCGGTCAAAGATCTCATTCGCGAACTGCTCGATTTTGTCGATGACGTACTCGATCCGCTTGGTTCTCGCAAAGAGGTCGAACATATCCACACGATCCTCGAACGCGGGACATCGGCGGACGAGCAGCTTCGCATTTATGAGGAAACCGGCGGCGATTTTAATGCTGTCGTAGATATGCTGATGACGAGAACACTCGAGAACGTGCCGGACCAGTGTTTTTGAGCGCATTGACTTAAGCCTTGTTAAGGCGGACAATTGCGTTTGCTCTTTTGATAACCGAAATGCTTGAGATGCCGACCGACGTCGGTTAACAGCAGGAAAAGCCGGGTGAAATGCCCGCACGATCGCGTCACTGTGATGCACAGAAACTGTGCTAAGTCAGGATCCTGTCTCAAACGCACTTACCGCCCTTACAGATGTTTCGCGTCAAAACATCACAGGCAGACGAGCCTTTCAATTCAGTCAAATTTTGAAACGCCTTGTTTTTCTGGTCGACCGACGCAGAAAAGCGAGGTGTTTTGTTGTATTTGGATAAATTGATCAGTTTTAGTCTCTGGAGACGGTCCGTTTTCGCGGCAGCGATGCTCGCACTCGTTTTGGCTTCCGCCTGCCGAACGACGAACCCAGGAAACAATGCGAATATCTCAGCCAGCGTTCCGATGCGGCAGGTTACTGATGATCTTGGCCGCACCATTTTGCTGCCGACCAAGATCAACCGGGCCATCTCGCTCGCTCCCAATTTAACGGAAAACATCTTCGCGGTCGGCGCAGGCGATCGACTGGTCGGCGTCACGACATTCTGCAACTACCCTGAAGAAGCCAAATTAATAGCCAAGATCGGCGACACGATGAACCCGAACATGGAATCGATCATCGCCCTGAAGCCGGATGTAGTTTTTGTATCGACGGCTTCGCAGATCGAGACTTTTACGAAAACGCTTGAGGCGAATGGGATCGCGGTTTATGTCACAGATCCATGGTCATTGGACGGAGTAATTCACAATCTCGAACAGTTTGCGATTATGTTTGCTACCGACCAAACAGCCTTGCCACTCATATACAACCTGCAGGATCGAAACAATGAGTTGGGCGAATTTAGGCTCCAACGGGATGAAACGGTCGAAGAATACGAAAAGCGGGTACAACCTGTCCCGGTTTTTGTCCAGATTTCAAAAGAGCCATTATTCACGATAGGTAAAGATTCTTTTATAACTGAGGTTATCGCTCGAGCAGGTGGAAAATCTGCTACCGCGAATGTCGGATCCGCCTATCCCAAACTGAGTAAAGAAACGGCTCTGGCTCTAAATCCGGAGGCGATCATTCTCTCTGAATCAGAAGACAATAAGGAGCCAAACGACGCCTTCAAGAATTCGCCAGCGGTAAAAAACGGACGAGTTTACAAGATCAACGCCGACATTATCTCGCGTCCCGGGCCACGATTGGTCGACGCACTGGAGCAGATCGCGCGTGATCTGCATCCGGAGAAATTTCGGAATAAGTGAGAACTGATAGGTTATAAGTGATAACTTTTCAGTTATCACTTATTTCGAAACAAAAGCGTGAATCGTAAGGCAATCATCATTGGGATCTCATTACTTGCCGCACTGGCTGCGGCAATAATTCTGGCTGCCTTGTTGGGAGCCGAGCGGTTGCCGATATTCGATCTGAACGATCAGCAGGCGTCGATATTGTTTGATATTCGGCTGCCGCGAATTCTGCTTGGGGCTTGTGTTGGGGCGAGTTTGGCGGTTGCGGGTGCGGGGTTGCAATCGCTGCTGAGGAATCCGCTGGCTGAGCCTTATTTGCTAGGCGTTTCGAATGGAGCGGCGTTGGGGACGATGCTGGCTTTTGTATTTTTTCAGAGTCTTGAGATCACGCGTCCGTTGCTGGCGTTTGCAGGAGCTGGTGTTGCAACGATCGCAGTTTATCGGATGGCAAAGAGCCGTTCGGGGATGAACGTTGAGCGGCTGGTTCTGTCCGGCGTGATCGTGACGACGTTTTTGTCGTCGGTGATCGTGATGCTGACGACGCTGCTCGATGCGGCGAAACTCAGGAGCTTTACGTTTTGGCTGCTTGGCGATCTTTCGCAGGCGTCCTGGAACGGCGTTTACCTGAGCCTTGGAGCGGTTATCGTCGGAACGATAGTCATGATGTCGCAGGCTCGGGCTTTGAATCTGATGATGGTCGGGGAACGCGACGCTTTCGATTTCGGGGTCGAGGTCGGTCGGGTTCGAATGCTGGTTTTTGGGGCCTCGAGTTTGGTCGTCGGTGCGGCGGTTGCGGCGAGTGGTTCGGTCGGTTATGTGGGATTGATCGTGCCGCATCTGGTCAGGCTGAGCGTCGGGAGCGACAACCGTATGGTCGTGCCGTTCTCGGCGATCGCGGGTGCAATATTCGTCGTTTTTGCAGACACGATCGCCCGGACCGCGATCGCTCCGCGAGAATTGCCGGTCGGTGCGATCACGGCACTGATCGGAGCGCCGATGTTTATCTATTTGTTGCGGCGAAACTAGTGAAGTTGCGATGCTTGGGGTTAAGAATATATCGATAAGTTACGGCTCGTGCGAGGTTTTGCTGGATATTTCGCTGACTCTCGCTCCGGGAAGGATAGTAGTTCTTCTTGGAGCGAACGGTGCGGGAAAGACCACGCTTATCAAATCGCTGAACGGAACTTTGCCAGTCTCATTCGGTGAGATCACGCTTGGTGGGGCGTCTATCGTGAAAATATCGAGGCGTGAAATAGCAAAGAGCATCGCGGTAGTTGCACAGGAGAATGAGACGCGATTTCCGGTGACGGTTTTGGAGTTTGTGCTTTCGGGACGGTTCATTCATGGCGGACGCTTTTGGATGGGAAACGGAAGCGGATATTGAATTCGCAAAAAAGGCCCTGAATGATTGCGACCTCGCTGGGTTTGAAACGAGATTGATGAATCACCTCTCGGGCGGAGAGCGGCAAAGGGTTGTTTTGGCGAGAGCTATTGCCACGGGAGCCAGGATACTGTTACTCGATGAGCCGACGGCGAATCTCGATCTTGCACATCAGGCGATGATGTTTCGGCTGGTTCGGGAGCGGTGCGTACAAAGTAATTACGCGGCCATTGTGATCACGCACGACCTGAATCTCGCCGCCGAGTTTGCCGATGAGATCGTAATGCTCAGCCGCGGGCGGATCGCCGCTGCTGGAACGCCGGAAAAGGTTTTGACTGGCGAGAATATTAGTGATGTTTTCGGTGTAAACGTTCTGCTGGACAAAAATCCGGCAAGCGGTAACGTTCGTGTGACGAACGTTTTTTAGTTCTGAGTACCTGCTTCAGCAGATCGCCTGAAGGGGGAACTCATAACTCGTTGACATTCAATGCAAAGGAAGTTGGTGCGAATCCAACACTGCCCACGCAACCGTGACTCTTTTGAAGAGAAGCCGGGAACTTTTCTCGAATGTTTGGTATTTGAACCATTCCGCGTGTGGGCGGAAGAGGAAGCTATGCGAAAAATTCAGTTATTTATTCTTATCTGTCTGTCGGCCACGGCAGCATTTGCTCAACAGCGAACATCGCTGACGGGCACCTTACGTGAACAAACATCCACGGGTCAAAAAACGATCACGAACGCGACGGTTTCGGGCGTCAGCGTAACTTTAACCTCGACCAGCAATACAAACTTACAATTTTCCGTCGTCACGGACGCAGCGGGAGTTTTTACATTCAGCGACGTACCGGCCGGACTTTATCAACTTTCGGCATCAAAGGCTGGTTCAAGTGTTGGAACGACAAATCTGATTGCTCGGATCGAGGTCAACTTAATCGCGGGAAGGTCGAATAATGAGGACCTTCTACTGTTGCCTGCTGCAAAGGTATGCGGCACGCTGCGAAACTGCGGCCCGATACGCGAGACCGTGACAGTTTCGGCTGATGCGACGCAAACGGTCGATCAAGTGTCGAAAACCGTCGATGTGATCGATGGTCAGGAAATGCGTGACCGGGCGGATTTTTCGCTGGTCGAGAGCCTGCGAACCATTCCCGGTTTTCGCGTTCAGCAGCTCGGCGGATTTGGCAGGACGGCTTCGATAAAAACTCGCGGCTTGAGGAATCAGGACACGGCGATCCTGATCGACGGCATCAGGTTTCGCGATGTTACCGCGATCAACGGCGATGCATCTTCGTTTTTGAGCGACCTAACGCTGACCAGCGTTTCGAAGGTCGAGGTTTTGCGTGGTTCCGGCTCGTCGCTTTACGGCACGAACGCGGTCGGCGGAACGATCGATTTTCAGACGCCGCAAACGCTTACCGGAACTCACGGACAGATCGGCGGTGCTTTTGGCGGACTTGGGCTTGGACGCTTTCGCGGGAACATTTCGCACGGAACCGCCGACGGAAAGTTTGGGATCAACGCTGGAGTGTCGCGAACCGCTTACACAAAAGGCATCGATGGTGATGACGATGCAAACAATACTAATTTTCAGACGCGTGTTGATGCCCGGCCTTTTTCGAAGACCAGCATCTCGGGCCGTGTCTTCTTTTCGGATGCAGACGTAAAGTTGAATTCCAGCCCGGACACCTTCGGTACGCCGCCGTCGAGCAATTCTTCGATAATCGCGGCAAATCCCGGCGTGAATTTCACGCCGGATGTGAATGATCCCGATAACAAACAAAAGTCGCGATCTTTCAGCGGACAGTTTGTGGTCAACCAGGTCATCAAGAGCAAGTTCGTGATCGGCGGTTATTATCAGGGGCTGAAAACCAAAAGAACTAACGACAATGGAACCCTCGGTGCAGGGTTTCAAAGTGCATCGACGAGCATTTACGACGGCACAGTTCATACGGGAAATCCGCACGTAAATTGGACGCCGAATGAGCAAAATCAATTTACTGCCGGATACGAATTCGAGAGCGAGAAATACGGCAATGACGGCCGGACGCCGAGCGGAACCGGGAACTTTTTTACACGAGCCGGGCAGAAGAGCAATACGTTTTATGTTCAGGATCTCGTAAGTCTGGCCGACGGACGTTTACAGCTTGCTGGAAGTGCACGAGTACAAAAATTCAGTCTCGATCGCCCTGGGTTTAGCCTCGCAAATGCCCCGTACAACAATCTAACGCTTAACGATCCGCCGACGGCTTATACTTTTGACGGAGCGTCCTCGTACTATTTTAGAAGTTCCGGCACAAAACTGCGGGCGCACATGGGCAACGGTTATCGTGTGCCGTCGTTGTACGAGCGTTTTGGTTCGTTTTTCTCGAGCTTCGGAACGCCTAGCTTTACCGCGATAGGCGATCCGTTTTTGAAGCCGGAGAAAACGATCGCATTCGATGCTGGCGTGGAACAGAACATCGCAAGCGAACGTGTTCGACTATCGGCAACGTATTTCTACACAAAACTGACGGATATCATCGGTTACGGAAATGTGGTTGCGAATATCGGATCGACGACGCGGCCATTTGGCGGATACGTGAATCAAAAGGGCGGCATCGCACGAGGTGGCGAGTTTAGCGTGAAGGCAGACGCGACCTCGTCGACCGAGATCTTCGCATCGTACACGTTTACCAACAGTCTTCAGAGAGCTCCGCAGGTTACCGGAAACTCGAATCTGAGAACGCTCGGAATTCCCGACCATCAGTTCACACTGGTGGCGACGCAGCGGTTTAACCGGTTCTGGGTCAACTTCGATCTGCTGGCGACGTCGACATATCTTGCTCCGATCTTCAGCAACTCGTCTTTCCAGACCTATGTATTCCGATTCAAAGGCAACCGCAAGGGAGATCTGACTGCCGGATATACATTCGGGTTTAAGAACGACAAGACACTGCGGCTTTTCGGCACGATCGAGAATGTTTTTGATAATGAATATTACGAGAACGGTTTCCGACCCGCTGGTGCGACTGGGCGTTTTGGACTGAGTTTCGGATTTTAGGATCGGGTAAAGGTGAATCAACCGAAGACGCGAGTTGGAGGCTTGCTTCCAATTCGCGTCTTCATTTTTTGCGGACAAATTTCTGTTCTGTTTTTCGCATCGTACCCGTGTTAAAATCAAAAGATTCGGAGGCGAGTATATGAAAGCGAAGTTCGCAGTTTTGATGTTTATTATTGCGGCAACGGTGGTTTCGGTGTCTGCTCAGCGAAAGACGATAACGAACGCCGACCTAGAAAAATACCGGCTGGAACGTCTCGCGGCGGAACGAGATTATCGTGAAAATTATGCTAGCCGCGGAATGCCGTCGCCTGAGGAACTCGAAAAACGCCGTGAGGAAAGCCGTGTCGCTGCGGAAAAACTCTCGGAACGACTGAGAAGCGAAGAATTGGAACGGGAACGTCTGGAGCGTGTCGCAGAGTATCGTACGCAGACGATCGTAACTGTTCCACAGGTCCAGTACTTAGATCGAAGCTACGTACCGCAATACTACTGGACTGATTCGCGTGGTTACAGGACAAATCGGAATCGATCGGGATATCAGCAGCCCGGATATTACGCCGGCGGGCAGTTTTGGCCGACCGGAAACAGGACGCCGTCGCGGCCCTTGTTTGCCAGGCCCCGCAGATAGTTAATTTATGAAAGAAGGTTGGGAAGCAGTTATCGGCATGGAGATCCATGCTCAGTTGGCGACGGACTCTAAGATCTTTTGCTCGTCCGCGGTTGAGACGGGCGGCGAGCCGAATTCGAATACGTGTCCGACGTGTTTGGGATTACCGGGAGCTTTGCCGGTTTTGAACAAGCGTGTGATCGATCTTGGTGCTCGTGCGGCTCTAGCATTGGGGCTGGAGATCCAGGAAACGTCAGTATTTTCGCGTAAGAACTATTTCTATCCCGACCTGCCGAAAGGTTATCAGATCTCGCAGTACGACAAGCCCTTCTCAGCGAACGGGCATCTGACCATTCTCACTGCTGACCGCGATGAGCACGGCCGCGTTGAGGAATGGAAGCCGATGACCATTCACATCCAGCGAATGCACCTCGAGGAAGATGCTGGGAAGAATGTTCACGAAGGCCTTCCGGAGACGGACAAGTATTCCTACATCGATCTCAATCGTGCCGGCACACCGCTGGGTGAGATCGTAACTTCGCCGGATTTTCGCTCGTCGTGGCAGGCGTATGATTATGTGAATCACGTCCGCCGTGCGTTGCAGTGGGTCGGAGCGAGCGATGCTGACATGGAGAAGGGAAACCTGCCGCTGCGAGGCGAATGTTTCGGTTCGTAAGGTTGGGGAGACGGCATTTAGAAACAAGGTCGAGCTCAAAAATCTCAATTCTGTCCGCTTTATGCAAAAGGCGATCGAATATGAGATCGAGCGTCAGATCGAAGCTCATGAAAAAGGCGAAGAGGTGAATCAGGAATCACGTCTGTGGGACGAGAAGAACAACCGCACGCGGTTCATGCGCAGCAAGGAAGACGCTCACGATTATCGCTATTTCCCCGAGCCTGACCTGCAGCCGCTTGTGGTTTCGTCCGAGTTTATTGAGCAGGTCAAGAAAGAAATGCCCGAGATGCCGGATGCGATGCGCGACCGATTCATCGATGTTTACGGGATCACGTTTGCAGATGCTTCGCAGCTCGTCGGCGATAAGGAGCTGGCGGCGTACTTTGAGACGACAGCCCGGATCACCGCAAATCCGAAAATGTCGTCGAACTGGATCCTCGGTGAGTTGACGCGAGAACTAAATAATTCCGGAAAGACGGTCAACGAAAGCCTGACGACCGCTGAGGATCTCGCGGAGCTTCTGAATACGATCAGTTCTGGTTCGATCAACAATAATCAGGGCAAAGAGGTCCTGATCGAGATGTTCGCGACCGGAAAGCCGGCTCCGGAGGTGATCAAGGAGAAAGGTTTTGAGCAGGTTTCGGATATGGGAGCGATCGAGAAGATCATTGATGAGGTGATCGCCGCGAACCAGGCAAACGTCGATGCGTATCGAGGCGGTAACGAAAAGCTATTCGGATTTTTCGTCGGCCAGGTTATGAAAGCGTCACAGGGAAAAGCGAATCCGAAGGTGGTCAACGAATTGCTGGGGCCCAAACTTGCGGGCTGACAATATTAGCTTTGGAGATGATGCGGTATGAAATTCTTAGCCGTGTTAATTTTGTTGCTAGGGTATGCTGGCTCCACTGAGAGTTTCGGCTTCCAGACAGCGACGTCTACGCCGCAGTCTGCCGGTCCGCTTCCTCAGTCCAGACCCAGCATTCCAACCGAATACGAACTGAGAAGGCTCAGGAACAACGCCGATACTGCGAAAGAAGAGGAGCTAAAAAGGGTTCGCGAGAATAAGGCGTTGATCGCAAAGTACGTCGAGCCGCTCTACAGAAAGCCTACTGCCGTTGAGCTAAGTCCGGTCGCGATCAAACCTGAGGTCAAAGAGATATTTGCATCATTCTTGTCGCGAGAAGGGAGAGGCATCTTCACGATCACGCCAGACCTCGGTTGCGCTGAGACCATCGGCGTTATTGCACCTGGCGGGGAATGCTTGAAATTTCCATTTCCCGGGGCGGGGAACGCGTACTCGTTCCGAACCGCAAGCTATAGAATGCGAAGCGTTGCGGATATGACCTTCAGCGGTGCCAACTTCTACGCACCTGGCGCCCTCACACAGGGGATCTTTGTCAATTTAGGTGACATTCCAATCGAGGATGTTGATCTGCGATCGAAAGGCATGGCTTACCTGACCGCTTTTCGACCTCCTACAGACGTAAATAGCGTCTCGGATATCAACAAGATCTTGGGATCGGGTGTTGATTCCGATGGATTCCGTTACGCAAGTTCTATTGCGGCCGACATAAATAAGACCTATGCGTTGCGTTCCGTTGCTTATCGTGGAGAGGTCGTTCGATCATTTCAGGGCATACTATTCAACGAGTTGGACTACGATAGACGGCGCGACGTTATCGTCGTCTTTCGAACCGTCGGATTCGACCTCAGCGGGAAAGTGACCATCATATGGTCGATCTTACGAGATTCGGAAGCACCCAAACTCAATACGCAAAAATGAAAGAGCCGTTATGAAATACCTCACCATTTGCTCAATGTTGATTGTTGTCGGTTCTTGCTCCATATCGATATTCGCTCAGGCGATTCCGGTCACGCCAAATACTGATCTTAGAAAGCAAATGGAAAGTGCCGCACGAGTCGAGGCGGATATCGAGAACCGCATGGCGCAAATGCGACAGCTTGAGAATAGGATGGTCGCCTTGAGCAAGCTAGACGCTATGACCCTCCGTAAAACTCCTGCGCTTGATAAAGGAACGCGTGACCGTATTATGGCGATGCGTCGTGTCGCAAGTGAGGATATCGCGAAAAATGCAGCCTTTCTTGCTGATGAACGATCGGGAATATTCAAGCTGTTCTCGGATCACGACTGCGTTTCGGAAACACTGATACGGATCGACGGGATTTGCACTGATTTTGTGCCGGAAAGCTCATCATTTTCGTTCCGCACCGGCAATTATACCGACGTCTATTATCACGACATTGGCTATAACAACGATGAATTTTATAACAATTCATTCTTTTCACAAGGGATCTTTGTATCATTAGGCGACGTTCCGATAGAGAATGTGGATCTCGAACACGCAGCGATAAAGACATTGGCCGACCAAAAACCGGCAGTCGATGCAGCCGAGGCAAAAGCAGCTTCCGTTAGGTACAAAACCGGATTTGAACAGAACGGTTTTTCGGTCGCCCAGCACGTTAAACCTGTTCCGGACACAACCTATGCCGTTCGCACCATCGCCTATCGGCTGGATAACTCGCTGCCACCCGTAACGGATCAATCAACAATGAATGAACTCCGATTTCACAGCCTCGGCTTTGACAAGAGAGCTGATCAGATCGTTGTTTTTCGCGTGGTTCGCCGAGCCCAGAGCGGAACGGCGACTATCGTATGGAAGGAGTTGAGCCGAAAGGACGCGCCAAAGATCAAGTTTCCAAAGGGGGCACCGCTCGCAGATTTCAAGTTATAGAAAATATGAACTTAGCGAATAAGGTCGCCGTCGTAACGGGCGGAACCAAAGGGATCGGCTACGCAATCGCTGGGCGCTTGCTGGACGCTGGAGCAAGCGTCTTTATTTGCGGGCGAACGATTTCGGGGGTCGAAAACGCACTTGGAGGATTAGCGGTCAGGGGCAAAGCAGTGGGACGAAATTGTGACGTTCGCGATGCTGAACAAGTGCGTTCTATTCTCTCCGATTGCGAACGAGTGCTTGACGGGATCGATATCCTCATAAATAACGCGGGTATCGGGATAATGGGTAAGACCGTCGAGCAGATCACTCCCGACGAGTTCCGACAGACGGTTGAGACAAACCTGCTCGGGGTTTACTACGCTTGCCACTACGCAGTTCCGTTGCTCAAAAAACGCGGCGGCGGATATATCATCAACATTTCATCGCTCGCGGGTCAGAATGCCCATCCCAGGATGGCCGCCTACAACGCCTCAAAATTCGGCCTGAACGGCTTTTCCGAGGCCTTGATGCAGGAAGTACGCCAGGACAACATAAAAGTTAGCTACATCTGTCCCGGAAGCGTCAATACTTACTTCGGAAACGACACACCGTCGGAAGACAAAGCATGGCAGATCCAACCCGAAGACATCGCGGAGGTTGTTATTGATCTGCTTAAAATGGACGCGCGTGTACTTCCGAGCAAGGTTGAGGTCCGGCCAAGCAAACCGCCAACACGAAGCTGATGTGCTCCGTAGTTCACAAATTGTGAAGGCACGAGTTAGAGCGAATCTTGTGCCTTCAAAATCTTTTGGCGCGGCCTTAAAAAACAAGCGAATGTCGGCTATTCGGCTGCCTTTGAATAAATTACATTTTTGATAACGCGTGCGAGATCGTGCTCTTTTAGGGGCTTGATTAGGTAATCGGAAGCACCTAATTCCATCGCTCTTTGTCGATGTTGTTCGGCATCTAGCGATGTGATCATGACTACAGGGAAGTGGCCGAAGTTGTCGTCGGTTTTGACGTATTCGAGCAGGCCCCAACCGTCGATCTGCGGCATTTCGACGTCGGAGAGGATGAGGTCGGGTTCCCAGTCGCCGCTCAATAGCAGTTCGAGGGCGTCGGCGCCGTTGTTGGCTGTGATGACGCGGAGGCCGGCTTGTTCGACGAGCTTGGTCGACTGGCGACGGATGCTCGGGCTGTCATCGACAATGAGGACCAGCGGTGCTGCATTGCTTTCCGGTTGCTCTGGTTCAGGTGCGGGCGGTTCGATCGCTGAGGCGTGCGAGCGAACGGGCATCAGCATTGTAAATGTCGTGCCGCGCTGCGGTTCGGAGCGGACGTGGATGCTGCCGCCGCAAGCCTCGATGGCTTCTTTAACGATCGCCATTCCGACCCCGCGGCCGGCGTTCAGATCGATCTTTCCGGCAGTCGTCAGGCCGCGGTGAAATATGAGTTCCATCGCGTCAGCGTCGGTCATAGCAACGGACTGATCTTCGGTAATAATACCGCTCGAGAGGGCTTTTTCCTTCAGCCGTGCGGGCGAAATGCCGCCCCCGTCGTCCGTCACCACAACTCTGATCCCGCCATCCTTCGAACCGACGTTAACGGTAATGCGTCCGCGCTCCGGTTTGCCGATCAGGCGGCGTGTATCTGGCGATTCGATGCCGTGAACCACGGCGTTCTTCAACAGATGCAGGAGCGGTTCGATCAGAGCGTCGATGTCCTGTGTGTCTATCTCAAATTCACCGTTCTCGATCTCTAGGCTCGCTTTCTTGCCTTCATCGCCGCAGGTGACGTTGATGTTGCGGCCGAGCCTTGTCTCGAGTGTGCCAAATTTGACCATTCGGATGCTCAGCAGCTTTGTCTGTACCTCGTCGGTCAGAGCCTTTTGCGCTGCGAAAAGGTCGGCAAACATCGCCAGCGAATCGGCACTTTGGTGCTGCATCAGTCCGAGTTCGGCGATCCGTTCCTCGATAGCCGAGCGGTTCATGATCAGCGTACGGGATATCTTGATAAGTTCGTCGAGGCGGTCGAGCGAGACGCGGACGATAGGCGTTGTGGTCGATCGGGCCGTGTCGGGCCGAACCGGCGCGTGCGTGGCGACCTCGGGGACTTCACTCACGTGCTTTTCGGCATTTGCCGATGCGGCGAGGCACGCCATGGCGGCCGCATACGAGCGGTCGAGACTGCCGTCGTCGTCGAAGCTTTTTGCAGAAGTGATCGCCGTCAGGCGTTTTGAAGATGCGACGAGAAAACCAAGGATCTCGGGAACGGCCTCACAACGCGTCTCGACCATCTTGTCGAGCAGGTCTTCCATCCGATGAGCGGTTTCGGACGCATCGGTGAGCCCAACAATACCGGCTGCACCCTTAAAAGTGTGGGCGTTACGGCGGACCTCCCACAGAGCGTTCTGGTCGGCGGGAAACTCGGAGAGAACACCGAGATTTTCCGCAATATTCGACAGAAGCTCGTCGGCTTCTGAACGAAAGATGTCGAGGGTTTCCTCGTCTATTTCAAATTCTTCGAAATGTTCTACGGCGTCCTTCTGGGGCATCAGGCCTTCGAAAGATGCGTCGATAAATCCGGCAATGTCGGAGAGAAAATCCTCCGACTGCATCGGTACATCCCAGACGGCCGCCTCGATTCGCGCGATAATATCGAGAGCCGCGTAAGCGGAGCCGGGCGAGACCTTATCCGCCGCTCGGAACTGGTCAAGCAGTTCTTCGCACTCGGTGCAGAGATCAACGATCGCGGGCATCTCATGGGCTAGGGAAGCTCCCTTAAGCCGGGCAAGATTGCGACGCGGAACCTCAAGGTCCGACGCGTCACCAGTCTGGGCGACTATAAGAAGGCTGCTCCGGACAGAAGCGAGATCGTCCTCGGCAGCCATTACAAATGTTTGAAGTTTTTCCATCGTTACCGCTGGGGCATGAGCGGATCGGGCGGGGAACTAGACAGCCTCGACTTCGTCGGGCAGGAGGTAAGTTTCGAGGGCCTTCATGAGAGTTTCAGGGCCGAACGGTTTGGTGACATAGCCGCTGGTTCCAGCCATGCGGCCGCGGACCTTGTCAAAGAAACCGTCTTTGCCCGAGATCATTACGACTGGAAGATTCTTGCCGGCTGGAGTCGAACGGATCTGTTTGCAGACCTCGTAGCCATCCATACGCGGCATCGTGATGTCGAGCAGAACGAGATCGGGCATTCCTTCTTCGAGCTTTGCGAGAGCATCGATGCCGTCGACGGCACAGACGACGAGGTGGCCTGACTTCTCGAGCTTACCAGAGATCAGTTTGCGAACGGTCGGGCTGTCGTCAACGACGAGGATCTTTTTTCCTTTCGGCATCGCGACGTGAGCTTCGGACTGGCGTCTCATCTCTTCCATACGGATCGCGAGCGTGTTGATCTGGCCGGAAAGGATCACGTTGTTCGGATTCAGCCGCGAAGCTTCCTGCAAATAACGGAAACCATGATCGGCGTTGCCGAGATTGAAATGGCCAATGGCGAGAGCGGTAAATTCTGCTTCTGAGAATTCGCGCATGTTCCATTCGGCTTCCATCTTGGTCACGGCGTTCTGGACGACGCTTCGGTCAGCATTGCTGCCGGCGAGAAGCTTTTCGAGATCTGAAAGCGTGAGCGTGGCGTTACACGAAGCACAATCAAAGGCCTGAAGGTCATTCGGCGACGTGCAGAACGGGCAGACGTTTGCAGCAGTCTCGGCGATCTCAACCAAATGGGGAACTTCTTTTTCAAAGACCGCAGGAGCCTCGAACATATTGCCGAATGGCGAGACGTTCGATTCCGCGGCGAACGGGTTTTGGTTCACGGCCTCATGGGCGAAAGGAGCAAAGCTGTCGACCGTCTGGCTCGACGGATCAGCTTCCTCGACGACCGGACCGAACAATTCTTCGACCGAGCGAGCTGGCTCAGGGGTTGCCGCAAATTCCATCACCTCGGTCGACTCGCTACTGAATGCAACTGTTTCGTGGACTTCTTCGACGACCGGGTCAGCTTCGGGTTCAAAAAGTGCGGCGGTCGCGAATGGGCTTTCGACGACGGCTTCCGGCTCTTCAACGTTGAAGGTCTCTTCGGTCTGGCGGTAAGCAAACTCGACGGCGGGGTCAAGAAGCGTGGTCGGACGCGATTCTTCGACTGACTCATCAACGAATGTTTCCGCTTCGATCGCAGGCATCGCTGCTTCTTCCATAGCGAAAACCGGAGCTTCTTCCTGAACTTCGTCCATCGCTTCCGGCAGGAATACATCTTCCGGAGATTCGAACTCTTCCACGACGGTTTCTTCGACCGGAGCGTTGAAGACCTCTTCAATTGGTTCGGGAGCAGCTTCGACCTTTGGCTCCGGAGCGGAGCCGAATGTCAGGGCGAGAAACGCGAGGCCCGAGCGGGCGGCGGCGTTTTCGGGGTCGATCTCAAGAGCTTTTTCAAGGGCTTCGACCTTCTGGTCAAGAGCAACCGAGAGGTGTGATTTGAGCAGCCAGGCGTCGACCGAATCGGGAACGTCGGCAAGGAAGGTGGTAAGGACTTCAAGGGCTTTCTGCTGGTCGCCAGCCGCGGCGGCCGCTTTCGCCTCGTCAAAAGCTGCCTGCGAACGCGAGCGGTTGATCGCGGCTATCGTATCCTGGGCCCGGCTGTTTTCGGGATTTACTTCAAGGACGTTGGTAAAAAATTCGAGTTTGTCATCGTCCGACGTCGCCGCGTCGGCCAAGGTCATCCAGGCGGTCTCACGCATTTCGACCGATTCGTGGTCGAATAACGGAGCGAGCATCTCGACGGCTTTCTCTGTTTCGCCTTGAGCGGCGAAAGCACGGGCCTCGTCGAGCAGGGCCATTGTGCGAGAATGATGGATCTTCTCAACCGCCTCGGCTGCCTCGTGATTATCGGGATTGATGCTTAAGGTGCGAGCATAGAATTCAAGTTTCGTGTCATCTGAATCGGCGAGTGCGGCTTTCCAGTACCACGCACTTTCGCACTCCGCGTCGTGTGACAGGGCCTGATCGAGGCACTGCGAGGCGAGTTCCAACGAACCGTCATTTCGAGCCGCAAGAGCACGTTGGACAAACGTCTTTGCCAGGAGCGAGGTGGTAGCCGAACGCCATTCTGTTGCTTTCTCGTTTTCCGGATTTATCTCAAGAACACGATTCAGGAAAGCCAGAAGTTCTTCAGGATAATCGCTGATCGAGGCGAGCCACATCCACGCGTCTTCACTTGTAGGATTGATCGCGGTGGCTTGTGACAGCAGTTTCCGGGCTTGGTCACGCTCACCGCCCTGAGCGGCGGCGACGCCCTTTTTCAAAAGAGATTCAAAATCCCACGAGAGCGATGCAAAGGCATCCTCAGTAGCTTTATCAGTAGCGGCGAGAGGGAAGGCAGTGGCTCTTGGTTCGAGTTCTAGTCTCATAAAGTAGATTTACGGGAAGATCTGATCAGTTTTTTGGTGAGGCGGAATGGCAGAACTGAGCCGAAACCCAATTTTGCACCCGTCTCAAAAGCAATACCGATGCCACAATCCCGTGCAGGTTCATCGGATTGTTAATTAGCATAAATCGCCGTAAAATGAGGCTATAGTCGAGCTGGTGTTTACTTTATCTGGACTGGGTCTTAGTGCAAAACTTGAAGAAAGTGACAGAAAATGGCGCGTCCTGTTGACAAAAAATTGCAGAATTCGGTGCTTTGATTCGATGGCGATAGAGAAACATTGTGATGTGATCGTGATCGGGGGAGGGGCGGCAGGGCTCTCGGCGGCGCTCTGGTGCGTTGACCTGGGATTGACCACCGTACTGATCGAACAGAATAACGAGTTTGGCGGTCAGCTTCTGAATATTTTCAACCCCATCAGTAACTATCCAGGGATCGATGAAATCGGCGGCGTTGAGCTTCGCGACCGTTTTGTTTCTCAGATCAGACGTATTTCTATCGACCTGCGTTCAGGCGCGGCCATTGAAAATATCGATCTTGCTGCACGGCTTATACGTTTGGAAGACGGCTCGGTGCTGAATTCGAATGCGATAATTCTTGCGACTGGTGTGAGGCGTCGCAAACTCGGGATTCCCGGAGAAGATGAATTTGCGGGACGCGGTGTCCTAGATTCAGGCGTTAAACATCGCGAGAATATACGCGGTAAACGTGTCGTGATCATAGGCGGCGGTGACGCGGCTATCGAAAATGCGATCATCCTTGGTGAGACCGCTGCGTCGGTGACGGTGATTCACCGGAACGAGGTATTCAGAGCCAGGAGGGAATTCCTCGAAGTTGTTGCGTCAATGCCGAACTTGAAGCTGGTTACTGAGCATGTCGTCACTCAGATCTTGGGCACGGACACTGTCAGCGGCGTGACCGTAATGCATGCCAATACAGGCGTAGTAGATTTACCGGCCGAAGCTGTCTTGATACGCATCGGAGCGGCTCCGAATTCAGAGAAGTTTTGTGATCAGATCGATCTTGATGCTGCCGGGTACATTGTCGTTGACCGATTATGCAGAACCAGTGTCCCAGGAGTTTTTGCGGCGGGCGATGTAGCGGAACCAGTATCCCCAACTATTGTTACGGCTGCTGGAATGGGAGCAACGGCTGCGAAAGCCGCATTTCAGCTTATTCGTTCCAATACTCAACGTAAATCCATTTATTTGAACATCTTTCCATAAAACTAGTCGAGAGTTTTGAGCTTTATAAACTAGACCGATCGTTCCCATTTAGTAAAGAGTTAAACCGGCTGAAAAACGGACTGTAGACACACAGCCGCAAGTGCTTTATTTGCCGAGTTTGACATGACGGGAATGATCGTCGGGTGATCAACCGTTGGTAACCGGCTGCCACTCAAAGAAAACCTCTCGGTTGGGCACAATCTGTGCCTTGAAAAAGCGTTCATCCATTAAATTGTGACAAACAACTTACGCTTAGTTCGTTCTTAGCATTAATTAGAACCTTAGCAGGAAATAATTG
Source organism: Pyrinomonadaceae bacterium (assembly GCA_047600985.1). GTDB lineage: Bacteria > Acidobacteriota > Blastocatellia > Pyrinomonadales > Pyrinomonadaceae > OLB17. Next base: position 2,158 of record JASGKA010000001.1, on the reverse strand, counting down.
ATCTTTAGATCGCTAGCTCTTTGTATCCAAAACACAGTTCTGATCCGACGGCATTACGGATCCGGACACCATGTGCAATGGAACTTTTTTGCCATTTTGGTAGTGGTTTTTCAAGAGAAATCAGGAGGAAATTTATGAAGAATAAGAACCTGACTGTTAGCTTTTTGACGTCAGCTCTGATGATCGTACTATTTGCTGCGGCTGCGTGGTCGCAGGTTGGTACATCGACCGTGACCGGAACTATCACAGACCCGCAAGGGCGGGCTGTCGCCGGAGCGACGGTAAAACTCATCGGTGCCCAGGGCGGTGCCGGACGTTCCGCCGTATCGAATGATTCGGGCGTTTACACATTTCCATCGACAGCGCCGGGATTGTACAAGATCGAAGTCGAAATGACAGGCTTTAAAAAAGCTACGGTCTCGAACTTCAAAGCCTCGGTAGACAGTACCAGCACGATCAACGTCGTACTCGAACTTGGCCAGGTGACCGAGACGGTCATGGTTGACGCCGGCGGTCTTGAAAGCATCGTAAACGTTGGTGATGCGAGCCTTGGCAATACGTTCGTTTCTAAACAGATCGAGCAGCTACCACTTCAGGGACGCAACGTTGCCGCCCTCCTGAGTCTGCAGGCCGGTGTTACGCCGGACGGTTCCGTGACCGGCGGACGTAGAGACCAAGCGAACATCACGCTTGATGGGATCGATGTCAACAACCAACAACAAGGAATTGATGCGCAAACCGGATCTGCATTTGCTTCAGTTTTGCGCGTTAACCCGGATTCGGTCGATGAGTTCCGCGTCACGACCTCAAATCCTGACGCTAGCAAGGGCCGCTCGTCGGGTGCCCAGATCTCGCTTATTACGAAGAGCGGTTCGAACAAATTCACGGGTGCTCTCTACGAATATCACCGCAACACCGCGACCAGCGCGAATGACTGGTTCAACAATGCTGCTGGCAGCTTCACTGCCACGGACCCGTCGGTCATCGCGGGACTTGCAAAAGCAGGCGATGCAAAGATCCCTCGGCCGAAACTCATCCGAAATCTGTTCGGCGGACGCCTCGGCGGCCCGATCGTTAAGGATCGCATGTTCTTCTTCTATAACTACGAAGGTATGCGCGAAGCGAAGGGCAGTTCCGTTTCGCGTACGGTACCCCTCGCAAGTCTCGGCTCCGGCCAGATCCAGTTCGTCGATAATACTGGCCGATCATGGACCATCGGAACGGCTGCGATAAATACGTTTACAATCAATAACGTTGCAATGGTTGACGTTAACCCGCTCGTGCCAACGCTTTTTGCTTCGGTTGCGAACAAGTACCGTGCTAACGACAGTACGCTTGGAGATGGTCGGAACACCGGCGGTTTCCGGTTCAATGCATCGACGCCGGTCAAGCAGAATGCTCACACGGCCCGCATCGACTGGAATTTGACCCGTGATCAAAAGCACGTCTTGTCGCTACGCGGAAACTATCAGCAGGATGTCGCCGGTGCAGCCTCATATTTTCCCGATACGCCGGCAACTAACACTTGGAGCCATCCGATGGGATATGCAGTGTCGCATACCTGGTTGGTCAACAGTAGCCTGACCAATCGGCTAAGCTATGGCCAGACGCGTATCGCGTTCAGCAACCAAGGTGATTCAAATGATCCGGCCATCTCCTTCCGTTACATATTTCAGCCAAGCGGATTCGTTCGTACATTTAATCGGACAAATCCGACGACTAACATCACGGACGACCTTACCTGGATCAACGGAAACCATACGTGGCAGTTCGGTACGAACATTCGTATGATCAAGAATACTCGCGTCGATTTTTCGAAATCGTTCGATAACGGGATCACGAATCCAAGTGCCTACGCTAGCAACGTTGCCCGCACCGCGATCAATCAGTACATCACCGCTCAAACGGGAGCTACCAGAAGCGTTGCTTCGGCGTGGGACGTTCCGACACAAGGAGCTTTGGTCGCTCTTATTGGCCGCTTGAGCGGCTATGGAGCAAACTTTAACTTCAAAACGGACGGTTCGCTGCTCGGTGCGAACACTGGTATCAAGCGTGAGTTCAAGACAGAGGAATATGATTTCTACGTCCAGGATTCTTGGAAATTAAAGCCGAATGTCACGTTCACATTGGGACTTCGTTACGGTTTGAGCGTTCCGGT